>CAWBKE010000023.1:0-143374 GCA_963789245.1 uncultured Acidobacteriaceae bacterium | reverse complement strand
AGCGTAGCGAGGGATCTGCTTTTTTGCTTGTCCATCGAAAAGCAGATTCCTCGCGCCCGAAGGGGCGCTCGTAATGACAATTCATTGGGCTTGACCGCTTCCCAAGACGTATCACTATAAATTGCGGTGCTCATTAGATTCGTATCCACCCTGCGCGAATTGCCAGCAGGCTGCACACCGCGACGACAATCCACAGCAGTACGCCTTGCAGCAGCGGACGCGGACCAACTTTGCGCAGTGCCGCCGGCGACAGGCTGGCGCCGATCAGAAACAACGTAATCACCAGCATCAGCTTGCCGAAGCTGCTCAGATGGTGATACGCCGTCGCTCCGGGAAAGAAGTAGGTGTTGGCCACCGCCGCCAGGCAAAAGAACAGGATGAACCACGGCCACTTGATTCGCGTCTTGCTGCCTTTGACGGCAGCCGTGCTGATCGACAGCGGAACAATCCAAAGCGCTCGCGCCAGCTTCACCGTAGTCCCCACCGCGAGGGCAACGGCGCCATACTTTGCGGATGCTCCCACCACGGAGCTGGTATCGTGAATAGCCAGCGCGGCCCACAATCCAAACTGGCTCTGCGACAGCTTCAGCCAAAGTCCAATTGCCGGGAACGTTAGCAGGGCAATGGAGTTCAGCACGAAAATCGTTCCCAGCGAGACCGACATTTCGTCCGCGGTGGCGCCGGTAATCGGACCCACCGCTGCGATGGCGCTGCCCCCGCAGATCGCGGTCCCCGTAGAGATAAGAAATGCGGAGCGCTGAGGCACTGCCATCAGCTTGCCTAGCAATGTTCCCAGGACCATGGCAAACGTAATGCTCAGAGCGGTGTACATAAAACCGCTTTTGCCGGCCTTAAGAACTTCCTGCAGGTTCATGCCAAACCCCAGGCAAACGACAGCAGCCTGGAGCAGAAACTTTGACGCACGCTGGGATTCGCCGGGATAGGGATGGCTGGCAATTGCGCCGAAGACGAGGCCGGCCAGCAGGGCCAGCGGCGGCGATGCCCACGGAGTGAGGCAAAAAATCAGTCCAATAGCAAATAGGATCTTTGAATTCATCGAGCTAGGGAACGGCAATTAGCGGTGCGTCGATCGCCACCCCGGCGGTGACAGTACCAAAATCGAGCAATAAAATGGGCCCGATGCCAAGGAGCGGTGACGATTTCCTTGGCTCCGAGCCCATTCGATCCTGAAATGGATCGGAGGTGATACCTTTATGTTACTCCCGAGTGTGCGAAAGTCAAGAACAAATCGTGATAAGCTACTGAATTTTCAGTGGTTGTACACTTTCCGGAAATTGGCTCAAGTATCTGAAAACAGTGGGGATGAGATCGTCGGTAAGGTGATGGGCGACGCCAAACTAGACGGCAGGGCCAGAACTTTTCCGTTTCCGAACCCGTAGTTACACTCTGCTACCGTCAATCCATAGGTGCAAGCAAATGCACATGGCGCGTCTGCGACTATTGCTAGTTTCGGTTCTGATCCTGCTGTCGGTTCCGGGATCCCTCACCGCCAGCAATCCCGAGCTGCGATCGCCCTCTATTCTCGCGTCAGCATCCCAGCCTCTGTTGCAGTATTCCTTGCCGCCAGACAAACTCGCCCAGGCCTATGCACTTTACCTGCTCGACGGCACCTTATACTTCGTCACCGCCATATGGGGCTTTCTGGTTCTCTGGCTGATGTTGCGCCAGCGGTTTGGCCAGCGTCTGGGCGAACTGGCCCAGCACATCTCCCGGCATCGCCTTGTACAACCTGTAATCGTAATGTCGCTGTTCGTGCTGGCCGTGGAACTCACGCAGCTTCCGTTCGCTCTTTACGAGCACCATATCGGCCTCAAGTATGGGCTCTCGGTACAGCATTGGCCGTCGTGGTTCGGCGATTGGGGTAAAGGCCTGCTGCTCGGTTGCGTCGTCGCCAGCGCTGTAGGCCGGCTTTTCTATCGCATGCTGCGCCTCAGTCCCAGGCGATGGTGGCTCTACTTCTGGCTGGCCCTCATTCCCATCGTCATGTTGGTTGTCTTGATCCTGCCGATTTGGATTGAGCCGATGTTCAACACCTTTGAGCCGCTCACCGATCACCAAAGCGATCTGGTCGCGCAGATCGAGCGCGTGGTGCATCGTGCCGGCATGGATATTCCCCCGCAGCGCATGTTCGAGATGAAGGCCAGCGAGAAGCAGACCACGCTGAACGCCTACGTCACCGGCTTCGGAGCGACCAAGCGTGTGGTGGTGTGGGATACCACTATGCAGCAGATGACGACTCCTGAAACGCTCTTTGTCTTCGGACACGAGATGGGGCATTACGTTCTAGACCACATCCCCAAAGAAGTCGCCATCGATCTGCTGTTGTTGCTGGCGCTTTTCTACGTTGGTTACCGGCTGGCGAATTGGCTGGTGGCACGTCACGGCGCACAGTGGGGAATTCGCGATCTTAGCGACTGGGCGTCGCTTCCGTTGCTGGTCCTCATTTTGTCGATCCTTACCTTTCTGGCTACTCCTGCCTTCAACGCCGTCTCCCGTCACTACGAGCACCAGGCCGATCAGTATGGGCTTGAGGTCGTTCACGGGCTCGTGCCCGATGAGTCGCTCGAGGCCGCACGCGCATTTCAAATCCTGGGGGAGACGTCGCTCGATTATCCCTATGTGAACAAGTTCTGGGAGTTCTGGGCGTGGACCCACCCCACCATCCGTGATCGTATGATTTTCGTGCAAACCTACGACCCGTGGGCCGAGGGCAAACAGCCCGAGTTTGTGAAAGGCGCGCCCTAGCGCCGGGTAGAGCTGGCCTTCAGCGTCTGCGTGAGAACTAACTTTTCTTTTGGGCACTGGAGTAAGAAGCTCGAAATCCGGAGCGCCGAAGGCGCGGCGTCATGATAGCCCAGCACGCAGCGGAGCGGAGTGCTGGGTTGGGTGGAAAAAGAACCTGAGTCCCCCGGGGACGACACAGTTTTCACCCAGACACTTCAGGCCAGCGTCCAGGCACTCCCTCTCTCAGCCCGAGCCGGCTTCAGCCGGCGGCACGGGCGCCCCTTCGAAATCTGGCTAACACCACGTCCGGCGTTCAGCCTCACAATGCCGGGTGACAGCGCTCACTGCACCTGCGTTCATAAGGTCCATACTGGAATCATCCGCGGCTGCCCCTTGTCCTCCTTGCAATGATCCAGCCAGGAGAGCGAACGGAGTCCACGGCCGTTCACATTGTGGCGGGCAGCGTCGCGCTGGAGGTGTGCATCATGGCGACCGTCATCGAACCCAAGACCGAGAACGAAACCCAGCCGCAGCCAATCCCCCAAGTCCAAAACGAACCCGACATTTTTGCCGCTCAGCTGGCGATGGAAAACAGGTCACACAATTTCGTGCCGCTGTTGTTGGCTGCAGCACTGGTGCTGGTGGTTGGCGGCACTATCTATCACTTTGTGCAGAGCTCGCGTGAGGTTCTGTCCGTCTCCCAGGCCACCACAACCGTCAACGACATTCTGAGAGGGCAAGGTCCGGCAATCACTCGCTTCAGTACGGGGACGGTCGATCCGGACAATGGTCAGCAGGACCCCCTGTACAAGATCCTGGCGAGAGCTGGCATCGTCATGACCAAACCCAAGGGAGCGAATTTGCTGCTAGTCGATATCACCGGCCCCGGCGAGAACGTGCTGAGCAATATCGAAGGCGTTGAGAAGGTCAAGAAATCCGATGACAGAACCACTTACTCCGTACCGTTGGCTGAGCGCCAGCTGGTATCGATCGATAAAGTTACCTTGCTGAAGCCGCATCTGGCGAAGGTGGACTACACCTGGAAGTGGGTCCCCAACCGTCTGGGCCGCGAGTTTGATGCCTCCGGCTCCCTGGTGAAGAGCTTCACCACGTGGGAGCGTTCAATACTGATCAAGTCGTATGGGGTCGACTTTTATAGCGCAGATCCGACAAAGGCCAGCATCCTGTTAACGGAAAACGACGACGGCACCTGGAAGCCGTATACGGAATAGCCACGAACCGCGAGCCACGAACCGCGAGCCATGAGCTGCGAGCCACCAGCTACGAGCTTCGAGCGAATGGCGGTTAATGTGGACAGACGGTCACAGGAGGACCAAGTGAAGGACCAAGTTGCCTCTCTAGGTAAACGTCACTTCAACGTTGGTTGCCCCTTCAGCACAATCGCCATCGCAACAGCGATGCTGTTCGTGCTGACACTCCTCAGCCCCCAGTTCGCGCGAGCACAGCAATTCTAATGTTATCCACACTTTTACCGGAGGCGCCGACGGAGGAATCCCTGCCGCCGGCGTGACCCTTGCTGGTCCAGGAGTTCTGTATGGAACAGCCTCGGGCCTCGGAACTCACAGCTCCGGAGTAGTGTTCGCCCTCCGTCGCTTGGGTTCCGGGTGGACGATGGAGCCACTTCATGAATTCAGCCGTTATGCAGACGACGGATTCAATCCGGATGCTGGGATCGGAATCGGTCCGAACGGCTCCCTCTACGGTACGACCGATTTTGGCGGCAGTGGTGCGGGTCTTGGGACCGTCTTTGAACTGCAACCGCTCACCTATGTGGTCTGCCCGACAACCGTGTGCTATTGGAGCGAAAGCCAGCCGCATTCGTTTCAGGGAGGCACGAATGATGGAAACCACCCAGAGTACGGGACTGTGATTTTCGACCAGGCGGGCAACATTTACGGCACCACCCTCTACGGCGGCGAAAACGACAACTGCGACTACAGTTGCGGAACGGCCTATGAGGTGACTCCTTCGCAATCGGGCTGGACAGAGCACCTTCTGCACAGCTTCGGCAGCGGGAGTGATGGGAAGGCTCCCGCCGGCGGTATGATCTTCGACTCCGCCGGGAACCTCTACGGGGCAGCCTCCGGCGGGGGAGCTGCCGGGCATGGAACAATTTTCGAACTGACGCCTTCGGGCGACGGCACGTGGAGCGAGAGCATCCTCCACAACTTCACGGCCAGCAGCGAAGGCAGCGGGCCGCAGGGGACGCTGATCCGGGATGCCTCCGGCAACCTCTACGGCACCACGTCTGCAGGTGGGACCAACGGCGGAGGCACCGTCTTTGAGCTAGGCTATTCCAATGGAGGGTGGGTTCTTTCTACGCTCTACGGTTTCAGTGCGTGCACCCCCATCGCCGGAGTGACCACGGATTTCGCCGGGAGCCTGTACGGGGTCTGCTCCGCAGGCGGCGCTTACGGTTATGGCTTGGTTTTCGAGTTAACGAATTCAAGCGGAAGCTGGACGCTCACGGACCTGCACGATTTCAGCGGCGGCAGCGATGGCGCTACTCCGTGGGCCAGCGTCGTCGTCTTCGATAGCAGTGGAAACCTCTATGGCACTGCCGCTTATGGCGGTGGCGGAGGCTGCGGCGACGGCTGTGGCACGGTCTGGGAGATCTCCGGCCTCAATCGCGGGCGCTAATCTTGAGGATCGCTCTGATCGCTTCCTTGTTCTCGCCGTACCACAGCAGATAATCGCAAATCCCTTGTGGCTCGCAGCTCGTACCTCGAAGCTACTTGCTGATTGCCAACCATCCCAGCCCAATTACCAGCGTCACCACCGTCACCGGAACGCCGATCTTCATATATTCGACAAAGCCGATGTGCGTCTCCGCCCGGGTTCTTTCTACTACGATGATGTTGGCGACCGATCCGGTGATGGTGAGATTGCCCGCCAGTGTGCTGCTCATTGCCAGCAGTAGCCAGGCATGGTGCGGATTGTGAAAATGCGGGGCCAATCCTTTCAGCAGCATTACAGCAGGCACATTGCTGACGATGTTCGACAGTAATGTCACGACGCCCGCGAACACGACATTGTTCTGCAGATTCAGTCTCTCGGCTGCTGCAAGCAGTTGCTGTGTGACGCCTGCCTGCTCGGCGCCGCCAATGACCAGGAACAGCCCCAGAAACAGCATCAGCAGCGACCAGTCCACATCGCCGTAAATGATCTTCGGTGAGTGCCGCCGTTGGACCAGCAACAACGCTCCTCCTGTGGCGGCGACCAGCGCCGGCGGAAGCCCGGCGAGAAACCCCATTAGCACGCCCACTGTGACGATCACTGGCCAGGCAGGATGCATGTCTACCGCTCGACTCTCCACAGACCGTTCCTCCGCTACCGGCTCAATCTGGGCTGTTCCGTTTTCGTTCCCATTCCCATTCCGAAGATGAATCCAGTGCAGCAGCGCCCAGTCAACAAAGAGTCCCAGCACTGCCACCGGTCCCAGATGCGCCAGGAAATCGCGATACGAAATTCCGGAGATTGATCCGATAAGAATATTCTGCGGATTGCCCGTAATGGTGGCCGTGCTCCCGATGTTGGAGGCCGTTGCCAGAGCTAGTAGGTAAGGAACTGGCCGCAAGCGCATACGCCGGCAAATCCCCAGGATCAGCGGCGCCATCACCAGGCAGACGATGTCGTTCACCAGGAAGGCCGAGAGAATCCCGCTGATGAATACCACTCCTGGCAGCAACTGCCCAGCGCTCAGGTGCTCGATCGCCAACTCCGTGATCCATTCGAAGAAGCCGGAGAGATGCAGGCTGGCGACAATCAGCATCATCGCAAAAAGCAGCACCAGGGTAACGAAATCGATACTCGCGATGGCCTGCTTCGGTGTCAGCACGCCGAAGACGAACATCAACGTCGCGCCGATCACGGCCATCGCTGGCCGGTCGATCCTGGTGCCGGGCAGCCTGCCAATCGCAAAGACTAGATAGCTCGCCAGAAAGATGACCCAGGCGCTAATCAACTGCCAGTACGGAAGAGTGTGCCCGGTCGCCTGTGTCATCGTCGCAAAGTTCATGGCTTCATCTCAATCAGAGGACTGCCATTATCAAGTCATACGCTGTGGGATAGCACCAGCCGTTTGGGTTTGTCTCTCATAATGTCCATACCACAATGTGGGATGGCATATGTAGGTGCTCCATTTCAGTTCGTAAAGGATTTTACAAAATGTTCATCTTGTTTTGATGTTGACAATCCTCACTTCGCGTAATCTACGCTCAATTGCAAACCTGATCGGAGAGAGGGGGAGATGGCCAAACAGCCGCTCCCCGTTATTGTTTAGCCATCAGCCGTCAGTCATCAGCCATCAGCTAGTCGGCTCAACTGTCCGGCTGCAACTTGACGCTGCTTCTCCAATCGCGCCCCGGCTAGGCAACCGCCGCGGTCACTGGCTGACGACTGACGGCTGACATCTGCTACTGACAACTGGCGTTTTCCCGCCCGCCGCACTACCATTCATCTGTTATGCCAGTCCTCACGGATTCTTCCACCTCTTCCTACACGCCGGTACGGGCGCCGCGCGGCAACCAGCTCTCCTGCAAAGGCTGGGCCCAGGAAGCTGCCATGCGTATGCTGATGAACAACCTCGATCCTGATGTTGCCGAGCGTCCGCAGGATCTTGTAGTTTACGGTGGCACTGGCCGGGCTGCGCGCAATTGGGAGTGCTACCACGCCATCGTCAACTCGCTGCAGTCGCTCGACAATGACGAAACCCTGCTGGTGCAGTCGGGCAAGCCGGTAGGCATTTTCCGCACCCACGACTACGCGCCTCGCGTGCTTATCTGTAACTCCAATCTGGTCGGTCACTGGTCGAACTGGGAGAAGTTTAACGAGTTGGAGAAACTCGGCCTCATCATGTACGGACAGATGACTGCCGGCTCGTGGATCTACATCGGCACCCAAGGCATTATCCAGGGCACGTTCGAGACGTTTTCGGCCGCCGGACAAAAACATCTCGGCGGTGCACTGGAAGGCAAGCTGATCGTCTCCGGCGGCATGGGTGGTATGAGCGGCGCGCAACCGCTGGCTGCGACCATGACGGGTGCATGTTATCTGGGCATCGAGGTCGATCCCGAGCGCATCAAGAAGCGCCTGCGCACCGGCTATTGCGACCACATGGTCAACTCCCTCGACGAGGCCCTGCGCATCATCCAGAACGCCGTTCGCAACAAGGAGAGCATCTCCGTCGGCTTGGTCGGCAACTGCGGCGACATCATTCCGGAGCTGGCCGAGCGCGGCGTTGTTCCCGACATCCTCACCGATCAGACCTCAGCCCACGATCCTCTGAACGGCTACGTCCCCGGCGGCATGTCGTTGGAGGACGCGCTGGAGTTGCGCAAGAGCGATCCCAAGGGATACACCGAGCGCTCGCTGGACACCATGGCGCGCCACGTCGAAGGTATGTTGAAGCTCCAGAAGATGGGCTCGGTCACCTTCGACTACGGCAACAACATTCGCACCTTCGCCTTCGAGCACGGAGTGAAGAACGCCTACGATTTTCCCGGATTCGTGCCGGAATACATTCGTCCGCTTTTCTGCGAAGGGCGCGGACCGTTCCGCTGGGCGGCGCTTTCCGGCGATCCCGCCGATATTCACACTACCGACGATCTGGTGCTCCAGATGTTTCCCGGCAACAAGATTCTCAGCCGCTGGATCGATCTGGCTCGCAAGCGAATCAAGTTCCAGGGACTGCCGTGCCGCATCTGCTGGCTGGGCTATGGCGAGCGAGCGCAGTTCGGTCTTGCTCTTAACGATCTGGTGAAGAAGGGCAAGCTCAAGGCGCCAATCGTCATGGGCCGCGATCATCTTGACTGCGGTTCGGTCGCGTCACCGTTTCGCGAGACCGAGTCGATGAAGGATGGCAGCGACGCCATCGCCGACTGGCCGCTGCTGAATGCGCTGCTCAATACTGCCAGCGGCGCGTCCTGGGTGTCGATCCACAACGGCGGAGGCGTCGGCATTGGTTATTCGCAGCACGCGGGGCAGGTGACTGTCGCCGATGGAAGCGACGAGATGGCCAAACGTATCGAACGTGTGCTGACCAACGATCCCGGTATCGGTGTCGCGCGCCATGTGGACGCGGGGTACGACGAAGCCAAGAGCTTCGCGAAGGAAAAAGAAATCAAGGTGCCGATGGCGGAGGTTCGTTGAACATCGACAGTCGAAATCCTCCTGCAACCTTGCTCACCCACGCCTCCCAACTGCTGACCCTGCGTGGTGGCAATGGGCGCCCTCGTCGCTGGACGCAGATGTGCGAACTCGCCATCATCGAAGATGGCGCTGTGCTAATTGCTGACAGAAAGATCGTCGCCGTCGGCACCACAGACGAACTCGCAAAGCACGAGCTTGCAAAGACCGCCGTCGAGATCGACTGCTCCGGCAAAGTCATTCTGCCTGGATTTGTCGACTCCCACACCCATCCCGTCTTCACAACGCCGCGCCTGATTGATTTCGAGAAGCGCATTGCGGGCGCCAGCTACGAAGAGATTGCCGCATCTGGCGGAGGTATACGGGCCAGCCTGCGCGGGGTTCGCGAATCGTCGAAAGAAGCGTTGGCGGCCCACGTCGTACGCGCTCTCGACGAAATGGCCGCACAGGGAACGACCACCGTGGAAGCGAAGTCCGGCTACGGTTTGACCTTTGAAGCTGAGATGAAATCTCTGGAGGCGATTCGCGAGGCTTCAAGCCAGTGGCCGGGAACAGTTGTTGCAACACTCCTGGCCGCCCACGTCTTCCCGCCAGAGTATCGCGAAAATCATGATGAATATGTGCGCCTCATCTGCGATGAGATGATTCCCGCGGTGTCCAAGCGCAAGCTGGCGGAATTTGTCGACGTCTTCTGCGAGCGCGGCGCCTTCAACATGCAACGGTCGGAGCGCATTCTGCGCGCGGCCATCGATCACAGGCTCGCGGTGCGCGCGCATGTCTGCCAACTCACGTTGACAAGCCTTGCGCCGCTGATCGGGCTTCATCCCGCGTCCCTCGACCACATGGATCTCGTCACCGACGATGACATTTCGACGTTAGCCAGGGGCGATACAGTTGCGACGTTGCTTCCCGCGGCGAACTACTTCCTCGGTCTTCGGTCCTTCCCGCCCGCGCGCAAACTCATCGATTCCGGTGTCACCGTCGCGCTCGCCACGGACTACAATCCCGGCACGGCGCCAACGCCGTCAATGCCGTTCGTACTGTCGGCAGCCTGTACTCACATGAAGATGTCGCCCGCCGAGGCCATCACCGCCGCCACCTTCAACGGCGCGTTCGCGCTTCGGTTACAAGCGCGAAAGGGAAGTCTGGAGCCCGGCAAAGATGCCGACGTCGCGATCTTCGACGCTAAGGATTATCGTGAACTGGCTTACTGGTTCGGTGTGAGCCGCTGTTGCGAGACCTTTTTGCGCGGCATTCGGCGATCGGCGCACCAGAGCACAAGCGCGCAATGTTGAGTCCGCATCTCTAACCGTCGGAGCGTGGTTCGCAGATGGTTCCTTGAAGCGGCGCGGCGTCTGCCGCTTGTCGCAGCAGGCCAAGTTCTTCCAGACGCGCCCGAACAGAGACGCCGATCACCGCCGCATCAAGCACCTGACGAACTTTGGCTTTGCCCTTTGCGCCCACCTGCGCGGCAGCTTCCCGGTTACTCTCAACATGCCGCATAAGATCGCACGCATAGTCCAGATCAGGATCAGCCCAGTGATAGCCTGCCTTATAAGGCCCGTGGGTACGGTCAATCGTGACCACTCTATAAGGGACGAGAAAACTGTCGGCATCGGACATGAAATCTACATTCCCGGAATATCCGGTCGCGATCACAGGCTTGCCGTACATCATCGATTCCGCCATCGTCAGTCCGAAGCCTTCCGATCGGTGAAGGGAAACGTAGCAGTCGGCCGACATCATCAATTCCTGCGTAGCTGCCCGGCTCAGGACACGGTCCAGCAGACGCACATTCGCTCCCGCACAGGCTTTCTGCACCATGTTCAACTCTTCCTTATGTACCTCGCCGTGGGCCGACTTCACTAGTAATTCAACGTCTTGTCGTCCGCCAAACGCGTCCTTAAACACTTTGATCAAGCCTAACGGGTTCTTTCTCTCCAGATAGCTATGAAAGTCAAATACGAACAGGAAAACAAATGTGCCAGGATCTAAGCCAAACTTGGTACGGTCCACAGTAGCTGAAACTTCCATCTGCCGCTCAAGCGAATGTGGCACAACCCTCACCGGGACCGGAGACCTGGTAGCTACCGAAGCCCGAACGAATTGACTGGGCGTCCATATCTCATCCACGCAACCAAACGAAGTTGCCCATTCTTCTGGAAACTCCGCAAGCTCCCAGGCCCAGTAGCCAATGTTGTAATGACCACTCAAGTAAGAAGTATGGTCTTTAGCAAAGTTCACAAACTGGTCAGCATTAACGGTTACCAGATTTGCCAAAAACGGATTCGCGTCAGTCGGATCTTCAGGTGGTCGCTCTATATTATGAGACCTGTCGTCGACGCAATTATTTACAGCGTAAGAAACTCCGGTCGCCTGGATAATCCGCCAATTGCTTCTCGCACCTTCACCAACGCCGGTTTCAGCCTCAAAGTACCCCATTAGGTTGACGCCAGGCAACAGATGGGTCGGCAGGGAAGAATCAAATCGCTCGATTGTCGGGGCGCCGCTATCCGAGTTAAGCCATAAAAATGGATTCCCTAAGTGTGCGACGTCCGTCCCTAAACTCCAGTAGTATCGCCTCGCGGACGCTGGAATTCTCACGCCGTTGTAAAAAAAGTCGTTACCGTACTTCCACTTCTGTGTCTCTGCCCATCCTTTTCCGAGCAGCAAGTCACGATACTTGTTATAGAGCTTGCGGGCGTCGCCAGTATCATCCTGGGTATACCTGTCCTGGTATTTGGATACTACCCACAACTTGTCGGGATCGAAGCCGCTGAAGTGGAAAAAATGCAATGGCTCGCCGTTTACCGTAAGGGGATCGGTCCAGGCGACGGCACGCTCATGCAGGTTCCAGTAGGCTACGTTGTACCCGGGTTCGCGTAATATGCGAACTCCCTCAAACATGCCGGGAACCAAGTCCATCCACCTTTGGTCTACAAACAGGTTGTTTTCAATTGAAACGAGACAGTGGTGGTATAGCTTGCCGGACCACCAGCGGAGCAAGCGCCTTGTCTCAAGGCTATTCCGCAAACCCAGGAAGCCTAAATTGTAGGTTCCGGCTTGAAGTATGTCGTGATCATCCTGTTTGCGGCCGTCTGCCGGAAGCGGCGACAGGAGATGCGGTGTAAGGAGCACATCTGCTTCCTCCAAGGCCTTTCGAAGACCATCAAGCGAATTCAGGATAAGGATGTCAGGGTCGAGATATAAAAGCTTATTAATCGAATAGCGACGAAACAAATAGTCAAGTAAGTAAGGCTTTACCGCAGTGCTGGCTTCCAGAATCGTGTACTTGAAGAGAAAACCGGGAAGGTTCGGTATGTGGAGCTCTGAAACACGGATGGTCTTGAAGTCCTCGGCTGCCGGATCAAAGAATCCTTCAGTTGAATCGAGGAGTAGGACGAATATTGGGCAGTCAGGATGAAAGGTGCGCCAGGAGTCAACCAGAACACGTGCCATCGGCAAATAGTTCTTAGCGATGATGGTGCAGGCTGCAAATTCCATACGTAAAGGATTCATTTTGTCATACGAAAGGCGCAGATGAAGGCTCAAGCGCACCGGGCTATCGCAGCATAGGCCTGAGCCCCTGACACGCCGGTAGCAACAGCAAGTGCATCTACTCCGGCCTCAGCATCGGCCAGGATGCCAACTGTGTCGGCGACATTTACAACGTCAGCCACACGGGGGGCAAGAACGCAGATTCGCGGTTTCCGAAAGCCGCTGCTATCCAGGATAGACTTCATAATCTCCGGGTACACGGGACGGAGATGGGTTGGATCTATGCGAGAGTTTCGTCCAAAAGGGAAGTCTGACTCCGGATTGATGGTTTCAATAATGATCAAGCCATCCGGTTTCAGTCTCTTGGCGCAAAGACTGATAAGTTCGAGACGTAGATCAGACGGCAGATATTCGATAACCCGGGCCGAAAAAACTCCTCCCAAAGAGCGCTCGGGCAATTGCCGGAGATGATCAAAAAGATCAGCCTGGAGAACGGTTAGGTCCTTCCGGCGGGCCGTATTGCAGGCGACAGGATCGGAGTCGACGCCATAGGAATCAATTCCGCTTTGCTTTAGTAACTCGAGGAACTCTCCTCGTCCACAGCCAAGATCGACGACTGGCGACAAACCCCGAAAGAGCTGCACATAAGGACTCTGCTGCTCTTGTGTCGCAAGCTCGACTGTCCTCACTGCTTCCTGTAACGCTATGATTGTCGGCTGGAAGGAGTTTATGGCGCGTCCGTGTGCTTCGATGGCCCGGGCCACGCTGCTGTGAAAGTCCTGAAGGGGACGCGTGTACCAACTCAAAGAACGCTGCATCAACTTCTTCAGAGCTTGGATAGTACGGTTCAGCAAGCCGGGGTTTCGTGGATTGAGCCGCCCGACGGCGTTGCTTGAGTTCCATACTTCGTCGGAGAGCGCGTCTAGTCGGGCAGGATCGACGCCAATATCCCTGGTGCCTGGCCTGGTCGACGCAGCCTCCTGGTAACGAGCTACACGCGCTCTAAGAGTCGACAATATTTCCTGCTCTTCCATTGATTTTCCTGGAATCCTCTGATGTGCTGCGGAGGCGACAAGCATTCTCTAATCCAAGCGCTTCCTCACAGGTTACATTATCGTACCGTCCGAGGTTTTGGTCGTAGGATAGCCATTATTTGCCGAAGCGGCTCTGTCACCTTCCAAGATAAGGAGTGCTGCATTCCATAGAGTGTTTTCTCAGAGGCTGCCAGGAATTGCTCCGTTTCATCCAGCGATCGCTGCGTGGCATCTCTTTGTGCGACTGCCTCGCGAGCCTGTGCCGACGTTTCGGCTAGCTGGGTCGCAAAGGAATTGTTCTGTGCATCGAACTGCTGCTGTAGTCCCTTAATTTGAGAAGCGAAGATTTCTATGGCTTGCTGGGTGGCCGGGGTTACTTTAAGAGAGATCGTCAACTTAGCTGGACCCCTTATATCAGCAGGCACGGCAAGCAGGATTTGTGGATCATCGCCCGTGCTGATAATGAAGGACAGGTTATCGCTGAACGGCGTCTCGGCGGTGCCGCCGGCAGTGAATCCACGCGTCGCCGGCGAAGCTTGAGGAGACCACACTAAGTCACCCGCGTCGCCAGAATGTATCTGGATATCGCCTATCTCGATAAAAGCCGGCTCAGATCCCGGATCAACCCTAAGTGGTCCAAGGGCACTAGTATCTCGCAGATCAAAAACTAGAGTTTCCCAGCCACCAGATCTGATGATTCGGATCTGAGTATTTTCCTGCGAATAGCCGTGCTCACCGAACGGAAATACTTGCACCCTGACCTCGGGCGAAGCGTGGAGGACCGGCCGCCCGCCTGAGACAGGGAACCGTCCCAGAAGATTCTCCAGGTGCGACGCGTAGATGACATAGTGACGGCGCAGTTCTTCGCGAACTTCCGGGGAGCCATCAAAAAGAAGCTCAGACAGAAGAGATTTCCTTGCTACATGTCCCTTGCCTACTACGCCTAGTCCCCAACTGTGATGAAACTCGAAGGTATCCGGAAATTCTACCTTGATCTCATCCCAAAAGCGCCAGACGCCAAAATCCTGGTGTTTAGGGCAGATATCGTGTAGCAGAATTAGTCCGCCCGGCTTTACCTTTGGCAGCCAGGAGTTGAAGTCGTGACGGACAGCTTCATAAGTGTGGAGTCCGTCGATGTGGAGAAGGTTGATAGAGTCTTCGGCAAACTGCGAGAGAGCGTCGTCGAAGCTTTTTCGCAGCAAGTATGAAAACTGTCTATAGTAACGCTCGTTGTACTGGCTTACGTCGTCAAAGACTTCTTCGCCATATTGTCCGGCATGTTCATCGCCTAGCCAATGATCGACGGCATAACATAGGGAGCTAAGTCCGCGTTCCTCCACAGTCTGGCAGAAGGTAAAGTAGGCTTCGCCCCAATGAGTACCCAGTTCGACGATAAGGCTGGGTTGGGTAGCCGCAATGAGATCGCTGGCAAAGGCGAGGTGGCCAGACCAGCTACCTACATTTCGGGGTTTGTAGCGGCGCGGAAGGAAGCGGGACGGCGGCAGTCCGAAGCCGGGAGTCGTCGTCTTGGTTGCTGCAACTTGCAGGATCGCCGAACCTCCATGCACGAAATACGCGAGCTGGCACACGCTAGCAACCAGGTTGACTGGTGCGCTCCGAGCCGGTGCAGCCGACACGCCATTTTCAAGCTGGAGGAATTATACCGCTTCGTAGTCGTCAGACGCCGTCGGCGGTGCTACAACGGCCCGCGCCAATCAGCACGAAGCACATCGGTCAGGTTCAGCATCGCCCGAGGTCACTTCACCGTGAAGTCAACCTCGCCGTGACTGATGTGACCATCGGAGGCAAGCACCTGCCATTGCAGTTTGTAGGCTCCGGGCTTCAGCCCGGTGGCGCGTGACTCCAGTATGTTGGGAGCCGTCTGTTTCGCGGCTTGCATGGAAACGGCCGAGCCGTCAAGTCCGATCAGTTGCAGGCGCGACCGGCTGCCATCCACGCGAACATTGAAGCGCAACCAGATTGGAACCTCGGATCCTTTGATGGTCGCGTTCGCTTTGGGCTTGGACTCCATGAGGATCGCATGGGCCCAAAGCGGCTGGGCAATCCCGGTTAGCAAGATGGTGATTAGAAGAAGAATACCAGGCGCTGGCAGACTACGGCGCAATGTACATACCTCCAAGTCAAGCTCTATTTCTTAAGGTAATCGCAGAATACTCTCTTCGGCGTCGGCGCTCAATGGAGCGATGAAAGGGCTTCTATCGCAGCAGGGACGTGGGATCGGGATCAGCAGCTGTTGGGGCAGGCGCAACGATTTCGTTTTCTTCGACGGTATCGCCCTCGCCCGGCGCAAGAAAAAGATTCTCCTCGATGCCGTGCTGCTTGGTGTAGAGATCGTAATAGCGTCCGCCCAGATCGAACAACTCGCGATGGCTGCCGCGCTCCACAACGCTTCCGGCTTCCACGACGAGAATCTGGTCGGCCCGGCGAATGGTGGAGAGACGGTGTGCGATGACGAAGGTCGTTCGGCCCTGCATCAGGTAAGCGAGTCCCTCTTGAATCAGCGCCTCGGATTCGGAGTCGAGGCTCGAGGTTGCTTCGTCCAGAATCAGAATGCGGGGATTGGCCAGGATGGCGCGAGCGATCGAGACTCTTTGCCGCTGGCCGCCGGAGAGCTTCACTCCGCGCTCGCCGATGATGGTGTCGTACTTCATCTCGTACTTCTCGGCGAATTCGTCGACGCGTGCGATAGCGCAGGCGCGAAGAATTTCCGCCTCGGTCGCATTGGGTTTCGAGAACGCCACATTCTCGCGAATGCTGCCGTCGAAGAGGAACGAGTCCTGCAGCACCATTCCCAACTGCGTGCGATAGGACTCCAGACGGATTGTGGAGAGATCGACGCCATCCACGAGTACCCGGCCCTCGTTTGGCTTGTGGAAGGCGGCAATCAAGCCGATGATCGTCGATTTGCCCGAGCCCGACGATCCCACCAGAGCAGTTACCGTTCCCGGCCACGCATGAAATGAGACGTCGTGCAGAACAGTCTTCTGCAGTTCGTAGGCGAAGTCGACATTCTGGAAGGTGATATCGCCGCGGATAGGTCCCAACGTGACGGTGCGATCGGGGTCCTCGTTCTCCGGCGTTTCATCCAGGACTTCGCGGGTGCGCTCCAGTCCGGCAATGGCTTCGGTGATCTGCGTGCCGATGCCGACAACCTGGATCAGCGGCGCTGCCAGATAGCCTAGAAACATCGTGTAGGTGAAGAAGCCGCCGAGAGTGAGCTTGCCGGCGAGGATCTGCCGCGTCCCCATAAACATCACGATCGCGCCGATGACGCCCATCAGAGTCGATGACGAAAGGCTCATCACCGATGTCGCGGTCAGCGTCTTGACGACGTTCTGCAGCAGCCGCTCTACTCCCGAACTGAAGACCTCGTGCTCGCGCGCCTCGGCATGATAGCCCTTCACTACTCGCACTCCGCCCAGCGATTCGGTGAGCCGGCCGGTCACTTCGGCGTTGATCTTGGCGCGCTCGCGAAAGATGGGACGGATGATGCGAAAGGCCTTCCGGAGTCCGATGCCGAATATCAGTAGAAAGCCGAAGGCGATTCCGGTCATCACCGGGCTGAGGCGGATCAAAACTGCGAAGGCGATGACAGCGGTCAGCAGGCCTCCGACGAAGTCCACCAGTCCGGTGCCGAGCAGATTACGAACGCCCTCGACGTCGCTCATGATGCGCGACACCAGCATGCCGGTTTTGTTGGCGTCGTAGTAGGAAACCGAGAGCCGTCCAATATGCTCCTGCACCCGCCGGCGCAGTTCGGCGATCAGCTTCTGCGCGGCCTTAGAGAGCGTTTGCGTCAGAGCAAATGAGGTGAGGCCTTGGATGAGAGTCGCCACGAGCACGACTCCGACCAGCGGGTAGAGCAGTTTGAAATGCCGCTTGCCGATGACGTCGTCAACCAGGTATTTGGTGGAGGCGGGCAGCACCAACCCGGAGACGCGGTTGATGACCATCAGCACTAGCCCGAGCGCGAGCAGTACCCGGCGCGGGCGGATCAGCTGCCAGATCTCCGGCAACGCCTTGAAGATTTCGGTTTTCTTTCCCGGTGTCGAGGCACCGGATCCCATCATGTAGTGCAAACTCTTTAGATTGTCGGACGGTCGATTTGGGTTCGGAATTGGCCTGCGCAGATGAAGGTTGAGGTGTGGTTTCCTACGCGATAGACTGCTGCGGATCGCTCCCGCAACGTGCTGGGGCTCTCCTGTGACTATTGGAAACCCGTTGACGAAATCATCAGGTGGCCGATGAAAACGTTTTTGCTCGTTCTTGCGCTAACTGTGACGTCCTCGCTGTTTGCCCAGACGAATCAGCAGCTACAACCCGATCCCAGCCTGATGACCGAGATCAATCAGATCAAGGCCATCGACAACCACTCGCATCCCCCCGCTCTCAACGGTCCGAATGGCGAGAAAGATGAAGACTTCGATGCGCTGCCCTGCGATCCGCTGGAGGCGACCGACTCCGGGCTGATGTTTCGTGAAGACAATCCCGTCTACATCAAGGCGTGGCAGACGATGTTCGGCTATAAGTACGACGACTTTGCGCCGGAGCACGTGAAGGAACTGCTGGCCACCAAGGAAAAGGTGAAGCAGCGTGAAGGCGACAACTATCCCAATTGGGTGCTCGATCAACTTGGCATCGAGACGGAGCTGGCGAACCGTGTCGCTATGGGCCGCGGACTGCAGCCGCCATACTTCCGCTGGGTGGCGTTCGACGACACCTTGCTCTTCCCGTTGAACAATTCGTCGCTGGCGGCGCAATCGCCTGATCGCAAGATCTTCTACGGTCGTGAGGAATTGCTGTTTGCGCGATACGTGAATCAGCTCAATCTTAACGGCGTGCCGCCGACCCTGGCTCAATACACGGCTAAAATCGTCACGCCGTTGCTGGAGCTGCAACGTAGAAACGGCGCCGTGGCCATCAAGTTTGAGGCCGCCTACCTGCGCTCGCTGGATTTTGCTCCCGCCAAAGAGGTGGACGCAGCCAGGATATATGCGCGTTACGTGAAGGGCGGAGTTCCCAGCGACGCCGACTACAAGATCCTCCAGGACTATCTCTTCCGCTACATCGCCGGCGAGGCCGGACGACTTGGAATGGCTGTACACTTCCACACCGGCGGCGGATGCGGTGGATATTTCCAGATGGAGGGCAGCAATCCTTTGCTGCTCGACTCGGTGTTCAACGACCCGGCGCTGCGCAAAACGAATTTCGTCATGCTTCACGGCGGCTCGGGCGGCTTCGAGCAGTTCGTGCCCTATCTGCTGATGAAGGCCAACGTCTATGCCGATTTCTCCGAGCAAACCTGGATGACCTCGCCGCGGCATATCGCCGCGAGTATTCGCTTCATGCTGGAGTTCTATCCCGACAAAGTTTTGTTCGGCACCGATCTTTATCCACTGACGCCGCAGGTGAATTGGGAAGAGACTGGATATCAGACGACAACCGCGGGAAGGACCGCGCTGGCTATTGCTTTGACGGGGATGATGCAGGATGGAGAAATCACCCGCGCTCAGGCCAGCGAGATCGCGCGCAAGGTGATGCGCGACAATGCCATTAAGCTTTATGGGTTGGACGCGAAGCCCTGATCATCGTAAGAACAGCTGCAACGCACCCACTTGAAACGTGAAACTCGACACTCGACACTAGAAACTGTCTTTATGCGGCTGACCATCAACGGCAAAGACCAGACTTTCGACGAATTCCTGACGCTCGCCCAACTCGTCGAACAACTCGGTATGAAAGGCGATCGCGTCGCGGTCGAACTCAATCGCGAGATCGTCCCCCGAGCGCAGTGGCCTGAAACAATGCTCAACGATGGCGATCAGATGGAGATTGTCCACTTCGTCGGCGGGGGATAACGGCGGCATTAAGTTTCTGGTTTCGAATACAAGCCCCGAGTACGCAGTCCCCCACGCCTCGTTTTCACGGCTTGAAAGTTGAAACTCGAAACTAGAAACTTTCTTTTGTAAAACCCTGATGAATCGCACACGTCGCGCGGTTGACACCGCTCGCTATCAAACTCTAAACTCGAATGTTTGCCTGTTGTTGTGCAAGGTTTTCTGTTGTTACCGCAATCATGCCGGACTTTTATTTTGACCGCTATCTTCCGTTGCTGATCCACATCCTGGTCGCCGGGGTGATCGCTTGCGCGATGGTGCTGCTCTCCTATTTCATCGGCCAGCACAAATACAACTCCGCCAAGATGTCGCCGTACGAGTGCGGCATGGAGCCTGTCGGCAACGCCCGCCAGCGCTTCACCGTAAAGTTCTACCTGGTCGCCATGCTCTTCATCCTTTTCGATGTGGAGGCCGTGTTCCTCTATCCCTGGGCCATTGTCCAGCGTTCGCTCAAAGCCTCCGGCTTTGGCATGTTCTGGTTTTGGGAGATGCTGGTGTACATCGGCATCCTGCTCGCCGGTTACTGGTACGTCTGGAAAAAAGGCGTGCTCGACTGGAACAAGCAGGGTAAGGCGGAGAAGCTCTGATGGGACTCCAGCCTGCAATTACCGACCTCGAGCAACTGAAAGACCGCCCTGAAGTGGCGGCCTTGCTGGCATGGAACGCCGGTGCTGTAACCGGCGCCAAGTTTGATCGCAACGAGCTCACTATCTGGCTCGATCGCATTGCTCTGCGTGAGGCGTGTCTCACGCTGAAGAACGATCCGCAGCTGCAATACAACGCTCTCGCCGATCTTACTTGTGTCGATTGGTATCCGCGCCAGCCGCGCTTCGAGGTCGTCTATCAGCTCTTCTCCATTCCCAACAAGAGGTACTTGCGCGTCAAGGTGAAGCTGATGGGAGAAGACGCCAATATCGGCTCGCTTACTCCCATCTGGCCGGGCGCCAACTTCTTCGAGCGCGAGGTCTTCGATCTCTTCGGCGTACGTTTTGACGGGCACCCCGACCTCACCCGCATCATGATGCCGGAGAATTGGGAAGGTCATCCGCTGCGCAAGGACTATCCCGTCGAGGGCTACCGCTGATGGCGCACATGACTCCAACCCCGGTGCTGGATCCATCGCAAGACAAGACGATGGTCCTGAACATGGGCCCGCAGCACCCCTCGACGCACGGCGTCCTGCGGCTGCTGCTGGAGATCGATGGCGAGACCATCGTGCGCATCATGCCCGACATCGGCTTCCTGCACACCGGCATCGAGAAGACCTGCGAAGCCAAGTTCTACCAGCAGGTCGTGCCCATGACCGACCGCATCGACTATCTCTGCCCCATGACCAACAACCTGGCCTACTGCCTGGCGGTGGAGAAGTTGCTGGGGATCGAGATTCCGCCGCGTGCGCAATGGATTCGCGTCATGCTGAACGAGCTGACCCGCATCAATTCGCACTTGGTGTGGCTGGGCACGCACGCCATGGACATCGGCGCCATGACCGTCTTCCTCTATTGCTTCCGCGAGCGCGAAGACGTGCTGCGGCTGTTCGAAGCAGTCTCCGGCCAGCGCATGATGACTTCGTATTTCCGCATTGGGGGGCTGGCACTGGAGCCGCCGCTCGGCTTCATCGATCGCGTCAAGAAATTCCTCGTGCGCTTTCCCGCCGACATCGACGAGTACGAGAATCTGCTGACCAACAATCCGATCTTTGTGAACCGTCTCAAGGACGTGGCCTACATCTCGGCCGAAGACGCCATCGCCTTGTGCGCCACGGGCCCCACTTTGAGGGCCAGCGGTGTCGATGTGGATCTGCGACGCGATCTGCCGTACTCAGGCTACGAAAATTTCAAGTTTAAGGTGCCCATCTCGACGGATGGCGACGTGTACGCGCGATATCTGGTGCGTGTCGCCGAACTGCGCGAGTCGCAGAAGATTGCCGTGCAGGCGCTGGAAGGCATGCCCGAAGGTCCGGTGAAAGCCGACGCTCCCAAGGTCGTTCTGCCCGATCGCGAGAAGATGAAAACGCAGATGGAAGCGCTCATCTATCACTTCAAGATCGTGACCGAAGGATTTGCGGTGCCGGAAGGTGAAGTCTATATGCCGATCGAGTCGCCGCGCGGCGAGATGGGCTATTACGTGGTGAGTGACGGTACCGCCAAGCCGTATCGCGTGCACATGCGTTCGCCGTCGTTTGCGAACTTGCAGTCGCTGCGCAAGATGTGCGAAGGCCGCCTGATTGCCGACGTGGTCGCTGCCATTGGCAGCATCGACATCGTGCTGGGCGATTGCGACAGGTAAGGCAGTGGTCGGTGGCCAGTGGTCAGTGGCTAGTTAAGAGCGGCTGTAACTGACTTTGCTGCGCTGCGTTTCGCGTTGATGTTGGCACGAAGTCCGCAGTGGCGGGATAGAGCGCCCTAGGCGCGAAAGAAGATAGCCCAGCGCTTTAGCGCCTGTGTGAGAACAAGAGTTTTGGTTTGCGTGTGGAACGGATCGAGCGAAAATCGAGCCCGAAGGGCGGAATAATGATAGCACGTAGCCGAAGGCGGAGTGCTGGGTGAAGTGGGGGTTAAGTCCGAGTCCCCCGGGGACGACACGGGTTCTCACACAGACTCTTTAGCGCTGGGTGAGTGAAATTTAAGTACTTGAGTTCCTTGGGGACGGCACAGCTTGGGAGCTGGCCTTGAGGTCGAATATGAACGCATCGGCACAGACGGGTGTTGCAGATCCGAAACGCGAACTGCTTCGCCACGCGCTGGCAACGATTGCGTATCGTGGTGGGAAAGCGCTGCGGGGTGCGCCTCCTGAATTTGCCGAGTTTCGCGCGTGCGAGACTACGCGCTCGCCGGCCAAGATGCTGGCGCACATCGGCGACCTGATGGATTGGGCGCTCACGCTCGCACAGGGAAATCAGCGGTGGAACGATTCGGCTCCTTTGCCGTGGACCGATGAAGTCAATCGATTTCATGCTGTATTGCGGGCCTTCGACGATTATCTGGCTTCCGGGCAGCCGTTGGCTGCCAGTCCAGAGTCGCTGATGCAGGCTCCGATTGCCGACGCCCTGACGCACATAGGTCAGATCGCGATGCTGCGGCGCATCGCCGCATGTCCGATGAAGAGCGAGAACTATAGCAGGGCCGAGATCGTCGTGGGACGGGTTGGTGCGGAGCAGACACCGCCGAAGCGCGAGTTTGACTAGAAGCGCGGCGGATGCAGCGTAGGGGTCCTTCGACTCGGCGCTAAAGCGCCTTGCTCAGGATGACACGGAGATTGTCGCTGGATTCGATTCGCACAGTCGCTGGATTGGGTTTGGCTAGTTGCTAGTTGCTAGTTGCTAGTTGCTGATTGCTAATTGCTATGCGTTTTTCCGAACAACTCGAACAACGTTTCACCACGATGGTTGGCCATTATCCGACCAAACGGTCGGTACTCGTCCCCATGTTGCTCTACATCCAGGATGAACTTGGCGCGTTGACCGACGAGGCCATCGACGAGATTGCGAAGCGGACTGAATTGTCGGACCTGGAAGTTCGCAACGTGATCAGCTACTACTCCATGCTGCGCACGCACCCCGTCGGCAAGTACAACTTGCAGGTATGCACCAACGTGAGCTGCCTGTTGCGCGGCGCTGAAGGCATTTTCGAGCATTGCAAGAAGAAACTTGGCGTCGGCAATAAGCAAACGACGCCCGATGGGCTGTTCTATCTGGAAGAAGTGGAATGCATCGGCGCCTGCTCTTGGGCGCCGGCGTTGATGATGAACTACGATTTCCACGAGAACCTGACGCCCGCAAAGATTGACCAGTTGATTGACGGCTTGAAGAAGAAGGAACAGCAGTAGGGTAGAGCGGACCTCTAGGTCCGCGTCACAGGATCTTATTTAAGCGAGCCGGCTTCAGCCGGCGACAGATTCCGGCAGGGGCTAAAGTCCTGTGTTAATAAATTGGCGCTGAGACGCGGGCCTGAAAGCCTGCCCTGAGCGAAGTCGAAGGGGCCCGCTCTACCAAGCAAGCAGAATGGCGTACCTAGTCTCCCATCCCGATGAAGTCAAGGTCGTCTCCAGGCGCTTTGGCCTGGGTGCGACCAACCTCGACCGCTATCTGGAGCTCGACGGCTACAAAGCCTTGCAGAAGGCTTTCACGATGCAGCCGGACGCCATCATCAACGAAGTGAAGGCCTCGAATCTGCGCGGCCGCGGCGGTGCAGGATTTCCCACTGGGATGAAGTGGTCGTTCGTGCCCAAGCAGTCGCCCAAGCCCAAGTATGTGCTATGCAATGGCGACGAGAGTGAGCCTGGCACCTGCAAAGATCGCCTCATCTTCGAGCACGACCCGCACTCCGTCATCGAGGGCGTGATGATCGCTGCGCTCGCCGTCGGCTCCAAAACTGGCTACATCTATTTGCGCGGCGAATATCGTTACCTCATCGAGATCATGGAGAAGGCCGTCGCCGACGCCTACGCGCGCGGTTTCATCGGCAAAAACATCTTCGGCTCAGGCGTCGATCTCGATATCTTCGTCCACTCCGGCGCGGGCGCCTACGAAGTCGGCGAAGAGTCGGCGCTGATGGAATCGCTGGAAGGGAAGCGAGGCATACCGCGCATCCGTCCTCCGTTCCCGGCCGTGGTCGGCCTGTGGGGCGGCCCTACAGTCATCAACAACGCAGAAACCCTGGCTAGCGTGCCGCACATCATTCTCGGCGGCGGCGAATGGTTCGCCCATCTGGGCACTCCGCGCAACGGTGGCACGCGCCTCTTCTGCATGAGCGGCGAGCTGGAGCGGCCCGGCGTCTACGAACTGCCCATGGGTTATAGCCTGAAGAAGATGATCTACGACGTCTCCGGCGGCATGGCGAAAGGCAAGAAGCTGAAGGGTGTTGTGCCGGGCGGATCGTCGGTGCAGATCCTGTTGCCCGATGAGATCGACGTTGCTATGGACTTCGATTCCGTAGCAAAAGCCGGATCGATGCTGGGTTCCGGCGGGGTCATCGTGCTTGACGACCAGATGTGTATTGTGAAATTTGCCCTGCGGGTCACGCAGTTTTATCAGCACGAAAGCTGCGGCTGGTGTATCCCGTGCCGTGAAGGCACCGACTGGATGAAGAAGACGCTGGTTAGGATGCATAGCGGTGGCGGAGTTGCAAAAGACATCGACAATTTGAAGTACCTGGCGGAAAACATGCTGGGGCGGACTTTCTGTCCGCTGGGCGATGCGGCAGCGATGCCGATCATCTCCTACATACAGAAGTTTCGCGGCGAGTTTGAGGACCACCTCAACGGCAAGCCGTGTCCGTACGAGAAGGCGACGGAAGCGGCAGTGGTCAGTAGCTAGTGGCCAGTGGCTAGATTTGAAGCCCGGAGGGCGAAAGTAATTAGCCCAGCGCGGGAGCGCTGGGTAAGCGGGCATTTTGAGCATGTGAGTCCCTTTAGGGACGACACGAGCGCTGATTGACGGTGTAGTCTGAAATGACGCGAGAATATCTGGTTGTCTACGAGAATGTGGGAAAGAACTGGAGTGCGTTTTCGCCCGACATCCATGGCTGTGGCACGCTAGGAGAAACCCTGGACGACACCCGCGCGAATATGCGCGAGGCGATGGAACTGTACTTGAGCGAGACGGCGAAGGCTGGAGAGCCAGTGCCGGAGGCCATCGCAACTAGCGTGGATTTCAGTGAATTCGATCCGGACCACCAGACAAAGCAATATGTAGTTGAGTGGTTGGCGGTAACGCTTCCGCAGACCGATTCAACCAGGACACCGGCTCACGCGGCATGATTTGGTTTTACTAATTGCTAAAGGCTAATTGCTGCTTTTATGGCTGACGTAACTCTCACTGTCGACGGCAAGAAACTCACCGTTCCCGCGGGGACGCTCCTCATTGAAGCCTGCAAGAGCACGGGCATCGAGGTGCCGTCTTTCTGCTACTACCCCAATCTGTCGTTGCAGGGCGCGTGCCGCATGTGCCTGGTGGAAATCGAGAAGATGCCCAAGCTGCAAACGGCCTGCACTACGCCGGTCGCCGAGGGCATGATCGTCACCACCGAGAGCGACAAGATCAAGCAGGCGCGCAAGTCGATGCTGGAGCTGCTGCTGGCCAATCATCCGCTCGACTGTCCCGTCTGCGACGCCGGCGGCGAGTGCGAACTGCAGGACATGACCTTCAAGTACGGCGCTGCCGAATCGAAGTTCATGGACCTGAAGAACCATCGCGACGAGCAACAGTGGTCGCCGGTAGTGTACTTCGACCGGCCGCGCTGCATTCTTTGCTATCGCTGTGTTCGAGTCTGCGGCGAGGGTATGGATGTGTGGGCGCTGGGCGTCCAGAATCGCGGTTCCGGCTCCATCATCGCGCCCAACAAAGAAGATCATCTGGAGTGCGAAGAGTGCGGCATGTGCATCGACATCTGTCCCGTCGGCGCCCTGACTTCCGGCGCCTATCGCTACAAGACGCGTCCCTGGGAGATGAAGCACACCGGCACGGTCTGCACGCACTGCGGTGACGGCTGCAAGACCACGCTGGGCGCGCGCCGCGCCGATACCGGTATGCAGATTGTGCGCGGCGACAATCGCGACAAGAGCGGCATCAATGGTGACTTCCTCTGCATCAAGGGGCGCTATGCATTCGACTTCGCGAATAATCCCGATCGCTTGCAGCAGCCGCTGATCAAGCGCGACGGGAAGTTTGTCTCTGCGACCTGGGAACAGGCCTTCGACCTGATCGCGACGAAGTTCCAGGAAATCCTGACCACCGAAGGTCCCGCGTCGATCGGCGTGATTGGCTCGAATCGCACCAGCAACGAAGAGAATTATCTGCTACAAAAGTTTGCGCGTCTGGTGCTTGGCACAAACAACATTGATCATCATCGCACCGCCGATTTTCCCGCCTTCGCTTCAGCGCTGGCCGGCAAGCAGAACGCTACAGCTTCGATGCGAGATGTTTTCAGCGCACCTGCAATCCTGCTGATCGGCAACGATCCCACCGAGCAGCATCCTTTGCTGGCGTGGCAGATTCGCAGCAATGTCCGGCTGCATCGCGCCAAGCTCTACGTGGCGAATTCTTCTCCGATCAAGCTGCACCGGCAGGCTACGGCGTTTGCGCAGATCGCTGCCGGCTCAGAAGCCAGCTTGGTGCAGTTCCTTGCCGGTAACGACGGCGCGGCCGACGCAGTTGTCTCCAAG
The DNA here is from genome assembly GCA_963789245.1 of uncultured Acidobacteriaceae bacterium. Classification (GTDB taxonomy): domain Bacteria; phylum Acidobacteriota; class Terriglobia; order Terriglobales; family Acidobacteriaceae; genus Bog-257. The sequence continues at coordinate 116,847 of CAWBKE010000023.1, read as the reverse complement.
CAGCTCACTCGCGAAGCTCTGACCAAATTGCGCGATGCGGTGAAAGCTGAATCCGCCTTGGTCATCATCTTCGGTTCGGAGCTGCGCGGCAACGACGTCAAGACGCTGATCGACTTCGGCCTGGTGCAAAACGCGAAGTTCATCTGCCTGGGCGATTACGCCAACTCTCGCGGCGCAGCCGACATGGGTCTTTATCCCGATATGCTGCCGGGCTACGCTCCTGTTTCGAGCGCGACGCGCTTCCATGAAGAGTGGCTGGACGAGATTCCCAGGGCTCCCGGCTTGAACCTGCTGCAGATGATGGAAGCTGCCAAGGAAGGGAAGCTGAAGGCGCTCTACGTAGTCGGCTCCAATCCCGTCGCGCGCTACACCGTCGATCCTTTCGCGCTTTCCAAGAGCTTCGTCATCGTGCAGGACATGTTCCTGACCGAGACGGCGGCCATCGCCGACCTGGTGCTGCCCGTCGCTAGCGCTTACGAAAAAGGTGGCACTTACACCAACACCTGCGGCGACGCGCAGATGCTGAAGAAGGCCGGTGAGTTTTCGGGCGTGCGGAATGATTTCGAGTGCATTGTCCGTATCGCGGCCCGCATGGGATATGACGTTCACAAGCTGGTGCCCTTCGGCGGTGGAGGCACGCGCGCCGACATGGGCCAGACGCGCGGCGCGCAATCGGGTGAGGCCGATCGTCACGCAGTTTGGCTGGCCGAGCACAACCTGGAACCGAAGATGAGCCCTTACGATCCGACGGCGATGCTCGACGAAATTCAGCGCCTGGTGCCGGGCTACGATATCTCTCGTCTGGGACTGCTTGCGGGCCGAGATGAGCACACACAGTTGGTGCAGATCACGGGTACAACGGGGACTGGCGATCCGGCGCTGGTGATGCCCGCGAACGATTCATTATTTACCTCCGGTACCCTGGGGCGATTCTCGCAGGCATTGAATACGGTTATGGAGCGGTACAACGCGCCATCCGACTTGGAGAGCGCGCCGGGCTACGATCCCATGGTTCGGGCCGACGGCATGTAGTTGGAAGCTGATACGGTTTCCGGTTTCAAGTTTCACCCGCCTCCGCTCAAGAGAGTTTATTTTCTGGCGAAGAGCGAAAGGCGAAAAGCGAAGAACGGCGTATTAACTGACGGCTGAAGGCTGACAGACTGATCACTAAATGACCATTGGCATCTACATCCTGGTATCGATCGTCAAGATCCTGCTGGCGGTCTTGGTCCTGCTGACGGCGGTCGCCTATACGACGTTGTTGGAACGCAAGGTCGTGGCCCACCTGCAAAACCGCTGGGGGCCAACGCGTGTGGGGCCGTTCGGCATCTGGCAGCCGTTGGCGGACGGCTTAAAGTTTATCTTTAAGGAAGATGTCACACCTCCCTTCGCCAACAAGCCTTTGTATTTATTGGCGCCAGTCATTGCGCTGGTGACGGCGCTGACTTCCATCGCGGTCATTCCCATCGGTCCATGGATCTCGTTGGGTTCAATCCATACGCCGCTACAGATCACCGATGTGAACATCGGTCTGCTCATCATTCTGGGAATCACCTCTGTCGGAGTTTACGGCAGCGCCCTGGCCGGGTGGGCATCGAACAGCAAGTATTCCATGTTGGCCAGCCTGCGCGCCTCGGCGCAAATGATCAGCTACGAAGTGGCGCTTGGCCTTTCGCTCGTGGGAGTGCTGATCCTTTCCGGCAGCTTCAGCTTGCGTGACATCGTAGATGCGCAGTCGGGCACCTGGTTCGGCTTCATTCCCAAGTGGAATATTTTCCAGGGACAGATCGTCGCCTTCTTCATTTACATCATGGCAGCCTACGCCGAAACCAATCGCATCCCCTTCGATCTTGCGGAAGCGGAGACGGAGTTGGTCGGCGGTTATCACACCGAGTACAGCTCAATGAAGTTTGCCATGTTCTTCATGGCCGAGTACGCCAACATGTTTACGGTGGCGTGCCTGGCTTCCATTATGTTTCTGGGGGGATGGTCAGGCCCTGTGTTCGGGCCGCCGATCATCCAGTCGCTCTTGCCTGTCGGTTGGTTCGCGGTGCGGGTGTTTGCTTTCATTTTTGTCTACATCTGGGTCCGCGGAACGTTGCCGCGTTTCCGCTATGACCAGCTCATGGCTTTCGGCTGGAAGTTCCTTCTGCCACTGGCCATTGCGAATATTGTTGTGACGGCATTTGTCGTGGCGATCAAGTAGCACTTAGCATTTGGCATTTAGCAGTTAGCAAAGGCACGCAGGAAAAGCAGCGCAGTGAGCACAGGATGTTTGGCTAAGCGCCAAATGCCAAGTGCTAGTGCAGCGAATATCATGCTCGCTCTTATTTTGTTCTTCATCTTCGCTCTGCTGTGCGTGGGAGGTGCGATCAACCTCCTGGTGCAGAAGCACCCCATCAACAGCGCGCTGTCGCTGATCGTGGTGATGGGTTCGCTGGCGATGATCTATCTGTTGCTGGGCGCCGAGTTCGTCGCCGCTGTGCAGGTCATTGTCTATGCCGGCGCGGTGATGGTGCTGTTCGTCTTCGTGATCATGCTGCTCAACGCCGGCGAGGAAGAACGCTTGCCGCATGGCAGCCGCGTGGCGACCATGCTCGGCGTGCCCGCGTTGATCATCGGCCTGGGTATTGCGGCCGCGGTCGTCAGCCATCTCGCCGGGCTGGATCGCATCGCCATCGGCGGGCCCACGGTCATGAATGGCAAAAACGTTTTTGGCAATCCCCAGGCCGTCGGACATCTGCTGTTCCGCGACTACCTGCTGCCCTTCGAGGTGACTTCAATCCTGATCCTGGTTGCGATCATGGGCGCCGTGGTGCTGGCGCGGAGGGAGGAATAACATGGTGCCTCTTTCCTATTATCTGGTGCTGAGTGCGATATTGTTCGCCTGCGGGGTTGCCGGATTTTTGATCAAGCGCAACATCATCACCATATTTCTTTCCATCGAGCTGATGCTGAACGGCGTGAACCTTTCGTTCGTCGCCTTTGCAGCGCAGCTCAAGTCGCTTGACGGCCACATCTTCGTCTTCTTCGTGATGGTAGTGGCTGCCGCTGAAGCCGCTGTAGGTTTGGCCATCATTATCGCCGTATTCCGCACGCGCGAAACGCTCAACGTCGATCGCGTGAATCTCCTCCGACTATGAGCATGCACCTCTGGATCATTCCGCTGCTTCCGTTCACCGGCGCCGCCATCAACGGCCTGCTGGGCAAGCGCTTCCCTAAGGCGTTGGTGAATACCATTGCCTTGGGATCTACCGCGGCGGCGTTTGCCATGGCGTTGTGGGTTGCGGTTCAGTTTGCCGGCTTGTCCCCGGACCAAATACCGCACATCGAGCGCTACGCCACGTGGCTGAGCGCGGGGTCATTCTCGGCTGAATACGGCATCTACCTCGACCAGCTTTCCCTGGTGATGCTGCTGATCGTTACGGGAGTCGGATTTCTCATCCACGTCTATTCCGTCGGCTACATGGCGCATGAAGGCGGCTATTACCGCTATTTTGCTTACCTGAACATCTTCATGTTCTTCATGCTAACGCTGGTGCTGGCGAACGATTACCTGCTGATGTTCGTGGGATGGGAAGGCGTGGGTCTGGCGTCGTATCTGCTGATCGGCTTCTGGTTCCTAAAGAAGAGCGCGGCCGATGCCGGCAAGAAAGCGTTTATCACGAATCGAGTCGGCGACTTCGGATTTCTGATCGCACTGTTTCTGCTGATCAAGCACTTCGGCACGTTGCAGTATGACAGCCTGTGGAAGCTGGTCATCCAGCATCCGGTGGAATCCGCCGGAGCGGGATTGCTCACCGCCATTGGCTTGCTGATGCTGGTAGGCGCAACCGGCAAGTCCGCGCAGATCCCGCTGTACGTTTGGCTGCCCGACGCCATGGAAGGCCCGACGCCCGTTTCAGCCTTGATCCACGCGGCGACCATGGTAACTGCCGGCGTATACATGGTGGCGCGGTCCAGTCCCATCTTCGACCGCGCGCCGGATGCGCGACTGGCGGTCGCCGTCATCGGCACGCTGACTGCGATCTTCGCCGCCTCCATCGGCATTGTTCAGACCGATATCAAGAAGGTGCTGGCGTATTCGACCATCTCGCAGTTGGGCTACATGTTTATGGCGTGCGGCGTGGCCGACTACATCGGCGGCATCTTCCACCTGATGACCCACGCCTTCTTTAAGGGACTGCTATTTCTGGCGGCCGGCTCCATCATTCACGGCCTCGGCGGCGAGCAGGACATGCGGAACATGGGCGGGCTGCGAAAATATCTGCCCTATACCTTCTGGTCGATGACCATTGCAACCTTCGCCATTGCTGGTATACCGCCGTTTGCCGGCTTCTTCTCCAAGGACCGGATCCTGTGGTCGGCGTGGAGCAGCGGCAATCACATTATCTGGCTGATCGGCGTCGTCACCGCAGGCATGACTTCGTTCTACATGTTCCGGCTGTGGTTCATGACCTTCTTCGGCGAGTACCGCGGACCGAATCCTGAGACCGCCGGACACGGCCACGATGCCGATGCGCAGCATGCTGGCGACCATGGTCACGGCGCTCCGCACGAGAGCCCGTGGGTAATGGTTGTCCCGTTGATGATTCTTGCCCTGCTGTCGTTGGTAGGTGGCTGGGTTGGAGTGCCGCACTCGTTGCATGGTTCGGACCACTTCGACGCGTTTCTTGCGCCGGTGTTCCTGGCGGCCTCCGCAGGCACGACGGCCGCGGAGCCCGTGCCCGAAGTTGGAGGCAGCAGTACAGAACTGATTTTCAGCGGTATTTCTGTCGGGTTAGTCGCCCTGGGTTTCCTGCTCGCCTGGTATCTCTACTACAAACGGCCCGAGCTGCCTGCTCGAATCGCGAAAGCTGCCGGCGGGCTTTATACCTTCGTACTCGACAAATACAAAGTGGATGAACTTTACGGGGCGGTCATCATCCAGCCGCTCATTGCGCTCTCGACCAACGTTTTCTGGAAGGGAATCGACCTGGGACTGATCGACCGGGCCGTTGACGATGGCGCTGAAGGCGCTCTGGAGACTTCAGACGCGATGCGCCACATGCAATCCGGCAATATCCGCTCCTACGCGGGATGGGTCGCCGTGGGCGCTACCGCGGTGATCGCCTTCATGGTGTGGAGGGGGTTGCGATGAAGTTCATCAACGACAACATCCTCAGCATCGTGGTCTTCTTGCCGCTGGTGGGCGCGATCCTGCTGGCGTTCTTTCCGCGCCGCGATCGCGACATTCGCTACTTTGCGCTCGCCGTCTCGCTGCTTACCTTGCTGGCATCGCTGCATCTGCCGTGGTACTTTGTGCGCGGCCAGAGCGGCTTCCAGTTCGAGGCCGATTCGCAATGGGTTTCGCACCCTAACATTCATTACCACCTCGGCATCGACGGAATCTCGCTGTGGCTGATCGTCCTGACCACCTTCCTGATGCCGTTGTGCGTGCTGATCTCGTGGAAGTCGATCGGCGACCAGGTGAAGGAATTCTTCATCCTGATGCTGGTCCTCGAGACCGCGATGATCGGAGTCTTCGTCGCCCTCGATCTTTTCCTTTTCTACTTCTTCTGGGAAGCTACGCTGATCCCGATGGCGCTCATCATCGGCATGTACGGCCACGGCCGCAAGATTTATGCCGCGGTCAAGTTCTTCCTGTATACGATGATCGCCTCGATGTTCATGCTGGCCGGGATTATATGGCTCTACGCGCGCACCGGAAGTTTCGACTTCGTGACCATTCAGAACGCGATCCAGAACGGACAAGTCGCCGGGTTCAGTCAGGCGGCGATATGGCTGTTCCTTGGGTTCTTTATAGCTTTCGCGGTAAAAGTGCCGCTGTTCCCGCTCCACACCTGGCTGCCCGATGCGCACGTGGAAGCGCCGACGGCGGGCTCGGTGTTGCTGGCTGGCGTGCTGTTGAAGATGGGCACATATGGCCTGCTGCGCTTCAACCTTGGACTCTTTCCTGAACAGGCGCGACGCAATGCTCCCTGGATCATCGCGCTGGCCATCATCGGCATCATCTACGGCTCGCTGGTGGCGATGATCCAGCCCAACATCAAGCGGCTGATCGCCTACACCTCGGTCAGTCACCTGGGCTTCGTTGTGCTGGGGATCTTCAGCTTCACACAGATCGGCGTTGACGGCGCCGTTTATCAGATGCTGAGCCACGGCGTCTCCACCGGCGCGCTTTTCATGCTGCTGGGAATGATCTACGATCGCCGCCACACCTACGACATCTCCGAGTACGGCGGGCTGGCGACACCCATGCCTGTGTACGCAACATTTTTCGCGTTCATTATGCTGTCGTCGGTGGGATTGCCGCTGCTCAATGGTTTCGTCGGTGAGTTTCTGGTGCTGAGCGGCGCGTTCCAGGCGAGGCAGCTCTATGGAATTCTGGCGGCGACCGGCGTCATCTGGAGTTCCTGTTATTTGCTGTGGATGTATCAGCGCGTCTTTTACGGCAACGTGACGGTACCGGCCAACAGCTCATTGCGCGACCTCGACGCCCGCGAACGGGTTTCGCTGTGGCCGCTGGCAATCGCAGCGCTGGTGATGGGAGTTGCCCCGATGCTGTGGCTGCACTCCATCGATCCCGCGGTTTCCGCCGCGCTCAGGCAGTTCTCGGCGATCACGCAGGCCGCAGGCCCCGCTACAACGCACATGACCCAGTTGCTTTCGCAGGTGATCGGACGATGATCCCGGCCATCGACTACATTCGCATCTTGCCTGAGGTGGTGCTGAGTGTCTTCGGCATCATCGTGATGATGATCGATCCGCTCATCCCTGAGCAGAGTCCGAAGAAACCGTTGGGCATTATCGCCATCATCGGCATTCTGGCCGCTCTTGCCGCCACGGTCTACCAGACCGGGTTTTATGGCAACGCGTTCTACAACACAATCAGGGTCGACACTTTCAGCGTGTTCTTTCACGTCGTGGTGCTGTTGATCGCGTTGGTCGTTCTCCTGTCGTCCCTAGACTATCTTGAAGTGCAGCGCATTCGCTCCGGCGAATATTACGCGCTGGTTCTGTTCGGCACGGTCGGCATGATGCTGATGTCGGCTGCCGTGGAACTGGTGCTCATCTTCATTGCGCTGGAAATCTCGTCGATCTCGACTTATATCCTTGCGGGAATGAGACGCCGCGCCGCTGAGAGCGCCGAAGCGTCACTAAAATATTTTCTGCTGGGCTCATTCGCCACTGCGTTCTTCCTCTATGGAGTGGCGCTGGTCTTCGGCGCTACCGGCACAACCAATGTTTACGGCATCGCGCAGTATCTTCAGACGCAATCCTCGCTGCTGGCTTACCTGGCGGTAGGGCTGATGTTCGTGGGCCTGGGCTTCAAGGTCGCATCCGCGCCGTTCCATGTGTGGACGCCCGATGTCTATGAAGGCGCACCTGCGCCGGTCGTCGCCTTTATGTCCACGGGGCCAAAGGCGGCGGCGTTTGCGGTCCTTCTGCGGGTGCTCTTTGCCACGGACGCGCCCGGCTGGTTCTGGATGGTTTGGGTCTCAGCCGTGCTTTCCATGACGCTGGGCAACATCGGCGCGCTGGTGCAGCAAAACGTGAAGCGTCTGCTGGCTTATTCCTCAATTGCGCACGCCGGATATATCCTGGTGGCCTTCGCGGCAGCCAAACAGGTCGGGATCTCGGCCGCGATCTTTTACACGGCTTCTTATGCCGCAATGAACGTCGGCGCTTTTGCCGTCATCAGCCACTTCGCCTCCACCGGCGAGAAGTACGTCACCCTCGACGATTACGCCGGACTCGGCCGCCGCTTTCCGCTGCTGGCTGCCATTCTCACCATATTCCTGCTATCGCTGATCGGTATTCCCGTTACCGGCGGCTTTTTCGCGAAGTTTTACGTCTTCAACGCCGCCCTGCAATCGCACCTGGTCGGCCTGACGATCATAGGCGTCATGAATAGCGCCGTCGCTGCTTACTATTACCTGCGCGTGATCGTCTATATGTATATGCGGAACGAGCGCGGAGAAATTCCCGTGGCTCGTATCCCGGTCGGACTGGGGATTGGATTGGCGATCAGTTTGATCGCAACCATCTACCTGGGCGTGCTGCCGGGCCGCGTGCTTGACTATGCCATGCAGAGTGCGCAGGACTTGATGAAGTAAGCGGCTTGCGAGAACCAATCACAGCAGTCTTCAGGAGGTTCAGGTGCACAACAGCTGCATCCCTGCATCCTTGGAGCCCAACCTGTTTCTGACCGTCGGTAATATTTCGGCATCGCGTTACGAATTGTTAACCTCTATCGCTTTCGGAACTAGCCGTCCTTTTTAACGGAAGGAATGTACAGATGCACTTCAACGAGGGAAGACTCTTGAGCCAGCTGCAATATAAGAAACCGGAAGCTTGCACTCGAATTAGCTCAACTGGACAACAGCCGCGGGAGTCAGCGTGCCGCGACACAGAAAACACCCGGGCTCGCCTCAGCAGACTTTCGTCGTCCAAGCCGGAAGAAGCGGCCGGTATGCTGGATGCCGCGAACAACAAGCTGCAAGAGCTAATGCAGTTGTTGTATCTGCTGAGCCGGGATCCGGCAGTGCCAACAGATGCCCGTTACCATGTGACCCTCGCCCAGTCCGAGATTGCCCTGCTGACGCGACAGATGCAGAATGCGGCAGAGGATCAGGCCGGCACAGCCGATCTGCCGGCGCTAGAGAACGCGATCACAGCCACCAATCCTTAACTCCATAACAGAACAAAAGAAAAGCCCCATCCGCGGATGAGGCTTTTCAGTTGAAGCCGAAAACTAGACAACTTTGGCGAAGATGATAACCAGGGTGAAGAGCACCAGAGACTCGATAAACGCCAGGCCGAGAATCAGTGCCAGCTGAATCGCCGGGCGAGCGGCTGGGTTCCGGGCCATGGCTTCGCAAGCCGCAGCGCCGACGCGTCCCTGACCGAGACCAGCCAGTCCGGCCGCGATCGCGATGCCGAATCCAGCTGCGATGGCTACATAGTTAGCATGTGAAGAAGCGGCGCCTCCCGCCTCCTGCGCGAACGCCGGCATGGCCACCATCATCAGGGCCATCAGCGCAAAGACAATCATCATCATTTTCCGCATTCGTGTTTCTCCTTATGAATCGCCGCCAGGAGGTGGTTGACGTTCACCGAGCTGACGCCCTCACACTGACGGCAAACTGCATTTAGCAGTTGGCACTTGGCAGTTGGCCAAGGATCAAGCGTCCGTTGCTAAGTGCTAACGGCTAAATGCTAATTGCTAATGGCTTCTCTTCAGTGCTCATGCGCCACCGCTTCGCCAATATAAACCGTCGCCAGCAACACGAAAATATACGTCTGGATTATACCGACGGCGGCGTGCAGCAGCATGAAGATTATTGGAATGCCAATCGGAAACAGGGTGAAGAACACGAGCGTCACCATGTCGCTGGCAAACATATTGGCAAAAAGACGGATGGTGAGCGACAAGATCCGGGCCAGATGGCTGCACACTTCAATCACAAACATCAGCGGCGCCAGCCACCAAACCGGTCCAATGAAATTTCTTATGTACCCAAACCCGTTCAGCCGGATGCCCTGAAAATGATAGTAGAACCAGGTGACCAAGGCGCATCCCAATGGTACCGAGGGCGACGCCGTCGCGGTCTCGAAGCCGGGAATCAGTCCGATGAGGCAGCCGGCGAGAATGAAGAGACCCAACACCGTCAGGTACCCGACGTAGCGTTCATAACCATGGCCAATCACTTCGTGGCTTTGGTTGGCGATAAACGAGTTGATGCTCTCCGCCACATGCTGCAACGATCCGGGATTGTCCACCGAGAGCCGCGCCCGCACGATAGCGAAAAACAGAATCAGCAGCACGAATACCAGCAGCTGCATGGCTAGATAATTGGTGATTGGGGCTTGTGGGTACGCGGGGTGAACGTGAAATGCGCCCAGAACGGCGTTAGCTACGCCACCCAGGTGTTTGTTTAGTAGTGCGGTTAACCAAAGTTGCTCAGGCATGAATGCTAGCTCGTATGACTGGACCTGTTACTGCTAATTAATCCGCTTCGCACACACTGGGCGTCGCCGTCCGGTGTCTGCAAGTATGATTAGGGAAAATCAGAATCCGTGCCGCAGGGCGACAAATACTTCGACTGCGGCTTCGCAGGCGATGGCGGCGATAGGAAGACAGACGCCTCCGAGAAAGCCGTACAGGCCTGCAAGGGAAACATTAAATATAACATATGCGCTGCCTGCGATCAGAACGTATCGCAGCACGGCTCGCAGGACAATGAGGCCGCCGCGCTCGCGGCTTTGCTGCGTGGTGATTCTCGCGCCCAGGGCCTCGACGGCGCGCTCCATCCAGACTTGATTGACGTAGGAGACAACGGCGCCCACAACGAAGCCCGCCGTCACCGGCCAGCGAAAGCACACCATGCAAACCAGGGTTCCCAGCCCCGCGAGCACGAGGAGGAATTTGCGGATTCTGGGCAGAGCTCGGTCGAGGAAGCCCTCTGCGAAAACGGGCGTCGGTTCGGGCGGCGGCGTGGACACCAGACCACTGTACCCCAATCAATTCTTCCGCGTGATCATCCTTATCATGTCGACGAAGCCAGCGACGGATCCGACGATGATGCCGACGAGAAACAACCAGCGCGTATGCAGCCAATAGTCGAGTAGCTTGCCGAGCAGGAGGCCGACCACCACCGCAGCAGGAATGATAAACGCAACCTGCGAATAGCGCGCCCACTGCACGGCAACGCTTTGCTTGTCGTTAGGATCCTCTCCGGCCATGGTGACAGCCTACCATGCGCGGCTCCCGAGACTCCCAATCGGGCAGTGACTGGTATAATCCCGCGGAACGACGTCGCTGGGGTTTGGCGGGGTCTTGCGAAGGCACTCAATCTCGTATTCCTGTTTCGAGGAGGCAATCATGGCGCAGCCGCCAGATCATGATCTGAAAATTGACTACATCGAGTTTCCTGCTACTGACATCGAAGCGACAAAGCGCTTTTACAACGGGGTCTTCGGCTGGAATTTTCAGGACTACGGTCCTGACTACACGAGCTTCCACGATGGCCGCCTGGCCGGTGGATTCAACAAGGGAGCGCAGTCGGCTGGCGCCTCCAGCGAGAAAACTACCGGCCCGCTGATCGTGATTTATGCTGCGTCGCTGGAAGGCACCTACGCCAACGTCAAGGCAGCGGGCGGGAAGATCGTGCGCGAGATATTCGGATTTCCCGGTGGCCGCCGCTTCCATTTCAGCGATCCCAATGGCAACGAACTGGCGGTGTGGAGCGAGTAGTTCCGGGCGCACGACGAAATTACCGGATTACGGCGGGCCTGCTGCATCTCACTCGGCAACCATCCCAGGCTAACGTGCGAAGGCCCTAGCCCGCCGTTTGCCAATGGCATAGAGCACAACGCCGCCGCCGATCACGGCGATGGTCAACACAATAAGCTTGGCTACGGCGAGCACCTTGTGCGGCTCGTCGGCGTCGGGGACGACCGAGGCCACGATCGCCGCGCACGTTCCCGCGAAGCCCAGGATGCTGATTGCGATTGCCACCGGCTTGCCTCCCGGCACGCGCACAATCTCCGGCCCCGCCGGCTCGCGCTGCAACTTAATGAGCGCGGCGAACATGAACAGGAAAGGCACGAAGGTCGTGATGATGGTCATACTCACCAGTATCTCGTAAGCGCCGCGCACCGTACTGCCCAATTGACCCAGCACCACAAACAGCAAAGAAAACAAGCCTTGCGCGATCAGTGCGACGTGCGGCGTCTGCCAGCGCGGATGCAACCGGCCGAATGCCGGTGGCAGGTAGTGGTCGATGCCGGCGACAAACGGCAGCCGCGACGTCGCCGCTAGATAGGCACCGACGCTACCCAGATTGGCCACGCAGATCACCAGCGCGACTACGGGGCCAAGCCCGTACCAGCCAATCCGCGCGGCGCTGGTGGAGATCGCCTGCATGATGCCCTCCAGCCCGTTGAGTTGCTGATGCGGCAGCACGATTAGTACAGCGATTGTGCCCAGCATGTAACCCGCGGTAATAAGAACCCCGGCAATCACGAGCGCTCGCGGAATGGTGCGGCGCGGATTCTTGATTTCGCCCCCCAGAAACGAAGCTGATTCCGCCCCGGTGAATGCTCCCATCAGCGTGGCCCAGACGGCGGCGTTGCCCAGAGTGAGCGAAGGCCGTAGGGAAGTCGCATTGAAGCTGGTGGCGGAGCCGAACTTTCGCAACGCGATTACGCCGATGACACACAGTAAGCCTGCCGGCAGCCACGCTCCCACCGCGCCAAGATTGCTCAGCCACTTGGCAACGTCGAGGCCCACAATATTCAGCGCCAATGCCAGCGCCAATCCGCAAGAGGAGAATATGAGGAAGAATGCCGGACTGCCCTGCAGCGCCTTGCCTTTGTTGCCGGCAACGTAGAGCGCGTTGCTGGCCGCGAAATACAGCACTGCCGGGAAGTACGGCAGGTTGCTCATCCAATAAACCCAGCCGGTGAGGAACCCGCTGAAATCGCCGAAGGCGTGCTTGCTCCAGACGTACATGCCGCCTTCTTCGGGATAGCGCGAGGATAGCTCCATGACGCACAGCGCCAGGGGAAGAAAGATGGCTGCCAAGCCAAACAGCCAGATCACGATGGAGCTTGGTCCGGCGGCGGCAGCCAGCGCAACCCAACGCAGGCTCAGCGTCGCGACGACGTAAAACAGCACAAGGTCGCGCAGGCCCAGTGCGCGCTTGGGCTGCGGCTGAGCGCCGACTTCGTTTTGCAGGGACGCAGCTTGAGCTGCGCCATCATATGCACTCTTTGTCATGATGAGTCTTCAGCCGGCGGCAGACTTACAACGGCAGATAATACCGATAGAATTCCTGCTCCCGCTTCCAGCCCAGGCTCTCATAGAGTCGCTGTGCCGGAACATTATCAGCGGCCGTCTCCAACGTCAGGCAGTTGGCGCGAGTCGCTTCCGCCAGCTCGCGAGCGCGTTCTGTCAACGCTCGTCCCACGCCCAGCTTGCGCGCGTCAGGAACCACGTAGAGGTCGTTCAAAATCCATTGCCGCATCAGCGCCACCGACGAGAAGACGGGATAAAGCTGGACGAAACCGACTAGTCGCCCATCGTGCCGCGCCAGAAATAACACCGACTCGCCTTTGCTCAAGCGCGCAAACAGGAAGCGCCGAGCGGCTTCCAGATCAGTGGGCTTGTTGTAGAACTGGCGGTAAGCATCAAAAAGTGGCGCAACCTCGCCGACGTCGGCCGGCGTCGCGTGCACGATTTCCAGGGCGTGTTCAACAGTAGGCATGAAACAAGGGAACACGGCGGCGGCTGGCCGTCAACTGTTTTCGCAAACGGCGCCTGCTATGATTTGGCCGCGCCTCCGAAACTCGGCTTATGGAATCTTCTCTGCACGACATTCTCGCCGCCTATGATGACCAGGTTCCTCTAGAGCAGGCCTCCACGATTCCGGCTTCCTGGTATATCAATGACCGCATCGCTGACGTGGAAAGGCAGAACGTTTTCTCACGCACATGGCACGTGGTCGCGCGTGTTGACCAGCTTGTCCGGCCGGGAGAATTCGTTACAGCAGAGTTGGCGGGCGAGCCGCTGGTCATCGTACGCGGCAGTGACGGCCAGCTTCGCGCCTTCTACAACGTCTGCCGCCATCATGCTGCCGCCGTCGTGACCGAAGAGCAGGGAACTGCGAGCATCCTCCGCTGTCCGTATCATGGCTGGAGCTACGGTCTCGATGGCTCGCTGAAAGGCGCGCCGGAGTTCGAGGGCGTCTGCGGATTTGACCGCTCGCAGAACGGTTTGGTTCCCGTGCGGGTGGAGACGTGGGAGCAGTTCGTCTTCGTGAATCTCGACTCGAAGGCCGAGCCTCTGGCCGATTTCCTAGGGAGACTGGTGGAGCGGGTCGCGCCGTTGAACATCGGCGCGCTGCACTTCTTCGAGCGGCGCTCGTACAGCCTGAAGTGCAATTGGAAGGTATTCGTCGATAATTATCTCGACGGCGGCTACCACGTTCCTCATCTGCACAAAGGCCTGAACAGCGTTCTGGATTACAAGCAATACGCCATCGAGACCGAAGACCGATATTGCCTGCAATCCAGTCCCATGGTCGCATCGAGCGACGATGCTGCAACTGCCGCGACGCGCACCGGCGATCGCGCCTGGTACTTCTGGCAGTATCCCAACTTCATGATTAATCTTTATCGCGGCTACATGGACACCAACCTGGTGCTGCCCGACGGCGTCGATCGCTGTACCGTGATCTTCGATTTCTATTTTGACGATGTGAGCGAGTCCGCCGCCAAGCGCAATCGGCAGAGCACCGCCGTCGGCGAGCGCGTCAATGACGAAGATGTAGGGATTTGCGAGGCTGTGCAGCGGGGACTGCACTCGCGAGCGTATGACGCGGGAAGGCTGTCGGTGCGCCGCGAGGCAGGAGAGCATCTGTTCCACAGACTGCTGGCGGCGGATTTGAAAAGCGAGAAATGATGGCGAAGATCGGCCTTGTATCAGGGCACGGCTTCAGCCGTGCCGAAATCGCGCCACTGAGAATAGGGCGCGAACTCCTGCACGTGCAGGAGTTCGCACCCGGTCTTTGTTGCCACGGATTCGGCACGACTGAAGTCGGGCCCTGACATAAACCTGAGATCGTAAACGTTCTACTTCTTGCCGCGCAGGTCTTTCACAATCTCTCTCGCCGCATTCGCTCCTGACATTCCATTTAGACCGTTACCCGGATGCGTTCCGGAACCGCATAAATACAGGCCTTTTATCGGTGTGCGATATTGCGCCCAATCCAGCAGCGGCCGCATGGTGAACAACTGGTCTAGCGCTAGCTCGCCGTGAAAAATATGTCCGCCGGTCAGGCCGTAGGTCTGTTCCAGGTCTTTGGGCGTGATGACCTCACGAGCCTCGATCAGCGACGGAAGATCCGGAGCGTATTCGGCGAGCGTGTTGACGACAGTGTCGCCGAGAGCGTCACGCTGGGAATCCCAATCTGCATTGCGAAGTTTGTACGGCGCGTACTGCATGTAGATCGACATGACATGCTTGCCGGCCGGAGCCAGCGACGTGTCCCACAGTGTGGGAATCGTCGCCTCGATGTAGGGATGCCGGGAGAATTCTCCGTACTTCGAGGCGTCAAAGGCGCGTTCCAGGTAATCGATCTCGGGCGAAATCTGAATCTTGCCTGACAAGCGAGCGGTCACATCGCCCTCAACGCCTTTGAACGCCGGCAATCCGCCGAGCGCGAGATTGATCTTGGCGACGGTGCCGTTCATGCGATAGTGCAGCAGCTTTTGCAGGAAGCTGGGTTGCAGATGTTGCGGCTCGACCAAGCCCAGCAAAGTACGTTTGGGATCGGCATTCGATATCACAGTGCGTGCTTCGATCTCGTCGCCATTCGCGAGAACAAGCCCTGTGGCCGCGCCGTCGTTGACCTTGATGTGGACAACCTCGCAGGAAGTGCGAATCTCCGCGCCGGCCGCTTGGGCCGCCGCAGCCATGGCTTCGGTCAAAGCCCCCACACCTCCCGCAATGTAGGACGCTGAGCCCGCCAGGTTGCTGTCGGAGGCACCGCGCAGCAGCAGGGTTGCGCTGGAGCCGGCTGACCAAGGCCCGAGAAATGTTCCGAAGATCCCTTGTGCGGCGATCGTTCCGCGCAGCAACTCCGTGTCGAACCACTCGGCGACAAGATCGGCGACTGCCATCGGCGCCCAGCGCAGGACGCGATAGAGGTCCTTTTCTCCGAGGCCGCGAATCTTGCGGCCTGTATTCAGCAACTCCCAAAGGTTGTTTGCGCCTGGGTCGTCGATATCGGGTGGTGTGATGCTCATCAGCAGAGCCGCAATCTCGCCAATGCGAGTCAACGACTGCTGAAACTCGGCGTAATTCGCGGCGTCTTTCTGCGAGAATCTGGCGATCTTTTGCTGCGATCTTGCGGTGTCGCCATAAAGAGCGAGATTGCCGCCGTGAGCCAGCGACAGCGCGCGGACGGTGGGCGTGTACGTCTTCAGCCCATGCTTTGGCAGATCCATGTCACCGACAATGTCAGAGCTGATCGGTCCGGCAGCATGAGCAAGCCGCGAGCATCGAAAGCCGGAATGAAATTCTTCGGTGATGGCGCAGCCGCCGACAACGGGCCGTTGTTCCAGTACCAGTGGCTTGAATCCGGCCCTGGCGAGATAGAACGCGGTCACGAGGCCGTTGTGTCCGGCGCCGAGTATGACGATGTCGTGAGGTTCGGACATGTTCGGAAGCTTATTGTTTTAGGATCTCCAGCGCGGCCAGACGGCCGGGTGCGCCCATGATGCCGCCGCCGGGATGCGTGGCCGAGCCGCACATCCACAAATTCTTGATCGGCGTTTTGTATTGCGCCCAGCCTGGCACAGGACGCAGAAAGAACAACTGTTCCAGCGAAAGCTCACCTTGAAAGATGTTGCCCTCGGTCAGTCCCCATTCGCGTTCGAGATCGAGCGGCGTGACCACCTGGCGGCCGACGATGATGTTCTTCAGATTCGGAGCGTGCTCGGCAATCGTGTCGATGACGTTATCGCCAAAGGCCTCACGTTTCTCGTCCCAAT
Source organism: uncultured Acidobacteriaceae bacterium (assembly GCA_963789245.1). GTDB lineage: Bacteria > Acidobacteriota > Terriglobia > Terriglobales > Acidobacteriaceae > Bog-257. The sequence continues at coordinate 100,284 of CAWBKE010000023.1, read as the reverse complement.
TGCCGGCTTTGAGTTTGTAGGGCGCGTACTGCACAAAACACGACATCACATGCTTGCCCGGCGGCGCCAGGGACGGATCGGTAAGGCTGGGAATCACGATGTCGATGTAGGGCCGGCGCGAGTAATTGCCATACTTCGCATCGTCGTAGGCGCGCTCCATGTAATCGATGCTGGGAGAAATCGAGATGGCGCCGCGCAGGTGATGACCCTCGCCGGGCAGGCAGGTGAAGTTCGGCAGGGCATCGAGCGCGAGATTGACCTTGCCCGAGGAGCCGCGATATTTGTAGCGCTTCACTTCATCGCGAAATTCGTCGCTCAGGTGTTGGGGCTCGATCATCTTCAGGAACGTGAGATTGGGATCGACGCTGGACGAGATGATGGGCGCGATAGTATTCATCGCCGGTAGCGGTCACGACCCCAGCAGGTTTGCCATCGCTTGATGAGAATTTGCGCGACTGCGGTCTGGGTCTTGATCTCGACGCCGAACTCGCGCGCCGCATCGGCGATAGCATTGGAGATGGCTCCCGTACCACCGCGCGCGAATCCCCAGGCGCGGAATGCGCCATCGATCTCGCCCATGTAGTGGTGCAGCAGGACGTAGGCCGTCCCCGGCGAACGCACGCCAAGAAACGTCCCGATGATTCCCGACGCCGACATCGTGGCCTTAAGCACATCGGTCTCGAACCACTGGTCGAGAAAATCGATGGCGCTCATGGTCATGAGCTGCACCTGGTTGTACTTGTCCTCGCCGCTAAGGTCCTGGAAGCGCCGGCCCAGGAAGAGCAGCTTGAACAGGTCTTTGGGATTCAGTGTCGTCGGATCAGGCGGGACCATGGCGAGAATCGGCTTCACGAAGCGGCACATCTGCAGCATGGCTTTGCCGAATTCCTCATAGGCCTCGGCGTCGAAGCGGGAGTGGCGCCGCAGCTCGCGCATGGTCTTGCCATGATCGTTCACTCGCCACAAGTAATCGCCGTTGGGCATCGGCGTGAAGGTGCCGTCGAGAGGAAGAATTTCGAGTCCGTGGCGGGGAAGATCGAGATCGCGAATGATTTCGGGGCGTAGCAGTGACACAACATACGAGCAGACGGAAAACTTGAAGCCAGGAATGATCTCTTCTGTCACCGCTGCGCCACCGACCAGGTGACGACGCTCCAGCACCAGAACTTTCTTGCCGGCACGAGCCAAATAGGCGGCGTTGACCAACCCGTTGTGTCCGCCGCCGATGACGATGACGTCGTACCGTGATGTCGTTTTCCCGCTCATGGCCAGTCTGGTGAAACGAACCCACATTCTAACGGGTTGTTCACCACGACGTCATTCCGCGCTACCGAAGGTGTCGCCCCCGAGGGGCTCAGTTGATAGGGTCAGCGTACCCCGCCCTGAAGGGCGGGGCTATCATCTTCCGTCTCGCTTTGCGAGACTTGATCTGTGCTGTCGCACACCCAGGCACTCTTGCACAATCAGACGCTCTCGCACAGTCAGGAGCTCCGCTCAACCCGGCCCCTAACCGCATCCTGGTCGTGAACATGGACGGCCGGCTGTGATGCAAGCCGCGAGAGCTGTTCGTAGCAAGCCGCGAGAGCTTGCCGCGGCCTTTCATGATCGCTATAATCCGCGCACTGTAAGAAACCGCGAGGAATGCAGCGTGCCCGTAGGAACAGCAGTTCACGACAGAACGTTCGCTCTGTGCCAGAGCCTGAATTACCGCGAGTGGTCAGGCTTCTACGCGGTCAGCGTCTACGAGACCCACCATGAGCACGAGTACAACGCCATTCGCAATGCCGCCGCGCTCATCGACGTCACTCCGCTTTACAAATACATGATCAGCGGGCGCGATGCCACGCGCTTCGTCAACCGCGTCATCGCCCGCGACATTAACAAGGTCGCCGTCCATCAGGTGATCTATTGCTGCTGGTGCGATGAAGAGGGAAAGATCATCGACGACGGCACCATTACCCGGCTGGAAGAGAACCGCTATCGCTGGACCGCAGCCGATCCTAACCTGCGCTGGCTCCGGCAGAATGCAATCGGCCTCGATGTGCAGATCGAAGACATCACCGAGCGGGTCGCCGCGCTGGCGCTGCAAGGGCCAACGTCGGGGAACTTGCTGAAGAGTGTCGTCGAGGCCGACATCGAAAACCTGAAGTACTTTCGCAAAACCAGCGGAAAGATTGGCGGCGTGCAGGTCGATATTTCGCGGACCGGCTACACCGGCGATCTGGGCTACGAAATCTGGATTCCATGGCAAGATGCGATAAGAGTCTGGGACACGCTGATGGAAGCGGGCAGGCGCTTCGATATTCATCCGACGGGAATGCTGGCGCTGGACGTCGCCCGCATCGAGGCGGGATTGATCCTCGCCGACGTCGACTACATCAGCAGCAAAAAGGCACTGATTGCCTCGCAGAAATATAGTCCCGCCGAAGTTGGGTTAGGAAAGCTTATCCATTTTGAAAAGGAAAACTTCATAGGACGGGAAGCGCTACTGGCCGAGCAGAAGGCCGGACCGAAGCGGCGACTGGTTGGACTGGAAATCGATTGGAGCGAGTTTGAAGCGCTGTTCGACCGCATGGGCCTGGCCCCGCAGACGCCGGCCGCCGCATCACGGGTCCATGTGCCGGTGTACAAAGGACGGGAGCAGGTCGGCAAAGCGACGTCGACCACATGGTCGCCGCTGCTAAAGCAATTAATTTCCTTGGCCAGTGTGGATTCGCGACACGCGGAGCCCGGGTCAAGACTGCATGTGGAGATGACCGTGGAGGCAGTGCGCCACAAGGTAGCAGCTACGGTCCGATCGCTTCCATTTTTCAATCCGCCGCGCAAAACCAAGACGCCAGTCTGAATGCCGGTCGCGGCGTTGGAATCCGAGCAAAAAGAAAACCGCCGCAAATGGGCGGTAGCTGCCGGAACTCAGGCGAACGCGCGCTTTATCCGCGTCCGGTGGGAATGTTGACTGTCGATTCTTCCGGCGGATAGAGGAGTCGCTCGACCGTACGATCCATGTTGTCCAGGAGGCTATCTTCCGTAAGAGGTACGCGAGCATCCTGCAGGGCTGAGTTCCAGTTCTTCGAGCGCAGCAAGACCGACTCGGCGACCCTGCTGCGGGACGGCGCAGCGGCCAGAGTATAGCCGAACCATATGACCACCGCGATCAGATACGCAGCACTGTTGATCTGACTTAGAGTGGCGTGACGCAAGATGCCGTGATGGCTGGCACCGGTAACAACCAGCATGTTGACGGCTGCGAAGAAGCCAAATCCCAAGGAAATTCCAAACAGAAGGCTGCGGTGAGGGATGCCGAGATATTCGCTGAAAAGCAGGAGGAAAAAGACCAGGCCGCATTGCATCAAACGAAGACCGCGATCGGCCAACAGGATAACGTCCTGAACGCGATCATAGTCGGGTTTGTGCGCGGCACTAATCGCCCACATCACTCCCACCAGGAGCACCACCAACGCGGACCAACGAAAGAGAATTACGCCCAAGTCACGTAACGCCTCGTAGGGCCGGAAAGCGTCCTGGAAAATTTCCTGAAGAACCGCGAATGAGAGCAAAACACTGAGGCCGACGTTCACGTAATAGGCGTAGTAGTAGACCTTGTAGGACAAATAGAGATTGATCAGGGCCAAAATCGGAACCGAGATCACTTGCAGAATCGTGTAATTAAAGAAAAATGGATAATCCCGGTGGAGGCCACGCCGGAACATAAACACCAAGACCCCTGCCTGCAGCAGGGGCGCAGCAAACCAAAATACGTAGTCGATGAGGTGCAGCTGCATGACTTCTCCAAAATGATATTCGGAGAGTCAGCAGAATACAAGCAAGATATTTCTCCAAGACTGGTAACCTGCCTCGGATTACTTCCAAGTTACGTAACGGCCCTCGGAGAACCCAATTCGGGACGTTGAGCTCACCATTATCCCGTAACCTTCGTCAAAGCAAGGTCAGGTTCGGCAGCCGAACCGTCGCTGACCAGGTGGCGGAGCTGACCAGTGCAATTCTGTCCTGGAGGGCAGAGAGGCATAGGCGAGCCTTCACCAGCGATCTGGCGGAGCTGACCGGTGCAATCTTGTCCTGGCGGGCAGAGAGGCATAGGCGAGCCTTCACCGGCGATCCGGCGGAGCTGACCAGTGCAATCTTGTCCTGGAGGGCAGAGAGGCATAGGCGAGCCTTCACCGGCGATCTGGCGGAGCTGACCAGTGCAATTCTGTCCTGGAGGGCAGAGAGGCATAGGCGAGCCTTCACCGGCGATCTGGCGGAGCTGACCAGTGCAATTCTGTCCTGGAGGGCAGAGAGGCATAGGCGAGCCTTCACCGGCGATCCGGCGGAGCTGACCAGTGCAATCTTGTCCTGGCGGGCAGAGAGGCATAGGCGAGCCTTCACCGGCGATCTGGCGGAGCTGACCAGTGCAATCTTGTCCTGGCGGGCAGAGAGGCATAGGCGAGCCTTCACCGGCGATCTGGCGGAGCTGACCAGTGCAATCTTGTCCTGGCGGGCAGAGAGGCATAGGCGAGCCTTCACCGGCGATCTGGCGGAGCTGACCAGTGCAATCTTGTCCTGGCGGGCAGAGAGGCATAGGCGAGCCTTCACCGGCGATCCGGCGGAGCTGACCAGTGCAATCTTGTCCTGGCGGGCAGAGAGGCATAGGCGAGCCTTCACCGGCGATCCGGCGGAGCTGACCAGTGCAATCTTGTCCTGGCGGGCAGAGAGGCATAGGCGAGCCTTCACCGGGAGATATCGCGGCGCGATTCGGGCTGCAGACATCCCGGCTGGCACAAAGCGAATATGCGAACGGCGTCTGAGCGATTCTCTCGGACGAGGTGTTCGTTGCTGGGAGCGAGCTGGTGCCGGCGCAAGCGATACCGGCCGACATCAGGACGACGAGGGTAACGACGAGGGTGTTTTTCATTGCAGTCTCCTTGGTCGTTTCCGACCCGAATCATTGTCAGAAGTGTGTGCCAAACGAAACGGCGTCATTGTCAGGAACTGCAGACACAGCGGCCGGCAAGGGCGACGACCCTTCGCCGGCGACGGCGACGGGAGCGAACGAGTTCATCGAGGTTGGGCCGCTAACAGCGCTGAGAGAGCCTGCGATCATAAGGGCGGCTAGAGCGGCGAACACCAATTTCTTTGCGTTTTTCACGGGAAAATCTCCATTACTAATCTCGAGTTACAAACTATTCGGCGTCGCAAAGGCGCGAATAAGATTCGCGCTTTTGGCAAAGCCCTATCCTGGCGACAGCACTTAGTTCCTATTTGGTATACAACCTAACGGCGACTAATACTCGATAGTATCGCCACTCAAGCGACACATTTCCTGATCTTTGTGCCAGTTACTAACTGGTAACTGTACGTCCTACACTTATCACTCATGGGCAAAGCGAAAAAAATTCCATCAGGGCTATGCATATCGAGCGCAGATATACGCACCCTTTGCAATTATAGGACAATCGCCTACGAAATCTTAACGGAATTAGTTGGACGGGTGCAAACGGAGGTACATGTACCAATGGGGGATCACTGCCCGCCTGGCAGGTCGCCACCTTTCGGCGAGCCCCTGCTCAGCAGCATCGTGTATTCTGCTGACATTACGAGAGCTGACGGCGCAGTCATGAACGAGAATCCATCCACGAATTCCCCGGGCGAACACGAAGACGAGCCACTCTCTCAGACTGGCCGAAAGCGGGCGACAATCAGTATGCGGGTGTGTCCCAACTGCTCCGAACAACTTCGCGAAAATCATTGCAAGCTAACGTGTCCACGATGTGGATACTTCCTGAGCTGCTCCGACTTCTATTAGATATCGTGAAACGGCGGTCCTGCAGGACGGGGATTTTCCGGCGGGCAATTTTCGCGCTTGCCGACGATCTCCCCATGATTTGCCGCGTTCGTGTAACGTAATTAGGGAAGAAATTTATTTTCAGGAGGGCAATATGCAACGTACAGCCAGTGCTCATTGGTCAGGCGGCTTGAAAGATGGCAAGGGAACCGTATCCACGCAGAGTGGGGTGCTGAACCAGACGCAATATTCCTTCAGTACGCGCTTCGAAAATGGCGTCGGAACGAATCCGGAAGAGCTGATTGCCGCGGCCCACGCAGGCTGCTTCACGATGGCGCTGTCGGCACAGTTGGGAAACGCGGGTATGACCGCCGAAAGCATTGACACAACGGCGACGTTGACTCTGGAGAAAACAGATGCGGGCTTCAGCATTACAGCGAGTCATTTGCAGGTGAAAGCGAAGATTCCGGGGGCGGACAAAGCGAAGTTCGAGGAAGCTGCCCAGAATGCCGAAAAGGGGTGTCCGGTGTCTCGCGTACTGAATGCGAAAATCACCATGGAGGCGCAACTCGTCTCGTAAGCCCGGCGGATGGCTGCTCCATCGCGCGTGGCGCAGCCAAACCGAGGTTGCGGACCGGAGCGCTTATAGCAGCTAACGGCCAGACTCGCTTTGAGAGCGCAGGATCTCGCGGATCTCGCGGTTGACGCGGGCCGCGTCTTGGGAAGCCTTGTCGACCAGTTCGATCCATTTCTTGTTGTTATCGTCGAGCTTGGCCTGGGCCAATAAGTACGACGCCTGCATAATGGTTTCGATGTAATTGCTTAGATCATGGGACAAGGCGCGCAACCTGGCAACCGTCTCACTCTGCAAGTTCTTGCCCCCTACCGCTGTGGAATGGCCCACGGTTTCATCTCCTGCCGCTACGCTCTGCGCTACCCGGACAACCACCAAAGATTAGATGCTGAGTCCGGGTTTGGAGTTGTTTCCAGGCGAAGAACGACGTGGAAGACGTTAGCACATCCACGCCTTGGGAGCATCCCGCCTGCGCGGGAAGGACTCGCGCCCCATTTTCGCCGGGTGCGCGGGCTGATATGATACCGGCAACAGCCCGCGCCACCGAATCTTCTACTTGTGGATCATATGCGTTTGAAGACAAAACTGGTGCTTGCCATCAGTGGCATGGTGGTTGCGCTGGTCGCCATATTTTCCTACTTTTACGTCTCGCGTTTGGTGCGGCAGCGCATCTACCAAGCCTACGATAGCGCCGACTTCGTCGCCAAGGAGATCCAAGAGAGCGCTCGCGCAGCCAGCCTGGCCAATTTGGGCAGCACATTTGCCGCCGAGAACGATCCCCGCCAGGTGGATGCGGTGCTGGAGCAGGAGCTGAAGCTCAGCAGGGGCCTGAACACCCTGCTGCAGTCGGTGGTCGGTTATTCTCCCACGGTTTCCGATGCGGCCATTGCGGACATCAACGGCCGCGCTATCGTGCACACCGATCCCAACGCGATTGGCACCAACCTGAACCTGGAGCAACGCCGCGACTTTCAGGAGGTTCGTAACGGCAGCTTCCTGCAGCAGTTGAAAGTCGTGTTTGGAGCGCCCCGCGTCTACGACATTCATCTTCCTATCCAACGTGAGGGCCACCCGTTCGGGGACATCAGGGTCGGCATCTCCACGGTGTTTCTGGAGACTGAAGTTCAGCCCGAGTTGCACCGCGCCCTCTACTTTTCGATCTTCGCAATCCTGGTCTCGATGGCGCTGGCTGCCAGCCTGTCAAACATTGCCTTGCGTCCGCTGGAGGCGATTGGGCGCCGGCTCGACCAAATGACCGCGGGCGTTCCCGACAGTACCCCCGATCCCGACCCGCGGAAGACGGACGAGTATGGCTTGGTGAACACAAAAATCGACCGCCTGGGGCGTCAGATCCGGGACGTAAAAGAGGTCTTCACCGCCTTGAAGGAAAACCTCGACCAGATCATGGGTACGCTGCAGGACGGTGTGGTCCTGTTCACGCGCGACACCCGAGTGGTGCTGGTGAGCGCCTCCGCCGAACGTTTCATCGGGCGGCCACGGGAAGAGATCCTGGGAAATGCCGTCGAGGGCGTTTTCAGCGATGCCAATAAGCTGGGCCGTATCGTGCTGGATGCGTTTGCCCTGCATCAGCCGATACCGCAACGCGAAATCGAGCTGGAGAACGGACGCCGCATCCAAATTGCACTCGATTTCATCGCCGAGCGAGGCGAGCGCATTGGTGCGCTGCTCACCATGCGCGATATCGAGTCGGTCCACCGTATCGAAAACGAGATCGAGCTGTCACGCCGCCTGGCAGCCATTGGCAGGCTCACCTCGGGCGTGGCCCACGAGGTCAAGAACCCGATCAACGCCATTGTGTTGCACCTGGAATTATTGCGCGAGAAAATGCGCGAAATCGATCCCGACACGCGGCGCCACATGGACATTATCGGAAGCGAAATTCATCGCCTCGACCGGGTGGTGCAGATGCTGGTGGACTTCAATCGCCCGGTTGAATTGCGGCTGGTCGATTTCGACTTGCGAAAGGCAATTGAAGACGTGGCCTTGCTGGCATCTCCAGAAGCCGCCCAGCAAGGAGTGAGAGTCGAGACCCAACTGGGCCGTGAACCGCTGCCAGTGCGGGCAGACGCCGATTTGATCAAGCAGGCTTTGTTGAATGTGGTCCTCAACGGAGTGCAAGCCATGAGTGGCGGCGGCGTACTCAGCATTACCTCGGGACAGCTTGACACCTCTGCCAGCATCGAAGTGCGCGACCAGGGCGGTGGAATACCGCCAGAGGTGCGTGACAAGGTTTTCAACTTATATTTCACTACCAAGAAAGCCGGCAGCGGCATTGGCTTGGCTATGAGTTATCGGGTTCTCCAACTCCACAACGGGGCGCTCGATTTTGTTACGGAAATGGGTCGTGGTACGACATTTCGCTTGATACTGCCTTTGGCCGGAGCGCAGCAGCACGAAGGCGCGGAGGCGATTACTCGAATGTGAGACTTATGCGTGGCATCCCTGCCGCCCGTCAGTGGTGACTGCGGTTTTTGCTTTCTGTGTTTATTATGGAAGCAATGTCCCGGTTGGCTTGCTCCACTACTCGACTTTGCGGAAGGATGCTCAGCGGCGCTGGGCGGACGTGCACATGAAGCTTGGCCGCCAACTCGTCGCCCTCCCGATGTTAGCGCTGCTGTTCGCAACAGGTTGTCACAAGAAGGCGCCAGCGCTGCCGACCCAGGCGAAAGCCCCGGTCGAGCTGATTCCTATACCCTTGCCGGTTGAGATCTCGGAAGAAACTCCGCCCCCGCCACCGCCGCAAGCACCAGAGCCGCAACCGCCCCCTCCACAAGAACCGAAGCCCAAGAGCTCTACGCATCACCGGCACAGGCCGACGCAGCCGCCATCCACGGCCCAGAGCGCGACGGCTGGCTCCATTCCTGGAACTACTACAATTGCAGCCGCCCATCCTCCAGCGAATCCGGCAGCTGAGGCCCCACCCGAGACGGCCCTTGCCGCCGATGTGAGCAGTGCGCAATTGTCGCAGCAAAAGCAAACAACTGCGCAATTGCTGGACGAGACGGAGAAGACCGTAAACAGCCTGAATCGCACGCTATCGAAGGACGAAGACGAGACCGTTGCCCAGATACGGTCGTATGTGGCGCAGTCGCGCAGCGCGACCAAGGACGGCGATTTCGAGCGCGCCTACAATCTCGCGACCAAAGCCCATCTGTTATCCGCCGCGCTGACCAAGAAGTAGACTCTACAAGGTCCCGCGTCCCGGCCCCACGTGGATGCTGCCGTTCACGTTGTCGAGCTCAATGTGGACGCCGCCGCTGCCCAGCGTGCCGCTCATGTTCTTGCCGATCCAGTGGCCCTTCACGGTCAGCGGAAAGTCAGTGGAGATGCTGCCGTTGACGCTGCTGGCGCTCACGTCGGCATTGGGCGATTGCGGCAGGAGCAGATTGACCGAGCCATTCACCGACTTCAGCTTGATCTCGCGGACATTATTCAGCGAAGTGTAGTTGGCTTCAACGGTACCGTTCACGGTTGCCAGATCGGCCGTGCCGGCCAGATCGGCGGCGCGCAGTCTGCCGTTCACCAAGTCGGCATTAACTTCGCCGCTGACCTGCTGGACATCGAGCGATCCATTGACCAGATCGACTTTGTCGATGCGCGCGTTCTGCGGCACGTGCAGGGTGTAGCGCACCCAGGCGGGATTATTGTTGAAGAGGTGCGAGGGATAGTGGGTCTCGATTCTCACGGAACTGCTGTCGGCGTTGACGTCGATGCGGGCTTCGTCCAGGCGCTGCTGGTCGCGGGCCGTCTTCACCGCGTCGATCTGCACTTCGTTCTTGTTCCAGCCGGTGATCTCGACATCGCCATTGATGTTGCTGAGCGACACCCGGCCATCGGCGGAGAGCGGAACGGTCTTGTGGAATTCCTGGGTTACTTCGGCGTGGACGGGGAGGGCGATCAGCAGAGCGAGAATCGCCGCTGCCATGACGCCTGCCAATGTGCTGGGTTTGCGATGTTGAGCCATAGTGCCTCCTGTCGCGCGTGGGACGCGAGTTCGCGAAAAAAATTGCGGCCGATAGGAGATACGGCAGGGAAGGCGCGGCAGTTCCGAAAATCGGGACGAAATGCAGAACGAGGGCCGGCGGAGGCGGAATGTTGTTGGGGAATGAGGCCCGTCATCGCCAACTGGCTTCGGTGGCACACGATAAGGCCCGTTTTATGAATCAGTTGAACCGTAATCTGAAATTAAGTTGACGGTCCCAATGCAAACTGGGATAGTAGGCGCTGTTCGGGAGGTGCTGCGCCGTGAAAGCTAGCGAGAATGCGTCTTTTCTTTTCGACATCGACATACGACCGGGAACGCGCTCCCTCTTACTGCTGATTCTGGGCGTGGCATTGCTTATCCCCTTGCCAACGATACAGGCGCAAACCTATACCGTGCTCTACACTTTCTCTGGTTCCTGCGGTGGCGGCTTCGCTCTTGGAGGTGTCACGCTCGATCAAAACGGCAGGATCTACGGCACCACTGCCTACGGGGGCGCCCACGATGGGGGTGCAGTCTACCGTCTCGCCCGCCAAGGTGAAGGATGAATCTGCTCACCCCTCTACGGCTTTGGTTATCAGGACCAGGATGGAAGCAACCCGTACGCCGGAGTGGTTTTTGGACCGGGTGGCTTGCTCTACGGAACGACCAGCGACTACGGCGCCTACGGCTACGGAACGGTTTTCAGCCTGCAACCTCCGGCTAGCGCGTGTAAGAGTTTCCTATGCCCCAGGCTCGAGACGATTCTTTACAACTTTACCGGTGCAGCGGACGGGGCATATCCCGGGTACGGTAAGCTGACCTTCGACCAGGCCGGCAACTTATATGGAACCACGCTGTATGGCGGAGCCAGTGGTGACGGAGTCGTTTTCAAGCTGACCCCTTCCGGCAGTGGCTGGACAGAAAGCGTGATTTGGGATTTCCCTAACAGCGGCGCTCCTCTAAGCGGCGTCATCTTCGACAGCGTCGGCAATCTCTATGGCACCACCCCCAGCACGGTATACGAGCTGTCGCCTACGCAATCAGGATGGACCGAGACGACGCTTTCCACCAGCGTCGGCGGGGCCGGCGGCCTCACCTGGGACACGCACGGCGACCTCTTCGGGATTACCGGTAATGGTAGTCAGGGAGGCGACGCCTCCGTCTATAAGCTTACGCCCCAGAACGGCGGCTGGACCTCCAGCGTGTTGTATGACTTCGGGATGCAATACATCGCTCCTGCTGCCGCACCAACCTTCGACTCCCAGGGCAACCTCTACGGACCGCTCCCTTCCTACCCCAACCAGAACGGCGAGATTTTCAAGCTGACGCCCTCGGGTAATCAATGGACCTATAGCCCATATCACCAATTTACTGGAGGCACCGGAGGAGCAGCGCCCGTCGGCGCCGTTGTCTTTGACGCCAACGGGAACATGTACGGCACCACGGCGGGAGTAGGCGTCGGCGGTGAGAGCTCGGCGTGGGAGATCACGCCGTAGCTGAGATTTCCTCGCAGTTAGCGTTAGCGGCCATTTCCGCGGGTGCCCCAGAGCCTGCCCTGAGCTTGTCGAAGGGTCTCGCGCCGTTCGAGACCTGAGTATGTGTGACGCGGGACCACGCGGAAATTTGTTGCCGCCCTGTCGATGACACCCGCAGTTCCGAAAATCGGGACGAAATGCGAATCAAGTAACGCGCGTGACCCGGGCTTGATTTCGTTAATCGAGTTCCTTCCCGCGTCTTTGTTTCGCAGGCGACCAGAAAATGTAGAGGGGTTTCCCCACTATTGCTGACCTGTCCACCAGCCCGAATTCTGACGTTCGGCTATCGAGGCTCACATCTCGATTGTCGCCCATCACGAAGTACTTTCCTTCGGGTACAGCAACCGGGCCGAAGGAGTCCATTTCGGGGTCAGCGCCTTCGGGCCGCGAGTGCTGAATAAACGGCTCGTTCAAGAGCCGTCCATTAACCAGGATTTGCCGGTTCCTTGCCTCGATCATGTCGCCGCCGATGGCGACCACTCGTTTCACCGTCCAGTAGTCCTTTCTGCGCATCACCACCAGATCGTCACGTTCCACCGGTACATGACGGTAATAAGTCTTGTCGCTGATGAAAAGGTCTCCGATCAAAAGAGTTAGCTCCATCGCTGACGATCTGAACTTCAGTGACCGAAAACCCGAAGTGAAAAGGAGCGAAGCGCAGATTAAATTAACAGCGACATATATTAACGGGGCCAGCATCAAGAGCCACCATCTTGACGGGGACCGGACAGATGGGTTGCTGCGCTCCAATAGCGCTGTACCCGACGCGTAGAAAGACAATCCAAGCCAAGCCAAGACGACCAGGACGATGGCCGCGTGAAACCTAGGCAGGCGCAAGGGCCAGAAGCAGGAAACCATGAGGACAAGAACAAGCAGCAGGAAGATTCCCTTGCGTCGCTGACCCAGGAGGAGCTGCCCTGCGCCCGGCGCCAGGGCAGAGAGCAAAGCTGCAAGCAGGTGCCGCCTCAGGTCACTGTAGCGGGAGGTCTGTTCGCGTGCTATCGCGGCTACCGGATTGGGCACCGGGGCTGGCATAAACGCTGCAATATAACACAACGACCGCGTGCTCGAGGTCTCCCCTGGTTCGAGACCTTGGTGAGTTCGACGCAGGACTGAGGACAAGTTATTGCCGCCCTGTCGATGACAGACTCCCGGGGTCTCGAAATCCACGAGACCCGGGGCACCCGGTGGCCGAGCTCACTCCTGAAAGCTTTTTCTCACGGTCCAGCCGGTCGTGATATGTCCCGCATCTCCGGTGTCCGCAGGCGCAGGACTATCGGCGGTGCGAAACACCGGAATTTCAAAAATCTCGCGATAGTTAATCCCGGGCATATCCGCCGTTGCCTCCAACACCCACGCGTATTCCTCGGCGGGACTTATCTCCTCCGTGGCATGCCCGTCCGGCGGAATCGGAATGGAGACCGGAATCGTCGTGCCCGTCGCTCCCGGATACAAACTTCCGCCATCGAGTTTCACTTCACTAGTCGACAAAATCCATTCGTTTCTGTTGCGCGACTTACCGTAGCCCTCGGTTACCCGGTGGATCGACAAGAGACGCAACTGGACACCATGATCGGGAGAATGAGGGAAGGGCGCTTCGATGGCGCCTTGCAGTTCGCCGCCCAGCGAGCCGGGCACCTTGGTCATCTGGAAATACGAGGTCCCATACTTCAGGTATGCCAGCGTTCTCCGGATGGAACGCACGAGCAGGTATAAACCCACTGCGGGAAAGACCAGCACAATCAGGCCGATCAGACTTCTCTGGCTCAGTATTCTCGGCACCGCCAGGCATGTCGTCGGCAGCGTGGCCAGGTTCCAGAAGATGGTGAAGAGCCAGTCCCGCACCATGGATGTGCGAGTCTTCGACCGGATACGCGCCTGCGCCCAATCCTCGCGCCACAGCCACGGTTGGTTGGGATGCTCCGCCTGAAGCTGCTGCCGCTGCCCAACGCGTCTGCCCTGTCTCACGATCAAAGCCATCAGCCCGAAACCTATTCCGCCGAACAAGGTCCCAAAGATGAGCGGGAACCAAAACGGCATTCCTCCGGCGCCTCTCATGAGCTGCGTCACCGCGAAGATGAGCGCCGCTACACCGAATAGTGCGAAAGGAGTAGCGAACAGCCAAACCACCCAGATGCCGGCATTGGGCTTGCGATCCATGGCTCCATTTGGACATTACGCCGGGCAATAGGCAATAGCCGGGAAGTGGAACAGAACCTGCGATAGATATAATCCAGACTATTGCCAGAGACCTCACCAGTCAGCGTGACCGCGACCGTCCTCAACGAGGTTGAGGACATCGACGGGCTTGTCTCGACCTTGGCGACGCAGGTCCCGCCGCCGAAGGAACTAATCGTCGTCGACGGCGGCTCGACCGACGGAACGTGGGAGCATCTTCAGGCTGCGCAATCAAAATACCCGAACCTGATCGCCATCCGCGACGAGAGTTGCAACCTGAAGGCTTCTGCCGGACCGATTGGCCGCGGGCGCAATGTTGGCATCGCGGCAGCCACGTCGCCGGTCATCGCCTGCGCCGATGCCGGCTGTATCTACGATCCCGAATGGCTGGCGCGACTGACCGCGCCCATCCTGAACGGCAGCGCCGAATATTCGCTGGGCGGCTCGCGTATCGACCCGCAGGAACAGACCATCTGGGATGTGGCCTCGGCGCCGTTCTTTGGGCTGAAGCAGCGCGCCGATGGAACCACGAAGTCGTGTACCGCGCGCTCGATGGCGTTTCGCAAAGAGCTGTGGGAGCGGGTGGGCGGATTTCCCGAGACCAGCCTGATGGGCGAGGACACGATGTTCGATCTGCTGGCGCGCAAGCTGGTGACGCCGGCTTATGCGGAGCACGCGCAGGCACTCTACCGGCCTCGGCACACGCTGAAGAGCGCGCTGCGGATGATGGCGCGCTACGGCGTCGCCGATGGAGTGCTGGGGACGCGGCGCGGGCGGCTGGCGCGGAATTTTCTGCGATGCCTGGCGGAGGTGATTGCCATCGTTCTCGTGCCGCGCACCGTAATTCCGCTCGTCGGTGTGTTGCTGCTGGAGATCTACTTCGCGTTTCGTCTGGATTGGAAGACGCTTCGCCAGCGCGGAACTTTGCCGCAGATGGGAGCGAGGCTGGTGTACTCGCTGCTGGTGCCATGGGTCGCCGCGTGGAACCAGGCTGTCGGAGAGCTGACGAAGACGAACCAGCCGAACCGACAGAATGGGTAAAGGCAGCAATTAGCAATTAGCAGTTAGCAATTAGCTAAAGCCGAACCCGCGGGTGCCCCGTTCTAGCCTTCCTTTGCCGAGGGTGTGGCAGTCCGCTATCAGCTCCACGCTACCAGCGTGCCGGTTTGGAACAGGGCATGGCTTTAGCCATGGCGTACGGCGCCTCGGTAATACTTTGGGCGCGAGTTCCTGCAAGTTTGCAGGAACTCGCGCCCGTCTTCTATGGCAATTGTTTCGGCACAGCTAAAAGCCGCGCCCCGATACAAGTCGTCGCCAGGAATCAGTTCCGGCTGTAATTGCGAAACGCCGATGGCTGGATGCTCGCGCTCGTAGCTAATCGCTAGTTGCTAATTGCCAGCTACTCCTTAAACCGATACTTCACCAGATCGTAGAACGCCATCACGCCGTCCTTCCAATTGATCTTCTTGCCCTCGGCGTAGGTGCGTCCATGGTAGACAATGGGCACCTCGTAAATCCGGACGCCCAGTTTGGCCACCTTCACCGTCATCTCGGTTTCCACGCTGAAACGGTCGGAGCGCAGATTGATCCGCACCAGCAGCTCGCTGCGAAACACCTTGTAGCAGGCAGTCACGTCGTGAATGCTGATCCCGGTCAGCAGGTTGCAGACCAGGGAAAATATGCGGTTCATGACGTAGCGCCCGAAGCGTGGGACGCGGTGTGGGCCGAAGTGGAAGCGATTGCCGAAGACCGCGTCGGCGTGGCCCTCGACGATAGGCGCAATGAGCGCAGGATAGTCGCGAGGATCGTACTCCAGGTCGGCATCCTGGATGAGGACCAGCTCGCCGGTGGCGTGCTCCAGTCCAGTGCGAACCCCGGCGCCCTTGCCGCGGTTCTTCTCGTGCAGTACCAGCTTGACCGTGTTGGCGCCGTTGCCGCCCAGCACCTCCTGGAGATCGGTATCGCGTAGAAACTCGCGGGTGCCGTCGGTAGAGCAGTCGTCGACGATGATGAGCTCCTTGTGCAGGCTGAGCGGCTGGCGCGCCACCTGGCGCAGCAGCGTCAACACCGTCCGGCGCTCGTTGTAGACCGGAATGATGACCGACAGGGTATGGAACTCAGGCAGAACTTCGTCCTGCGAGAGCTCGGCGAGCTCCTGTTCGTCGCCGCCGGTGGCGGCTGTGCGAGACCGGGTTTCAGAAACCAAGTACACTCCCAGGATCAGTAGCTCAGGATCGATCGGATGACGGTAACGAGGCTGCGGGAAGCAAATATAGTAAATCAGTGGGTAGAAAAATAGGAGACTGGCGAATAGGAATGCACCGTGGATCCTGCGCTTCCAGGCCAGCAGCACTCCCCAGATTGCCAACACCGACGTCGCCAGAAAGAGCGAGTCCTTGGTGCGCGCCAGACCTCGACTCTCCAACACGCGCGGAATGCCAGACCAAAAGAAAATAATCCGGCGCAACGTGATAACGGCAAACTTGCCGGGATTTTGTGCGATCCACTGTTTCGCTAAGCGCCCCTGATCGATACAAAAGGCCACCTCGCCCATCCGCTTGTACTTGGCCAGCACCAGATTGTTCTGCGAGGGATGATACGCCGACACCAGCGGACCTTCGGCCAGGGGATTGTTGGCAACTCGGAGTTCATTGCCAAAATTGTCGCGGATGAACACAGGTTGTCCCATAACTTCGTAATTGCGTACCAGCCAAGGCATCACGGTCATCCAGAACATGACGCCACTCAACAGGACAGGCGCCAACCACGGCTTGCCGCGGCGATGCAACTGGTAAGCCAACCAGCATCCTGCGAAGGGAAGAAACGAAAGCGCGGCCGGATTGGTCAATGCCGCAATGCCCCAGAGCAAGCCATACCCGATCCAGGACGAGCGCCTGCCATCGCCGTCCATCTCGGCCGTCAGCATGAACAGGAGGCTCAGGAGAAACGCTGACAGGCTCGTTTCCCAGATCCAGCGGACCGACCAGAAGATGGTGTAGGGAAGTAAGGCCCAAATCCAGCCGGACCAGATGGCGACCGTGGAATTGAAGCTGCGAAGCGCGGAGCGGTAAATGGTCCAGCAAGTGAGGGCGGCGAACAGGCTATTGAAGGTGAGCAGCACAAAGGCCGATGCCTGCGAGTAGCTGCCGAAGATGCGAAAGGCGAGAGAAACAATCCAGGGATAGACGGGAGCGGTCCAGGCCGAGGGACCGGTATCGCCGCCGAAGGGGGAGCTGAAGCCCATTCCGTGGGCCAGGGAATAGGCGATGCGCCCAATCTCCCAACCGAATCCAAAGTTGTTTTCCGTGGTGCGAATGCGATAGGTGTGCGCGAGGGCGATCCATAGCACGCGCACCGCAAAAGCGACGAGCACCATCCACTGCGGTGAGCGCCAGATTGTCCGCCAGCGGGATTTCGCAGGAATGCTGGCGACGTTTGCGGCGGGCGCGGCTTGCGCTGGCTGAGGCTTCAGATTCATGAAGCAAATTGAATTTTACCTCTTCATGCAAGAAGGCTTCGGGACGGCTACCAGTTGAGCCAATCCGTCAGGACGCCCGTCGCCATCACTTGACGTCATAGACCCACAAAGAATGGTTGATCAGACATTCCGGTTGATCGGGCCACAACCAGCGATAAGCACTGGTGTCCGATAGGACCTGGCCTGACAGCAGGGTGCCTCCGATCACGATCTTGCCCTTCGTCTTCTCGCCGGGCTCGAGCGGGACTGCGTGTACGCCATAGAGTGCAGGGTCGATGGTTCCAAAATATGCAAGGTGCAGAATCTCGTTGGGATGTTCCTGTTGATACTTTCGCAATGCGATCAGTCCCTGACCCCAGTCCAGGTTGCTGTCGGTCAGCAGTCGCCAACTATTCTGCGGCTTAACAAAAACGTTGAAGTAGGAAAGGTAATCGGGGGCGTAACGCAAGGTGTCGGCTGCGTTCAGGCAGAGAGCAAGTATGACGAGGGTCTTCGCGATGCGCGACCTGCGCGCGTGCTCCCAGACGCCGCCTGCGAGTAAAAGAGCAAATGGGTACAGCGGCAGGATGTGGCGCTCGCCGATGTTGTATCTCGAGCTCAGCGCAAAGACGAAGTAGAGCAGCGGAAAGGTCAGCATCAGAAGCAGGTCGCTGGGGGCGCGGCTGGTGGTTCGGATCCCTAGCACCACGCTCAGGACACAAAGCAGCAACAGAATGGTCGGCCATTTGAGTGGAATCGCTGCCAGGTAGTAGAGCTTCGTCCGGCCATTTGGGTAGATCTTTCCCAGTAACCAAGCCGGGCGTCCGCGATGATTATTGCGAATGACTTCACGCAAGCCCTCGAAGAATTCGCCTGCCGGGACGAAGGTGTTTACGTGCAGGTTGGTCTGTGCCATCCAGACCCTGACCGGACGGTTGGGATAGGTTGCCACTACCTGTCCGTCTCCAACCTTGAGGTGGGAGATGTGAAAGAAGTAGCCGGCCCAGACCAGCAATATCGCGATGGCGAGCGCCGCGAATGTGGGCTTCCAATTCCAACGCGCGGCAATCAATCGGCGGCCACTGCGATCGATCACCAACATCAGGGCGAGTGCCAGAGCAACCAACGGCGGGGCGTAGAACTTCGACAGCAGCAGGCCGGCGAGGACGGTTCCCATCAGCAGGGTTTGCGTGGCCGTGGGACGATGGCGCCAGCGAATAAGCTGCAGCGCAACCAGAAAAATGAAAAGCGCGCCGATGCCATCGGTGGTTGCCAGCGAGAAATGCGCCAGCAAGGAGGGGGTGAAGGCGAAGAGCGCGAGAGCGACGTTGCCTGCGCCTTCCGAGAATATCCGGCGGGCGGCGAACCACACAGCCACTCCCAGCGCCAGGCCCAGCAGCGTATTCAGAGGACGCGTGCGAAGGCCCAACCACTCCGGCCCGGGTCGCATGGAAGTTATCCGAAGCTCCCCCTGCCAGGCTCGTTGCGTGAAATTGATTGGGGTGTGCCGTAACAGCAGCGTGAGCCATAACCGGCCTAAGGGCGGATGGTCGTTCCAGCGCTCGAATCGTCCTTGCTGCCACGCGTCGGTGCCGGCGATGATGTGCGCCGGTTCGTCATAGGTGAGCGATTGGGTGTGGATGAACCAGAAGGATTGCAGAGCAAACAGGATGAGCAGGATTGCCGGAATAATCCATCGTGAGGCGAGGCTGACGGAGGGGAGTCTCTCTGGTTGCGCGGTTTCGATTGACGTCACTCTTTGTCCGATGCGGAGAAACCCGCGGCGAGCTTTATTGCGCAAAACGAAAGCGGCGGCGTACCTCCCTAGTTCAGGTCGAGGGCGCCGGCTTCTCGCAACATGCGATCAATCGCGACGGCCACGCCGAAACAAAAGAAAAGCAACATCACCAGGGAGTCGTCATTCAGGGCGGATTCTACTAGCGACGGGAAGAGAAAGGCAACAAAACCGCTGAGGACCCCTGTCACAATTGCCGTGGCGAACTGGTTCTGCCGGCGGGCCCTGGCCAACAGGCGAACCAGGTAGACAAGATACGCCACCGCGAACCACAGCCACGCTGCCAGCGTGAGAATGCCGCGTTCCGCCGCGAGCTGCACCAGATCGGAGTGAAAGTTGTAATAGACGTGGTACACGGCGAAGGCGCGGATGTTCCACTGCTGCCAATGATTCTGGATGGTCCCCATCCCCACGCCGAAGAAAGGATGTTGCCAGGCGAGACGCAAGCCGTCCTCCCACATCATCCAGCGATAGCGTGTGCCTGCATCGCGGCTGGCGATCCAGCTCAATCCGCGGCTGTGGTGGATCCAAACGGTGGCGCCGGCGCCCAGAATGAGCACGAGTGCCATCGCCCAAAGTCTAATGCGTCTGCGGAGCAGAACCAGCAGCGCGACCATGCAGCCTGCCAGCAGCCCAGCAATAGCGGCCCGGGTTTGGGTCGCGAAAATGGTCGCGGTCAGCGCCAGGAATATGACGGCGAACATCAGGGCAGGCCACCGCCTGTGTGGCAGATTGCTCAATAGCAGCGCCCAGGCCAGGCAGCCGATGGGCATCAGCACCTCGGCAAGAATGCCATAATGGCCAAGCGTCCCCTGGGCCCGTACTGGCTTAGCCCGTACCAGTTGGAGGGATTGCGTCCCGAGGCCGCCCGACACGACGCGAACCGTGGTGCTGCGTCTGGTGGTGGGAAGGCCGCGAAGGAAACTGATGTGCACCAGAGAGCCGGGTGAGGACCCATCGAGCGCGTCAAGCAGTTGTTGGGGAGTATGGATCCGCTCACCATTGATTTTGACGATGACGTCGTCTGGCCGGAGACCTGCGTGATAGAGCGGGGTATCGGGGCCGATTGACATTAGCCGAACCCCGATTCCGTAGGTGTACTGCCATGCTGTGAAACCTGCCGCCGCGGTCGCTGACAGCAGCAGCAGTATTACCAGAGTGCGTACCTGGGAGAGGCGACGCAGGTTCTGGGCGAACAGAGTGCCGACCAGGGCTACCGAGCATACGATCTTCATGTTTCCCCAGCTCATGTAGGGATCGGGCGACAGGATGGTCGAGAGTCCGCTCAACCCGATGTAGGCGAGCATAGGCAGGGCCAACGGCTGCTCAAACATTCGCTTGCGCTCGATGGCCAGACTGATGAGCCACACGCAGAAGGCGATCATCCACGCGTGCCGCGCTCCTTTAATCGAGTGCGGCAACAGAATTACGAATAGTGCCAGGAAAAAGAAGATCGTGTGGTGTACAACAGTCGCCCATCCGCCGGGCTCGCCTTGCCGGGGATTCGTCTGGGAAATAGGCGCGGCTTGAAGCGGCGGCTCGGGTTGCATCACTCAGGAGGATACGCGTGGGCGGCAGGCCCACTCAAGGAGGCTGCGCAGAGTGCCCAGGTTTTTATCCATGGTCGCCGCGCGGAGTTACGAACTCGCTCGGCGGCCAGGGTCCGCTCAGGCGCAAACGAACTCCTTGCGATCCCCCAGCGCCGCGCAGCGAGGCGATGAATTGCTCGCGACTATCGCGCGGCACGAGCGCAAACCAACGATGCGTCTTGCGCTCCTGACGCGCCCGCCACTCGCGCACCGAATCCGCGGTCACGCTCTTCAGCTTGCTCTCGACTGCGGCGACGCGGCCCAGTGCCTCCTGCCGCCGCTTGAGATATTCGCGGCCGCTTACCGGAGTCGCCAGGTCGGCCTGCTGCTCATCGGCCCAGGTCCCCACGATCTCGTATTGCACCGCGTTGTCGATCCGCTCCAATGCCTGGCGATACGACTCCTTCTCAGGCGCGAGATGCTGTTCGAAAACTTCTGAGCTCTGCAGCAACGTAGGAAAGCGAAAAGGAATGGGCGTGGTTACTGCCAGAATCTCGCGCAGCACTTGATGAAATTGCAGTGCTGCTTTCTTCAGCGACGCGGGCTCTCCCAACATCGCGTCCGGATCGTCAATATCACTCCAGTAAACCCGCACACCCAGCAGCTCGCGCGACGAGACCGCCGCATCGGAAACTCCGGCGGCGACGCTGACGGTGGGATTCGGCTGAGTAACGCCATAGAGCAGGCTGGGCATGGGTATCCTGGATCTGTAGATTACTTTCCTGTGCGGGTGGAGCACCGCTTCAGCGGTGCATGTAAGGAGCAAAGAAGAACTGGCTTTAGCCACTGAGGTAAGTAGGCATTACCGCAGGCGCTGAAGCGCAGGCCGATCACTCAGTCACACATGCACGCCTGAAGACGTGCTCCACCCATTCGGGCACAGCAACCGCTTTCCATTATGACCTGTTGCTATTGCTATCAATAAGCGCGGGAAAAGTCGAAACGATGATGCAGCCTGGTTTGGAGTTACCCACGTCACTCGCGTACCATGGACATTCAACCAGCCTAAATCATGAAATCAGTTCTCGCCGTAGTTTTCCTTCTGCTGTTGTCGCTCGCGACCGCTTCGGCGCAAGCAGCGCCTGGCCAAAATTCCGCACCGTCATCGCCTGCGCAGCCGTCATCCCAGAGCACGCCGACGCCGCAGTCCTCCGTCGCGCCCCAGAGCTCCGGAAAAGCTGCTGCTCCGGCGGCACAGCCATTGGGAACCGCTCAGACGGCCACGCCTCCTGACTACTCGCAGGAAGCCTACGTTGTCCAGCACTCCACCAAGACGATGCGCTTTGAAAACGACGGCACCGGTGTGGAGCAGACCGACGCGCAAATCAAGATCATGAGCGAGAGCGGCGTGCAGGCCTTCGGACAAATCAAAGTCGGCTACAGTGCGCTGAGCGAGAAGCTGGACATCGCCTACGTGCGCACGCGCAAGCCCGATGGCACCGTGGTTACAGCGCAGGAGTCAGCCGTGCAGGACCTGACCTTCGCCGACGCCCCGGTTTATACCGACTATCACGTGAAGGACATCAGCGTGCCGTCGTTGCGGCCCGGCGATGTGCTGGAATATCGCTTCATCAAGACCATCGCCAGCCCGCTTGCGCCGGGACAATTCTGGACCAGCTACAACTTCGCGGAGCAGGGAATCATTCTCGACGAGGAGCTGGAGATCAATGTCCCCAAAGACCGGCAGATCAAGCTGAAGTCGAAGCCGGGCTACGAGCCCAAGATCACCGAAGAGGGCGACCGCCGCATCTATCGTTGGACCCACTCGCGGCTCAAGAACGATTACGACGCCGACAAGAAGAAAAAAAAGAAGGCTGACGACGAAGTCCCGTCCGTGCAGTTGACCACCTTCAAGAGCTGGGAGGAGCTGGGCGCATGGTATGCCGGTCTGGAGCGCGAGCGGCGCATCCCGGACGAGAGTGTCAAGAAGGAAGCTGCGGCGCTAGTCAAAGGCAAGACCGACGATATGGCGAAAGTGAAGGCGCTCTACGAGTATGTGTCGCCTAATATTCGCTATGTGAGCCTGTCGTTCGGATTGGGACGGATTCAGCCACATGCGGCCAGCGAAGTGCTCGCTAACGGTTATGGCGATTGCAAGGACAAGAACACCCTGCTGGCCGCCTTGCTCGACGCCGAGGGATTTCATTCGACTTCGGTGCTGATCGGCTCCAAGATCAAACTCGATCCTGACATTCCGTCGCCGTCGCAATTCGACCACGTCATAACCCGCGTGCCGGTCGATGGCAAGGAAATCTGGCTGGACAGCACGCCCGGCGTGGCGCCGTTCCGCATGTTGTCATCGAATCTGCGCAACAAGCAGGCGCTGGCCATTCCGCCCGAGGGCCCCGCCGTGCTGGTATGGACGCCGACGGAGCTGCCGTTCCAGGCCTTTGATCGCACGAACCTGGTGGGCAGCGTCAGCGACACCGGCGAGTTGAAGGCGCATGTGAGCACGGAGTCGCGCGGCGATACCGAAATGATTTTGCGTTATGCCATGCGCCGCATGCCCAGCAGCCACTGGAAAGACATCTTCGACTACATGTTGCAGCACGCCAACATGCGCGGCGCCGAGATTACCAACCTGAAGGCTAGTGATCCTAGCGATACGGAACAACCGCTGACCGTCGATTTCGACGTTACCGAAAACAACTATTTCGATTGGTCGGCCGCGGACTCGAAATTCTCCCTGCCTTTGGCTTCGATTCATCTGCCCAACGAGGACGACACCGAGGACGACAGCGCCAAGACCGAGCCCATCAAGCTGGGGGCCACGCGGGACGACCAGGCGGATGTGAAGATCAGCTTTCCGGCGAAGTACAAACTGCATTCACCGCTGAATGTGGACGTGAAGCGCGATTACGCCGAGTACCACGCCGTCTACAAGGACGAGGGCGGACAGTTCACCAGCCATCGCACGCTGAAGGTGACGCTGGCGGAAATTCCCCAGAGCCGCAGCGAGGATTTTGCCGCGTTCCGGCGCGTGGTGAGAGCCGATGAGGCGCAGGAGCTCACGCTGACCAACGAGTCGCCGGGCGCCGGCGGCGTCTCCGCCGGCAATCAATCCGCGGGTGATCTCTTCGACGCCGCGGTTGAAGCCTTGAAGAACGAACATTACCAAGCCGCCATCGACTTGTTGCAACGCGTGGTCAAGCTGGAACCCAAGCACAAGGACGCGTGGAACGACCTGGGCAAAGCGTACATGCAACTGGGCCAGACCGATCAGGCGATCGCCGCCTTCAAGAAGCAGATCGAGAACAATGCCTACGATCCGTTTGCCTACAACGCCCTGGGCCTGGCCTACGAACATCAGGGCAAATATGACGAGGCCATCCAGGCGTTCCAGAAGCAGATTGAGATTAATCCGCTGGATCCGTATGCCCATGGCAATCTCGGCCGCGTTTACGTAGGCCAGAAGAAGTTCACCGAGGCTGTTCCTGAACTGGAGAAAGCGGTCGACATCCAGCCCAAGAACCCGCTGTTGGAGATCTGGTTAGGGCAGGCGTACATCGCGACCAAGCAGACGGACAAAGGAATGGCGGCCTTTGAGAAGGCGATCGGCTTGTCGCCGGCGCCGCTCATCTGGAACAACATCGCGTACTCGCTCTCCGAGCAAGACGTGCAACTGGACCGCGCCAGCAACTATGCGGACTCGGCAATCAATGCCCTGGAGACCCAGCTCCGCGATGTGAATCTGGACACCCTGCGTATGCAGGACCTGGGGACAACGCAGTTAATCTTCGCTGTGTGGGACACGCGCGGCTGGGTCGATTTCAAGCGCGGCAATCTGGATAACGCGGAAAAGTACATTTTGCCGGCGTGGCAGGCCGCTCGCGGCGGCGATGAAGCCGAACATTTGGCGGAGATCTACGAGAAGCGAGGCAATCGCGACCAGGCCATTCAGTACTACATGATGTCTCTGGTGGCGGAAGACGCCAGCCCGGTGGCGCGTGCCAAGCTGACGGCGTTGGGCGTGAAGGACATCGATCGCCGGATGCCGGACGCGCGGACGGAGCTAACGCGGCGCGACACCGTGGCCCTCAACAAGTCAGACAAGGGCGCAGCGGAATTCTACCTGCTGGTCTCGCCCGCCAAGGTAGAGCAGGTGAAGTTCATCAAGGGCGATGACAACTTGAAGAGCTTTGCCGATATTTTGCAGAAGACCGACGTGGGGATGAAGTTCCCGCCGCAATCGCAAGCTCATGTCGTGCGCCGCGCTGTGGTTCGCTGTGGAAGCGCGGCGCCGGGGCCGTGCACAGTCGAGCTGGTGCCCGCGGCGGAGGTGCGGTCGCTGGAGTAGTGGCTAGTGGTCAGTGGCCAATGTCCCGAATCAGAGGTTCGTTACATAAATCGCGGCTTGTATCAGGGCACGACTTCACGGCCCGCTGCAAAATTCGAAAAGCAGGTCCCTCGATTCCTCGCCCGAAGCGGGCTCGTCGCTCGGGATGACAAACCTAAAGGATTTGTGACGGCGCGCCTAAAGGCGCGCCCCTTCAAAACTCGCCGAAATCGACTTCTTCCGCAGCCTGTTTAGCCGTGCCGAATGGTACATCTTCCACTTGTTATCCTGCGGCGCGCTGGTTCCATTGCATACGCTCGCGCAAGGACGTAATATGCGCCAGGTGGTGCGCGCAGTGCCACGCATACAGCGCCAGCATATTGTCGAGCGTCATCAGGCCGCGTTCAGGATGGTTGAATGTGCGTCCGAAATCTGACGGCCGCATTGCCTGCAGGGTATCGACCCAGCGCGAATGCAATGCCGCCAGCAATTGCAGCGACACCTCGATGGGAGTGATGTTGTTGTCGGGAAGCCTGGCCCACGCAGCTTCGTCGTAGGGCTTGATTTGCGGCTGCTCTTCAGTCAGCGCGAGCTTCGTCCGGATGTAGGCGTTCATGTGACTTTCCGGCACATGGTGCACCACCTGCCGCACCGTCCAGCCCTCGGGACGATACGGCGTGTCCAGTTGCTCCGGGCCCAGGTCCTGCACGGCAGCTCGCATCTGCGGCGGCAGCAGGGACAGGGTTTCGATGTAGCGCTTACAGTCTCTGGCGCTTTGCTCTTCACTGCCGGGCTCAACCCACTGAAACTTTCCGATTGGATATCGCAAGTCAGTCATCGCAAGCTCCCATCCGGATTTTACTGCAGAAGCGGGCGCCGCTGATTGGCAGCCAATGTCGCGCCAGCCGACGTGCACAATCCCGTGAAGCTGGCTGGCCGGCCGGGCAGGGAAGTCCCGTACAGCGGGACTTCCACTGCGCCTCACATAAACATCTGGCTCAGTTTGTTATTGCTGGGGGTTGGCCGGCGGACTCTGCGAGGAATTCGGCGCCGATTGTTGCACCGTGATCGGGCTGCGCAGCTTGAAGGTGACCACGGATTCGGCTTGCACGGCCAATTCCTTATTGCCGGTAAAGGCCGCGCCAGCAGTACCTGCGCCAGCGCCCACCAGTCCGCCGATCAGCGCGCCCTTGCCGCCGCCTGCCAGGCCGCCAATCAGTGCACCCGCGCCGGTCCCGCCGCCGACCATGACTCCCGTCCGCTTACCTTTGCCCTTCACGGTCTGGGCGTATTCGGAGGTGTGGATAGTGGTCGGCACGCCCTTCACATTGATGGAGGTCAACGCGATCGACAAATAGCCTTCGCCCTTGAAGCGGCCGGGTGACTTGGAATCGACTACCGTGCCCGCCACTCCCGCACCCGCGCGAATTGCTACCACTCCATTGACCGCAATTGAGTGGGCCAGGGTTCCGGTAAACGAGTCGCCCGGGTTCGCAGTCTTGGTGTTGATGGTGTTGCCCATGCGGACCAAGACGCTGGTCCCGGCCGGAATCACCAACGGCGGCGGAGGTGGTGGAGTTGGCGCCGGTGCCGGTGCCGTCTGTTGCGCAGGAGTGGACTGGCTCATATTACCGGAAGGCTGACCCTGGCTCATGTTCCCCGCCGGTTGCGCTTGACTCATGTTGCCCGCGGGTTGACCACTCTGCGCCGACGAGGTACCGCTGGGCGTCGTTGCCGCCGGTTGATTTTGACTTTGTTCTTTCTTGCTGCAAGCCATGAAGCTCGCAGCCAGAATCAGACTGAGGACGAAAGCCGAGGTTGAGGAACGCATGGTTTTTCCCTTTCGTTGCATGGTTGGACGCGAGGCGTCCAGACAGCTAAGGAACCACTCGACCGCCTTGCTGGAACGTGATTCCCGGCAAGGAAATAAAGACGAATGCGCTACGGACAACCTGCCGAGATAGCAGGAACTCAGAGATTGTAGCGCGTTTGCTACTCCACGACTCCTCCTGGTTCGAATCCTGGTAGTGGCGCGATTCGCTTTGTCATCGCGAGCTGTAGACGACGAAACTACGGCGCGGCCTTCGCCGGCTCTTCAGCCTTGGCATTGCGCAAGCCTAAATAGCCCACTATCCCAGCCACGACCGAGGCTGCCAGTATGGCCGTCTTGGCCTCCATCAAATAGGCATGATCGTCGAACGCTAACGAACCGATAAAGATGGAAACCGTGAAGCCGATCCCGGCCAGGACCCCGACCGCACTCAGTTGTCTCCAGGTGACCCCATTGGGCACTCGCGCCAGACCCACCAGTTCGGCCACCTTGGCGAAGCCCACGATGCCCAGCGGCTTTCCCACGACTAATCCCAGCATAATTCCCCAGGCAATGCGGCTGGTCAGCAACTCGCCCCAGGCGCCGCTGGAAAAAGTCACGCCCGCATTGGACAACGCAAATAGCGGCAGCACCAGAAACGACACCCAATCGTTCAACTCTCGCGTCAGCCGTTCCGATACCGACTCCGTACTGTTCAGCAGCGCATCGAAACGTCCGAGAAGGCTCTTCGCGGTACGCACGTCACCGCTGTCCATTGCGTCGCGGAAACGTTTGGAGACGTCCGTCGCAATGTCCTCAAACTCTTTCAGCGATAACGGCGCGGTCGTCGGGACCATGAATCCAAGAATTACGCCGGCGATGGTCGCGTGAATTCCGGAGCGCAGGATCGCGATCCAGAATGCGACAGCCAAGACGAAATACATCACAGGCTGAGAGATCCCGAGCTTCAAGGTCAGCGCAATGAGGGCCAGAATCACCAGTCCGGTAAGCAAGGCCACTCGATCCAGCGAGCCGCTGTAGAAAACCGCGATCACGATGATGGCGCCAATATCGTCGGCAATGGCGAGCGTGAGGAGGAAAACCTTCAAGTCCGAAGGAATGCCTTTGATCATGCCCAGTACGCCGAGCGAAAAGGCGATATCGGTCGCCATCGGAATGCCCCAGCCATGCTGCCCGCCATGCCCGCGATTGATAATGCCGTACAGCAGTGCCGGAACCACCATTCCACCCAGAGCGCCAAACACCGGCAGCGCCGCGCGGCGGACGTCCGAGAGTTCGCCGTGCACAATCTCATGCTTGATTTCCATGCCCACCAGAAAGAAGAAGATCGCCATCAGAGCGTCGTTGATCCAGGCATGCACTGGCAACTGGAGCCGCGAGAGCTGTAACTCCATCTCCCAGACATGGTGATACGACGCCTGCCACGGGGAATTCGCCCAGAGCAGCGCAATCACCGCCGCCGCCAGCAGGAAGATGCTGCTGATTCCCTGAATGTGAATGAACTGCTGAATGGGCAGGACCAGGGTGCGCGCCACCAGCGACTCGTGCCGCTTGACCTGAAGCGCTCCGAATGTGCGTGGCGGAATTCCCATGGTGTGACGAGCATCGGTGCAACTGCCGAGCTGATCATCTATTGAAACCGCAAGAGTGAACTGCCGTCAACCGCTGCCGGCGCGATTGGCAAGCTCACCGCCCGGGAGCTATGCTGGGAAATTCCCATGACTGAGATCACCCGCAACGTGCTGCTCATTTTCGCCGCACTTCTGCCCATCGTGAATCCGCTGGGCATGGCGCCCATCTTTGCCGAAATGACTTTGGGATACCCGGACGCGGTGCGCCGTACGGTGGCGTTTCGCGTGGCCGTCAACGGAGTGGTGCTGCTGATGGCCTCATTGTTCGCCGGCTCCTACATCCTGCAATTTTTCGGTATCAGCCTGGCGGCGGTGCAATTGGGCGGCGGATTGGTGGTGACATTCGCGGGCTGGCAGATCCTCAACAAGAAAGGCGACATGAGCGATCGCCAGGTCTCGGCCCCGGACAATCAGGAGCTTCTTTCGCAAGCTTTCTACCCACTTACCATGCCTCTGACGGTTGGACCAGGCTCCATTGCCGTCGCTCTTACGCTGGGCAGCAATCTTCACGAGGAACGTCACCTCCAGCTCATCTTCAGCGCGCTGACGGCGGTGGTGGGCATTCTTCTGATTGGCATCGCCATTTACCTGTGCTATCGCTTTTCTGAAGGGCTGCAACGGCTGCTCGGGCCCACCGGCACCAGTATTCTGATTCGTCTGTCGGCGTTCATCGTGGTGTGCATCGGCATACAAATCGTGTTCAACGGACTGGAAGGCTTCTACCGGGTGCTGAAGGAAGTGGTGCATTAAACGGCTGCGGAAAAGGGAGATGTGGTCGGGTTTTGAAGGGCGTGCCTGAGTGCTCCGTCTGCCAGTCGCGCGTGTATAATTTTTTTAGCGCGCCCGTAGCTCAGCTGGATAGAGCGAATGCCTCCGGAGCATTAGGTCGGGAGTTCGAATCTCTCCGGGCGCGCCAGAGACCTTCCCGTCCTTCAATCACTTGTCGCTTCTCCGACAGCCCGCAGTCTTGCTGACGCGTATTTTTGGGGTTCGTCCAGCCGCTCATTAGCAATTCCTTATCTCTATTCGCCACCACTGCTGCCTCTGGCTTCCAGCGTCGGTAAAGATGTTTACCGCGCATAATCTGTAACTTACATCAATTATATAAAGTGTAACTTGATATCTTATCCGTGCGCGGAGAACAATTTCGCTTTGGTTCCCAATGTGCCTGAAGAAAACCGTGCGGGTGCCGATGAAGTAGCAGGCGCATATCTGCCCTTTGTCGCCGCCGCCGGAGGAAATCTAATGGATCCAAGCCAGCCCGCCTGCGATCCGGGCCAACTGTCCAGTGACATGGATGAGGTAATCAAGGAGTTTCTGGTCGAGTGCAATGAAGGCCTCGATCGCTTTGACCGCGATCTGGTGGCTCTGGAGAAAGACAGGAGCTCGCGCGAACTGCTGGACAGCATCTTCCGCGCTATTCACACCATAAAAGGCACCGGCGGGGTGCTGGGCTACGAGAAGCTGGTCTCCATCTCGCATATCGGCGAAAGTGTGCTTAGCCGGATGCGCGACGGCCTGTTGCTGCTTTCACCCACAATTACCACCGCGCTGCTCGCCATGGCCGACGCTCTGCGCAGCATCCTGCAAGACATTGCCGCCAGCGGAGGCGAAGGTGACGGAGATTTCTCCGCCGTGCTCCAGCAATTGTCGGCGGTGCTCGAATCCGCGCAGCCGCCGTCTCCCCCTAAAACGCCGTCCCTCGTCAGCTTGCCGCAGCCGGAGAGCACGGCCCTGCCGCTGCTGGGCGAAATTCTTGTGGCCGCCGAAACCTGCAAGCCGGAGGATGTTTCGGCTGCCGTGGGACTCCAGCAGGAAGGCGATCCGCGCCGCCTGGGCCAGATCCTGGTCGACACCCGCGCCGCCGAGCCCTCTGCCGTAGCTGAGGGACTTAAGGCGCAAAGCGACTACCGCGAGATCGTGAGCAACACCATCCGCGTCGATGTGGCCCTGCTGGACAAGGTCATGAACCTGGTCGGCGAGCTGGTGCTGGCCCGCAACCAGGTGCTGCAGTTTACCGGGACCCAGAAGGACAGCAGCTTCCTCAGCACCGCACAACGGCTCAACCTGATTACCACCGAACTGCAGGAAGGGGTGATGAAGACCCGCATGCAGCCCATCGGCAATGTGTGGAACAAGCTTCCCCGCGTGGTCCGCGACCTGTCGGTGGGATGCGGCAAGCAGATCGAGATCCAGATGGAAGGGGCGGAGACGGAGCTGGACAAGACCATCATCGAGGCCATCAAGGACCCGCTCACCCACATCATCCGCAATGCCGTGGACCACGGTATCGAATTGCCGGAAGTACGCGCCGCCGCCGGCAAGTCGCGCGCCGGACATCTGCTGCTGCGCGCCTTTCACGAGGGCGGGCAGGTCAACATCGAAATCTCCGACGACGGCGCCGGCATCGCCACCGAAAAGCTGAAAGCCAAGGCCATCGCCAAAGGAATGGTTACCGCCGAGCAGGCCGCGCGCATGTCGGAGCGCGAGCTCCTGCACCTGGCCTTTGCCGCGGGCGTCTCCACCGTCGAGCAGGTCAGCAACATTTCCGGACGCGGCGTCGGTATGGACGTGGTCAAAACCAATATCGAGAAGATTGGCGGTATGGTCGATCTGCAGAGCGCCGCCGGCAAGGGCACGCTGCTGAAGATCAAGATTCCCCTTACCCTGGCCATCATTCCCGCGCTGGTGGTCACCAGCGGCGGCGAGCGCTTCGCCATTCCTCAGGTCAGCCTGATCGAGCTGGTGCGCTCGGAAGGACAAGAGGCCGGCAACGGCATCGAGAACATTCGCGGAGCGTCAGTTTATCGCCTGCGCGGCAACCTGCTGCCGCTGATTTATCTGAACCGGGAGCTGCGCCTGGGCAGCGAAGCCGCATCCGGCTCCGTCAACATTGTCGTGCTGCAGGCGGCCGAACGGCAGTTCGGGCTGGTGGTCGACGAGATCAACGACACCGAAGAGATTGTCGTCAAGCCGCTTTCCAAGCAGCTGAAATCGGTCGCCTGCTTCGCCGGCGCCACCATCATGGGCGACGGGCGTGTGGCCCTGATTCTCGACGTGCTGGGCTTGGCGCAGATGACGCGCGTGGTGAGCGAGCTGCACGATCAGAACGTCGCCAAGCAGGGAATGAAAACCGTGGACAGCGCGGCGCAGCGCGAGTCGTGGCTGCTGTTCCGCATAGGCACGAGCGGACGCATGGCGATCCCGCTGTCTCTGGTCTCGCGCCTGGAGGAGTTTCCGGCCACCCAGGTGGAGCGCTTCGCCGGACACGAAGTCATTCAGTATCGCGAGCAGATCATGCCCCTGGTCAGGCTGGCCGGGGCTTTAGGCTATGCCGGTGCCTCCGACAGCGAGCTGCTGCAGGTCATCGTGTACTCCAGCAACGGGCGCAGCGTCGGCCTGGTGGTGGACGAAATCCTGGACATCGCCGATCAATCGGTGGCGGTGCAGCAGATCCGCCAGGTGGAGACGCTGAAGGGCGCGGCCGTGATCCAGCAACGGGTCACCGACCTGCTGGATGTTCCCGCCCTGCTGGCAGCGCAACAACTGGCGGGCGGCGAAGGAGCGCAGGCATGAAGCAGCGCCGGCAACTATGCACCTTCTACCTTCAGAAGCTGTTGTTCGGGGTGGAAGTGGAAAAAGTTCAGGAAGTCATTCGCTACCAGGAGATGACCCGCATCCCGCTGTCGCCGGAGGTGATTGCCGGGCTGATCAATCTGCGCGGCCAGATTGTCACCGCGGTCGATCTTCGCCGCCAGCTCGAGTTACCCGCGCGGGGCGGCGGCGAGCTGCCCATGAACGTCGTCATCCGCCGCGACGACGGTCCCATCAGCCTGCTGGTGGACGAGATTGGCGATGTAGTCGAAGTCGAGGAGCAGTTGTTCGAGCCGGCGCCCGATACCCTGGACGCCCACGGCCGGGAATTCATTCGCGGCGTTTACAAACTGAAGCAACAGCTGCTGCTTTTGCTGGATACCGAGAAAGCCATGTCGGTCGTGGGTACCCACCCGGCCTAGCACCATCAGGATCAACCCGCAGAACAGCCACAAGGAGCGTACATGCTACAGGCGCACAGCAAAGGAAACGGAATTCACAAACACCGGCTGAACGGAGAAGACGGGCCGCATGCGGCCGCCTTGCTCGATCAGCCGCAACTGGCGGACGAGATTCACCGCCTCACGGCCGCCCTGGGTGCGGGAAACATCCATGAACGGGCACGGCTGGAAGATTTCGACCCGCAGGACTGCGACGTCCTGCGCGCCCTCAACGCCGGGCTCGATGCCCTGACCGCGCCCCTGACGGTGGTCACCGAATTCCTCGGTTGCCTCAGCCAAGGCAAGATTCCCGACAAGGTTACGGCAAACTTCGCCGGCGACCTCAACACTATCAAGACCAATCTGAATGCCTGCGTCGACGCGCTGGGTGGGGTGACAGCAGTCAACCAGGCCATGCAAGGCTTGAAGGTGAACGATTGCAGCGTGCCGGTCGAAGGAACCTATCCCGGTATCTTCGGCGACCTCTCGGAGGCAACCAAACTGGCCCAGCAGCGCGTTCTCAACACGGTCAGGATTACCAAGCAGATCACCAACGGCGATTTCCAGCAGGATTTGGATGGTTTGGAGAAGATCGGCAGGCGTTCCGAGAGAGATGAACTGGTTCCGGGTTTTATTGCCATGATGCGTTCCATCGCCGCCGTCGCCAGCGATGTCGAGATGCTGGAGAAGGCCGCGGTTGCGGGCAGATTGGGGACCCGTGCCGAGGCGGGTAAACACAGCGGTGAGTTCCGCAAGATCGTCGCTGGATTCAACGCGATTCTGGACTCCGTTGTCGGGCCCTTGAATTTCTCTGCCGACTACGTGGAGAAGATCAGCAAGGGCAACATCCCCCCGAAGATCACGGATTCCTACAACGGCGACTTCAATACCATCAAGAACAACCTGAACCAGTGCATCGATGCTCTCAACGGCCTGATCGGAGAGATGGCGCGCATGTCGGAGGCGCACAATGCCGGCGACATCGACGTCCTGATTCCGCCGGAGAAGTTCGAAGGCGCGTACTACGGCATGGCCAAAGGGGTAAACGACATGGTCTTCGGCCACATCGCAGTCAAGAAGAAGGCCATGGCCTGCATCGCCGAATTCGGCAAGGGTAACTACGACGCGCCCCTGGAGCAGTTCCCGGGCAAGAAAGCGTTCATCAACGAAAACATCGAGCGGCTACGCTCCAATGTCAAGAAGTTCATTGGCGATATGGCCCGTATGTCGGAGGCGCACACCGCCGGCGACATCGATGCCACGATCCCGCTGGAGGAGTTCGAAGGCGCCTATCGCACCATGGCGCAAGGCGTGAACGACATGGTCCAGGGTCACATCACGGTCAAGAAAAAGGCCATGGCCTGCATTGGCGAGTTCGGTAAGGGCAATTTTGAAGCGCCGCTGGAGAAGTTTCCCGGCAAGAAAGCCTTCATCAACGACACTATCGAGCAGGTGCGTACCCATCTCAAGGCGCTCATTACCGACGCCAACCTGCTGGTCGAAGCGGCGGTGGCAGGCAAACTTTCGACCCGCGCTGACGCCACCAAGCACGGCGGCGACTTCCGCAAGATCGTCGAAGGGGTGAACACCACCCTCGACGCGGTGATCGGGCCGCTGAATGTCTCCGCCGACTACGTGGACAAAATCAGCAAGGGCAACATTCCTCCTAAGATCACCGACAACTATAACGGTGATTTCAATACCATCAAGAACAACCTGAACCAGTGTATCGAGGCCATCAACGCGCTGGTTGCCGACGCGAATATGCTGGCCGAAGCGGGGGCGGCAGGCAAACTCTCCACGCGCGCCGACGCCACCAAACACGGCGGCGACTTCCGCAAGATCGTCGAAGGGGTGAACGCCACCCTCGACGCCGTGGTCGGACCCTTGCAGGACGTCAGTCAGGTACTGGAAAAACTGGCGGGCGGCGATCTTACGGCGCAGGTCATCAGCGAATACGCCGGCGACTTCGGGCAATTGCGCACCGCTGTGAATGCGCTGGCGAACCAGGTGCGGACGGCCATCCAGGCGATCGGGGCCAACGCGACCACACTGGTTTCGGCGGCGGAAGAACTCAACAAAGTCAGCCAGCAGATGAGCGCCAGCGCTGACGAGACGGCGACCCAGGCCAACGTGGTTTCGGCAGCCTGCGAGCAGGTTGCCAACAACGTTCAGACCGTCGCCACCGGGGCCGACGAGATGGGCGCCAGCATCAAGGAAATTGCCAAGAACACCGCTGACGCGACGCGAGTCGCCACCACGGCGGTGAAATCGGCGGAGTCGACCAACGTCACCATCGGCAAGCTCGGGGTGAGCAGCGCCGAAATCGGGCAGGTGATTAAGGTGATCACCTCGATTGCCCAGCAGACCAACCTACTGGCGTTGAATGCCACCATCGAGGCGGCGCGGGCCGGCGAGGCCGGCAAAGGCTTCGCGGTGGTCGCCAACGAGGTCAAGGAGCTGGCCAAGGAGACGGCCAAAGCCACCGAAGATATCAGCCGCAAGATCGAGGCGATCCAGACCGACACCAAAGGCGCAGTTGAAGCCATCGGCCAGATCGGGGCCGTGATCGTGCAGATCAACGACATTCAGAACACGATTGCCAGTGCGGTCGAGGAGCAGAGCGCCACCACCAACGAGATCAGCCGTAATCTGGCGGAGGCGGCGCGCGGCAGCTCCGAGATCACCAAGAACATAACCGGAGTGGCGGAGGCGGCGCGCAGCACCACGGCCGGCGCCAGCGACACGCAAAAGTCGGCGCAGTCGCTGGAGCGCATGGCCGCCGAGCTGCAAGGCCTGATCTCGCAATTCAAGTGCTGACGGCATTTGCCGATGGTGGCTGCGGGAGATTCTTCCTGCGCCACCATCTCATTTGTAACTCGCGGCGGCCGCAGAGAGGAGCTGCAATGCGCGCTTTGATCGTAGACGACTCTTCGGCAATGAGGGCGATCCTGGGCATGACGCTCAAGCGGCAGGGCTTCGAGGTTTTGCAGGCCAAGGACGGGATGGACGCACTGGCGGTACTGGGCGGCGCCGGAGCGGTCGACCTTATTCTGATCGACTGGAACATGCCGGTGATGAACGGTCTGCAATTGCTCGAGCGCATCCGCCAGCAATCCCAGTTCGACCACACCCAGGTCCTGATGGTCACCACGGAAACCGGCATGGGACAGATGTCGGAAGCGCTGGCGGCGGGCGCCAATGAGTACATCATGAAGCCCTTTACCCCCGAGATGGTGAGCGACAAACTGCACCTGGTGGGTCTATGAGTTCGCTGGGGCGCAAGATCCGGGTCCTGGTGGTGGACGATTCGGTGGTCATGCGGCGGCTGCTGTCGGAGGTCATCTCCTCCGATGCGGAACTGGAAGTGGCCGGCTATGCGGCCAACGGGCAGATCGCTCTGGCGCTGTTCGACCAGGTTTGCCCCGACATTGTCACCCTCGATGTCGAGATGCCGGTGATGAACGGCCTGGAGACGTTGAAGGCCATGCGCGTCGCCCGTCGCGTGCTTCCGGTCATCATGTTCAGTACCTTGACCGAACGCGGCGCCGAGGCCACCATCGACTCGCTGGCTCTTGGCGCCAGCGACTATGTTGCCAAGCCGATAGATGCCGGCAATTACAACGCTGCTCGCGAGCGCATACGCGAGGCCTTGCTTCCCAGGATCAAGGCTTTGTGCCAACGCTCGACCGGCCAGCCGCTGCCGCAGTTCGTCTCCCGTCCGCCTCCAAACCGGCCGATCAAGCTGCTGAGTCGAATCCAGGTGGTGGCCATCGGATGTTCCACAGGCGGGCCAAACGCACTGGCGCAAGTGCTGCCCGGCATTCCGGCGGACTTCCCGGTGCCGCTGTTGATCGTGCAGCACATGCCTGCGGCCTTCACCCGCTTCCTGGCCCAGCGCCTGACGGCCCTGTGTCAGCTCGGCGTCGCCGAGGCCGGGGATGGCGAGGTGCTGAAGCCGGGCAGAATGTGGGTAGCTCCTGGCGGCTATCACCTGGCGGTGGAGCGCCACGGTCAAGACATGCGAT
Source organism: uncultured Acidobacteriaceae bacterium (assembly GCA_963789245.1). Taxonomy (GTDB): domain Bacteria; phylum Acidobacteriota; class Terriglobia; order Terriglobales; family Acidobacteriaceae; genus Bog-257. The sequence continues at coordinate 63,589 of CAWBKE010000023.1, read as the reverse complement.
TGCGAATCAACCAGGAGGCGCCGGAAAACTCCTGCCGTCCTTCGGTGGATGTGTTGTTCCGTTCGGTGGCGCAGGTTTTTCCCGGCCACGTGCTGGCGGTGGTGCTGACCGGTATGGGACAGGATGGGCTTCGGGGATGTGAGTTGTTGGCCCAGACAGGCGCGGAGATTGTAGTTCAAGACGAGCCGACATCGGTGGTATGGGGCATGCCCGGCTTTGTTGCCAAGGCTGGACTAGCCGATGCCATCCTGCCGATCGCCGAGATTGGGGCTCACATTGTGCGACGCGTGACCGCCTTTCGGCCGCTGATGAGCGGCTTGGTTCACCACCCGGCGGGGGTGGCGTCATGAGCCTGGCGGCAATCGACTTCGATTACTTGCGGACGCTGGTAAAAAACCACACCGCCATCGTGCTCGATCCCGGCAAGGAGTATCTGGCCGAAACGCGTTTGGCTCCCATCGTCAGCGAACAAGGCTGTTCTTCGCTGCAGGAGTTGCTGGGTGTCTTGCGCCGCCAGAGTTTCAATGGCCTGCATCGCAAAGTGCTCGATGCCATGACCAACAACGAAACCTGGTTCTTCCGCGACTGCAATTGCTTTGCAGCGCTCAGCGAACTCATTCTTCCGGAGATGATGAAGCGCCGCGCCGCTGAGCGCAAACTTGCCATCTGGAGCGCCGCCTGTTCCAGCGGTCAGGAGCCTTACAGCATCGCCATTGCGATTCACGAACAGTTTGATTTGCCCGGCTGGACCTTCTCCATCCTGGGTACCGATTTTTGCAGCACCATCCTGGAGCGCGCGCGCAAGGGGCTCTATCGCCAGCTGGAAGTAAACCGTGGGTTGCCAGCCAGACTGTTGACCCGCTACTTCACCCAACAGGGACTGCACTGGCAACTGAAGCCCGAGATCCTTGCCATGGTGACGTTGCAGTTCATGAACCTGAGTGAGCCGTGGAGCGCTGCCATACCGACGGCGGACATCATTTTTCTTCGCAATGTCCTGATCTACTTCGACGTGCCAACCCGCCGGGAGATCCTCGCCCGGGTGCGCCGTATCCTGCGGCCGGATGGGTTTCTGTTCCTGGGCTGTGCGGAGACAACCTTGAACCTGGATGCTGAATTTCAGATTGTGCAAGCGAAGAATTACGTTTGCTACAAACTAAAGGACCGGTAATTGCATGGTTGCGGAAATCAGCAGCACCGACTTGGTAACAATCGTGGATGAAATCCTCGGTTCTATGGCAGGCATGCAGTTAGCGCCCAGCCCTACTCTGATTGGCTTCGATACTCGAAACGGACATCTGGTTTCAACCGTGCAGATCGTGGGAGATTGGCAGGGAGCCGTGCGCCTGGACATCGATCTGGAGCTTGCCCGCCGGGCCTGTGCCAATCTGGTTGGAGTGGAACCTGCCGACTTATCTTCGCAAGACATCAGCGATGCGGTGGGCGAACTGGCGAACATGACCGGGGGAAGCGTGAAGACGCTTTGCGCTCCGACCTCAAGATTATCGCTGCCCTCGGTTGCCATGGGAAGAGACTTTGAATTCACGGTTTCCCAGGGAACGGTGGTCCAGGCAATCTCTTTTTCGCATCCCTGCGGAGTGCTGACCGTCAGCGTGATCCAGAAAGAATCACCGGCATCGAACTGAGGCCGGCGCAGCGATAAGGCCAGGCTGCTTCGGAGTCTCGAGGATTGCCCTAAACCACATTGGGTGGAGCACGCCTTTCAGGCGTGCATAACAGTCGGTCGCGTTACAGCATGCTGCAGCCAATTTCTTATGCAGTGGTCTTTGTTATGCACGCCTGAAAGAGGCCGCTAAAAAAAAGTCGCTTTCAGTGGGTTTTGAAGGGACGCACGTTTAGGCGCGCCGTCACAAGTCCATTAGATTTGTCATCACGAGGAGGCCTTCAGAGACTGTGTCACGACCGGAAATCATATTTCGCGGTGGAACAAACACTAAGAAATCCGGCTCATTCAGCCGCGAAGCGGCGGCATTTGTGTTAGGCGTGGGCGTAAGCCCGCGCTCCAAGTGGGACAACAAGTGAGCCGCGGAGCGGCGACACCAGGTCGTGACACAGTCTCTAAAGGCCGACGAGGGATCTGCTTTTAACTTTTCAGCAGCCTGTTAACTCGTGCGGAACGACAGCATCGAAAGCACTCGGGCTTTAGTCCCTGTGGACGCAGGGACTAAAGCTATTTTTCTAATAGAGTCACGATCGGCACGGCTCAAGCCGTGCCCTGATACAAACCGACTTCCGAGATATCGCGCTAGTGCGACACCTGCGGCTCTACCCACTGCACTCCCAGCTGGTCGTATAGAAATTCCAATTCGTAACTCTCCATTGAGATCCGCTGGTCTTCTGACGAGCCGATGCCGCCGTGACCAGCATTGGAGAAGCTGAGCAACAGCACCGGATATTTCGAAGCCGTGGCCGCTTGCAAGGCTGCGGCAAACTTTTTCGAATGCCAAGGATCGACGCGCGGATCGTTCTCGCCCGTCGTCAACAGCACCGCAGGATACTTCACTCCACTCTCTACGTGGTGATAGGGCGAATAAGCGTAAAGTGCCTTGAACTGCTCCGGATCTTTCACCGATCCATACTCGGTCGCGTTGTACTGCCCATTTTGCGTCGTCTCAAAGCGCAGCATGTCGTAGAGTCCGGCCACCGAGACGACCGCGCGGAACAGGTCCGGCCGCTGGGTGAGCACCGCGCCCATCAGCAAGCCGCCATTGCTGCCGCCTTCGATGCCGAGCTTCGAAGGATTGGTGTATTTCGCCTGGATCAGGTGCTCGGCACAGGCGATAAAGTCGTCGAAGACATTCTGCTTGTGGGTCAGCATGCCCTGCTGATGCCATTCCTCGCCGAACTCGCCGCCGCCGCGCAGGCTGGCAATCGCCAATACCCCGCCCGCATCCAGCCAGGGAAGCGAGCCTGGGTCAAAGTACGGTGCCATGCTCAGACCGAATCCGCCGTAGCCAGTCAACACTGCGGGATTTTGTCCGTTGAGCTTGAGCCCCTTACGCCGGAAGATCGTCACTGGAACTTTCGTCCCATCCTTGGAAGTGGCGAACTCTTGTTCCACGTCGATGCCGGCGAAGCTGTAGGGCGAGGTGCGGCGTAGCGCCGTAGCCGTCACCTTCTTCGAAGCGGCATCGTAACGGAACCATGCCATGGGATCGACATAGCTGACGTTGCCAAACAGAATCTCATCGCCTTGTAATGGCAGAATGTGCGTAATGGTCGACACCGGTTCCGAAGGGACCGTTCCCAGCTCGCGTCCTGCGTGATCGAAGACGTGAATCTCGGTCGGTCCTCCAACCAGTTCGGTTACGTAGAGGCGCGTCGCCGTGGGAACGAAGGTCGGCTGCATCCCAGCGAGCGTGTACTGCACATCCTGAATGACGGCCGAGCTCTGCGGCACAATCACCTTCGCGTTCTTCAGCTCGGGTGTGGCCAGCGGCGCGCGAAGAAACTTGCCGCGCGGCGCATGATCGCGCGACAGCATATAGACCGCATCGCTGCCGATCACGACCGCCTTAACCCCGTCCGAGAATTGCGTCAGTCTGTATCCACTTGCCATCGGGACCGCACAGGAAGTGTTCGTAGTCACCGCCGTCTCCATTGCCCACGGTCGCCAGCAGATACTTGCCATCCTGGCTCGCGCTCAACACCGTCTCGGCAATACGGGGAAAATCTTTGCCGAGAACGTAGGTGTCCTGCGTTGCTGCCGTGCCCAGCTTGTGAAAGTAGATTTGCTGGTAGAAGTTCAAGTCTTCCTTCGGCCGTTCGCCGTCGCTCGGATAGTGGGTGTAGTAGAAGCCGCTGCCATCGTCTTTCCAGATGACACTGCCGCCGCCGATGGCGGTGACGCGGGGCACCACATCCGGCAGCGCCTGGCCGGTGGCGACGTCGTAAACATGCGCCGATCCCATCTCGCTACCGCCCCGCGCCAGCGATACGGCAACCTTGCTGCCGTCCTGCGATGGCGCAAAGAACTGGATTGCCGTTGAGTTGGTGGAATCGATTTGTGTGGGGTCAAGCACCACGTGCCTGGAAGCCGGATCGTCGGGCGAGCGCAGCGTGACCAGCACCGACTGCTGTTTGCCGGGCTCCCAGTAGAAGGCGAACAGCACGCCGCCGCGAATCTGCAGGCCGCCGAACGCGGGCGAACTCGTCTCATGCAGCTTCTTCAGAAAATCGCGGATCTGGTTGCGTATTGGCAGAGCGTCCAGAATGGCGCGGGCGTGCGCGCTTTCGGCTTGGGTCCAGGCAACGACCGCCGGGCTCTTGCTGTCCTCCAGCCAGCGATAGTTGTCTGTGACTTTGACGCCGTGGTATTCATCGACCACAGGATGTTTGGGAGTGGCGGGCAGCGGAGGAATGCCTGTTTGCCAGGCAAGGGCAAACATTGGGGAAAGCAACAGAGCAGCCAACAGGGCGCGACGAGGATGCATGATTATCCCTTCTGCGGCGGGTGCGCGAACCTGGCGACCCGTGCCAAAACGACTAAGAGTATAGCGAACTCCAGCTCACAGCTTCTGTCACATACGCAAAAAGGCTTGCCGAAGTTCTAGAGCCTCGCGTCTCCTTCTATAATCGTGCCGGGCTCAAATCCGTAGGACGCTGAGGGCAACATTGGCCTATCAAGACCTGAGGGAATGGATTTCCGCGCTGGACAAGGCGGGAGAACTGAAGCGCATCAAAGCCGAAGCCGATCCCATCCTGGAGATCGCCGAGATCACCGACCGCGTCTCCAAGTGGGGGCCTCGCGGCTCGCACGGTCCCGGCGGCCCGGCGCTGCTTTTCGAAAACGTGAAAGGCCATCCCGGCGCGAAGGTCCTCATCAACCAGTTCGGCTCCGAGCGCCGCATGACCATGGCGCTCGACGTCGATTCGCTCGACGAGATTGCCGACCGCATCAAGATGTTTATGGATGTGAAGTCGCCGCAGGGCCTGCTCGACAAAATCAAGATGCTTCCCATGCTGGCCGAGATGGGCAAGTTCTTCCCCAAAGAGGTCTCCACCGGCCCGTGCAAAGAAGTCATCAAGCGCGATAAATTTTCGCTGCACGACTTTCCCATCCTGCAATGCTGGCCGCTGGACGGCGGCCGCTTCATCACCCTGCCGTCGGTCATCACCAAAGATCCCAGGACCGGCAAGCGCAACGCCGGAACCTATCGAATGCAGATCTACGACGCGCAGAGCACCGGCATGCACTGGCAGCGTCAGAAGCAGGGCGCCGAGCACTATCGCGAGCAGATGCGCCGGGCTGCCGCCGCAGGCGAGGCCCACCCCGTCAGCGCGGCGCTGGACATGATGGCGCGCTCCGGCGGCGGCTCGCGGGTTGCGGAAGGGAAGCAGGTTGCCGGAAGAATGGATGTCGCCGTCGCCATCGGAACCGAGCCGGCGGTGATGTTCTCGTCTATCGTTCCCGCGCCGCCGGATGTCGAGGAATATTTGATTGCCGGCTTCCTGCGGCAGAAGCCGCTGGAGCTGGTGAAGTGCGAGACCGTCGACCTGGAAGTTCCGGCAACTTCCGAGATTGTGCTCGAAGGCTACGTCGAACTCGACGAGCTCCGAATGGAGGGCCCATTCGGCGACCACACCGGCTTCTACACTCCCGAGGATCTCTATCCCGTCTTCCACGTCACCTGCATCACGCATCGCAAGAACCCAATCTACTCGACAACCATTGTCGGCAAGCCGCCGATGGAAGACGCTTACATGGGCAAGGCGGTCGAGCGAATCTTCCTGCCGCTCATGCGGCTCACCATCCCGGAAATCGTCGACGTGAACCTGCCCATTGAAGGCATTTTCCACAACCTGATGATCGTGTCGATCCGGAAATCGTATCCCGGCCAGGCGCGCAAGGTGATGAACGGCATCTGGGCGCTGGGCCAGGCGATGTCGACCAAGTGCATTCTCGTGGTCGATGAAGATGTCGACGTGCAAGACATCGGCGACGTAACTCTCAAAGTGCTAAACAACATCGATCCCGAGCGCGACATCCAGTTCACGCTCGGCCCAGTCGATTCACTCGATCACGCCTCGCGCCTGCCCGACTTCGGCTCGAAGATGGGCGTCGACGCCACGCGCAAGTGGCCCAGCGAAGGATTCAATCGCCCCTGGCCGGATGAGATTCGTATGGATGAGAAGACTAAAGCGCAGGTGGCGAAGCGGTGGAAGGAGTTTGGGATGGAATAAACGCCAATGTCCAACGGCGATGGATTCTTGCGAATTCTTAACCGCCGGACTCCCGCCCCCTAATCCACTACCCCCAATAAATGTGTCATCCCGACCGGAGCGTCCGCATTTTTTCCACCCGGATCTTTTGCGGGTGGGCGGACGCGGAGTGGAGGGACCTGCTGTTTGCGGACTGGCGTAAGCCGGTGAATCTGACCCCACGAAATCCTGCTAACACGGCGGACAACAGGTCCCTCCACGCGGGCTGAAGCCCTTGGTCGGGATGACACACGGACGATAAGTACGCCGGGGCACGGGTGCTCCGCGTCTCGCGCGGTTCGAGATCCGGGACTTCGCGACAACCCCAATAATGTGTCATCCCGACCGCAGCGTCCGCATTTTTTCCACCCGGATCTTTTGCGGGTGGGCGGACGCGGAGTGGAGGGACCTGCTGTTCGCGGACTGGCGTAGGCCGGTGAAGCTGACCCCACGAAATCCTGCCAATACGGCGGACAGCAGATCCCTCCGCGCGGGCAGAAGCCCTTGGTCGGGATGACACACGGACGATAAGTACGCCGGGGCACGGGTGCTCCGCGTCTCGCGCGGTTCGAGATCCGGGACTTCGCGACAACCCCAATAATGTGTCATCCCGACCGGAGCGTCCGCATTTTTTCCACCCGGATCTTTTGCGGGTGGGCGGGCGCGGAGTGGAGGGACCTGCTGTTCGCGGACTGGGAAGCTGACGCCACGGAATCCTGCCAACACGACGGCCAGCAGATCCCTCCGCGCGGGCTGAAGCCCTTGGTCGGGATGACACACTGATTGCCACCATACTGATCCGCTGTCCGTGGTGTGACGCAGCTCACCGACTTGTACAACGATCTTGCCCCAACATCAAGTCGTGGAGCACTGCTACTACGTTTACATCCTCGCCAGCAAATCGCGAACGCTCTACATTGGCGTGACGAACAACCTGCGAGCACGCATTTTCCAACACCGCAGCGGCGACATTGGCGGCTTTACCAGTGACTACAAAGTTCACCGCCTCGTGTACTACGAACAACATGCATGGATCCAAAACGCCATCGGTCGAGAAAAGCAACTGAAGCGGTGGCGCCGTGAAAAGAAGGTATGGCTGATCGAGCGCGAGAACCCGACGTGGGAAGACCTGGCCGCGGACTGGGGCAAGCCGGTCAAGCTGATAAAGCGAAATCCTGCCGACGCGGGAACAACAGCAGGTCCCTCCACTCACCCGCTGAAGCGGGTTCGGTCGGAATGACACATCGATGAGAAGGCACGTGGTGAGGGTGGGAAAATGCGGACGCTTCGTTTTAGCCGATGACGGGCCTTGCGCCGGCTGAAGCCGGCTCGTGCGGGAAAGGGCGGCGTGACGCGGCGCTAAAGCGCCGCTCTACCCAAGCGCGCGCCACGCAGCGCCGCTCTGCCCCAGCGCGCGCCAGCCACCAGCGCTCTACCCAAGCACGTCCCACCTAAATGCCATCCAATTTGGGAATTGTGGTTACCTTCGTTTCCGCGCTTGCGTTTTGTTGTTGAGCTGATTGTGGGCGCGCCAATAAACTGAGAGTGCAGGAGCCAGTCTCCGGTGCTGCCGGCTTTGCAGCGCCGTTCTTTGAAAACCTGCGATATGGGTTGAGAAACCGGAGAAGTTTTGCGGGGCCGAATTCTGTGATCCTAAGTCCTTGTGGCTCAAGTTTTTACGTATAAGTCCTACGGGCTCAATATTTTGCGGCTGATGTTGTGTAGAATCAATAATTTACGAGGCACAGAGGGAGGGGGGTACCCACTAGGTTGCATATCCGAAAGGAAGCCGATCACACGGTTGGATCTCTTGCCACGGCTATTTTGCGACGGCTACAACGATGAATCGGCGTGCGGAGGCACCAATAAAACGAGCACAATTCCTTCTCAGAAATTGTGCCCGTTGATCGCTTCGTCCAGATGGCATTGTTTCTTCTACTGATAGCTCTCACTCACCATTTTTATACTGCTGACCTTCAGGTCAACGACGGTGGCGCCGCCGGCTTCCGTTTTTTCCATGGCCGCTCTCTTCTGTTCTGCAGTCGGCGCCAACGTGGTCTGCATGCCATTGACCGTAACTTTGTGATTGACGTGCGCACTCAGACCCTTGCCCATCAACTCATACATTTTGCCGTCGTCGCCCATCACGTAGTAACCGCCGGTGTCGGTGCCTTGCTTCAAGCAGCCGGTGACGGACATGTTTTGGTTATTGCCCATATTGTCCTGGGCGCTCGCCAGGACGGGAAGAAGGCTGAACAACATCAGGGGAGCCAAGTACAGAGACAGTTTTTTCAAATGTGACATCGCTGATGCTCTTTTCAATTCTGACAAGCGGCGCGCGTTGGGGCAGCGTTTCTAAGAATCGTGCTGCTGCTCGAGGTAAGATTCGTTTCCACGGCGCGGGGTATTTTCCCGCAGCATTAACTACGGCATAAATAGTAGTACATCCCGATTCCTATTTCCACCAGCAGCGGGCCTTTCGGAGGAGACGGTTTGCACGGTCCCGCCCAGGTCTAGTTTTGACACGCAGGCCCAGGACGAAGCGTCTGGATTTGCATTTTGGTTCGACGACTGGCGCGGGATGTCCAGTGGTTGGTCTAGGCGGAACCAGCTTTCGGTTCAAGCCTGGGTATTGACCTCTGCTTCTCGGGGCGCCGGCGCGCCCCTGAGTTCTGGATACTGGGCCGAGCCATTTGCCCGACGCGTCGTTGCAGCAGTTCTCGAATCTTTTCTTCGATCACCGCTACCGGCTCCAGCTTGGAAAGATAAGCATCGACATACTCGGTGCCTTCCGGAACATCACTGGAGGCCGACAGCAACAGTATGGGCACGTCCGGATTTACCAGTCGCATCTGCCGGGCAAGCTCCGTCCCCATAATACCGTCGAGGAAATAGTCGAGAATGACCAGCCTGATCGGCTCGCTTGCCAAGGCGCGCAAGGCTGCGTGCGCCTCTCCTGTCGCCAGGACGACATGACCATTAGCCTCAAGCACCAACTTACGGACAGAGCAGCCCGTAACGTCGTCGTCCACCAGAAGGATCAGGACTCCTCGTATGTCAGCCATTCAGCTCTTTCGCTATGGACTTGCGGGAACGCCAGACTTAGTCTCGTAAGTCCACGAAAGCTGTGGCTCGGGAGAAGGGAACGTCCACCGTCTTCTACATTAGTGTTCCTGGCGACATGTTGTCTGTCCAAAATTAGACGTGACGGCAAGAAATCAGCAGTGGTGGGGGCTCCAGTGTGACCTGGCGGATAGAAAACATTCTTCAGGGTGAGGGTGATGCTGCCAACCGGAATGGTGCGTGGAGCAGAAAGTCCAGCCAAAGTGCGGTCGCGGGGAGCGGTGATCTTAGCGCGGGCCTCCGTTGCCTCGTGGGTTGCTTTCATCTGAACGGTCGCGTCTTTCCGCAAGCTTTGCAATGGCGTTCAGGAACTCCGGAGGAGCGATACCCTTGATCAGAATGAGGTCAGCCAACTCTGCACCCGGAGGCAATGCCGGGGTCGCGGTCAGCAGCACGATCAAGACCTCGGGCTTCATCTGTTTCATCAAGACCATTATTTCGGCGCCTGCAAAGCCAGGAAGAAAATGGTCGGTGATAACCAGATCCACATGGCTGCTGCGAAGCGTGCGTAACGCTGCTTCGCCGGAGGCCGCGGATAGGACGTCGTATCCGGCGATAGACAGAATCAGGCGACGAGCCATCAGCCCTGCGGGGTCATCGTCGACACACAAAACAACCATGGGATTTGCTTTAGACACACACTTCTCCAACGAGCGCAGCCGCTTTGCTGCCGGTCTCGAGATAAATAGAGTTCAGCTTCCGACTCGAGCAATTTGATCTGTGGGGATCACATGCCTGAATGGCGGTATCTTGCCGGCAAATGTAGAGGACCACTGATTAAGTGGCCCTCTGTCTGCGCATCCGACCGGCCGTCCATTGCACCCTGCAAGCGTTCTGCATACCCGGTTGGATGCAAACTAATCAGATCATTTCATGCCTTGATTGGATCGGTCGTTGTCCAAGCGCAAGATTGGGATTGCGCTGGAGCAATCTCGGTTGGCAGACGAAAAGCCGGCAGGCGGGACGCTCCGGTCAGAGGTCTTGTAGTAGCAGCCGTTCGGGCGAGGCCAGAAGGACCTTGCCTCGTCTCTTCGCCAGAACGCCACCGCGCTGCCATTCGCTCATGACCCGGCTGACCGTAAATGGGGTGATGTTGGCGGCGGCGGCCAGTTCCTCGTTGCGGACCATGAGTTCAATTCCCCCGGCAACGCGGTGGCCGATTCCACTGGCCAGGTTGACCAGAACTTCTGCCAGGCGCTGCCGGGCGGTGTGGCAGCTCAGCGCCACTTGCGCAGCGATGGACACGTTCAGGTAATCCGACGCGATCGTCAAGGCGTTGTCCAGCAATCTTGGATACCGCTCTGCCAGGCTACGGATCCGAACGTGGTCCCATACCAGAGTGTGGCTGTCCCTGACAGCTTCGGTGCTCAGCAGATAATCGGAAGCTCTCGACAGCAGTGCCATGCCGCCAAACATTTCCCCAGCCGGGTACGAGTGCATTTGTAGTTTCTGTCCACCCGGGGTGAGAAAAAAACTTCTGGCGCTGCCGCTGAGAATCATGAATATGTGACTGGCGGGATGACCTTGGTTGGTGATCACGGAGTTTGCCAGGAATCGCCGCTGACGCGAAGCGGCCAGAACGGTGTTGCTTTCGAGCGGCGCAAGATCGGCCAGAAACGGCGGCTTCAGCTTTCTTACCAGCGCGGACAGCTCAGACGTAGTCATGTGCCGGACTCCCGGGGTGCAGGCGTGGGATTGTGGCCGTGATTGTACCCCGGATTGAGTTACGGTTGCCCGGCAAAATCCCCGACCCGGTGATCGTTCTCGACGGGACGGTCGAATTCGCTCATGCGCTCTGGTTCACAATCAGCTTCACGTCCGGCGATCTGAATTTCACAAGGCGCAACATACCGGCCGACTGCTTCGCCTCGTTCGCGGCGCTTAGACCGATGCGGCGTGCTTCATCCCGCTCGACGCCGTACGCGAGTAAGATCGCGGCCACGTCCATCGCGACCAACTTCTTCAGCCGCGATTGTGCCGCTGTTTGGGCTGCTTCAGTCATTGCTTGCGTTTCAATCATCGAGTGGGCGACCTCCTTTGCCCTGCAAACGACCGCGATGAAGAGGGCCGCGAGAGTCGTTGCCGTCAAGGCGGGCCGGATTGCCGGCCGCAACCCTGCTGCACACAAACTGCTTGCCTGCAATGACCGCTTCCACGGCGGGCAACAGGTCATCTGCGGCCTCGGATTTCAGGACGTAACCTTGCGCTCCGGCGCATAGGGCCTCCTGCATCACGTCCAAATCCAGGATTGCACTCACGAACAGTATTCTGGTGCGTGGGGCGATCGCGCGGATTTGGCGGGCGGCCTCGATGCCATTGAGTTTGGGAAGCCCGATATCCAGCAAAATCAGATCGGGTTGCAGCTCCTTAGTTTTCTGAACGGCTTCGACTCCATCCGAGGCTTCGCAGATGATCTGCCACTCGGTACAGTCTTGGAACAGCTTGATAACCACACGACGCCAGGCTTCGCAGTCGTCCACCATGAGAATACGAGTTGATGCCACTTCCTAACAGCCTCCCGCAGTCAAAGTTCAAAACCAACTCCAGTGACTGGGCGGCGCTGAACTGTTCGTCAAAGAATTGTCTGAGAAATGATTTCATGGCGTACATATTCCGTCATTGCGGCAAGACAATTCTGAGCTTGCTGGTGAGCAGTAATGCAATATCAGCCGAAGCCCACAAACAGGAAACTGGGAGACATCCAGACTCGATGCGGCGACAGCCGGGCTCAAACCGTCTCTTGCGACAATTGACCCGACTGGACCTCTTCCGCATTCTCTCAATACTGCCCGTAACGTCCTCGCACAGAATCCAGCAATTTCTGCGAGTCATAGCCGACGCCGTCCTTGAAAACGATTTCGACATTTTCAACGTCGGAAATCTGTTTCGACGGATCGCCCTTGATCACGACCAGGTCCGCATTCTTTCCGGTGGCCACCGAGCCGATCTGTTTGTCTTTACCCATGTAAACGGCGCCGTTTAGAGTGGCAATCTTGATGGCCTCGACCGGCGAGAATCCAGCTTCCACCAGCAATTCAATGCCGCGCTGATCTCCAAACCCGGGAAGGACATCGCCGCGGCCGGTGGGATCGGGGCCGGAAAGCAGCAATCCTCCGGCAGCGACAAAGGCGCGCTCCAACGCCAGCTCATGCTTCCACATCAGTGCGTGGTCGAGCTTCGGCGGAGGCGCGGATGCCAGCTTTTGCCGGACCAGGAAGAAATCCTCGCGCGCCTGCGGAGTCATCGCATCCAGCATCTGCTGGCGCAGCGGCGGCCGTCCTTCGCCAGCGTCGGATTCGAATACCGGCAGCGTCGAAGTTACTGCCACGTGATGGCTGACCAGAGTCTGGATCAGGTCCTTCGCTTCCGGCCCGCTCGGGTCCATGCGGGCCAGCGTCTCCTCGCCATCGGTATTCGTACAGACGTCAGGCTTTTTGCCCGGATCGAGCTCCGTATTCACTTCAAAGCCGTGCTCCAAGTCATCGATGCCAAGTTCGGCAGCCTCTTTGTAGGTGACCGAGCAGAGATGGCCGGTAACTTTGATTTTGCGCTGGTGGGCCGCATCGATGGCTGCCTTCAACTCGGCGCGCGTGATGTTCATGTACGCCTTGAACGACGTCACGCCCAGATCGGCCCAGTACTCCACCGTCGCGCGCGCCTGCTCGGCATTGGCCAGGTGCGGCATCTGGATGAAGTAGCTGGAGCTTCCTTCCAGATACGGTCCGGTCACATCGAGGTGCGGGCCGGGAAGTTTGCCGGCATCGATGTCGTGCTTCAGATTGAGGTCGGTGTAGGTCTCGACGCTTCCAGTGGTGCGCATGGTGGTCACGCCGCCCGCAAGATAAAGCCGCGGCGCCGAGAACGTCATCTGCGGCACCAGCACGGGAGGCTCAAAATGCCGCTGGCTGTTGAGGTTTGGCCGTGCGATATAGAAGAGGTGATTGTGCATGCCGACGATCCCCGGCATCACCGTGTATCCGCGAAGATCGAGGACAGTCGTGCCGTCGGCGGCGTTTACATCCGAGCCCTTCTCGATCGCAGTGATCTTTCCAGCTTCGATCACGACATTCTGATCTTCGACCGCGGGCGCTCCCGTGCCGTCGATGACCCGCACATGGGTGAGAACAACTTTGGGAGCCTGCACGCGCACGAATTCCTTCACCGTCTTCGACAACTCGGAAGTCTGGGCGGTTGCGGCGAGTGACAGCAGAAGCAGCACACAACCACGCGACAGAATGCGCAGTGCCATGAAAGTCCTCCGTAGAATGCGAGCCATTGTACTTCAGAAGTACGTTCCCTCGGTTCGTTATGAGGCGATAGTTGCTTGCTGGGTTGAAGACTATACTGAATCTTCAAGATGGCCCCAGCTTATTCCTGCACGCACGCTCCAACATCGCTCCCCGTTTGCCGCCATTGGGCAAGGTCGCCGGAAACAGACTTCCTTCAGGCGGCGCAGAGACTTAGGAGACGAAATGGTCTTTCCCACGCTTCTGGATCGGATTGAGAACCGCACATTCGACGAATTGAAGATCGGCGACACCGCCAGTATTTCCCGCACTCTTACGGAAAAAGATATCGAGCTGTTTGCGATCATGTCGGGTGACGTTAACCCCGCCCATGTTGACGAAGAGTTTGCCAAGAGCGACATGTTCCACAAGATCATCGCGCACGGCATGTGGGGTGGGGCGCTTATCTCCACAGTGTTGGGAACGCAACTGCCGGGTCCCGGCGCAATTTATCTGGGCCAATCGTTGCGCTTTCGCCGGCCGGTAGGGCTCGGCGACACCATTGTAGTAAGCGTGAAAGTGTCTGAGATGGATGCCGAGAAACATCGCGTGATGTTGGATTGCCAGGCCGTAAACCAGCGCGGCGAAGTGGTGATCAGCGGCACTGCCGAAGTCATCGCGCCCATGGAAAAAATCTCGCGCGAGCGCGTCTCCCTGCCTGAGGTAAGGCTACTCGAGAAAGGCAGACATTATCGTCAGCTGATTGACAGGTGCCGCGGACTTTACCCGATTCTCACGGCTGTGGTTCATCCCGTCGACGCGGCTTCGCTGCTGGCGGCACTCGAGGCAGCCGAAGAAAACTTGATTTTCCCCGTGTTGGTGGGACCGGAGCATAAAATCCGCGCCGCCGCAGAACAGGCGCAGATTGACATTTCGCAGTTCGAAAAGGAATTTACCGAACACAGCCATCAAGCCGCGGAGCGCGCTGTAATCATGGCGCGTGAGCGCAAGGTGGAGGCGCTGATGAAGGGCAGCCTGCCGTCTGACGAGCTCATGCATTTTGTCGATGCTTCCCAGGGCTTGCGCACCGCGCGTCGCATGAGTCACGTGTCTGACATGGAAGTGCCGGGATTTCCGCGTCCTTTGCTTATCACCGATACCGTACTCAATGTTTCTCCCACCGTCATGGACAAGCGCGACATCGTCCAGAATGCGATTGATCTGGCCCATGCAGTTGGCCTGTCGGAGCCCAAGGTGGCCATCCTGTCGGCGCAAGACGTCCTGACTCCAAGATTGTCTTCTTCGTTTGAGGCGGCCGTCCTATGCAAGATGGCCGATCGCGGGCAGATTACAGGCGGTGTGCTCGACGGGCCTCTGGGGTATGACGTTGCGGTTTCCGAAACAGCTGCCAGAAACAAGAAGATCGCATCGCCGGTCGCGGGAAAAGCGGACATCCTCGTCATGCCTGACCTTGAGGCAGGCACCATGCTGGTCAAGCAATTGGAATACATGGCCGACGCGCAGAGCGCCGGCGTAATCGTTGGCGCGCGCGTGCCCGTCATTATGAGCGTCCGAACCGAACACAAGTTGGCGCGTTTGGGCTCGTGCGCGCTGGCATTGTTATCGGTGCGGACTGGACAGGGAAGCAAGTCTTCACCATCAGAACTCGCATTCCAGGACTAGTGGGCTCCTGCTGCGCGGGGAAATCGAGGCACCGGCATTTGTGAAGCCACTCCCGCGCCTGCGGCAAAGGCGAGATGTCAGCCCCGGACTTACTCAGCCTTCTGAACTGCTGCCGCCTGCATCCTGCTTCCAATCGCGACCTTACGCAGCATGTAATACAGAGTTCCCAGCCCGGCTACGAATAGAAGCACAAAGATCACTATGATGTTCCACTGTGCCGCAACCGGCAGTTGACTGGGATTGAAGTAGGGCGCGAGCGCAAGATTGCGCAGCACGTCGCGCATGATGACCATTACAGCCACGGTCAGCACGCCGCAGCTTACGCCGATCAGCAGTTGCCGCTGCGGAGACTTGTTGCCTTTCGCCATGATGAGATGTGCAATCGCAGCCAGTGGCAGAAGCATTCCAATCCCTAGCAACGCGGTCGCAAATCCGTTTCCGCCGATGAAGGCTAGTCGCGTAGAAACCGGTAATTTCGCCAGGAACCAGAATCCCACACCGAAATTGAGAATGGTAGCTCCGGTAAAGAGCATCGATCCCTGTTCGATGAGCCACTGGCGATAGTCGTCTGTTTTCTGGCACAGACCCAGCACCAGCAATCCCAGTCCGGAAACCGCGAAGGCGCCCAGCACAAAGTGAAGGTATCGCGGCAGCAGGGAAGGTTCTGACCAGTTCAGGTTCCAGCCGCCGGCATTGCTGCGATAGATTTCCAGCCATCGCTCCGGCGACAACATCAGGGTGAAGTTATTGCTGTAGACGAAAGCAATCGACCCCAGTAACAGCACGACGAGAGCCAGAACGGCAGTTGTCATGCCGCTCTGCTTATGCATGGAGTAGAAGTAGACGCCGTAGTAGGCGACAATAACCATCACGATAATGGCCAGCCAGGGCACGCCGATCAGGATCGAACTAGCGTAAAGAAACTGTCCATACAGCACTTGCAGGAAGAGTAACGGCGCCACGCCAAGCGTGATGGTAAAAGCAAAAATCGAAGGCAGGAGCCGCCCGAGATCGCCGGCAAGCTGCGCAGAAAACGCTGAACTCTTGCGCCGCATCATGGCGACGAGGGCGATGGCTGTGCCTCCCAACAGGCAGTTCATGAACAGCACGTGGAGAAAGAACGTCAGCAGGAGCAGCGTCCGCAAAAGCCAGACAGGCGCCGGCAGCGGCATGGGATCGGCGTGTGGAATAGGCAAATACATAATGACAAATCCTCCTGCTGACTACTGGCTGGGATTGCTCAGATAAACGGCCAGCGCGTGACGTTCGGCATCTGTGCCGGTGAAGGACGGCATATCCGGGTTCATGTCACTCAGCGATCCGACCATGCCTACGATGGCATCGGGATCCGTTCCCTTCAAGTCCAGCGGACGCCGCTGGCCTCCCACGCTGTGGCACATGGAGCAATGAATAGCGAACACCTGTTGTCCAAGCTCTTTTTCGTTCGCACCCGCCGGCGTTGCCGGCGACAACGATGCCAGATAACCGCCCAAAGCTGCGCGGTCATGCTCATCGCCGGCGAATGGCGGCATGGTCTCGCGAACTACAGGCAGGTGCAGCAGGAGTTGGCTGGCAAATTTCGCGTCCCACCCGCGGGCGAACTTGCGCATTCCGCGATAGCCCTCGACAGAATGACAAGCGCCACACTCCATCACGAAAAGCTGCCGGCCATAAGAGTTTGAGTCCTCAGCGCTCATTTCGACCCACGGCGAAGTTTTGGCCACACCATTCGCGGTAATGTCCTGAAGCTGCGCCATCCGGATGTCATTGGCGTAGATGTAGCTGTTGATGACGTAGGGATAGCGGCTGAACTCGCGCAGATATTCGCCCGATCCCATGACGCCGATCCCCGCAACCAGCAGCAACACCACGACCACCGGGTTCATCAGCTTTGGCCGTAGAAGCGCGAACACCACCGCCAGTAGCAACGCGATCCCGGCACAAGCTGCGCCTCCCCGCACGCCGTGGCGGACTGCCGTATACGCCCCGCTGAAATAAGCTCGCGAGTAAGCAGGGAAGTCGTGGAAGTACCAGCGGCTCAAAGGAAGCAGCACAGCGATTCCAACCACCAGCCACCAGCCCGCCCAGCGCACTACGCGCTCGCGCAAAGGAGAGCGTTCGCGCATCGCGGTCACCAGCCCAAACATACCGGCCAAAGCTGCTGCCATCGCCGTGCGGGCCCACAACGAGGGCCAGTAGGTAGGATTGTAAAAGCCATCCCAGAAGGTCTTGGTTTCCAGCCAGCGTCCGGGAGTGAGCATGTAAGTGATAATTCCGTTGATCACCACCAGGCTCAACCACGCGGCGACGAAGTAAATCCAGCCGATGACGAGATGGGTCTTGCGGTCGAGAGTGTCCCAGTTATATGCGTAGATGAGGGCGGCGGCGATCTCGACAAAGAAGAACACCCATTCGATCGCCCATCCCCAGACGAAGGTGTGAATGAGCGAAGAGGTTGCTTCCGGGCTGACCAATCCGATGGTGAACCAGATCCCCACTCCGGTCACCGCCCCGAGAACCACGGTCAGCAAGGCGAAGAACTTGGAATGCAGCCTCACATATCCCAGCAACTCCGAATCGTTGTGCGCGTAGGCACGACGCTCAGTTAGAACCAGGTACGCGCCGCCTCCGACCGCGAAGTGGGAGATGAAGACGTGGAGCACGGCTACAGCCGCGATCAGCAGTCCGCCCGGAAATCCAAGTTGCCAGATGGGATAGTTCATTTCTCTCCCCTGAGTCTTCTTTTCAGCATGAGGGGTGATCGTACTCCGGGCCGTGACTAGGATCACGCGAGCATGTGAGCCTTGATCGCGACGCTAAAGCCCTGGATGAAGCTGATGATATCTGAGATCGGAGGAGCAGTTCGTCTAGAGTTCGGATAGTCGATGGGAACGCCGGTCGCCGCGTCTGAGCGATCGCTCAGCAACCGTATTTCCAGCCGGAATCCTTCGCCCACTGTTGGAAGCAGGATGACGTGGGATCAAGCGTTATCGGCAGCGTAGTGGCGGGACGCTGGCCGTCGATAAGGTGGGTTTGATTCAACCATGTGCCAGGCCACGCGATGGTGATTTGCGTCTCAATGTCGTTCTTGCCAGCTGGGGGAATGCGTGGAGGAGTAGCAATCACGGGCTCCGGACCGAACACAGCGGCTGAAACGTGTTGACCATCGCTCCACCCGCTCATCACCACCCAGGTCTGGCCGGAGCTTCGCCGCCGCCATGGGCGCAAAAGGCGTGTCGGCAGGATATGGCCGGTTGAAAAGCTTGGGATCTTCCTGCATGGTTACACCAGATGGTGCTCCCATCGGAGCAGCCAGCAAATCGGCCCGCGATGCGCTCAAAGTGCCGAAGACTTCTGGCACCGATAGCTCCTCGCCCAAGGTCAGACCAATCCTCCCGATCGGCGTTGGGACCACAACCCAGTCGCTGCCTTCCTTGGCCCATTGCGTCTGATTCGCGGGCAGGTGAGTCGCACGATAGCGCGCGAGAATCGTTCCCTCAGGTCCCGCCAATGCAACCGTGTGATAAACACTCGCGCCGTCACGTTCGGGATAGCTTCCGACAACATAGCCTCCGCCGGCCTTCGCCGCTTTGCAAAGGCGCTGCTCCGAGATCCCCCCACGGGATTCGGCCGCCGCAGTGTACGCCGCGCTTCCTGCGTCAGCTCCAACCGAGAACAGTTCCGGCAGGACGAGCAAGCCGCCACGTGGTGGCTGCGGAAGCGCAGCAGGCGGTTTGCCTGACACGGGCCAAGACACGGCCTTGACCGTAATGTCCTTGGGCGTCGTGGTTGCGTTCGCATCCGTAGGCGCGCGATGCAGTGCGAGCAGGCCATACATCTCCGGTCTGCGGCGCGCCAGCACTGCGTTGCGGACAGGCGTGCTCATTGACGGCGTGATCTCAGCCGTGACGATGCCGTGCGCTCCCGGCAATAACACCTCGGGCGGTACAACCGGCGCCTGGGCGACCTTATTGCCTGATGGATCCCAGATACTCGATCCGCCGTTGTAGTAAAGAGTCTGGCCAGTCAGCGGGTTTTTCTCGATACCGTCACGCGTCGCGGCGACCAGCCAGACGCCGTTAAAGGCAGCGATATGCTGCACGGTCGCAACAGTTGAGTGATCTCCTTTTGCCTCGGCGGCCGGCGTCCCCGGAGTAACGCGATCGGAGCTGCTCAGCCATGCGACGACGTCGACATTATGCAGTGCTGCCAGCCGCGGATACTGCCAATAAGTATCGTCGTAGCAGATCAGCATGGTCAGTCGGCCCAGTTCGGTGTCGAACACCGGAAAGCCGCCGTCGCCGGGAGTGACCCACGCCTGGTCTTGAGAATTCAGGCCGTGCTTACGATACTTGCCGATATATCCGTTGGGACCGACCAGCGCAGCGGTGTTGTAGCCCAGGCCAGTGGCCGGATCGAGTTCAGCAATGCCGACCGCAACATACATGTGGCGCCGCGCCGTGACCTTCGCCAGTGCGTCCGTAGTCTTACCCGGCACGGTGTCGAGGTACGGGCGTACCATCGCAAAACTGTCGAAGATATAGCCGATGGTCGCCTGCTCGGGAAGCACCGCAAGCTTTACTCCCTGTGCGCCGGCCGCGTCCACTGCGGTCGCGATGCGGGCAATATTTCCGTTCAGATCGCCCCAGGCTGGGTCGTACACAATGGCAGCAGCCTTGTACGATTTCAGCGGTTCGTCAGTGGCATACGCTCGCGGAGACGGCGCTATCACCGCTACAACAGCCGCGAAAAGTGCGGCGCATAACCCGATCCGTCCAACCATGTCCACTCCTCAGTTGCCAAACGTGAACGCAGCAACATCGATGTGACTTCGACTGACCTACTTGGTCAGAAACACGTCTTTGTGCGGGAACTTCTCGAACAACGACGCATCTTGCCCAAAGTTAGTGGCAAGAACATCGGTTGGGTTCCCGGCGATCCACTGCGACAAATCAATAGTCTGGTAGTGACCATTGTTGAAGACGATGAGGATTCGCGCCTTGTCACGCCCAACGTTTTCAATGGAGTGACCAAAGCCCTGCGGGATGTAGCCAACATCGCCCTGGCTGAGCTTCTCTTCGCGCCAGCGGCCTTGCGAGCCGAACAAGGTCACGCTGAATTCTCCGCTCAGGATGTATTGCCACTCCGCGGCGTTAGGATGCCAATGCAATTCGCGAAGCGCGCCCGCCTCCATCTCCAGCACCACGCCGGTCATGGTGGTTGAAATAGGGAATTGAGAACCATCGACACGCCACTCCACACCGCCGCTGAAAACTTCGTACGGTTTCTGCGAAAGCAGACTGTACTTGTGAGTAAGCGGCGGTGTCTTCCATCCCTGTAGTGGCACAGCAGCGATAGGCGGCGGAACTTTGCCCTTGGCGAAGTAAACTTCCTTCTTCGGAAAACTGTCGAAGGTCGAGGCGGGAACGCCGAAGTTCTTGGCGAGTAGCTCTTTGGGCGCGTGGCCGATCCAATCCGAGATGCTGAAGGTGCCGAATTCGGAGAAGTAACCGTTATCGAAGACGAGGATGAAGTGGCAGGGCTTGTCGCCCAGGGTCTCGATCACATGCCCGTGACCGCGAGGGAAGTACCAGACATCGCCCGGATAGAAGTCATTGGTCTCGCAGCAGCCTTGCGGATCGATGACAGTGGTGCGTACCCAACCCTCGGTGACAAAAGCCCACTCCGCGGCAGTGGCGTGCCAGTGAAGCTCGCGCATCACGCCCGGCTCCATGCGCATAGAGACCCCGGCGATTCCTTTCGATATCGGCAGCTGTTCTACCGTGGCCTCCTTGCCGTAGCTGTCCCCCAGCACACGTCCTTCGGATTTCTCCAACTCAAACTTGAAAGTTGGCAGCTCTTTACCTGAAGTGACGGGGTCGGGAAGGTTGTTCTGGAAGCTGGTGTGACCGCCTTCGGAACTGATGGGAAGCGACTGTGAAAACACGAAGTCTCCTGTCTGCACACGACGGATGACGCCTGGCAGCTGTTTGGGAATTGTAAAAAGCGGTAGCAATACCTTACCTGCAGGCCCGCAGCTAGCGCAAATGAAATATGCGGATCATCCCCCATCGTTTCCCACGACAGGTTCGAACTAACCACGGGATGGGACAGAAGCTGAGGGCAGGCTTTAGCTGCCCTCTCGAATGCGAGTGTGTTCCTTAGCTTCGCGGGTTCACTACCAAACTCGCATCTACTCCGCACTCATCGCTGCATCTCGAGGCACCCAAACACTTCCGTGCAGCGACCGCTGAAGCAGCTTACGCACGTTCTCAGGGAGTGCGTGCCTCGTCACTGGCAGACTGCCGTTCTGTACTCTCAGCGCGCCGCCCCCAGGATTACCTGTGCCCAGGACCGGGACTGCCAAGAAGCCATGAATCTCGCCGGTGCTTTGAACTAAGGCAAAACCCACGACCTCCCCAAACGAGTTGATTCCGTACCCATGCAACAGGTACAGAGGCGAGTTCGGCGGAATGAGACTGTTGAGGTCGGTCATCACTCCATTCTGCCAAAGAAAGGCTCTTAGATTTCCATTCGCGTCGATTGAGACGCCAGTCACCTGTCCCCGGTTGTTGATGGCGAGAGCGGCGCTCACCACGTCTCCCGACAGTGTGCCCATATCGCTGATGACGCCGTTCTGCCAGATGAACGCGTGCTGGTATTGGTCCCCGGCCAAGTCCGAGGCTCCGACAACCTGCTCGACATTGTTGATGGCAAGGCCTGCATTGTTGAAGCTCCCTCCTAGATTACCGAGATTGATCGGCACAATCCCGTTGCGCCACAGCAGCGCGTGCTTGGGCGCGAGCGCAACGCCGTATCGGGGATCGAAGGGCGCGCACGTGCCGGATGCGCCGACCGCTTCGCCGCGGTTGTTGATCCAGAACGCGCCTCCCTCAGGGTCGCCGGAATAGACAGGAAGCGCCTGGATGCGGCCGTTCGTCCACACAGCAGGCCTGAATTGCAGCACTTGCGGCGCGGGACAGTTCGGGTCAACTGTGGTGTTTTCGGCGTAGCCCGCGATCCGACCTGAGTCGTTGAGGGCGCCGCCCTGAGCGTTGTTGCCGCCCAGCGTATCCAGCGGCGTCATGATCCCGTTTTGCCAGGAGAATGCGAGACAGATGAGGTTGGTTCCGAAGCCGCAGAAGTCCTCGCCATTTGGGTCGAGGGTTGGGGTCTCGGCCAGACCCGTTGTCTGCAGTGACTCATTGGGACCCTCGTACGCCAGGCTGTTCGTTCCGCCAAGCGTACCCAAGTCGGTAAAGTCTCCGTGGTTCAGGACAAAGGCATGTGTGGCCGTGTCGCCGGGAGTGGTCGAGAATCCATCGATCTCTCCTCGATCGTTGATGCCATAAGCGACGCTAAAGGTCCCGCCCAGTGTGCCGAGGTCGATGACGGCATATTGCGGCGGGTAAGAAGCGTTATCTTGAGTGGCTGGATGTTGCTGTGCCCGAGCCGAGCCGACGAAAAACGTCAGCGCCAGGCCAATGCACGCGAGGCGAAACAAATTGGATATCCATCGATGCGCTTTCATTTTCAATCTCCTTCTTAATTGATCCAGCGGGCCCAGGCTGACAGGAGACGAGTGTTCGAATTCCTGCAACTCGGACCGTTGCAGCAGCGACGGCACGCAAATCTGGATTGGGCCGTTGGCCGGCTGCCACAGGTGCAGCTTGCCGGTGTCTAGCCAATGCTGGAGCTGGGCCATTGTGGCTGCGTCTGCCAGGCTCTCCTTGGTGAGGTTGATAACGTTTACTTCCGTCCGACAGTCGGGACACCAGGCGAGAACGGCTCTTGCCCGGCGAATGACCATCAGCGTGTCAGTCTCAACGGTGATCCTGGTTGTCTTCAGCATCGTGGCCCGCTCTGTTGGGTGCGTCACTGCTGCAACCGCTGCATTCCGGCGCATCGTGCGTGAAGAGGGGATCAAAAGTCCTTAAGGCGGGCCTCAAATCTTCTCAAAACCCCTCAAAATAGATTTTGCTAACAAGAAGGAAGGGAGTTGCGGGTAGGCAGGCCTGTTGCCGGGCCGGAAATCGTGGTAGATTGCCGTGCTAACGCCCTTTGCGGCGCCTCTCCGGCCGGAGGCAATCCTTCAACGTTGGACTGGGACTGGGCATGGCTACGGGAACGAAGGTTCTGTACGAATTCGGGCCGTTCCGGCTTGACCCCGAGAGGCAGATTCTGCTGCGCGGTGACCAGCCGGTAACCATTACTCCAAAGATATTCGAAACCCTCCTGGTGCTCGTCCGCCACAGCGGAGAGGTCGTGCCGAAGGATGAGCTTATGAAAGAGCTCTGGCCAGATGCTTTTGTCGAGGAAGCAAATCTTAGCCAGAACATCTTCATGCTACGCAAGGCGCTGGGCGATACGCCCGAGGACCGTCGCTACATCGCGACCCTTCCGGGGAGGGGGTACCGCTTTGTGGCCGAGGTCCGCGAGGTGATGCCCGACGGCGGCGACGTGATCATCGCGAGCCACTCCCAGTTGGTCGTGGAGCAGAGGGCAGTTGCGCCGAGCGACGCAGTGCCCGCCCTTCCCGCCGGCGCCAAGCGCAGACTCGGTTCGAAGCACCTGGCTTCCATTGCAGCACTGGTTGGCTTGCTGATCATCGCTGCGGTTGTTTTTCTTCACCGGCGTCGAATCGTTGCATTGGGCGAAAAAGACTTCGTCCTGATCGCCGACTTTACGAATACCACGGGCGATCCCGTCTTCGATGGCACGCTGCGGCAAGGTCTGGAGGTGCAGCTCGAGCAGTCGCCTTTTCTCAGCCTGGTATCCGACAAACGCATCCAGCAGACTTTGCGCCTGATGGGCCAACCACCCGATGCGCGGGTGACGCCCGAGATCGCTCGCGAAGTTTGCGAGCGGACCGGAAGTGCGGCGGTGCTTGACGGCTCGATCACGAGCCTGGGGAGCCGATACGTGATTGGCCTTCGTGCCAGCAATTGCCGCACCGGAGACGTGCTGGCCGACGAGCAGGTGCAAGCCGACAGAAAAGAAGATGTGTTGAACGCGTTAGGTCGGGCTGCCAGCCGATTCCGAACACAAGTTGGAGAGTCGCTCGCCACGGTTGAGAAGCACAACACTCCGCTCGCTGAGGCGACCACGCCCTCACTTGAAGCTTTACAGGCTTACAGCATGGGATGGAAAGCTTTCTCGGCAACAGGTGAGACCGCTGCAATGCCATTTTTCAAACGCGCTATCGAGATTGACCCCAAGTTCGCGATGGCGTATGCGGCGCTTGGGCTTATGTATGGCGGCACCGGTGAATCGGCACTCTCTGCGGACAGCACCGGCAAAGCTTATGAACTACGAGATCGCGCCAGCGATAACGAGAAGTTCTTTATCGACGCTTCTTATGAGGGACGCGTCACAGGAAACCTGGAAAAGGCGCAACAGACCTGTGAGGCGTGGGCGCAAACTTATCCTCGTGAATGGCTCCCGCACGGGTATTTGTCAGGATTCATCTATGATGTTTTCGGCGAATATGAAAAGGCGCTCGAGGAATCCAAGAAGGGTCTTCAGCTCGATCCCGACAATCCGGTTTCCTATGACGTTCTCGCTTACAACTATGAATACCTCGACCGCTTGCCGGACGCCGAGAAGGCGCTTCAGCTTGCCTCCCAACGCGGGGTGGAAGTTCCTGAATATACTTTCCATCGATATGATCTTGCTTTCCTAAAAGGTGACAACGCAGGAATGGCGCAAGCAGTGGTGTTGGCTCAGGGAAAATCCGGGGCCGAAGACTGGATCGCATACCACGAGGCTTTCGCCTTAGCGTACATCGGCCAACTGCAAGCAGCAAACACGATGGCGCGTCGCGCGGTGGACTTGGCTCAACAATCGGGCGATGAGGAAAGAGCGGCCCTCTTCATGGCTGGGGCAGCGCTAAGTGAGGCCTTCCTTGGGAATGCGCCTGCGGCACAACGTCGCGCAGCAGCTGCACTTGCGATTTCCAGAGACCGAGAGGTGGAGTATGGGGCCGCTCTTGCGCTGGTTCTCTCCGGAAATTCTTCCCGTGCTGAAATGCTGACCAACGATCTGGAAGAGCGGTTCCCAGAGGACACCTCGGTGCGATTCAGTTACGTGCCGACGCTGCGCGCACTTCTAGCGCTAAAGCGCGGTGCACCTGAGAGAGCCATCGCCTTGCTGCAAGTCTCGGTTCCTTACGAATTGGGCGCGCCCCGAAGCAGCATGCATGGTTTTTTCGGAGCGCTTTATCCGGTCTACGTGCGTGGCGAAGCCTACTTGGCTGCGCACCAGGGCACCGAAGCTACCGGAGAATTCCAGAAGATTCTCGATCATCGCGGCGTCGTAGTGAGCGATCCCGTCGGTGCGCTAGCGTATCTGCAACTGGCTCGTGCATACGAATTGTCAGGCGACAGCGCAAAGGCAAAATCGACATATCAACACTTCCTTGCGCTGTGGCGAGATGCCGATCAGGATTCACCCATCCTCAGACAAACTAAAACGGAATACGACGCGCTGCACTGACAGAAGTACCGGCGGTGGCCGGACAATAAGTCCACGACACGCCGACTATCCGGCCAAGTGGATGCCCGAACACTGGCGCGTTTAACAGCACCAAGGATCCGAGAGCGATACGAACCTTGGTCGATGAGTGCATCGCCCTGAAGTCAACAGCTTGAACCAAGGCTCACTTATCCCGAGAGACGACTATTCGGCCAAGTAACGAGAAGCAACCTCCACCGCCGCCCTTGGCCGGGGTCTCCGAGATATCCTGCCTTTGCTTTACGTTCACTTGCTCGCGCATGACGATCACGTTGAGCGGTGGACATTTTATTCGACAGAGTTCGCGAAGGAAAGCATGGGCGTTCTCCGCGCAGAGGACCAAAATCTTCCCCCGAGAACACAGGGCTAAAGAGGAATACATTAGAGGGATTTTCGTCGATCCTAGACACCGTTGGGGCGCTGGCGAATCAACGACAGAAACTCAGAGCGAGTTTCTTCCTCATTGCGGAACACGCCCTGGACGGCGAGACGGGCGGCGCGGCGACCGCAGCCCAAATCTTGCAGCGGAACGAAAGCAGAGATATCCATATGCCGCGCGGCGCATTGAATGCTGACGGTCCCAAAGACCAAAATCCCCGCCCCTTCGCGCAAACGGGGCGCGATAAGGACGGGGCACTTGGTCTCTTGAGCTTTACTTCTTGGGCCGCGACTCCGGCGGCACAAGCCCTGCGAGGCGGTAGTACACAACGAGCTGGCCGTAGTGTTCACCGCTATGTTCGATGAGGCCGTATGCTATGTCGAGAACGCGCGCTTTCTGATCACCGTATACGACAGTCTGCATCAGGCCTTTCTCGCCCTTTGACTGAATGGCGGCGGCGCCGTCGGCAACGGATTTCTTTACGAATGCGACGATGTCGGCCTTGGTTTTGTACTGGTCGCGCTTCGGGTCTTCTGCCGCGGGAGGCTTCTGCCCCATCGCAGGATTGGTGAAGTAATACATTGAACCCGCAGCATGCAGCAATTGCTCTGCGAAACTGCGCTGCGCGGGTGTCGGCTTGAAGTCATATTTGTCCTCGGGAAAGTCTTTGGCCATCGCCGTCAGCTTGCGGCCAATCTCATTCCAGGAATCGAGCACGACTTTCAATTCCGGATCGGCAGGTTTGACGGCTGCATCTTTCTTCATCGCGTCCTGGGCAGGGGCGGGAAATGCGAATGCCAACAGGAGGATAGCGAGAAACGGTATTCTTTTCATTTCTTTCTCCACGCTTGAGTTTCGCGAATCACAGCTTCAGCTTCTTATTTCGCCTGCGTCAGCCCCGCAACCACCGCGGCAAGTTTATCGAGTGTCTCGATCCAGCCCTCGAGTTGACCGCTGTTCTTTGCGCTCTTCAGGGGTTCATTTCCAATGAAGGTGAGTTTCGTCTGGCCGTTTCCGAGATCCTCAAAGATAGTCACGTCGTACGCACCGTCGATAGCCTCCTGTTCTATTCCTAATTGCTCAGGGTCAATCTTGTTTCCCTCCGCGTCGGAAAAGTACATCAAGGAAACGATCTTCTCGTGCAGAACAATCTCGTGGTATTCAACCGCATTCCAGCCCTCCTGCCCATCCGGCGTTCTCATGCAGCAGAGGAGTTTTCCTCCAACGCGGAAATCCATCTTGCAAACAGGCGCTGTAAAGCCCTTCGGTCCCCACCACTGCATTATGTACTTCGGGTCGGTCCACGCCTTCCAAACCAACTCGCGTGGGGCATCAAAAACTCTTGTAACGACCATCCGCTCAATTTCGTTCACCGTGTTGTTTGTCATCTCTGACCTCCTCTTTCTTCATTTGATTCACAACCACTTCCAGCTTGTCGAAGCTCTCTTCCCAGAATCGGCGATAGCTAATCGCCCAGTCGCTGACTGTCTTAATCGCCTCCGGCCTAAGGGTGCACACACTCTCTCGTCCACGTTTCGTCTTGCTTACAATCCGCGCCCGCACCAGGTAGGCGATATGTTTTGAAATCATCTGCTGCGAGAGTGCAAACGGTTCCGTCAATCCATGCACAGAGGCAGGCCCATGCGAGAGCCGTTGGATCATTGCTCGCCGGGTTGGATCAGACAAAGCCGCAAATGTGGTACCTAATTTATCCACAACCATATGGTAGTGGGTTTTCGGCCGATGTCAAATGTGAATTTCGCGATTCGTGGTTTCTGCCCCGAGTCTCTTAACCCTGACATCTGCGCTCATTGATACTCTGCGCAGGAGGGCGAGCCGGCAGGGCTATGGCGCTGGCATCCGGGGGCAGGAGGAATGCAGATTGTCTCTGGAACCTTCTCAGTGCCTCACCGCCCTGTTGGGCAACTGATCTTTGCCAGACGACTCGCTAGGACCTACGCGGTGAGAGGTAAATCGCCAATGCGCTCACCCAGCCCGGATCAGTGCCGATATGTCGGCCAGTGATTACGAATGCTTTCTTTCACATGGCCGTAAAACGCCCCACGCGCGGATGCGGACCCAGACCACTCGTCGCCCAGCCGGCTTTGGGGAATTTAGAGTCGTTTCAACAGTTTGCGAAGGGCTAGCCCACCTCGTTTTTCGGTCACAGCGCTGTGGTCGAATTTGTAGACGGTTCTGCTCGCTGCGCGAGAAAAGAAGTGCAGTGTTTATGCGGTTCGGAACACTTGAGTGCCCGGTGAAACCTGGGGGAAAACCAGAGGGTCGGGTTTGACGGTCTCGCGGCTGCCGTAAATGCTTGAAAAGAATTGGTCGGGGAGAGAGGATTTGAACCTCCGACCCCCTGGTCCCGAACCAGGTGCTCTACCAGGCTGAGCCACTCCCCGACTAAGGCAGGAACTGCGGGATTTACAGCACCGACGCGGTATTTGAAATCTGCTGGGTCAGTGCGAGCGCGCCGGGCTTCATTATAGCAGAGTGAGACAGACAGCTCTTGCGGCAAGAAGCGATGGCGGAGCGGCTAAGAATTCAGCCCGCACCGAAAGACATCGCGACCAGTACAAGTTAATTCAGGAAGAATTTGGTATACAGCGTGTCGCGCTGTGCGGGGCGGAAGCCGGCGTCGCGGATGATGCGGCGCAACTCCTCCTCGGTGGTGCAGTTGCGGACGCCGGCGGCTCGCACCACGTTCTCCTCGATCATCACCGAGCCCACATCGTTACCGCCGAAGCGCAATCCAGTCTGGCAGACCTTCAGCCCCTGAGTCACCCAACTCGACTGAACATTTTCGAAGTTGCCGAGGAAGATGCGCGCGATGGCCAATGTCTTCAAGTACTCGACAGCCGTCGCCTCGTCCCATCCGCGTCCGCCGAGCGCCGTATTTTGCGGCTGGAACGACCAGGGAATAAATGCGGTGAAGCCGCCGGTCTCTTCCTGCAAATCGTAGATCGCCTGAAAATGATTAATGCGGTGTTCGTAGGTTTCGCCGACGCCGAACATCATGGTCGCCGTGGTCCTCATGCCAAGCTTGTGGGCGGTGCGATGAACGTTGAGCCAATCGTTAGTCAGGCATTTGAGGCGAGCGATCTTGTAGCGCACTTCATCGTCGAGAATTTCGGCGCCGCCGCCGGGGATGGAGTCCAGGCCAGCATCGCGCAAGCGCCGGATCGTATCTTCGATGCTGAGACTGCTGACCTCGGCGATGCAGATGATCTCCGACGCCGAGAAGCAATGCAGATGGACGTACGGAAAGCGCTGCTTCATTCCGCTCAGCAACGCTTCAAACCACTCGATCTTCAGGTCGGGATGCAGACCGCCTTGCAGCAAAATGCCGGTGCCGCCGAGCTCGACGGTCTCCTGCACTTTGTCGTAGATGGTCTCGAAGTCGAGAATGTAACCTTCTTTGGCCAGGTTGCCTTTTAGCGGGCGATAGAACGCGCAGAAGGTACAGTACTCGGTGCAAAAGTTGGTGTAGTTAATATTGCGGTCGATGATATAGGTGACTACTCCGTCGGGATGCAGCCGGCGACGCACGGCGTCAGCTTCCATGCCGATGCCGATCAGGTCATCGGAGCGATACATCTCCAGCGCTTGAGCTTTCGTCAACGACATAAGATTTCCAGGCGGTTTACAACCCCACACGCCATTCTAGCTGTCTCAGAGTCAGTAGGGAAGCGGCTGATGGCTTCCGTTCTTCGCTGTTCCCGACGCTTCGCGCCGGTTTCGATCGCAACCCGCGAGGATTTGTGCAACCTGAATTGAACAAGTATCGGCGAAACAATGCCGCAGTAGATGAGTTTATATCTGCGGCGATTATCTCGGTCAGCCGCTGGACAACGTAGAATTTCAGGTAACATTAAGTTGCATATTCCGCTCTCGGCCGGCATGGTACTTCGGGGCCGCTGGGAAAGAAGGCAAAAGCAATGCAGCTCTTTACTTCGACGGGAAGGTCGCTGGCTCGAAGGCTAGCACCTGCACTTCTGATGTTGCTGGCGATTCCCATGTGGGCGTCCCTGGGCGACACAGCAGCCTCGGTGCTGAACGATCAGGCGCGATGGAAGGGCACAATCAGCAGCGTAGACAATGGCACATATGTCGTGCATGAAATCACCGTGGCTTCGGGAGCCAAGGTGCGCGAGTACGTCTCGCCCGCGGGAGCGGTGTTCGCTATCGCATGGGACGGCCAGTTCGCGCCCAATTTTCAGCAGTTGCTCGGTCCGTATTATCAACAGCTACAGCAAGCGCTCGCGGCCCAGAAAGCCGCACAGCAAGCGAGTGAGCAGCAAGCCGGCACCACGGCCCGACGGCGACGCGGTCCGGTGATGGTGGAAACGCCTGGCCTGGTGTTCGCGCAAAGCGGACACATGCGCAGCTTCCACGGCGTAGCCTACATTCCACAATTGGTGCCGCAGGACGTTCAAGCCAGCGATATCCGCTGAAGGAGACAATCTCGTGATGATGCGCAGATTTGGGCTGTTGCTCGTACTGGGAAGCATTATTGTGATGGCTGCCTGCGGTGGCGGCGGCGGCGGATCTTCAAGCTCGACGGTCACATCGGTTACGGTGAGTTGTTCGCCAACTACGGTCGCCTCCGGTGGGACCAGCCAGTGTACGGCGACAGTGAGCGGTACCGGCAGCTTCAGTTCGGGGGTTACGTGGACCGCGAGCGCGGGAACCATCTCTTCGACCGGCTTGTTGACTGCACCTTCCGTTACTACGATTACGTCCGTTACTGTGACGGCGACGTCGACGCAGACTACCAGCGTGGCAGGGACGGCGAGCGTAACCGTGAATCCGCCTGCGGCAGGAGGTAACTTCACCCCGCTCACAGTTGACGGCGGGCCAGCAGGGCTGGGCTACATCTCTACCAACGTGGCATACGTCAGCGTCTTGGTTTGCGTACCGAATACGAGCACCTGCCAAACCATTGACCACGTGATGGTAGACACCGGCTCCTCAGGTCTGCGATTGCTGTCGAGCGCCGCCGGTGGCGAATTCAACCTCTCCAACGTGCCGCTGCCTCCGGAAAACGACCCTGGCAATAACGACGCTTATGGCGAGTGTCTGGTGTTTCTTGACGGTTATATCTGGGGAACGGTGAACACCGCAGACGTCGTCGTCTCGGGCGAAACGGCAAAAGCCGTTCCAGTGCAGGTCATTCTTCCGCCATCCAGCTCGCCGGGGGTTCCGACAAGTTGTTCCAACCAGAATCCATCGGGAGGAACAGGTAACGAGGGCGCAAGTTTGAACGCCTTTGGCGCGAACGGCCTTATTGGTGTGGGGCTCTTCCCGCAGGATTGCGGAGAATACTGCGTGTCTGACGGCTCGAGCTGCAACGGCAGCAACAACAATCCGTGCTTCTACTATGACTGCCCATCCTCGGGCTGCACGCCCGCCAACATTACTATCGCGCAGCAAGTGCCGAATCCGGTGACGGCGTTTGCAGTTGACAATAACGGAGTGCTCATCTATCTACCTTCCGTTCCTGACGGCGGTTCGTCGACCGTTAGTGGATCGCTTATCTTCGGCATCGGTACGAAACTGAACAATAACCTGTGCTGCGCAACCGTGTATGACGTGGACGACGAAGGCAATTTAACCACTACCTTCAATTCAAGCAGCATCCCCAGCTTCCTGGACAGCGGCTCGAACGCGTTTTTCTTCAACGATTCCAGCATCACGGCCTGCAGTGGTGCTTTAAGCCAGTGGTTTTGCCCATCCACGTCGCCGGACAACCTGACGGCCAGCAACCAAGGTACAAACATGAGTTCCGGAGTGCCGGTCGACTTTAGTATTGAGAATACGGGCACTCTCTTCGCCACTAGCAACGCTGCCTTCAGTACGCTGGGCGGACCTTATATCAGCACGCCAGCCGCGTTCGATTGGGGACTATCATTCTTCTACGGGCGAGACATTTTCACGGCGATTGACGGCGATAGCACTTCCGGAGGGACCGGGCCGTATTTCGCCTATTGAAGACGGCTGCTGATTTCTGCTTGCCGATTGCGCCGCCGGAGTCATGGTCGATCCCGGCGGCTTTATTTCTTAGCGCTTGACTCGTGCGCGGAGTGGGCGTTCCAATTCTCGAATGCCAGGCAAGTCCACAAAGCAAAAACCTACCGCAGCCAAGAAGCAGCGTTCTCTCAAGGGCAAAAGCAAAGACAGCAAGAACGTGCCAATCGCCAGCCGGCCGCTGATACCGGCAAGATACGGAACCAGCAAGTCACCGAAAGGCCTGCTCGACTGGACGTGGGCGCGGGAGCGGCTCACCAGGTCACACAACTATGTGATTGTCACCGTCCGCCCGGACGGGCGGCCGCACGCCATGGGCATGCACGGATTGTGGTTCGAAGATAGCTTCTACTTCGGAACCGGCGATACGACGCGAAAGGCGAAAAATCTGGAGGCTAATTCGAATTGCATTGTCATCAACGAACAACTGGACGAGTTAATCGTCGTGGAGGGAACGGCAAAAGGGATTCAGTCTGATGAAGTGCCGCAAGAGCTGTCGGATCTAAGCAAAAAGAAATATGGGTGGCCGATGGAACCGAGAGCAGGTGGCTTACTGTTTAAGGTAGAACCGAGAACAGTTTTTGCGGTTCCAGAGAAGCTATTTGCGACGGCACTAACCCGATGGAAATTCCAGTAGTGCGGCCGGTTGCGGTTACCAGCGGAATCGCTCAGGCGACCCTATTAATCGGGTGGCTATTGTCAGACTGTGGATTGTGGCGCTGACGCAGCCAGTAATAAATTGCTACCAGCGCGCCTATTACCGCCAGCGCAATCAAGCCGTATAGCAGAGGCCGGTAATAACGGCTAAGCCAGCGGACGATGTGGCGTCCAAAATGGTGTCCCAGGTAGGCGAGCAGGGTGTAGCGCGCGCCTCGTCCCAGCGCCAGCGCAGTCAGAAACTTTATTGGCGGATACTTCAGAGCTCCCGCAACAATCAGCGTGGGAACTATCGGCACTGGCGGCGGGCTAATGGCAGTTACCACAACCGACCAGAATCCGTAGCGCTTGAAAATGCTGCTGGCCTGTTCCGCGCGTTTCTTGGAGAGCTTTTTATCCAGCGTCTGCTGCCCACCCTTGAGTCCGATCCGATAGGTCAGGTAACCACCGATAAGCGACCCAATGAGAGCCATGATGGCGTAATACCACCAGGGCTCATGCTGCGCCGCAGCCAGCAGAATTGTCGCGGCATCCATGCCGCCGGGCAACGGGATGAAGGAATTGTCCACCAGCCCGAGGGCGATCAGACCGGGACCACCCAGGCGCCTGACCAGGTGCATGAGCGTCCTCTTCACCACAACGGTTGCGAGCAGATGCATTGGCCCTTCTGTCGACGGATCGCCCGGAGTTGCTGACTCCTAAGGATTAGAAGCAGAACAGAGACAAACCGATCAGGTCAAGCAGGGAATTGCCGCGTGGAGGAAGCCTCATGCCCGTGCTTTGGCCTATTTTCGCGCACTGCCAAACGCAACTGGGCCAAGGAATCGCAGTTCGGGAACGGCCGGAATGAGTCCGATCTCGTGGGAATATTGCAGAAAGAGCTTGAGGCCGGCGTGGTTCTCGCGGTCGAGATAATAGTGGATGCTTTCCGTGAGATAGCTGCGAATGTCGTCCTCACTCAGTCCCAGCTTCGGAGACCATTCGCGAGCGATGACGTCAAGGCTGTGCGGTTCCAGCCCGTGATCGCGCGACTGCTGGAAGACCTGCGCTAAATTCATCTCTGCCGGTTGCTGGTTCAGCGCGTCAAGCCGAACCGCCCAGAACGCGAAGACGAATGGCTTCCCCGTGGCTCGGTGCCAGACGTGCGCCAAATCGTAGAGATGATACCCGGCGTCCAGCGGCACCTGCAAAGCGGCATCGCCGATCAGCAGCGCCGCGTCGTGGTTGCGCAGCATTTCATCGAGCTTGGGCGGATGGGGCGTCAGATCGCGTGCCCCGCCAAAGAACTTCGCGAACAGGACTTGCAATAGAGCGACGGAGGTGCGCGAAGAGGTGTCCGCAGCGACGGTACGGACATCGCCGATCGGGCGTTTACTGACGAGCAGGATGGAGCGCACGCGGTCCTTGGAGGCGATAGCGATGTTGGGCAGGATGACCAGTCCGGGTATCTGCGCATATGTGAATGCCGGAATGATGCCAATGTCGGCTTGGCTGGTTGCCAGCGCAGCGGCGCACGCCGAAGGGAGGGTGTAGCTGATTTCGAAGTCGCGGCCGGCATCGCCGCGCTCGAAATCCCACATCAGGGGCGCGGTGTTCAGAAAGGAAATAGCAGAGATTCGCAGGCGGGGCATGAATAATTGAGTCTAACAAAACGGGTGGGGGAAGGTCGCTCGTCGCGTCCGTCGAAACCCATTTCACCACGGAGACACGGAGGGATTTTTTCTCACCACAGAGACACAGAGGCTCAGAGAAAACGGGGGTTCTCTTCATCTTCCTGGCAAACCAATATCTTCCCGCGAAATAGTTCTCAACGATCGCCCGTGATATTCCGACATGAATCCAGCGGAAAATTACTCTGTGTCTCTGTGCCTCTGTGGTGAGAAAAACTCCTCCGTGTACTCCGTGCTTCCGTGGTGAAAAATTCCTGGCACTGGCGGGCGTGACGAGTGTCCTTGACGGTAACCTATGCGAAGGTTACTCTGCGCTCATCTGGGCCCAGCCGGATCCTGGAGTTTCCATGGACGCCGAAGTATTGATCCGGGCAGAGGATTTCGCACTGACCCGCAAACTGCAATGGCTGGCCCTGTCGCTGACTCCTGGTGTGGGAGCCGGACGAGGACGAAAGCTGGTTGAGCGCTTTGGCGGTACCGATCGGCTTTTTAGCGCATCGCTGACCGAACTCGAAGCCTTCGGACTGCCTGCCGCCGCCGCGCAGAGCATCGCCTTGGGTAAGTCGCTGGAACTTGCCGCTGCCGAATACGACAACGTGCGCGAGGCCAGTGTCTCCATCATCGTTCCGGGTGACGCCGAGTTTCCCAAACAGCTGCTGGAAATCTACGATCCTCCTCTCGTGCTATACCTTAAAGGTAACGCTGAAGCTATTGATAAATCTGGAATTGCAATCGTCGGTACCAGGCATCCTACGCCCTACGGA
Organism: uncultured Acidobacteriaceae bacterium; assembly: GCA_963789245.1. GTDB lineage: Bacteria > Acidobacteriota > Terriglobia > Terriglobales > Acidobacteriaceae > Bog-257. The sequence goes on along the minus strand of CAWBKE010000023.1, from coordinate 28,323 downwards.
GTAGGCATGGCCGAGCGTTTGGCGTGCGATCTGGCAGCCCGTGGCCTGGTCATTTTCAGCGGCATGGCGCGCGGCGTCGATAGCGCCGCCCATCGCGGAGCTCTCAACGCCCATGGTCGTACCGTTGCGATCTGGGGCACGGGAATCGACGAAGTTTACCCCAAGGAAAACAAGAAGCTCGCTGACCAAATTTTGGACACGGGTGGAGCAATTTTGTCCGAATTCCCCTTGGGCACGTTTCCCGCGCCGCAGAACTTTCCCATCCGTAACCGGCTCATCAGCGGCATCTCGATCGGCGTTCTGGTCATCGAGGCAGGAGAATACAGCGGAACCCGGGTGACCGCCCGCTGCGCGCTGGAACAGGGACGGGAGGTCCTCGCGGTTCCGGGCAACGTGACCAACAAGATGTCTTGGGGTCCTAACACCCTGATAAAGCAGGGGGCTGCGCTGGTCGCCACCTGGGAAGATGTGTGGGAAGAGCTGCCTGCGGACACCCGCGTGGCGCTGACCCCTCCGGCACAGCCTGCATCGGAGACAGGAGATTCAGCATCATTGTTTCAGGGGGCACAGCTGTCGCCTCATGAAAAGAGAGTCCTAGGGTTGTTGCGGTCCGACGAATCCACCCACATCGATCAACTGGTTGAACGTCTCTCCTCGCATCTGTCGTCATCGGAGATCTTCGCTGCACTGTTCGAGCTGGAAATGAGTGGGAACATCCGGCAGCTGCCGGGGAAGTATTACGTGCGGACGATGTAGGGCGACGCGGCGAGCCGCCTTGCGCTTTCAGCTATCAGCCGTCGGCTGTCAGCTAAACCGGGTAAATCCACAAGGGGAAAGCCATGCAGGACTTCAGAAATCTCGAGGTTTGGCGGAAAGCACACACACTTGCGCTGGACGTTTATCGGTTGACCGAGAGCTTTCCGCGATGGGAAATGTTTGGCTTGTGCAGCCAGATGCGGCGTTCGGCATCATCTATTCCGAGAAATCTCGCGGAAGGTTGCGGACGAACCCAACCAGAGTTTGGAAGGTTAGTGCAAATCGCGTTGGGCTCGGCTTGCGAACTGGAGTACCAGCTTCTTCTGGCGCGGGATCTGGGGTTCCTCGCTCCTAAGCTATCAGAGCGCCAACGCGAATGTCGTCGAGGTGAAGCGGATGCTCAGTTCGCTCATTGAGAGAATCCAGGGCGGCATTGCCGTTATCGCAGCCTCGAAAGGCACCCGCGATGGTCTTCGTAAGGTCATGGGCCGCAGTATTTTAGCTGACGGCTGACAGCTGAAAGCTGACAGCACGGTTTCGCCGAACGGCGAAACCGTGCTAGCTTCATAACGTAATCCGCAATCCAGAGGTTCTATTGGCAAAAGGTTTAGTCATCGTCGAATCGCCCGCTAAGGCGAAGACAATCCAAAAATATCTCGGCTCGGGCTATGAGGTCGAAGCCTCGCTCGGGCACATCAAGGACTTGCCCAAGAAGTCGCTCGGCGTCGACTTGGACAACAACTTTTCCACCGAATACGTCGTCATCCCCGGCAAGGAAAAAGTAGTTGCCAAGCTGAAGAAGCTGGCCAAGACGGCGAACGCCATTTACCTGGCGCCTGACCCGGACCGCGAAGGCGAAGCCATTGCCGCTCACTTGGCTGAAGAACTGGGCGGAGACCGGGTTGATGGCAAGAAGGCCAAAACGAAGAAGAGCGCGGTCATCCCCATTCGCCGCGTCACCTTCAACGAGATCACCAAGCGCGCCGTGCAGGAGGCATTTCTGCATCCGCGCGACATCGATGTCAACCTGGTCGACGCGCAGCAGACCCGGCGCGTCCTCGACCGCCTAGTCGGTTACCAGATTTCACCGTTGCTGTGGGACAAGGTGCGTCGCGGTCTTTCCGCTGGCCGCGTGCAGACCGTCGCCCTGCGCTTGATTGTCGAGCGTGAACGCGAGATCAAGGCGTTCGTCAAGGAAGAATACTGGACCATCGATGCCCATTTGCAAGGGCCGAAACCGCCGGCGTTCGATGCTCGCTTCATCGGCATCGGCGACGAGAAGACGCCGATTTCCAATGGCGAGGAAGCCGAGAAGATCAAAGCTGCGTTGGAGAATGCGGATTGGGCAGTCCGCTCGGTCGATACGCGCGAGCGCCGCCGCAGTCCCGCCGCGCCGTTCACTACCAGCAAATTCCAGCAGGACGCCTCGCGCAAGCTGCGCTTCAGCGTGAAGCGCGCCATGATGATCGCCCAGCGCCTGTATGAAGGCATCGATCTGGGCGGCGAGGAAGGTACGGTCGGTCTCATCACCTACATGCGTACCGACTCGCCCCAGGTGTCGAATGACGCGCTTGCTGAGGTTCGCGAGTACATCGGCAAAGATTTCGGCAAGGAATTCCTGCCGGAGTCGCCGAATACCTACAAGTCGAAGAAGAGCGCACAAGAGGCGCACGAAGCCATCCGTCCGACGTCGGTGGCGCGTCATCCTGATCAGATGAAGCAGTATCTCCAGGAAGACGAGTACAAGGTCTACAAGCTGATCTGGCAGCGCTTCGTGGCCTCGCAGATGAATCCCGCAGTTTTCGACCAGACGACGGTTGACATCGACGCAAAGAGCGGAAATGTCGTGTACCGCTTCCGCGTGACCGGGTCGGTGCTGAAGTTCGAAGGCTTCCTCAAGGTTTATGAGGAGTCCAAGGACATCAAGGACGAAGAGGATGAGGCGCTGAAGCATAAGCTGCCGCAGCTCGTGGAAGGGCAGAAGCTTACGCTGAAAGGCCTGAAGCCGGAGCAGCACTTTACCGAACCGCCTCCGCGTTTCAATGAAGCGTCTCTGGTAAAAGAGCTGGAAGAGCGCGGCATCGGCCGGCCATCAACCTACTCGGCGATCATCAGCACCATCCAGGAGCGCCAGTACGTGCAGAAAGTGGGGGGCAAGTTTATTCCCACGGAGATCGGATTGGTGGTGACCGATCTGCTGGTCGCCAACTTCAAGGACATTTTCGATCCCCAGTACACGGCACGTCTCGAAGAAGAACTGGACGAGATCGAAGACGGCAAGGAGACCTGGACCGACGCACTGAAGGACTTCTACAAGAAGTTCGAGAAAGAACTCCATTACGCCGAAAAGCACATGGAGAACGTCAAGCGGATGGAGAAGCCCACCGACGAGAAGTGCGAACGGTGCGGCTCGCCATTGGTCATCAAGTGGGGCAAGCACGGCTCCTTCTACGCCTGCAGCGCGTATGACAAAACCGATCCCAATAGCTGCACCTTCACTAAAGAAAATCCCATCGATCTGCCTGACCTGGACTCAGCCGACGTACAGGAGACCACCCAGGAAGAGTATTGCGAGAATTGCGGCAGGCCGATGGTGCTGAAGCGCGGTCGCTTCGGACAATTCATGGCCTGTACCGGCTATCCGGACTGCAAGACCACGCGCCGTCTCGATCAAGGCAAGAAGGTCCCGGACATTCCCTTGGATGAGAAGTGTCCGCAGTGCGGACGGAATCTCCTGCTGCGGCACGGCCGTTTCGGCGAGTTTATCTCGTGCAGCGGTTATCCCGAGTGCAAGTGGGTGAAGCAGAATTACATTGGCGTGAAGTGTCCGGAGTGCAAGACCGGAGACTTGGCGGAGAAAAAGGCGCGCCGCGGCAACCTCTTTTACGGCTGTTCGAATTATCCGAAGTGCAAGTTCACCTCGGCCTATAAGCTGGTAGACGAGCCCTGTCCGGGGTGTGGCAGTCCGTACCTGCTGGGGAAGAACCTGAAATCGGGAACTTACATCGTTTGTCCAAACAACAAGCGTACCGACACCGATGAACCAAAGGGCCGCGGGAAGAAGAAGAAATCCGAGGATGAAAGCTCGGTTAAATGTGACTACTCGCGCGAAATACCGCCCGAGGCTGTTGCATAATAGTCAGATTGTCAATCCAAGCCGCCCGGCTCTTTATGCCGGGCATTTATATGAGAAAGGGGTGACAAGATGGCAGGACAAACGAAAGACGCAACGATCATTGCCCACCTGATCGTCGACAATGGCGTCAAAGCTGCGGAGTTTTACAGAGACGCGTTTGGCGGGGAGATTCTCGGAATCCATAAAACGCCCGACGGCAAGGTCATGCACGCAGAAGTGAATATCGGTGGCGCCCGTCTGATGCTGGCGGACGTATTCCCCGGCTTTGGCTGCGGCTCGCCCAAGACCCTTGGCGGCAGCCCGGTGGTGCTGAATCTGTACGTGAAGGAAGACGTAGACGGCCTGTTCAATAATGCCGTAGCCGCGGGCGCGAAGATCACCATGCCGCTGGGGAATCAGTTCTGGGGCGATCGCTACGGTCAGATCGAAGATCCCTTCGGCCATCGTTGGGCCTTGGGACAACACGTCGAAGATGTTGCGCCCGAAGAGATGGAGCGTCGCGCGAAAGAAGCATTCTCCAAGATGCCGGCTCCCGCACAGAAGTAGTGTCGCTGAAGCCTAAGCGAAACTTTCATCATCGAATGTTGAGAAGCCGTCGTCAAGGCGGCTTTTCCAACCTAAGTCTCATCCGGAGGAATCATGAGCAGTTCGCAGCCTACTTACGAAGATGCCAAACTCGTCCTGAAACTATACGATTTGCGCCGGGAACCGGTCATGCGGCAGGCACGCGATTTCGTTGCCCAATTCAATCCGGCTTCCCCTGCCGAGTTGATGGCCGTCGCGACTGCCTTTGGCACCAAGGAAAATGCCTATTTGCGCCAGGTTCTTAGCTACTGGGAAATGGTCGCATCTTTGGTGGTGCATGGCACGCTGAACGCCGCGCTTGCGGAGGACACGCTGGGCGAAATGTACTTTGTGTACGCCAAGGTGCAGCCCTTCGTTAAGGACATGCGGCAGAAAATGCAAGCGCCGGACTACTTGCAAAATCTGGAAAAAGCGACGGAAGGTACGCCGGAAAAGCGCGAGCGCCTGGCGCGCGTGCAGCAGCGGCTAGCCGAGTTCGCCAAGATGCAAGGCGCTGCTGCTGCCAAGCAGGGAGACTAGCTCGAACCAGGGTTTGTCTCACGGCGCGACTCTCAGTCGTGCCGTAGGGTCGTACCACAATGTTTGGCTTCAGCCCCTGCAGCTCAGGGCAGCGGCTGAAGCCCGTCTTCTCAGGCAAGACATTTTTCTGTGCTCCTGAAGGCGTACTCCACCCACGCCCCTCCACCATCTTCTAACTCAGGTATTCCCGAATATAGGGGTCGTTGCAGCGCAATAATTCTGCGGCGGTGCCTTCGAAGATGATCTGGCCGTCGCGAAGAATCAGGAACCGGGTGTGAAGGTCATGCTGGTCGCCGTCCTCGATGGGCACCATTTTGTTCTGCGCGCGATCAAAGTAGTGGCTGGCCATGGTAAAGGCATCCTGCAGGCGATGGGTTACCATCAGGGAACTGGTCTGATAGACATCGCGTTGCTTAACGATCAGCTCGATGATGGTGTTGGAGGTGACCGGATCGAGCCCTCCGGTGGGGGAATCGTACAGCAGGACCTCGGGCTGCGTAATGATGGCGCGGGCAATGGCCACGCGCCGCCGCATGCCACCGGAGAGCTCCGAGGGAAATAAGTCAACGGTGTGCTCCAGCTCCACGAAACGTAGCGCCTCCAGCACTCGGGCGTGGATCTCTTCTGTGACTTTTCCGGTTTCTTCGATCAGGCGATAAGCTACGTTTTCTTCTACCGTCAGCGAGTCGAATAGCGCGCTCTCCTGAAATACCATGCCGATCTTGCGGCGCAGCGCGAAAAGCTCCTCCTCCCGCATCTGCGTGATTTCCTCGTTGAGCACGGTGATGCGGCCGGAATCGGGCTTGATCAGTCCCAGCGCCAGCTTCAGGATCAAGGTCTTTCCCGTTCCCGCGGCCCCCATCAGGATTTTGGTCTCGCCGCAGGGAAGGTGGAACGAAATTCCCTCTAGCACCGGATGGTCGAAGGCAATGGCAACGTCCTCGAAGGTTAAGACAGGTTCTCCCAGTTGGGAGCTGGATGGCGAGCGCTGTTCTTGTGGCGGGGCGAGAATTGGCATCGTCAGTATTGAAAGAATCCCATAAGCAGACGGGTCATGAAAAAGTCGGTGACCAGGATCAGCACCGAAGCGGCCACCACGGCCTGGGTGGTGGCGCGGCCCACGCCCTGCGTCCCACCCTTGGCCGATAAGCCGTAATAGCAGCCGACACTGGCGATGATAAAGCCGAACACAGTCGGCTTAGTGAGTCCCATGAGAACGTCCCCAAAGCGCAGCGCCTGGTACGCCGTGGTCCAGTACTGGTTGGCATCCAGCCCCAGCAGCAGGTACGAAATGACGAAGCCGCCGGTCAATCCCACCAGGTCGGAGATGACGCTGAGAAAAAACAGCATCACCATTGTGGCCATCACCCGCGGCGTTACCAGCTTCTTGGAAGGATCCACTCCCATGGCCCGCATGGCGTCAATCTGCTCTGTCACCTTCATGGAGCCCAGTTCGCTGGCCATGCCGCTGGAATTGCGGCCTGCCACCATCAATCCGGTCAGCACCGGACCAAGTTCGCGGACCATGGAAAGCGATACCAGCTTGCCGGTCAGCGAAAGCGATCCAAACTGCTGCAGCGTGCTGGAGGTCTGCAGCGCCAGCACCGCGCCGGTAAAAAAGCCCGTGAGCACAACGATGGGCAACGATCCCACACCGATCTGGTCGGCCTGCAACAACGTGTCGGCGAGGTAGCGGGGACGCGCGAAGACATTGCTGAGTGAGCGGCCTGCGAGCAGGGAATAATCCTGCACCGCCTGTACCTGCTCCTTCGCAAACTCCGTGGGCGAGAAAATTGGCATGAAGCGAACCGAAATAGCTATCAACGAAATATACCAGAGCGACGCAGCATCGCACCTCGCCGGCACGCGGCCGCATCGCCTGGCGAGCGCAAGTAATGTCGAAAGCGTTACCGCTGGGCACGTATCCTACGCGCCAACGTTGCAGGCTGGGCCGCAGTGATTTAATATCCACTCCCAAGCTGCGCGACAGACGGAGGCCGCGCATATGGCATTTCAGGTGGATCGCAGCCCCTTCGATCCCGAGTCCGGCTTCGAGTACTACATCTGCTTCAAGCCGAAAACGGAGGTTGAAGGCGATGAAGTAGAATCGCGGATTTCGATCGAGGTGGCGCTGTCCATCTCGGAGACCGGCGACATCGCCGACCTCAGCTTCCTGCTGCCAAAAATCTGCCGCAACGACTATGCGCTCTCCTTTCTGAAGCGCGATCCCAACGCCAACTGTGTCGAAAACCGCGTCTTTATTGCGTTGCCGGGCTTGAATGGCGACGCTGTTTTCGCCGCGCCCGCAACCCTCGAGCTGGACCATTCCGGTCGCATCGTTGCCATCGAAATCAATGGCTGCATTCCCAAGACGAGTACCTTCACACCCGCTCGTGCGTAGGTGAAAGCTGAGAGCCAAGAGCTAAAAGCTGTATCATGTCGGCGTGGAAGCCGTGACTGTATTCATCCTGGCTGGAGGCCGCAGTTCGCGAATGGGCTCCGACAAAGCCCTACTGTCGTTCGGCGGTCAGACGCTGCTGGAACGCGCGCTGCAAACTGTTGCCGCCGTTACGGAGACTGTCGCCATCGTTGGACCGAAGGAACGATACGCCGCGTTCGGAGAGGTCATCGAAGATGTCTACGTCGACTGTGGTCCGCTGGCTGGAATTCATGCGGCGCTCGTTGCATCCCATACCGATCTGAACCTGATGCTCTCCGTCGACATGCCGCTGATGACGGCGAGCTTTCTCGGTTGGCTTCTGCAAATGGCGAAAGCCGCAGACGAACTGATCGTGGTTCCAGACGCGTTGGGTGGCCCGCAACCATTGTGCGCGGTCTATCGCCGCCAGGTGCGCGGCATCGCCGAACAGGCGCTGCAAAACGGTGACTACAAGATCGGACGTTTGTTCTCGCAGGTTCCAACGCGCTATATCATGGAGCAGGAGATTGTCTCCAGCGGATTCAGCACGGACATCTTCCGAAACCTCAATACGCGACAGGAATATGATGAACTGAGCGAACAGAGATGAACGATCAAAAGCCTTACATCGAATTCCAGAACGTACACAAAGCATTCGGCAGCAATGTGGTGCTGGATGGCGTCAGCTTCGACGTCATGCCCGGCGAGACGGTCTGCATTCTAGGGCGAAGCGGCGTGGGCAAATCAGTCTCGCTGCACGAGATCATGGGCTTCCTCAAGCCCGATAGCGGTCGCATCTGGGTCGCTTATGAAGACATTACCGACTACGACGAGAAGGAGATGGAACGCATCCGCAAGAAAGTGACCATGGTGTTTCAGAATGGTGCGCTCTTCGACTCGCTGACCGTCGGCGAAAACGTTGCCTTCCCGCTGCGCGAGCGTGGTGGCCTGCAAGAAGAACAGATCTATCAGATCATCGACGGCTTGCTCGACATGGTGGGAGTGCGCGAGTTTCGCGATCTGCTGCCTTCCGATCTGTCGACCGGCATGAAGCGCTCGGTGGCCATCGCTCGCGCCCTGGCGGCGCAACCCGATGCCGTGCTTTATGACGAGCCGACCACAATGGTCGATCCTCTAATGGCCCACCTGCTAGGCGATTTAATTAAAAAGTTAAAGAAACAGTTGAAGTTGACCAGCATCGTCGTCACCCACGATATGGCGCTGGCCAAAAAGCTGGCTGACCGCCTCGTCTTTCTCTACGAAGCCAAGGCTATCTTCTTCGGCACCTTCGCGGACATGGCCAAATGCCAGGAGCCTATCGTGCAGGAGTTCCTCGAGCTGGACTCCATGGACTTCGAGCATTACTTCGGCGCGCAAAGGCCGGAGCACCACCCGCTCTTCGAAACGCCGTAAGCCTCCACGGTAGCGGGCCGATTGCGGTTTTCTGTTGCCTTGGCGCTCGCCCGCAGCACACAATGCCGACATACGTTACAAAGCGTCACGGGAGAGATCATGTACTGGTACTTGGAGGTGATGCGGAAGTATGCCGTGTTTGACGGCAGGGCAAGGCGAAAAGAGTATTGGATGTTTCAGTTGGTTAACTTCGTTATCAGCATCCTTTTCATGGCTGTCCTGATCGCCAGCGTACTCAATCTGCCCCGGACCCAGAGGCCGGGCCTTTTAATCCCATTCGTTCTAATTTTCTGCGGCTATGTTCTGGCGACGCTTATTCCAAGTCTAGCGGTATCAGTGAGGCGGTTGCACGATACAGATCTTAGCGGATGGTGGCTGCTCATCTCACTCGTGCCCTTGGGTGGCATTGTGGTGTTTGTCTTCCATGTACTGGATGGTACCCCCGGTCCCAACCGATACGGACCCAATCCGAAGGGAGGCGTCATGTCCTCCAGACGCCAATACGGGGCTTATGAAACGCTGGGCACGGCTCAGGCGGCTGCCGACTCAACCGCTACGCAGCCAACCACCCCGGCATTCCAGGGCTTCTGCACACAATGCGGAACGGGGCTGGTTCCAGGAAGCAGGTTTTGCATGTCCTGCGGCAAGGAAGCAAGCTGAAAGTTCATTTGAGAACTCTTCTCAGTGCCCTCTGTGTCTCTGTGGTGAAGTCCGTCTGTAATACGCAGCTAGAACCCTTGCGCCACCAGGCGGTCAACGGTGAGCGAGCCGGTTTGCTCGTCGCGGTGCGTCCACTTCTCCAGATACTTCGCAACGATGTCGGTCTCAATGTTCACCGGATCGCCGGCCTTCAACGATCCCAGGTTCGTCGCCTTGATGGTATGCGGAATGATGGCGATGGTGAGCCGCAGACCGTCGAGTTTCGCGACCGTCAGGCTGATGCCTTCGATGGCAATCGATCCCTTGAAGACGACGTATTTCTCCAAGTCCTCGGGAATGTCGAGATGCATCCAAAAGTCGGCAGCATTCGGAATTGGCTGGAGTGCGACAAAACGCGCCGTGCCGTCCACGTGTCCCTGGACCATGTGGCCGCCCATCCGTCCGTCGGCTTTCAGCGGCAGTTCCAGATTCACTTGCGCGCCAGTGGTAATACGCGAGAGCGAAGTCCGCATCCAGGTTTCGGCGGCCAGGTCGGCGCAGAAAGATTCTGGCTTAATGTTGAGCGCCGTCAGGCAGACTCCGCTCACGGCTACGCTGTTGCCCTCTTTCAGCTCCTTTGCCGTGTTGGGAGCGTCGATGGTGATGCGATGATTCGCGCCACTCTCCGCGATGGCGGCAATGGTTCCGACTTCTTCTACTAATCCGGTAAACATGATGAGGACCTCGAGGGAATACAAAATAAGCTTATCCGATAAACCAGTTTATAAGGCGCGCCGTCTAACCAAAGGGCCCCGTTGGAATATCTTTTCGGGTAGAAGCAGCGGTTTTTTCCGAAGACATCGCCGATGCACTTTCGCACAATTTGCGTCTTGATGCTGTGTCTGATCTGCTGCGCGCCATTTCTGGCAGCGCCGGTTGAGATTGTGGTCACCGCTCCGAACGGAACTCCCCTGAAGGACGCGCTGGTAATCGTGCAGGACCTGCAGGGTAAAGATGACCGCGGGCTGTTTCGCGGGCTCACCGACGACGGCGGCAACATCCTGCCGCATACGCTTGCTCCCGGACTTTATCGCGCCATCGCCGTATTTCCTTACAGCCATTGGCAAACCGCCGTCAGCGAGTTTCTGGTCAGCGATAAGCCGGTTAAGATTCAACTCCGAATGACGGAAACGCAAGGCCTGGATTCTTTGCCGGTTTCGATCGGACAGCTCACCGTTCACGTGCTGAATGCGAATGGACAGCCAGCCGTAGGAGCGCGTGTGCTGGTGCGCGACGCGGACGCCCATCCTGGCTCGGAGCACTGGGGCACAACCAACGCTCAGGGGATGACGACGTTGGAACTGACGCTGAATCCGGCTGTACTGGTGGTGGTGTATGGCGACCGTCTGTATACGTTCCCTGCCGACGGCTACGAGACGCAGCGAACCTTGCGGCTGAAATAGCTATGTCCCTGCCGGCGGCATCTAGTGCAGTGACCGCATAGATAGGTAATCAAGATATACACTTGGCGTGCCATGGTGTCAGGCTTTATAGCTATGGCATGGGTAGAGGCAAAGCACTCCGGGTTCAACTTTCCAGGCGGGATCGGCAGCACTTGGATCGGTTGTTGAGCGGCGGGCTGCAGCCGGTCCGGACGGTGCTGCGAGCCTTGGCCCTGCGACAGATGGATACCGGGCAGGCAACCCCTGCGGTGGCTGTCAGTCTGGGGCTTTCGGCCAAAGCGGTGTGGCAGATCGGCAAGCGCTATCAGCAGGGCGGGCTGGAGCGTGCGTTATATGACGCCTCCCGGCCGGGGGCAGCTCCGGCGCTGGATGGGAAGCAGCGACAGCGCATCATCGCGGTGGCCTGCAGTCAGCCGCCGTCGGGACGGGCACGCTGGACGGTGCGCCTGCTGACCGAAGAGGTGATCCAACGCAAGTTGGTACCACGGGTAGGGCGAGAAACCATCCGGGTCCTGCTGGAAAGCCACGACCTGAAGCCGTGGCGGGAAAAAAATGTGGTGCGTGGGGCAGTTGGACGAGGAGTACATCGCCCGCATGGAGGAGGTGCTGGGGCTGTATGAAAAGCCTTTTTGCGAGCGGACACCGGTGCTCTGCATCGACGAGAAGCCGGTGGTGCTGCATGCCGACATCCGTTCCCCGATCGCGATGAAGCCGGGACGAGTTGCCAGGCGTGACTATGAATACCAGCGTTGCGGAACCGCCAACGTGTTTTGCGGGATCGAGCCCAAGGCGGGACGGCACTTCACCAAGGTGACTCCGACTCGCTGCTCGGCCCAGTTTGCCGATTACCTGCTGGATATCGCCGCTCGCTATCGGGAGGCCGATACCATCCATCTGGTCATGGACAACCTGAGTACCCACACCCGCAAAGCTCTGGTGGACCGATTCGGAGAAAAAGCTGGCGGTTGGTTGTGGAAGCGTTTTACGGCGCACTACACTCCCAAGCATGGAAGCTGGCTAAACCAGGCGGAAATGCAGGTTAGTTTGTTTTCCCGGCAATGCTTAGGCAAACGCCGAATCGGAGACATCGCTGGCTTGCGCCAGCAAACTCGGGCCTGGACCCGTCGCATGAATCGCGACCGGGTCACTATCCAATGGAAGTTCACACGCAAGCAGGCCCGACACAAGTTTCGTTACATAATCAAGCGGTCGAAGCACTAGTGCAGCACGTGTACCAGTTGGTCGAGCAGGAACATTGCGGCGACACCGATAAAGACCACCAGCGCCATCTTCACGCCGGGCTCGCGATTGACCTCCGGAATCAGGTCCGATGCGGCAACATAAATCGTGACGCCCGCGGCCACCGGCAATCCGTAACTCACCGCGTGCTTGCCAATCGCCATGGTGAATACGCCCGCCAGCGTCGACAATCCCAACAGCACCGAAGCGAACCACGACCGCCCTTTGCTCAGCCCGCTCGCCAGCATCACCGAGGTCACGGTGAAGCCTTCCGGAATCTTGTGCAGGAAAATCGCGATGAAAATGATCCAGCCTAGAAGTGGCGAGACCAGGAAGCCGGCCGTGATGGCGATGCCGTCGAAGAAGGTGTGGATCATCAGCCCGAACAGCACCGAAACGCGACGGTGGGAGTGTACATATTCGTCGGAGTGCGTCTCTTCGCCGTAGTGAAAGTGCGGTGTGATGGTGTGTTCGAAGAAGTGGACCAGCAGATATCCGGCAAGCACCAGCAACGCGCCGGTGCGCCCACTCAGCGCCAAGCTTTCTGGGACCATCTCCACCAGTGCGGTCGCCAGCATGAACCCCGCACCCAGCGCCACGAAGTAGCGCAGATAGCTGCGCTCCCAATGTTTCTGCACGATCACCGCGCCGCCGAAGACGTTCGCGGCTGCGGCCGTCAGGCCAAGCAGGATGCTGGTGAGGATAGGAGACATCAAGCGAGCAGGATAGCAGAGTAGAGGCTCGGGATTAGAGATTAGGGGTTAGGGGCCAACTTTGACTTGCCGGTTTCGAGTTTCAAGTTGAAAAGGTTCAAGAGCGCCCGGCGAGAAATGATTTGTGTCAGGCACGTCTTTCAGAAGTACCCGCCTTGTACAATCGTCTGACCATGAATGCTGCTGTTCTACATACGCTTGGGAAGCCGCCGCGATATGACTCGTTCGAAGAACCAGTTGCTGGCGAAGGCGAGGCGATCGTACATGTTCATGCTGCTGCGCTGAAGCCGGTCGACAAACAGCTGGCCAGCGGCTCTCATTACGCCAGCGCGAACGCGCTACCCATTGTTTGCGGCATCGATGGAGTTGGCCATCTGGACGATGGAAGCCGTGTGTTTTTCGGTGGACCGCGGCCGCCTTATGGCGCAATGGCCGAGCGCACCGTCGTACGACGCGCTTTCGCCTTTGCGATACCTGATGCTCTCAGCGACGAAACCGCGGCTGCCATCATGAATCCTGGCGTCTCTGCCTGGCTGACGCTTGCCGCCCGCGCAAAATTGACGGCTGGAGAGAATGTCCTGATTCTTGGTGCCACCGGAGTGACCGGCAAGCTGGCAATAAAGATCGCCAGGCTTCTCGGCGCGGCTCGCGTGGTTGCTGCAGGCCGGAATGAAGAAGCGTTGAGCGCATTGCACAAGCATGGCGCTGACGCAACCATTCGGCTCGATTCACCCGCGGCCGAGCTCGGCGAGGCGTTTGTGCGTGAGGCTGGTTCGTCAGGTTTTCAGGTCGTGATCGATTACGTGTGGGGGCAACCGGCAGAAGCGTTTATGAATGCGATCACACGCAAGGAATTTGCTGCGATTGGATCGGAGACTCGTTATGTCCAGGTTGGGGAGAGCGCTGGGCCGGCGATATCCCTGCCCGCCGCGGTGCTGCGCAGCACGCCACTGACGATTATGGGGACTGCCGGAATGCCGCCTCGCGAGGTATTGGGTGACGCCTTGCAGCAAGTCATGACCCACGCGGCCAGCGGAGAACTTCAGATCGAAACAGAGCGGATTCCGCTCGCGGACATTGAAGCAGCCTGGCAACAAGATCAAAAAGGACGGCGGTTCGTAATCATTCCATAGCTTGCCTCAATGCGGTCTTCTCAGTTGTTGAAACGAAAAATCCCCACTCAAGGCCAAAGGATGGCCTTGAATGGGGCATTCGTATCTGACAACTGACAACTGACAACTGGCCACTGACAACTGTTTTTCATCCACTATGCCTGATGTGCATCACGTCGCCGTCCTTCACGATGTACTCCTTGCCTTCGAGGCGTAACGTCCCGCGGGCGCGGGCCTCGGCTTCGGAGCCGGCTTCCAGCAACTGGTCCCAGTGGATGGTCTCGGCGCGGATGAAATGATGCTCCAGATCGGTATGGATCGCCCCTGCCGCATTAACGGCCTTGGAGCCGCGCTCCACGGTCCAGGCCCGGCACTCGTCTTCGCCGACCGTAAAGAATGAAATCAGGCCAAGTAGCTCGTAGCTCTTGCGGATGAGCCGCACCAGCCCGCTCTCCGTCAGTTCGTAGCTGGAAAGAAATTCGGCGGCATCCGCGTCGCTCATCTCGGCGAGTTCGGCCTCGACTTTGGCGCAGACCGCGAGCGCACCGGTGTTTGGCCGCGACGCCACTTCGCCGATACCATACTTCGCTACTGCATCTTCCAGGTCCTTGCCGAGCGTCGAGCTTTCGCCGATGTTCAGCACATAGAGAATTGGTTTCTCGCTAAGAAACATGAAGCCGCGGACTCGCTTCTTGTCTTCCGGCGTCATCTCCATTTCGCGCAGCGGGCGCTCGGTCTCAAGATGGGCCTTGGCGCGCAACAGCAGCTCGTGCTCGCGTTCTGTCTCCAAAGACTTCAGCTTCTTCAAATCTTTTGCGACGCGCTCCAGCCGTTTCTCAACTTGTCCCAGATCGTTGACGATCAGGTCGAAGTCGATGTTCTTGATGTCGCGCAGCGGATCGACGGGGCCGACGTGCGGGATGGAATCGTCTTCAAAGACGCGCACCACGTGGGCCAGCGCATCAACATTGCGCAGATTGGCGGCGAATGCGGTCTCATTCAGCGCTTCCTTGCTGAGCGCGGCCACGTCGGCATACTCCACGCTGGCGTGGATCAGCTTCTTGGGGTTGTAGAGTGCAGCCAGGCGGTCGAGACGGTCGTCGGGAACCTTGGCGACGCCCAGATGCGCCTCGCGCGGATTGCCCGAGCGCTGTGTTACCTGCTGCCTGGTCAACATGACGAAGAGGGAAGTCTTGCCCACCTGCGGGAGTCCTATGATTCCGGTTTTCATGATTTAGCTTTCAGCTCTCAGCCGTCAGCTCTCAGCTTAGGGCTGACGGCAGAGAACGCTTCTCTCCGAAGAATTAAGGTACGCGAATATTGGGCGCCGGAATGACTTGGCTATTTTGGCTTATGCGCCGGGACTAAAGCCCCTAAATATTTATAGCAGCATCGACGCTGGCCTAAAGGCCAGCTTTACCCAAGTAGCTTCGACTGCCTAAAGGCCGGCTCCATCCAAGGCGAAGGCTGACCGCTGATAGCTGACAGCTTCTATGATAATCGCCGCGCAGTGAGATAGAGCAAGGCGAGCCCAAGCACCAGCACGGTACCTTCGATTCGGGTAGACCACACATGCAGGCGATTGAACTCGACTCGGCGCGGGTCGTTATGCGGGACTTCGTCGATCATCACCATCTGCTGGCGCAGCACCTGCATCTTGGGGCCGACGCCGAAGACGCTGACCAGAGTGAGAATGATCATCAGGTAAATCAGCAGGTGGCGAGCCGCGAACGGTTCGGCGACGCCCTTCATCACGCGCGATTCGATCATCGATGTGATGGCGAAAATCACGCCGCAGCAGATCGCCATCCAATGCAGGATGCTGAGGCTGCGATTGACTACATTGCCCGCCAACTGGCGCGTGGGCAGGACGGCAGGGTTGAAGACGGTGGGCGCAAGCACGAAGGCAAAGAAGATCAGGCCGCCAATCCAGATCGCCAGAGACAACAGCATAAAAAATCGTATAAGAGACACGACTACCTCACAGCAAAACAGCACATTGTACATGGAGAGCGCACCATGCGATATGCTGCGTGCAGTAGTATTGGGGAAGGATGAGAAGCCATTTCCCGATTGTGTTGTCCGTCTGCTTGCTTACTTTAGCCATTGGTCGAGCCCCAATTGCGTCCGCAGCAGTCCAGGAATCTGCCAAGGCACGTGACGCCGCGAGCGATATCTCCGGCATGTATACCTTTCTGCGCGAGGGTGAGTTTGTGCAGCTTACGGTCGACGACGGCAAGCTCTCCGGCTATGTCTCCCGCTTTGGAGATTCCGACAGCGACAAGGGGCAGTTCATCGACCAGTTCTTCGACAAGACATCACTGCAAGGCGACCGTCTCAGCTTCACCACAAAAACTATCCATGGCATGTGGTACGAGTTCAGCGGGACGATCACGACCACGTCAGGCAGGAAACCGCCGGAAGAAGGCTACCGAGTCATCAAGGGCACGTTGATTCAGCACGCCAGCGACGCCAAGGGCGCCGAGAAAGCCATGCAACGGCAGGTCGAGTTCAAGTCCTTCCCCGCGGACTTGAGTAAACCGTAAGGCGACTCAGAGCTGCAACAAAATACCCGCCGAGTTTTGGCGGGTCCATGCTGAAATCCCCACTCGCTAGAAGGTAAAGGCCAGTCCGCCGCGGACGCTACGGGCCGATTGCACCAGATAAACGGTGCTGCCGTCAGGCCCAACCACGGGCACATAGCCCTGAGCCAGCAGGTTGCGCACATCGATCAGCGCTTCCATGTTTCCCGGGATCATGTGGAAATGGGGCAGCGGTTGCCGAATGAAAAGATTGAAGAAGGGATCGGTCTGTCCTGCCGAGGCGTTGAAAAGGTCGACCGGAACCAGAGTCTGACCGCTGGTCCAGCGGTAGGAGGCAATCCATTTTGTCTTGCTGCGCGGCAGGGTGCCATTCAGCTTGAGAGCGGCCGAGTGCCGCCAGCCATGGTCAAGATTACTTTGTACCGCGCCCCAATTCACATTGGGTTGCTCCAACTCCAGCACACCGCCGTAAGCGTAATCCAACGTCGCCGTGACATTGCTCGACAGCCTGCGCTGGAAGACGAAGCGAACGCCCTGCGCCTGTAACTCGCCGCCGTTGTAGTTGAAAGTGCCGGAATAAACGTCGGGCAGGATGTCGCCGCCAGTGACATCAATATCGCCGACGCCAAGCAATGCCGGGTCTTTGACGCGATCGTTGTAGTAGGCAAGCTGCAACTTGTTGGCGCCCATGCGCTCCGAGAGCGAGACCTCATGGTGATGAGCATTTTCCAGGAGCGGCTGCCCGTTTAGCATGGTGATGCGGGGTCCGGTCTCGCTGAGGTCGGCAGGGGCCGAGTCGAAACCCTTGCTGGCTCGGGTGTTAGGCTCGGAGGTAGCGTACCGATATTCCAAAATGGTATTGACGCCCAAATGGAGATCCATGGTGGCCGATGGCCGGAAGGCATTCGCCTCGCGTCCCAGGAACTCGATTGCCTGGCACTCAGCGCCGACTTGCACATCCATCAGATTGCCCACAGAATAGCTGTCCAGATAGGACATGCCGATGGCTTGCAGCGCTCCGTCATGTGGGACGGTGTCGGGGGCAGAGAAGCGACGCACGATCAAGGCGACAGACTGTTCTCCGTTATTGGTGTTGCGGGCGTAGGACGCGCGAATCACGCCGTCGGGCACACCGCTTCCGTATCCCACGTCACCGGCAAATCCCAACGTTCCAGTGTGGAAGAGCGACTGCTCGATGTTGAAGGCAGTTCCAAGATCGGCCGCGCTACCATAGCCCTCGCCGGCAGCGCCTGCCATAAGTGCCAATGTCCCCTTTAGCGGCTGTCCCTCCTGCTGGGTCTCTACAATAATGGCGGTGTCTCCATCGAAACGGAGAACCGGACGATTCGCGGTTGAGCGCAATGTCCACTTCCAACTGTCGTCGTCGGCGTCGCCCTTCTTGAGCGGCGGCAGCATACTGACCGCTTCGAGCAAAGTTTTCAGAGTGACATTGACGACCTTGCTGGCGCCGGCCGCGAGCACAACATCCTCACGCAACGTGCTGAGGAACGAAGGAGCGGAAACGTCCACGTCGTAGCTGCCGGCAGCCAATCCGGTCACGCTGAAGAATCCCTTGGCGTTGGTGTACGCCATCTGGGGCTGTCCGCCGGAACTGAGCACTTCAACGGTGGCGCCCATTTGCGGTACACCGGCTGAGTTCTTGACGTATCCCGAAATTGAGCCCGCGTTCACCCCGGCCGACGCCGCCACGCACAGCGAGGCCACAACCACACAATATGCCATGATTCGGGTCATTGTGTACGCCCCCTGTCAGAGGTTTCGGGACCAAAAGTGCCGCGGACCGAAACCGCTGTCCGCAGTTCCCCTGTTGTTAAGCTACTCGACAGCAAAGCGCACCGTAGGCGCAATCTGCTGTTTTGACACGTTGTCGTCCACTTTCACCGTCAGCTTGTAAACGCCGGGTGGAAAGCTATTCAGGCTCACGCTTTTCTCCAGCGTTATCTGATCTCCCACACGGCCCATGCTGTCGGTGGACTCGGAAGAGTGCAGCACCGGCTGATTGTTCGCCAGGTTCACAATTTCATAGTCGATCTGGGCCGACGGCTTCTTAGTTTTGCCGTCTGCCTGGAGATTATAGACCTGCATCCATAAGCTCATCCGCTGATCGTGTTTGAAGCTCTCCGGCTTGCCATCGGCGCCGTCCAGATGCGGATAGGTCAACTTGGTTTCGCCAATCACGAACTGGCCTGAGCCCACGTTCTTCGTCGGGACCTTTTGCATTTCATCAGCCAGAATCAGAGACGACGCTGACAGCTTGTCGTCACTGAATTCCGGAACAAGGATGCCGCGAGTCCACGTGCCCATGCGATCGCCGTTTACGTCCTTCACCACGATGTCGATGCGATAACGGCCGGGGCGCAGCGGGACTGCCTTCCAATAGAGCGAGGAATTGTTAACCGTCTTTTCCAGGAGCTCTTGCGGAACATCCACCTGTACGGTGTCTTCAAAAGTCTGGGCCACCTTCCCGGTGATACCTGTTACGCGACCGAAAATGTTGACCGTTCCGCGTTGAATGCCATCCTTGGAAACGAAGGTGATGTCTTTGTTCTTCACCTGCAGGGTCACTGGAACCAGCACGGTGTCGCCGGTGATCTTCACGAAATCGGTGCGGACCTCGAAGGGCATCAAGCTGATATTGATCTTGTGGCTGACAACCTCCTCCAGGTCTTTGAACTTCACTGGCGGGGGCGCCTGGACTTTGGCCAGCATCTCCATCTTGTCAAACTCTTTGCTGTTCTCCATCGCCTGCATCGAACCGGCGTTCGCGGCGAACGGATCCATGCGGTCGGTCTTGCTGCTCAAACCCATTTGCTCGTATTGGGTAGCGCCACCCGGGGTATTTAATAGGGCGTCTTTTTCGTTGGGACTCGTAGCCAGGTGGAAGTCGCCGCACATGCAGGGATCGACGAACTCCAGGTTGACTTCCTGGCCAACTCCTTCGAGGTAGCGATACCGCCAGTCCTCGAACGGGTAGGTGCTGGTGGTGCCGCCACCCTCATCTTGTGGTCGGTCGTAGGTGCCACCGGCGTCGTGAGCGGTGATCTGGTCCGGCGGGCCCCACATAATGTAAATGCGGCCGCGGTCCGTCTTCCAGCCGGGTTTGCCGGCGGCAAAGTGCTCGTTGGCGTAGGCGATACGGCGATAGTGCTCTTCTTTGTACTCGTTCTCCGGCGTATCCGGAGTGGGATCGCGACGCAGCCAGAACTGCTCAATAAACTGATCGCGTTCCTCGTCGTTGGAGAGTTGCTTGAATGCCGATTTTTCCTCCGGAGTGATGATGTAGACCACGTCCTCATTGAGCCACTTTTTGTAAGTGCTGCTCAACTCCTGCTTCAAAGCCTTGGAACTGGCTTTTTTCTGCTTTTCGGTCAAGGGACGTTTCAGAGGATCCGTGGAATTTTCGGGAGCTTGCCCCTGTGGCGCGGCGCCTGCGCTGTTCGCAGCCGGAGTCGTGGCTTGGCTGGACTTGTTATCCGCAGGAACAGCGGGAGGGGCAGCCGAATCCTGGGCCACCGTGAAAACAGCAGAAAAAACAAGGAGAACCAATACCGAAAACGACCATATTCGCGACTGCATTGTTGTTGTCAAACTACTCCTCGACGAACACTAAGCACTTCCAAAATTGTAAGTTCTCGCCACTCCGAAAGCAAGGTTCATGGTGCGAAATGCACGCTTCCGGGGACTGAATGCCGTCACCCGTTTACAACCCCGTTTTGCGTTGCAAGTTCTTCAAGAATATGCGCCCCCACGCCGTTTTTTTCTCAACTTGCGGGCTGCGGTGTTGACGCCCGAAGTTCCTCCTGGTCACAATTCTCGCCAATTCTCGTCCAAGATAAGCGGTTATAATCGGATATCGAAGCATGCGCCAGATGACCGCCGGCTTTCTTGCCAGCGGCGGCGGGGCGAAGACTTGTCCGGTTGCCGATGTTGAGGCCGCCAGTGTCGCGGCGGGAACCTTAGTCCGTCTGGCTACGTACACCTGATAGGTCGAACTGCACAACACGGAAGTGAATTTCTGTTCGAGGTCCCATGAAGGGCTGGAAAAAAATCGCACTGATCGTCGGAGGTGTGGTGGTTCTGCTGGCCATCGTAGGGTTCACGGTGGAGCAGAGCCGCAAAGGCGTGGTCCCCGTACAGACGGGAAAAGTTGTCCGTGAAGATTTGACCTCGGTGGTGACCGCCTCTGGCGAGATCAAGCCGAAAGTGTACGTGAACATCGGCGCCATTCTTCAGGCCAAGATTACGCACTTGTACGTGAAGGAAGGCGACCGCGTAAAAGCGGGTCAACTGCTGGCGTCGCTGGACAACATTCAGTACGCGGCCGACGTTGCCGCGAACAATGCGATGCTGAATGCATCGCGTATGGACGCCGATGCTGCAAAGGCCGCGGTGAACACCGCAGAGGCTGATCTGAACCAGGCCAAAGCGGAGTACGAACGCGCGACGCTCGACTACAACCGCAACAAAGCTCTTTACGACGCTCAACTCATCGCCAAGGCGGACTACGATACCAAGAAAGCCGCCTACGATACTGCAACCGCTCAAATTGGAGAGGCTAAAGCAAAATTGGCCCAGGCTAAAGCCAACCTCGACTCAGCGCAAGGACATATCGGACAGAACGTTGCGACCCTGCGGCGGGTTAACGATGTGCTGAGCAAGACCGAGTATCGTGCGCCCTTCGACGGCGTCATTACCAACCTGCCGGTTCGCGAAGGCGAGACGGTCGTGCCTGGCATCCAAAATTCTCCCGGCAGCACGCTGATGACGGTTGCGGACACCTCGTTGATTACCGCGGAAGTGAAGGTGGACGAGAGCGACATCGTCAACGTGCAACTGGGGCAGCCGGCGGAAGTTTCTATCGACGCCATGCCCAAGCAGAAGTTCAAGGGCACAGTGACCGAGATCGGTGGAAATGCGCTGCTGCGCTCGACCGGGGTTTCCACGGCGCAAACCGTTTCCAGTGGGCAGGAAGCCAAGGATTTCAAAGTGGTGATCGCGCTGCAGAACCCGCCGGCTAACGTGCATCCCGGCCTTTCCGCGACGGCGCGCATTACCACCGCCAATCGCCGCGGCGTACTCGCGATTCCGATTCAGGCGCTAACCATTCGCGAGCGCGGCGATCTGACACCTGACAAGGACAAAAAGAGTTCGGTGCAGGCTGCGGTTCCTACCGGAAATCCCAAAGAAGAGCTGCAAGGGGTTTTTGTCCTCCGGAACAAGAAAGAAGCGGTTTTCGTACCAGTAACCACGGGCATTAGCGGCGCCACGGACATCGAAGTTACGAATGGGGTCAAAGAGGGTGACGAGATCGTAACCGGCAGCTACAAGGTGCTCCGGACTCTGCGCAACGGCGCCAGCGTGAAGGTCGACAACTCGGTCAAACCGAAGGACGAAGAAGCTTAGCTGTTAGCCGCCTTTAGCTTTTAGCAGTCCTGCCGGGCTCGTGCCTGCTAATCGCTAAGAGCTAACACCTAAAAGCCGGGCCCTGATTGCTGACAACTATGAACCAGCGAGCGCCGGAGGAAGAGAAGAAGATGGCAACGGACTTAGCGAGTCTGGCGGAGCCGAAGATCGCGGCCGTACCTGACAGCTGCATTATCTGCACCGAAGACCTGTGGAAGACCTATGACATGGGATCGGAACAGCAGGTGCAGGCGCTGCGCGGCCTCAATATCCGCATCCAGCGTAACGAATACGTTGCCATCATGGGGCCTTCAGGTTCCGGCAAGTCCACGCTGATGAACCTGATTGGATGCTTGGACACGCCCAGCAAAGGAAACTACTGGCTGAATGGGCAACTGGTCAGCGAATTGGACGATGACGAATTGGCCCGTATCCGCAACAAGGAAATCGGCTTCGTCTTCCAGACATTCAATTTGCTGGCGCGCGCCAGTTCGCTGCACAACGTGGAGCTGCCCCTGATTTACGCCGGCCTTCCCGCCGAAGAGCGCATCGAGCGCGCTAAGAAAGTCCTGGCTTCGGTGGGCATGGAATCGCGCATGAACCACAAACCCAACGAGCTGTCCGGCGGCCAGCGGCAACGCGTCGCCATTGCTCGCGCGTTGGTAAACAATCCCTCAATCATTCTCGCCGACGAGCCTACCGGCAATCTCGACTCCCAGACGGGCATCGAGATCATGGCGCTCTTCGACCGGCTCCACGGGCAGGGCAACACCATCGTTCTCGTGACTCACGAGCACGACATCGCGGAGTACGCTCACCGCATCATCCACATTCGCGACGGACAGGTCTTCAGCGATCAGAAGACCGCACGGGCGTAATTCGTCGATCGCTCTGCGACGGGCTTCTCTATTCTGTGACCGTCAACGACGTCTCGCCAATGGCGCCTCCAAGCGACGCGCTGATAGTGGTGGCTCCGATGGAGACTGGGCTCGCTAAACCCGTGCTGGTGATCGTCGCCACCGAGGGAGCGCTGGTGGTCCAAGTCGCGGAAGTCGTGATGTTTCCCATCGTGCCGTTAGAATACGTGGCCGTTGCCGTGAACTGCTGCTGCTGATCGGCGGACAGGCTTATCGAGGGGTTCGCCGGAGTTACTGCGATGCTGACGATGGTCGTACTGCTGACCGTCACTAGAGCGGTCGCGGTCACGCTGCTGTTGTAGGATTTGGCAGTGATGGTCGTCGTTCCCACCGCCACTCCAGTCACCAGGCCGGAACTATCGACAGTGGCGACGGTGGGGGAGGAAGATGTCCACGTAACTTGCGAAGTGACGTCACCCGACGAGTTATTGCCGAAAGTTGCGGTTGCCGTGAACTGCTGCGTAGTGGTGGGAGTGATGTAGGCGCTGGTCGGCGACAAAGTGATCGCGGTAACCTCGGTAGACGAAGGGAAAAATCCACTTCCACAACCGCTAAACAGAAGAGCAGTTAAGAGAGCGGCGGCAACCCCGCCGCACCACGTAAGTCTTTGCATGTCGGCTGTCCTGATTCTCCCGAAAGCCGGGACCATTCCTAGAAAGTAAACCCGTGCGGTCTGCCAATGTCTCGGGCCTGGTGCAGCGGCATCTGCAAAATGCGGCAGCTCTTTGGCTCCTATCGTCTCTTATCGCGTAACTATCGTTGAGTTTCGATTCTTTGTATCAGGGTGAGTAACGGGTAAAGACAAAGTCCCGAGCTTTGGCAGGCTCGTGGCAAGGGAAGCAGGTCTTGAGCACCGCCTCGTCAGCAGGTTTGCCGTCCTTAAACTGAGCGAATCCCCAGCCGCCCGTCGCAGCGTATTTTCGTGAGTCCTTGACCATCAACTGAAGATTAATGGGGGGCCCGGCGACGAAACTTTGGGCACGGCCAAAGACTTTGTTGTTCTCCTCTGACGGGACGTAACTCCAGGCCAAGCGGGCGATGATGGTGCCGTCCGGGAACGGCAGCTTTTCTTCGCGGTAGGCTTTGATCGCGGTATCGTTGCCTAGAATGGCGCGAAGATCGTTGAGGTCGCCGGCCTCGTGGGCCACGGAGATCAATCTCCAGTCGCGGTATCCGGGCGGAATCTTGATTCCAAAGATCGGGGCAGCCTCTCCACCGGCTTGTCCAGATGCCTGGGCCATGCAGACGACCACGCTGGCCACTGTTGCCACTGCAAGCAGCAAGAACGCGACCCGTCTCATCGATACCTCCTTCTGAATTTGCTGGACACCGCCGATGCAGCGCGCCGCGCCCGATAGGCGCCACGAGGACAGGCCCAAGCCCAAAATATTACCATTTTGGGAATTCGCGATTCGGCCGCCTTATCTCGCGCCGGACGCTCGCTCACCAACACTCATCGATGGGTTATGGATCACAGACAATTCACGGTTTCCGGCGGATTATTGAGTTGTCGGCGGCCCGACAGGAGAGCGATCTGGAGCAGGGAAGTGGCTGTTCCAGTGGCACCCTCGCTTGTGACCGCCTGAACAGGGTTTTCAAGTGAGGAGGCTTACGCTCATGAAAAAAGCAATCATGCTCCTCGTCCTGTTGGTTGCTGTCCAACTCGTGGCGCAGGACAAATCGACGATTACGGTCAAGAAGAGCGAAATCAGCAACGGCGTTGTCATCGTTACAATCGCGCAGGGGGCAACGCAGGCTCAGGCAAAAGCGTCCATCCAACTGAACTGCAACAAGGGTGCGGAAGGCTGTAAGGCTCCCGAAGCCGGTACGTACGTGATGATTCGACTCCCCAAGAACTGGGGCATGTACGATTGCCAGAACGTCGATCTGTATCCGTCAGGGGCAGATCCGGCTACCGATCAGAAGATCGGTGAGTACTGCCTGATCGAGAAGTAAGCGGCGCGACGGGACAGCTTGGCAACGCCAGAGTGACTTTTGGGTCGCTGTGGGAGTGTTATTCGCAGATTCCCGGACTCAGCATATCCTTGGAAAGACCCAACCAGGCGCTGCTTGATAAAGCAGTATGGGATGTTTGGCACAAGGGAGTCGCGCACAGGGCTAGAGAACTGAGATGACTAGATGTTCTTCTTCAATGACGAGTGTGACTTCATTGATGACGATCAGTACGATTTGTTTACCCTTGCAATCGAGGTGGAGCGTCGATGCGATCGTTCTCATCGCCGAACCGCGGGCGAGCTAAGGTTCCGATGCTGCGACGACCGGATTCCTCCGGTGTCGGAGTTTCTTGCCGCGGAAGCATCGGGACAAGTGGATCACGCTCGACAACGACGCAAATTATTAACGTGACTTTAGCTTGACAGAGGCGTCCTATGCATAAAATAGAGGCGTCTCGATGACGGGGGGCGAAATCCCGGCCGAACGGAGGCGAATCAGGCTCAGCCGGATTCTCGCTGGGCTGATGCTCGCCTTGTTGCTTCCATCCTCAGGCCTTCCCGGGCAGACGGCAGCCCCGTCTGCCGACGAAGCCAAGAGCGGCACCTTGACCAATTTGCATTCAGACAAGCGTGTGGTCCAGAACGGACGCTGGTTCCTGGTGCGCGAGTTCACCGTGGATTTTGCGGTTCGGGACTCGGTGACCTACTGCGGCGAGATCACTACCACCGACGCCACCGAGGCCCACGACCTGCTCGACAGCAGCGGCCAGGTGGTCTCGGTCATTGAGAAAGGCAAAGACCTCTACCTCACGCTCAAGAGCGGCCGCCGAATCAGGGCACACCGGCTAAGCGGTGACAAGTGCCCGGTCGGGCACAGCTAATCCAGGTCGCTTTCTCCTTGACAGCTTAGGGGAGGCGGGGATAACCTCCTAACCAGTTTAGGAGAACCCTTGACCGACCAGGCTCAACTTCTTCCCGGCACTCTCGATCTCCTCATCCTGAGGGCAGTCTCACTCGGCCCGCTGCATGGTTACGGCGTTCTTCTGCGGATCGGACAGATCTCGGGCAATGCACTTCTCATCGAACAGGGCGCCCTCTATCCCGGCCTGTTTCGCCTGGTCCGTCAAGGACTGCTGAAGGCAAGCTGGGGCACGTCGGAGAACAATCGCCGCGCCAAGTTCTACGAACTCACTGCCGCGGGACGCAAGCGCTTGCGCGAAGAGACAGCCAGCTGGAATCGGCTGGCGACGGCCATCGGGTCTGCGCTTGCAGCGCAACCGGAGGAAGTATGAAGCTGCTGGACTCGCTGCGCGTGCGCATCGCCGCTTTCTTTCAGCGTTCCCGGGTGAATGCGGAGATGGAGGCCGAGCTTAGTTCACACATCCAGCACCGTGCCGACGATCTGGAACGTTCCGGCATGGATCGCGCTGAGGCAGAACGTCGCGCGCGCATCGAGTTCGGTGGTCGCGAACGTTTTAAGGAGGAATGCCACGAGGCGCTCGGGGGCAACTTCCTCGACAGTCTTATCCAGGATTTGCGCTACGCAGTCCGCGTGTTGCGCAATTCTCCCGGCTTCACGATTGCCGCGGTTTTGACGCTGGCGTTGGCAATCGGCGCAAACGCCGTTGTGTTTAGTGTGATGAATGCATTCATCATTCGGCCGCTCAACGTGCCTCAGGCGCAAAGCCTTTACGCGCTCTGGCAGCCGGATGTTGGCGATGCGCACGAGTCATATCCTGACTATCTCGATCTGCGCGACCGCAATCGCAGCTTTGATGGTCTGATTGCCTGGAACATGGTTGAGGCCGGGCTGGACACGGGCCGGGATCCATCCAACGTCTGGGTCTACGAAACCAGCGGGAACTACTTCGACGCATTACGTCTTCAGCCGTATCTTGGCAGTTTCTTCCACGCCTCCGATGAGCAGGGCCTGAACAGCGCTCCCTATGCCGTGCTCACGTATGCTTATTGGCACAGCCATTTTCAGGATGATCCGGAGCGTGGTGGGCCGTGTGGTTCAGCTGAACAAGCATCCGTTTACCATCCTCGGGGTAGCTCCGCCCGACTTCCACGGGACCATACTGTTTTTCACCCCCGACTTCTTCGTCCCCATCGTGAACCATGAGCAACTGGCACAGGATGACCTGAACAAGCGGGTGGAGCCGTTGGGTCTTTATGACCATGGGACACCTGAAGCCGGGAGTCACTCCGGCGCAGGCCAGCGCCGATCTGAACTCGATTGGCTCATACCTGGAAAAGACCTATCCCAAAGACGATGGCAAAATGCTTTTCACGCTGGCGCGTCCGAGTCTTTACGGCGACTATCTTGGCCGTCCGGTACGGGCGTTCATGACGGGATTAATGCTGCTGGCAGGGCTGATTCTGCTGGCCGCATGCGCCAATCTGGGCAGCCTGTTTGCCGCCCGCGCTGCCGACCGTTCGCGCGAAGTTGCTCTGCGGCTCGCACTCGGATCGACGCGCCGGCGCATTCTTGCGGCAACTCTTTACCGAAGCGGTGCTGATTTCTCTGGTCGGAGGGGCGCTGGGACTGCTGGGTGGCGTGGTGCTGTTGCATGGTCTGAGCGTGTGGCAGCCTTTTCCCAGATGGCCGATCCACGTGGCGGTGAATCCGGATGCAAGTGTGTATGGGGTGGCTTTGCTGCTGACTCTAGCCAGCGGATTCCTCTTTGGCGCGGTACCGGTAAGGCAGGTACTGCGCACCAGTGCGTATGAGGTGATCAAGTCGGGATCGGCAAGTAGAGGTGGGCGACGGATTAGCGTCCGAGAGTTGTTGCTAATTGTGCAAATTGCGATCTGCGCCGTGCTGGTCACGGCTTCGATAGTCGCGGTGCGGGGATTGGCGCGCTCGCTGCACAATGATTTCGGTTTCGAGATTCAGAACATAATGATGGTAGACACCGACCTGAGCATGGCGGGCTACCGCAACGATCAAGTGCCGACAATGCAAAAACGCATGATTGAGGCTGTGAAAGCGCTACCTGAGGTTGAGTCTGTGGGGCTGGCCGACGCCGTGCCGCTAGGTGAGGGCTCAGAACGACTCGAATGTCTTTACCGACGATATCGCGGACCTGCGAGCGTCGAACGCTGCCGCCGATGCCACCCTGTTCCAGCGTCTCTCCCGAATACCTTCACGCCGCGGGTACAGCCTTGCTGTCCGGACGGACCTTTACCTGGCATGACGACAAGAGCTCGCCACCGGTAGGCATCGTGAACCAGCAGTTTGCGCGTAGAGTCTTCGGCTCGCCCACGGAAGCGATCGGCCGATACTTCAAGATGCCGGATGGAACGCGCATCCAGGTAGTGGGTATTGCCGAAGACGGGAAATACGGCAGCCTCACCGAGGATCCGCAGGCGGCGATGTTTCTGCCCATTCTGCAATCGCCCTCCAGCGCCACCTGTTTGCTGGTGCACGCGAACCGCGATCCGCAGCAACTGGCAACTGCCATGCGGAGCACTCTGCAGCAGTTGG
>CAWBKE010000022.1:0-88438 GCA_963789245.1 uncultured Acidobacteriaceae bacterium | reverse complement strand
AGCTGCTGTAGCAGCGACGCCCATCGCCGCTTCATCTAAACTACTTAGACCACATGCGAGCTTTGCTGAAACTCGTCATCGTACTGGTGCTGGCCTTCGCCATTTGGTTTGCGTGGGCGGCACTGCTGCCACTGCAACCGCCGCAGACGACCTTCGTACTGCTGCGCCCGGGCTGGACCACACGTCACATCGCCCGCGATCTTCAGCAGCAGGGCGTCATCCGCAGTTCGGCGGCCTTTCTCATGGTGCAGTACGCCAAAGGCGCCAGGACCCTTAAGGCGGGCGAATACAAGTTCGATCAGCCGGCAAGCGCGCTGGAGGTATGGAGCCGGCTGGTCAAGGGCGATGTTTACGCGCGCACAGTCGTCGTGCCCGAAGGCTTCAACATGTACGATATCGCCGCCGCGGTGGAGCAGGCAGGACTCGGACCCGCCTCCGATTTCCTGAACGCGGCGCACAGCGACATCTTCCTCCTCCGCGACATCGACCCTGATGCCAAGTCGCTGGAAGGATATCTCTTCCCCGACACCTACGAGTTCACTCGCATTGACAGCGCTCACGACATTGCGGCCGCCATGGTGCACCGCTTCCGGCAGGAGGCGCAGAAGATCGGACTGCTGGGAAATCCGGACATACATCGCATCGTGACGATGGCATCGATCGTGGAAAAGGAGACCGCCGATCCTAAGGAACGGCCCTTGGTCGCCGCCGTCTATTACAACAGGCTGAGAAGAAACATGGCTCTGGCTGCCGATCCCACTGTGATCTACGCGGCCCTGCTCGCCGGGAGGTATCGCGGCACCATCTATGCCTCGGACCTGCAATTCGACTCGCCGTACAACACCTACAAGTTTCCCGGACTGCCACCAGGGCCGATCGCCAATCCCGGAGTGGCTTCGCTGCAGGCTGCCATGCATCCGGCACATACGGATTTCCTCTATTTCGTGAGCGACAATAACGGCCACCATCGTTTCGCGCGCGGTCTGAAAGAGCATTCCCGCAACGTGGCGGCTTACCGCCGTTCCGTGGCGACAGGCCAGTAGCTCCTGAGTCCCGTGAGGATTAGCGCGCATCTGCCGTATACTACGGAATTCAACAACTTGTCATAGTCGGCCTATGCGTCCATCCAGAATACTTGTCGCGGCTTTCTTGCTCGCTCTGCTGGCCGGCGACACTGGATGTCTTTTCCGCACCCGCACCGTAGAAATCCGCACCAGCACGGCCAAACTGCAGACCGCCAGCCGGCAGGAACTCCTGGACCGCATCAACACGGAAGCAGCCAAGATCCAGACTCTCAATGCCACCGTCGACATTGCCACTTCTGTGGGCGGAGAAAAGAAAGGCACGATCACCGACTACCAGGAGATTCGCGGCTACATTCTGGTGCGTAAACCGAACATGTTGCGCATGATCGGTCTGTTCCCCCTTGTGCGGAACAAGGCCTTCGACATGGTCACCGACGGCAACGAATTTAAGTTGTCGATACCGGCCAAGAACAAGTTTTACGTTGGCCACAACAACGTCGCTCATCCCACCGGCAGTTCTCTGGAAGACCTGCGGCCGGAGGTGATCTACACGGCATTATTGGTGCCGGCAATCGATCCCAAGACTGACATCGCGGTGCTGGAGGACAGCAGCGAGCTCATTTACGATGTGAAGAAGAGAAAGAACCTCGAACAGCCCGATTACGTCATCGACGTCATCCGTCGCGAGGGCGGCGATTGGTACCTGGCGCGCAAGATCATCTTCGACCGCACTACCCTGGTGCCCCATGAACAGGTCATTTTTAACCGGCAGGGCGCAGTAGTTACCGATGCGATCTACCAGGTTTATCAGGACTACAACGGCGTCAGCTTTCCTAACGTGATCGAGATCAATCGTCCGCAGGAAGAGTATTCCATTCGTTTCACGGTGGATAAGCTGGTGATCAACGAGCCGTTGCGGGACGATCAGTTTGCCTTGCAGCAGCCGCCCGGATCGGTGTTGGTGAACCTCGATCAGCCCAACCAGACAGCTTCCACAAACTCAACCTCCGGCACGGCGGCAACCAACAGCAATACGCCAAAGAAATAGCTCCAGCCCGATTGGACGGGCTGGAGCTTGAAGCTGTTTTCCTGCGAGTTGCGATTGGTAGCCTGTTAGGGTCGGGGCGGAGCTGCTCCTTCGGACAACTGACAACTGGCAACCGACAACTTCCTTACCGCTTCGACTGTCCGCGTGCCAGCTTTTTCACTTTGCGTTTTTCTGAGCCGCGTGCGTAGGTGCGCGGTGCCTTGGGAGCGGCCTTCTTACGCGCCGTGCGCTTTACCTTCTTGCGTTCCGTCTTATCGGTGATGCTCTTGGTATTTGCCATGAACTCTAGGTTTCCTTAATGAACGGAGTTACGCCTTTTCCAGTTGGGCGTACTTTTCGACCAGCTTTTTCAAACCGAATCTTGGAAATTGTACCGTAATCTTGGCATCTTCCCCATCGCCCTCGCGCTTGTACACCGTGCCTTCACCATATTTCGGATGGCGCACGCGCTGGCCGGGACGGAATCCGGTACGTCCGGTCGGTGCCGTCACCTCGATCTTCGGCCGGGTAAACTTCTTGCCGCGCGAGGCGAAAAATTCCGCGATGTTGTCGATGGAGTTGTACGTCGGGCCGCTATAGGAATTCCGCTGCGGCGTGTTGCGGCGACCGTGCTGCGGGCGCTGGTCTTCGTCTTCGTAGGCATAGTGCCGGCTGCTGCCGTAGTCGCTGCTGACCTGCGAAGCACGACGCGGCGAGCCCAAGTCCTGCAGCAACTCCTCGGGAACTTCCTCCAGAAAGCGCGATGGCACGCTCGCCTCGGGCATGTCCGTTCCGTAGCGCCGCCGATAGCGCGCACGCGTGAGAATGAGCGTGTCCATCGCCCGCGTCATGCCGACGTAGCAAAGCCGACGCTCCTCTTCGATGTCGTCCGGCGCCAGCAATGTCCGCGAGTGCGGAAACAAGCCTTCTTCCAGCCCGATCAGGAACACTAGCGGAAACTCCAGGCCTTTGGCCGCGTGCAGGGTCATCAGCGTGACGCGCGCATTCTCATCGTAATCGTCGGCGTCACTGACCAGTGCAGCGTGGTCCAGAAACTCGCTGAGCGTCTCGCCGCGATCGCGCGAATCCATGGCCGCATTTACCAACTCGCGCAGGTTGTCGATGCGGGCCAGCGACTCCGGCGTATCCTCCTGCTCCAGTAGTTTGATGTAGCCGGTGCGATCCAGAAGAAACTTCAGGAGCTCTGCCGTATTGGCCGCCTCGCCCGGCGCGCGAAAGCCTTCGACGCGCTCTTTCTGTTCATCATTGGCGCCCTTGCCGGAGTAAGTGTCATCCCGACCGGAGGCGCGCGTCTCTTGCGCGCCGGAGTGGAGGGACCTGCTGGCCGCACTTGAGGCAGAAATCTTTCCTTCCTCTTCGAACATTCCCGGCGAGAAATCCGTTACTCCATTTTCCTCACGGCTGTCATCCCGACCGGAGGCGCGCGTCTTTTGCGCGTCGGAGTGGAGGGACCTGCTGTCTGCCGTCGTAGCAGGAAGCTCTGCCACTTCTTCCTCAAACATCTCCGGTGAAAAGTCCATGGAGTGCTGGAAATCCTCATCCGCGTCGACCGCCGACTCAACTGCATTCTTCACAGCCGCCGCTTCCTCTACCCGCTCGCGAAATGTCCCCAGGTGCATGGCCCGCGCGTCTTCAATCAGGTCGCGGAAGCTCGCGAGCGACGATAGCGCTCGGCCCGGAAGCAGCCTTTGCCGAATGATCTCGTTGACCGCTCCCCACATGGAAACGCCGGTCTCCAGCGCGATCCGCTCAATCGTCTCCAGCGTGGTCTTACCCAGACCTCGCGCGGGCGTGTTAATCACCCGCTGCAGCGCAATCGAGTCATCCGGATTAGCAATGACCTTCAGGTACGAGATCATGTCCTTGATCTCAGCGCGCTCGTAAAAACTGAACCCTCCCACAACGTGGTAGTTGATCTGGTAGCGGCGCATTGCCTCTTCCACCAGCCGCGATTGCGAGTTGGTGCGGTACAGCACCGCGGCTCGCGGCGTTTCGCCGTGTTCGGTTTGACCCTGGCGCAGATACTTGGAAATGAAGTCGGCGGCGAAGAGCGCTTCGTTCTCGCCGTCGGGCGCTTCGTAATAGCCGATCTGCGCGCCGCCGGTGCGCTCCGTCCAGAGATTCTTGCCCTTGCGCTTGACGTTCTTCGACACAACTGCCGACGCAGCCTGCAAAATGTTCTGAGTCGAACGGTAGTTCTGTTCCAGGCGGACGATGCGGGCCTCGGGAAAGTCCTGCTCGAATTCCAGGATGTTGCGGATGTCGGCGCCGCGCCACGAATAGATGCTCTGGTCCTCGTCGCCCACCGCGCAGACATTGTGCTCGCTGCCCGCCAACATGCGCATCAGCTCATACTGCGGGCGATTCGTGTCTTGATACTCGTCGACCAGAAGGTAACGATAGCGGCGATTGTATCTCTCGCGCGTCTCTCCGGACGCCTTCAACACGCGCACCGCGTAGAGCAGCAGATCGTCGAAATCCAGCGCGTTCGATTTCGCCAGCTCCTGCCGATAGACCTCGTAGATGTGGGCCACGCGCTCGCTGTTGGGCTCGACCGAGTCCAGATAAACTTGCTGCGGATCAAGCATGTGGTTCTTGGCCCAGGAAATTCGTCCCAGCACATTGCGGGGCGTCAGTTGCTGCTTGTCATCGACGCCCAGCCGCTTCATCGCCGCCTTCACCACATTCTGCTGATCGGCCTCGTCGTAGATGACGAAATCCTTGCGATAGCCTTTGCCGGCGATTTGCAGGGTTTCAATGTCGCGCCGCAGCAGTCGCACGCAGAAGGAGTGGAACGTCGAGATCAACGGCTTGGTCACCGAACGCGTGCCGACGAGCGACTCCACGCGGCCGGCCATTTCCGACGCAGCCTTGTTAGTGAAGGTCACGGCCAGTATGGAATCCGGCTGGGCGCCCAGCCCATCGATGAGGTGAGCGATGCGATAGGTGATGACGCGCGTCTTGCCGCTGCCGGCGCCCGCCAGGATGAGCACCGGCCCTTCGACCGCTTCGACGGCCTCACGCTGCTGCGGGTTGAGTTGGGACAGATAGGAGGACAAGTTTCAGGTTACTCGAAACGGGTTTTGTTCACCACGGAGGCACGGAGGACACGGAGTTCAAATCGGGTCATAAGAACTTGGATTCATCGGATTATCCCGAACGCGAGCTCTAGAAGGAACAACCCACCAAACGCCAAGGCCACATACCCGACGAATCTCTCTCGTCTTAGCTGTTTCGCCGTCGGATAGCGTCCCCAGGAAAGCACCCGAAAACATCGCACAGGAAACCTGAGTATCAAGAATCCCCAGCCGAAAGACCAAATCAAAATCAGTATTTTGAGTGGCAAAGTTATTGTCGGCATCGGATCCTACAAAACGGGCAGGCAAGAACAATTTGCGAAAATCCCGTGCTCTCCTTGTCTCCGTGGTGAAATCAAGAGCCCCAAGTGCATCAGTTGGGTTTGGTGCCTATGCTGGGCGCTTCCATGGCACGGTGCGCTCTGCACTCCGCACACGGACAATTGTCGCGCAGGTACTGCCAGGAGAAGATACCGTGCTGGTGGCCATCGTTCCAGGCGAAGCTAATGGCATACTTGCCCACCGGCTTGACCTCAGTGGGCCGCGCCGCCGCCTTGAACATGGGCAGCGATCCTGCGATCGGCTTGATGGGATCGCCCGGGTGACGGCCATCCTTCTGGCGCTCTTCGTTGCACAGGGCGCAGGGACAGGCATCGCGCAGAAACGGAAAGCTGTAGACGCTCTGGTGACCGTCCTTCCACTCGATCTCCATACCAGTACCGGTGGTGACGTTTACTTTGACGGATTTTGGATCGGCTGTTGCTTCCATGGGTGTGCCTGGCTGAGTTAGTGAACCGGACTCTCTCTAAACCGCTTCGTATCAGGCTCGAAAACCGCTTTGTGTCAGGGCACGACTTCAGTCGGGCCGCAAAACGCGCGGGGAGACCAGGGCTTGAGCCCCCGCAAGGCTCAATTCCACGGGCTAAAGCCCGATATCTGTATTGCCCGGTACGGCACGGCTGAAGGCGTGCCCTGACACACAGCGGATCCTGAACTACTTCCTAGTATCGCAGATATTTCGCACGCAAGAAGGCCCGGAGTTGCCTCCGGGCCTTCCGCATCACCTCAACTGTTGGTTCTCAGGAGAGTTCCACGATCTCGATTCGTTGCCCTTGTCTGTACGTTTGTTGGACGCAGTGCATCGCATTCTGTCATCAAAGCGCCGCAAAAATGCAAAAGGCACGGCTGCTCTCCGTGCCCCTTTGCTCGACCGTGAAAGCTACATCACGATCTCTTTCGCTCGCCGTGTTATGGGATGTTGCATCTCATCCAGATCACCCTTCACCAGGTTCAAGGCGTACACGCAGGACTCGAAGTCGCGGGCCAGTTTGGCGAACAGCGGCGCCAGCCGGGCATATTCGAACTGATCGAATTTCGAGACGATGTAATAGCTCTCCTTGCCGGCCTTGATGAAGTCGACGAAATTCTCCAGCCGCTGCCGCCGCAGGCGATAGTGATTGATGCTTTCCGGAAACATGCCCGACAGAAACAACGTGTAGTCCCCGATATGCTTGCGCACCTGGCGCTCGCGATCGAACGACGGCGCCGGGCCATAGATGGGGTCAGTCTCCAACAGCATTTCGCCGACATCGCTCAAGGGGCGACCTTCGGCGTCGCGCACCTTGAAGAGCTGTTCGACTTCGCAAAACTCGTTCAGGACGTTGGCAATGTAGTCCTGCACTTCGGGGTCGCGCAGCCCAATGTCGCGGTCAAAATGATGGTGGACCAGCTCCGTGAACAAAGCCTGTAGCGGGTGAGATTCCGGAATCATGGCTTGGCTGTTGGCCTCCTGTTACTCCTGATCATTAGATGCGACAGTGCGACTGTTCTTATCTCAATTCTTCAGCCGGCACAAGCGTTTCCCGCGCACAGCGTTACCCAAAAAGGTTCGCCTGCGAAAGTGGGAGTGTTTCGCCAACTGACTGCCGATGTCGGGAGATGTCGATTTAGAGCGCGATTCATGCGGGGTTGGTTGGCTGTTGGAGTTCGGCGACACAGGGCCGTGATGCCGCTGTCAGCAGTTGAAGCTATTGACTGCCAAAGTTTTGGCAGCCCGCTGCTGTGCTCAACTACCGACACCTCCCGAAACACGACGGAGCTGTTACTGCCTGCGAAATTGGACGAGCAAGAGCCCAGTCCCGCCTGGCGGGACGGAAGAAGATAGCCCAGCGCGTACCGGGGCCCCCAGAGAGCGCCGTTTTTTGCGCTCGCTGGGGTGGTTGAGCGCTGGGTAGGATGTAATTTGAAACCCGAGCCCCTTCAGGGGCGGCACAGTGCTTGTTGGAGGACGCACTCATGGAACGGCAGAATATCGCAGGCAACTCTCCCTATGAACCCATCGTGGGATTTTCGCGCGCGGTGAAAGTAGGTCCGTTCGTTTCTGTCGCTGGAACGGTTGCAACCGGGCCCGACGGAAAAATCGTGGGCGAAGGCGATGTCTACGCGCAAGCGGTGCAGGCGCTGAAGAATATCGGCTCGGCACTGGAGCAGGCGGGCGCAAGCTTTCGCGATGTAGTGCGCACGCGGATGTTCGTTACCGACATCAGGCAATGGGAAAAAGTCGGTAAGGCGCACGGCGAGGTCTTTCGCGACATCCGGCCCGCAGCGACCATGGTTGAGGTGACGGGATTCGTCTCGCCGGAAATGCTGGTGGAAATCGAGGCAGACGCGATTATAGCGGGCGAAATGAATTGAAGACATCCGAGGGTGGAGCACCGCTTTAGCGGTGCATGGAAGGCGCCATGGAAATCCCGGCTTTTAGCCCCTGAGGTAACTCGTCTTAGTTTGAAAAGGAGTATTCAAGGAGGAGTTACACCAGCGGCTGAAGCCGAAGCAACGGAACGGCCTTCTAATGCACCGCTAAAGCGGTGCTCCACCCAACCTTGCATCAAGGAGTCTGGTTCTGTCTGTGACACGGACTGCATCGGAGCGATGCTTCGCAGAATTGAGATACCAGCCCCTCAGCCTGCCAGAAGGCAATAGCGAGCAGCGGCACTACTGCGTTACGTCCAGCCCGATCCCCTGTCCCGCGTAAACCCTCTGCCCCGCGGCAGGCTGGGTCTTTACCACCATGCGTGTCCCCGTCGGCGAAGCTTGGGTCGCATTCGCCTGAGGAGCAGGAGCCGCTTGACTGTTGATTCCGCTCACGTGCAGCCCGGCACTCACGATCGCGTTCACCGCATCGTCTTCGTTCTGTCCGACCAGCTCCGGCATTACAAAAGAATCGCGGTCGGGGCTTGCGGCCAGCAGCAAACTGATCTTGGGCTCGGAGACGTTCACTGCATTGGCCGGCGGACTCTGCCCCACGATCTGGTCGGCGGAGGCGCCCGGAATGGTCGCGACTGCGATGCTTCCCAGCTCCAATCCGCGTCGGCGAATGTTGATCTCCGCAGCCCGTTCGCTGTTCCCGATCAGATCGGGGATGACCACGCGCTGCGGTCCCATGCTCTCGGCCACGCGCACATGCCAGCCACGCCGCACCTGCATTCCGGGCAGTGGCACTTGCGACAGGACTCGCCCGGGAGGCACATCGGAGCTGAAATAGCGATCTCCCTCGTCAAGCACAAGCCCGTGGTCTGCCAGCAGCCGCTCCGCCTGGGTCTGCGATAAGCCCACAATCTTCGGAATGGTCGTCTGGCGGCCATGAATGGCGAAGCGCATTGCCGTCAGCGCCGACGCCATGAAGACCACAAACAGCACCAGTGCGCGCAGCAAATAGCGAAAGAAGCGCCGCATTAGTGGGCCTCGCTGTCGCCTGCGCCGCCGTCGGGTGTATCTACCTTCTGCGCGACCGCGCTTTGCGTCTCCGGTGGAGGCGCGGCAAAATCCTCCGACTCGCGCCCTTGCAGGGCGACCCGCATGAAGTCGATCCAGATGGGCAACGCTGCTCTGGCACCCGTCTCCTTGTCGCCCAGCGTCTTTTTCTCGTCGAAGCCCACCCACACGCCGCAGGTAATCGACGGCGAGAAGCCGACGAACCACGCGTCGGTAAAATCGTTGGTCGTTCCGGTTTTGCCGCCCAGCGGATGATTAAGCTTGCTGGCCTGATAGCCGGTGCCATGCAGCACCACCTCGCGCAGCATGCTGACCATAATGCGCGCCGTCCGCGCGCTGACGACGTCTCTTACCTCGGGATAATTTTCCTCCAGCACGCGGCCGTCGTAGGTGGTGACCTTGCGAATGTAGCGCGGGACCACGCGCACGCCGTCGTTAGGGAAGGTGGTGAACGCCGCCGTCTGCTCCGCCAGCGTGATGTCCGCTGCTCCCAAGGCAACCGGCAAATAGGGCAGCAGCGGCGATGTGATGCCGAACTTGCGCGCGTAATCAATCACCGTCTTGATGCCGCCCACGCGCTCCGTGACCTTCAGCGCGGGAATATTGCGCGACTCGGCCAGAGCGTGACGAAAGGTGATGACGCCTTCGAACTTGCCATCATAGTTGTGCGGCGTGTAAGGGCCAGACGGTGTACTAAAGGTGATCGGCGCGTCCAGCACAGTGTCGTCAGGCGTGAGCCCCTGATCGATAGCCGCGGTGTAGATGTACGGCTTGAAGGACGACCCGACTTGCCGCAGCGCCTGGGTAGCGCGATTGAATTTCGATTGCTCGAAGTCGCGCCCTCCGACCATCGCTTTGACATCGCCGGTGGCATTGTCGAGCGCCATCAGCGCGCCCTGCACGCCCGACTCCTGCTCCAGCGACACGTGGCTGGCTGTGCCATTCAGTTCGATGACCTTGAGGTACACGATGTCGCCGACAGCCAGGAACTGCTGCGGCGAAGTGTGCTTGGTCCACTTGATTTCTTCAGGCCCGAGACGCGCCTCATAGTTACCGAATTTCACCGTCGCCGCCATGGGCTCGACCTCGGTGACGAGCCCGTGAACGTAGCTGCCGGGAACGATTGCGCCGTCCCAATCGACATGGTGATAGGTGGCCAGCGAATCGCCATTGGCGATGACGTTCAGCAGATTGCCCTTCCATCCATGACGGCGTTCGTACGCGGCCAGCCCATCGCGTACTGCCAACTGGGCCGCACGCTGCATCTCCAGGTCGAGCGATGTGTATACTCGCAACCCAGCCTCGTGGACCTCCTCCGCTCCGTACCTCTTCTCCAGATACTGGCGAATCTCCTCCACAAAGTAAGGGGCAATGTCGTTGGTCTCAGCCTGGAGCTTGAGTTCCAGCGGCGCACTCTTGGCCCGGTCCGCCTCAGCTGCGGTGATCTTGCCATCCTCCAGCATATTGTTGATCACCAGATTGCGGCGGTGAATGGCGCGCTCGGGATTATTGATGGGCGAATAATAATTTGGCGCCTTGGGCAGTCCGGCCAGCACTGCGGCTTCGTCCAGCGTCAGGTCTTTGGCCCTCTTGCTGAAGTAATAATTTGCGCCGGCCTCGAACCCGTACACCCCGTGTCCCAAATAGATCTGGTTGGCATAGAGGGTGAAGATCTGCGGCTTGGTGAAGCGCCGCTCGATCTGGATCGACAGCATGACCTCCTGCATCTTGCGGCGGAAGTTGCGGTCGGGCGAGAGAAACAAGTTACGCGCCAGTTGCATGGTCAGCGTAGAAGCGCCCTGAGCGCGGCTCTCCAGCATCACGTCGCGCCACGCCGCGCCAAAGACGCGCCACACGTCCACGCCCCAATGCTTCTCGAAATCCTTGTCTTCGGTGGAGATCAGGGCGTCGCGCAGCACCTTGGGAAAATCGTTGTAGCTGTCGATCACGCGCCGCTGCAACGCGAACTGCCCGATCACGCGGTTCTGGTCGTCATAGAGCTGCGTGATGGTGCTGGGCCGGTAGTGCTCAAGTTCCGTTACCTGCGGAAGGTCGGTGGAGTAAACCAGGACCAGGCCGCAGACCGCGCCCGCGACTGCGGTGAGTAGGACCAGCAGAAGGAAGAACGCATTGCCAACCAGCTTGAGTCCGACACGGCGCGGCTGCTCCGCGGTCTCGGTTGTAACGGGAAGTTCTTCTTCAACACGCTTCATGGAAGACTACGCCAGCATAGCATCGAAAAGTGGGCCGTGGCCGCGGGATGAGCCTAGGCGATTAATGTTGGCCCAACAAAGGATTAGCACTGCCTGGAGCGCAGCTCTGCTTCTTCGGTGATTTACAATCATCTATTTGACAGAAGCCATTATTCCAATTAGACAGGCTCGCAGAAGATGCTCTGCCGCGCCGCGTCTCGTGTATTAACTAGACGGGCCATCATCGCATTCATCATCAACAGGATTGGAGCACGCACTTGCCAGAAACAATTTATGACGTAGCCATCATCGGCAGCGGACCTGCCGGATACACTGCAGCCTTTCGCGCCGGACAGCTGGGACTGAAAGCCGCTCTTATTGAGAAGGACGCCCAGCTCGGCGGAACCTGCCTGCACGTCGGCTGTATTCCCACCAAAGCCCTGCTGTTCAACGCTGAAGTTTACGACCACGTGAAAGAGGGCGCGGAACTCGGCCTGGAAAATACCGCCGGTGTCTCGCTGAACTGGGGCGCGATCCAGAAGCGCAAGCAAGGTATCGTGGACAAACATACGAAAGGCCTGACCTTCCTCGCGCGCAAGAACAAAGTCGACGTGGTGCGCGGCTACGGCAAACTCGCTGGTCCTGCGACGGACGGCATCCACACCGTCGCTATTGAAGGCGGCGAGCAAAAGGCGATCAAAGCGAAAAACGTGATCTTGTCGACTGGATCCGTGGCGCGAATGCTGCCGGGATTGCAAGCCGACTCGCAGATCCTCACCAACATCGAGGTGCTGGGCCTGAACAACATTCCCAAATCGCTGATCGTGATCGGTTCGGGCGCGGTGGGAGTGGAATTCGCCAGCATCTACAAGTCGTTTGGGACAGACGTAACCATCCTGGAAATGCTGCCGCGCTACGTTCCCGTCGAAGATGAAGAGATATCCAAGGAACTGGCGCGCGTGTATCGCAAACGGGGCATCAGCGGCTTCGTCAACGCCAAGGTCGAGACGATCGAGAAGACGAAAGACGGCGTTGCGGTCACGTTTACTGTCGATGGCAAGCAGCAGAAGCTGGAAGCCGAGAAGGTGCTGGTGGCTGTCGGACGCGCGCCGCGAACCGAGAACGTGGGCATCGAGAAGACCAAGATTGAACTCGAACGCGGCTTCGTCAAGGTTGACCCGTACATGCGGACCGCCGAGCCGGGTATTTACGCCATCGGAGACATCGTGGTGGGTTATCCACAATTGGCGCATGCCGGTGCGATGGAGGGCATCGTTGCGGTCACGCATATCGCCGGCAAGCCGGCGAAGAAGATCAATCCGCTGCGCATTCCGAATGCGACTTACTGTCATCCCGAGATCGGCAGCGTGGGATTGACCGAAGCCAAGGCGAAGGAACAGGGCTTCGACGTCAAGATCGGGAAGTTCCCGTTTACCGCCAACTCGCGGGCCAGCATCGTTGGCCAGCACGAGGGATTCGTCAAGATCGTCACCGATGCCAAGTACGGCGAGATCCTGGGCGTGCACATTATCGGGCCAAATGCCACTGAGCTGATTGCCGAGTCGGTGGTGGCGCTGGAGATGGAGTGCACGGCGGAGGAGCTGGCGAACATAATTCACGCGCATCCCACATTGTCAGAGGCGATGCTGGACGCCGCGAATGCGGTGTTTGGCATGGCGATCAACGCGTAAGTCGCCAACTACCCGTTCTGTCATCCCGAGCGAAGCGAAGCGGAGTCGAGGGACCTGCTTTTCTCCGCTCATTTGGCTAGGGCGGGGCAGTTCTGATCCTGCCGGTTTCTTCGCGAGGCTTTACAATCGCAGCGTGTATTCGCTCTACAGCTTGCTGTTGTTCCTGGCATTGATCGTCAGCACGCCGTGGTGGCTGCTGCAGATGCTGCGTCACGGCAAGTATCGTACGAGCTGGGGCGAACGGCTGGGCAGGGTTCCACAGCGGTTATTGCGTGACTCCAGCGAGTCCACGATTTGGATCCACGCCGTCTCGGTGGGCGAGGTGCTGGCGATCTCGCGCGTGGTTGAAGAGCTGAAGGCGCAGCTTCCCGGCTGGCGAGTTGTTGTTTCCACCACCACCGACACCGGTCAGAAGCTGGCCCGGCAGCGCTTCGGAGAGAGCAACGTCTTTTACCTGCCGCTCGACTTGCCATTCGCAGTGCGACCTTTTCTACAGGCACTGAGCCCAAAG
The DNA here is from genome assembly GCA_963789245.1 of uncultured Acidobacteriaceae bacterium. Lineage (GTDB taxonomy): Bacteria > Acidobacteriota > Terriglobia > Terriglobales > Acidobacteriaceae > Bog-257. The sequence continues at coordinate 75,120 of CAWBKE010000022.1, read as the reverse complement.
ATGCTTGTTCTGGCGGAGAGCGAGTTCTGGCCGAACCTGCTGCATTGGGCCCGACTTTCGGGAGCCGCGGTCGCGGTGGTGAATGCGCGCGTCTCTGACCGGTCCCTTCGCGGTTATCTTCGTTTCCGCAAACTGCTGCGTCACGTTATGCAGAATGTGGACTTGTTCCTGGGGCAGAGTGACGAAGACGCGCGCAGGCTTGTCCAGATTGGGGCTCCGGAGGAACGTGTGCAGGTCAGCGGCAATCTTAAGTTTGAAGTGAAGCTTCCGGGCAAGTCTGACATTGTGGGACAGCTTTGCAATGCCATCCAGCGCGAAAACATCGGTCCTGTCATTGTGGCTGGAAGCACGCTCGACGGCGAAGAGACCATGCTGCTGGAGATGTTCCGCAATGTCGCGACACGATATCCGGGCGCACTCCTGGTGTTGGCGCCGCGGCATCCCGAGCGCTTCACCGCGGTTGCGGATTTGCTTACGTCGTCCGGCGTCCGTTATCAGAAGCGTTCGCAATGGGACGGCCGCAGACCCGTTGGCGGAGGTGTTTTATTACTCGACACCATTGGCGAGCTGGCCGGCTTGTACGAGTTTGCAGATCTGGCGTTCATCGGCGGCAGCCTGGTGCCGCGCGGCGGCCACAATGTGCTGGAGGCAGCGCAGTTCGAGAAGGTAATTCTGGTTGGGCCGCACACCGAAAACTTTCGCGACATCATCGATATCTTTCGCCGGGCCGATGCGGTGCGCGTAGTCACTCCGCAGTCGCTCGCGCCGACGGTGGTGCAGCTCCTGGAAAATCACGACGAGCGGGCCGCACTCGGCCAGCGTGCCCTCGAAGTCATGCGTTCGCAGCAGGGCGCAACGGAAAGGACTGTGAATGCGTTGCTCGGCTTGTTGCAGGAAAACGTGCCCGCGGCCGCAGTTTCGTCGGAGAAGCGAGCGTGAACCCGCTCTCATCGCTGTACGGCGCGATGGTGAAGGCGCGAAACGATCTCTACGATCGAGGTACTCTGAAAATTCGGAGACTTCAGGGGCCGGTGGTAAGCATCGGAAATATCACCGTCGGCGGCTCGGGCAAAACGCCGTTTCTGATCGCGCTGGGCGGTTTGCTAAGAGAGCGCGGCGTCGCCTTTGATGTCCTTTCGCGGGGCTATGGGCGGGCGACGAAGGGTGTGGCGCTGGTCGATCCTGAAGGCTCGTCGCGCGCCTTCGGGGACGAGCCCCTGCTGCTCGCGCGTAAGTTGCGAGTGCCGGTGATCGTCGGCGAGGATCGCTATGCGGCTGGGCAATACGCCGAAGAGAAATTCGGTGCTCAATTGCATCTGCTCGACGATGGCTTCCAGCATCGGCGGCTGGCGCGCGACTTCGACATCGTTTTGGTCACGCCATCCGACGCGCAGGATTCATTGCTGCCAATAGGACGACTGCGGGAGCCGCTTTCGTCATTGTCGCGAGCAAACGTGGTCGTCCTGACGAACGATGCATCGAGCCAGGGGCTGCCGATCGCACAGCAACTCGTCTGGAAGGTGCGGCGCAGCATTGTTGTTCCTCGCGAGTTGGAGAGACCGTGTTTTGCCTTCTGCGGAATCGCGCGTCCCGAGAACTTCTTCGAGCAGTTGCGAGCGGTAGGAGTCACGACGGCGGGCACACGAAGCTTTCGGGATCACCATGCCTACTCGGATTCCGATGTGCGCGAGTTACTCGCATTGCGAGCGCAGCACGGGGCCGCGTCGTTCGTCACCACCGAAAAGGACGCTATCAATTTGCAGACCCGCGGCGCGGCGCTTGCGCCCTTGCACATCATTCCCGTGAACATGGAAATGGAGAACGCTGACGCTGCGCTGAGTGCGCTGCTGGCGGCGATTGCGGCGCGCAACCGCGGGCCTGCATGAGACAATCTAAGATTGACCTGCGCCCGGTGGCCCCATCCATGCCCCGGGCGTTCATTTGAATTCATGAACCGACACCCCAAGGACTCGGAGCGGTGGAAGAAGATCGTCCGTCAGTTTTCCGAACTTTCCATCACCGTGCTGGCAGACCTGGTAGCCGACGAATTTATTTTTGGCGAGATCGCGCGCGTCTCGCGCGAGGCGCCGGTGCTGATCCTGAAGCACCGCGAACGAACCGTTGTACCCGGAGGTGGCGCGAATGCGGTGATGAACCTGGCGTCGCTGGGAGTTAAGGTGCTCCCGGTGGGAGTTGTGGGCGACGACGAAGCCGGCAGCCTGCTGCTGGAGAGGCTGCACGAAAAGAAGATTCCCACCGGCGGCATCGAGCGGCTCAAAGGCCACACTACCACGACCAAGACGCGCATTTTGGCCGGCATGTCGCACACCAGCCGGCAGCAGGTAGTGCGCGTGGATCGCGAGCCTGAACCGCTGGACGCCATGCATCCCGTGCTGCTCAACCTGCTGAATGCAGCTCGCGAATATGCGACCGCTTCCGACGCGCTGCTGGTTTCCGACTACGGATATGGCGCGGCGACACCGCGGCTGCTGACGTTTGTGAAGTCGAATGGCTGCCTGGAGAACAAGCCCATCACCGTCGATTCACGCTATCGCATTCTCGACTACGAAGGGGCGACGGCGGCAACGCCGAACGAGCCCGAGGTAGAAGAGGCCTTGGGAGTCAGGATCGGACACGACGATCGCAAGCTGATCTCCGCCGGCGAGCGCTTGATGCAGGAGATGGCGCTGGAATGCCTGGTCATCACGCGCGGGCGCGATGGCATGGTGGCTTTTGAGAAGAATGCAAAGCCGGCGGCAATCCCGATCTATGGCTCTGACCAGGTGGTGGATGTCACTGGAGCCGGCGATACCGTGATTGCGACTTTTACCGCAGCGCTTGCCGCCGGAGCCGATACGGTTTCCGCGGCCCGGCTGGCGAATTTTGCCGGCGGCATCGTGGTGATGAAGCGAGGCACGGCGACGGTCTCCGGCAAGGAACTGATGGCTGCAATAGAAGGAGTTTCCAGTTTCTAGTTTCGAGTTTCGAGTGCCCAGAAACTCGAAACTGGAAACCCGAAACTTGAAACCCGAAACTTGAAACCGCAAGATGATGATGAGCGAACAGGACAAAATCTTTTCGCGCGGCCTGTTGCGCGAGCGCGCTGCGGAATGGCGACGCGCCGGCCAGCAGATCGTGCTGGTTAACGGTTGCTTTGACCTGCTGCACGTCGGACACATCCGCTACCTGCGTGGGGCCAAGGCGCTTGGCGGGAAGCTTGTGGTGGCTATGAATTCCGACGCCAGCGTACAACAGATTAAAGGCGAAGGCCGTCCTTTCATGAAGGCACAGGAGCGTGCGGAAATCGTTGCGGCACTGGCGGACGTGGATGCGGTCGTGCTTTTCGATGAGCTGGATGTGCGTGCGCTGATCCGCGAAATCCGTCCGGACATTCAGGCGAAGGGAACTGACTACACTCGCGAGAACGTTCCCGAGCGCGACGAAGTGCTGGCATACGGCGGACGGATTGAAATTGTGGGCGATCCCAAAGACCATTCCACAACGGAGTTGCTGTCGCAGTTGCAGAAGCGAACTGGAGGACGTAGCTGAAGGTGGACGCTCCTCCAATGTTGCCGAGCCAGGACCGCGCGACCAAGCCCTCGTGGTCGTGGAACCGGATCGCGCGCCGCATTCGAGTGCCGCTGGGATTTCTCTTCGCGGCGTTTTACATCTGGCGAGCCAGGCCTGCGTGGAGCAGCGTTGCGGTTGGCGCGGCCGTGGCAGTTGGCGGAATCGCGATTCGCGCTTTGGCTTCAGGCCAGGTGCAGAAGGACCGCGAGCTGACCATGACAGGACCGTATGCCTACGTGCGAAATCCTTTGTACCTGGGCTCCATCGTGATTGGGATAGGATTCGCGATGGCGGCGCGCGACCTTTGGGTCGCAATCGTACTCGTAGTTTACTTTGCAGTTGTCTATGTGCCCGTCATCCGTGGCGAGGAGAACTTTCTGAGCGGCCGATTTCCGGATTATGCCGACTATCGGCGGCGAGTGCCGAGCCTGTTGCCGCGCTCGTTGTGGTTTGCCGGAGTGACGGCTGGTTTTTCGCGTGAGTTATACTTCCGCCATCGCGAGTACAATTCCCTGCTCGGTGCGGCCGCGATATTGGCGGTCCTGATTGCGAAAATTCTCTGGCTGCCGGGGGGAAGGTGACGACGGCCATCGCGCGCTCATTCGTCATATTCAGTGCTTTGCTGTTGTGCGCGCTGCCTGGTGTGAATGGCGCGCCGGCGTACCTGCTTCCACAGGCAGCGCAGAAGGCCTTCGCGGCGCAGACCGAAGGAAAAATCGGCACCGCCGCGCACATTCAACCGCTGCGGCCGGGGTTCCAATTCCCCTACGGGCAGACGCTGCACTACGAAGGCGAGTGGCACTTCCTGACTGCCGGAGTAGCCACCCTGCGTGTCGAGCAGTCCGGGACGCAAAACCATCTGGCGGGCACGGCGGACGCCACCGGCGTGGTGGCGCTGCTGTATCGGGTGCAGGACCGCTTCAATTCCTACTTCGATGCCAAGAGCCTGTGTTCCAACAAGCTGATGAAGCACACCGAAGAGGGCTCGCACAGCCGCGAGACGAACATCACCTACGATTACGCGCGTGGCAAGGCGATTCTGGAAGAGCGCAGCCTGAAAGACGGTCAGCACAAGCGGATTGAAAACGACATTCCGGGTTGTGTAACCGACGTGGTCACGGGGATTTTTTATGTTGCCAGCCTCCCGCTACAGGTGGGAGCGAACTATACATTTCCGGTGAACGACGGCGCCAAAACGGTGACCGCGCAGGCGCACGTGGAAGGCAAAGAGCAGATCAAAACCCCGGCTGGAACATTTCAAACCGTTCGCGTAGGACCCGAGGGCGACTCCGGAATCCTGAAGAACAAGGGTCGCATCTGGATTTGGTACTCTGACGATGGCCGGCATCTGCCCGTCCAGATGCGCGCCAAGCTTTTCTGGGGAACGCTGACCATTTACCTGACCAGCATCTCGAAGTAAGCGGGCTCTATTGCAAGCGAAAGCGCTCAGCCATCAGCCGCTGAAGCCGGGGCTTGTAGAGAATATCGTAGGCGAACTCCTTATCGGGAAAGAGCGCCAGGGCAGCGCGTTTGGCGTTGGCCGCCAGTTCGGCCGCTTCTTCCACGGTAAGTCCTTCGTCCTGGCTGATGACCGACATCACCATGTTCATCATGATCTGCAGGCGGCGCAGCTTGCGGCGTTCCTGCTCCTGTTCGGACAGATCGCCGGCAGCGCTTTGTGATGCAGCAGCGTCCTTGCGTTCCGATAGCCCCATGAATTCGCCTCTGAAAAACCGGTGTCCCCGACTTCGCACTCGACCCGTTACAATTTGATGTGGGTCGCGATTCTGACGTTGCGCAGAGTGCGGGACGCGAACCGAGACTCCCACTAAGCCCGATTTGGGAGACTCTGATTAAGTCAATGCCGATGGCCTCAGCGGCTAAAGCCGGGATTTATTTGCTCGACTTTGCGGACCGCCTGAAGGCAGTTCCTTTCAAAGCAATACTTAATCAGAGCTTCCTTAGGACTTGTTGAGTGGACGCATCATACACCGAAACGGTACGCTTGCAGCCGCAAACTTAAAGCCTTGCAAACGGCGAGGGAACTGTCCTTGGCATCGAACTCATGGGAGGAAACATGGCAGACGAGACAGCAGAGAGCCACGAGGAACTGGTAAAGGTGTTCGACACGGATGAGGAGTCGGAGGCGATGGTGGTGCGCGGCCTGCTGGAATCGGCGGGCATTGACGCGATGATCCAGAACCGTGAAGCGCCACAGGACATACTGCCCGGCGTGGGCGGAGTCGTGATCCTGGTGCGCCCGGACCAGGCAGAAGAGGCGCTGGAGACCATCGAGGAGTATCGCAACCACCCGGCCACCGATGAGGACGAAGCGATCAGCGAGGAACCGGCGTAGCCACTACCTGGGTGCCGTCCAGGTAGAACGAAACGGCCCCGGCCAGGTCGGTGCGATAAGTGGTGATGTGAGCGCCGGCGTAACGCTGCATCACCTCAGGCCGGGGATGCCGGAACGAATTGTAGAAACCCACCGACACGACGGCGAAGCGCGGCTTCACGGCGGCGAGGAACTCCGGCGAACTGGAGGTCGCGCTGCCATGGTGACCCACCTTGAGCAAGTCGGCCTGCGGGGATTCGGCGATGAGGAATTGTTCGATCCGCTTGTGCGCATCTCCCACCAGCAAGACTGAGGTTTGGCCGTATTGCAGGCGCAGGACCAGCGACTGGTCGTCAGGATCTTTGCCCGTCCAGCCGGGCTGGGGGTTGAGCACGCGGACGTGAAGACTGCCGAAGTCGAAGGACTGGCCTGCTAACCAGACCAATTGTTCCACGTGGAACAATTTCGCGGTTTCTTTCACCTTGACGAATTGGGGAGTGGGTGAGTCCATCCCGTACCACAGCTCGTGCGGCTGAAAGTTGGCGATGATGCTGGGCATGCCACCCATGTGATCGCTGTGGGCGTGCGAGATGGCGACCGCGTCCAGCCTGCGAATGCCGCGCGACCAGAGGTAGGGCGAGACCACCTCCTCGCCGACATCGAAGTCGGAGCGCACGTTGCCCGGCATTCCACCGGAGTCCATCAGGAGCGTTTTGCCTTCGGGCGTGATCAGCAGCAGCGAATCCCCCTGACCAACATCGATGGCTGTAATCTCGAAGACGCCGGGATGCCATTGCGGTTTCGGCGGGAACAGCACGATGCTCAGGGCGGAGGCAAGCAATCCAGCGACTCCGATCGCCGCCAGGAAGCGCCGCCGCGCCAGCAACAGCGCCAGACCGACCGTCACCGCCGCCGCCAGCGAGACGATCAAGGTCGGTGTGGGCACGCGCACCTCGGAGATTCGCAGATGACCAATCAGGCGCACAGTTCCGGTGAGAACGTCGAGCGAATATCCGGCGATTGCCGCGGGAACATAAGCCAGCCAGTGGGAGAGATAGGAAAGAACGACGGCCAGCACCGCGCTCGGCAATAGTACGGAAGCAATTGGAATCATCAATGCGTTGGCGGGCAAAGCCATGGTGGTGGCGCGATGGAAATACCAGGCCATCGGCAACGCCAGCGCAAGCTGGATGACGGTGGAGACGAACAGTAACTGCGAGGCAAGCAAAATAAAAGTAACGGTGCGAACCACCAGGAACGTCGCGGCACGACGTCCTATGACGTCCTGTAGTGCGTTGCGCAATAGCCGCATCTCCACGCGAAATGAGGCAGCGCGGGTCGGCAACGTGACGTCGTATTCCGGCGAATCGATGTTCCTGATGGCGCTTTGCAGGCGATACAGAGTACGCCGCAGGATAGGGACGGCGATTCCGGCCACGGCGATAACCGAAGTGAAAGTGAGCTGGAAGCTAGCCTCGAACAGAGTCCTGGGATTCACCAGCAGGATGCCCAGTGCAGCAATCCCGAGAGCGTTGAGGCCTGCGCGGTCGCGAAAGAGCAATCGTGTGAGCAGGTAAATATTCAGCGTGATGGTGGCGCGCACAATGGGCGAGCCCAGATCGGCGACGAAGGCGTATCCCCACGACAGCAGAATGGTAAGGATGGTGGCCCAGGTCTCGCCGAAGGGCAGGGTGCGCAAGAGCCAGAAGACCGTGAAGGCCAGAATTCCGACGTTGATGCCGGAGACAACCAGAATGTGATACGTGCCGGTGCGCTGGAAGTTTGTCTTGATCTCGCGTCCGAAAAAAGCGCGGCCTCCGATCAGGGCTGCCTGCATCAGCGCTCCGCGTTCGTCCGGCCATAGTTGCATGATATGAGCCAGCGCGCTGCGCCGTGCCTCGTTGCGCCACAGCCCGATGCGGTTGCCGACGAAGCCGGGGAGCACCTCGACATTGCTGGCGCGCGCTGAGCCGGTCAGGCGAATTCCCTGCGAGCTGAGATAGCCCGCTATATCCATCGCGCCGGGATTGCGGTAGTTCCGCGGCATCCGCAGCTTGGCAGAGATTCGCAGCCGCTCCCCGTAGGTGTAAACCCGCAGTGGCGATTCGACACCGGCGTTACGGGCTTGGTGTTCCTCAGTTTGTCCGCTGTAGATGGTTAGGCGAATGCCGACCGCCGTGGAGATTTGGCCGTCACCGAGCCGAAGTTGCTCGCTCTCCACATCGACGGATTCCTGCTTGCCGCCATAGGGGCTGTCACGGATCAGGCCTTCGCGAATGACATGCGCGACGACGTCAACGCTGCTCTCACCGGTGCCGAAGGGCTGCAAATTTTCTGCGACTGTAACTTGGGCCGCGTCCCGCGCCTGCAAATAGAATGCGCCCAGCGGAAGCATCGCCGCCAAGGCAAGAGCGAATCCAGTTTGAGGCGAGCGGCGAAGTGCGAGCGCCGCGCCGGTCGCGGCGATGATGAAGCCGGCCAGCCAGATGTAAGGAGATCGCCACAGGTAATTGGCGGCGATGATTCCCGTGCAAAAGACGAGAGCAGCCAGGAAGATCGCTTCCTGTCCACCGCAGTAAGGTCTTGCTGCGGGTGGATTCGCGTGTTCCGTTCTAAGCGGTAGAACCCGTGCCCCTGCGGATTCGCGCTCTTCGGAGAGTAGGGTTGTGGACACAGCCGCCGCCGGAGTCCCAACTCGCGCTGCATCAGCAATCTGTCTTAAAGCGACCCCGAATTCGGAAACCCTGCTTTGAAAGGGCACGCCTTCAGGCGTGCCGAAAGAGCCAAGGAAGAGTGTCGGCTTTAGCCGCTGAGAGAACTGCCATCCCTCAGGGCCTAAACGCCGTTTCCTTTGCCCGACCTGGCTGCCACGGCTCAAGCCGTGCCCCTTCAAATCTGTACACCGAACATCGGAATCGCTCTAAGCGTTCGCTACGGTACAGCGACGCGCGTTGGGAAGGTTATAAGCGGTCGAGGTCCTCCGCGCCGAAAACAGGATTCCAGGGCCACACTTCGTATTGCGCGACTCCGAAGCGCGTGTAGGGATCGTTGTCGCGAATACTATCCAGCGTCGCCTGCGCTTCATCGTCGGGTACCCGCAGCAGCATGGCGCCACCGTTGCGCGGCGCCAGCGGTCCGGAAGCAAGCAATAATCCCTCTTGCTTCAGGCCCTGGCAATAGGCGCGGTGCGCGTCCACGTGCTTCTGGACGTCTTCTATCGGCTTCCGATAACGAATGATGGCGAGCGCGTACATAGGATCTCCTTCACCTCATCGCGCGCCCAAGCGTGCGAAGTTGGACCTGGGAATTTCGGCGAGGATCGTCGAGCTAGCGCGTGAGATGCAGAACCGTTTCCATGTGATACGTCTGCGGAAACAGGTCCACCAGGTGCGCTTGCTCGACCCGATAGCCCGATTCTAGCAGCACCCGGAGGTCGCGCGAGAGGGTTGCCGGATCACATGAGACGTACGTCACATGGGAGGCGGACATGCGACCCAGCGCGGCAGTTGCCTTTTCGCCCAGACCGGCCCGCGGCGGATCGAGGATTACGAGATCGAGTGCCAGCTTCGCAGCGCGTTCGGCGAAAAAAGCTTCGGTTGTCGAGCGGATACATCTGACATTGTGGGACACGTTGTGCCGCAGGTCGGCGAAAGACTGGGGGGAAGATTCCACCGCCAGCACTTGATCGAAATTGCGTGCCAGGCGCTGGGTAAACAAGCCGGCGCCGGCGTAAAGGTCGAGAGCGGCACGTCCGGTGCGGTTAGTCACGGCGATATCGACCAGCTTGTCGATCATAAAGCGGTTGGTTTGAAAAAAGGAGCCGGCGCTGACCCGGTAGTCGTATTTCACAATGTAGTACATCAAAGATTGTTCGCCGATGGCCTGCGACGTTTCCGAATGAAGCGATGTGAGCGGCGCGTTGAGGCGGGATTCGTCTTCTACCGATGAGCTGGCGAAGACCACCACGCCGGCAATCTGCGGCAAAGCGCTATGCAGCTTAGCGGCGAACGGCTGGAGCTCCTGCGCATCGCTGCCGGGCCGAACATAGGCTTCCACCATCATCCTTGTGTCGTCGTGGTTGGCGAAGAACTGCAGGCCGTGCACGGACTCGGGAAGCAAGCTCTCGCGGCCCAGCGTCCAGACGGTCGCGATGGCCTGGTTGATCAGGGGCGAGCTGATGGGACAGCTTTCGACCGGTAGCAGGACATGCGAGTTATGACGGAAGTAGCCGAGGGCGAATTGCGGCTGATGATGCACGTGCATTCGCGTGCGATTGCGATAGCCCCACGGCTCTGACGAGTGCAGCACGATGTCCTGCTGCAAGTCGAGCTTGGCGGTACGGCGCAAGGTTTCGCGCAGGATCTCGGCTTTGTGGCGTAGCTGTGCGGCGTAGTCGATGTGCTGGTAGTGACAACCACCGCAGCGGCCAAAGTACGGGCAGCCCGGATCGACGCGATCGGGGGAAGGTGTAAGGACGCGGTTGAGTGACGCGCGAACGAATCCGGAGCGGCCCTGGCGAACTGCGGCTTCAACTTCTTCGCCGGGGAGCACAAAGGGCACGAAGACAGCCTTGCCGGGACCATGCTCATCGGCGGGCAACCGGGCCAGGCCGTCACCACCGTAGACCAGTTTTTCGATTCTTAGTTGCAAAGCATCCATCTCTCTCGCGTGTGCCGCCCCGGTGAAGGGGCTCAATATTCATAATGCAACTTACCCAGCGTTGAAACGCAGATGGCCTCTTGGTTGCTAATTGCTAATTGCTAATCGCTAATTGCTGCTCTTCTCACATGTAAAACAAACTCAAACGCGGCACATGATACTGCTCGAACAACCGCTTGTGGATGTATTGCTTTTGCAGTTGCTCGATCTGCGGAGCCGTCATCTTGCGACGGTAAGGCGCCAGGTCGCGGTCAGCTTCAGAGCGCACTTGGTACAGCGCTTCATCCGGCGTGGCGGCCAGCAGTGCGGCGAAGAGCTTCTCTTCGGCAATCGTAAGCCGCCGCTCCAAATCTTCCATTTGCATTTGCACCGCTTTTTCCGGCGCGAGTGAATCCGCTAAGCCCAGCAGAGTCGCGGCAGTCTGCTGCGCCAGCGCAGAGCCGGGCAACTGGAGCTGCTCAAGTTGATTTGCGTTGCGCCTCAGATATTCGGCCACGGCAGATTGATCGAGGCCGGAATCACGCTTCTCTTTCTCGGGCGCACCGACCGCGGCTTCCTTCAGCTCTTCCGCCGAAGCTAGAACTTCCTGCGCGCAGAAGGCGAGACCATTTACCTTGCGCGTCTTGCGCGGACGGCGCTCCCATTTTTCGAACGTTACGTCGATGCCGCGCAGGACAGCTTGCAGAGAAATGCCTGCGTCCTTCCAGGTCTCCATCAGAGTCCAATCGAGATTGGACAGTATGAGCACGGTGCCACGCCGTCGGCAAAAGTGCTCTTCGATATCGGTGAAGTAGTTGAAGTAGTTTTCCACGATGTTGGGGGATTCAGGGAGCCAGCTATTTAGCCTGTTTGTGCCGCCCCCGAGGGGCTCAGCTCGTAAAATCGAGCCGACCCCGCCCTGAAGGGCAGGGCTATCATCTTCCGTCTCGCATCGCGAGACTCCAGCTTTCATGTTTCGCCAGGGTGGAGCACCGCTTCAGCGGTGCAGTTTCAAGGATTCGGCAATAGATCGGCTTTAGCCGCTGAGGTAAGAAAAGCATTACCTCAGGCGCTAAAGCCCAGATCATGGCTGCGGGCATCCATGCACGCCTGAAGGCGTGTTCAACGCGCAGCATGCCGATCATCATCAGCTCCGTTTTGGCGTTGCGCCGGCGGTTTTGCGCGCGCCGTGCGGTTCGGAAAAGCTGTCGCCTGCCGCTGCTTCGCCGCGGCGCTTGCTGTGCGCCTGATTGCGCTCGTAGATGATGCGCAAGCCTTCCAGCGTCAGCAGGTCGTCGATCTCGCGAATGTATTTGGAGCCGCCGCCCATCAGCGTAGCCAGGCCGCCCGTGGCAACTACAGTCACCTTGTCGTTCAGTTCAGCGAGCAGCCGCTCCAGAATGCCGTCGATTAATCCGAGGTAACCGTAGTAAAGACCCGACTGAACGCTATTGACGGTGTTGGTGGCCAGCACCCGCGGCGGCTTGCGGACATCGACGCGCGGCAGACGCGCAGTGCGCGAGAAGAGCGCATCCGCTGAAATTCCGATTCCAGGCGTGATGACGCCGCCCAGGTATTCGCCCTTCTTCGACACCACGTCGAAGGTAGTTGCCGTCCCGAAATCTACGATGATGCACGGGCCGCCGAACTTCTCGAATGCCGCGACGCTGTTGACGATGCGATCGGCGCCCACTTCGGCAGGATTATCGTAATGTACCGGCATGCCGGTCTTGACGCCCGGTTCGATGAACAGCGGCCGCGACTGAAAATAGCGCTCGCAAACTTCGCGCAAGATGGAATCGAGCGGCGGCACAACCGACGAAATGACTGTGCCTTCGACGGAAGTGAACTCGATGCCATTCATCGCAAACAGATTGCGGAAGAGCACGCCGTACTCGTCCACGGTTTGCGTTTTGGTAGTGGAGACGCGCCAGTGCGCGATCAGCGGCCCGTAGTGCGCGCCGGGATCGGCCGATGGGGACTGGAAAACACCGAGCACCGTGTTGGAGTTTCCGACATCGAGAACCAGGAGCATGATCTACTTTCCATCCAGCGCGCGGACGTTGCCCGACAGCACAGTCCGCAAGCCGTTATCGGTGCGCAACCGCAGGAAGCCGCGCTCGTCGAGGCCCTCGGTTACGCCTTCGTAGCCGCCATTGTCGTCGATACGGACATGCCGGGAACGGACGAACGAGGAGCGCTTTTCGAACTCCTGCAGAATGGCGGTGCGAGCGTTCTGGCCGCCTTCGACCAGCTTGCGGTAGTGGCCGTCCAGCGATTTTAGCAGAGCGGCAGCAAGCTCAACCCGCGACCATTCGCGTCCGCTCTCCATGCGCAGCGAGGTTGCAATCGGCTCAAGCTCACCGGGAAACGACGTGTGATTGACGTTGATGCCGATGCCGATGACGACGTAACGCACGCGCGTAGGCTCGGCATTCATCTCGGTGAGAATGCCGCAAAACTTGCGTCCGTTGAGTAGGCCGTCATTGGGCCAGCGCAGGTCGGGGTCGAGGCCCGTGGTCTGCTTGATCGCGTCGGCCATCGCGATGCCGGTCATCAGCGAGAGAAACAGCGCGTCAACGGGCGCCATCTCCGGACGCAACACCACGGAACAATAAATTCCGACCGACTGCTCCGATTCCCAGCTATGGCCGCCGCGACCGCGACCGGCAGTCTGCTCTTCGGCAAGAAACACCGCGCCTTCGGGTTCGCCGTCCGCAGCGGCCTGCATGGCTGCGATGTTAGTTGAGCCGACGCGGAAGTAGTGATGAATGTGGGAGGTGAAGATGGTTCCGCTGACGAGCGGAGCAAGAATATCGGGAAGCAGGAGATCGGGCATGGCGTCCAGTTGATATCCAGTGGCCAGATGGCCGGTAATTTGCACCCCCAGCTCGCGAAGGTGCTGGACCGCGCGCCACACCTCGGAGCGGGACGTGCCGAGCTCTTCGGCGATGCGCTGGCCGCTGATGACGACGGTCGCGTTGTCGCTCAGCAGGCGCACGATGCGGCTGAGACGCGCGTCGGTCGAGCCGTCGGAGCGAGTGTCAATGCGAGTTGGGACAGTGCGGGCGATAGGAAGATTATGCGCGATGGAACAAAGAATGGGTAGCGCCGGTGGTCGCGATGACAGGGATCCTTCGACTCCGCAGGAATTCGCTGTCGCAAATTCCCGCTCCGCTCAGGATGACACAACCAAAACAGCTTTGGCTGACGGCTGAGAGCTGACGGCTGACAGCGAAGGGCGAGCTGCGAAGAGCGAAGAGCGGCCTTACTCACACCGGCATCAGGCGCATGCTGATATCGACTGCCGGAACGGAGTGAGTCATCGCGCCGACCGAGATAAAGTTGACACCGGTTTCGGCGTAGGCGCGAACGTTCTCCAGCGTGATTCCGCCGGAAGCCTCCAGAGGCACCGCTAGCTTCAGGTTGCGGACCCGTTCCACGGCCTGGCGCACCTGCTCGGGCGTCATGTTGTCGAGCAGGACGGCTTCTGCGCCGTGGGCCAGCACCTGTTCGAGTTCGTCCAGCGAGCGCACTTCAATCTCCACCGTCTCCGAGCCGCGGCGATTGCGCAGCGCGCGATCCAGCGCCGGAAGCACGCCGCCCGCCAGCGCGATGTGGTTGTTCTTGATGAGCACGCCGTCGCTGAGATCGAGGCGATGGTTGTGGCCGCCGCCGCAAGTGACCGCATACTTGTCGAGCACCCGCAGGCCGGGCGCGGTCTTGCGGGTGTCGAGGATCATGGTGCCGGTGCCTTCCACGGCCTCAACATAGCGGCGCGTGAGCGTGGCGATGCCGCTCATGCGCTGCATGATGTTCAGGATGACGCGCTCGCAGGAAAGGATGACGCGCGCGTTGTGCACGACCACGGCAATGGATTGGCCCTTGCGCAGGCGCACGCCGTCGAAGATTTCGGTGTGGCTGGTGACTTCGGGATGCGAGGTGACGGTGCCGTCGAGCATGGCGAAGACGTCGAGAATGCGGCGGACGCAGCCCAGGCCGGAGAGCACGCAGTCCTGCTTGGCAAGGATGGTGGCCGAGGCGCGTTGGTTGACGTCGATGCAGGCGTAGGAGGTGGCGTCGCGGGTGGCGCGGTCCTCCAGTAGCGCGTTCTCCAGAATGGCGGTGATGCGGCGGCTTGTCCAGTCCAAGGTGCCCTCGAAAGCGATGGGTGGAGCACGCCTTCAGGCGTGCACGCCCGCCGCGGAATACTCACGTCGCGCTTTAGCGCCTGAGGTATGGCTTTCGCGTACCTCAGCGGCTAAAGCCGACTCTCTTAGGATCATAACTGCACCGCTGAAGCAGTGCTCCACCCTATACCCAAGACAGTCTCCTATACGCCTAGTTCGCCCAGCGCGTCATTCGTCTTCTGTACCAGCACTTCCAGTTCCGCCTTGCGCGTCTTCAGGCCCTCCACGACCTTCGCAGGCGCCTTGGAAAGAAACGCCTCGTTTCCCAACTGCGCAGTCGCGCGCGCCATTTCTCCACTCAGTTTTTCCAGCTCTTTGCTCAGGCGGTCGCGCTCGGCAGCGATGTCAATCTTACGTTCGTAGAGCACGCGGACATCGAAGCGCGCCGTACTACGCACGGCGGCAGCGCCGAGCGCGGCAGCAACCTTGACGCGATCAGCCTTGTCCAGCGATTGATCAACGACCGTTAGGCCATCCACATTCGCCAGCCGTTCCACTGCGCTGCGATTCTGCTCCAGCATCAAACGAACGTCTTCGCCGGCGGCAAAGACTTCGATAGCTACCTTCTGCTTGGGCTCAACTTTCAGCTCGGCGCGAACGTTCCGGACGCTGACAATCAGGTCCTGAAGGATCGCCATATCGGTTTCGGCGTTGGCGTCCATCTGCGCCGAATCGGCCAGCGGATACCGCGACAGCGCTATCGACTTGGCCGGCGGCTCGCCATCATAAACGGCGTGCCACAGTTCTTCCGTGATGAAGGGCATGAACGGGGAGAGCAGCCGCAACGCGCCTTCGAAAATGCCGATCAGGTTCGCATAGGCCACCCGCGCGGCTTCGCGGTCGTCCGACATCAGCCGCGGCTTGATCAGTTCCAGATACCAGTCGCAGAACTCGCCCCAGAAAAAGTGATAGACCACGTGGGCGGCTTCGTGAAAGCGGAAGGTGTCGAGGGCATCGTGAATTTCCTGCGCTACGCGGTTGAAGCGGGAGAGAATCCAGCGGTCTTCCAGGGTCGCAGCTTTGAAGCCTGACACACCCTTCGGCCCACCTGAGTCTGAGTTCTGGGACGACTTGAACTCCGCGAGCGACCACAGCCCTGCTTCTGTCGCGCGGTCCACGTTCATGAATAGGAATCGCGCGGCGTTCCAGATTTTGTTGGCGAAGGCGCGATAGCTTTCCGTACGGCTTTCGGAGAAAGCGATGTCTCCGCCGGGCGCGGCCATCGCCGCCAGGGTGAAGCGAACCGCATCGGTACCGTACTTCTCGACGATCTCGATCGGATCTACCACGTTGCCTTTGGTCTTCGACATCTTCTGGCGCTCGGCATCGCGTATTAGCCCGTGGATATAAACATTTCGGAAGGGCACGTCGCCGTGCTTGTCGCCGCGCATGAAGTGGCAGTTCAGCATGATCATGCGCGCCACCCAGAAGAACAGGATGTCGAAGCCGGTGATGAGCAGCGTCGTGGGATAGAACGCGTCGAGATCGGGCGTGCTGTCGGGCCAGCCGAGGGCCGAGCACGGCAGCAGTCCCGAAGAGAACCAGGTGTCGAGGACATCGCTGTCCTGCTCGATCGGGCCGCCGCACTTGGTGCAGGTTGCCGGGGCTTCGCGCGCAACGATGATCTCGCCGCACGCCTTGCAGTGCCACGCGGGAATGCGATGTCCCCACCACAACTGGCGCGAGATGCACCAGTCGTGAATGTTGCGCATCCATTCGAAATACGTCTTGGTGTAGTTCTCGGGGACAAACTTGATCTCGCCTTGCTCGACGGCTGCGATGGCGCGGTCGGCCAGCGGCTGGATCTTGACGAACCACTGCGTCGACAGGCGCGGCTCGGTGATGGTCTTGCAGCGGTCGCACTTGCCCAGCGGCACCACGTAGTCCTTCGCGCCGACCAGGAAGCCGCCTGTCTCCAGATCTGCCAGAATTTTCGTACGCGCCTCGAAGCGATCAAGGCCTTTGTAAGGGCCGGCGTTTTCATTCATCTGCGCGACTTCGTTTAGCACGTCGATCTGCGGCAGGTTGTTGCGCAGGCCGGCCTCGAAGTCGTTGGGATCGTGCGACGGCGTAACCTTGACCGCGCCAGTGCCGAACTCCGGATTAGCGAGGATGTCGTCAGTGATGATCGGGATCCCGCGGTTCATCAACGGCAAGAGGACGTGCTTGCCGTGCAGGTGACGGTAGCGCTCATCGGCGGAGTTCACGGCAACAGCGGTGTCGCCCAGCATGGTCTCAGGACGCGTGGTGGCAACGACAATGTACTCGTTGGTTGACCCAATGACCGGGTAGCGAATCTCCCAAATTTTTCCAGGCGTCTCCTCGTGCACGACTTCGAGATCGGAGACGGCGGTGATGCAGCGCGGACACCAGTTCACGATGTACTTGCCGCGGTAGATCAGACCTTCCTCGTAAAGGCGGACGAAGGCCTCGCGGACGGCGCGCGACATGCGCTCGTCCATGGTGAAGTACTCGCGCGACCAATCGACGGACGCGCCCAGGCGCTTCATCTGCTGGAGGATGACGCCGCCGTAGTGCTGCTTCCAATCCCAAACCCGGGCGATGAAGGCTTCGCGGCCCAGGTCGCGACGGTTCTTACCCTCGGTGGCGAGCTGGCGCTCCACCATAAGCTGGGTGGCAATTCCCGCGTGGTCGGTGCCCGGCAGCCAGAGCGTCGGCAGCCCGCTCATGCGCTTCCAGCGGACGATGATGTCGATCTCGGTGTGCTCCAACATGTGGCCCATGTGGAGGTTACCGGTGACGTTGGGCGGCGGCAGGGTGATGGTGAAGGTCTGCTGTCCGGAGCCGGGAGCCGGGGTTTCTACATGGAACAACCTGTCGCGAACCCAATACTCGGCCCAACGCGGTTCGATGGCGCCCGGTTCGTATGCCTTGGGGAGATCGTGAGACATGCCAATCCGTTCAGGAGCTGGAGGTCAAACTTCGATACTAACAGGCGCGAGAAAAAAGAAGTGAAACCACCACGGGCGCTCTGTGCCCCGATTAGGACACTACTACTTATCAATCACATCAGCTAGAGATTCGCGGAATCACGGCTATAACTCTAGAGTAAACAAAATACAGCACAATTCATTAAGCAGTTAACGCACCTTGGTGCTTACTGAAAGTGTGCCGAGATCGTCGATCTAATCCACGGAATCAAGGTGGTCTGGGCGCAATTATCAGGAACTTGCCTCGACGCGGACTCGACCCCACCTTGAGGCCTAGGCGATAGGCAAAAAAAACCATTTACTCCTAAACCCATGATGGGTATATAGTGGGGGGCATATAGCTAAAACCAAAACTCCGGCTTAGGAGCTTTACATGATTCCCTTGTGGCCTTCTACGATTGCATCTTTGGACGATTCCTTGACTCTGCTCACCGAGAGTTTGGAAAAACTCAAGGCTGCGAAACCGGTCAACATCACAGAAGTCATTGAGCAGCTTAAGACAGCTGCGGAAGCTGCGCGCAATCTGCGTGCCTTGGTATCGGCGGAAATGCCCGAGGCCACATGGCAGGACCGAGCGGAGCTTGACGTTCTGATTGCGGAGATCCAGAAACGGATAGAGGCGAGACACATAGAGGAACTGCGTGGCCGTCTGTTGGCGCTGGCGGCGGAGTTGGAGCGCGGTACCATCACGCACCGCCGGGCAGTCCGTGTAACTCAGTTGAACCAGCTTCGTGATGCGGCGGCTAAAGAATTGCGGGCGCAGGCCGCTGCGCCAGGAAAACCACAAGTGCTGCCCGGCCCTGAGCCGGACGAATGGCTGGAGTGGGCATGTGGCTTGCAAGAACCTGACGATACTGAATCTCTTCAGACTCTTCGCAAGGAATTTGCACGGCTCGACGATTTTGTTGCCAATCTGGAGCCCAATATGTGGGTAATCAAGAAGGAAATTCTGGTTTAGGAGCTTGTCATGAGTTCAATCTGGCCATCGGCGCTTGGGTCTCTTGACGATTCTCTGGCCCTTCCCTATGAAAGCGTCGTAACGCTCAAGGCTGCCAACCCGGTCAACCTCGAGGAAACTATCCAGCAGCTGCAGGCTGCTGCAGAGTCCGGCAGCAGACTCCGTGCGTCGATCTCGGCGGAGTTGCCCGACGCCTCGTGGCAGAACCGGGAGGAACTTCTTGCTGTTATCGAAAGGATACAGAAGCTTGAAGAGGCGAGGAGAATCGAGCAATTGCGCTCCCGTCTGTTGGCGGTCGCCACGGAGTTGGAGCGCGGCAGCATTGTGCATCGCCGGGCGGCGCGTGTAACTGAACTGAATCAACTACGGGAACAGGCGATCAAGGAATTGCTGTCCCAGGGCGGAGTGGAGGGAGAACCACCAACTCTACCGGGCCCGGAAGCGGACCAGTGGATCGAGTGGGCATGTGGTTTGCAAGAGCCGGAAGACTCCGATTCCTTGCAGGCTCTTCGCCAAAGATTCCCACAGCTCGATGATTTTATTACCAATCTCGAGCCCGACATGTGGAAACCCGAAACGCCTCCCGAGGCGGCATCCGAGAATCCAGCGGACGCGGAAGAACGGAAGAGAGCTTTAGAGGAACGGCGCTTCCGTCTTTTGGCGCTCGCCACCGAGCTGGAGCGGGGCAGTATCGTGCACCATCGTGTGCTCCGTGTGAACGAACTGAATTATCTCCGCGATCAGGCGATCAAGGAACTACGGTCCCAAGCCAAATTACCGTCTGGACCAAAAATTCTGCCGGGCCCGCAAGCAGAACAATGGATCGAGTGGGCGTGCGCCTTGCGAGAGCCGCAAGATGCGGAAGCTCTGCAAACACTGCGAAAGGGATTCGCGCGCCTCGATGACTTTATTGCCAATCTAGAGCCCAACATGTGGAAGCCCGCGGGATCGCCACCGCAGACTCCGCCTGATGGTGGGAATGGGAAACCTCCCGATAAGCCGCGTCAGGAACAACCTGCGCCGGAGATAAGAGGGTTTGAGGAGTATGGTGCACCGTCACGGCCCATACCGATCAATTTGAAGGGAGCCAAGCCTTCGGCAGGGCGCGACAAGCCACGGGTCCAGCTTTCACGCGATGGGTCCGCCGTGACCGAGCTCGAAGCGGAGCCGGTTCCCACCCCCAGCCCTGCTCCATCACGCAGCGCCGAAGAGATTCAACGGATGCAGGCGCGGGAGCGTGAGGTTCTTTCCCGCATCAAAAGCGCCGTCACGGAGCCGGTCCGCTCCTTCGACCATCGGATCGGGCGACGCGGAACGCCGAAGCCCTCAAGCACCGCCGGCGCCTCGCCGGCAATCGCTAAAGAACAGCCTGCGCCTCAGGCTACCGCAGCGGCCCTCAGCGCAACCGCAACCGCAGCGGCGATCGCTACGGAATCGGTCAAGGTCGCCGCCGCCACCACCCAGACTTTACCGAGAACGACCCCGGTAAGAGTGATCCCGGATGAAAAGGCTCAGCCTTCCGTTACCGCCAAGGCCTCAAGCGCAGTCGGCTCCCCACGAGCGACGGTTTCCGACACCTGGACGGAGTTCGTCGCTGACATCAGGGATGGAGGGGTTGGAGCGATTTGGCAGGGTAAGTGGCGGATGCCGGTGGTCGGTGCGATGGTTTTGGTGGTAGTGCTGGTTGCACTGGGAACTGTGTATTGGGTGCACCGGGCCCGTGCCAGCAACAATGCGGTTAAAGCAGCTGAGGCAGCTGCCGTAACGCCGAGCAATCCGGCGAGCAACGCTAACGCTCAACCTGCAACCACCACGGATGTGATTTCTCCTGCGACCGCTTCTGGTGTAAAGCCGCAGGCGGACAAACAACCCAAGCCGAAGGAGCAGAACGCCGCTGCTAAACCGCCTGAGCCAGCGCCGTCCCAACCAACCCAACCTGTCTCGGCCGTCGATGCAGCGTTGCGGCTTCCACAGCCGGTCCCAAAAAGTAATGCTCCCGCCGCCAACAGGGAAACTGCAAACGAACCTCCTCCGCCTAATGGCGCGGCAGGAGTGGCGGGCTCGGTTCCCGGCGGCTCGCCAGCCAGCAGCGTGATCAATGTTGTCAAGGACCTTACGGCCGCCGAGCCAAAGATGGCTAGACAGAAGGTCACCGTTTCCTCGGGAGTTGCCCAGGGTATGCTAGTCCACCGAGTCGCGCCGCAGTATCCCGCGCAGGCCAAAGAGGCACGTCTCCAGGGAACGGTCGTCTTGCAGGCTGTAATTGGCAAGGATGGAAGCGTAACCAGCGTGCATGCGTTACGCGGCAATCCCGTGCTGACACAAGCGGCCATCGACGCTGTGAAACAGTGGCGCTACAGGCCCTACGCCCTGAATGGGGAACCAGTGGAAGCTGACACTCAGATCAGCGTAACCTTCTCGCCTGACCACTAAGGCTCACGTGGCCGCCCGACCAGTGCGCCGCTTGGGGAGTCAGGCTTATAAGACACGTGGGTTGTTCGAAGAGAGCGCTCGCTTGAAAGCCTTTGTCTGACTCTAACAGCCGGCCCGTCCCGCGCTTGAAACTAGGCTTCCGTTCGCATCTTCGCGCTTCGACGCACGATGAAGACATTGCACGACCTTGACTAATCAGCCCGACGGAGCGCTTCCGTATGCGGCGTCGGTGCAGGCGACAAATGGAGCTTTTTACGGAACAACTCCCGACGGCGGGGGCAGTGGAGGTACGGTCTTCGAACTGACCTCGTTCGGCCAGTACATCCCGATATACTTCGGCTCCGGTGGCGCCAGCCCGGTCGCGGGTCGGGTGCAGGCTAGCAACGGAAACTTCTACGGAGTAGCTTCAATCGGCGGATTCTACGGTTGCGGCACGCTCTTTGAAATGACGCCGCACGGCGGGTTCACGTTGCTGCACACCTTCACTGGGCTGGACGGCTGCTACCCGCAGGCAACGCGTGTCGAGGGCACGGATGGAAACCTGTACGGGGTAGCGTCTGCTGGCGGAGCCCACAACGGCTACAACGCCGACGCATTCTTCAACATCACGCTGAGTGGCACGTTCAACTTGCTTCATGTCTTCGACAGAACGGACGGCACTGCCCCCACGGGAGCGTTTATCCAGGCTAGAGACGGCAACTTCTACGGGACGACACAAGTGGGTACTGCAAAGCAAGTGGGACCCAACGTTCTCCGAACACAGCCACGGGTTTCGGCCCGGGCGTAGCGCGCATCAGGCGGTGGCAAAGGCACAGCAGTCTTCGCCGAGGACATCAAGAACTTCAATGTATCGGACATCGTCGGCGTTGAATCGACGATCCTCATACCGTCAGCAACCTCCCCGCTCAAGTAGTGGGAAGAGAAAGCAGAGAGAAAAATGAACACGAGAACAGGCTTAGATACCTCGACCTTGAAAAAGAACTCGCCGCTCTTCTGGTTCACGCTACTGATACCAATGGCCATCATCGGAATCGGCATCAACTTCATCCTCAACCCGGCTGGAGCCTCGACCGGCTACGGTATTCCAATGCACGATCCTGCCGCCTTTCCCTTTATGTGGATCAAGGGTATTCGCGACATCTTTGCGGGCCTCGTAATCCTCCCGTTTCTCTTCAAGGGAGACCGACGCACAACAGCAACGCTCTTTGCCATTTCAATCTTTGTACCGTTCGGTGATGGGCTGGTCATTCTGCGTCATCTTGGCTTTGCGCCGCCGATCATTATTCATTGGGGAACAGCGCTCTACATGATCATAGTTGCCGCGTTTCTTCTCAGAAATCCGAAGTCCTAACCCGCACGTAGCTGTCGTTTATGGAGGAGCAAATGATGGAAGTCCTAAATGTCGTTGCAATTATCGTCGCTGGATTGATGGTTGGATGTGAACTGTCGATCGCAGCATTCGTCCACCCAGCTCTCGATAAGCCGGGTGCCCCACTCATTCGCGGGTTTCGAATGAGTGGGCTCGCCTTGTAACTGGGCACAACATGAAGCCATTCGACGCTTCTCGTCCTGCCGCGCAGCCACCAAGCGCCGCCAACAAATCTTCTTCTTGATCCCATCCCCAAACTTTGGTACTGTCCCAAAAGTGGCTTTCGGCGCTACCCGAACGTCCCTTGGCCTACCACCCCAATCGTCGGGCATGAGAGCATTTTCGTGCGGAGAGAAAATGGCTTATTCTGCAGATGGTCGCCGGAAAGTACCCGAAGGCGCGTTGCTCACATATTGTCACAACCTCGACTGCTTAAAGTCTTTTCATGTCGCTTCCAGAGGGGAAAACGAGACTATATTTTTTAATGAATTACTGGTTGATCGCTCCTCCCGCGGCCCTACAAAACTGGTCCTAGTTTGCCCGCACTGCGGCGCTTTCGTTGAAGCTTTAGCCTCGGCCCTGGAAGTCTGCACCTGCGGTCAGGAATGGCACTCCCCGCCTCATAAACCCAAACCAGTTCTCCGTCCCGTAAGAATTAAGTAGCAGCCATCTGGCTCCGTTGACTTCCTGGCCGCAACCGGAAACCGCGGGTTAGGGAAACTCTGATTCAGTCTAATCTCTCGAAGGGGACGGCCTTCATGCCGTCCGTAAACGTCACAAAATCTTCGCGGCTTGGCAGGCCGCTGAGGGACCTTGTTGTGACTTAATCAGAGTTTCCTTAGCGGATGAATGTGGAGAGCCGCCACGTCGAGTCCCGCAAAGCGGGACGGGAACAGGATAGCCCAGCACGCAGCGGGTCCCCGGTTCGCCGCTTTGGGCGAACTGGGGAGGCGGAGTGCTGGGTAGGCTGCAATATTGGAATTGAGCCCCGCGGGGGCGGCACATGGGGATGTCAATAAAGCCAATCCATCCCATAAATACCTTGTGTCAGGGCACGACCTTGGTCGTGCCGATAAGCTGTCTATTCTTCTTCCGGAGCCGGCTCAAAAGCCGGCGGCACAATGCTCTGCTTTCCGGCTTTTTCAGCCCGCCTCTGCCGCCACGTCTGCTGTCACCGACTACTGGCAACTGACTACTGGCTACTTCTTCAGCGCGCCCGGATTGTACGTGATACCCTTCGTCTCAAACAGGCTGGGCGCAAGGCTGGTATTGTATGCAGCCGCAGTCAGAAAGCGCTGGCCGCTCATCTCGTCATTGTGATACTGCACTACGCTGAACGGCGTCTGCACTCCCTGCACCGGCTTGTAATTACCAAAGACGGTCGAGGCCTCGTCGAATTGCCGGTCCAGCGGGTCGCGCCAGCTGTAACCGACTTTCACCGGCAGATGCGTCTGGTCATCAATCGATAACGTCACGCTGTCGTCATTGGCGCTCAGCACCGTAATCTGGTCGGCAAGGTTGCGCTCCACCATCGCGGTGCCGCTGTAGAGAATCACCGTGCCCCGCGCCGGCAGCCATTTCCGCACCACCCACTCCAGCGAGTGTTCGCGCCGCCGCAACGACTCCTGCAACAGTTTCGGGTCCTGCGTGGCAGTGCCTTTGTAGGTGATCTCGTATCCCTTATCGCCCACCAACAGCTCAACAATGTCGCGCTGCTTGGTCAGCTCCACGCGCTGTTTGTCCGGCCACTCCCAGAAGCGCCAGTACTGGATGCTCATGCTGTTGGGCTGGCCATGATAGAAGCCGTACGTGCGGCCCTCGCTGGTCATGCTGCTGACGTTGAGCCACGCGTCGCCGCCCAGTGCGCGAATCATCTGGTCCAGGACGTGCACCGCCTTCTGCACTCCGGGATCTTTGGCCGTGGCGAATTGCGCCGTCGGCCATCCCGCCGGAACGGATGCTGGCGTCGCAGCCGGCGGCATCGACTGAGCCGCTGCCGGAGTTTGCGCGAAGGCGGCGATGGTAAGTACGAACGCAAGGACGACGGCGGCGCTACGCATGTCGTTCATTTTACCTGTACCGGCGATTAGATCGCGGCCTGTCCCTGACACCACTCTGATTCATTCCGATTCTCTCTTGCAATTTTCTCCTCCGTTTCTCTCTTCCGATTTTTTCTTCCGATTCTGTCTTCTGTTTCTTTCTTCCGATTTCTCTGTGTCTCTGTGTCTCTGTGGTTATCTTTTCTTTCCCCGCTTGCGCACCGGCCGCTCTTCGACGACCGCAAACTGTATCCGCCGCTGCATGCGATCGATGCGGTCCACCAGCACGCGGATGGGATCGCCCAGCGAGTATGTCTTCCGGCTGCGCGCGCCAATGATCTGCCTCGTGTTTTCGTGATACAGGTACCGGTCGTCGCTGAGCGACGTTAGCGGCACCAGCCCTTCGATAAACATGTCGTTCAGTTCGACGAACATTCCAAACTTGGTGACACTCACGATCAGTCCGTCGAAGTCGTCGCCCACGCGCTCCTCCATGAACTTCATCTTCTTCCATTCCATCAGCTCGCGCTCGGCTTCGTCCGCGCGCCGCTCCGCCTGGCTAGACTCTTCGGCAATCTCGTGCAGCTCGTCCTCCGGAATCGGCCCATGCAAATGCGGCTGTCCCATGGAACCGGGTGCCCCAGGTCTCGCGCTTTTCGAGACCTGGGTGGGTCTCTTCGACCACGGCGACGAATGTTCCTCGCTCTCGACCATCTCTCCCACCCCAACCGGCACACCATGTTCCTCCCGCTCCGCCGACTCCCGCAGCACATCCTTTAATATCCGATGCACAATCAAATCCGGATACCGCCGGATCGGCGAAGTGAAGTGCGTATAGGTCGGCGCGGCCAGCGCGAAATGGCCTTCGTTCTTCTCCGAGTAGCGCGCCTGCTTCAGCGACCGCAACATCAGGTACGACAGGATGCGCTCCTCCGGCTTGCCCGCAATCTTCTGTGTCAGCTTCTGATACATCCTCGGCGTAATGTGAATCTCTTCCGGAATCTCCAGCGTCTTCGCGACGCGTCCGCTGCCGTAGCGATCCCTCCGCTCAGCTTTGAACTGCACCCGCTTCACCGGCAGCGCGCCCACGCCCAGCGAATATCCAAACCGCGCGGCAATCGTCTCGAAGTCCATCACGCGCTTGGGATCGGGCTTCTCGTGGATGCGATACAGCGACGCGACGTCCTTGTTCTCCAGATAGCTGGCCACGCACTCGTTGGCCGACAGCATGAACTCCTCGATGATGCGGTTGGCGATGTTGCGCTCCGAGCGCCCGATGCTCTTCATCAGCCCGTGCTCGTCGAATTCGATCACCGGCTCGGGCAGGTCGAAGTCGATGGAGCCGCGGCGCACGCGCTTGCGGTTCAGCACCATCGCCAGCTCGCGCATCAGCTCGAAGACATCGGTCAGCTTGTCGTAATGCTCGCGCAACGCCGCATCGCCTTCCAGGATGAGATTGACGTTGGTGTACGTCATGCGCTCGGCCGAGCGGATCACGCCTTCGCTCAGCGTGTAGCCAACAATCTCGCCTTGATGATCGATCTCCATCACGCACGACAGCACCATGCGCTCCACTTGCGGACGCAGGCTGCACAGGTCGGTGGAGAGTTCGATGGGCAACATCGGGACGGCGCGGTCGGGAAAGTAAACTGACGTGCCGCGCAGCCGCGCCTCCAGGTCAATCGACGAACCTTCGCGCACATAGTGCGCCACGTCGGCAATGTGGACTTGCAGCTCGAAGTTGCCGTTCGACAGACGCCGCACCGTCACCGCGTCGTCGAAGTCGCGCGCCGTCTCGCCGTCGATGGTAACGATGGGCAGCGAACGATAGTCGCGGCGATGATGCATCTGGCCGGCGGAAATCACGCCGTCAAACTCTTGCGCCTGCTGCAAAACCTCGACCGGAAAATGATGCGGCAGATGAAACTTGCGGATGATGATCTCGACATCGACGCCAAAGTCGTCTTCGTAGCCAAGAATCTCCAGCACCCGCCCGCGCGGGTTCTCCGTCGGCGACGGCCAGTCGGTGATCTCGACTTCAACCACCACGCCTTCCAGATCGCCCCACTCCCGCTGCCGCGCCTCTTTGCCCAGCACCCGATCACGCTCTGCCGGCTTGCTGCGCACGGGCTTTTCTTGACCTATCTCAGAAGCGGGTGCCCCACTCATTCGCTTCGTTTGCGAATGAGTGGGAGCGTCATACCCCGCTCTGTCATCCCGAGCGGAGCGCAGCGAAGTCGAGGGACCTGCTTTTGTTCTTCGACCGTCTGCGGGAACATCGCCGGGTGCGTCACTGCGGGTGCCCCACCCTTCTCGCCCGCTTTTGGCGAGAGGGTGGGTCTCGGGAGCGTCGCCTCCAGGCCACTCCATCCCTCTCGGAATCACAATCTGCTGCGTGATCTTCTCGTCGATCGGCGTCACGTAGTTCTGTCGCGCCCCTCGATGGAATGTCCCCACCACCGTCGGATTGCCGCGCGTAAGCACGCGCAGGATTCGTCCTTCGGCGCGGCCATCGTCCTTCTTGTGAGTAAGCTCCACCAGCACCTGGTCGCCATGCATCGCCGAGCCAATCGCCGGCGGCGGAATAAAGATGTCGCCGGCAATCTGCCGGGTGCCCCACTCATTCGCCTCCTTTGCGAATGAGTGGGAACGTGGCTGTCCCGCATTCGGTATCACGAAGCCGTAGCCGTCGCGATGCATCGTGAGCCGCCCGGCGATCAGGTTCTGGCGAGCGGCAGCATGTTCTGCAAGAGTGTATCGGTCGCGGCTAGTCTCGATCAGGCGCGCGCTCTTCACCAGCCCATCCAGCCGCTCCGCAAGCAGGCGACGGTCCTCGCCGCGTAGATTCAACTCGCGCACCAGCTGCTTATATCCGGCGGAGTGGTGCGGCTGCCGTTCAATGTGCCGCAGAATGGCCTGGTCGGTAAGCATGATTTTTCGATGCGTCAGACTTGAGCATGATTTGGTGCCGCGGGAAAATCCTCAGTGCCCGTGTCTTCCATGTTTCCGGTTAAGGATGACGGCGGTTTCATCGCGCAGGACGTCCGCATACCCACGCCCCAGTCCCGCTCAGCGGGACGGAATATCATAGCCCACCGCCTCAGAGACTGTTGCGAAACTTCTTTCGTTGTCGCATCGGTGGAACAAACCGGAAGAGCCGAGCGCCGTAGGCGCGGAGTCATGATAGCCCAGTACGGAGCCGAAGGCGGAGTGCTGGGTACAGTGGAACAGATCTTCGAGTCCCCCGGGGACGGTACGGTTCTCACGCAGACCATCATGCGGTGGAACCACCGCTCGGGATTTGCCTCACTCAAGCCGCGCAGCGGCGGGATGAAGCTAGCCGGGGCCGTGAGGCCCCGGTCAGAGTGGAACAAAATGCGAGCCGCAGAGCGGCGACACAGGGCTTCCTAACAGCCGCTTCAGCGGTGGGTCAGCGCAGTCAAGAAACCGAGTCCCCCGGGTGTCTGCGTCATAGCCTCAATTCGCGTTAAGCGGTGGAACTGACCATCGCACTCGGGATGGAATCAGCCGCGCACCGGCGACATTGGTGTTAGCCGCGGGCGTAAGAGCCTGTTACAAAACTCGGGTTCAGAGTTGGTTGGTGGATCAATGCGATCTAACTAGGCGATGAAGACAGCCGCAACGCGGCGGCATGATGTTAGGCGGGGGCATCAGCCCCCGCTCTAGTGGGAAATAATCCGAGCCGCGGAGCGGCGGCACAGCTATGACACAGACTCCCCGGGGACGCCGCACGGCCACGACTAGCGTCCCCCTCGGCCTTCGCCCCGGCTCATGAGCTTTTCAAGAGCTCGCCGCTCTCGGTTTCTTGACCAAATTCCCGGCTTAGAAATCTCCCCGCAACCACGGACAACACAAACACCACCGGCATGAAGTTTCGCACTTCCACCAGCCAACTGAAGAACAGCGAGGAGACGAAGATAACAGGCAACCAGAAAAATACCTGTTGCTTCAGCGCACGCGGAGTGTCTCTCCAACCGAGCACCAGGAAGGGCAAAAGCGCCCCGCCCGTAAGAAAAAAAAGACCTCTCCATTCAATGAGGTTCCAGTTTTCAAATACATGTGCAAACGGTGGGCCGCTGATTTGCCGGTATCCCATTTTCCCTCCCAGCACCAGCAGACGAACGCCAAAATACACCGCCAGACTGGAAAAGCAAATGACCATCGACTTCAGCCGATACTTCTTCTCCCGCCTTTGAAAAAGTACGTAGAAACCAGCCATTGCCAGTACGGTTTCTTTGGCCAGGGAGCCGATGAGCATCGCACTTAGAAGGAAACCAAAATCCTCAAGCTGCACGAAGATAAAACAAAGTAGAAAAGACAGGTGTGATAGCGGGTCCGTTAACTGCCCTGCGTAATGAACAAAGCTGGCCGGATAAATCACCGCCGTAAGTAGCATCGCGATGATTGCTCCTAAGTAGTTCGTATATAGAAGAGCATACCGGTAGAGTGCATAAAAGATCAGCAACCCTACCAGGAGCCGGTAAGCGTTCCGTGCCGCCTCGTAGTCAAGGCCGCCGAGCTGCATCCAACGCACGATCGAGTTAGGAAGAAATCGATAGGAATGCGGCAACACCTCAGGCGATAAATCGATAACCGCATTGTGAAACTGCACTTGCCACTGTAGGTTGGTAGTATTGTCGGGAAAGTGGTTTTTGCCATAGTCAACTACTACTTTGTGCATAAAGTTGACCAAGGTCGTAAGTAGGAAAATAAGGAAAACCAGTGCCAGCGCTCGCTTCATCGCCATCCGCCGCTTCTCCACCCGGTAGATCGCATAACAAATCAGGACGGCAGCAAGATTAGCTAAGCCGATCCGCAGAGATCGGCCGAATCCCGTAGCCCGCACATGCGCATGCCAGTGAAAGAGAGCCGGCAATATCGCAACGATGCAACCGCCCCATATGGTGAGAAGGATCTGCTTTTTTTGTTTCACTGTTAATAATTTTCCAGTAGAGCCCGCTATCAAGGTCGCCTCAGATATCTAAATCCGCAATCGTAAGTTTGGCCGTCGAGTCGGTAGAGCTGGCCTTTAGAGTCTGTGTGAGCGCTAACTTTTCCTTTGGACAGTGGACTAGGAAGCTCGAAAAACGAGCGCCGTAGGCGCGGCCGCATGATAGCCCAGCACGGAGCGAAACCGGGGTCCCGATTCGCGCCTCTTTGCGCGAATTAGGGTGGGAAGCGGAGTGCTGGGTTAGGTGGAAAAAGCACCCGAGTCCCCCGGGGACGACCCAGTTCTCACGCACCCACTTTAGGCTAGCGTCCAAGCCGTTTATCTCCCCGTCAGAGTCGGCCTCAGCCGACGGCACACAAGAATGGCATGTTGTCTAATAAGAATCTCCCAGCCTCACTGCTCGCGCAACTTCCACGAAAGCTTTCCTCATGCGCATCGGCATCGGCTTGCCTGGTTGAATAAGCAGTCGCGCGGTGAATCGGGACTGAGAGACTTTCGGCCGCTTCGCCCGAGCCTAAGGCGGGGCCAAGGCCTGCAGCATACCGCAAAAGGATTGGAGTCCGCAAAGCACCGACCGCAAAGCACGCTTAACCGTGCCTGCTTTGTCAACTGATCTTGCGCGAAAAATTACGCACAGCTATTCCCTCATCCAAAAAGTCCCTGTATCGTAGCAGTAATTACATCGTGAGCCGGTCCGCGCCGCGCGTGCGGGCAGAGCGATGAGTCGAGAATCGCCGCGCCAAACCAGCAGTTCTGATGCAGAGCTGTGGAATTCGGGTTTGGCAACGCAGGTGCTTCTCCCAAGCTGCACTCCGGAAAGGATTTTGAATCGATCATGTGGAAACCTACGAACACCCCTACTTCAACTCCGACCCCCACTCCCAGCCCTGAGCCGCCGCCGCCGCGCACCTTCATGCCGCCGGCCGAACCGGTCGTCCCTCCCCGTCCGTCCACCTCGTCGCTCAGCACGCAGGAGCAGGCCACATTAGGCAAGTCGCTGGTCATCAAGGGTGAAGTCACGGGCTCGGAGTCGCTCTACATCGACGGCCGGGTGGAAGGCTCCATCAATCTGCCGGGCAATCGCGTCACCGTGGGACGCAACGGCGTGGTCGCCGCCAACATTTCCGCGCGCGAGATCGTGGTGCTGGGCAAGGTCCGCGGCAACATGATCGCCAGCGATCGCGTGGACATTCGCGGCGAAGGCTCGCTCACCGGCGACGTTGTCGCCCAGCGCATCAGCATCGAAGACGGCGCTTACTTCAAGGGCGGCATCGACATTCGCAAGCCCGGCCAGAAGGCCAACGGCGAGGCCAGGGAAACTACCTCGACGCCCGCGACCACCGAGACCGGCAGCGCGACCGCGTCAGCCACGCCACGCGTCCAGACCTTCACATAAGAAGAGGACTGGCGATAAGAGGACCGGCACCCGCCGGTACCTTTTAGTTTGTCATCACAAGGAGGGCGAAAACCGGGGCCCCCGACAAGCGCTTCCGTTGCGCTTGTTGGGTTGGTATCAGCCCAACGAGGGATCTCCTTTTCGTACTCTTCCGCATCCCGTTCGCTCGCCAGAACGCGCGCGCCCCCTCGCCCGAGTCCCACTCCGCGGGATGGAAGATGATAGCCCACCGCTTCAGCGGTGGGTGCGCGTTAATCAAGAATTCCGAGTCCTCGGGGACGGCACATCGTTCAACGCCGTCCGCACCATGTCAAACGTCACTGACAACTGTTTTTTTACGGTTCTAGTCCGCCCGTCGTTCTGTCCACCATGGGCTCGGGTGCGGCGAGGCTCGCCTCGCGACCTTTCTTCCGCCGCAAATCGCGCGGCAAACTCGATCTCGTAATCCACAATCCCAGCGCACTCGCCGCCAGCCAGGTCAGGCTGACTGCGATCAGTGACATCACGTCATCGCCGCGGCCTCCGCGCAACGGGAATCTCCGCGCCACCTCGTAGCTCACCACCCCGGCAAACACCGCGGTGACGAACGCCTTCATCAGCTCCAGCCACGGCAACTCGCTCAGCAACACCATCTTCCTGCGATGCAGCAGCCAGGCCAGCACCACCGTGTGCATCAGGATCCCAATGTCCGATGCAATCGCCAGCCCGGTCACGCCGTACCGATAGAACAGCGTGCGATAAACCGGCAGCGACGCCACCACGATGATCGTGCTCGCCACCATCGGCGTCAGCGTGTTGCCTGCGCCATAGAAAGGCTCGCGCGTACTGCGCCTGCGCCGACCACAGCGCCAGCGAAATCGCGAACCAGAAGAAGTACGTCGCTGTCTCCTGCGCATCGGCGAAGGTGAAATGTCCGTGCCGGAACGCGAGGTCGATGACAGGCAGCGCCGCCGCCATCATCCACGCCGACGCCAGAAACGATGCCGCCGATATGCGATAGACCGTCTGGTTCACCGTGTCGGCGAAGAGCTTGCGTTTCCCTTGCTCCCAAAGCGAAGCGAAAAACGGCATCGACGCTTGTCCGGTCGCCTGTCCCAGGATCGAGATCGGCACCGCGAACAAGCGCTTGGCATAGTTCAGCCGCGAGATGTCGCCCACGCCGCCCGACGCGAAGTAGCGCAGGATCCAGTCATCGGCCGACACCAGCGAAACTCCCAGCATCAGCGGAATGGTGAGCCTTCCCCACTCGCGAAATCCTGAGTTGCGCCAGTCAAAGCTGAAGCGATAACCCAGTCCTGCCTTACCCGCACCGATCGCATTGATGAGGAATGGCCCGATAATCGCTCCGATGAACGCGCCATAGGCCAGCGACGAAATGCCGAACGCCTTCGCGCCGAACACGCCTCCGGCAATAATGAACACGTTGTACAGCGCCGGGCTGAGCGCGGGATACAGGAACATCCGCTTCGACAGCAGCACCGCGGAAACGATGCCGCCGGCATAAAAGAAAATCTGGCTGGGCAGCAAAATCCGCGTCAGGTGAACGCACAGCTCCACTTGGTCGGCGGCGAATTTGGGGAACACCAGCCGCACCAGTTGCGGCGCAAAGATCTCCAGGAAGACCGTGCCCACGCACAACACCGCGCTCATGATGGTGATGGTGGAGTCGAAGGCGCGTTGCGCGCCCGCCTCATCGTCGCGCGCGATGTGCCGCGTGTAAATCGAAATAAAGGTGATCGACGCGGTCCCGCCCGCCAGGATGTAGTTGAGGAAGTCGGGTATCTGGAAGGCGGCGAAGTAGGCGTCGGTCTGGTGTCCGGCGCCGAAGGCCCACGCGATGTACATCTCGCGCAGGTAGCCCAGCAGGCGCGAGGCCAGCACCGAGCCCATCAGCAACACCGTCGCTGAAAATACCGTGTGCTGGTGCGAGGGCCGCAATATGCGCAGCAGCCGCGCTCCCAAGCTGGGCGCACGTTGGTTGGAGTCAGGTGCGGCCGGAGTCGGCATCAGAGTGCGATTGTACACGCCAGGCCGAACCGCGCCGTCCAAGCGCTAGTGGAACTGTTGGAATTCAATTGCAGTAAGGTTTGAATTGCGTTGCGGTGAGTTTGAATTACGCTGCAGCGAAGGTTGAAAGCCACAAAATTGAAGCCGGAACTCGTAAGTTCCGGCTTCAGGGGTCTGTACGAATTAAGGCAAGGTTCGACCTCGCCCCTAGAACAGCTTGCGGCGCAGCATGCCAGCCAGGCCGAGGATGCCAGAACCGAACAGCATGATGCTGCTGGGCTCAGGAACCGTGCCGGTCGTGGTGGTGCTGGTGCTGGTGGTGGTGCTGCTTTCGCTGCCCAGAACCGTGAAGGATTCCGAAGGAATCGTGCCTACGGTGTTCTCCGAAGCCTGTGACGGACCGGAGTTCTCATCCCAGTAAACTGGGTCGCCGTCGGATACGCTGGCGTTCTGGATGTTCAGCCAGTAGGTGCCGGTGCTGGCAAGGGTCGCGCCGCCGCCGCCCAAGGTGCCGTTCTCGTTGCAGACGTTGTAGCTGTACTGGTTGCCGACGCAGCCGCTCTGGGTGAAGCTGACCGTCTGGTCAAAGTAGCTGGTGCCGCCGTTTTCGGACGAGGTGATGGACACTTCAGCCGATGACAGTACGTCGCCAGGAGCCATCCAGGTGGCGAAGGTGATGCCACTGATGGTGGTGTTAGGACTGTTGGTGTTGAAGGTGTCGCTAACGATAAACCCGAAGTTAACGGTCCACGCGTCGGTGTTACCGTTAGTCGGACCGTTGCTATAGACTGTCTGTGCCATAGCGGGAACGGCCGCCAGTGTCAGACATAGTGCGAGCAGTGACAGCGAAGCGATACGCATTTTCAAGGATCGAACCCTCCTTTAGGTTCAATTCACGTACAGACCCTTTCAGTGAGGAGCAATTCCAGCGCCACTCTCTAAGCCCAATGTTTCCTGTCTTTTCGGAGATTTGACTATGCAGGTCTTTGCGACATTGTTCTACGCAATTTCCTCCCGATTTGGGAATTTATTTAACTATAGTGCTACATTAATGAAACTAAAGTGTTCTTCTTGGCGGCCGTGAATCAGGCCCCGATCGAGAACAAACGAGAACTCGACTATCCCGTTCATATACCAGAAGCTATGCGAGCAATTGAATGATTCCTTTTGCGGGGGCTGACAGGACACTCGGGTAATCCGGTCCCGAAGCTCTAATCAGCCGCCTGAAGCTCTGCGTAGACCGCCCAGCCATCCGTTCTCGCGCACATGCTCTTCGTCAAGTCGCCGCATACGCGCCATCATGATTTCGGATCGTCCAAGATATCCCACAATCTGTGTAGGGTCCTCACGCTTTACTACTGGCATTCGGCCAATATTGGCGCGCAACATTCTGGCGGTGGCGTCGTATAAAACTTCGTCGGGATAGGTCACCACGAGTGATCTAGTTCCTGCTTCCAGTACGGTCATCTCTTCTGAGCGCGGCTGGCCCAGCGAGCGCACCATGTCTCCATAAGTTACGATGCCCACCAGAGCGCGATTCTCATCGACAAGGAACACTGCCCGGTGCTTCGTAACCGAGGGATCGTGCCGCCCGATCCGTTCCGCCAGCTCCAGCAAGCGCATGGTCGCAGGCACGGTGTCGAATGACTCCGACATCGTGTCTCGCACCAGCGCCTGTTGCAGCACGTCGGCTTCGTAATCCTGGGCAATCCGCAGCCCGCGCCGCGCCAGCTTCTCGGTCATGATCGAGTTCTTCGCATAGCGCACCGCTATGGCGTCGGCGATAACGGTGACCAGCATCAATGGCAACACCGAGTTGTAATCCCGCGTGATTTCGAAGGCGAAGATGATAAAGGTGAAGGCCGCTCGCGAGGCAGCGCCGAAAACCGCGCCCATCGCCACCAGCGCGAAGGCTCCGGGAGATAACCCGGCGGCCGGCCAAACCTTGTCCACGATCATCGCGAACGCCGAGCCCATGGCTGCACTGGCCATGAACATGGGAGCCAGCAAGCCGCCGGATGTGCCCGAGCCCAGGGAAATCACCAGTGCCGCCGACTTAAAAATCATCACCGCCAACAGCGCGCCCAGCAACATCCTCGTATTAAGAATGTCCGAGATGGTGTCGTAGCCTACGCCCAGCACCCGCGGCACGAAATAGCCGATTATGCCGAGTCCGAGCGCCCCAATCGCCGGCCACCACATCTGCGGCAGCGGCAGCTTTTCAAACTGATCTTCAATCCAATAGAGGCTGCGGCTGAAAGCTAACGCGGCAATGCCACAAAGCACGCCCAACACCAGATAGAAAGGCAGCGCGTGTGGAACTCCGAAGTCCAGCGCTCCCACGCTGAACATGGGGCCGCGGCCCATCAACTGGAAGTGAACTGCGGTAGCCAGGGTACTGGCAATCACCAGCGGAATGAACGACCGCGACTTGAACTCGAACAGCAGAAGCTCAATCGCCAGAATGACTCCTGCGAGCGGGGTACTGAAAGTTGCCGCCATACCGGCAGCAGCTCCGGATGCGAGCAGGACTTTGCGCTCCGCTGCCGTGGTGTGCATCAACTGGCCAACCAGCGATCCCACCGCACCGCCCGTCTGGATAATGGGGCCTTCAGCGCCGAATGGGCCGCCCGTGCCTATGGCTATTGCCGCTGAGATAGGCTTCAGGATCGCGACCTTAGGCTCGATCCGGCTGCGGTTCACTAACACCGCTTCCATGGCTTCCGGAATTCCGTGACCTCGAATCTTGTCGGAACCGTAACGGGCCATGATTCCGACGATGATGCCGCCGATCACCGGCGTGACGATTACCAGCAGGCCAAGATGATTATTGCGGGCGCTGGTGAAGGCGAACGACCAGCGATGGAAGAAAAAAATGTTGGTGAACAAACCGATAAGGTCGTACAGCAGAAATGCGATAACACCTGCCGCCAATCCAATGAACGCAGCCAACAACGAGACCAGGCCGACGCGGAACTTCGCCTCCGGCATCGGTGTGCTGGGTGCCTCTTCCATTGGATGGCGTGGGTTTACCCCGTCGGTGCCCAGGGTTTCCGCGAATTCCTCCACAGCTTATTCCTTCTTCCTGGCGCGGCCCAAGCGGGCCTGCTTGCTTCCTGGCCGGCGAGCGATCAGCTTGCCCACCGCCCCTGCCAACGCCACGGCTGTCGAGCGCAGTTCGTCACGGTGATAGATTGTGAGATCTTTAAGAATGTGCCGCCCGCGCGCCGTCAGACGCACAGTAACCTCGCGGCGATCTTTTCCGTCTCGATGCCGCTCGACCAGGCCTTTTTCCGCTAGTCGCCCTACCAGTTCCACAATGCTGTTGTGATGCAGTTGCAATCGTTCTGCGAGATCGGCAACGCGCGCCCGCCTGCCGGCAGGCATGCCCTTCACCGCAAGCATTAGCTGATGGTGTTGTGGTTCGATACCTGCGCTGCGGGCGGCGTCTTCGCTGAAGCGCAGGAAGCGGCGGATCTGATAACGGAACTCAGCCAGCGCGCGGTAGTCAGCAAGCGACAGCTCCTCAGGGACGTTCATAAGCTGGTCAGGTAATATAATATCGTAATACGATATATTATTACAAATCAGCTGATGGATTGGATGTTCACACGAGACGCCGCCCTCGCTGCCGGCGAGCCACTGGCGATGATGGACGGCCGTCTGATCACCGAGATGCGCGCGGGCCTGGCCTACCGCAGGCGGTGGTCGCAACTCGACTAAACTTTTCTGCCGAGAAGAAGTCGCCGTGTGAGTAGCCAAACTAGCCGCGCAGCGGCGGCATGAAGTTAGCCGGGGCCGTGAGGCCCCGGTCGAGGCGGAAAATCGCGTGAGCCGCAGAGCGGCGGCACCGGTTGCGACACGGTCTCTACCTGCCCGGCGAAACGGGGTGTTGCTGCTTTCCAGCAGCGGGCACCAGTTCTAGGTAGACTTGCTTCGGAAGGTCTGTGTTCCAGTGATGGTTGTACTTGGCATAGCCGACCAATCCGAAGAAGAGGATCGCGATCCCCGCGGCCATGCTCCAGGCCGGAATCGCGCGACGCTTCCGCAATCCCGCCGGCACGCTCATCGTCAAAGCATCTTTCGCGGGACAGACGGCCACACACTCCAGGCACCCGGTGCACTCGGCTGAGCGAATCTGTATTAGCTTGTCGACGGGCAGCGCTGACGGGCACGCTTTTGTGCACTTGGCGCAGTCAATACACGTGCTCAGGTTGCGCGTGATTCGTGCCGGGCTGATCAGCGAGACCAATCCCAGGAATGCTCCGTAGGGACACAGATAGCGGCACCAGAAGTTCTGCACAAAGATGGAAGCAAGCACAATCGCAAGGAGAACCAACGCTGTCGTGATGCCCAGGTAGCGGAAGAAATTCAACATCCTCACATCGACAACGAGAGCATACGGGCTGCCCAGGAATTCGGCGATGGCAACTGCCGACATACTTGCTACCGCGTAGGCGAAGAAACCCAACAGCATGTATTTCAGCGAGCGCAGTGCAATATCTGCCCAACGCGGCAAATGAAAATTCCGACGGAAGGTAGCGCGGCCCAGCTTCCACAGGTATTCAGAAACCATTCCCACCGGACATAGCCAACTGCAGAACGATTTGCGGAACACGACCGACATCACCAGGAACGCCACAAACAGGAAGAACCCGGCGGCATGAACTTGTGGCAATTGCCGGGTAACCAGAAAATATTTCAACTGCATCAGGCCTTCGATGGGCAGCCAGCCCTCGACTCCGGCCGGACGCGAGACTTCCAACCCGCGACCTCCGCTTTCTGCCCACCGCACCCAAAGATAGAACTGCACGCCGATCCAGGCGTTCAGCGCCAACAGGAAGAGTTGCGCGCCCAATCGCAGCGGCTGCGAATACTCGTGATCATCGCGCCGAACCAGCCTCTTACGAACTGGTTTGGAAATTGATCCCGCCTCGACCAGAAAAGGCGACGTGACTCCAGGAACGTTGCGAACCTCATCCCGAATCGCAACTGCTGGTTCCGAACTGCTTTGCGATACTGCCGGCGCCATTACGTCCTCTCAGCTTCAAGCTATGAAAAGAATGGTTCGCGACCTATGACTTACGTCACACCCACTCAACCCATTCGGCACAAAATCGCCTCCCCGATAGACAGATACCCGTCCCAACCGGATGCCATCGGTTATCGCTTGGCTTCCATGGCGACGGCCCGGGGAAAGAGAATGTTGTTCTCCAAGTGGATGTGCTGGTGCAGATCAGATTCAAAGTCTTGCAGCGCCTGAAACAGCGTGCGATAGCTGATGCATGCGTCTTCGGGAACCCTGTAGTCGGTGGTGACGTAGCGCAGCCCACGCAGCGCTTCGCCGGCGCCATCGTGCTCGCGCATCATCATGCCTACCGGGTTCGCCACCGTCCCGAACATCGCCGGAGGAGCGGGCTCGCCCGCCATTACGCTCTCTTCCATGCGCGATATGTAGGGGAAAAGCATCTGCTCTTCCTTCATCAGGTGAACTCTCAACTCCTCGGCAAGCGCGGAGAACACTTGTTGCACCTGGAGCAACTCCGGATGATTGCTTCCATGGACGCCAACCACTTTTGCGGTTAACGCCTGGATTCGCGGGCTCTCCTCGCGCACAAAAGCATGATGGGTGCTGGTGATGTGAAGAATCAGGTCTGCCAGCAACTGGTTTTGCCAGTCCTTGCTGCTGTTGGGTTGCGCGGATGCCAGGCCGTTCTCCAGGCGTGCGAGAGCTTCCTCAATCGAGATGTGGGCTTCAGCGCAAGCTTGGCGCAGGGTGTGGCTGCCGCCGCAGCAGTAGTCGATTCCGAGCTTTTCAAACTCCCGCGTGGCGCTAGGCATCTCGGCGGCGATCTCGCCTACGGTTGTGGTCGCTGTCAGGGTCATTTCTAGTTCCTCCTGCGAGTTCGGAACATTGTCCGGTTCCCGCCTTCAACTGAAGACTAGTTGCCCTGCCGCACCTCAGCTATGACTTCTGTCACGGGCAGCCGAAATTGTGGGGTTTCGAGAGAGACATCTCGTGGCGAGAACCTGCTGACTATGCTGGGGCCGGCAGTTGCTGAAATGTCTTGCTGAATCCTGAAGAACTCTCGACGGCCCTACCTCGTCATCTGGAGAGCTTAACCGCTGGAAGCTTCCAGTTCCTGCTCCAGGCGCTTTAGCGATGGAATCTGCAGCGCGCGATTGTCAACCTGGATCAGTCCTTCGGCCTGGAGACGGCTGAGGTTGCGCGACACCAGTTCCCGTACGGTACCGATCTGCGCCGCCAGTTCGCTGTTGTTCGCCGGCAGGTTCAGGCTGATGCCATCGCCCTTGCGTACACCCTCGGTCTTGCCCAATCGCACCAGCAGGGCGATGAGCCGGTGTCGAACCGTGCTGAACGAAAGCTCTTCAATGATGCCCACCAGCCGGCGCAGGCGTCCGCCAACCACTTTCAGAACTTTCAACGCGACCTCGGGATGCTGCACACAGAGCGTCTGGAAATCTTTCCGGCTGAAGAAGAGAAGCGTGCTGTCACTGACCGCCTGGGCGGAAGCAGGGTAATTCCCTCCGTCGAACACAGGCAGTTCGGCAATCGAGCTGCCTTCGCCGTCAATTGAAAGCACTTGCTCCCGTCCGCCAGCCGAACTCTTGAAGATGCGAACATTCCCCGACTGGACGATATACAGGCCGGCGCAAACATCGCCTTCACTAAAAATAAGTTCGCCGGCAGTGTACTTGCGCTGCACGAGGTGGGAGGTCAGGAATGCGAACTCCGGCTCCGATAGGCTGGAGAAAATGGCTACGCGTTTCAGGATTGCGAGCGAGGCGACATTCTGCTCCGTGGTCATGGGAGCCATTTTACGCAATGCGTTGCATCCGGATCGCAGTTGCCTGACCGAAGCGCGTGTCCCCAGTCTCTTGAAGAGGTATAATTCTTAGCCGTAAAGGGCGCTCCCTTTGGAGTATGAAATGAGCGCAGGCCCCACTCCAACCCGCGGCCGAGGCCGGCCCACCAAACCGGTTCCATCGGCTAATTCGCTGCGGTCCGCAAAGCCCGCCTCAGGCGAAATTGCAAAACCTTCCCGTCTTAAAACGCCTACGCCGCGACGAAAGAATGGCGATATGGTTTTCGATGCCAAGGGCTTCCTCGCGAGAGCTGGGGTGGGAAAGCAGCTTCGCAACCTGAAGAAGAATGAAGCGGCCTACGCACAAGGCGACCCTGCCGACGCGATTTTTTACGTGCAGAGGGGCCGCCTGAGAGTAACGGTCTCTTCCGCGCGCGGCAAGGAAGCGACGCTCGCCTTAGTGGGTGCCGGGGAGTTTCTGGGAGAGGACTGCATGCTGTTATCTCATCCTCTTCGCCTCGCGACTGCCACCGCGATGACCGATTGTGCGCTGCTCAAGATCAGCAAGGCGGAAATGGTCCGCGTACTGCGCCAGGAACACGCGCTGTCGGATGTGTTCGTTGCTTTTCTGCTTACCCGCAACGCTCGGATCCAGGCGGACCTGGTGGATCAGCTTTTCAATTCCAGCGAAAAGCGGCTGGCCAGGATCCTGTTGTTGCTCGCCCAGTTCGGCAAGGAAAGCGATCCCGAGACGTTGGTTCCAAAGATCAGCCAGGGGACTCTGGCGGAGATGATCGGAACCACCCGGTCCCGGGTCAGCTTCTTTATGAATCGCTTCAGGAAACTGGGATTCATCGAATATAACGGCGGGATTCGGATTCACAACTCCCTTCTAAATATTTTCCTGAAGGAATGAGGCCGGTGGGTTTCGCGGCTTCCTGGCGAAGACGGCCGCCGTCCTGCATCGGCGATGTTCTCGGCCCGTCAAGACCAGTATCCACCGTGATGCACTGTTCTTAGTGCAATCAGATGTTCATCTGTCTTTCATCATCCTTTTACGTCCTCTGTCCCACAATGTAGGTATGCAGGCTCCAACGCTCGATACGTTGCTCCTGTCAGACATTCACCTCGGGTCAGATATCAGCCGGGCTCGAGATGCCGTTGCGTTGCTCCAATCCTGTAACTTCCGCCGTTTGATTCTTCTGGGCGATATCTTTTCCGACCTTAACTTCGCGCGCCTCAATGGCGATCATTGGGAATTCCTCTCCTGCATCCGCAAGCTCTCCAATCGCAAACGCAACGTCGAAATCGTCTGGGTGGAAGGCAACCATGATGAAGGGCTCTCCAAGGTGATGTCCCACCTTGTGGGAGTTCCGGTTTTCAAGCGTTACGTCTGGACCTACAACGGCCTGCGTCACCTGGCCATTCACGGCCACCAGTTCGACCGTTTCTCGCTGCACAACGAATTACTCAGCCGCTGCGGAGAGCTGCTCTTCAGCCGCATACAGAAGCTCGATATCGGCAACAAGCGCTTCTCCCGCTATCTCGATCGCCTGAA
This sequence comes from uncultured Acidobacteriaceae bacterium, assembly GCA_963789245.1. Lineage (GTDB taxonomy): Bacteria > Acidobacteriota > Terriglobia > Terriglobales > Acidobacteriaceae > Bog-257. The sequence goes on along the minus strand of CAWBKE010000022.1, from coordinate 33,877 downwards.
CACACGCTGGCTGCGGCTGTCCACCAAGGTAGCCGCCAACGCTCTGGCCTACGCCAAGGCTGGAGGAATTGACCGCATCTTCTGCGGACACACGCATCTGCCTCTGCATCAGCAGCGTGATGGTGTCGATTACTACAACACCGGTGCCTGGGTCGACCGCCGTCCGACGTACGTGACCGTCGGTGACGAAGGAGTTGCCATCCGTGAATACCAAGCCCGAACTAACGATCGTCATTCCCGCGAAGAACGAGAGCAAACATCTGCCGATCCTGTTGACCTCTTTGAGCAGGCAGGACTACCCGCTTTTGCCGCATACCAAAGTATTCGTTGCTGACGCGGGCTCAACCGACGGCACCGTTCCCCTCGCCCTCGCCATGCGCGATCGGCTTGATATCAGCGTGATTTCCGGCGGCCTGCCGTCCGTCGGCCGCAACGCCGGCGCTCGCTTGGCGGATACACCCTATGTCCTGTTTGTGGATGCGGATGTTGTGTTGCACGACAGGACGCTGTTGCGACGCGCCCTCGAAAAGATGCGCCGCCGTCAACTGCATTGTCTAACCACCAACATCTGGTGCCCGGACGGGGACTGGCGCGACCACCTCCTCTACGCTGGAAACAACGTATTTCAATACGCCGGCGCCTGGGTCAAGCCTTTTGCCACGGGCATGTTCATGCTGTTCGACAAAGCTACGTTCGACGCCCTGGAAGGCTTCAACGAAAACGCGCTTTTTGCTGAGGATTATCTGCTGAGCAAACAAGTCTCGCCGCGACGCTTCGGAATCGTGCGCGGGAAAATCCATACCTCCAATCGCCGCTTCCGCAAGATGGGCCACGCGAGGATGGCAACCATGTTCCTGCGCACCGCGTTCAATTCGTGGAACGAATCCTATTTCTTAAGGGACCACGGCTACTGGGGTGAGTAGCAGCCTCTGACAAGGCCTCGACAACCGTTGGTCGCCGGCCATTGCTTTTCGGATCCGCCGGCTCGGCTGCCTTGGGATGTCAACCGAGCCCGATGCGTTCTCCCTACCGGTTCTCCATTTTCTGTATCATCTGCTGCCGTTCCTGCGCCTGCATCTGCATCAGGGTTTGATACTGGGATGGCGTGAGGATGGGTTTCAGCTTGGCGTCGGTGGCCTCGCTGATCTGCCGCATCTTCATCGCCTTTTGCAGCGGCGGCAGGCTGGTGTCGCTTTTCAGCGCCTTCAATTTCGGCGCCTCGTCCATGATGACAGGCGCGACCTGCCGCTTCTGCTGCGGCGTCAGTTGCAACGCTGCCGACATTTTCTCGAGCCTTTGCATGGCTTCAGGGTTGCCTTGCGGGCTCATGCCCTGCCCGCCCATAGTGCCCTGAGCGGCGGCGACGGGTGTACACAGCGCCAGCGCGGCCAGGGCCGCGAATACGATGACGCTGAGCCTGATTGCATCTTTCTTCATAGCTTTCCTTTCGATGTTTCGGTCTTGCGGATGTGCACCCTTGCTCCTCTGAAAGTCACGTTACCTTTAGTCGATGCGAGAAACAGAGATGTAACATCGCGTCCCTGTTTGCGGTGAGGGTATGAGATATACGTCAGCCGCCACGCGCCCGTCAAGTGGAAAGTGACACACGGTAGTGGCTGAATTTCGACCACTACCGTGACACACTACCGCTGGGTACGAAAAGCCTGAATTTGATAGGATGACATTCCCTCTACTGTCGTGATCTAGGAAAGAAACGTCTTGGGGACAAGGTTGTGGTGGTGCTTCGCGATAACACGGAGTTGGATACCTCGCGCTCCTCATCCGTTGCGGTGGTCGTGTCTGCCATCGTCTTCCTGGCGATTCTGCTGATCCTGAACCGCGACCTCTTCAAGGTCCCCATCTGGGAGTACACGGACTTTGCTGCCAACGCACTGCAAGTGGAGCGAGCCAAGCACTTCCGGGAGCTGCTGGGCAACTACTCGCGTTGGGGTTTCCATCACCCGGGACCGGCTTTCTTTTATGCCTTCGCTCTTGGCGAGAAAGTGTTGCACGACTGGCTGCACCTGGTCCCCGCAGAAATGAACGCGCACATCCTATGCATGATTGTGCTGAACACCGCATTTCTGTTCGGCGCCATAGGCATTATTGCCGGGCGTTGCCGCTCCCGGCTGTTTCCGCCGGTAGCATTGTTGCTCTCCCTTTTGTTCATCTACATTGTTAATCGCACAATTCCCGGCTCCGCTGTTTTTTCCATATGGATGCCGCACGTGTTCATGTTCTGTTTCCTGTTCTTCGTCACCGTGTGCGCATCCGTCGCGACCGGCGAAACGTCACACTTGCCGTGGCTCGCCTTCAGCGGCCTCATGCTGATGCATGCGCACGTGGCCCAGTCGCTGTTTGTTGGGGTACTCTCAGTGGCCGCGCTGCTCACATTATGGTGGCGATTCGGCAGAGCCGTTGGATTACGGGGGTTCCTGCGCCGAAATCGAAAGCCGGTTGCGATTAGCGCGGCACTGGTCATCCTTTTCTCGTTTCCCATTCTGCTGGATGTGGTAATACACCGCGACAACAATGTCCGGGCGATCCTACACCACGCTGCCGCGCACAGCGGTCTCCAGCAAAGCCTCAGCCGATCGCTTAAGTACGAATTCAGCTTCCTCGCTTTCATCCCGGATCCGGAAGTCGTGCTGGAACCCGCATCGGCCGGCCTTATTTCGAAAGGCGGCTCAAAGCCTTATGTTGCCGCTTATTGGTGTCTTGGTTGCTTGATGGTAGGACTGGTAATCGGGCTCTATGCCAGAGGTAGGCAGAAGATTCCTCCATTCATTTCGTATGCGGCGCTCGAGATTGTGCTGGTTTCCCTGCTCTTCTACTACTGGACTTTGAAGATGTCTGGTCCCTTGTTCAACTTCAATGGCTATTTCTTCTTCAGCATGCAACTGCTGGCGCTGTTCTTGATGGCGGTGTTAATCCTGGACGGTCTTCGGCTGACCATCCGGCCGATAACGGCCGTGGTCCTTTGCGCCCTGCTGCCGCTTTCCATGTTCGGCGCCAAACAAGGCTTTCTTCACGCAGAGAAGGGAGAGCGTGAAAGCGATCGGCTCGTCACCCATCTGCCGCCAGACGATGGCAAGATGGTCCATCTCACCTTCAACTCCAGCGACTGGATGACCATGGCCGGCGTCGCCAGCAGATTGAAACATGAACATCGGGCCTTCTGCGTGGACGATTTATGGGCCTTCACCTTCGGACGGGACAACCGCTGTCAACAGTTTGCCGGACTCACCAACCTCATCCTGACCGACGTACCCAGGGCCTGTGAGCCACCTTGTCGAGTCCTGACGAAAGACGACCATTGGGAGTTTCAATGGACTCCTTACCCCGCGCTCAAGCTTCCTTTCACCATCCAGCTCGATGATCTTACCAGCCTGAACAAAGGGTTCAATGAAGGGATGGGGGATCCGGGTCCCGTGTGGACCATGGGGCTGGCGACCATCTACTTCCGTGTGGCGTCCGACTTCACCGACTCTTCCCGAGTCCGAGTGCGGATCTTCGGCACCGCGAATCCGGGACGGCCTGCCCGCATCCTGCTGAATGGACATGTGCTGGGAACGATTGTCGCCGGCCAGGACAGCACTGAATTTATTGTGGACCGAACTGCGTTCCTGCCGGGCGAAAACCAACTGGTCATTCAGGTCGACGATCCCCTCAAGGTGAAGGGCAATCCCCAGAATGACCCGCGCGTCCTGGGCTTTTCATTCCTGAAAGCACAATTCGAGCCGGTGGAATCCCTGAAGACTCTGGCGAAATAACTTGACGCCCGCGCGTCGCGGTGGCGTGTCAGGCAGAAGTCTACTGAGATGCTGGCTGCTTCAATCCGTCTTCTTGCCGCCGAGGGCCTCAATGATGCGGTCGAAGTCTTCCAGCGACGAATACTCGATGAGGATCTTGCCTTTGCCCTTGCGGTCGTCGATGGTGACGCGGACACCTAAGGCCTCTTGTAACGTGTTTTCCGCCTCGCGGACGTTGGGATCGATGACACGCTGTTTTTCAGTCTTGCGAACCAGCGGCTGCACCAGGTGCGCGACCGCCTCTTCGGTCTGCCGCACCGAGAGCCCGTGATCGACGATGCGGCGCGCCACCCGCTCGACCTGCTCGGGCGACTCCAATGGCATCATCGCCTTCGCGTGGCTAAAGCTGATGTCATTGCGTTCCATCAGCCCCTGCACGTAGAGTGGCAGCTTCAGCAGGCGCAGGAAGTTGGAGATGGTCGAGCGCTCCTTGCCGGTGCGCAGCGACATCTGGTCCTGGGTGAGGCCGAACTCCCGCGACAGCCGCTCGAAGGCGCGGGCCTGCTCGATCGCATTCAGGTCCTCGCGCTGCAGGTTCTCGATGATGGTCATCTCCATCGCCTGCACGTTGGAAACTTGCCGCACCAGGGCGGGAATCGTGGGTAAGCCGATGCTGCGCGAAGCTTCGCAGCGCCGCTCTCCTGCAATCACCTGATAGCGGCCGCCAGCCACCGGACGCACTACGATCGGCTGCAGCACACCTACAGCCTTGATGGAAAGCGCCAGTTCCTTCAGGGCCTCCGGGTCGAGCGAGGCTGTGCGCGTCTGATAAGGATTGCGGTCCAGTTGCGTCAGGGGAATGTGGTGGATCTCGTCCGCTTCCAGCTTGGGAGCGGCGGCGACGGCGACCGGAGCGTGAGGAACCTGCCGCGAAGGGAGCAGGGTCTCCAGTCCACGGCCAAGAACTTTGCGTTTGTCGGTGTTCATTGTCAGCAATTGGCGACTAGCCGGCACGGCGCGACCTGCAGCTTTTCGTTCACGGGGAAAGTTTGGGAGACGCGCCGAGTCGCTCCATTATAGGCGCGCTGTCGAGAGCGTGAAGGAAAATCAGTTGTGGAAAACAATCTGTCATCCTGAGCGCAGGCGACCGCCTTTGGTCGCCGGAGTCGAAGGACCCCTATTCCCGGTAAACTGCGTCCGTTCCGTCACCCCAGCGCGGCGTGCAAGGCATCTGCCAGCTCCGTATAACGAAACCGGTATCCTGCCGCGTTCAGCTTTGCCGGCAGCACCCGCGCCGAGGTCAGCAGCAACTCCTGTCCCATCTCACCCAGCAACGCCTGCACTGCGAACTCCGGCAAGGGAAACATCGCGGGACGATGTAACTCCCTAGCCAGCGCGCGCACGAACTCCGCATTGCGAACCGGCGCCGGCCCTACGATATTCACCGGCCCGCGCAGGCTCTCATTCTTCAGCGCAAACATCATCGCGCCAATCACATCGTCCAGCGCAATCCAGCTCCAATATTGTTTTCCGCTGCCCACTCTCCCACCCAGGCCGAGCCGGAATGGCGTCAGCATTGGCTTCAACGCGCCGCCGTCGTGGGCCAGCACAACTCCAATGCGCAGATTAACCACGCGCACGCCCGCCGCGCTGGCCGGAAGGGTCGCGGCCTCCCACTGCTTCACCACTCCGGCCAGAAATCCTCGTCCCGCGGAAGACTCCTCTGTCAGCACTTCGTCGCCGCGGTCGCCGTAGTAGCTCATGCCCGACGCCGATACGAATACCCGCGGCTGGCCGCTCCGGCGATAACTCTCAGCCGCGGCTGTCGCCAAAGTTTTCGCGCCATAGACACGACTCTCCAGCACTTCCTGCTTGAACTTCTTCGTCCACAGACCGGCAACATTCTTGCCCGCCAGGTGCACCACCGCATCGCTATCGGCCAGCTTCGCCGGATCGAGCGGCTGCTTTGGGTCCCATTGCACCTCGCCTGCTTGCGCCGCGCGACGTACCAGCGCAACCGGCTCTTCACCCTCAGCCCGCAACGCGCGCGTCAGCGCCGACCCAAGCAATCCCGACGCTCCACTGATCAGTACTCGCATCTCTCCGTACCCGTATTGGGTACGACTGTACCCTATTTTGGTACAGCAAGCTCAGCGTCTCTCATTCGATGGTGAATCCTCGCGCGCGCCACCTTCAAACCCAACTAAATTTCTCGTCGTATAATCGGATATGGCGACTTTGCGCCAACAGATCGCGACCAATGTTCTGACGGTCACCCGCTTTCGCGATCTCATGCACAAAGTCCGCTCCTACCGCGAGAGCGAAGATCTCTCCCTCATCAAGAAAGCTTACGAGTTTTCCCTCCAACATCACAAAGGAACGGCGCGCGCGTCGGGCGAACCTTTTCTCGCGCATCCCTTGCAGGTAGCCACGATTTTGGCGGAGATGCGCCTCGACACCACGGCCATCGCCGCCGGCTTGCTGCATGACGTCGTCGAAGACACCTCTGTCACCGTTGAGGACATTAAGACTGAATTCGGCGAGCAGGTCGCCCACATCGTAGAAGGCGTCACCAAGATCAGCAAAATCGACTTCGCGTCCTCCGAAGAAGCCCAGGCCGAAAACGTCCGCAAGATGGTCCTGGCCATGATGGACGACATCCGTGTGGTGCTCATCAAGCTGGCTGATCGTCTGCACAACATGCGCACGCTGAAGTTCCTCTCGCCCGAGCGGCAACAAAAAATCGCGCGCGAGACGCTCGACATTTACGCTCCCATCGCCCACCGCCTCGGCATGGGCAAAATTCGCGGCGAGCTGGAAGATCTTGCCTTCCAGTATGTCGATGCCATCTCCTACAACCAGGTCAAAGATGCCGTCGAGTCGCGTCGCAAAGAAGGCGAGGCGTTTCTGTCCGAGGTGCAAGGCGTCATCGAGCAGAAGCTGAAGGAAAACAAAATTCAGGCGCGGGTGGAAGCGCGCATCAAGCGCCTGTACAGCATCTGGCAAAAGCTGCAGCGGCAGCGCATCGCCATCGACCAGATCTACGACATGCTGGCGCTGCGTATCATCACCCAATCGGAAAGCGATTGCTACGCCGTGCTGGGCATCATTCACAATCAATGGCGCCCGGTGCCGGGACGCATCAAGGACTTCATCGCCATTCCGCGCAACAATTTCTACAAGTCGCTGCACACCACCGTCATCTCCGAAAAAGGCCACGCCTTCGAGGTGCAGATCCGCACCGAAGACATGCACAAGATGGCTGAAGAGGGCATTGCCGCGCACTGGAAATACAAGGACGGTCCGGTCTCGGCGCGCGACGAACAGCGTCTCGCATGGTTGCGGCAAGTGGTCGAGTGGCAGCGCGACATCAAGAACTCCAAGGAATTTCTCGCGACCCTGAAAATCGATCTCTATCCCGAAGAGGTTTACACCTTCACCCCCAAGGGCCGCATCGTGATTCTGCCGCGCGATGCCACGCCCATCGACTTCGCGTACACCGTCCACACCGAGGTCGGGCACACTTGCGTCGGAGCCAAGGTCAACGGCCGCATCGTCGCGCTGCGTTATAAATTGCGCTCCGGCGACATTGTCGAAATCCTCACTCAGCCGAGTCATAATCCCAGCCGTGACTGGCTGCAATACACCAAGTCCTCTCGCGCCCGCCAGAAGATCAAGCACTGGCTCAACCTCCATCAGCGCGAGCGTGCCGTCGAAATCGGCCGCAAACTCATGGAGAAAGAAGCGCGCAAATACCGCATTTCCATGAAGTCGCTCAACGATGCCGAGCTGATGCGCGTCTCCTCCGAGAACGGCATGGCCAAGCCTGACGACTTGCTGGCCGCCATCGGCTACGGCAAGTTTTCCGCGCGCAGCATTCTGGCGCGGCTGGTGCCCGCCGATGAAGCGCAGTCCTTCTCCGGCCACGCTCCTGCTCCCACCACCGACGAAGGCTCAAACAGCGGCTTCACCAACGTCGTGCGCCGCGTCTTTGGCGGCGACAACTCGGCCATCAAGGTCAAAGACCACGACGACCTGATGGTCTATCGCGCGCGATGTTGTAATCCGATTCGCGGCGAGGAGATCGTCGGCTATGTGACCCGCGGCAAGGGCGTCGCGGTACATTCCGCCTCGTGCGCCAATGTCGAGAACCTGATGTTTGAGCCCGAACGCCGCATCGCCGTCGAGTGGGGCCGCGATGCCGCTTCCCCCATCTGGCAGGCTGGCTACCCGGTCAAGTTGACCGTCTCCTGCGACAATCGTCCCGGCATGTTGAAGCAGATCGCCACCGTCATCAGCGACGCCAACACCAACATCCGCAACATTGAAGCCAAGACCGCCGAAGAGCACGCCACGGTAGAACTTGTTGCCGACATCGCCGACCTTAAGCACCTCGAGCGCATCGTCACCGGCGTGCGCAAGATTCCCGGCGTCCGCGATGTGCAGCGGCTGCAAAAACCGTAGGCGTCAGCCATCAGCCTCTCTAAAGTCCCGTGTCATCCCGAGCGCAGTCGAGGGACCCCTATCGCCGGACAATCTTTCCCTTCATCCCCAAACCCGTTTCTACCAGCCATGAAACCGTTTTGCCATCCTGATTGCACCTTGTGATACGCTGGGCGCATGAAGCTTACGGCAGTATTTGAACCAGCCAGAGAAGGCGGATACACCTGCTTCGTAGAAGAGATTCCCGCTGCGATATCGCAGGGAGAAACCCTCGAGGAGGCCAAGGCAAACCTTCGCGACGCGCTCCAACTCGTGCTGGAATGCCAGCGAGAGCTCTAGCTGCTGGCTTTCGATTGTCAGCACGATCATTTCTCGCTTTTCTTCCACGCCAAGTCCCAGCTTTCGCGGCGGTCCACAAATCCCGTGATCTTGCCTTTGGCGTCGCGCTGAAAGATCTTCCGGATTCGCGGCTGTTCGGGAACAAAGAGCACGTCGCGCACTTCGACCATCAGCGGTCTCATCGTGCTGCCCGGCCGCCCGCCCATCAGTTGCCCGCCATCTGACCGAATCACATAAGTCAGATCTGGCCCGGCTGAATAGCGGCCCACATATTGCTCCAGTTCCTTCTGCGGCAGCGAGATCGCCGGAGGATCTTTAGGCACTGCGTACGCGTGAACCAGATAGAGCTTCCACTCGCCATCGTCGCGCCGCCAGGTCTCGGTCGTCAGGTAGCGCGCGTGAAGCACCTGGCCGTGATAGTTCTCCTGCTCGTCATCATTGTGAATTACGGTGGCCAGGTCTCCGGAAATATGGGCGGCGTAATAGGTGATGCGAAGGCTGCCGGACGTGCCTGCGGGCAGAGGCTCCAGCTGCTTCAGAAACGCGGCACGATCCATCACGACACCGTTCTCGTCGACGTAAACCGCGTCGGTGGCCAGCGCGTCTTCCCACGCCTTGCGATCGCCGGGCGCGAAGGCATCCAGCAGCGCCTGATCTTTGGCGCGCAATAGCGCGGTGATCTGGTCTGTCGTATTGGTGGTGGCGGGAGTTTGCAGCGCGAAGGCGAGTACAAGCGAGAAAAAGCACAGCATGGCTCAATTCTATTTAGCGGGCGGCGGCGGCGCTATCCCACGCCTTAAGGTGAGCACGATCGGCGGTTTGGAAGCGAGTGGTGCGAAATCGAATCAGCCTGTCAAGTCGTCACGCGCGAAAATCGATAGCGGCTGAATGCCGCTCTGGATAATATTTTCGCCAGATTCCCACAATTGAACTGCAACTGAAATTCGCGCCTGACGGATCGCTCCTGTGTTGCAAAGCCGCGAAAATAGTGCGTGAAATTGGCGGTGGTTGAAGACCGGTTTCCGCATTGCACAAAATTCTGGCATGCGCCTGTGGATGAGCTGCACTCGATTGAAAACAAACAAGATATAGTTGCGATAATTTGATTGACTTTAGCAACAGGAGGAGTAAAAACACTCTCGTTCCTTGATGAGTTTCCAAGGTTTTCGCAGTCAAGCAGCAAGCTTCCTCAACGCGCAAGCGAGGAGGATAACCGGCAAGTCCGGTGACCTGTAGCGAGGTCACTGCCAGGCGCTCACGGCGCAAGGTAGAACGACCGCAACAGTTGTCGCGAGTTGCATGACGCGGCGGAAGCAGGAGACGAGTCAAGGGCAAGACGGGAATCCCGAGGCGTTGATCGGTCATTCCGGTTAGTCGCGAGTCCGGCATCCATTGTGAGCAGCTAGTCCGATACGCAAGTATCTGGCCGGTCAGCTCGGCGAGATGGTGACGTGACCCACTGGCCGAAAGCGAGCGATCACAAGACGCACTCGGGATTCCTTTTTTATGGTAATCTCCGTGGAACCAGTCAAGATAACGTGCTACTAACACAGTCTTCGCCTTGTATTCGCTGCACCCTTGTGCGAAACTCGCATAGATGAGTTCCGGCTAATGCAAGTCTGGTGATCGGTTTGCAAGCATTCCCAGTTGCGGCCATGAACTACAACAGTACCCAAAGAGTTTTCCCTACGATGGCGACGTTTCTACAGCCGATTACGCAACCCCCGAAAGGAAAAGGGGAGACTCGAACAGCCTCGGAGTATGCCCCGCTCTCATCAATCTGGTATGGCGAGGATTCAGAACTCCTCGAGCGGATGCTCGAGTTCTATCCCCGTCGAAAGCCAAGCAGGATTCTTGATGCGACTGTCAATGGCGGTCGCTTTTGGCATGGCAGTAAGCGACCTGTGACGGGCATGGATATCGACCCGCGACATTGTCCCAACCTGGTTGCTAATAATGCCGCGATGCCTTTCCTTGACGGTGTTTTTGACGTGATCGTCTATGACCCACCCCATATTCCGAATCAGGGAAAAGACCGGCAGAAGGACTTCAACACCCGCTTCGGTCTAGTGGAGCGTTCCTCAAAGGAGAACCACTATACCTTTAGTCATACCTTCCCCCCATTTCTGCGAGAAGCTTACCGAGTACTGAAGCCAGAGGGTATTTTGCTGGCGAAGATCACAGATTATGTTCACCACCATCGTTATCAGTGGGCCCACATCGAACTTATAAATGCCGCACATGATGTTGGATTTCTCCCGTGCGACTGCATCGTCAAGGTTCGGAAGGGCCCAATCATTGATCCTAAATGGAAGATTGCGCACCATAGCAGACGGCAGCACTGCTATTGGCTGATCTTCCGGAAGTCGAAGAAATGTGAATGATTTTGACCGACTGTGACGACTAAAGCGAAGGCTAAGAAGAAAGAACCTGCACGGAGTCCCAACACTAGTCTCCGCCCGCCGGGCCCTGCTCGACAGGTGCGTTTCTATCAACTGCTGGTTGCGGCCCGAAAGCAGTGGTTCATTGATGCCCTCTCAGATGCTCTAAGTCAGCTGGACCAAGCCGTTGTGCAAAAGCAGATCGGAGAATATGTCCCGGGAGACGTCCGGAGAATCCTTGCGTCAGCTGGCGTTCGTGATGAACATGTGTTCCCCGTCCCTTCCGTTATAGCGATAAAACCGTCTCTTATTGGCTATTATCGGTTACTTCTGGGCGCGCCTCAGAAGAGCTTTTACAAAGGATCGACGGGTATGGGTCGTTTTAAGAGCATGGAGGAATTTGGCACATTGTCGGCCAGGCAAGAGCCTTATGTTGCGGGTTTTTGTCGAGCAATGGCAGAGCCTCTCGCCGACCTTGTTCGCCAGATGCCGAAGATTACGCAGCGCGACCTCAGCGAGCTGCCGCTGCTGACATTCGGCGCTCAGTTGCAGGGATCCAACAATACTCAGATCGGCAAGACTGCAATGAAAGAGTTATTCCTTACGATCAAAGAGATCGTTGCTGGATATGTGATTGACGGATCAGACACGCGGCTTATTGTGCAGAATGCCGCTGGTCGGAGGGTCTACATTTCGCTCGCACAAGACCCAGATGTCTCTATTCAAGAGTTGATGCCGGACGGTCGTCCACACCACAAAGTTGCCATCGAAGTCAAAGGCGGTACGGATGTTAGTAATGCCCATAACCGGGCTGGAGAAGCGGAGAAGTCACACCAGAAGGCAAAGAAGTTTGGGTTTCCAGAGTTTTGGACTGTCATCTCGAAGCATGGCTTAGACCTACTCAAGCTGCAGAGTGAATCGCCCACGACAAACCACTGGTTCGATGTAGCCGAAGTTCTTGCGCGAAAAGGCCGCGACTGGGATGACTTCAAACAGCGCGTTGCGGGTACCGTCGGACTACCAATAAACGGGCCAAATCAACACTGACGGCTTTCTACAGCGGTATATTCCCGTGCTTCTTGGGCGGGTTTTTGTCGCGCTTATTCTCCAGCATGTCGAGAGCTTGAATCAGTTTTCTTCGCGTGTCCCGTGGGCGAATCACTGCGTCCAGATATCCTCGCTCCGCCGCGACGTAGGGATTGGCAAAGCGTTCGCGGAACTCCTCGATCTTGGCCGCGCGATCGGCCTCGGGATTCTTCGCCTTCTCCAGCTCGCGCCGGTAGACAATATTCACCGCGCCTTCCGGTCCCATGACGGCGATCTCGGCCGTCGGCCAAGCGTAGTTCACATCGGTGCGAATGTGCTTCGACGCCATCACGCAATACGCGCCGCCATAAGCCTTGCGCGTGATAACGGTGATCTTCGGCACCGTCGCCTCCGAGAAAGCGTAGAGCAGTTTTGCGCCGTGGGTGATGATGCCGCCGTACTCCTGCTGTGTGCCGGGCAGAAATCCCGGAACGTCTTCAAAGGTGATCAGCGGAATGTTGAAGCAATCGCAGAAGCGTACGAAGCGCGCGCCCTTGATGCTGGCGCTGATATCGAGCACGCCCGCCAGAAACGCCGGCTGATTCGCGACGATACCCACCGGCTTGCCGTTCAGCCGCGCAAAGCCAATGACGATATTCTTCGCGTAATGCTCCTGCACCTCGAAGAAGTAGCTGTCGTCGACGACGGTGTTGATCACGTCCTTGATGTCATAGGGCTGGTTCGATTCGGCGGGAACGATCGTGTCCAGCTTCTCGTCGGCGCGGTCGATAGGATCGGTGCAAGGCTTGCGCGGAGGATCGTCGAGATTGTTCGACGGCAAAAAGCTAAGCAGCTCGCGGACCATGCTGAGGCACTCGGCATCGTCATGCGCCATGAAGTGCGCCACGCCGGACCTCTCGTTGTGCGTCATCGCGCCGCCGAGTTCTTCCTTGGTCACCTCCTCATGCGTCACCGACTTGATGACCTCCGGCCCGGTGATGAACATGTACGAGGTGTTTTGCACCATCAGGATGAAGTCGGTCATCGCCGGGGAATAGACTGCGCCACCGGCGCAGGGGCCCATGATGGCCGATATCTGCGGCACCACGCCCGACGACAGCACATTGCGCAGGAAGATATCGGCATAGCCCGCCAGCGAGCGGACGCCCTCCTGAATGCGCGCGCCGCCGGAATCGTTCAGGCCAATCACGGGCGCGCCCACCCGCATCGCCGTATCCATGATTTTGACGATCTTGGCCGCGTTGGTTTCCGACAGCGAGCCGCCGAAGACCGTGAAGTCCTGCGCGAAGACGAAGACCAGCCGGCCTTCGATGCGGCCATAGCCGGTGAGGAAGCCGTCGCCGTAATACTTCTGCTCTTCCATGCCGAAGTCGGTGCAACGATGCACGACCAGCTTGTCGGTTTCCTCAAAGGTGCCTTCGTCGAGCAGGAACTCGATGCGCTCGCGCGCCGACATCTTGCCTTGCTTGTGCTCGCGCGCGCGGCGCTCTTCGCCTCCGCCCGCCTCGGCAAGGGAGTCGCGGCGTTTCAGTTCAGCCAATTTCTGTTCCAGATTCATGGGTGGGATTATAAACACCGGCGGCAGCCTGTCCATGGTTCCAGCAGGGGCCGGGTTTTATTGCGGCGGAGGAACGGCATTTTCCACCGCGCAGTGTACCCCCCTCCCCCCATGTTTTTCGATCTTTATAATCAATACTTTGCCTTCAAAGTATTCAAAATACTACAGATAATCTCGTTACCTAAGAAGCCTATTTTCAGCTACTTGCAGAGCCTAACCACAAGGTATTAAAACCAAAGTACTTACGAGGTCTACGTTAAAAGTTTTGTTTTGAATACCTTGCGACACTCAGCCATATGGAAGGCAGCCATAATGGGAAGCCAAAGCAGCGCCCCGAACACGTTTGTCATGCCAGGCCAGCAAAAAGGCGACTGATCCCTCCAGGAAGGAGGCAGCAAGCTGATGGCTGATAGCTGACCGCTGACAGCTATTTTTCAAAGAACATCTCCGCCGTCGCAGACCAACCATCGCAATCCGGCTGCGATCGGCGTGTGGACACTCGGCCCAACCTACCAGCCTACCGGTCGAACCCTAACGCCGCATAGATGTCAAGCTAAGTTTCACGAACGAAGGTAACCACAATTCCCGAAATGGGAAGGACAGCCTCGCACGCCCAGCGCTCTCCCGCGCTGACAAGGTCGGCTCCCGTGCTAAGAACGGCGACGTTCCAGGAATGGCGCGGATGCCGGTGAAAAAACTCCGCGTCCGGAGCCGAATCCCAATCCGACCCGCTGAAATCAACTTGACATGCGACACGTGGCGGGTTACGGTTGCGGATGATTCAGTCAATACGCCACAAGGGACTGAAACGGCTTTTCGAGCAGGACGACCCGACCGGCGTAAACCCGGAACACGTTGGCAAGCTGCGGGATATTCTGGCGACCCTTCACGCCGCCCCCACGGTTGCTCATATGGACCTACCGGGTTTCCGGCTGCACCCGCTCAGGGGCCAGATGAAAGGCTTGTGGGCCGTTACGGTACGCGCCAGTTGGCGGGTGGTCTTCCGTTTTGTAGAAGGCCATGCGGAGGATGTTGATTATGTCGATTACCACTAGACAGGGAGAACGACCGATGACCATGAAAAACCCACCACACCCCGGAGGTGTGGTTTTGCGGCAGTGCATCGAGCCTCTAGGCTTGACCATTACGGATGCCGCCGGCGCCCTTAGGGTGACGCGCAACACGCTTTCGGAGTTGGTCAACGGCAAGCGCGGCATCTCTCCTGAAATGGCCGTGAGGCTGTCCAAGGCTTTCGGCGGCACCGAGGAAGGCTGGCTTGTGCAACAGGCCCAGTACGATCTTGCCCGAGTCCGACGCGACCGCATCAAGGTGAAACGCCTGCAACCGGCCTAGTTCCGTCCGCTACCACAGGACTCACGCTCATGCCTGCAAGGAGACTCCTCATGCCCCCGTATAGAAACGCTGCAATCGGCCGCATCGTGTCGGCCGTGGTGATCGCGATGACGTTGATGGTCGTGCCGCGATTGGCGCGCGGGCAGACGTTCCATGTCATTTACAACTTCACGGGCGGAGCCGCTGGGAGTACTCCGCAAGCCGGTTTGTCGATGGATAACGCAGGGAATCTTTACGGGACGCTCGCGTATGGCGGCTCGCAGAACTGCCGTTCCGGCTGCGGGACGGTCTTCCGCCTAAAGAGGTCGGGCCCCGGCTGGGTGTACACCACACTTCACCAATTCCAAGGTGGGGACGACGGATACCAACCCTATGCTCGAGTCGTCTTTGGGCCCGACGGCAGCCTCTATGGCACCACAACCTACGGCGGGGGCTATGGGTGCAATCTCGGCGGCTGCGGAACGGTTTTCAACCTACAGCCTCCGGCGACGTTTTGCAGCAACGCGCAATGTCCTTGGGTGGAGACGGTGCTCTACAGCTTTGGAAGTCCGGCAGTCCCTTATTCAGAGGTGACCTTCGACGGCGCAGGAAATGTTTACGGCACCACATTTCTCGGCGGCTCGGGATGCATCCCGACCGGCTGCGGCGCTGTCTATGAACTCACACTCTCACAGGGAGGGTGGATGGTGTCATCCTATTACGCTTTTGGCCCCGACTCTGTGGACCTCGATTCTGGCGTGGTCCTCGATCAGTCGGGAAATTTATACGGCACAACTGCAATAGGCGGCCTGGATAAAGGTACGGCATACCAGCTAACTCGTTCGGGATCCGGTTGGACGGAGACGACCCTCCACGAGTTCCAGGGAAGTGACGGAGAAGTTCCAATAGCCGGACTTGTCTTTGATCCTTTTGGACACCTATACGGCGCGACCTCTGACGCTGGCCCGGCCGGTGGGGGAACGATCTTTGAGCTGACGCCGTCAGGCGACACGTGGCTGTTCAGCCTACTATACGGGCTGAGCGGCCCCTCGAATTCGGGACCACAAGAAGATCTACTTCTTGACGCGTCTGGAAACATCTGCGGCACTACGCAAGGCAGCGGGACAGATTCCCAAGGCACTGTGTTCAAGCTTTCGTTCTCAAATGGCAGCTGGACGGAAACGGTGCTGCACAACTTCACCGGTGGGGCCGACGGCGGATCCCCCCGCAGCAACGTGATCATGGACACCCAGGGCAACCTCTACGGAACAGCGGCCGGGGGCGGGACATACGACAGCGGCGTTGTCTGGGAGATTACGCCATGAAGCGCAGGGTGCCCCGGGTCTCGCGCTGTTCGAGACCCGGGCGGAAAATGTTGATTGCGTCGATTACCACTAGACACGCTTGACGCGCTCTTCAACGATAACGAGTCAGTACGTAAAAGCCTGAATCTCGGTCACGCCGGAATTAGGACCGTCTACGTACCCGGACCGCAGGCTGGGGTGCAGCGCAATGTGCATGGGAACTATATTGAAGGTATTTGAGAAGCTGAATCCGTTAATCGTCTCCTGCAGGTTCCCGTGAATATCGTAAACGTAGATCGAGCTGCCGCTGGGCGTCGAGCTGGAATCGGGCTGAGCGATCAGGAACAGCTTGTTGACGGAATCGAACTCGACATCGGCGCCGCTGAACTGCTGCTGTTCACCTGATCCCGGCAACACGACCGTGAAACCCGTCTGGGTGCTGAGGTTGTAAAATTCCACACTTGCGTCATCTTCGGTATCAGTACAGAAAATGCCGTCCGCGGAATCCATAGCGATGCCGTTGACAAACCCGAACCCGATGCCTTCAAACTCCGTAAACGTTCCCGCAGTAAGACCAACCACGCCGATGACGGGACGGGTGTCGAACGCTCCGGTCCCGCCGCCGAGCACCGCCTGATTGGTCACGCTGTCGTACGCAATCGGCGGAGGTACGCTGCCAAAATTAGTAGCGTCCGTGATGTGGACGACTGGACCGAAGGTATTATTGGCAACATTGGAGCTGAAGACATAGGGAATAAAATTGTCGCTATTGTCGTAGGCGAACACGGCGACGTTCGGAACTCCCTGGCTGCGGCTCACGCCGGTGGGCATGATGATGTGCTGCGTTCCGATGGGCGGAGTCCAATCGCCGGTAATGCGATTGCCGCTCAGCGGATTCAGGACGCTGAAGACACGGCTGCTGACAAATTCGTGCCCCACGATCTCGTGTTCGAACAGTCCGACACTATTGCCGACCACGCCCATGGTAATGAAATCGTCTTGCGCGTGGTTAGGTTGCGTTAGCTGCACCACGTGGAGGATATCGCCGGTCGCCTGATCAAAGGTTTCGACTGCGGCCAGCACATTTCCGTTGGCAAGCGACTTGGCTTCCGCCAGTATGCCCTCGGTACCATTCTGATCGATGTCAAAACCGAAGATTTGTCCACCAAACTGGCTGTGAACGAGGATCCCGGTTGGTCCGGAGGGAGGATCGGCCTCGCGTCCGTTGGTCTGCGCCAACGCTACGATGCTGCAAAGAATCAATAGAGCCAGGCAGAACGATACGCGCCTGGAAACAGCGTAAATTTGCGAGATGGTTGAAACGTTCGTGTAGCGCATTGTCTTAAGTTGTCTCCGTCGGATGGCTTTCAGGAAATACCCGCGTAGTGCGGGCCTGACGGGTTAAATGCTAAGGCCAGCCCCGCTGGTGGGGTGTCACAACTTTGTCAAAGATTTGTCAACCCTTGGTGTAGTGTCCAACACAAACGCTTGTGGGACTCGTTTTTTTCTTCCGCGCCTGCGGCGCCGGCGCTCGCTTGCGGGGATTCTCATCCGAAGTGTTCCCAGCCTGCGGGTCTCAAAATCTCCGTTCGTCCGTCGGCCTTGGCGAGCTTCATCTGCCGGCCGCCAACGATCTCACCAATCTGCGTGATCGGAACTCCCGCAATCTGCTTTGGTATCCGTCGATCCGGACGGGCGGTGAAGAGCAACTCGTACTCCTCGCCGCCGTGCAGTGCCAGTTGCAAACCGTCATCTCCGAGCCTGTCGGCCACGGGCAACGCATCTGCATAGACGACCGCTCCGGTTTTGCTCTCGTCGCAGATATGGCCCAGGTCGGTGGAAAGGCCGTCGCTGATGTCGATCATTGCCGACGCCAGCTTTTTCTCGCGCAAGAATTGGCCAACCGCGAGTCGGGGCTCGGGATAGAAGTGTTTGAGATGCGACTTCGGTGTTAGCTTCTCGCCGTCTCGCAGCCGATTCAACGCCGCGGCAGACGATCCCAGCGTGCCTGTCACGTAGAGCAAATCCCCGGGCTTTGCTCCAGATCGCAAGACGGCTTTTCCGGCAGGCGTAGAGCCGAGCACCACGATGTCAGCCAGAATTCCGGCGGGCGACTGCGCAGTGTCGCCGCCCGCGAGTGGAACCGAGTACCGCTTCGCCAGCTTCAGCAAGCCGCCGACGAACTGGTCCACCCACCCCTGCGGCAGCTCTGGCGGAAGCGCCAGCGAGAGGAATGCCGCCCGGGGAATACCGCCCATGGCGGCAATGTCGCTCAGTCCTCGGGCCAGGCAGCGGTGCCCCACCGTGTCCGCCGGATGCCACTCGCGGCGGAAGTGAACGTCCTCCAGGCTGAAGTCGGTCGTCACCAGCACTTCGTGCCCGCCAGCCATCCTCAGCACGGCGCAGTCGTCGCCGATTCCCACGCCGGCGCTCCGGCTCCCTCGCCTGGCAGCACGGCGAATGCGCTCAATCAGCAGCTTTTCCTTCAGGGGCACAGGCAGCCTCCATGACAATGTCAAACATTTATAAACGGTATCGGGAACGGACGCTCAGAAATAAGCGGTGGTGACTGCCAAGGCATCCGTTACCGGCTGGACACGTGGCGGCCGAACCACTGTTATCAAGTTTGTTTACAATACTTTAGTTGTATTGGAGCAGCATAAGTTGTTTGACACTGCTTGGCTGCTTCTGTTACGGTTTGATGTCATCCAGTTACTACCAGCCGAGTACCCGGCAGCGCAGTATCCGCCGGTATGGAAGGCCCGGGAGTTGGCGGCTTTCCAGGTTCCCAGAAGTTCGGGGTCGGACAAGGCTTAGCGTTCCGGATTTTTATATGTAGCGGTTGCTCCCCGGAACACTTTTATACGAGGGCCATAGCTTTTGCGTAAACGCTTTTATATTCTCTTCGTAGCCCGCGACGCGGAAGGCCAGCTACGAAAAATCCCCATTCCCGTTCATTATCTCTACGTGTTCCTTGCCGGCGCACTGATCGGCATGTTCACCATCACCGGCATGGCCGGCTCCTACACCCGCATGCTGTGGAAGGTAGCCAGCTTCGACCAGCTGCGCTCCGAGAAGAAAGCCCTGCAGAAGCGCTACGCGCAACTGGAGCAGGTGAATCACGAAAAGGACATCCAGGTCGCATCGCTAGGTTCGCTGGCCAATGAAGTCTCTGTCATTTACGGCCTCAAGCCCAATGCCAAGCTGCTGAAAGCGAGCGAGGGGCCGGTCAAGCCCGAAGAAGTGAAGTATTCCATGGACCAGCTTTACGCCTTGCGGAGCTCAGCCTTGAACGGCTCGGCAACGGCCGCGTTGGGGATGGGGCTAACCCACAACGCCACGCTGGCTGACTGGACGAACGCCACCACCGCTCCCACGTTGTGGCCCGTCGTCGGTCCCATCACGGGCCCATTCGGCGCGCGCATTGACCCGTTCAACGGTGAAGGCGCCTTTCACTCCGGCGTGGATATCTCATGCGCCTATGGACAACCAGTGCTGGCTCCGGCCGACGGCGTCGTCAACTACGCTGACTTCTACAACGGCTACGGCCGCATGCTTCAGATCGACCATGGCAATGGCATCACGACCCGCTATGGTCACCTATCGGGCTTTGCCGTGGCCGACGGGCAGACCGTCCGCAAAGGACAGGTCATCGCTTATGTCGGCCTTTCAGGCCGGAGCACAGGCCCGCATCTGCATTACGAAGTTCGCATCCACGATACGCCCGTGAATCCGCACAAATTCCTGCGCAGCACCTTCGCGCAACTTGGCTTGGCTCCGCGAGGATAGGGCGGTACGATTCAATTCTTGCTCGCTTGATTAAGTGCTGCAATGCCCCGCACTGCCCGTCTTACTTTGCCTTGCTCTTCGGGATTTTTCTTTTGGCGGTTGGGGTTTCCGGCTGCGGAGCCGGCTCTGCCTGTTGAGGCGCCGGCCCCAGTTCCACCGGCGGCTCGCTCAGCACCTTCTTGAAGAACGCGTACGGCACCCTCGCCGTCAGCACAGCTTCGTTCTTATCCTGATGGACCTCCAGGCTGTCGAAGGCGGCCTTTACATCCTTATCGGGGCCACCCGCGTCCACCGATATCTCCAGCGACTTGAACAGCGTCAAGTAAGTGCCAACCTGTTCGGTAAATCGCTGTGCCTCATTTTCGCTGTGAGTGATGACGTCCGCACGCAGGCGAACTTCGTTCAGCGGCCGTGCCGACGCGATCACCACGCTGTCCCGCGGCAGCAGGCCGCTCCAGCCGCCGGGAAGCAGCAATTCGCCGCGGTCCTGTTCCGCGCTGCCGGCTGAGGGGCGCGCGATCGTCCAGACGATGCTGCCCAGCGGCACGCGCCGGTAGTACTGGCTCACCAGCGACGGCCCGGTAAAAGGTAGGGCCGCCTGCTTGTAGCTGTCGATCATCCCACGGATCACTTCCGGGCTGTCGACGTTGGACGCGGCGGCGGTGTCAATGCCCAACAGCGCCACCCGCACCGTACGGTCCTCCACCGGAATATCGTAGATATCGAAATCCCGATAGCGCTCCACCTGTGTCGCCAGCTTGCGCAGGTAGTCGCTTACGCGAGCGCTGTCAAAGTGTCCTTGCAGAATCTCGCTGTAGCGCGTCTCCGTCGGCTTGCCCTTGAGCGGGACGCCGTAGTGAATGGCGAATGCAGCCTTGTCCAAGTCGCGCTCGAATTCGAATCCGGTTTGGCGGACGAACTCCTCGTACTGCGGATCGCGTTCCTTGGGAGGGTTCTTGCCGAAGTCGGTGAGCAGCCGGATGGGCTCGAGGTTAACGTAAAGCACGGCATCCGACTCAGGCAGCAAACGCACCGCATCCGGAGCCGCGCGACTGCGCAGCCAGACAGCGGTCACAATTCCGCCGGCGATGACCAGGATCGCGACGGCAACCCACACCATGTTCCTGCGGCTTCGCATCGATCAGACTTGATGATACGAGAAAGTGCCGACCACTCGTCAAATGGCACTCGCGCGGATAAAGTAAATGACTGCTCCTGTTCAGCGGTTCAAGCTTTTTTTATCAAGCGGGTTAGGCCGACCAGAATCACCGCGCCGATAAATGCCACAATAATGGAGCCAATCATTCCGCCGCCGTGCCAGATTCCCAACATCCCGAAGACCCAGCCACCCACAATGCCACCGAGGATCCCAAGGATGATGTCCACGATTATGCCGTAGCCACCGCCCTTCATGACCTGTCCCGCAAGCCAGCCTGCGATCAGTCCCACCACGATCCACGCAATGAATCCCATGGCCACTCTCCTCAAGTGATTTCAGACAGCCTGGTTCATAAATGTACGCCTGCTGGCGCGGGACTGCCATCCTAATTCACACGAAAAATTTGGCTGCGATTCCTGGCGGAGAGCAGTTGCTAGACCTGCCATCTCTGATTGCCATGCGTCGAATGCGCAGCTATCCAGCAGTGGGGCAGGCAAGCCCGAGTCATCACGTGGCGCCAAGTAGAGCGCCGACCGCTTGAATGGGCAGCCTGCCTCCCGTGAACACGGGAGTTCGCAGAGCAATCATGGTCGCCGTAGGTGGCCGAATAGATGGGTGGCGAAGCTGAGCTCGCCGCTAGATTGGAAGACGGGCCTCTGGTGAAGAAAAAACCTTTTCCTCGAGAGCGAACTGGCGCATCTCTTTTGTGCGTCGGCGCCCCCGTCTACCTTGACAAGTCCAACGTCGTTATAGACGTGATGACAATTCATAAAGAACGGTAGCGGCGCACCCGTTCGGCAAGCTCAGGGCATTGGCTGAAGCTGCGCCCCTTCAATAGGGGTCCCTTCGGCAAGCTCAGGGCAGGCCTTTCGACTCCGGCGTCGCAAAACCGGCGACGCCTCCACTCAGGATGACACACTCGGAGCGAACAGTTAAGGGCTTGCAGCTTGTCGCTTGTGGTGGAACAGCAGGTCCCTCCGCTCCGCTTCGCTCCGGTCGGGATGACAATTCATAAACGTATAGGCGCTGAGTGCGGCGGTCGGGATGACACGGCGGGAAACTAACCACCAAAGGTAAATATGGCGGTTAGTTCGTTGGGAAGGCATAGGGTTCGTGGCTCGGGGCTAGGAGCTCGAAGCCTAACTGCCGGCTGGGTGCGCCGGCCCTTCTTCTATGGCTTCGGCTGGCTTGGGATTGGTGACGCGGTCGATGAGCTCTTCGGCGAGCTTCAAGTAGGCTTCGGCGCCGCGGGAGTGGGGGTCATAAATTATGGCGGGCTGGCCATGGCTGGGCGCTTCGGCGAGTCGGATGTTGCGCGGGATCGCGGTCTGGCACATGAGGTCGCCGAAGAAGCCGCGGAGCTCGGCGGCAACGGACTGCGCCAGGTTGGTGCGGTCGTCGAACATGGTGAGGACAACGCCTTCGACGGCGAGGGAGCGGTTGAGGTCGATCCGGATGCGGTCGATGGTGTCGAGCAGCTCGGTGACGCCTTCGAGGGCGAAGTACTCGGCTTGCATTGGGATGAGGACGGTGTCGGCCGCGACCAGGGCGTTGAGGGTGAGGAGGTCGAGCGCGGGAGGGCAGTCGAGCACGATGAAGTGGAAGCGGTCGCGGATGGGCTCGAGGGCGCGACGGAGGCGATACTCCCTAGCGTCCAGGGTGACGAGCTCGATGTTGGCTCCGAGCAGATTTTTGTGCGCCGGGATGATGGTGAGGCCGTCGAGCTCGGTGGGCTGGAGAGCTTGCTCGGCGGTGAGGTCGCCCATCAGGACCTTGTAGGTATTGGGGCGGTCGGGGTCGCGCAGGAAGCCGAGGCCGCTGGAGGCGTTGGATTGGGGGTCGCAGTCGACCAGAAGCGTTGGGGCCTGGTGCGAGGCGAAAGAGGCGGCGAGGTTGATCGCGGTGGTCGTCTTGCCGACTCCGCCCTTCTGGTTGGTGACCGCGATGACTCGAGCCATGTTTCGCCTCTTGCTTAGCCGGGGTGCCGCGCCGCCCTCTTCGGTACCAAACAGCTTAGAACGCGGGTAGCCGGGGCGGCAACCGTCGAGCGGAGAGGGAGCACATTTTTCCGAGGAAAAGCTGTGCAATTCCGCAGTCTGATGGCGCAAGGTGCTGATTTGTCAGCGCGGCGGCGGGATGGCCATTGTGGAAGGCGCGAGGAAAAGCGCGATGTCGCGGGACCCTTGGACGCGATCTCTAGCGCGCCGGCTCTCCAGAATCCAAAATGTTCCACGTGGAACATTTTTCCGGCCGCAGTCCAGCTCTCATGCAAAATGGTGCGGCGATCTGGTGATGTCTTGGCTAGGAGATCCGGCCATTCGATGTCCCGGCGGTTCGGCTGTCCAGCCGTTGCCCAAGAAATGTTCCACGTGGAACATTTTTTCGATCACGTTAGGACTCAACCGGGGCTGGGCTAGGGCCGCGGGAC
The DNA here is from genome assembly GCA_963789245.1 of uncultured Acidobacteriaceae bacterium. Taxonomy (GTDB): domain Bacteria; phylum Acidobacteriota; class Terriglobia; order Terriglobales; family Acidobacteriaceae; genus Bog-257. The sequence goes on along the minus strand of CAWBKE010000022.1, from coordinate 10,345 downwards.
AGTGCCCTGCGATCACTTAAGCCTAGCTATTTCCGAGCCTCCCACGTCGCAATGACCGGTGCGATGGCAACAATCTCCGCTACATTTCACAGCGACCGTGAAAAATGTTCCACGTGGAACAATTTGTAAAGTTACCACTTAATCACAATAATAAGCAAAAATATCGCATAACTTTCCCACTATATGTCTGTTCCCCCCCCCAACAAATAACGTAAATATTACCACCTCAAATAGCGCGCAATGACATCATGCTGCACTGGCATAATTCCTATATAGTAACGAAAGAGTTAATACTACACATAATTGATAACTCCTGTGACAACTCGCCACCGAACCCGCCACCTCCAGCCACCCGCCATCCCATCCACCAACCGGCCATCGCAAGTTCTAGCTCGCCGTCGCCCTCAGCAACCCCACCCCCAGCGTCAACACCGACGCTGCCAGCACCACGGCCCCGGCATAAATCAACCCCACCGCCGCGCCCGGCTGGCTCGCCGTCGGCGACGTCACCGCCAGGAAAAAGCCCAGCGGTATCAGGATCGCGGCTAGCGGCACGCCCACCCGCACCAGCCACGTAACCGGTTCCGGCAGCATGGCCCCATCCGCCAGCACCTGGCACACCAGCGACAAAATCACGATGACCCCGGCGTGCGCATGGCCCGCGCGGAAAAAATTCTGCCGCAGCGGATTGTCCATATAGCCGGAGCTCTTGTTCATCAGTTGCGTCAGCAGGAAGTAGCCGCCGTACTGAATGCTGGGCACGGTGATCAGAATGATCCCCGCCATAATCTTGGCATCGCGCGTCATAGTCTAGGCCTCCACAAGGATTTCGTGTAATGCAAGCCTCTCGTTTGTGAACCAGGGTGTCGCGAAATCAGCGAGGGTCTGAGGGGATCCCTCGCGTCCGCACATTACATAGAGGGTCAATCAGAACATGTAAAATTTATAGCCCACGGGCCCCGTGCAACATTTTCAAATCTATGATTTATAGGGTGTTATCCGAATGGCACGATGTCTGCTACGTGTGTAGGCAGGAGGCCACCCATGCAGGCGCGGCGCTACCTTATTGCCGCTATCATGCTTCTTTCCCTGGCGCTGGTTGGCTGTAGCAAGTCGGCGAAGACTCCGAGCTCTGAGAACCAGCCTCCTGCGTCTCAAAACGGCGCCAACCCGGCGGCCCCTGACAACAACGCGGCGAGCCAGGCGTCTGCAACACGAGCGAACTCCACCAACCCCGGCACGCAGGCCGCCGCCAATCCGGCCCCCGAGCCATTAGTCGTTCCAGCCGGGACCGCGATTACCGTCCGTCTGCAACAAGGACTATCAAGTGCTTCGGCAGTGCCGGGCGAGCGCTTCGAAGCGGTGCTTGATGAACCCATCGTCCTCGACGACCGCACCGTCATAGCAGCTGGAACTCCGGTCACAGGCCATGTGGTCATCGCCCGACGCTCCGGGCGTCTGCACCATCCGGGTGAACTTGGACTGACCTTGGACAGCGTACTCGTCAACAATCAGCAGGTTCCGCTAACCACCTCGGACATCATTGCGCGCGGGGGTTCGCACAAGAAGCGTAATTTGGGTTGGATAGGCGGTGGTACCGGCGGCGGCGCCATCATCGGCGCACTGGCTGCAGGCGGCAAGGGAGCGCTGATTGGCAGCGGCATAGGAGCGGTCGCGGGCGTTACGACGGCCTTCGTCACGGGCAAAAAGAACGTTGGATTCGCCGCCGAACGCCGACTCCGCTTCCGCTTGAGTCGGGATATCAGCCTAGCGGCATAAGTAGTTACTCGAGTGGGCGGCAACAGAGTGGTGGCCAATTGACCGGAGCAGGCAACAAGCTGAATCGCACCTTTATCTGGCGAGCATGTCCCCGCCGCTTCGAGTCTGAGCGCCTGTACCTCGTATCTCCGTCCGGAGGGAATATGTCGAGCAAAGTATCTTCTCTCATCGTTCTGGCAGCCGTATCCATTGCACTGACGTTTGGAGTAGCAGGATGCAAGAAAAACGACACCCAGGACACCAGTGCCCAGAGCCAACCGGCGCTGACCGACAACCTGGCCCCCACCGACGGGACCCAGGCGACCGGTACTAATGATCAACAGCAGCCAGCAAACCAGGCGACGCAGCAGAACTACCAGCAGCCGCCGGTGAACGTGAATAACTCCTGTTGCTGTCAGCCCTGCAACACCGGCTACCAGGATACGAGCTACGACGAGCCGGTGCTTCAGGCACAAGAACCCCCACCACCGCTGCCGGAATATTCGCAGCCTCCATGCCCAGGCGAGGGCTATCTGTGGACGCCCGGATATTGGAGCTATGCCTCTCAGGGCTACTACTGGGTGCCCGGCGCCTGGGTGTGGCCGCCTCAAGTGGGCTTCCTGTGGACGCCGGGGTATTGGGGATTTTTCGGCGGCGTGTATACCTTCAACTACGGCTTCTGGGGCCCATATATCGGCTTCTACGGCGGTATTAACTATGGATTCGGCTATACCGGCGTCGGCTATCAAGGCGGGTATTGGAGCGGAAATCGTTTCAACTACAACCGTTCCGTCAACAATGTGAACATCTCCAACGTGAGCGTGTATAACCGCACCGTCAACAACACCACAATTAACCGCGCCAGCTACAACGGGCCGGGAGGCGTCACTCGCCAGCCTATGCCGGCCGAAATCGCCGGCATGCGTGGGCAGCGCATTGCTCCCATGACTACACAGTTGCAGCACGAGCAGGCGGCAGCACAGAACCGCCAGCAGTTTGCCTCCGTCAATCACGGGCGTCCGGCCATTTCGGCCGCGACGAGGCCCATTCCGGCGGGCAGACCGATCGCTCCAGTAATTCCTGACCGTACTGCTCCCCAGACACGACCACAGCAACAGCAGCGGGCTCAGTTACAGCCGCAACAGCATGCCGAGTTTCAGCAGCGGGCTCGGTTGCAGCCGCAACAGCATGCCGAGTTTCAGCAGCGGGCTCAGTTGCAGCCGCAACAGCATGCCGAGTTTCAGCAGCGGGCTCAGTTGCAGCCGCAACAGCATGCCGAGTTTCAGCAGCGGGCTCGGTTGCAGCCGCAACAGCATGTCCAGTTCCAGCAGCAGCGGCCTGCGACCGGGGAAAGGAAGAAATAGGCGGGTGCCCCGCCCTTTCGGCATGACTCTTCAACTTGGGGTGCCCCATCCCTTCGGCTTCGCTCGGGGCAGGCTCTTCTCGCCGTCTCTTGGCAAGAGGGTGGGCACAGTCGAGTGCGCAGGTTCCCCACTCAACCCTCTGTTTGTTGAGTAGATAGGCCCTCACAATCTGCCTTAATTTCTCGACTTTCGAGTCGTCCTCTGACAACTGGCAACTGGCCACCGACAACTTTGTCACCTGCCCGTGCGGCAAGGGTCACTGACAAAGCGTCGCCCCGGGCGCTAAATGCGTGTGGAAAAGGATTTCCTGGCCTTTTTCCCCACCCGAATCCGATCGCGTCCACACGGCGAGGAACAAGACCTTCGACCTACCTTCTCTCAGGCGTCCGAATGCGCCTGTCCCTTAGATCTATTTCGATTCGACTCGATGGCAAGGAGGACCAGCCGATGCACAGCCAAGCGCGATCTCTCAACTCGGTGTTCTGCACGATCTCTCTGGGGTTGATCGCCACGCTGATAATGGCCATGGCAATGATTCCCGCCTGGGCACAGAACTCCGTTCCGCCGACGGCGGTGCAGGCGGCGAGAATGCCGCAGTTCGCGTCGAAGCTGGCCCATCCGGTCAAGCGACCAAGCTCGCCGATATCTCCCGCGCTGGCCCGTGCCAGGATGCATCGCGGCCCACTGCAAGCCAACGACATTTACGACAACGGCCCAACCAACGGCAACACCGACGCCTGGACCATTAATTTCGGCTTCATCGTTAGCGACAGCTTCAACGTGAGTCAGGGTAACAACACTAGTATCACCGGTATGAGTTTCGCAGCTTGGATGAGCCCAGGCGACGTCCTGGGGTCGGTGGAAGTGTCCATCACCTCGAACGAAAACGGTGGCACCAGTTATTTCGATCAGATCGTGAACTTCACCCAGAGCGGCTGCGTCCCGAACGACTTTGGCTACAACATCTGTACCCAGACGGGCAGCTTCACTGGCCCGGCCCTCAATAACGGCGCCTACTGGGTGAACCTCCAGAACGCCAGCGTTTCCGACGGCGATCCGGCCTATTGGGACGAGAACAGCGGGCCGTCTTCCGCTTCGCAGAATCAAGTAGGGACGATTCCTTCCGAATCGTTCACCATTCTCGGCAGCGCTACGACGACCACTAGCACCTCCAACTCCAACTACAGTGATTACGCTTGTCCCGCTCCGCAAAACGGCTTCCACGACCTCCATGATTTCAGCCCTACCGTTGGACCCTCGGGGCTGGCAATCGATACAGCCGGGAAGCTCTACGGCACGTTTGCGAGTGGCGGCAGCTATGGCGCGGGCCTGCTGTACGACTTCGCACAAAGAGCCGGCCATTGGTTCCTCACCTCGTTGTACAGCTTTCTGGGAGGCAGCAACGGAAGCAGCCCGAGCGGCGTCATCGTCGGCCCGGGAGGAGCGCTTTACGGAGCGGCTGAGAGCGAGATCCAAACCTGCGGACCTTACGGAAACTATAACTGCGGGTTGATCTATGAGGCGACTCCCGGTCCGAACGCCTGCGCCACGGCATTGTGTGGTTGGAACGAGACGACCATCTATCAGTTTACCGGTAACACCGACGCGTGGGCCGGCAGCGTCACCGCCTTCGACTCAGCCGGCAATTTATATGGAATCTCCGCTTACGGCGGGGCCTACGGGGACGGCACCGTGTTTGAACTTACGCCGGCGCAGGGAGGCTGGATGGAGCAGATCCTCTATAGTTTCACTGGATCAGGTTTCGGCACTGTGCCGAATAGTTTGCTAGTCGGCCGTGACGGAAATCTGTACGGAACAGCAGGAGGCGGTACGTACGGGCAAGGCGTGGTGTTCCAGCTAGTACCCTCGGCCGGCGGGTGGACGGAAAACGTCATCTACAACTTCACCGGACTTTCAGACGGCTATGCACCTGGTGGCCTGATTCAAGATAGCCAAGGCAATCTGTATGGCTTCAGCACTTGTTACACCCCTGAACAGAATTACTGCGGCATCCCCCTCGATTTCGTCCTGCGGGGTCTGATTTTCGCGATGTCACCGTCGGGGAGCGGCTGGAGCTTTAATATCATCTACGACGCCTATGATGATGAACCTGATTGCGAGGCCTTCACGAACCTCCCCTCGAATCTTATCCATGGCTTGACGCTGGATGCGACGGGCAATCTCTACGCTGCCGAAGGGGGCGAGCTGTACTTCTGTAACGGTAATGACTGCAGTTCGTTGTACTGCGGCCAAATCGTTAATGTCTCCTCCAACGAAGTTCTGGTTACGGGTTTCGCTGACATTTTTGGGAACATAACCTCGGATGCCAATGGCAACCTCTACGGCACTACCTCAACGTGTGGCTTCGGAACCCTCCGGAGAACCGACGGCATGATCTGGCAGTACTCGCCATAACAACGGTTGCCGCGTGTCGGTGCCCAAGGCTGAGCAGTACCCAACGCCCCACGAAAGCGGTTTGGCTTTGCGTGGGGCTTCTCACGCTCGCCGATTCCAAATGGAAGGACCTACGGCGCGATCACAAATGCTGTGCCGTACTCATGAATTCCGCCGAGATCGGTCGTGCCGTAGAGATTCCCAGCGCCGTCAAGGACCAGGCCGGCAAACGGTAACAAGCCGTCGGTGTCTCTGCCGAAGCTGTGCACCAATCTTTCTGTGTAACCTCCACCGTCCCGCGGCGACAACTCAAACGCCGTTCCGTCGAAGTGAATTCCGCCCTCCCCGGTTGTGCCATACAGATTGCCGGCGCCATCCATCACCAAGCCGGCCAGCGGCGAGAATCCGTCTGTACCTTCCTCCGTAAAGTTGAAGCTGTGCAATAGTGTCTCCGTCCAGCCACCGCCTTCCCGGGGCGACATCTCAAATACCGTGCCGCAGGTCGTCGACCCGCAGGTGTCGTGAATGCCACCGTAGGGTGTCGTGCCGTACAAATTACCGGCGCCATCGACGATCAGCGGCGCCGAGGGCCAGTATCCGTCGGTCCCGCCTCCAAGGCTACGCAGCACCGTCTCGGCCCAGCCGCCGCCTCCTCTGGGAGACAACTCGAACACCGTCCCGCCGCCGTGAATGCCGCCCTGGTACGTCGTGCCATAAAGATTTCCGGACTGGTCGAAAACCAGGCCAGCCTGCGGATAAATTCCATCGCTGCCATTGCCGAAACTGTGCAGCACGGTTTCCGTCCAGCCGCCGCCTTCTCTGGGCGACAACTCGAAGACCGCCCCACAGTAGTTGGGATAGCAGCTGTCATGAATGCCGCCATAGGAGGTCGTACCGTACAGATTGCCGGCCGAATCAAAGACCAGGCTGCCGAAGGGACCTTCTCCGTCGGGAGCGCCGTCGAAGCTGTGCAGCACGGTTTCAATCCAGCTGCCGTCCTGCCCCTTCGACAACTCAAATACGGCACCGTAGTCGTGAAGGCCGCCACCGCCTGCGAGGCCATAGAGATTGCCGGCTGAATCGAACACCAGGCCATCGGGAAAACTTCCGTCCGTGTAGTCGAAGCTGTGCAGCACGGTTTCTGTCCAGCCACCGCCCTCTCGAGGGGTTAATTCAAAGACCGTGCCGTGGCCGTGAATGCCGCCACCGGATGTTGTCCCGTAGAGATTACCGGCAGTGTCAAAAATCATGGCGGCTCCGGGTTCAAGTCCGTCGGTACCGCTGCCGAAGCTGTGCAGCACCGTCTCCTGCTGCGCGACCGCCAACGCACCACCCAGAAGCAGCACCAACCCGATCACACTCGCTAAATGCAATGCAACCGAGGCCCCTTTGGTCCGCATAACGACATCCCCCTCCGTTACACAAAGGTCGTGACCCGTTGATGATCCCCCACTCCAGCAGCCGGAAGCCATCCCATAAATGCCTTGTGTCAGGGCACAGCTTCATAAACCACTGCGGGTGCCCCACTCATTCGCGGGTTTCGAATGAGTGGGTTCGCCTTGTAACAGGGCATGAGTAGACAGGCCGCTGAAAAACTCTGGTTCCGATAGCTTTGTAACAGGGCACGAAACCACCACGACCTCATTAACCTGTGCGGTGGTTCTTCCCGCGCTGGACTCTGTAACATAACTTCCAGTAATTCTTAGTCTGCTAGGTGGCGTTCCGGGCTGCCCAAGACAAATCGTGGCAAGAATCAGGCGAATAGTATCCCTCTGTGCAAGCCGTGGACAGAACACCCTGTAGTCAGGAACAATGCGGTGCTCCTCTAAAAATGAGAACCCTGGAATTGGAAGGTTGTGTGACTTTCCATCCTGTCCCTGCACGCGGAGCACTGGTTCCGGCACAAAAGGCGGCTTGTGAAACTCTACGCCGCTGACGTTTGTCAACTGTGCGATTCCTGCGATTCCCGTCTTCGGGTCTTCCTTTGCAACACTAATGTCTAAATCAACATCTTGTAGTGCCAAATCGACAGTGCTTGTAATTGTTAGTCGCACGTCTGCATAATCGTGCTCATCCCAAGGTTTACCATTCCAAATATTTTTTACTTGTGATCGCTCGGGCATATTTCCAGGCTCAGCCCAAAATGCCCGAAACGATAGGCCAAGATGTTGTTCTTCGTGTTGTCCCGTTTTCGTCTTGTGAGTGGTCGCTGGTTCTTTTACTGGCGGGGCTGTATTGTTTGTGATCGTGTGAGCGGGAGATGATTGGGCAGGCTCGCTTGTTTTATCGTTTAACCACGCGACTCCCCGCAAAAGAAAGTGCCAGTAAATCGTGGCGAGTATCGCCATCCCCCCGACTACGATAAGATAGCTTAGCCAATGCGGATATTTGCGGGCCTCTGCCATAACAAATGAATTTACACTTTCTTGGCGCGCTAGAAGCACGGCTCCGTGAATTGCAATGTAAAGACATAGCCACGGTATTAGCCTTACCGCTGCCTTGCGATTGATTAGGGCCGTGATTAGATTAATCACGGTGCCCACCGCTATCCCTAGCAGGAAGCCGCCCATGAGAACAATCATGCGCGTGTCTGCTGTTTGAGTCAAGGGGATAATCTTGACTTCAGTCGTGCCGATAAGCCTTTATTTTTCTTCCCGAGCCGGCTTCAGCCGGCGACACATGCCCAAAAAACAAACCGGGACAATTCAGGATTACGCCCTTGCCGTAGGGTTTATCTCACGGTACCCTTCCCTTGTCGACTTGTCGCCTAAAGCGAAAGCAGCCTAGCGGAGGTGTGCACACGTGATCTGGCTATTTCTCAGAGGTCTATTCAGTCACACTTTCAGTTATGTTGGCGTTGCTCTGGTGTTAGCTGGCGCGCTCGGAAAGATACTCAACAAGCGCGTTCTCCTGACTCCCAAATGGCTGCTGGTGGCTGGACTCCTTTGTCTGCTCGTGGGCGGTTCTCAAGCCTGGAAGGACGAGTACCAAAACACAGAAACCGTTATCGCTCAGCGCAAGCAGGCCGAAATTGACAACAATGCCTTGCAGGCGAGATTGGATGAGAGCCGCCGCCAGGTAGAGTTCTTGAAAACACATCAGGCCGTAGAGTCGGATAAGAAACAAAAAGAGAGAGCAACCATTGCTGATTTGATGGATGCCGGAAACCATCTGATGGAGGAGTGTCTTCTTAGACGGCGCAACGATGCCGACCTTGCCGATCGGGCGAACAGGTGGGAAGCGGACGCGATGCAACAGCTTGCGGCCTTTAATCCGTCATTTGCCGCTCGCTTTAAGACTGCTGTCGGAACGCCACACGCGCATCCTCCAGTCAGCGGTTCGAATGAGGTTGTTTGGAACTTCGTCAACAATAGAGTTCAAACCCTGGCCAGCATTCTGCACGATCTGGGAGACTAGGCGGGCGGCTTGAAGGGGGTGCAGCTTTAGCTGTCCCGACACAGGTCCTTTGAATTTGTCATCACGTCTATAACGACGTTGGACTTGTCAAGGTAGACGGGGGCGCCGACGCACAAAAGAGATGCGCCAGTTCGCTCTCGAGGAAAAGGTTTTTTCTTCACCAGAGGCCCGTCTTCCAATCTAGCGGCGAGCTCAGCTTCGCCACCCATCTATTCGGCCACCTACGGCGACCATGATTGCTCTGCGAACTCCCGTGTTCACGGGAGGCAGGCTGCCCATTCAAGCGGTCGGCGCTCTACTTGGCGCCACGTGATGACTCGGGCTTGCCTGCCCCACTGCTGGATAGCTGCGCATAGTTCCAACCATTGCGCAGCATCCAGTACAACCTTGTCGCCAGCCGCCGGGCGATGGCCACCTTGGCCTGCGCCCGACTGCGCCGCAGCGCCAGCCGCACATAGACCCGTTTCAACTCCGGATCCCAGCGCGCCGCGCTCTGCGCCGCCTCCACTAGCAGAAAGCGCAGAAACGGCGAGCCCTGCTTGCTGATGTGCCCCAGCCGCTGCTTGCCGCCCGAGCTGTACTCACGCGGAATCAGCCCCAGGTAGCTGCTGACCTGCTTGGCCCGGGCAAAGCGCTGCACCTCGCCCAGGGTCAGCACGAAGGCCAGGGCCGTCTGCGGCCCTACCCCAGGATGGGTCATCAGCCGCACCGCCTCCGGCCGCTTCTGCGCTTCGGCCCGCACCCCCGGGTCCAGCCCTGCGATCTGCTCGTCCAGTTGGTCTAACTGCGTCAGCAGCTCGTCGCGCCGCCGCGCCGTGTAGGGCGGCAGCACCAGCTTTTCCAGTTGCTCGCGCCCCGCCTCCGTCCAGAGCTGGCGCTGCCGGCGCAAGCCCTGGTTCAGCGCGATGGCATGCAGCTGGTTCTTTACCTGCGTCCGCATCCGCACCCCCTGATGGCGATGCATGAGCAGTTGCCGTACATCGCGCTCCCCCGCACTCGGCACCCATAGCCGGGGAAAACGATTCTCCACCAGCAAGTGCACCATGTGCTCGGCATCGCGCTGGTCCGTCTTCTGCTGCCGCACCACCGAGGCCCGGATCTGCGCCGCGTCTCCTACCCACAGCTCGTGGCCGGTTTCCTCCACCAGCCGCTCGAACCATTGCGAGAAGCCGCAACTTTCCAGCCCCAGCAGCGCTTTTTCCTCCAGCCCACGGAAGAAGGCTCCCGCTTCTTCCGGCGTGCGCAGCCGTCGATAGCTGATTTCTCCTGTTTGTTTGTCAAAGATCGCTAACTGCTGAAAGCCGGGGTGAAAATCACAACCTATAATCAACATAGCGTTGGCTCCTTCCCCGAGCCTCTGGTTTTTTTCCTACTTCAGAGTACTCGCTCGGATCGAGCCAACGTCGTTATGA
>CAWBKE010000021.1:0-9966 GCA_963789245.1 uncultured Acidobacteriaceae bacterium | reverse complement strand
GCTAGCTCCCGCGGAAAGGACGTCTGGCTACCGCAAGACAAGGCTGCTCTGCCGGGTCACGGAGTGTCAGTGAAGGCGGTCACAGGCTAGCGTGACCTTCATCCACGGACGGCGATCTCGGGCCGGGCTTCTGCGCCTAATTCACGCCCGAATTCGACTGAATGGCGGGGCCGGATTGTTTCTCGGGCGGGCGCATCAAGCCGAAGTTTTGCAGATAGGCCACGGTGCGTTGCGCAGCCCCGTCGAAGGTGAGCTGGCAGTTGACGAACTGAGTGTTCTCCCAGGTGACGTCGCCGCCGCCGTAGACCAGCTTGCATCCCGTGAGGATGCAATTGATAAATCGTTTGTCGTCCATGTAGACGGTAATACCCTGAGGTTGCCAGTTCTCCATTACCTGCATTATGAGTTCCTTCCCGCGAGTGGCGAGTAACTAGGATAAATCACCGGCAAGGAAACGGCGGCATGTGCCGTCCCTACGGAGTCGGGGTCAATTCTCACGCTACCCAGCGTTGAAACGCTGGGCTATGATATGCCGCGCCTGCGGCGCGCTCTGGGCGGCCCGCCTATTTCTTCAGAGGCAGTTGCATCGAGCGCCGGAACCGCAAATCCCTCGTCGGGCTGAAGAGACTGTGTCGCGACCGGAAAACAAATTTTCTGGTGGAACAAACGGCCCGAACAACCGATCAAACTAGCCGCGCAGCGGCGAGATGGGGTTAGGCGTGGGCGTCAGCCCACGCTGAAAGTGGGACAAAACGTGAGCCGCGGAGCGGCGACACCAGGTCGTGACACAGTCTCTGAAGCCCTCCTTGGGATGACAGATTGTTGGGAAGTTGGGACGGCGCGGCTGAAGCCGCGCCCCTTCAAAACCCGGCGGGAAAAGCAGGTCCCTCCACTCCGGCTGAAGCCGTCGGTCGGGATGACACTTTCCCACCCATTTCAGATGACCCTACAACGTGCGCTTGAAGAGCGCGGTTGCGATCGTGATCATGATGGCGGCCATCAATGTCAGATACACGATGTCCATGCGGATAGCGGTGAAGCCTGCATCTTTCAGCAGCAGCGCTTTGAAGCCGTGCACGGCATAGCTGAAGGGATCGATGTAGGCAATCCAGCGCAGCCACGCCGGAAATGCCTTGATGGGATAGATGGCGCCGCTGGGGAAGAACAGCAGCGTATTCAGAATGCCGAAGGTGGCGCGGCACCAGCGGATCTTCCACGCGCACCATCATCAGGAACATCATGGTATTGAACGCGAGCGAGGTGACGACGATCATCAGGAACACGTAAAGCAGGTTCTGCAGCGCGAAGATGCTGCCCAAGCCCGACAGCAGCGAACCCAGTATGGTAATGACGATACCGGCCATGATCGCCTTGATTGCGCCGGCAATGTTGAGGCCGGCCACCAGTTCGAACTTCGTGATCGGCGTCACCAGATAGCCCTCGTGCACACCGCGCGCTTTGTCGTCGATGTACAACATGCCGCCGCCGATCATCACTGAGACGAACATCGCCAGGGCAATGGAGCCGGGCAGCAGATACTTCATGTACTCGGTGTAGGGATAGAGCTCGACGGTATCGAGCAGATGTGCTGCAAAATGCGCGAAGGCTCGACATCCGGGTTATTCAGCGCCTGGACAATACTGCTAAATTCGTCTTCCAGCGTCGAGCTCATGATGTTGTCGGTGTTGTCGACAATGAGCGCGATTCGGGGATGGTTTTCCTCATAGACGCGGCGCGAATATTCCGGCGGGATGATGATGGCGCCATCCAACTTACCGGTGCGCACGTCTTCCATGGCCTGCTTGTCGCTGTCATAGGGGATAGGAGTAAATGTGCGCGCGTTGGCTTGGACCGCGGCCAGGGCTTCGCGCACCTTCACCGCTTGCGTGCCATGGTCCTGATCGACCACGCCCAGGCTCGCGTTCTTGATCTTGCCGCCGAAAGCATTGCCCAGCACGATGAGCTGGACGAGCGGGAAGACCATCGCCACCAGCATCAGTGCCGGCGAACGGAAGAATTTGCGCAGCTCGCGCTCGACAATGGCCCACATCCGATTCATAGGCGACTAGACCTCAGGGTGTCGCCGGCTAAAGCCGGCTCGGGAAGAAAAATAAAGGGCCTATCGGCACGACTGAAGTCGTGCCCTATTACAAAGCCTTCGGAGGCGGACTTTTTCAGCGGCCTGTGAAGTCGTGCCCGGTTATAAAGCGTGCTCATGTCTGCACCTGTCATGGCCGCATCCCCGGACGGTCGGGCATTATGAAGCTGAACGCCTTCACCTGCTCGTCACGTAATTGCCGTCCTGTGAAGTGGACAAAGACATCGTCCAGCGTGGTGTTTTGTACGGAGAGCGATTTCACCTGCACATTGGAGCGGACGGCGAGTTCCACCAGCTCAGTCGTGGTCTTGGAGCCATTGCTGGTGAGGATGCGGTACATGTGCGCCGCTTCAGGTTGTACCGAGGTAACGTCGTCGAGCTTTTGCAGCTCGTCTTGCCAGTCGGCTGGCGTGTTGAGGAACTGCGCTTCGATAACGTTCGTTCCGGGGACGCTGGCCTTCAGTGCCTGCGGCGAATCCAGCGCAACCAGCTTGCCGTGATCCACGATGGCGATGCGGTCGCAAAGACGATCGGCCTCGTCCATGTAGTGCGTGGTGATAAGGATGGTGAGGTTGCGGTTGTTCTTGATGTTGGTCAACATCTCCCAGACGGCGACGCGGGAGACGGGATCGAGGCCGGTGGTGGGCTCGTCGAGAAAAAAAATCTTTGGACTGTGTACCAGGCCACGCGCGATTTCAAGACGGCGTCGCATACCGCCGGAGAGCGTCTTGGTTTGCGCGTGACGCCACTTCTGTAGATCGACAGTGGTCAGCAGATCGTCGATGTTATGTTTGCGCTGCTCGGCGGGAACACCATAGAGCTTGGCGTAGATACTGAGGTTCTCTTCGACGGTCAGATCAATGTCGCTGGTCAGCGCCTGCGGAATGACGCCCATGCAGTGGCGCGCGTTGTCGGGCTGTTTGGCAACGTCGAAGCCGTTGATGAGGGCGCGGCCGCCGGTGATGGGCAGCAGCGTGGTCATCATGCGAATCAGGGTGGACTTGCCGGCGCCGTTGGGGCCGAGCAGGCCGAAGATCTCGCCCTGATGGACGTTGAAGGAAACGTCGTCGACGGCGGTGAAGTCGCCGTACTTCTTGGTGATGTGGTCGACAACGATAGCGTCGCCGTCAGGAGGCTCGGGGCAACCAGCGTCGGTGCGGGTCGTAGTGTGTTTAAACCAAGTCATTATGCTCCGGTGTCGCCGGCTAAAGCCGGCTCGGAATCTTATGCGTGCGTTTTCGGCACGACTAAAGTCGTGCCCTGACACCAAGCGTTTGCGGCGCGGCATGATTGTCGTGCCCTGTTTACAAAGCGCCCTGCTCGAAGCTCCGAGCTCGAGCTCGAGTCACGCCCTGCGAGTCGTGCCCCATTACAAACCACGAACGTTGTTCGAACGGCTCATTGCGCGCCTTTCGCCAGGTCTTTGGTCAGCTGTTTCGGCAGCAGGACCTCAGCGGTCATGCCCGGAACCAACGCGCCGTCTGGGTTGTCGACCTTCAGCTTGAGCCCGATGGTCTTGATGTCGCGCTTGCGGCGGCTGACATCGCGCTGGGTGGCGTAGTCGCCTTCAACGGCCTTGAAGATGACCGTGCCTTCGATGGGTTGGCCTTCGGGCAGGCGTACTTTGAGTTTGTCGCCCTCGGCCACGAAGCGCGCTTCGGTCTCGGGCGCTTCGGCGCGTACCCAAGTGTCGTCGAAGTCGATGATGGTGACGATGGGTGTACCCGGATTTACTACCTCGCCCTGCCGCGTGGCGCGCACCGAAACCGTCCCGCTCACGGGTGCATAGATTTTGGTATAGCCGAGCCGGGTATCGGCTTCGGCCAACTGGGCGCGGGCATTCGCCACCTGGGCTTCGTTGGCCGCAACATTGCTGGCCGCGGCACGCTGCTGATGGAGCCGGGCGTTGGCGGTGTTGAGGTCGGCCTGGGCTGCGTCAACGTTTTTCTGCGCGCTCAGGACTACAGCCTGTTGGGCGTCAAGTTGAGCTTCCGCGCGTACCCGATCCTGGTCGGATTCCACTCCCGCTTTTGCCAGCTCGATCATGCGCTGGGAATCGCTCTGGATGCGGACCAGGTCGGCCTTGGCCTGCGCCAGAGTAGCCTTAGTGGAGGCCAATCGCGCCTGCGCGTTGACGACACCACTGTTGGTCTCGCCCAAAGTTTGCGCTTGCGTTGCCTCCAGCGAGGAGACCTGGGAGTCGTAGTCCTTGATCATTGCCTCGGCGGCATTCTTTTCCGCCTGCAATTCGGCGGAGTCGATCTCGGCAATCAGATCTCCGGCTTTCACCTTCGATCCCTCGTCGACGTACAGCTTCTCCACGCGACCCATGATCTTGGAGCTGACGATGACCTGATTGGCGTCGACGATGCCGATGAGCACGGTGTCGCTGGTGCGGTCGGTGGAGTAAAAGTAATAGCCGGCGGCGATGCCTAAGAGAACGACTAAGAAGATGAAGAATTTATGCGTTTTCACTTTGGCCCTTGCTCCTCGCCGGGTATGATTGGCGACTTTCGTTGCTTCGACCTTGAGCGCTTAGATTCCTCTGCCGAGACCTTGCGGGCGATTTCAACGTCGGGAAACCGGCGGTTGATCCAGGTGTATCCAGGCTGCGGGTTGGGCTGATCCGCAGCGGGATCCACCGCTTGAATTCGCGGCTGCTTTTGCCGGGGCGGGCGTGGTGACGGCGGCGACGCTCCCCAACGGTGTTTGCCTCGCTTGCTAGGTGCGGCAAGGTCGCCGCAGGGGTGCGCAGCGGGTTGCGCCGCGACCCTCGCCGCCAGTTCGATGCCTTCTTCACGGTCCGTGAATAACGCCGCGGCTATGAAGTCGAGCACCGCAACGCGGCGGGCATGGATGGCCGGTTCCGTGGACGTGTCCTCGTGCAGGAACTTTCTCCGCAAGGGAGCAGTCAAGAAGTAATGAACAATGGAACCTATGGCGGAAGGCACGAATTGCTCGGCATCGACCGAACGAAATTCTCCGCTGTCGACGCCTTCCTGCACCAGAGCGAGCACTCGCGAACCGATGGCCAGCACATAGTTCTCGACAATGCGATCGAGATGGACGGAGCCGCCGCGGCTGGCGCTCATCAACTCGCCCATGAAAATGTGGGCGTAATAAGGAGACTCGGCGATGGAATCGAAGTGGGTTTTGGCGTAGGCGAGAAAGCGTTCGCCGGCTGTTCCCGGCTGATCGCAGACCGCCATCACGCGCTGCCGCAACTGCGCGAAAAAACGGTCGAGGACCGCGCCGTAGAGCCGTTCCTTGTCACGAAAATAGTAGTAGAGTAGGGCCTTGTTGACGCCGGCGGAGACGGCAATGCGGTCCATGCGGGCGCCGGCCAGACCCTCCTGGGCGAACTCCACCAGGGCCGCCTGGAGGATAGCGTGGCGGCTGGCCTCGGGCTGGCGACGGCTACCGCGGCGAAGGGCAACGGCCTGTTTCCGACTTTTCATGTTAATTAACTAGTTAGTTAGTTTAGCCCTCGTCCCCGGCCGGAGTCAAGCCAGGTTTCATCTCGCGCCCTGCCGCTCTGGAAGCGCTGCTCCTTAACCAGTAAGAAGCGAAAGGAGACTCAGCAGTCTTTATAAATTCCTTATATCTCGCCTGCTAGAATTCGCCCCCATGAAAGCTTCGCCAGTTCCATTCCTGCTCGCGCTCTTTGCTCTGACCATTGCTTCTCCGGGACAGCAAACTCAGTCCAAGCCAAATTTCTCCGGCACCTGGGTCTTCAGCGCTCAGAAGAGCGCCCTCAAGTGGACTCCTCCCAGCAGCATGACGCTGCAGATCGACCAGAACGATCCCCAGGTCCGGCTCACGCGCACCCAGGTCTACGGCGACAAGAGCTACGAATGGAAGCTCGACATCCTGGCTGACGGTCAGAAGGAAGTCGTGCAAAATTCGTCGCTCTACACCGCCAACATTCGCATGTATTGGGAAGGCAACTCGCTGGTCCTCGATCAGAAGATCACGGCCAGCGACGGCACCAAGGCAACCGACCTGGTGACCTATAGCCTCTCGGGCGACGGCACTACACTCCAGGCCGTCGAGCGCCAGGCGACTGCGGGAGCCAAGAGCACTACCAGCAAGTGGGTTTACGACAAGCAAACGCAGCAGCCCCAAGCGCAGTAGTTCGAAGGCGCAGCTTGGCGCTCGATTTCTGCCGGCTGTCGTGACGCTTTGTAACAGCGCACGACTCTACAAGCTGCTGGAAAAGTCCGCTTTGAACGCTTTGTGTCAGGGCACGACCTTAGTCGTGCCGATAAGCCGTTCATTTTTTCCCCCGAGCCGGCTTTAGCCGGCGACACAACAAAGCCTGGCGAGATGAAATATCGTCGCAGCAACGGCAAGCGCCTTGTAACAGGGCACGACTCGAATCGGACATTCGACCAGACGCTTTGTGTCAGGGCACGACTTCAGTCGTGCCGATAAGCCGTTCATTTTTCCCCGAAGCCGGCTTCAGCCGGCGACACAACCTATCGCTGCACCACCGCCGCGTGTCAGGGTGCAAACGCTCTGTAACAGGGCACGACTTCAGTCGTGCCGCAACTGCACCCTAAACATTCCGAGCCGGCTTTAGCCGGCGACACAACGCATCGCTGCACGACCGCCGCGCGTCGGGGTGCCAGACATCGGCCATGAGCTATGTCCATGCCCCGAACGCCTGTCGAATGCAGCGATCCCAGGTTAGCCCAAAAGAAGGGCGAACCTGGTTTGCCCTCAGGTTATTTCGTTGAACTGAACGTGAGGACCACCTCAGTTCGCATGCGAGACGCGAGCGGAGCGGCATTTGGTTGCAAGGAAGGCGGTGGCAGATACCGTTTCGAGGTCGGGATGCGCCTTCCCCGTCGGTGGGACAGCCTCAGACCGTGCAGCCTGCCTAAATGGACAATGAGTTCCGAGTTCTTCAAAAATATGCCACGCAGAGTGGAATTTCCGATCACTACAACTGCGCGACCATTACGTCTGAGAACACGTGCGATCTCCGACATGGTCGCATTCATGTCGATGACATATTTGTTCACCATCCGCTGCAGACGAAGGTCAAGCGTATCTAAATCGCCCATAGCCTTTCTCGCAGAAATGAGGTGTTCGGGAACCTCAGCACACCCGGCCTCCGCTCCAACCGCACTACCTCTCATCTTTCGAAGCTGTTCAAGGCTGTAGCCCATCCACACAAGCGACATTCGGTGTCCCCTCATGTAGTCGATTGCATTCAAGTAAGGAGGTGACGTGATCACCAAATCCATTGACGCAGTTCTTACGGGGAGGTTCCTCGCATCCCCGTTTTTCAAAGAGACCCGTCTGCGTCCGTGAGGTAGCGCCTTGAGTGCTCGAATGAGTTGTTCGCCTGCTCTTAGGAGGAGTGCGAACGGATCGCACGGTGCCCTGTCATATGAGCGATGGGGACGGCTGTGCGCGACATCTTTTGCGAGCGAGACCCCATTGTCTTTGACGATGATCAGACGTGAGAACACACACCAAAGCTGCATACGGAGCGACCAACTCTTGGTTGTTTGAATGTGGGCGGAAATCGCGACTAGCTTTTTCCTGGTCTCCAGATCGAACCAGTAGCGCAAGAACTGCTTGGTCTCGGGGTCTGCACACGGCGGGTGAGGTTCGGCGCGTTTCCACTCATCCTTCGCGGCAGTGAGTATTCCCGCTAACGCCGCTCGGAACTTAGGTTCATCCAATTGCGAACACCAGGTACCCGCGATTAACAGTGCGAGGGGGTCGCTATCGTAACCGAACGCTGTATGGCCAAGCATCGAGGCTAGGACTACCGAAGTCCCGGAGCCCACCATGGGATCCATAACCCGCAAGGGTCTTCGGGAACTGAGGCGTGAAAGAGCAATCTCCGGCGCCATCCTAGCCGGAAAAGGGTGAACAGGTCGCAGTCGGGCGAAGTCGATGATGGGCTCAGTGCTCTTCATCGGCGGACTCAATAGATCCGACGTCGTCCCTCAGCTTGCTCATCCTGAGCGGCTGGCCAGCTAGGCCCGTCAAAGATGAAACCCGTCTTGCGAGTTCGTCGTAAGAAGTAAGAATAACAAGCGTCTCGCCGTCTAAGATCAGCCCACCTCGGCTCCCGGCAGCCAGGTTGCTAATAGTCTTTCGGACATCCTCCCTGCGGATTCCCTTAAATCTCTCGTCAGCGGCGAGAACCGATGCGATCTGATCGACGTTTCTAGCAGAATCTGGAAGTTTTCCGGAGAGAAACCTAAGAGCCTCAATGATCGCGCCTCCGAGGACCTCGTTATCCCAGGCCGATGCAGCGAACAAATTATCGACACTCTTACTGACATCTACAGGGGCGAAGCTGCCAAGAACTATATCTAATACCTGTCTCGCTGTAATGTGGCGAGCTTCAGCCGCTTCAACTACTCTCGACAATTGATCTATTGTCCAGCAGGAAATCCGAAGTTGCCGCGCCCTAGCCGCTGCAGCATTGTCCTCTTGACTCTGCCCAGGATATGCGGGCGCCAGAAGCAGGCAACCATTCGCCTTCTTGTCTTCTACATGCTCGTTCAATCCTCCAAAGTCAATTTGCGATAATGACGGCACTTTCTTTGAAGACTTTGCCTCAAGGGTTATCAGTATTGTTTTCTCGGGGTATTCGACGAATCGGGCTAAACCATCAGGTTCGCTGTCCCCCGAGATGTGCTTAGCGACAAAGCCAAGGGCCCTAGCTGCGGCAACAAGCGCTATCTCTAGATCGTACTCATCGCTGGCAGCATCACGAAGTGCTTTCGCCACCGCTAGCGAAGAATATGGATGATCGAGCGCGAGCGCGCGCAAAAGCTGATCTCTTCGTTCCAGAACTTCTCCAATGATTTGAGGCGCGACGCTAAACAGCCTTAATTCCACTTCAAGCAAGACTTCAGATGTGGCAACGTCCTCAAGTAACAATTTCGCGCGCGGATCATCGCTGTGGGCATTCACGAATGGATGGTCCGCATTTAGGAGGAACTTCGCGTTTTCTGGGTCAAACCGCACTAACCGCGCCGTGCGACCAAATCCGACATACTCATACTGGAAGCGCTTTCGTGGACTTGTATACAGTCGCGTCGCAAGTGCCTGCAGCTCCGTGATCGAAGATGTATCGAGGTAAAACCATGAATCGTCCGGCTCTGCTCCCGGCTGAGACGGGATTTGAGTCAACGCACCCGCAATTGGGTACTCGATCAGCGCGGAACTCACAAAGCTGCGGCTCTGCTCCTTCTTTCTCTGTTCCGCAGAGCTCAACTCTTCCTCATACCTCTGATACCGACTACGAGCTTCCTGAAAAACCTCCACGAGGAAGTCTTCGAACTTAGCACGCATGTCTGTCAGAGTGACGCCTTCGCGTGGCGCCGTCAGAATTTCATCTAGATCGTCCGCGTCGATATCAGCCCTAAAGCGGTTGAAGGTGCCATAGTGGAGGTGTGTCATCCCAAAAAAGGGCTCCTCCTGGTTTATCAGACGACCCCGCACCTTTATGAAGAATCCATTGCTCCGCGATAGATCGTCACTCTTTTTCCCGGGAAGCGTCCTGACGGTAACTAGGACCGAACCTCTGATTCCCTGCAGAAAAGTATTCGAATAGACAGCGTCTCCCTCGATTCGCCAGCCGTCCGATTTCTTCTCATTAAGGGCCTTGATACGATCCGGCGGTAGCTCGCTGACCTTGAATTCCGCAGCTATGTCATAGTCTTCCTTTGCGCTCTTGATCTCTTCACTGTTCAGAAAGAGCTTAAACTCCGTTTTCAGTGGCATGGCGGTGCGAAGCACCCACTGCAAGGTCCCTTGTTTTATAGCGGACGCCTTGGGCTTGAGATTTTCCAGCAACACAAGCGTCCACGACGAACGAGCAAGTTCCTCACTCC
>CAWBKE010000020.1:0-35148 GCA_963789245.1 uncultured Acidobacteriaceae bacterium | reverse complement strand
AAAAAAGGAGGCCGATGACCGGCCTCCGTTGCCAAGAGGAGAGTTCTCAGTTCAGGGCTTTGCTGTCATGTACATCATGTCGCCCGGCTTGCCGGTTTCGATCTTGTAATCGGACGGAACCTGGAACAGCGACTCATCCGGTTCGCCGCGCGTAACGCTGGTAACCGTGCTGGTCATGGTTCCCATCATCGGATCGTTATGCTGCAAGCTGAGCGGGATCTGCAGATCGGTTGACATCCAGCGCTCGGTTACCACCGAGATGGGCTTGGTATTGCCGATCTGGCCCGCGGGAATGGTGCGAGTCACGCGTGTGCCTGCCGCCGTCAGCCCGAGGATCGTCTTGGTGCCAAGAGCTTCGGTGGTTACGTTCTCCTCGCCAGGCCGCGCAGGCGGTTCGCCGTTAGCATTCCCGCGTGGCGGCTTAGGCGGATGCAGCGGCATCTCATGCGCCGTCTTTTTTTGCGGATTGAGGACGTAGCGCTTGCCGGCAACTGGATCCGAAATCACGATCATCGTTCCCTGGGTCGCTCCGGTAGCCGGTGTGACCAGTTTGAACGGGACTTCCTTGCGGACCCGGCCCTGCGAGTCGCGATACTCCGTACTGGTGTTGTCGGTGTGAATGGTGTTGCCATCCGACAGGGTTTGATCATGGGTCACGCTCACGGTCGCCGTCATGGGCGCGCCGGTGATCACCTTGTGGCTGTCGAGGCCGACTTCCTCATGGAAGAATACGCCTCCCATGCCACCGGGGCCTTGCATTTGCATCATTCCTGGGCCGCCAGGCGGTGGTGGAGGCGGACCAGGCTCCTGCGCTGATGCCAGGACCGACAGGCCAGCCACCAGCAATCCGACAAACAGCCATTTCGAAATAGCGCCAATTACTACAGATTTCGTTCCCTTCATGGTTTCATCCTCGCTTGCTAACGCTCGTAAACTCGGTCTTCAATTTGGATTTGTATCAATTCACGATTCGGACAGCCCGTACTACTCCGTCATAGCCGACCACGAGATCGGCGATGGCCGGCTGCGAATTCTGTTCGGCGCCATTGGCCGGAAGTTCCATGCGCACCACCTGCGAATCGCCGGAGCAGCTTAGCGGATCGCAGAACATCAAGGCGACATAACCGGCGTCGGCATCGTTCTGCGGCTCTTCCGCGGCAACGGCGGGCACCGCGGCAGTTGCCACTCTGGCCGAATCGCTGCGCTGAGGCCGGCTTCGAACCGCGCTGGTAACGCGCTCATGGGTGACGCTGGACGCCAACTTCGACGAATCCTCCGGAGCGGCAACAGCCGGCTTCTGCAGAAGCGGCCTGGTGCTGACGGGTGCGATCCCACTTTGCACCGGGACCGTCCTGGAGCTGTGCTGCAGAAGCCGGACTCCCAGGAACACGCTCACGATAATCGCCGCCGCGACGGCAACATAGGCGCCAACTTCGAAGAAGTGGCTCAGCCGGAACGCAGTGGGAGCGGAGACCCGCGCCACCATGGGCTGAGGAGAGCTTGCAGCCGTGGATTGGCGGAATGCCCGCAGCAATGTCCGCTCTACCTTGGGGCCGGCCTCCATGGCTGCGGTTTGCGCCTGGAGCGTATGCAGCGAGGCAGCTACCGTACGCTGGTTCTGCAGCCATCCACTACAGCCTTCGCATTGCTCCGCGTGGGTCAGAATTTGCTCGTCCTGTGCCTGCGACAACTCCCACAAGGTGAGAGACGCCGCACTATGTTTGAACTCACGGCATGTCATGATGCGCACCTCGCCGCAACCTTCGAGATCCCTGGCGCCACCGCCGCCGAGTGCCGCAACTTCTTGCTGAGCATGTCGTGCGCCCGATGCAACCGCGACCGGATGGTGCCGATGGCACAACCGACGGCTAGGGCCGCATCCGCGTAACTCATTTCCTGTAAGTCGCACAACACAACCACCTCGCGATAATGCTCCGGCAACGACAGCACGGCTTTCCAAATCGCATTCGAGGTCTGCCGGCGCGCGATGCCTTCGGTCGGATCGCACTCCACCATCAGCGACGCTGCCTCGTCTTCCACCGGGGAGCCCAGCACCTGCTCGGGATAGTTCCGCTCCAGCGCGCGCCGGACGTAATTTCTGGCTACGCCGAACAGGTAAGCCGCCAGCGCGCCTCGTTCCGCATCGAAGTCACGACCCCGCTGCACCAGGAACAGAAAGACTTCCTGCGTCACCTCTTCGGCGACATGCGAGGATCCGCTCATGTGCAGGGCGAAGCGAAAGATCGGCCCCTGCCGTCTGCGATACAGCACAGTGAAAGCGTCTTCATCTCCGGCCAGCGCCTGCGCCAGCAGTTGCTCGTCGGTCAAGTCGGTCAGCAACGCCACCTCGAGGGGGTGAACCTGATCTCGTTTCTACCCTCTATTTCACTTGGCAGAAACGTAAAGTTCCGTAAAGTTGGACTGCTCCGCGCGAGGTTTGCTACGTGCGAAAAGTCCCCAGACTTATCGTAGTCGTTTCAGCAATTTTCCGACAGGCTAACCCCGAAAGGTTCTTGACACGGATTTGCACGAAGAACAGAATTCCAACACACTTCCGGTCGCTTGATGCCTGCGCTTTATGGATAGCGGTAGCCAATTCGATAAGCAGCATAAGTCCTTAAACCCTGAAGGCTAAGGAGAATGTCCCATGGCATCTCTACTGAGAAAGCAGACCATTGTTGGTGCCGGCTTTTGCCTGGCGATCGTCGCGGCCGCGCTGACATTGCCCGCGAAGGCGCAAACCTTCACCGTGCTGCACAGCTTCGCCGGCGGCGCCGACGGAGGCGGGCCGCTCGCCGGAGTTACCCTCGACGGCGGCGGCAACCTTTACGGCACGACACAAGCTGGTGGCTACACCGAGGGCGCGTGTTCCCACGGAGGATGCGGCACTGTCTACCGCCTAAAGCACGCCGGCTCAGGCTGGACTCTGTCTTCGCTCTACAGCTTCCACGACAGCGACGGCAGAATTCCAATAGCTCGTGTCGTCTTCGGTCCCGATGGCTCGCTGTTCGGCACGACCAATGAGGGCGGCTATCAGGAGAATGGCGTGGTCTTCAACCTTCGCCCACCCTCCACGGTCTGCAAATCGGTGCTTTGTCCCTGGACCGAAACCGTTCTGCACGAGTTCACCGGCACGCCTGACGGATGTCTTCCCTATCTCGGCGATCTTACCTTCGACGCGGCGGGCCACCTCTACGGCACAACGGCAGACTGCGGCCTGGCTACTGGCGGCACGGTTTTCGAACTCGCTCGCCAGCCCTCCGGAAGCTGGCTGGAAAGCATCCTCTACCAAGTCGATGGATGGGGCGGGCGAATACCCATTGAACAGCGTGATTTTTGATACGCGGGGGAACCTGTATACCACCACGCAATGGAGCGTCGACCCGTCCGACGAATACGGTACGGGTCATCCAGATGGTGAATTCGTCTTCCGGCTGGACCGGAACCGACCTCCACCTCTTCTCCGGCGGGTCGGACGGCAATACAATCTACGGAGGCCTGGTCTTCGATCAGGCAGGCAATCTCTATGGCGACACCTTCCTCGGTGGCGAGTACAACGGTGGAACGGTGTTTGAACTGAGTCCGTCCAACGGCGGTTGGAGCTTCAATGTGATCTACAACTTCACGGGAAGCGGCCCCTGGGCGAGCTTGAGCATCGATGCCGCCGGGAATCTCTATGGCACGACAACCGGCAGCGGCGCTTATGGCTACGGAAATGTCTTCAAACTGACTCCCTCCGACGGGGGCTGGACCTACACCTCACTGCATGACTTCACCGGCGGTAGCGATGGCGGCTTTCCGGTCAGCGTCGTGAGCTTCGACGCCAATGGCAACCTGTACGGCACCGCCGAGGTTGGCGGAGCTTACGACAACGGCGTGGTCTGGGAGATCACGCCGTAGCTGAACGTCTTCGGCGCAGCGTTTTGCTCTAGCTGGCGTAAAATCCCCGTATCGCTCATTAACCAGCGGTCAAAAATTGCACGAAGCAGATTGGAGAGCAGATGAAGGTCGAGATCATTCACTGCCCAACATGACAGAATAACAATGCCAAGGTCGCGAGTCTCGTGGCCCTAATCAAGAAGCGCCTGGGTATTGAAGCAGTGATTAAGCCTGGGAAGACAGGTCAGTTCGAGGTTATCGCTGATGGTGAGAGGATAGCCGAGCGCGGCGGAAACTGGTTTACGCGGAGCTTTGGTGCTGGCTATCCCGATCTCGATAGCTTGGTCGATCAACTCGAGAAGCGCCGTGCGAGTGGGGCGGCGCAGTAGGCGGCAGCTCTCTGGGTGCGGCCATATTTGAAGGTAGGCGTACCTTCGGAATGGCATCCGCCACCGAATGCAGTTTCCAGAGATAATTGTCGAAAAATCCCCGTTACACTTATTGACCGCCACGTCTGATATCGCCAACTAACTTCGATCCCGCGAGATAAGGCCCGTATTGTCAATCTGTTGGACCGTAATCTTAAATTAAGTTGACTCTTGCCCATCATGGCGCGATAGTTTGCTGCGTTGTCGCGGAAGTCCGCCTCGATAGGTGAAGGGAGCAACAATGAGCTATCAACCGCAATGTGCGTCCAAGAGTCTGAAGACGAGCCTGCGAACCATGACCAGGTTGTTCTGTGCGGGGATCCTCGCCACCACGACCTGGATGCAGGCGCAGACCCTGACTGTGCTGCACACGTTTACCGGCGGCGCGGACGGCTACGAACCGTACGCCGGCGTGACGCTCGATCAGCAAGGCCGGATTTATGGCACTACGATTCAGGGCGGCAGCCACGACGACGGCGTGGTCTTTCGTCTCGTCCACGAGGGCGAGGGATGGTCCCTCTCACCGATCTATAGCTTTGGCTCTCAGGATCACGACGGCTACAACCCCGTATCGAGGGTGGTTTTCGGCCCGGAGGCCTGCTTTACGGAACCACCGCCGGCGGCGGCTCGGGCGGTGGGGGAACGGTTTTCAGCCTGCAACCTCCGGCAACCGCTTGCAAGGCATTCCTCTGTCCATGGGTTGAGACCATCCTGTACAGCTTCACCAATGGCGCCGATGGCGGAGATCCGCTATACGGCGACCTGAGCTTCGACCAGGCCGGCAACATCTACGGAACCACCGCCGGCGGCGGCGGTTCAGGAGAGGGCGTCGTTTTCAAGCTGGCTCGCTCCGGCAGCGGCTGGACGGAAAGCGTGCTGTGGAATTTCACCGGCGGCGGTGATGGCGGTGATGGCGGCAATCCCGTCAGCGGTGTCATTTTCGACAGCGCCGGCAATCTCTATGGCACCACCGGTAATTTCGCGCCGGGTACGGTATACGAGTTGTCGCCCACGCAATCGGGATGGAGCGAGACCACCCTCTATTCCTTCACGGGCGCATCTGGCGCTGGATCGGGTGGTCTCGTCATGGACACGCAGGGCAATCTCTTCGGGATTACCGGTGGTCTTGACGGAGGCAACAGCGCCGCCTATGAACTGACGCCGCAGAACGGCAGTTGGTCCTTCACCCTGATACAAAGGTTCGGCGACGAGTACCTCGGCGACCTTGCCGCCCCGACCTTCGACTCACACGGCATTCTCTACGGGCCACTGCCTACCATCGGCGAGGATTTCACCGGCGAGATTTTCCAGCTGACGCCCTCGGGGAATCGATGGATCTATCGCCCGTTCTACACGTTCAATGGTTCTACCTCGGGCGTTCCCCTCGGCGCCGTTACCTTTGATGCCAGCGGCAATATGTACGGCACCGGGATCGCGGGAGGCTCGGACGATGACGGTACGGTGTGGGAGATCACGCCGTAATTGGCGCTCCGAACGGACGTTCGTTAGTTAGCACCAAGGTGCAGACGCTTATTTGTTGTCAATCGTTTAGCAGGTTACTTTGTGATAATTCGCGAATGTTCCACGTGGAACAATTTGTAAAGTTGGAGGTCGAGCCGGTTTTTCGCTGCTTCGACGGCTGGGGTAGGGGTCCTTCGACTCGGTTCGGCTTCGCTTCACTCTGCTCAGGATGGGATGTGGGCTGCCGAGTTCGGCAAATCGGCATAGGGGGGAGAGTCACCTCTCCTCCCCTGCCACACCACCGTACATGCGGGTCCGCATACGGCGGTTCGATAGGTTTAATCCACCGGTGAAACGAGTGGCCGGGGGTTGGCGGTTTGGGGACGCCGTGGGGGTTTCACTTCTCTGGTCAGCATCCTTTGCGGCTTCACCGCGCCGTGCCCCCCAAAGGCCCACCGAAGTGGGATGGCTAGTGCATTACCCTCATCGAGATCCAATCGCTACTGACCCTTCCTATCGTTCGGGCCTTCCTCACTCGCGTGAGTACTACGCCCTCGGCTGACTTCTGCTATGCGGTCAAGGCACCTCGCGATGTCCTCAGTCACGGTTCCGTGACACACAGCAGATCTCCCGTGATAAGCTCGACCGCTTTCCACGCACGACCGCCGGATTTACCACCAGTGCCCTTGATGGATATGGGCTTCGCGGTTTGTTGCCCGCTCGCCCAGCACCGTAGGCCTCATCATCCGGTTCTTGTTCATCGGCCCGCGTGTTTGCTTCACGCTTCCTTCAGACCCCATCTCGCGATGACGCCCTTGCGCTTCGCTAGACCTTCACCTCCATCAGGTTGGTCAGAGGACTTTCACCTCCAAGCTGTCGAACATGCACGGCGTACAGCAAAAGGCCTCCGAACAACGGAGGCCGTACTTATCTCAGACCAAATCGCGATCAGTTGAATGACGAGCCGGAGCCGGAGCCTGACCCGGAGCCGTCGCTCCGCTTCAGCGTAGGACGATCGTCGTCATTCTGGGTACCGGAGCCGCTACCGCTGCCATCGGTCGAAGGATTGTCCGCGGTTGCGCGCCGCAAGGTAGGCCGGCTTCCGTTATCTTTGTCGTTCTGCACCTTGTGCCGGTTCTCCAGCGAAGCCAGCCGCGCTTTCACCTGCTGAAACTCGGAGGTGTCGACAATGTACTCCGGACGGGCGGGCAGAACGTTCTTCATTTCGTTCTGGGCCGCGGCAACGCGCTCCGGCGTCGGGGGGTGCGACTCGAAAGCCTTGGCAATCGTGCCCGGCTTCTTCTTCTCCTGCGCTTCAATCTTCTCGAAGAACGAAATGAACGACTGTGGATCGTATCCCGCCTTGTACATGTACTCCATGCCGAGGAAGTCGGCCTCGGCCTCGAAGCTGCGTGAGAACTTCATAAACGCCAGCGGCACGCCGATCCCCATGGCTACCTGTGCTCCCTCGTAGACCGCCCAGCCGCCGGGCACGAAGATCAGCGGAATACTGGCCAGATTGACGATGTTGCCGCGGGTCTGCTCGCGGGCCACGTGACAGGCGGCAACGTGTCCGATCTCATGCGCCATCACGCCGGCAAGCTCAGCCTCGTTGTCGGCCGCCAGAATTAAGCCGGAATTGACGTAGAAGAAGCCGCCGGGAAGAGCGAAGGCGTTGATCTCGTCGGTGTCAATCACCTTGATGGTGAAGGGGACCTTGGCGTCGGAGTTGCGCACCAGGTTCTGCCCCAGGCGATTGATGTATTCGGTGACCACCGGGTCGGTCACCATCTTGGAGCTGTGCTCCACCTGCTGGGAATACTGACGGCCCATGGCAACCTGTTTGTCCAGCGAGTACCAGTTGCCCAATCCCTTGTTGCAACCCACGTTGCGGTTGCCGATGGCGTCAATGTTGTTCAGGCTGCCAGGCGGAGGCGTGTTCTTGTCCGGCTTGTCCGGAGGAGGGGGTGGACTTGTATCTTTATCTTGAGCAGGCGAATTCGACGTTGCGTTCGAGGGCGCATTCGACGTTGCGTTCGGGTCCGGCGGAGCTGAGGTCTGACTCTGAGCGAAGCCCAGCGAGACCAGCATCAGCGCAAGCGCGGCGACATTGAGAAAACGGAATACGGAACGCATGGTGTACACCTTTTCACTTCTGCCGGAAGACAGACTCCGGCCCGCGGAAGCCTGGGCTTATTCTCTAACCCAAATCGGCCCCACTTGTTGCCACTTACCATTTTATTCTCTTCCGCCCAAGGGGCAAAGTCCACTGCTATGTGGACGCTCTGTTTAATGAGATGTGAGCATCCCAATAGAGTTTCCAGATTGCGGCAACTACGGTTTCATTTTTCTTTAGGGAAGGTTTGATTATCTCTGGAGCGGCCAGCCCAGCGTAAGGGCTTGGTAAACCGTAACCGAATGATAGGACAGCCGTTGAACAGAATTGTCATGACAGCCGGCCACCTTGGTCCGCAGCAAAGCTATTAGCCGCTGCCGGGATGAAACGTCTTCCGTTTTTGAACTCTGATCGACTCGACGTATGATGCTAGAGGGTCCGATGAGCTGCACCGGCGAGAGTTGAAGCTGCGATAGAGTACTCGATGGCGACCAGTACCCTGAAAAGCGATCCGAATCCCAAGCGGGAATCCCAGCACGACGGCTCTGGTCGCATGTCGGCGATACCGTCGACCAAGCCGGGCAAAATCCTGCTGGTGCGGTTCAGCGCGCTGGGCGACGCCATTCAGACTTTGCCCATCCTGACCATGCTGCGCGATGGCTTTCCTGATGCCAAAATCGGTTGGGCCATCGACACCGAACTCGCGCCGGCGATCGAGGGTCATCCCGCGCTCGACTACGTTCATCGCTGCTCGCGCCGGAGCTGGTCGCAGGCGCTTGGCAATCCTGCGAAGTGGTCGACGGCAGCTCGCGAGTTCCGCGCCTTCGTGGACGAGGTGCGGTTAGTCCATTACGACGTTTCCATCGACGCCCAAGGATTGTTCAAGACTGCGCTGCTACCGTATCTGGCGGGTGTGAAACGCCGGATCGGCTTCCGGCACGGCCGCGAATTCAGCAGCGTCTTCTATACCGAACGGCATCTCCGCCGCGGAGAATACTTCGATCCGGCGGTCTGTCATCTGGAACACATGGCTTACCTGGCCCACAGCATCGGAGCCGGCGATGTGCGCTACGCCATCGAGCCCCCGCGCGTGACCGAGAGTGCCAGGCAGCGCGTTGGAGAACTGCTGGATGGAGCGTTCGCCAAGACTGCGCCGCTAGTCGCAATGGCGCCGGCCACGCAGTGGGTCAGCAAGCATTGGCCGGACGAGTATTGGGTTAGCTTGATCTCGCAGTTGGTGGCGGAAACAGATTTGAATCTGATTGTGCAAGGGTCGGCAGGCGATGCACCGGCCGGTGAGCGGATTCTGCGCGCAGTTCCGCAGGCATTACTCGCAGGCCGGGTCTGCAATCTGTTTGGCAAGCTGCCGATTCCGGAGATGTACGCGCTGTACGAGCGTGTCGATGCCGCGGTCGGATCGGATAGCGCTCCGTTGCACATTGCCGGCGCGATGGGCGTGCCGGTTCTGGTCGGGATCTACGGGCCGACCGGCTATCGCCGAACGCCGCCGATCGGCAGCCCGCATATCAAGTTGTTCTCAACCGAGGGCGAGCTGCCATGCCAGCCTTGCCACAAGCGAACGTGTCCGCTCGGCACCGATGAATGTATGAAGCGCGTTCGGCCGGAGGAAGTATTTCAGGCGCTGGTTGATGGGCTGACCGAAGCGGGAATCAGTTTTCAGAGCAAGGGTGCGGCAATGGCGCGGTGAATGACGGGAATTGAGATTGCCAGAAACCTGGAAATTTTAGAATTGCCTTGCACAAAGGGTGGAGCACGCCTTCAGGCGTGCAGAAAGATATGTTAGTAGGACCTTCGGCTTCAGCCGCTGAGGTAAAGTAAGCAAAGAGTTTTACCTCAGCGGCTAAAGCCGTCTCCTAATTTGTGAGCAGTCATGCACGCCTGAAGGCGTGCTCCACCCACATGCGTTTGCGCTGGGCTG
This sequence comes from uncultured Acidobacteriaceae bacterium, assembly GCA_963789245.1. Classification (GTDB taxonomy): domain Bacteria; phylum Acidobacteriota; class Terriglobia; order Terriglobales; family Acidobacteriaceae; genus Bog-257. The sequence continues at coordinate 25,325 of CAWBKE010000020.1, read as the reverse complement.
GATCGCTTTCCCATGTTGAACCTTCCCAAACTCGCCGCTGCTGAATTTCACGCGGAGCCGTTCGAGCATCTCTTGGTCGACGATTTCCTCGATCCGGATTGCAAGCAGGCGATTGTGGAAGATTTCCCGCGCATCGAAAAGTCCGGCAGCTTTCCGCTGTCACGTGTCAGCTATGGGCCGGCCTTCAAGCAACTGACCAACGAGCTTCTTGGCCCAGATTTTGCCGCCGCCGTGGGCGCAAAGTTTTCCCTTGACCTGAGCCAATATCCGACGATGCTGACCGTGCGCGGGCGTTGCGATGGATCGGACGGCCGAATCCATACCGACTCGAAAGACAAAGTTATTACCGTGCTGCTCTATCTCAATCTCGATTGGGAGAGCAGCGGCGGCCGGCTGCGCCTGCTGCGTTCGAAAAATCTCGAAGACTACGTCGCCGAAGTGCCGCCGACGATGGGCAGCCTCATCATCTTCAGGCGCGGCGACCGCTCCTGGCACGCGCACAAGCCGTTCGACGGCAAGCGCATGAGCCTGCAAATGAACTGGGTCAAGAGCGACCGGTATTTGCGCAAAGAGCGCTTCCGTCACGAAGTCAGCTCATTCGTCAAAGGGCTGGTCGCGCGCAAAACCTGAGAAAGTAATTGAATTGCTTGCAGCAGATGTGAGAGTGGGGCACGGCGCGCCTGAACAACCGTCACCATTGTTTGTCTCGCAAATCGCCTTGTATCAGGGCACGGCTTCAGCCGTGCCGCAGCAGCTCGAAAATAATTTGGGCTTCAGCCCCTGCAGGCATCTGGGTTCGCACGGGCTAAAGCCCGGTCTCTTATAGCGCTCATTCGGCATGACTAAAGTCATGCCCTGATACAACGCAGGATAATTGAGACGCGTGCGCTTGTACTAAATGTATACACAACACAGTGGATATTCTGCCCAATCCATGACCACCGAAACCGGCGTTCCGCTTTCCATAACCATCGTCGCGCAGAATGAAGACCGGACGATTGCGGCTGTGCTCGCCGCGGTTACCGACATTGCCGACGAGATTGTTTTCCTCGACAGCGGCTCCACGGATCGCACGGTCGAGATCGCCAAGAGCTTCGGGGTTCGCTTCTATCATCAGGATTGGCTTGGCTATGCCGAGCAGAAGAACAAGGCAATCGACATGGCGTCAGGCGAATGGATTCTCAGCCTCGATGCCGATGAAGTTCTGACACCCGCGCTGGTCGCGGAAATCCGTGACCTGATGCAGCGCGGCGTTCCCGACGATATCGCCGGCTTCAAAATCCCGCGTGTGCTGTACATCGGCGACTCACCGGTCAGGGGCGGCGGCTTCTATCCCGACGCGCAATTGCGGCTGATTCGCAAAGGCAAAGGCCATTTTCAGCCGCGCGTGGTCCATGAGTCGATCAAGGTGGAGGGCCAAGTCCGTCAATTGAAGAACGACATGCTGCACTACGCCTATAAGGACGTTGAGCAGTTTGCCCAGACGATGGATCAATACGCGCGGCTGAGCGCGCGGCAGTACTTCGAGCACGAAAACACCGCATGGCGCAGAAGCCGGCTGAACGAGTTATTGAATCCGCTGTGGACTTTCTTCTATCGGCAAATTATTCGCGGCGGGATCCTCCACGGCGCTCTGTGCTGGCGGCTGAATGTGATTTATGCCGGTTATGTGCGCAGGAAGGTCACGTACCTTCGCCAACTGCAGGATGAGCAGGAGATCGTGACCTAGAGCCGACTCGTTGTGGCAGCGAGAGCGACTGCTCCAGGACAATGCCTTGGTGTTACGGCCGCTCTCTTGCCCACACACCGAGCGAGAACCTGCACGGAAGAAGCTCGGAGCGGGAATCGTACTGAACCCGAAGTGCAGTGTCCAGACCACTGAGGACCACTCGCATCGCGCCACTTTTGGGCCTATAAATGCATGGCCGTTTTTTGACATGGATGTAGGGCGACGCCCGAAACTTCGGTAGTGTCCTAATTTCATCTGATTTTGAAAGGGCACGGATTCATCCGTGCCGTAAGTGCCTTCCCCCAATGCGGTTTTAGCGGCTGAGGGAACGTCCCTATCGAAAATTAGGACACGCCCGAAACTGCCTTGCCATGGGCCGTAATTTTTTAGCGTGATAAACTTTCTCTAGACCTCTGTATGGCTCAAATTCAGCGCAGAAAAACTTATACAGCGACAGTTGGCGGCGTGCGCGTCGGCAGCGATGCACCGATTGTGGTGCAGTCCATGACCAACACCGACACCGCCGACATCGACGGCACCATCCGCCAATGTATGGCGCTGGCCCGCGCCGGCTCCGAACTGGTACGCGTCACCGTCAACAACGACGCCGCGGCCGAAGCTGTGCCGCACATCGTCGACGGCCTCGACCGCCTCGGCGTTCCCGTGCCCATCATCGGCGACTTCCATTACAACGGCCACATCCTGCTGAAGAAGTATCCCGCGTGCGCCCGCACGCTGGCCAAGTACCGCATCAATCCCGGCAACGTCTCCATCGGCAAGAAGGACGACAACAACTTCCGCGCCATGATCGACGTCGCCATCGAGAACGACAAGCCGGTGCGCATCGGCGTCAACTGGGGCTCGCTGGACCAGTCGCTGCTTACTCGGCTGATGGACGCGAACTCCAAGCTTGACGAGCCGAAGGACGCGCGCGAAGTCACCATGGAAGCGATGGTGCAAAGCGCGCTGCGCTCCGCCGAACTCGCCGTCAGCTACGGCATGAAGCGCGAGCAGATTATCCTGAGCGCGAAAGTCAGCGGTGTGCAGGACCTCATCGACGTTTATCGCGTGCTCTCGCGGCGTTGCGAATATCCGCTGCATCTCGGGCTCACCGAAGCGGGTATGGGCGCGAAGGGCATTGTCGGCTCGACCGCCGCGCTCGGCGTGCTGATGCAGGAAGGCATCGGCGATACGATTCGCGTTTCACTCACGCCTGCTCCCAACGGCGATCGCACCGAAGAGGTCACGGTCGCGCAACAGATTTTGCAATCGATGGGCATTCGCAGCTTCACTCCGCAAGTCACCGCCTGTCCCGGCTGCGGCCGCACCACCAGCACCTTCTTTCAGGAGATGGCCGAGCAGATCGAGAGCTACCTGCGCGAGCAGATGCCGGTGTGGAAGACGCGCTACTCCGGCGTGGAAGAGATGAAGGTCGCGGTCATGGGCTGCATCGTCAACGGGCCGGGCGAATCGAAGCACTCCAACATCGGCATCTCGCTGCCGGGCACCTTCGAGGAACCGAAGGCGCCGGTCTACGTCGATGGCCGGCTGATGCTGACGCTCAAGGGCGACCACATCGTCGCCGAGTTCATCCAGATCCTCAACGACTACGTCGACTCTCACTACACCGCCAAGAATAAAGAGCAGAAGCTGGTTGGAATTAGCAACTAGCAACTAGCAATTAGCGACTAGTGCAGTGACCGCATAGATAGGTAATCAAGATATACACTTGGCGTGCCATGGTGTCAGGCTTTATAGCTATGGCATGGGTAGAGGCAAAGCACTCCGGGTTCAACTTTCCAGGCGGGATCGGCAGCACTTGGATCGGTTGTTGAGCGGCGGGCTGCAGCCGGTCCGGACGGTGCTGCGAGCCTTGGCCCTGCGACAGATGGATACCGGGCAGGCAACCCCTGCGGTGGCTGTCAGTCTGGGGCTTTCGGCCAAAGCGGTGTGGCAGATCGGCAAGCGCTATCAGCAGGGCGGGCTGGAGCGTGCGTTATATGACGCCTCCCGGCCGGGGGCAGCTCCGGCGCTGGATGGGAAGCAGCGACAGCGCATCATCGCGGTGGCCTGCAGTCAGCCGCCGTCGGGACGGGCACGCTGGACGGTGCGCCTGCTGACCGAAGAGGTGATCCAACGCAAGTTGGTACCACGGGTAGGGCGAGAAACCATCCGGGTCCTGCTGGAAAGCCACGACCTGAAGCCGTGGCGGGAAAAAAATGTGGTGCGTGGGGCAGTTGGACGAGGAGTACATCGCCCGCATGGAGGAGGTGCTGGGGCTGTATGAAAAGCCTTTTTGCGAGCGGACACCGGTGCTCTGCATCGACGAGAAGCCGGTGGTGCTGCATGCCGACATCCGTTCCCCGATCGCGATGAAGCCGGGACGAGTTGCCAGGCGTGACTATGAATACCAGCGTTGCGGAACCGCCAACGTGTTTTGCGGGATCGAGCCCAAGGCGGGACGGCACTTCACCAAGGTGACTCCGACTCGCTGCTCGGCCCAGTTTGCCGATTACCTGCTGGATATCGCCGCTCGCTATCGGGAGGCCGATACCATCCATCTGGTCATGGACAACCTGAGTACCCACACCCGCAAAGCTCTGGTGGACCGATTCGGAGAAAAAGCTGGCGGTTGGTTGTGGAAGCGTTTTACGGCGCACTACACTCCCAAGCATGGAAGCTGGCTAAACCAGGCGGAAATGCAGGTTAGTTTGTTTTCCCGGCAATGCTTAGGCAAACGCCGAATCGGAGACATCGCTGGCTTGCGCCAGCAAACTCGGGCCTGGACCCGTCGCATGAATCGCGACCGGGTCACTATCCAATGGAAGTTCACACGCAAGCAGGCCCGACACAAGTTTCGTTACATAATCAAGCGGTCGAAGCACTAGCTGCCACCTCATAAATTGCTTTGCGTCAGGGCACCGGGCTTCACAGGCCGCTGAAAAAGTCAGTTCCGAAAGCTTGGTGTCAGGGTACGGCTTCAGCCGTGCCGAAAGCTGCTGCCAAATCGTGGGGCTGTACTGGCTGCTAGAAAAGTCGGCTATGGAAGGCTTCGTATCAGGGCACGACCTTGGTCGTGCCGAAAAGCCCTTTGTTTTTGTCATCCCGAGGAGGCCTTCAGAGACTGTGTCACGACCGGAAATCATATTTCGCGGTGGAACAAACACTAAGAAATCCGGCTCATTCAGCCGCGAAGCGGCGGCATTTGTGTTAGGCGTGGGCGTAAGCCCGCGCTCCAAGTGGGACAACAAGTGAGCCGCGGAGCGGCGACACCAGGTCGTGACACAGTCTCTTCAGGCCGACGAGGGATCTGCTTTTCGACTTTTTCAGCGGCCCGTTTAGCCCCTGCGGTACCTCGATCTCCGCCGCTGCGGGATTTATGAGCTGAGTTCTAGCAACTGGCTTGTGGCCCGCTATCCACCACTTCCATGGTCTGGACATTGCACTTCCGGGCGGCTAGGGTTTATCGCACACTTTGGGGCGATCGGAACGGGAGCTGCTGTGAACTCGTCTACCAGGGCCGATGCTGCGTTCGCGGTGCTTTGTATTGTCGTGATGGTTGCCGTCTTCACCGTCATTGCCCTCGTACTGTTTGTGCGGAGACTGTGGTCGAACGCGAGTGAAAGACAAGCACAACGCGGTAACCCAGACAAGATTAATCGGCGGCTCGCAAACATCATCAAAAAGTAAAAGGTACTAGATTCGCTTGGCGTCGGGCTTAGTCCCGCGGGGCAGGCCCGTCATCCCCACTCTGCATGGGTGCCCTTCCTTTCGTCTTCTTTGCGGCGAAAGGGTGGGAGCGACATAGCATAGCAACTAACTTTCACGCGATCAGCCGCGTTCTTCTGCTTCGGTGCTAAACTGCTGCCTGTGATTACCAAACTGCTGCCAATCACAATCTTGATCGCGCTGGTTACGCCGGCACGCGGACAAGCCGTCTCGCGTCCCATTGTGCCCGACAAAATCAAAGTGCCTGCGGGCGAGGAAGTTGTCCTCGAGACTCACGCCACGGGCTCGCAGATTTACGTCTGCCAGCCGGGAGCCGACGGCAAGTTCGCCTGGACCTTGAAGGCTCCGGATGCCGATCTGCATGACCAGTCGGGAGGCGTCATCGGCCATCACTTCGCCGGACCGGCATGGAGCCTCAGCGACGGCAGTGGAGTTACGGGCAAGGTCTCGGCCAAGGTCGATTCGCCCGATCCGAATGCAATTCCCTGGTTGCTGGTGGGCTCGACGGCTCATTCCGGCAACGGCGTGCTGAGCCGGGTCACCCGCATCCAGCGAATTCATACCCGAGGCGGCTTGGCGCCGCCGGCAGCCGACTGCACTGAAGCAAAGCAGAACGTCGAAGTGCGGAGCAGCTACGCCGCCGACTACTACTTCTACGCCCCCGTGAAATAGCTTGTCTCCGCCGTCCGGGTGTAGGCGGGATCAAACTCGTGCCGGAACGTGCGCGCCAGGATGTATCCGCCGCACTCGGATTTGTTTTTCACGCTTGCGGGTTTGGGCGATGTCGTAAGCAGATTGCATCCGTATGAGCGTGTCCATCCTCACCCCAAACGCCTTTTCGATGCGCAGAGCCATGTCCCCGGAAAGATCAGCCTTGCCGTTAAGCAGGCTGGACAATGCAGGCCGCGACACCGCCAGGGCAGCCGCCGCTGCCGTCACCGACAGTCCCGCAGGCTGAATGATCTCGGTGCGAATAAAATCTCCGGGATGGGGCGGGCTCTTCATGGGCATCGGTGTCCCTCCTTAACACTTGTCAATCGCTGGAGCGCGGATCAATCCTCCGTGCCCTCTGTGTCTCTGTGGTGAACATTCTTACTTCGGCGGGAACAAAAACTTCAGCATCGGCGCAACTCTTGCGGCCCAGGCGGACTCGGTGTGTTGCGCGTCGGCGACTTCCAGGTAGGAGAGATCGCGTCCTTCCACCCATCCCTTCTTTACCAGCGCGACGTTCAGTTCGCGAGCGTCGGGCAGCGCGCGCTGGCCTTCGTTGGTCCCGATGTCGAGCCAGATCTTGAGATTGGGTTTGCGTTTGATCTGCGCCACAGTCTTCAGGATCGCGCGCTTGCGCCACCACACCGACGGCGACATTACCGCCAGCTTGCTGAACATCCAGGTGTAGCGCAGGCCGAGGTAGAGCGTCACCAGCCCGCCCAGCGACGAGCCGCCCAGCCCGCAGTTGGCTTCGCCCGGCAGGGTACGATAGGCGCGGTCGACGAAGGGCTTCAGCTCCTCCACCAGCATCTGGCCATAGGCGTCGGCCTGGCCGCCGCCCAGGCGCTTGTCCTCCACCGGTGTGTATTCGTCAATGCGATGCTTGCCAGTGTTGTAGATACCGACGATGATCAGCGGCTCAATCTCGCCCGCGTTGATCAGCGCGTCGGCGGTCTCGCCCATGTGCCAATAGTTGCCCTTGCAGAAAGAAGTCTCCGAGTCGAACAAGTTTTGCCCGTCCTGCATATAGAGCACGGGAAAGCGGCGGTCGGGCTGCTCATCGTACATGGGCGGCAGATAGACGATGAAGTCGTGCTTCTCGTCCGTCAGCTTGGAGGGAAACTGCTGGTGCAGCCGCAGGCGGGAGTTCAGATCGCCGGGTACGGCAGCAGGCGTGTTAGTCATGTCGGCGGGAACGGGCATAGGATGGCGCGTTAATGGTACGGAATTTAGGTTCGCAGTGCCAGTGATTTTGATGCGTCGTTACATCGACGGCTGGAGACGCGATTCTAGAGACCCGCTTTACTTATGTACTCGCGGAACCGATTGATCGCGGCCTGCGTATACTGGCCAACCTCGATGATATAGCCATCCGGATCGCGCATATAACAGCGCATCTCCATGCCGTCGGGATTGGGGAGCGGCTCCGTCAGAAACACCGCTCCTTTCGCCTTCCATTGCCGGTAGCAAGCCTGGATGTCGGCGACGCGCAGGTTCAGGAAACTGCTCACTCGCTTCGGGTCTTGAGGCGTCTCGAGCCAGACCTCAGGCTTGTCGGGCGTGGGGTCGCCGCCGGAGTTCAGAATGATCCACAAGTTCGCGAGCCTGACGTAGCAGGGATCCTTTTCCTGGATAACCGTCCCTCCCAGGACGCCGGCGTAGAAATCCTTGGATTTCGCCTGGTCTTTCACGGTGAGGAAGTGGGCAGCATAAAAGCCTTCTTCGGCAATGGGAGCAAGGGGGAGATTCATGCGATCGCTTGGCATACTGTAGAATTGCCCTCCTGGACAGTTTCATCTCTGCTGCGTGGGTGGAGCACCGCTTCAGCGGTGCAATAGAAGATCCGCTTCCTGACCGGCTTTAGCCGCTGAGGTAAGGCAAGACATTACCTCAGGCGCTAAAGCGCGCATTCGGAGCGGCACTTTTTATGCACACCTGAAAGCCTGCCCTGAGCTTGCCGAAGGGCGTGCTCCACCCATCGCCTGCACATGGGCACTGAAACCGCTCTAGAGTATCAAACGTTAGCTTCAACGCCGCACAATCTCTTCCTCAGGGGCATACATACAGTGAATCGTGAATTTCACCGTTGGTGGTCCAACGACCTGCAACGCAACATGGACCTGCTGGTCTTCGGTCACGATGGACCGAAGGTCCTCGTCTTTCCCACCTCCATGGGCCGCTTCTTCGAATACGAAGACAACAAGATGATTGCCGCTCTGTCCGACCGGCTTGATTCCGGGCAGTTGCAAATTTACTGCGTGGATGGCGTCGACACGGAGAGCTGGTACAACAAGCGGGCGCATCCCTATTGGCGGGTGCAGCGGCATTTGCAATATGAGCGCTACATTCTGAACGACGTGCTCCCGCTGATGTGGAACAAGAACTGGAATCCGCGGACGATCGTCACCGGATGCAGTTTCGGCGCCTATCATGCGCTGAACTTCGCCATGCGGCATCCGGACAAGGTGACCGACTGCGTCACCATGGGCGGCTCGTTCGACATCAAGCGCTTCCTCAACGGCTGGTACAGCGAAGACGTCTACTTCAACAATCCTCCCGACTACCTGGCCAACTGCACCGATGGCTGGCGCTACAACCACATCCGCACCGTGCTGGCCACCGGCGAGTGGGACATGTGCTGGCAGGACAATGAGCACATGGCCGGCATCATGCGAGGGAGCGGCATCCGGCATGAGTTGTACGTGTGGGGCGACCACAGCTATCACGATTGGCCGTGGTGGCGGCCGATGGCAAGAGCGTATCTGGGATAGGGAACTGTTGCCGTCATGTTTTGTCGTTCTCGTCATGTTTTGAAGGGGCACGGCTTCAGAGTGTCTGCGTGAGAACTAAGTTTGGTCTTCGGCAGCGGAGTATGACTCACGAAAAAAGAACCCCGAAGGGGTGGAAGCGCAGTTAGCCCAGGACGGAGCGAAACCGGGGCCCCGATTCGCGCGTCTTTTGCGCGATTGGGGTGGGAAGCGGAATCCTGGGTATGTTGGAAAAAGGTAGCCGAGTCCCGTAGGGACGGCACGGTTCTGACGCACACGCTTCAGCCGTGCCGTGAAAACTGCCGAAGGATGGCCTTCAAGCCCTGAAAGCTTTCCCCTCAGCGGCTAAAGCCGGATTTCCTGGTTGCGTGTATCGGTACGCCTGAAGGCGTGCCCTTTCAAAGAGAGCTACGCCTTCGCGACACGGTCCTCACGCTGGCCGGAAGGCCAGCACTACCCAATCCGCAACGACGCAGCTCACTCCCGCAAAGTTGTACGCCTTCGCCGCGCAAATCGTCCTCACCCTCGCCGGTGCGAGTAGAATGACAGCTATATCAGGATGGCGCCGTTTCCGGAGTAGTCTGGCCGTGAGCCGTTACAGGTACTGAGTCTTCATGCCATTAATTGGAAGTTTTACGCTGCTGCTGGCGCTGGCGTTTGCAGCCTATTCGTTCATTGGCGGTGCGCTCGGCTTGTACCGCAAGGACGATCGCCTGGGCGAGACTGCTCGGCGCGCCGGCATCGCCTCGTGGGCTGCGGTCACCATTGCCGGGCTGGCGCTGGTGATGGCCGCGCTGGGCAACGATTTCTCCGTCGCCTACATTCTGCACCATAGCAATCGCGACCTGCCCATTGCCTACAAGTTCGCGGCACTGTGGTCTGGGCAAGAAGGCTCGCTGCTCTTCTGGGCGTGGCTGCTCTCAAGCTATGCGCTGGTGCTGCGCCTGCGCTACAAGGTCGATCCGCAACTGTTTGCTTACGCCTCGGCGATCATCGCCGCGGTGCAAGTATTTTTCCTGCTGCTCATCAACTTTGCCGCCAATCCCTTCGGCCTGGTCAGCGGAACAATTCCTGCCGACGGCAACGGCCTGAACCCGCTGCTGCAATATCCCGAGATGGTGATCCATCCGCCGATGCTGTACCTCGGCTACGTTGGCGTGACCGTGCCGTTCGCCTTCGCGCTGGGCGCGCTGATCATGAAGTATCCCGGCGAGAAATGGATCCACATCACGCGCCGCTGGACCATGGTGGCGTGGCTGTTCCTGACTTGCGGCATCTTCCTGGGCGCGCACTGGGCTTACGAAGTCCTCGGTTGGGGCGGCTATTGGGGATGGGACCCCGTCGAGAATGCGTCGTTGCTGCCGTGGCTCACCATGACCGCGTTTCTGCATTCGGTGATGATGCAGGAAAAACGCGGCATGATGAAGATGTGGAACATGTGGCTGATCTTCACCACATTTCTGCTGGCCATCTTCGGCACGTTTCTGACGCGCAGCGGCGTAGTGAGCTCGGTGCATGCTTTCGCGCAGTCGAGCATCGGCACCTGGTTCGTGTGGTTCTTGGCGATCATCTTCTCCACCTGCGTGTTTTTCTTCGTGCGCAATCGCGAGACGCTGAAGAGCGAGCACCGGCTGGAGTCGCTGGTCTCGCGCGAGTCGAGCTTCCTGTTCAACAATCTCGTTCTGCTGGTGTCGTGCTTCGCAGTGCTGTGGGGCACGCTGTTTCCGGTGCTTTCGGAGGCCGTCACAGGATCGAAGGTTACGGTCGGCCCCCCGTTCTTCAATCGCGTTAACGTGCCCATCGGAATCTTCCTGGTGCTTCTGACCGGAGTTGGCCCGCTGCTGGCATGGCGCCAGACTTCGCTGGATCGAGTGAAGCGCAACTTCGTCTGGCCCACGGCGATTGCGGTGCTGACTGCGATCGCGCTGCTCATCGGCGGCATGAGGCCGTGGGAAGATTCGGCCTACTTCTACTCGCTGGTAGCGATCTCGCTGTCGATGTTTGTTATTGCGACGGTCACCGGCGAGTTCTGGCGTGGCGGCCGCGTTATCGCGCGGCAAACCGGCGTCAACATCTTCCAGGGCATGGTGGTCATCACCCGCCGCAACACGCGCCGCTATGGCGGATACCTGATCCACATCGGCGTGGTGTTCATCATCATCGGCTTTGCCGGGCTGCCGTTCAACGTCGACAAAGAGCAGGAGATGGGCTTCGGCGACAAGATGGAGATTGCCGGCTACACCCTGGTCTGCCAGTCGTACACCCAGGACGACAAGCCGAACTACAGCAGCGAATGGGCGGTCATCGACGTCTATCGCGGCGGCAAGAAGCTCGACACCATGTTTCCCGAGCGCCGCTTCTACAAGGCCAGCGAGCAGACCTCGACCATCGTGGCCAACCGCTCGCGTCCCAACCGCGATTTGTACCTGGTCTACACCGGGCGCAATCAGGACACCGGCAAGCCCATCATCAAGGCACACGTGAATCCCCTCGTGATGTGGATCTGGATTGGCGTCGTCGTTGTGGTCATCGGTACTCTGATCGCGCTGATCCCCAACATGAAGCCCGGCAAGATCGTGGTGAAGGAAAAAGACCGCACTGAGATAGATGCCGAGCGCAGGGGCGCGGTGGGCGTGGGTGGAGACTGAAGCAGGGTTTAGGGGATAGGGATTAGAGATCCCGCACTGTTACTCGGAAGATTCGGGTAGAGCGAGCCTTCAGGCTCGCGTCAGTGCTCGCTTCATTTGTCTTGGCATCCCGAGTCCCTTCAGGGACCTTACACGATCTTGCCGACGATAGGGGTCCTTCGACTCGCTGCGCTCGCTCAGGATGACACCTCATAAGGGACCCAAAAATTCCGCCTGCCATCCGGAACACCGCAACGAACTTCGTGTTTACCGCATCATGCGCCCTCGCACAAAACCATTCATCATCGTTCTTGGGATCCTGATTGTCTGCGCCACTGGCCTGCTGTTCCGTCGCGCCCTGGCGTCGACCGCCCATTCTGCCACCATCGACGTTGGTGGCCGCTCTCGCGAATACATCCTCCACGTGCCTGCCGGTTACAACTTCGACAGCCCGCTGCCTCTGGTGATCGTGCTGCATGGCGCGATACAAGGCAACGCTAGCGCGGAGCGCATGTCGGGCATGAGCGCGCTGGCCGATAAAGAGGGGTTCGTGGCTGTCTATCCGCAAGGCACCAGCATGATGGGTAACGCGCCCACGTGGAACGCCGGCAACTGTTGCGGCTACGCGCAGCGTGAAAATATCGATGACATCGCGTTTCTGCGCGCGCTCATCGGCAAGCTGGAGAAGGATTACAGGATCAATCCAAAGCGCATCTACGTCACCGGAATCTCGAATGGGGCCATGATGTCTTATCGCGCGGCCTGCGAGATGGCCGATGTGGTGGCGGCAGTGGCTCCCGTCGAGGGAGCGCAGAACCTGGTCTGCAAGCCATCCGCGCCGGTTTCGGTGATTGTCTTTCACGGGACTGCTGATCGCCTGGTGCCGTTCAACGGCGGATCATCGCCATATCAGATCGGCCAGCGCCGCAGCGACACTCCGGTTGCCGACGCCGTCGCGTTCTGGGTGAAGGAGAACGGCTGCGCAGCCACGCCGAAGCGCCAGGATTCCGCGGAGGTGCACATCGATACCTACTCGGGTTGCAAGAATGGCACCGGAGTTGCGCTGTATGCCATTCAAGGCGGACACCACACGTGGCCGGGCACCTCGATCAGCGGCGTGGATTTACCGGCAACAGACGTGATGTGGAAGTTCTTCATGCAACATCCCAAGGCGTGACGTGTAGAATGCGATATCGAGTAAAGAAAACCTGAGTGATGATGAAGGTACGCGACCTCATCAGGCGGATCGAGAACGACGGTTGGAGGCAGATAGCGCAGCGCGTAGCCATCGACAATTCAAGCACGCGACGAAAGCCGGCAAGGTTACGGTTTCCGGCGCTTCGTCCGATGACGTGCATCCCAAAACGTTGTCGAGCGTGTTACGACAAGCTGGGTTGAAGACAAGGTAACAACGGACATGAGGAAAAAATTCCTGGTGGTTTACGAAGTGGGCGCCAACAATCTCAGCGGCTTTCTGCCCGACTTGCCGGGCGTCATCGCGACTGCGGCGAATCTGGACGCAATGCGGAGCACAATGCGCCAGGCCGCGGAGTTTCACTTGGAGGGTCTGGCCGCCGACGGGGACAGTGTGCCTGAGCCGGTTACGACAAGTGTGGACTTCGCGGAAGAAGATCCGGCGCACGGCGTCCTCTCTTGCATTGTGGAATGGCTGGAGATCGCAGTTCCGCAATATCACGCTGTCGCATGAGAACAGCAGGTCCCTCGACTGCGCACCCGCCCGACCCGCAAAAGATGCGAGTCGGAAAAGCAAGGCGGGCGCTCCGCTCGGGATGACAAATTCGATTTAGAAGCTGATGCGGCGCGGCTGAAGCCGCGCCCCTTCAACCACTCCCGCCTCCGGGACGGAAACAAAAGAGCTATACGTCGCGACTGCTCGCGGCTGCTAATTGCTAGTTGCTAATTGCTCGCTGCTTCCAGACAAAGCCAAACTGATCTATGCTGATACCTCATGGCCTCACTGTTGCTGAAGATACGTCGTGGGGAGACGCCGTTCTATCGCAGCCTCCGCAATTTCGCGCGGCGCGTGGAATCCAGCCGGCTGCCGCTGCCCGGCTTCTTCAATCCGCTGCTGCGCTTCGGCTATAACGCGCAGCAGACGGCCTCGGTGGGGCTGCACTGGATCATCAGCTACTTCTTCTGCGAGCCGCTATTCCGCGGCCGCTGCACCTCGGTGGGCAAGCGATTGCGGGTGTGGCGCCTGCCTTTCATCCTGGGGCACGCCAAGATCTACATTGGCGACGACGTGAACCTCTTCGGCAAGATCGACATCTTCAGCGGACGGCTGTTCGACGAGCCGAAGCTGATCATCGGCAATCGCGTCGACCTTGGGCACAATGTCCTTTTTATGGTGAACAAAGAGATTGTCCTGGAGGATGACATTAACGTCGCCTCGGGCGTGCGCTTCATGGATACCGATGCGCATCCCCGCGATGCCATGGAGCGGATTGCCGACATGCCGCCGCACGCCGACGAAGTGAAGCCAGTACGCATTGGACGCCGCGCCTGGATTGGGCATAACGCATTCATCATGAAAGGCGTGACCATTGGCGAGGGCGCCATCATCGGCGTCAACAGCGTGGTGGTGAACGATATTCCGCCCTACTGCGTCGCCATGGGTAATCCGGCGCGGGTGGTGGTGAAGAACATTAACCAGACAGCCGCGCCTGCGCCGGCGGCGGCGCAAGAGTAGAACTGATCTGGACCGCGTGCCATCCTTGGACGGCCATTTCTCGCTCGCCTTCGCGGAGACAACGTGACGCGTGCCAACATCCGAGTGCTGACGCTGATCGAGAACGCGCTCGTCACCGGTCCGGCGCGAAACCTCATCGAGTTCGGGAAGATGGCAGAGCGCGCCGAGGCTGGCCTGCCGGCAGTCGAAGTCACGATTGTCACCTATCAGCGTGGGCCGGAAGAGAGCCCGCTGGCGCTGGCGGCGAAGCAAGCCGGTCTTGCCGTCGCCACGGTGGCCGAGCGACGGCGTTGGGACACGCAGGTCTTCGCGCAGTTGCGGCAGGTCATCGCGGAAATCAATCCTGACATTCTGGAAACGCGCAATGTGAAGTCGCACTTCCTGGTGCGGCTGCTGGGACTGCATCGCAAGTATCCCTGGGTGGCGTGGAACCACGGCTACACGGCGACCAGCCGGCTCGACCGCGCTTACACCCAATTGGACCGCTGGTCGCTGCGCGGGGCGTATCGCGTGGTCACGGTCTGCCGCCCGTTCGCCGAACAGCTTGAGCGCCTGGGAGTGCGGCGTGACCGAATCACCATCCTGCACAATTCCGTGAAGCCGTTCGTGGCTCCGCCGCAAGAAGCCGTGCAACGCGTGCGGGGCGAGCTTGGGATCGCCGAAGACGAAGCCGTCATTCTTTCCGTCGGACGGCTTTCGCATGAGAAGGGTCATGCAGACTTGATTTGCGCAGCAGCCGTGCTGGAGGCAGTGTCCGGCACGACGCAATTTCGTGTCGTGATTGTGGGCGACGGACGGGAGCGCGAAAGACTGGCGCAACTGGCATCGCGGTTGGGAATTGAGAAGCGGATTGCGTTTGCCGGATTTCAGCGCGACACCCGGCCGTACTACGCGATGGCAACGGTGGTGGCGGTGCCCTCGCATTCTGAGGGATCGCCCAACGTGGTGCTGGAAGCGATGGCGGCCGGACTGCCGATTGCCGCGAATGCCGTGGGAGGTGTGCCGGAAATTCTGCAAGAGAACGTCACTGGGTTGATGGTCCCACCTCGCAATCCGGAAGCAATGGCGAAAACGCTCCTGCGAATCCTTTCCGATGCGGAATTACGACTTCGGCTGGGTGCAGCCGCGCGAGCGCGTGCTGAATCCAGCCACACCCCTGAGGCTTACCGGCGGACGCTGGTGGGGTTCTATCAGGAGACGCTGGCGAGCTTGTCTCGCTGAACTCCTGAGTGGAATTTCAGTGCCCATCTCCGCCGCAAAGGCATCCCACATCGTGGGACTTCCCCCCGGGGCTGAGCACTGGCTACCGACAACTGGCAGCTGACTACTGCTTACGGTGTGATCTCCCATACCGTGCCGTAGCCGTCGGTGCCGCTGCTGAAGGTGGTACCGTAGATATTTCCCGCAGCGTCCAGGATTACGCTGCCTACGGGACTGGCTCCATTCGTGAAGTCAAAGCTGGCCAATGAGGTATAGATCCATCCCCCGTTCGATGGCGTCAGCTTGAAGACTTCGCCGGCACCGGCGGCGCCGGTCGAGATCGAAGTGCCGTAGACATTGCCGGCGTCGTCGAGCGTCGGTGTGTCGTAGGGTCCTTCGTTATAGCTGATAGATGTAAAGGCGTACAACACATTGAAGGTCCAAGCGCCGTTGGATGGCGTCAGCTCGAAGAGACCGCCGGGGTAGCCAGGAGTAAAGCAGCCGGCGGCGCCGAACAGATTTCCGTGTCCATCCATGGCCACGCCGCCGCAGGTGTTTGTGTTGGGGAAGGCGATGGAAGCCAGCGTCTGCTCGGTCCAGCCTGAGCCCGAGGGCGACAGCTCGTAAACGATCCCGGCGTCGTATGTGCCGCCGAAGTTGGTGGTGCCGTAGAGATTGCCGGCGTTGTCGAAGATCACGCCGCTCTCAGGAGCCGATCCCCCACCCTGTGTGCCGAAGCTCCAGAGAGTGCTCTGGGTCCAGCCGCCATTGGAAGGCGTGAGTTTGAAAACCACGCCTCCGTCCCCATCGCCGCCGGATGAAGTTGTCCCGTAGAGATTGCCGGCCTGGTCGAAGACCACATTGGCGTAGCCCGGATATTTTCCGTCTGCGCCCCCCGTAAAGCTGTAGAGCACGGTTTCTTCCCAGGGACAGTCGGCCGACTTGCAGGCCACAGGCGATGGCCGCAGGCGATAAACTACGCCATAACCATACTGCCCGGCCTCGCTGGTCATGCCGTAGAGACTCCCGTCGGGGCCGAAGATAACGCCACTATCCGGATACGCTCCATTGGCGTTGTAATCGAAGTTGTACAGCGTGGTGAGGACCCAGCCTGATCCGGCGCGCGCCAGGCGGAAGACCACTCCAGCTCCTCCCGTCCCACCCTCGCTGGTTGTGCCGTAAAGGTTTCCCGCCCGATCCATGGTCAGGCCGGCTTGCGAACCACCGCCATCGCCTCTGCCGGTAAAGTTGTGCAGCACGGTGATGCTCTGTGCCTGCGCCAAGGCGGTGAGAAGAGCGAAACTACCGGCTATGAATACGAGCCGTGCCATCGCAGAACTGAGGTATCGCTTTGCGAAAGTCATATCAGTCTCCTCTGCAAAGTGGCGACTGGGCCGCCACGTGAGTCCCATGCTGCCATCCACTAGGGAAGGTCTGATTAAGTAGCTGGAGCTCCCTCAGGGGCTAAAGAGACTGTGTCGCGACTGGTGTCGCCGCTCCGCGGCTCGGGCTCTTTTCCCACTTGACCCAGGGCTTACGCCCTGGGCTAACTGCGATTCCGCCGCTGCGCGGCTGATTTTGGCGCGATCGACGGTTTTGTCCCACCAGAAAATCCAATTTCCGGTTGCCACACAGTCTCTGAAGGCCGCCCCCTTCAAAGCCGCGACTCAATCAGAGTTTCCCTAGATAACTATCGAGCACCTGCCGCGGATTATTGCCTTACGGCGTGATCTCGAAGACAACGCCACATCCGTCGAAGCATGCTTGGGATGCGCCGCCGCTGGCCACTCCGTAGAGGTTGCCGTCGGCGTCCATGATCAAATTACTTGATATGTACGACCCGTCACTGCCGCCGGTGAAATCGTGCAGCGACGTATACGTCCAGCCCCCATTCGAGGGCGTTAGTTTGAAAGCTGAACCGTAACCGTAGACTCCGCCGGCAGACGTCGTGCCATAGAGATTACCGGCTGCGTCCATGGTGAGGCTGGCTTGCGGCCCAAATCCATAACCCAACGGTTGCTGAATTGCGATGTTGTTCTGAGCACGCCATGAAAATTCTCCTTTGCGAATGAATTTTGCGGTCGAATGCATCCCATCCCAACATCCCACGCTGTGGGACGTTCCTTCCGCCTGCCATAACGGACAACTGGCCACTGGCCACTGACCACTAGCAACTGCCTTACGGCGTGATCTCCCACACCGTGCCCCAGTCGCGCCCACCCGCCTCCGTAGTGCCGTACATGTTGCCGCTGGCATCGAAGGTGACGCTGCCGATCGGCAGCGCTCCGTCGTTCACATCGAAATCGAAGAAGGGCGTGTAGATCCATGTGTTGCCGGACGGCGTCAACTTGAAAATCTCGCCATTGGCCCCGGGAGGACCGCCGGTCGGGAGCGGTCCGTAGAGATTGCCATGCGAGTCGAGGGTTGGTGCGGCGAGGGGACCGGGATATTCACCGGAGAAAGTTTGCAACAACCTGAAGGACCAACTGCCGTTTTGCGGCGTCAGTTCATAGGCAGCGCCCGCCTCCTGGCCCGTCATGCCGAAGAGGTCGCCGCGCGCGTCCATGATGACACCGGGGGCCCCGATGCCGTTGTCGTTCTGGGTGAGAGAATAAAGCGTCGTCTCGCTCCAACCCGATTGCGTGGGCGACAACTCGTACACGGTGCCGTTGTAGCTTGAGCCTCCGTAGCTCGTGGTGCCATAGAGGTTGCCGCTGCTATCGAAAATCACTCCGGCGTAGGGGGCGCCGCCGTCACTACCACCGGTGAAATTCCACAGCACGCTTTCCGTCCACCCACTGCCGGAGCGGGTCAGCTTGAAAACCACGCCATTGCCCGAGCTTCCGCCGAAGTAAGTGGTTCCGTAGATATTGCCGGCCTGATCAAAGGTGAGGTCTCCGTAGTACGGTTCCCCACCGTCCGCTCCGCCGGTAAAGCTATACACCACGGTTTCGAGCCAGGGGCACAGGGCGGTCTTACAGGCAGTCGCCGGAGGCTGGAGGCTGAAAACCGTACCGTCATCTGCGCTACCGCCTTCGAAAGTCGTTCCGTAGAGGACGCCATCCGGTCCGAAGATGACCCTGGAATAAGGACTTGAGCCATCAGGAGGACCCTGGAAGGTGTGAAGGGGTGACAGAATCCATCCCCCATCCTCGTGGACGAGACGATAGACCACGCCATCTTGATGGGTGCCCCCTGAGACGGTGGTGCCATAGATCCTGCCTTGCTGATCGAGGGTGATGCCTGCCAAGGGGCTCGCGCCGTCGGCACGATCAGTGAACTGATATAGCACGGTCTCGGTTTGCGCCTGGGCCGCGATAGCCGTCCCAAGCAGGATGCAAAGACCGGCCGTGATTGCCAACCCAACGGTCGCTGAATTGCGATTGTGTTCTGAGCGCGTCATAACAATCCTCCTTTGCGAGCCGGTTGGCGTAAATCTCGATGCTGGCAACCAGATTCTGTAGCAACGGCGGCCGCGTTGCCGTGACTATTAGTCCCGCGATGGGGACAAGTCAAATTAATTCCACATTACGGTTTAAGACACTGATAACGAAACACTTACGGCGCTGCGGCGGAATTTGCGATGGTTAAGGTTTTTGCAAGCAGCTAGGCATGGAGAGCAATTTGCCCTGCTTCAACGGAGGTGTCGTTGACTAGCGGAGGGTCCGCAAGGCTTCAATGCAACACCACATCTCCTCGCCACCGGTCCACGAGCTTCCACAACAGAAAGTCTTCCCACTCCTGAAGGACGGTCTTGGCCCAGCCGCGGTGCTTCCAGTAGGCTTCGGCAAAGTGATAGGGTGTGGAAGCCGCGGCCACCGACCAGCGATACTGCGGCAGCCGCTTCTGGAAGATGGAAAGCGCCCGGCGCGTTCCGAAGTCGGAGGTCACCAGGATGGCGGAGCTTGCGCCCATGCGCTGCAGACAGCGCTGGACATCGGCGGCTTCGGCAAAAACCGAAGTTCCGACAGTGGGGCAGATTTCCGTGGCCTGCTGCCCGATGCCATCCAGATACTGCCGCGCCATTTCGGCTTCCGTCTTGCCAAAGATTTCGGCGTTGACATTAGCGTCAAGCAAGACCTTGCCGGCATAGCCTTCGCGCTTAAGATGCAGCGCGCGAAAATAGCCGGGAGAATCGCCCGAACCCTCCAGCACCACGATGACATCGGAGCGCCGGGGATTGTCAACCACCAGAAAACTTCCGGCGCGCGATAGCAGAAAGAAGATCAGGGCCGCGGCGAGCGCAAGGATTCCGATGACCACGCCGCGGGGAAGCTTCGATGATCGCCGGTTGTGGACGGTGGTGTGCAGCTCTGGGCTCCAGATACAGATCATCTCAGAATCGATTTGTATCAGGGCACGACTTTAGTCGTGCCGTTTCGACGCGAAAGAACTCGGGCTTTAGCCCCTGAGGATTCTGGGTTCGCAGGGGCCAAAGCCCGACGTCTTTACTTAGACTTTTCGGCACGACTGAAGTCGCGCCCTGATACAAACTTCCCGCTCGGCGCGCCTCAAGGCCCGAGTGGAGCCGAAGAGTCGTGCCCTGACACAAGTCTAGAGTCTTCCCATTCGAGCTTACGTCGTTTTGAGGCATGCCGCTCCCATTGCAACCTCTTCGGTATGCAAGCGCCATAGTATCTCGCCCACGACCGACCAGTCATACTTCACCTGCACCAGGCGGCGAGCGTTGGCAGCCAGTTGTTGCCACTGCGGGCTTTCATCCTGCAAGCCGAGGACAGCATCGGCCATTGCTTCTGGTGAGTCGGCGATCACGATGTCCTTGCCCGGCGTCACCGCCAATCCCTCAGCTCCGAGCGTGGTCGAGACCACCGGCGTGCCCGCGGCCATCGCCTCCAGCACCTTCAGGCGAGTTCCACCGCCAACTCGCAGCGGGACCACCGAGGTCAGGGCGCTTTGGTAGAAGGGACGAACATCGTCGACCGTCCCAGTAACAGTAATGCCTTGCTCGCGGAGCGCCAGGATGGGCTTAGCGGGTTGCGCGCCCGCAATCACCAGCCGCAATTCCGGCTGGCGAGCGTGAATCAGCGGCCAGGTGTTCTTGACGAAGTACGACGCGGCATCGATGTTGGCGTGGTAATCCATGCGGCCCATGAAGAGCACGTCGCGGCGTGCGCCGCCCGGAGCGGGATTCGCGGCGAAGAACTCGCAGTCGACGCCATTGCCCACGACCTCAATGCGAGCTGCGGGCACGCGCTGCAACAGGACCTCGCGCTCCCGCTCGCTGCACACCGTGTGCGCATGGCACAAGCGTAGAAGCTCGTCTTCGACCTTTCGCGAGAGCGTGGAGGTGCGCTGCGCATACCACGCGCGCAGCGGATTCGAGTCGTTCTCCGCGTAGCGGGCCAGGATTTCCGACTCGATGTTGTGCCAGTCGAGGATGACGCGGGTCTGCGGAGTTAACTGCCGGATGCGCCGGGCATAGGCAATCAAGTGCATGCTCTCGATCTGAATAGTGTCGAAGGTTTGCTCGCGCAGCAGACGATCCACTTCGGAAATTACGCGCGCCGAAGTGAAGTTCAGGACATTAAGCGGCGTGGGGCCGATGAATCCACGAACGATATTCGCCGGGCGATATCCGGCTTCGCGGCGCAGGGCTAGAACCTGAGCATCATTTCCCAATTGCCGGCGCAGCAGGCCGGCTTGTGTCTCGCCGTCGTCGTCGTTGACCAGCCCGATGTAAGTGAGCTGCGCATTACGCGCGAGTTGCCGCGCGAAATAGAAATCGCGCAGATGCGCCCCCGAGATGATGGGCCAGCAGATTCGCGGCGAGAAGTACAGGACGCGCATGGGTCAGAATCCTATGGCAGTTTATCGCAGAGGCGCAGGCCGCGATGAGGCACTGGAGGAGGGTTCGGTGGGCGGCGAGTTTAATGGTATACTCGGGCGCGGCTTTCCCCAAGCCAGCCCTCCGCACGCCGGGGAATGAAAAGAATAATCAAGCTGGTTTTGCACGGGCTGTTTCTGGTGTTGGCGCTGCCGGCGGCGGCGCTGGCCGGATTTGGCCGGTTCCCGATGACGTTTGCCATCGGAGCCCATGCAGTCTCGATGGTCCCGGGAGTGGTTGGAGACTATCTTCGCATTGCATATTACAAACTGACGCTGAAGCAGTGTTCGTTGTACAGCCGAGTGTCCTTCGGATCGTTTTTCGCTCACTCCGATGCCACGCTGGGACGCGGAGTCTATATTGGCTCCTACTGCATTCTGGGCAGTTGCTCCATTGGCGACCGAACGCAAATCGCGTCGCTGGTGCAAATTTTGAGTGGCAGGCAGCAGCATAGCCGCGATTCCCAAGGACGGATGAGCGGTTCCGGAGAGGGAAAGTTCGAGCCGATTGCTGTCGGTTCCGATTGCTGGATTGGGGCTTCTTCCATCATAATGGCTAATATTGGGTCTGGTACCACCATCGGCGCCGGTGCAGTTGTTGTCCGGCCTGTGGCTGCGCAAGTCGTCGCCGTAGGCAATCCCGCCCGGGTGGTTAAGGAACTATCTGTAGAGTTGCGAGCTGATGGGGTGACCAAGTGAATCTTTCCGCAATCCAAAAAATGAATGAGCCTGCCATGGTGGACGATTACGCCTATCCGGAAACCGTGGCGTTGGAAGTGGAGGCTGTCAGCGGACCATCCAAGCCGCAGGCGCAGGGCGAACCCCGCCGTCGCAAACGGGGCGCCGAATTCTACAAGCCTTTTCACTACCTTCTGCTGGTCTATCTGTTCTTTTATTGCAGCCGTATTCCAGAGATGATCCCGGCTTTCCACGTCGGTTTGCTGCTGCAGCCACTTTTGCTGGCCGGCATGATCATGACGGGAACCACCAAGACGATCTATCAATCCCCGGTTGGCAGAACGATGATGTGGTTTACCGGATGGATGGTGCTTTGCATACCGTTCGCCACCTGGAAAGGCGGCGCCTTCGATCAATTTACCATCGCGTTGCAGGCGCTGGTTCTCATTTTCTTCATGACCGCTTTCATCCGCAGCATTGATGACTGCTATCGCGTGATGTACGTCATTGCTTTGGCAATGACCGCGGTCGGGATTCTATCGCTGGTGATTGGCGGAGGCAGGGAGGGCAGCAACCGCCTGGGACTGGGCACGGGCAACGACACGCTGTCGGACTCCAACTTTCTTGCCCTGTTCCTGATTGTCGGCCTGCCGCTGATCTGGTTCTCCGCGGGCGTGAAAAAGGGCCTGATGCGGGTCGTTATGATCCTGGCGGTGATTCCGGTGCTGGCAGGCGCGGCCGAAACGGGTTCAAGATCGGGATTGCTGGCGCTGGCTGCGGGTATTATCTTCTTCCTGATTTTTGCCACGATGAAGCAGAGAATTATCATCCTTGGGGGCGGCCTCATATTTTTGATCCTGGCCACGGCCCTGCTGCCGCCTAATATCCTGGGGCGTTTCACTACGGTCTTCCAAGCCAAGTCATCGGCGGCGGAGGAAGCCGCGGAGTCGGCCGAGACCAGAAAGATGCTGCTGGGAAAAAGTCTGGATATGACGCTTCACCATCCGATATTGGGCGTGGGACCGGGACAGTTCATGGTGGCCGAAGCCAGGGAAGCGGCGGCGGCCGGGCACCGGGGCGTGTGGCACTACACCCACAACTCCTACACCGAGCTCTCCAGCGAATGCGGCATTCCCGGCCTTATTTTTTACATAGTCGCGTTCTGGCGCGCCTATCGCGGGCTGACGCCCATTCGTAACCGCTATCCCAGGGCCAGCACCCGGCGTGCCGCTATGTTCGTGCAGATGGCAGTCCTGATTTCCGCCATAGGCGCGTTCTTCCTCAGTATTGCGTACGGCGGAATCCTGTATGCCATCCTGGGTCTTTCTGCGGCGCTGCAGTTGGCGGTCGCCCGAGAGCGCAAAGAAACCATGAAAGAGCAGGAACTCTTAGCTGCTGCTGCATGACGGAGACACATGCTTATTCCCAGTCTCCTTCTGTGCTGGGACGGATCGCCCATTCCCTAATGTCTGGACATTCTGCGAACCGGCTGGAGATTGCCCGCACCTGGGGCCGTCTCTGCCGGTATCGTTCCTTGGCGCTGCTTCGTTTGCCCTCCCGTATTTGCCACAACGCTGATCTCGAACGAATCGATCGGCTGGGCAAGGAAACGGCTGCGGCCCTCGAACGCGATCCCGCCTGCGCCGCGAAATACGCGGATTACCGTTTCTGGATTCCGTTTAACGTGGATCGTATCGGCGCGCTGGCGCTGCATCGCTCCCCGCCTTTGCGTATTCTGGATATCGGCTGCGGCCCGGGATACTTTCTGGCGGCGGCATTGGCTTGCGGTCATGACTGCTACGGAATCGACGCTCCGGCGAGCGTCATGTCGGAGATCGAAGTGCGGGTCTACGGCGAGATGCTGGCGGCATTGTCCTGCAACCAGCGCGTCTCGCCCTTGTTGATCGAACGCTTCGTGCCCATGGCGCTTCCGCTTCGCGATCTCGACTTAATCACCGCATTCTGGATATGCTTCAATCGCCATGATCAGCCGGATGAGTGGGGAGCGGCGGAATGGCAGTTCTTCGTGCAGGATGCGCTTTCGCATCTGCGCGAAGGCGGCATCCTGCATCTGGAACTGAATTCCAACCTGCCGCGCTACTGGCTCCAGTGGTACGACCAGGAGACGGTGGCATTCTTTCGTTCGGTCGGCACGGTGGAGCGCAACGTGGTTCGCATCACCAAAGGAAAGCCTCAGGGATGGGGAAAACTTCAGAAGCCGGTGTAGCTGTCCAGGGGCGAGCGCATCAGCGTTTGCCTGTTGTCTGACACTGTGGGACTCGACGCCGGAACCGAACGGCAGGTCGTTGAAACCGCCAAGCGGCTCCACAAAGACCGCTTCGACGTTCATGTATCTGCCTGGAAGACAGTCCTCAGCTCGCAGTCTGGAGGGCGTCTGCAACATCGCGGTTTTTCCCACCGCCAGCGTGAACTCCTGGGCGGCCTGGTGCAGGCGCGCCCCTTCCGCCGGTATCTGCGCGCCATCGCATTCAGATCGCCCACGCCTACATGAACAAGACTGCGCTCTTCGCGGTGCTGACCTCGTTCGTCTCCGATCGCATCGTGATTACCAGCCGCCTGAATACCGGCTACTGGTACACACCGCGGTACAAGGATGTTCGAGCTGCTGAATCTTCGCACCGACGCCATCATGGCTAACTCGATGGAAGCCAAACGCATTGCCGTCGAGACCGAACGCCTTGATCCCGACCGCGTGAGCGTCGTCTACCAGGGCGTGGACATGACGAAGTTCAGCCGGGGATTGGGCGATCCTAGGGCGTGCGACCGGCTGGGCATTCCGCGGGACGCGCGCGTGGTCGGCATTGTGGCGAATCTCCGGCCGGTGAAAGATCACGCGCTGTTTCTGCGCGCGGCGAAGATCGTTGCCAGCCAGATTGACGACGTTGTCTTCCTGCTGGCGGGCCGCGGTGAGTTGTATCAGGAGCTTTGTGACCTGGCTTCCGAGCTTGGCATTCGCGAGCGCGTCTTCTTTACTCAGGGCGAAGGCAACGTCATGGATTGCCTGGCGCGGATGTCTATCGGATGTCTGACTTCCTTCAGTGAAGGTTTTTCCAACGCGATCATGGAATATATGGCCGCGGCCTGCCGGCAGTGGCCATCGATGTGGGCGGAAATCGCGATGCCATTGTCGATGGCGAAACCGGATATCTGGTCAGCGAGCGCTCGCCCGAAGCCTTCGCCAAGCCGCTGATTGAACTTCTTCGAAATGAAAAGCTGCGCGCCGACAGGGGAGAGAAAGGATTCCAGCGCTGCGTGGAGAATTTCGAGGTAGGGAAAACGATCGGCCAACTGGAGGAATTTTACGAGTC
>CAWBKE010000019.1:0-236790 GCA_963789245.1 uncultured Acidobacteriaceae bacterium | reverse complement strand
CTTTCACGGCGGTAACGCGGGTTCGAATCCCGCCGGGGACGCCAAATCTTTTCAATGAGTTGCCGGGATTTCCCCAGAAACCTGCGGTACAACGACGGTATAACTTGATTTTGGCCGGATCATGCCAACCACTTTGCTCTGCGCCGCTCGCTTCTGCGGACTGGGCGCTTGGGTATAGGTGTCCATCGTCATCCTGGCCGTTGAGTGCCTCAGCAGCCCCTGCACGACTTTGACGTCTTCCCCGTTGCCCTTGAGCAAGGTCGAAAATGTGTGACGAAAGTATGCCACGACACTCTGTTGCTGCTCCCCACCGTTCTCGCAGCGGGTTGGATGGAGCACGTGAGGTCTTCGGGTCGATGCGCCATATGATTTCTCGTATCGAGCTTGCGAAGTTATTTAGGTTCTCATAGATGAGCGGCCGCTGTTGTCGATAATCTGCAACCATGTCCGCGACTCCGAATGCAGATCACGTAACTTCGTTGCACCGGGCTGTAAGCTCAAACCGCGTTTCTCCCGCCTGGTAATTTTGCTGGAAATTCATACGTTCTGAGCGCCCTCTGGAAAGCTGGATGCGTTATCTGCGCGTATACCAATGCATTGCGGCATTGGTCCGTCGGAACGACTCAACTCAACCCTGACTAACCGAACTTCATGCGAAAGGATGTTATGAGGCAAAGGCAGCTTTGGATGATTATTGGTGTCGTGCTACTAACAATCGGCTTCGCCAGCGCGCAGCGGTACACCACGATCGACGCGCCCGGGGCGGGCACTGGCGCAGGCCAGGGAACTTTTCCGCAAAACATCACCGATTCGGGTTTGATCTTCGGGTATTACGTCGACTCGAACAGTGTCGCTCACGGTTTCCTGCGCAGCCGGGAAGGAAACTACACCACGTTTGACGTGTCCGGTGCAGGCACTGGCGCCGGCCAGGGCACATTTCCCTACAGCATCAATCCTGCCGTGACGATAACGGGACAGTACATTGACTCCAGCAATGTGATTCACGGGTTCATCCGCACGGCAGACGGCAACATCACGAAGTTCAATGCTCCGGGTGCGGGCGATGGCGCGGGCGAGGGTACGCTCTCCTACAACATCAATCCATCGGGAGAGGTTGCCGGCTACTACTGGGACGCGGCGGATGTGGCTCACGTCTTCCTGCGTTACCGGGATGGATCTTTCCTGACCTATGAGGGTCCGGGTGCGGGCACAGGCGCGGGCCAGGGCACGGGTACGTCCGCAGGAATCGGGCTGAATCCCGAGGGGGCGGTGGCGGGCGCGATTATCGACGACAACAACGTGCTGCACGGTTACTTCCGCAAACCCGACGGCACCTTCGTCGTCATCAATGCTCCCGGCGCGGGGACTGGTCCGGGCCAGGGCACCGATACCGACGGAGTGGGCGCTGACTACTTCATTTCAGGACTCTCTGTGGATTCGAATGGCATTTTCCACGGTTGGGTTCGTTACGCCAACGGCGCGCTCACCGAGTTCGATGTCCCGGGCGCGGGTACGGGAGCCTCCCAAGGCACGCTGCCCGAGGTCTTCAACTCTTTACACGTCGTCGGGGGGCCGTACATTGACTCGAACAATGTGTACCACGGATTCATCCGGTATCCCGATGGGGGGATCACCACATTCAACGCTCCGGGCGCGGGTACAGGCGCGGGACAGGGCACCTTCGCTGACTGTCTCAACGACGAAGGGGCGATCGGCGGGATGTACTTCGACGCGAACAACGCGGTCCACGGCTTCCTGCGAACGCCGTGGTAAACGCCAAGGCACTCGAGGCGACGAGAGCTCGCAATCATGCGAGCTCTCTCTCCCCGTCCGATGGTCTTAACAAGACTCAACCAAATTCGGTGTGACGCCAATTGAGAAGGATGTCATGAATCAAAACTTTGGCGCGCCCGGCGCGGGGCTAAATCCGCGCCAATTCGATTGCGAGTCAATCGGCAAGGAAGCTTCTGGTACCGATCCAGAACTCCGCCAGGGAGCGCAGGTTCTTTTTGTAGCTACGCGTAACGGTGTACTGTTTTCCGCTCTTCAGGAGGAGCTCGTACTCTCCCGTGGTGCAGGGGCGGATTTCCTGAACGAACGAAGCATTCACCAGCACTGAGCGATGGATGCGAACGAATCCGTACGGCTTGAGCTTTTCGGCGATCGCGGAAATCGACTCGTGCAGCAGATACGAACCTGTTTCGCGCTGCAATAGAACGTAGTTGCCTTCGGCTTCGACCACGACCAGATCTCTAGGATCGACGAAAAGAATTCTTCCGTTGTTCTTGATGGCGATCTTCGAGGCCGCGGGTTGCTGAACCGCAGCCAGGTGCGGCATCAACTCGAGCAATTGAGCGGCGCGCTCACTTGCAGTTCTTCGGGAGGCAAACTCCAAGGCCTGATTCACACGCTCGCTGGAAAAAGGTTTGAGAATGTAATCGACAGCATGTTTCTCGAATGCAGCCACCGCATGCTGGGCATAGGCGGTGACCATGACGACGGATGGCAAAGGTCGCCCCTGCCGCTGGAGGCCGCCGAGCAAATCAAGCCCCGACAGCTCCGGCATGCTGATGTCGAGCAGCATCACGTCGTAATTGGCTTTCGATAGATGTTGCTGGGCCTCGAAGGCATCGGCGGCTGCGTCGAACCGCTCTACATCAGAGCGCGCGGCCAAAATCTGCGCCAGCGCGGTCCGCGCTAGTGGCTCGTCATCGACGATGAGAACGCGCATGGCTAGTCCTTTCCCTCGAGGACAGGTTTATGCGGCCGGCCTGCACAATGGCAGGGGGAGACGGCAGCGCCGGAAGAGTCAAAGTGACCGTCGCGGTTCGGTCTTCGCCAAAACTCAGACGCAGACTGGCATCTCCCGAATAGAGAAACCGCAGGCGTGCCTCAACATTGCTCAGGCCCACGCCATTTCTATTCGACTTCACCACGCTCAGGCCGGTGCTGTTACTCACGCGTACATGGAACCTTCCGTCGCCGTTGGTCGTCGCCACTTCAATCCATCCGTCCGCGCGCGACGCAGCGATGCCGTGGCGAATCGCGTTCTCGACCAGCGGCTGAAGAATCATCTGTGGGACGAGCATGTGGGCGGTTTCGGGAGCGATCGACCACTGGACATTCAGCCGGGTGCCAAAGCGCATCTTTTCCAGATCCAGATATTCCCGAACGAAGTTCAATTCCTCTTCGAGCGGAATCAAATCCGCACTGTCGCGGTCGAGTGCAGCTCGCAGGAGTCCGGACAGCTTGACGATCATGGCCTTCGCGCATGGCGCATCGCTATCAATGAGTGTGGCAACTCCGTGCAGGGTATTAAAGAGGAAATGAGGATGCAGCTGCATCTTGAGCGCCTGCAGCTCACTGGCAAGCAGCGCCTGCTGATACTCGTATCGTTCGGCCTCTTGCCGGCGCACACGCTTCAGGTACTCGTAGGCGTGCGCGGCCACAATGATGGCGATGTAAACGAAAATCTCGTCGGCAAAGCTGCCGCGAACAATCTGCAGCAAGGAGGGCAGCGTCCGCGGCATGGTTTGCCGCAGGACATCATCGTAGGGAGGGTTCAGCAGCAGGTTGAGTCCCGAGTAGACAACGACGAATGGCGCAGCCCCGAAACTCCATAGCAGAAGATAGCGAGCCTGATGGCGCGCGTAGCCGAGATATTTTCCGACCAGATAAAAAATCGGCGGTGTCCACAGCGCAAACACAAACGCATGAGCGGCTGCCTCGAGCAGCAGGTTACGGAGCGAAGGCCCCAGGTGATGTCGATCGAGAGGCAGGTATTGCAGGCCCATCAGCACGGCGAGGGGATACCAGAATCCAATGGACATCAAGTAGGCCCGTGCCATTACGCGAAGGCGAGACGGTTGCATTCCGCAATTCTAACGCCGCAGCACGGGCGGGTTAGCAACAAAGCTAAGCCAAGGAGGATTGTGCACCGCGGCCGGAGACGTCTGAGAACCGCCCATATGTGTACGGATCTGGCGTGGAGTCCGTCGTGTTGGCGGTCAACTCACCTGGATGAGACTGTCGGCGTTCCGTCCTTGTCGCCAGGAACTGCCTCATTCTTCAAGAGCACGGGATGGGCGTTTATCGGTAAACTTGAACTGTCGGCGATCCAGGAGCAGAGGACACGGCCCGCATTTTCTGGGTAAACAGTAGCCGACAAGAGGGATCAGCCGCGGAACACGTGACGCAACTTCCGAGTAGGCGACAATCCGCCAGGGGGCGAAGGCAACATCGCGCTTGATCGTCAGGCGTTACGTTCGCCGACGTCATAGCCGGGGATGCTGCGGCGGGTCATTTGAAGGTGAACCCCTCGTAAGAATCATGCTTCATGATCGCGCGACCTCCTTGTTTTTACACTCGACGACTTTGCCGCTAATTGCCGTCCTTCCACGCCAACACTCCCATCCGATAGAGATAATGCCTGGAAATTGTAATGCGCCGCGCCGGCAATCCTTCCAGCAGGCGCCGCATTTCATGCACCGTATATGCGTTGCTTACCGAAGCTGGCGCGTCGTGCCAGGTGATGCGGCTGCGGAACAGTGGCAACCCGGCATACACCAGCCACAGATGCAGACGGCTGCGAATCAGGTCGTTGATCAGGAGCGCGCGCCGGCACACGCGCAACCCTTCGCCGGCAAAGAGGCGTAGCGAGTCAGGATCCAAGTGGTGTGTGAACAGAGAGCAGCTCACCACGTCGAAAGCATCGTCGCCAAAGGGCAGGTGGAGCGCATCGCCGCAAACGGAGGCGACGCCGTTGGCTGGCAGATGCGACGGTATGCGATCCAGCAGGGTCACCCGCAGCTCCGTTCCATCGCCGGCCAGTGCGCGTTGCGCCGCCAGCGGAACGTCACCGGCTCCGGCTGCAACCTCCAGCAGTGATAGGTTGCGGCAATCGCACTCAGCAGCGATGCGCCGCAGTAGAGCGATCGTTGTCCGCGTGCCACCGAACCAGTCGTTGACGCGACGCAGGTCAGTTAACGACGATGCCACTTCCGCCGGCGTTCCCAGGTCCTGGTCAAGCAGTTCGGAAATGACCTTGCGTCGCATCGTCGTCGCGGTTCCGTCAGCCTTCCTGCAAGCGCTCTGCTGACGGTCTTCCTCCGATGGTAGCAAGGAGTAGCTTAAGCCGCGCCCTTTCAAATCTCGACGACACAAATTTCTCGCCGCTTTCAAGGCGCACCTGCCGGTCGACAAGCCGCTGATGCTCTTGTTGATGTTCATCGCACCTTGCAAAAGCCGGCCTTCCGG
Organism: uncultured Acidobacteriaceae bacterium; assembly: GCA_963789245.1. Lineage (GTDB taxonomy): Bacteria > Acidobacteriota > Terriglobia > Terriglobales > Acidobacteriaceae > Bog-257. Next base: position 231,534 of record CAWBKE010000019.1, on the reverse strand, counting down.
CAGCATCATCCTTCAGTGGCTTCGAGAAATGCGGCGCCCAGCCATTGGCGCTGGCCGAATACGATTTTCAGAAAAGCAACGAATAGCGCCTTTGAGTCGTCTAATTATGAGGCAGGTTAGACTCCGAAGGGATTTTGTGGAATCAGGTGGCAATCATATCTCGCGGGTCTTAGCGGCAACATTGGCCGTTTTTCTGGCTAATGGGATCATCTCCGCGCAGCATAAGCCCGCTTCCACGCAGCGAGCACTTGTCCCCGCACAGCAAAAGCTCGATATTGATCCGCTCGAGTTGGTGCGGCGGGCGTCGCGGAACGAGATCAAGGCCAGTGACGTGCAGTATTACTGCATGTTCAAGGACACAACCCAGTACAAAGACCATTCCATCACGAAAGAATTTCTGCGCACTCCAGAGGGCGGATTGTCCAGCACATTGCTGATCAATGGCCATCCACTGACTGCTGAAGAGCGCCAGAAAGAAAACGAAAAACTTCAGAAGTTCGCCAATGATCCGGATGCGCGGCGGAAGCGGCGCGAGGCCAGCGCTGCTGACGATAAACGCTCCGAGACGATGTTGACCAGCCTTCCTGACGCCTTTCTCTATACCTACGCAGGCACCGACTACGGCCCCAGGGGCGACGAACTGGTTCATTTGAAGTTCCGGCCCAATCCCGGCTTCGATCCTCCGAACCACGAGACCATGGTGTACCTGGGAATGCAGGGCGACATAATCATCGATCGCAAGGCCATGCGTATCGCCAAGATCGATGGAACTCTTTTTAAGGACGTCGACTTTGGCTGGGGGATCCTGGGCAAACTGTATGCGGGCGGCAAGTTCATCATTGTGCAGCAGGACGTCGGTGGCGGCGACTGGGAAGAAGTGCAGGAAACCCTGCAATTCAACGGCAGGATCCTCCTGGTGAAGCCGCTTATGATTTGGTCAACGGAGACGATGACTGATTTTCGCCCCGTGCCCTCCAATCTGACCACGGCCCAAGCCCTCGATCTTCTGCAGAGCGCCGATGTAGTCGCAACAAACGGCGGCGCGGTGAAGCAAGCGCAGAACAATCACAAGTAGCTGATGATCGGGTTTTGAAGGGGCGTACCTTTAGGTGCGCCATCACAAGTCCTAAGTTTGTCATCACGAGGAGGCCTTTAGAGACGGTGTCACGACCTGGTGTCGCCGCTCCGCGGCTCACTTGTTGTCCCACTTGGAGCGCGGGCTTACGCCCACGCCTAACACAAATGCCGCTTCGCGGCTGAATGAGCCGGATTTCTTAGTGTTTGTTCCACCGCGAATTATGATTTCCGGTCGTGACACAGTCTCTTTAGGCCGACGAGGGATCTGCTTTTGAGTTTTCCAGCAGCCCGTTAAAACCGTGCCCTTTGAAGGGCGGATGAAGTTTACCTAAGCTCTTCTTTGTGGACCGTCAGTGCCTCGATCAAATCCTTCTTTACCTCATATCCCCGGCCCGGCTTATTCGCGATCGCGATTGTTCCTCGATCCGAGACCTCGACCTCCGGCTCGATGATGTCTTCCTTCCAGTAGCGCTTGGACGCAGAGACGTCGCCCGGCAGCTTGAAATCTGGCAACGTCGAAAGTGCCACATTGTGGGAGCGGCCAACACCTGACTCCAGCATTCCTCCACACCACACGGGAACGCCGAGGCGCTGCGCGACATCGTGAATGGCAATCGCCTCGGAAAATCCGCCGACGCGTCCGACTTTGATGTTGACGATGCGGCATGCGCCCAGCTCCAGCGCGGCTTCGGCATCGCGGGAGCTGCGAATAGCTTCGTCGAGGCAGAGCGCAGTCTGCAATTGTGTCTGCAGGCGGGCGTGGAAGTAGAAGTCGTCACTCCAGAGCGGCTGCTCGATCATCAGCAGCTTGAAGCGGTCGAAGCTCTTCAAATGCTGGTCGTCGGCCAGGGTGTAGGCGGAATTGGCGTCGCAGCTCAGCAGAATGTCAGGCCAGCGCGTCCGAATCTTCTCCAGCACCTCGACATCCCATCCCGGCTTCACCTTGATCTTGATGCGCCGATAACCGGCAGCCAGCTCCGTTTCTACTTTCTGCAACAGCTGCTCGTGCGAATCCTGAATGCCGATACTGACGCCGCAAGCAATTTCACGGCGTGCGCCGCCCAGCAGCTTCCACAGCGAAATGCCTTTCTCCTGCGCTTCGGCATCCCACGCGGCATTCTCCAGCGCGGCTTTGGCCATGCGATGCTCGCGCACCTGCGCCAACAGCGCGGGAACCTCGCGCCCGGATTGCAGCGCCTTGCCCATTAGCGCCGGCCCGAGGTAGCGCACGATGACGTCCCATGCGCCATCGATGTACTCCTCGCTGTAGTACGGGTTCTCGCCGGCCACGCACTCGCCCCAACCCTCCAGTCCGTCACAGTGCAATGTGACCAGCAGAACGCGACGGGTATAGGTGCGTCCAAAGCTCGTCTCGAAGAAGTGGACGAGAGGCATCTTCAGCTCGCGCAGGGTGATAGCTTCAATTCGCATGTGATCCACGACCAGTTATACTGCCCTGCATGCATGAACTCCAGCCCGAAATCGAACGGCTGTACGCGATGGGTGCAGACGCATCGCAGGATCCTAAGGCGTTCGAAGCTTTTGTGCGCTTTCGCGATGCGCTGACCGCGGGCGAGATCCGCGCCGCCGAGAAGATCGACGGCCGCTGGCAAACTAACGCGTGGGTGAAGCAGGGCATCCTGCTCGGCTTTCGCATCGGGAGGTTGGTGGAGAGCGGCGATCGGAAGGTGCTCTCGTTTGTCGACAAGGGTACTTATCCCACGCGTCACTTCGCCGCCCGCGAAGAGGTTCGCGTCATCCCCGGCGGCTCGTCGGTGCGCAGCGGAGCGTATGTCGCGAAGTCAGTGGTCTGCATGCCACCAATGTTCATCAATGTGGGCGCGTATGTTGACGAAGGCACGATGGTCGATTCGCACGCGCTGGTGGGCTCATGCGCACAAGTGGGCAAGCGAGTGCATATCAGTGCCGCTGCACAAGTGGGCGGGGTGCTGGAGCCGATCAACGCCTCGCCGGTCATCATTGAAGATGACGTGCTGATTGGCGGCAATTGCGGCGTGTACGAAGGAACGCTGGTGGGCGCGCGCGCGGTGCTGGGAGCCGGCGTGATCCTGACGCGCTCCACGCCGCTGTTCGATACCGTGAAGGGCGAGATCTATCGCGCTACCGCGACCGATGCGCTTCGCGTTCCGGAAGACGCCGTCGTCGTGCCGGGCGCACGCTCCATCACCAAGGGCAAAACTGTTGACTGGGGGCTGTCGCTGTACACGCCGGTCATCATCAAGTATCGCGACGAGCGCACTGACCGGGGAGTGGAGCTGGAAGATTTGTTGCGATAGGGATGAATCAACGGCTGCACGGCGGGTGGAGCACGCCTTCAGGCGTGCATAAAGCGCGCTGTTAGGGTGACGGCTTCAGCCGCTGAGGTAAGCTCAGCAATGGATTACCTCAGCGGCTAAAGCCGGTTCAGTTGAGCCGGTTGTCATTGCACGCCTGAAGGGCGTGCTCCACCCACGTTCGGTGCCTTATCTAACGCGATTCATGAATTACAGTTCCAACCATCGCCGCCAGAGCATCGCGCTCCTGATCGCCGCGGTTACTGCGATCGCGGCGCTGATTTGCTCGCGCTTCGACGGACAATCGGCAGCGATGCTCTTTCCTGTCTTGCGCTGGATTGCGCTCGCCGGCCTACTCGTCTACGGATGCTTGCGACGCACGCTCACCGCATGGATCTTTATCGCAATGCTGCTGGGCGCGGAGATTGGCCATGACTTCCCCAACGCCTCTCTCCACCTGCGTGTGCTGGCGCTCATCTTTCTGCGGCTGATCAAGACCATCATCGCGCCACTGCTGTTCGGAACACTGGTCGTCGGCATAGCCGGGCATTCCAACCTGCGACAAGTTGGCCGGCTCGGCCTCCGCTCCATCATCTATTTCGAAATCGTCACCACCATCGCCATTTTCCTCGGACTCGGAGCCATCAACCTGAGCAAAGCCGGCGTCGGGATCCATTTGCCGGCAGCGACCAATGCCGAGACGAGCTCGGTCGGCAAACTTAGCGCGGAAGACACCATCCTGCACGTTTTCCCGGAGAACATCGCCAAGGCCGTCGCCGACGGCGCGGTGCTGCAAGTAGTGGTCTTCAGTCTGATCTTTGCGGTTGCGCTGGCCATGCTGAGCGAGGCCAAACGGAGGCCGATGCTTGCCTTCTGCGAGAGCCTGAGCGAGGTGATGTTCAAGTTCACGAACATCGTTATGTACATGGCGCCACTCGGCGTGGGCGCCGCAGTAGCCTACACTGTGGGACATACCGGTCTCGGCGTGCTCGGCAGCCTGCTGAAGTTGTTGCTCACGCTTTATGCGACGCTGATTGTCTTCATCCTCGGCGTCCTGTTGCCCATCGCGTTGCTGTTCCGCGTTCCGCTGCGGGCGTTTATCAAAGCCGTGGCTGAGCCGGTGACGATTGCCTTCGGTACGGCCAGCTCCGAGGCGGCGCTGCCGCGCGCCATGGAGGCAATGGAGGCCATCGGCGTGCCACGGCAGATCGTAGCCTTCGTCATCCCCACGGGCTACAGCTTTAATCTCGACGGCAGCTCGCTGTATCTTTCCGTCGCCGCGATTTTTGTCGCGCAGGTCTCCGGCATCCATCTCTCGCTGGGGCAGCAGTTGATGATCATGTTGACGCTGATGCTCACCAGCAAAGGTGTGGCTGGAGTTTCGCGAGCCGCGCTGGTCATCCTGCTGGCGACGGCAAGTTCTACCGGATTACCCACTGAGCCAGTGTTTCTGCTGCTCGGCGTTGACCAGTTGCTCGACATGGGGCGGACCGCCGTGAACGTGCTGGGGAATTGTCTGGCAGCGGTCGTGATGGCGAAGTGGGAGGGGGATTTTCAGGCGGAAGTGCCGTCGCCCGTGGTGGTGGACGCACTGCGATAGTTCCCTCGCGAAGTGCCGTGTTCTGGAATTGTCGCGAATTCTTCCCGTCTTCCCGACAACGCTCGGAAATCGGTTGACAGTTGCCCTGAACTGAACTACGCTCTCGCGCAACAGCGGTTACGATTTCCCGGCTCCTGGATTCCCGTGGAATCCCCGATTTTCGTTTCGATACCGAGAGGAGCAGCAATGCGACGCATTCCTACCAGGCTTACGGCTACTTTCTCCATCGTGGTGGCGATCGCCATCGTGCCGGTCCAATCGGTGCGCGCCCAGACATATACGGTACTGCACAACTTCTCAAATGGCACCGATGGCGGCAGCCCTGAATCTATGTTGACGATGGACGCTGCCGGAAATCTCTACGGAACAACTTTGTACGGCGGCACCGGGAACGGCGGCGCCGGCTATGGAACGGTTTTTGAAATGTTCAAGAATAACGGGAGCTGGAATCTTTTCACCATCTACGACTTTCAGGGAGATAGCGGGAATAACGACGGGGCGGGCCCATACTCGAGAGTGGTCTTTGGACCGGGCGGGAACCTCTATGGCACCACGATCGCCGGCGGCGGAGGTGAATCCAACGGCTGTGCTGACTTCGGGTATGACGGATGCGGCACGGTTTTTACTCTACGCCCGCCGTACAGAAATGGTGGCGGAGGTGCGAATGCTGGACATCAGGGTGCGACAGAATCTGCCTCAGAGCCACCAATCAAGATATGTGTAGGCTTGTGCCAGTGGAATGAGGCCGTGATCTTTCGCTTTGTAAATGGTCCCGGAGGCGTATATCCGTTTGGCGGAGTTGCTTTCGATGCCGTGGGCGATATGTACGGCACCACGCAGTTAGATGGCGTCGGCTTTCAAGATGGCATTGTTTACGAGCTGAAGATTACCACCAATAACGGCTGGGCGGAGTCGGTACTGTACAGCTTTGAGGGCGGCACAACGGGCGGAAATCCCTACGATACTCTCGTCTTGGATAGCTCAGGCAACCTTTACGGAAGTGCGCGCAGCGGCGGCAATCCTGGCGATCCTCAAGGCCTCTTGTTCGAGTTGAGCCATACCGGCTCGGGCTGGATGGAGAACGTTATCCACGACCTTGCAGGAAGCGACGGAGCACAGCCGTTCGGCGGTCTGATCTTTGATGGTTCCGGCAATCTTTACGGCACCACAAGTTGCGGCGGCACCGGCAACGGTGGCACGGTGTTCGAACTTTCTCCCTCCGGCGGCGGCTGGCAACTTAACCTGCTGTACAGCTTCACGGGATCCTGTCAGGGGGGGCCGGCCGATTCGTTGACCATGGATTCTTCCGGCAATCTCTATGGCACCACGTATAAGGACGGCGCCCATAGTCTCGGGTCGGTTTTCAAGCTGACACACTCGCATGGAACCTGGACTTATACCGACCTTCACGACTTCGCCGGTGGCGCCGACGGTTGTGAGCCGAATGGCGGCGTGGTTCTGGATAGCCAAGGTGATATCTACGGCACCACGACCGGGTGCGGAACGTACCCCAACGAATATGGGACTGTCTGGGAGATTACGCCGTAAGGCGTAACGTTGCGAAAGGTCTGGGCTACTGTTGGCTGGCCGGCAGCAGAATTGAGTTTCTTGTCTGACGGATTTGCAAGTGCCTCTGGCGAAAGTGGCCGAGAGCGCGCTCGCCCCAGATCTTGACGAAGTAGTAGTTCAGGCTGCCGCCGATCACCCCGCTGACGACGGGAATGAGGCGCGCCGTCCACTTCTCCACAATCTCGGCGCTGGCGCTGACCGCGATGCGCTGGATCACGCGCGGCACGAACTTCGACACAAACTGTTTCTCCATCAACTCGCGGCTGATGTCCACGCCGGCAGCGCTGGCTGCCGCAACCCACAGCTCGGCTTCTTCCTGTTCGGTGTTATAGGGAAAGCCGTATAGCAGGCTGAGCTTCTGAATCATGCGCAGGGTGATGGCAGCCAGGATGCCGAGGTCGGGCAGCATGGTGAACAGCCCTCCCATGCCAAGCCCCGCACCTTCGGCGGCAGCCATGCGCATGTGAGCGCGAATGGTCTCTTCGGCGATGCGATCGAGCAGGTCGGGATCGACCGAGTACACACCGTCATAGGTCAGCGCGGGAAGATTGTAGGCCATTCTCAGATGCTGGAGATAATTTTCAGGGTCGACCTTGATGGTGTCATAGGCCTTCAAGAAAGCGTTGCGGACGGCCAGTTCCACGCCGCGGCGGACCCAGGATTTGTGATTGTTGCTTGCCATGATCGCTACTAACAGTATAAGGCGCGGCGGCGGAAAATTTGGAAGCGCGCGCTGTGCTAGCATCGAAATTGCAGATGCCAACTGGAAAACTACAGGTTATCCCCCTCGGCGGGCTTGGCGAATTCGGCATGAATTGCATGGCCATTCGCTGGGCCGACGACATCATCGTCATTGACGCCGGATTGATGTTTCCCGAGACCGAACTTCTCGGCGTGGACATCGTCGTACCCGATCTCAGCTACCTCATCGAGAACCGCCAACACGTCCGCGCCGTGGTGCTGACGCACGGCCACGAAGACCACATCGGCGCGTTGCCGTGGCTACTGTCGGAACTCAATGTGCCGGTGTACGCGACGGAATTCACGCTGGCCTACATCGAAGGCAAGCTGGAGGAGCACGCTCTGCTGGATGATGCTGAGCTCAACGAGATCAGGCCCGGCGAGGCCTTTAAGATCGGCCCTTTCACCATCAATCCCATCCATGTGACGCACAGCCTGGTGGACTGCGTGGCGCTGGCGATTCATACGCCGGTGGGCGTTCTGATTCACACTGGCGATTTCAAAGTCGATCCTACGCCTACCGACAATCGGCTCTTCGACCTGCATGCTTTTGCTGAGTACGGCAAGCAAGGTGTGCTGGCGTTGTTTCAGGATTCCACCAACGTCGAGCGCAAGGGCTACACCCCGAGCGAACGCGCGGTGCGCGCACGCTTCCAGGAGATCTTCTCGCGCGCCGAACGCAAGCTCTTCATCTCCTGCTTCTCATCGTCCATCCATCGCATGAAGCTGGCGGTGGAGCAGGCCTTCGAGAATGGCCGCAAGGTCGCGCTGGTGGGCCGCTCCATGATGGAGTCATTCGAGATCGCGCAGGATCTCGGATACATCGACGTGCCCGATGGCCTGCTCATTCATCCGGCGCAGATGCGCGACTTCCCGCCGGAAAAAGTTTGTGTCCTGATCAGTGGCACGCAAGGCGAACCGATGTCGGCGCTGTCGCGCGCCGCGGTGGACAATCACAAACACGCCCGCATTCAACCGGGCGACACCGTGGTGCTTTCCTCGCGCATCATCCCCGGCAACGAGAAGGCGATCTATCGCGTGGTGGACCATCTGTTCCGTCGCGACGCACACGTCATTTACGACGACGGCTCATCGCCGCCGGTGCACGTCAGCGGGCACGCCAGCCAGGAAGAGCTGAAGCTCATCATCAACCTGGTGAAGCCGCAATATTTCATTCCGATTCACGGCGAATATCGACAGCTCAAGCTGCACGCCGAGATGGCTGCGGCCATGCACGGCTCCGTCGGCAAAGTCATGATGATCGAAAGCGGCGACATTCTGGAATTCGACGAATTGGGTGCGCGCAAGGCCGGCAAGATCAACGTGGGCCGCGTCTGCATCGATTCCAACTCCATGGGCGATGTGGTGGAAGACCTCGTGATTCGCGATCGGCGCCACCTTAGCGAAGATGGCATTGTCTTGCCCATCATCGCCATCAACAAGCTGACCGGGAAGGTCGAGACGTCGCCGGAGATCGTGATGCGCGGCTTCGGCGCCAGCATGAGCGAGGAGGACGGCTTTCTCGACCAGGCACGGCAGACCGTGATGCGCACGCTGGAAGCGTCCAGCGATGAAGAGAAGGGCGACTACGGCATGATCAAGGAAAAAATCCGCCAGGACCTGAAGCGCTTCATCGTAAAGAACACCTCGCGCCGCCCGCTGATTATGCCGGTGATACTGGAAGTGTGACCACCGTAGCCTGGCAAGACCGTCCGTCGCACAAGGCGCGGCTGCTTGCGTGGCTCCTGCTATTGATTCCGGTTGTCGTCGCTCTGCTCTATCCGCTTGCTCAGGATTATCTGCAGGCTGCGTCGGTGCTGGAGCGCATCTCCGATCCGCACGCCACCGGCTGGATCGCCAACTACGACGTACATCCGGTCGATGTGCGCGATACCAGCTTCGACTTCCGCGGCAAATCGATACCAGCTCGCATTTATCTGCCGCGCGGCATCGGCTCTGCGCCCGGCATCGTTGTTGTTCACGGCATGCACCAGCTCGGCATCAACGAGCCGCGACTAGTGGGCTTCGCGCGCGCGCTGGCTGCAAGCGGTTTCTTCGTGATGACGCCGCTGGTTCCCGGCATTGCGGACTATCGCGTGCAGGCTGAGTCGGCAGACCTCATCGGCACGGCGGCGCGGGATTTCGCGCAGCAGCTCAGCGTGCCTAAGGTCGGAATCTTCGCCATCAGCTTTTCGGGAGGTCTGGCATTGCTGGCGGCGAGCGATCCGAAGTATTCGCCGTCGATTGCCTGGGTCGCTCCCGTCGGCGGGTATTACGATCTGGCGCACGTGCTGCGCTTCTTCGCCACCGGCGAGGCGGTCCGTCCCGATGGAACCATCGAGCATCTGTCGCCGCACGAGTATGGTCCGCTGATTGTGGTGTATGACGAGCCTGGAGATTTCTTCTCGCCGCACGATGCGCCCGTCGCACACGACGCGCTTAAGCTACTGCTCTCCGGCAACGGCAAGGCTTCCGAAGCGCTGACCCAGACGATGACACCTGCCGGCCAGCAGATCATGCAGGACATTTACCACAAGCATCGCGAAGTCCTGACGCCGGCCATTCTCGCCGAGATTGACAAGCGCCGGGAAGAGTTGGCAGCCGCCTCGCCAGCGGGCCATCTCCGCTCCCTGCACGTCCCAGTGTTGTTGTTGCACGGCTCCGACGATACGGTCATCCCGCCGACTGAGCTGTTATGGATTCTGCGTGACGTCCCAAAGGAATATTTGGCTAGCGCAATCATCAGCCCCGCCATCAGCCATGTGGAGGTTGGCAGCACAGCCAGCCTGTGGGACAAGCTGGCGCTTGTACACTGGATGGCGATGTTGATTCGCAAAGCGCAGAGCACCGCCGGCGGCGCGGCCCCAAAGTTACCGGCGGGCGAATGGATAGTTGCAGTGAAACAAGGAGAGTCGCGCAGAACACAAAGTTGCGAGTAGCGCAGCCTGAAGGCCCGAGACGCAAGGGGTGCGGGGAGCCGGAGCCCGGACGGCGACATTTGTTTTAGCCGCGGGCGTGAGCCCGCGGGACGGAAATAAACTGGAACCAGAGCCGCGGAGCGGCGACATTGTTCCTAATGCGCGCATTTCGAAGTAAAGTGGGTCGTGCCGCCGCTCTGCGGCTCGAAATTCAAAATCGTCACTAAACCGCGGGGTTACGCCCACGGCTAAAACCAGTGTCGCCCTTCGGGCTCCGTGCTCATCCTGTCCCGCGACAAACGTGCGACAAAATCAGGGCATCGGAATCGAATCATGGTCACCCTCGAAGACATCAAGCGCGCGCAGCACCGATTACGCGGCATCGCTGTCCGCACCCCATTGATCGCTTACTTCCCGCCCGCGCAGAGGACTGATGCGAATCCCGGAGAGGACGCCGACCGCGGCCAGCTCTGGCTGAAGCCGGAAAATTTGCAGCCGGTGGGCTCTTTCAAGCTGCGCGGCGCGTACAACAAAATTGCGTCCCTCACCGACGAGGAACGGCAGCGCGGCGTGATCTCGTACTCCAGCGGCAATCACGCGCAGGGCGTGGCTTATGCGGCGCGTGCGCTGGGCGTGAAGGCTGTGATCGTGATGCCGCGCAACGCGCCCCGGCTCAAAGTCGATAGCACGGCCGCGCTCGGCGCGGAGATCGTTACCGTCGGCCCGGCCTCAACCGAGCGACTGCGAAAGGCGGAAGAACTCGCACGACAGCAGGGCTACGTCATCGTGCCGCCTTACAACGACGAGCAGATCATTGCGGGGCAGGGAACTGCTGGCCTCGAGATTCTGGAGGACTGTCCGGATGTCGATCTCGTTCTGGTGCCCAGCGGTGGCGGAGGATTGATCAGCGGTATCTCAGCAGCACTGAAGTTGAGCGGCTCGCGCGCGAAGATTGTCGGCGTTGAGCCTGAGCTGGCCAATGATGCGCAGCAGAGCTTCCGCAAAGGCGAGATCGTTGAACTGCCGGCCGAGCGCGCCTCCAGCACGCTCGCCGATGGACTGCGCACGCAATCGATTGGGCCTATCAACTTCGAGCACATCCGTAGCTATGTCCACGACATGATCACGGTGACCGAGGACGAGATCCGTTCTGCCATGCGATGCATGGTGAGCTATGCTCGCATCGTTGCCGAGCCCAGCGGCGCGGTCACCTTCGCGGCCTGGCTATTTCACGCGCAGGAGTTGCCGGAATCGAAGCAAACGGTCGCAGTGGTCAGCGGGGGCAACGTCGATCCCCAACTGCTGGCGCAGGTGCTGAGCGAGCAGGAAGAGCCATAGAACCACCGATCAAGTTTGGAATTTGGAGGGATTGGTGGGATTATTGGACGCGAAGGAGCACAAGGCGGCAGCATGAAGAGGGCGTTAATTATGACGTTCTGGTTTGTCGGCTCGACGGGGGCCGTGCTGTGGACGTGCTATTGGCTGTTCGCCATCTTTTACACCAGATCATTCAATCGCCCCTTCTTTTTCCTCATGCCAGCGTTTGGGGCGTTCATCACATGGGAAGGCTTCAAGGCATTCCGCGAAGCCAAGAAAACGAGATAATTTCAAAACAGCCCACCACCCAATATCTGGTTGGATCTCATGGAGAGCCGCGCACCTCAAAGCCTTGCTGCTTACGCCGCTCTTGTAATGCCATGCTCAAGTACTTTGCCGAATTCGCTTCGTCGCCTATGGCGTCGTAGGCGGTATACATACGCACCAGCGTATCGGCTCGCAGTGTCGCCATCACGCCCATATCGCCTTGCGTCAGTGTAATCACTTTCTTGAACTGCTCAATTGCTCCGCGCAGGTCTCCATGCTCTTGCTCATATACCCCAATGTGGTAGTAGGGATACGGAAGCAGCGGATCCATCGCGTTTGCGGCGCGGAAGTGGAGCATCGCGTCGTCCGCACGTCCTTCCCTCTGCAAGGACTCGCCGAGCACGTTCTCCGCCCCTGAATTATTTCTTGTGACTTGTACCGTGTGCGACCACAGAGCTACATCGTCAGACCAATAGCTTAGTTGGCGATGAGTGACGAACGCCAATAACAACAATATGGCGGCACTCGCGCCCGCCAGCCAGATCCCGGCAATGTGCCATTCCTCGGCCCAGTCCGACACACCCCAGCAGACAGCGATGAACAATCCCACGAACGGCAGATACGCATAGCGATCGGCCATGGCCTGGCCGCCAACCTGGAGCAGCCCGATCATCGGTACCAACGTTCCCAGGAACCAAAGCCATCCCACGGCGAGATAGCGACGATTTCTGCCGGCCACGGCTAACACGGTGATCGCCAGCAGGAGAAAAGATTCCAGCCACACATGCCGGAAGCGGCTTGCATGGGAATAGAAGAACGCCAGGTGCGTTGGCCAGACGGCTTTGCCCAGATATTGCGTGTAGGCGACAACGGCGTTCTCCACGCGCACCGCAAACGAATACGATCTCTGGACGCCGCCCATGGCCCCGCCCGCTCGCTGCGCGGCGACGGTGAGGAACGCACTGGCCGCGGAAAGCGCAAGCAACGGCAGCTTTTCCAACACAAGCCAGGAAAAGCTTTTTGCCGGGATGAGCGCGTCCGCTGTGGTGTGCGAGGCGGACTGATCCGCACCGGCAAGCATCCGTCCCAGCGGCCAGTAGTCCCACAACAAAAGTATGAAGGGTAGCGTGATGACCTGGGGTTTAGACATCAGCCCAAGCGCAAAGAATGTGGCGACAACAAGGTAACGGCCCAGGCGTGGCTTAGTGGCGTACCACCGATAAGCGCCCAATGCCAGCAGAAGAAAAAACATGCTCAGCAGGTTCTTGCGTTCGGCGATCCAGGCGACGGACTCGACGTTCATGGGATGCAGCGCAAACAGCGCTGCCACCATGAAGCTGCGCCCGGCGCTGGCTGTAGCTCGCCACAATATCCAGAACAGCAAAACGACGTTCAGCACGTGCAGCAGGAGGTTGGAGTCGTGGTGCAGGCCGGAGTCCAGCGAAAACAGTTGCCGGTCCAGGGCGTGCGACACCCAGGTCAGCGGATGCCAGTTGGCCGCATAGTAACTGGTGAACGACCACTTCAACATCGCCCAGTTCAATTGAGCGATGTGCACATTGTGGGTTACGTACTCACCGTCATTGAGCGAGATAAACGGATATCCGTTCACTGGGAAATACACCGCGAGGGTTGCAACTACCAGGACCAGGCCAAGACCCAAGAGAACGCTCCGCCTCACGGGCCAGCCTACTAGGCTCGCGCTGTGCAGGGACTGAACGTCATGTTCCGGTACCAACCGATTTGTCATCACGAGCCGACTTCAGTCGGCGAGGGATCTGTTTTTCGTTGGTCAGCAGAATGTGAAGCTCGGCCCGCCATAGGGATTTTACCTGCCTAGCCTGCGAGCACATCGTAGGTGTGGTGATTGTCTAAGTCAATCACTTAGAGGCAAAATGAGGCCGTAGCAGCAGGTTGTCGCCGTCACGATTCCCCTTTAGTTGCACCCCACCTTCGCAGGAATGCTTGACACTGGCCGACGCATCCGGTAGTTTCTTGGTATGTTGTCAGTCGCTAACGTTACGACCATGGCCATGTGCACCCTAGGCGGTGCCGTGTCCACGTTCGGAGCCTGACAGCCCAAGCAGAGAAAACTCCAATCGTGACTGGCCGCCTAGGATGACGGGCGGTCTTGCTGTTTCTGGGCAATTCTCGATTGGAGCTTTCGATGACTTTCTCCCCTGAGCTGTTTGCGACAACTGCGGTGCGCGGCGGCCTGGCGCCCCATCCGGCGACCGGCGCGGTCCTCACCCCCATCTATCAATCCACTACCTACCATCAGGAAGCGGTCGGCGTTCACAAGGGATTCACCTATTCGCGTGCGGCGAACCCGACGGTCTCGGCGCTGGAAGCGGCGCTCGGCGCGCTGGAAGACACGCCGCCGGCTGTATGTTTCTCGACCGGCATGGCCGCCATCTCGACGCTGTTTCTCGCGATCCTGAAATCGGGCGATCACGTTGTCGTCTCGGACGTGGTGTACGGCGGCACAGTGCGGCTCTTCCAGCAGGTGCTGGCGAACTTCGGCGTCGAAGCTTCGTTCGTCGATACCTCCGATCCGACGGCCGTCGCGCAGGCGATCCAACTCAATACCAGGCTAGTGTTCATCGAGACGCCGGCGAATCCTACGCTCAAGCTGACCGACATCGCAGCGATTGCAAAGATCGCGCATGCGGCCGGCATAAAGCTCGCGGTCGACAATACATTTCTCACGCCGGTGCTGCAGCGGCCGCTGGAGTTGGGCGCGGACATCACCTTGCTCTCGACCACCAAATACATCGAAGGCCACAACTCCACCGTTGGCGGATCGATTGCCACGCACGACCCGGCGCTGCTGGAGCGGCTTCGCATCGTCCGCAAGACGCTGGGGTGTATTCAGTCTCCGCAGGAAGCATGGCTGACGCTGCGGGGTCTGAAGACGCTTCCGCTGCGGCTGCAACAGCACTCGGCGAACGCGCAGAAAGTTGCCGAATGGCTGGAGCAGCATCCCAAAGTCGCCCGCGTTCACTATCCCGGTCTTGCCAGCTTCCCGCAGTGCGCTCTCGCTAAAGAACAACAATCGCTTCCTGGCGGAATGCTGGCCTTCGAGCTGAAAGGCGGCGCCGACGCCGGCATTCAACTGATGAACACCGTTCGCCTGTGCTTGCTGGCGGAAAACCTGGGCGCGGTCGAGACGCTGATCACACATCCCGTGTCGATGACGCACGGCGACGTGCCGCGCGAGATTCGCGAGCGCACGGGCATCAGCGATGGCCTGGTGCGGCTCTCGGTTGGGCTGGAGAATCCGGCCGATATTATCGCCGATCTGGAAAGCGCGCTGGCTGGCATTGCTGCCACCGCCGAAACGCTGGAGGTGGAAGCATGTCTCGCAAAGTAATCGTCCTCAAGTTCGGAAGCTCGGTCTTACAATCGCGCGCGGAACTGCCTCACGCCGTGCATGAGATCTACCGCTGGATTCGCCGGCAGTACAACGTGGTTGCCGTCGTCTCCGCTTTTGCGGGCGAAACCGACCGGCTGCTGGCAACGGTGGAAGGCTATCGCGACGCCAACCCCGAAGCGATTGCCCGCGTGGTCGCGACCGGCGAAGAAGTCGCGACGGCGTTCCTCGCGCTGGAACTCGACCGCTTCGGCATTCCCGCGCAGGTGCTCGATCCCAGCCAGATTCAGCTCATCGCCGACACCAATTCCAACGACACCGAGCCGGTGAGCGCTGACATCACAGCTATCGAGGACGCATTCAAGCTGGGCCGGGTCGCAGTCATTCCCGGCTTCGTGGCGCGCGACAGTAGTGGACGTGTTGCTCTGTTCGGGCGCGGCGGCTCCGACCTGTCGGCGCTGTTTCTGGCCAAACAGCTCGGCGCGCGTTGCCGCCTCATCAAGGACGTCGATGGCATCTACAACAGGGATCCCGCCGCCAACTCCTTCGCGCAACGCTTCGACGAGATCAATTTCGCCGACGCTCTTGCCATCGCCGGCAAAATCGTGCAGAAGAAAGCCATCGCTTTCGGAAGAAAGACGGGGATACCGTTTGAAGTTGCGGCGCTCGGCGAGAACTACGCAACCATCGTTGGCAGTCAACGCTCGGTGTTGTCCGCGAAAAACCATGCGCAAGCGCCGCTCAAGGTCGGGCTGCTTGGGCTGGGTACCGTTGGACTAGGCGTCTTCCAAGAATTGTGGAAGCATCCTCACCTCTTCGAGGTGACCGGCATCGCCGTGCGGCGTCCCGAGCTGCACCTCGATCACGCCCCAAATGACCTCTTGACTCGCGACTGCTGGGACGCGATCGACGACGTTGATGTCGTGGTCGAACTAATCGGCGGCACTGATCCTGCCGGTGACCTGATCCACGCAGCGCTTCTGGCGGGCAAGCCAGTCGTTACTGCCAACAAGCTTCTCATCGCCGAAGATGCCCGCCTCGACGGACATCGCGGGCTGCGCTACTCGGCAGCCGTCGGCGGTGCGGTCCCAGCGCTGGAAGCGGTACGGGCACTGGCCCATTGTCATTCCAGCCGACGCATCGTCTCACTCTCCGGCGTGCTGAACGGAACCTGCAATTACATTCTCGATCGCATCGCCGCAGGATGCTCGTGGGAGCAGGCTGTTACCGAGGCGCAGGCGCATGGATTCGCCGAGCAGGACCCGAGTGCCGACCTGTCCGGCTCGGACACGGTTTGCAAGCTGCGGCTGCTGGCACGCCTCGCCTTTCCGGAAACCGACGCGCACTACGTCAGCTCAACTGGCATCGACGCCATCGACCTCGATTGGGTGCAAGCGGCGGCGCGCGACGGACAGCGCGCGCGGCTGGTCGGCACGGCGCAGCTTGCCGATGGCAGAGTTCATCTCGAAGTGAAACCGCAGTTGGTCGATGCATCGCATCCTTTCGCTCAAATCAGGAATGAAGAGAACTGCCTGCTGATCGACAATGGGCACTCGGATTCGCAGCACATTTGGACGGGACGCGGCGCGGGCCGCTGGCCGACCACGGCCGCGGTAATGGCCGATCTTTTCGATCTAAGTCGCGAGCGGCGAGCGGTGGCCAGTGAGCAGTGGTCAGTGGCCGGCAAGAAACCGATCCCGCCGCAACTGATAACTGACAACCGGCAACTGACCACTGACTTCGGAGGTGCGGCGTGAAATTCGCAACCAGACTATTGACCTTTGACCCGGCGCCCGGCGATCGCTTTACGCCAGCCAACACGCCCATCTACCAGACCGCGACCTTCCGCCAGGACGACGCGACCGAGTTCGGCGAATACGATTACTCGCGCAGCGGCAATCCCACGCGTGCGGTCGTGGAAAAACAAATTGCTGCGCTGGAGAACGGCAAGCGCGGCTTCTGCTTCAGCACCGGCCTGGCGGCGATTACCGCGGTCACGCGTCTGGTCTCGCCCGGAGAAGAAATCTTGGCGTGCGACGATCTCTACGGCGGGACATATCGGCTGTTCTCGCGCATCCTGGCTAAGCGCGGGATCAACGTTCGCTATGTCGACTTCAACAACCTCGACGCAGTCGCCGCTTCGATCAACGGCAACACAAAGCTGGTATACCTCGAGTCACCAACCAACCCGCTGCTACAGGTCATCGACATCCGTGCCGTTGCCGAAATCGCCCATCGCTCCGGCGTTCTCGTCTGCGTTGACAACAGCACCATGTCGCCGTACCTGCAGCGGCCGCTGGAACTGGGCGCGGACATCGTTCTCCATTCGGCGACGAAGTTTCTCTGCGGACACAGCGATGTGATGGCAGGCGCAGTGGTGGTCAGCGATGACCAGCTTGGCGAAGAGATCTACCTCATCCAGAACGGCGAAGGCGGCGGCCTCGCGCCATTCGACAGTTTTCTTCTGCTGCGTGGGATGAAGACATTGTCGCTGCGGCTGGATCGCCAACAGTCCAACGCTCGCAAAATTGCCGAATGGCTCGATGCCCAGCCGGCCGTGGAGCGCGTGTACTATCCGGGACTCGCCGATGAGCGGCAGCTTCGCGTTCATCGCGCGCAGGCGTCGGGCGATGGAGCCGTGCTCAGCTTCATTACCGGCGACGCGGAGTTTTCGCGCACCATCGTCGAAGCCACAAAGCTGTTCAACATCACCGTGAGCTTCGGCGGCGTGAATTCCACCATCAGCTTGCCCAACTACATGTCACACGCCAGCATTCCGCAGCATCTTCGCCAGCAAAAGAGCATCCCGGCCGACCTGGTCAGGGTCTCCGTCGGCGCCGAGGATGTCGAGGATCTGCTGGAAGATCTGAGCCAGGCGTTTGAGTTCGCGTCACAACAGAATGTTGAGACGCGCGCCGTGGCCGCCGATTGAAGCGTTGCTGGATGGCAAACAGTTTTGCTAAAAAGCTTCATCACAATGGATTCGAAGGGGACGCAGCCTTACGGGCCGCAGAAAAAATCTAGTTCCGGGGCGGTTTGAAGGGGCGCACCTTTAGGTGCGCCGTACAAACCCTTCATTATTGTCATCCCTCGCGAGCTTCAGCCCGCGAGGGATCTCCTGTCCCCATTTCCGGTGCTTCTCGGTAGTGTCCTAAAGACATAAGGCCGCTTGCGCTCTGCACTTCGCTTATTACAATTTCTGCCGGATACACAAGTCATTGCGCGTGACACCAGCAATGGAAGCTGGTATTACAGATCACATCTGGAGTGTGAAAGAATTACTGCAATGACGAAGCGCTCCTTAATGCTCACGCTCGCTGGCGTGACGTTCATGGTATTGGCTGGTATAGCGTGGCTCTGTCTATATTGTTCGTTCCGATTCATCTCGCCAATGAAATACATTTGCGCCCTGATCGTGGTGCTGTTGCTTTACCCGATGGCGCTCCTGTTCCAATTCATGGTAGCCAGCGTGAAGGACATCTGGTACAACCCAAATTTTTGAGAACCGCACTTTAGGACACTACCGTGCTTCTCTAGCTGTGCGCTCCGCTCGCGCCTTTCCGCTATAATCCGGATAAAAGCCACCGGGTAGGGGATGATGTCGGGAGCCACGGCAGCCAAGCTTCAGCAGGAGGATATAACGGTTGATTCTCCGCGATTGCTTTGCGAACTTGAGCCGCGGCATCGCGTATTTTTTCGCAATCTTGCCGATCTAATTCTCCGCCGTGAGCCGCCGCCGGTTGAAACTACCGCGACGCCCGTTCCCCTGCGGCGGGACTACTTCATCCAGACTGGCATCGATCCGGCACGATTCGTGGAATCCTACGGCTACCACATTGCCTTGGTCACGCTGGTTTATCTGGTGTGCACGCTGCCGTTCTTCAATCGCACGCCGAAGCTGAATTCGCCGTACGAGAATACGCAAATCTCATACTACCCGGTCAGCGATTATCTGCCGCCGATCAATACTGCCGCGAAGGCCGCGATGAAACCGCGCCACGGCGCGCCCAAGCTGGCCAAACAGGAGATTCTGTCCGTCCCGTCCAATCCGGACAACACGCATCAGACCATCGTCACGCCGCCCAAGATCAAGCTCACTCACGATGTCTCGTTGCCGAACATAGTGGCCTGGACGCCAATTCCGGCTGCGCAGCCGATTGCGGCATCGGCGCGTTCGGTTTCGCAGTTGAAGGTGCCGCAGTTTGAGCCGGATGTGGCGGCGCCTACCGCCGATGTTTCGAAGGTCCACGCGAAGCTTGATCTGCCGGCGTTGCCGCAACCGTCCGTAGTTGAGCCTCCGCTGTCGGCGGACCAGTTGAAGCTGAAGAGCGGCCAGCTGAACATGGCACAGCTTGAGCCGACTGTGGCCGCGCCCAAGCTGCCGGTACCAGTGCAGCGAGCCAGCGGAGTAGTCGACAGCGGCGCGAAGCCTGCCCCGAGCGGAGCCGCGAAGGATGTTCCGCCGTCGCCGAATGTGCAGAACCTCCCCGGGCAAGGACAAGGTCAGCTCATCGCACTCGGGCTGAACCCGGCGGATGTCCGCGGGCCAATCAGCATGCCCAACGGCAATCGTAGCGGCGAGTTCCATGCGTCGCCCGCCGGCAAGCCCGGCGCGCCGGGAACGCCCAACCTGACTGGCACAGGTACCGCTGACAATGGAGGCGGCAACGGCAAAGGGAACGGCGCACCTCCAGGCATCATGGTCGGTGCTCCTCCGCCCGGAGCGACCACCTCGGCGGTGACCGGCACGCCCAACTCAGGCGTTCCGAAAGCTGGCGCGCCCGCTTCCAACGCCGACCAGGAAGCTCGCAATCGCATCTTTGCGGCAGCCATGAAGCCATCGCTGCCCAGCATTCGGGACCGCGTGACCACGCCGCCGTCGGCAAACCTTCCCGAGGATCCCGACCGCAGCATCGAGCAGCGAGTGTTTGGCAGAAGGCACTACTACTCGCTGATCATGAACATGCCCAATCTCACCTCCGCCAGCGGCAGTTGGATCATTCGCTTTGCCGAACTGAAGGAGAGTAATGACAGCAGCGCTCTGACCGCCCCGGTCGCCATGACCAAGGTCGATCCTGCCTACCCGCCGGACGTTCTGCGCGATCACGTGGAGGGCACGGTCACGCTCTACGCCATCATCCGCACTGACGGCGTCGTGGATGACATTCGCGTCCTCGACAGCCTGGATTCGCGTCTTGACCAGAACGCAGTGGAGGCACTGTCACATTGGCGCTTTCGCCCCGGCATGAAGAACGGCCAGTTCGTCGCCGTCGAAGCCGTGGTGCAGATTCCCTTCCGGATGCGAAAGATGCAGTAGGAGCGCGGCGCTCGATCCACGCGCCTATTTCTGATCGGTGTTTTCCGCCACAACTGGAGCCTGCCTGGCAGCAGGCTTGGATCGCTGCTCGAACAAAACTACCTCGCCGGGTTTTACATAGCCGAGTTGTTCGCGAGCTTCTTTCTCAATCACGCTGGGATCACCGCGCTGCAGGGCCTGCACGCGATATTCAAGCTGTTCGTGATCGAGTTTGCTGTGCTCGATCTCTTGTTCCAGCGCCTGAACTTCGGCCCGTTTACTTTGCCAGATCTTCATGCCATTGGCGCCAAATACAACCTTGTATCCAATAAGGACCGCAAGCACGGCGATGCATAGCGTCGCCATTACGCGACGCATGCGATAGAGCCATTTTCCGGCGATGCGAATCGTGATCCTCACAGCATTGTCTAGTGGAATTCGCATCCGGCAGCCAGTCAAGCAGAGTTCCACCGAAAAGACCGCGTGGAACCAACTCTGATACAACGAAGAGATGGCGAAGACGCGATTTTCGCGGTGAATCCCGAGCTGGGATTCTTGCGCCGAGCACTGCGTTGGAAGAGTTGCTGGCCGTGTTACAGTCTCAACAAAATGCTCAGGGGAGGTCTTGATGACGAACGCGCGTCTTGTGCTGACCACAGTTGGGCTGAAGGAAGCGGCGGAAAAGCTGGCTCAGCAACTGGTAGAGCGCCGCCTGGCCGCTTGCGTCAACATCGTTGGTCCCATACGTTCCATCTATCGCTGGAAACATAAGGTCCACAACGAGCAGGAATACTTGCTGATTATCAAGACTACCGCCGAGCACGCCGCTCAGTTACAGTCGGCCTTCAAGGGATTGCATCCCTACGAACTACCTGAGTGCGTTCACTTGCCAATAGAGGGTGGCAGCGAAGACTATCTGGCGTGGCTGGCAGCCGAGGTCAGCAGCGGCGAGTAAGAGATTGGGCGCTGAAGAAGGTATTGCTTTCAACCTTCGGCTAAGTACGATATAAGTCCTACGAAGAGCGGCCATCAGCTCAGACAAGGAGAAGACTATGGACGGGCAAACAGCATCTCTTCGCAAGTTCCACTTCAAAGTCAACTCGCGCATGAGCACGTTCGCGATAGCCGTCGCGATGGTGTTCGCGCTGACGCTCCTCATAACCCACGCGGCGCAGGCACAGACGTTCAGCGTCCTTTACAGCCTCGCCGGAGGGCTGGATGGCGGCGCTCCCGATGCCGGAGTCGCCGTCGCTCCTTCAGGAGAAGTTCTGTACGGAACGGCGTCAGGCGGCGGAGCTCACGACGCCGGTACAGTTTTCAGATTAAGCCGGGTTAATTCAAGTTGGGTTTTCAGTCTCTTGCACGAATTTACCGGGTTTAGCGACGGAGACATCCCAAACGGCGGGGTAGTGATCGGCCCAAATGGTGCTTTATATGGCACGACGCAGTTCGGCGGTGCTGACAACGACGGAGTAGTGTTCGAATTGAGACCTCCGGCTACATTTTGCAGGTCGGTACTGTGCTATTGGAACGAAACCGTACTCCACAGCTTTACCGGATCGCCGGACGGCGCCCTCCCGCAACTCGAGAATTTAGCCTTCGATCAAGCGGGAGACATGTATGGCACGACATGTTTCGGGGGCACTTATGGCTACGGGGCAGTGTTCGAACTGACCCCCTCACGCGGGGGATACACGGAGAGCATCATTCATAGCTTCGACTATCCGACTGGCGGGACGGAGCCACAGGCAGGTGTGGTCCTGGATACCGCCGGAAATGTGTACGGAACCACAACCTACGGAGGAACCGGAACAGAATGCACGGACAACTGCGGAACGGTTTTCCAACTCACGCCTTCAGGCGGTGGGTGGGCGGAGAATGTTCTGGTTAACTTCGACGGGGCGAATGGGAAATCGCCGCTAGCCAGCCCAATCCTCGATGCTTCCGGCAACCTCTATGGCCCGGCTGGCGTAGTTTACAAACTGACGGCCTCCGGCGGAGGGTTCACGTACTCTGTGATTTACAGCTTCAACTCGTTTTGCGGCTACCAGAGCGCTTTGGTCACGGATGCAGCCGGCAATCTTTATGGGGTGTGCCAGAATGGGCCCGGTGTCGATGACTATGATGGCTGGATATACGAGCTGACGAACTGCAGCGAAACCTGTAGCGTGATCGATCTCCACAACTTCGGCGGTAGTGACGGCGCGGGGCCTTGGGGTACCCCGACGCTCGACGCGAACGGCAATCTCTACGGCACAACGGTTTTCGGAGGTACGGGGAACTGCGGTGGCAACGGCTGCGGCGTGGTGTGGGAGATCGCGGGCGTAGGTGCTCCGCGTGAGAAGTAAACTGCTGGAGAGAGTGCTGGCGCTTGTGGCTCAAGCCTCGAGGCGTTCTCCGTTTTACCCAGCCCGAAAGGTCGGTTGGCATGATTAAACGATATTGTCGCTGGATCTGCCTCTTCTGTTTGTGTTGTCTGTCGGCCTTTGCCCAACAGAATAGTCAGGCGAAGCCGCCGGAACCCGCTGCATCGTCTCCCAGCGGCGCGACGGGCCGCCTCATCACCCTCGATGTCGTCGTAGCCGATCAGTTCGGTCATGCCGTCCCTGGTTTGCAACAACAGGACTTCTCGCTCCTGGACAATAAACTGGCGCAGAAGATCGTCTCTTTTCACGCCGTGACGGCAACTCCTGCGGCCGATGATCCGCCGGTGTTGGTTATTTTGGTGGTCGATGAAGTCAACACTTCGTATCAGCAGGTCGTGATCGTTCGCCAGGAGATACAAAAGTATCTGGGTCAAAACGGCGGCCAACTGGTGCAGCCGGTATCGATACTCTTCTTTACTGACTCGGGAGCGGCCGCGACCACCCCTTCCAAAGATGGAAAGGCCGTGCTCGCGGAGCTCAATCAGCACAAACAGCCTCTGCGCAACACCAACCGGTCTCAAGGAGCTTACGGTGCCATTGAACGGCTGAACCGATCTCTGGGTACGCTCGGCCAACTCGCCGACTTCGAAGCGAAACGGCCGGGACGCAAACTGGTGATCTGGATGAGTCCGGGTTGGGCTTTTCTCGCCAGTCCGCGGGTGCAATTTAGCTCCAAAGACCAGCAGGCACTTTTCCGCACCGCTGTTGGTGTTTCCTACGCGCTGCAGCGGGCCCGCATCACTCTTTACAACGTGAACCCTGCGGGCAGTGGAGGCAACGCGCTGAAGTCCTACTACAAGTCTTTCGTAAAGGGCGTCACGGCGGCCAAACAGATGCAGCCCGGAAACCTGGCATTGCAGGTCCTCGCTTATCAAAGCGGTGGTCTGGTTCTTAATTCAAGCAACGATTTGGCCGCCGAGATCGCAACCTGCGTTAATGACGCCAGCGCTTTTTACATTCTAACGTTTGAAGCTGCTGCCGGAGACGGTCCGAACGAGTATCACGCGCTGGAGGTTAACATCGACAAGCCCGGGATGGTGGCACGTACTCGCTCCGGATATTATGCGCAGCCCGAGCTAACACACTAGGAACGACCGACGAAAATCTGGTTGTCGAAGGGGAAGGCCTTCCGTCCGTCCGTGATCGCAAATCAATCTGGCTTTGACTCAGAATTCCACCGCGCGCCGGTGGATGCGGTTTGATACAATATTTCAAGAACGCCTCTGAGGATAAGGCGTTCGCCGCAGAATTGAGCCGCAATTTCTACTAGACTTTTTTCGCTCGTCTGAACCGCGCTGTCATTTGGCGGCTTCGGGCGGCACATCGCCCCACAAGCGAAACCCTTCGCTTTGCGCGGACGCAACGTTATAGGGAGCCTGTTCTGACGTCGCGATCTGGTCGTATCTTATACAACCCGGGGTACCATCGATTCGTCGTAATCCTGGCTTGGGCTACGTTTCTGCTGATCGTCGCCGGCGCACTGGTGACCAGCAACGATGCCGGCCTGTCCGTACCTGACTGGCCCACTTCCTTCGGCTCACTCTACAAGCTGCCGCCCATGGTGGGCGGAATAAAGTACGAGCACACTCATCGCATGATCGCCGAGTTCATCGGACT
Organism: uncultured Acidobacteriaceae bacterium; assembly: GCA_963789245.1. Taxonomy (GTDB): domain Bacteria; phylum Acidobacteriota; class Terriglobia; order Terriglobales; family Acidobacteriaceae; genus Bog-257. The sequence goes on along the minus strand of CAWBKE010000019.1, from coordinate 207,039 downwards.
GTTGATCATCGTGATGGCGGTGTGGACGCAGCGCGTCGAGACCCGCAAGTGGGTGCGCGTGCTGGCCTGGACGGCATTGGGCGCGGTGATTACGCAGGGGATTATTGGCGGCATCACCGTGAGGCTTGGCTTGTTGTGGTGGACCTCAACCGCACACGCCACGCTGGGACAGATGGTCTTCTGCATCGTCGTCGCCATGGCGCTCTTCACCAGCCGTTCCTGGCTGCAGGATTACGAGCCCGTCGCCGAAGCGGATCTGTGGCCGAGCACACCGGCGCTTACCGCCATTGCCGCGGTTTGCGTCTGGGTGCAGTTGGTTTTGGGAGCTGCCTTCCGCCACTCCGGCATCAAGATTTTGCCGCACCTGATCGGCGCCGGCGTTGTGACCGCCGTATTGTGCTGGACGGTCGCGCGCATTCTGGCCCGCTATGGCACCATCGATCACCTGCGCAAGCCGGCGCAAATTTTGCTTACGCTGCTGATGATTCAGCTTGGGCTCGGCTTCTGCGCCTACTTCACCCGCATGGTCTTTGGACATAACGCCGTGCAGCCGTGGCAGATCATGGTGGTAAGCACAGTGGCGCACGTTGCCTGCGGTGCCCTGGTGTTGGCGGCGAGCGTGGTGTTGGCCATTCAGTCACGCCGCATGATTAACGCTCACGCTACCGAAGCGGCAGGACACGCCGCGCATGGAAAGGCCGTCATCGCATGAGCACTGCCAGCCAACCGTTGGCTGTTCCGCGCGCGGGAATCGCGGCGCTGCTCCGCGACTACGCCACTCTAACTAAGGCGCGCGTCACTACTCTGATCGTGATGACCGCGTGGGCGGGCGCATATTTCGCCGCGGCCAAGTCGGGCGTGTCGTCGCTGTCATGGACGCTGTTGCACGCGCTCATCGGCATTGGTTTGGTCAGCGGTGGCACCGCGGCCATCAATGAAGTTGTGGAGCGCGACATCGACGCGCTGATGCGCCGCACCTCGCGCCGTCCGCTGGTCACCGGCAGCATGAGCCTGCTGCACGCCTCGGTCGTTGCCTTTGGCATGACCATCGGCGGCGTCCTCTATCTGTGGGCGACCACGAACTGGCTCACTGCCGCACTCGCGGCGTTGACATCGATAAGCTACCTCACGGTGTACACGCCGATGAAGCGCGTCCACCCGATCTGTACTTTTCTCGGCGCATTTCCGGGTGCGATGCCTCCCGTGCTCGGCTGGACTGCGATTCGTGGACGCCTTGACGCCGGAGCCCTGGTCTTGTTCGCCATCGTTTTTTTCTGGCAGTTTCCGCATTTCCATTCCATCGCCTGGCTCTATCGCGAAGACTACGAAAACGCCCGCATCCGCATGTTACCGGTCGTCGAAAGCGATGGCCGCTCGACCGCATTTGCCATCGTGATGTATGCCTTGGCTCTGGTTCCCGTCTCGCTCGCTCCCACCCTGATGGGCATGTCGGGATGGACGTACTTCGCCGGCGCACTCGCACTCGGCCTTGGCATGTTGTGGTTCAGCCTGCGCATGTGGACGATGAAGCTGACGCCCGTTGCTCCCGAATCGAAGCTGCGTGCGCGTCACGTACTGCAAGCCTCGGTGATTTACCTGCCGCTGCTGTTCGCGTTGATGATGATCAATCGCGCATAAGAAGCCGTCAGCCATCAGCCGTCAGTAAAACCGCAATTCGCTCTTTGTTTCTCGCCAGATTTCCGACACTATGTGTCATCCTGAGCGGAGGATCGCTTCTTTTGCGATCCGGAGTCGAAGGACCCCTATATGGTCTGACTGTTGTGGGCACGCGAACCAGTCGAGGCCATGGACGTCCTCCGTTCGACCTGTCCCCTCGCGCCATATAGAATCATCTGTGGCCCTCGCATGAGCGTTTCCGACACTCTTCATCAGACGTCCGCGGAAAATCTGGACACCGCCGATCAAGCCGTCATTCAACTGCAGGCGTTGCGTCACCAATACGGCGATCGCGTCGCGCTGGCGGGCGTGTCGTTTGATGTGCGCCCGGCCGAGATCTTCGGCTTGCTCGGTCCCAACGGCAGCGGCAAGACCACAACCTTCCGCATTCTTTCGACGCTGATGCTGCCCTCCGGCGGCCGCGCCCTCATCATGGGACACGATGTCGCACGCGAGCCTGCCTTGGTGCGCCGCAACATCGGCGTGGTGTTTCAGGCGCAGAGTATCGACATCAAACTCTCGGCGGAAGAGAACCTGATGCTGATCGGCCACATCTATGGACTGCGCGGGGCAGCGCTGAAGAAGCGAGTGAATGAGATGCTCAACCGCGTTGGCCTGGCTGATCGCGCCAAAGAAAAAGCCGAGACATTCTCCGGTGGCATGCAGCGTCGGTTGGAACTGGCGAAGGGGTTGCTCCACCACCCCTCCGTGTTGCTATTGGACGAGCCAACGACGGGACTCGATCCTGGCGCGCGTCGCGACCTGTGGCAGTATCTCCAGATTCTGCGCGACGAAGAGCGCGTGACTGTCCTGGTCACGACGCACCTGATGGAAGAAGCCGAGCGCTGCGATCGGCTGGCGATTTACGCCAACGGGAGCGTGGTTGGGCTGGGCACGCCGGCAGAGTTGAAGAGCGAGATCGGCGGCGACGTGATTATGCTGGAATCGCACGAACCGGAGTCGTTGGCGCAAAGAATTGAACAGCGCTTTGGGCTGCATCCCACGGTGCTGGATCATCGCGTGCGTCTGGAGATCGAGAGCGGACACCGCTTTGTGACCGAAGTGGTCGAGGCATTTCCCGGCGAGATCGAAGGCGTCTCGGTGCACAAGCCCAGCCTGGAGGATGTCTTCATTCGCCGGACGGGGCATCGCTTCTGGACAGAAGAGAGCGATGCGGAAACGAAGGAGTAATTCACCGTGGAGTACACGGAGTTTTTGAGCCACAGAGACACAGAGGAGCCAAAGGAAACAGCTGGGAGAACCACCGTTTCGGCAGTGAGCGCGAGAGACCGGACAGGTAGGGTTGAACCTAAGGATTTGTTGTCCTCTGTGCCTCTGTGTCTCTGTGGTGAACAAATATGGCAACTCAAGTACAAACTCTTTCCTCAACTCTAACGCCGGCGAGCGCGGGCATGCTGCTGCCGTCGCTGTCGCTGTGGTGGCGCGAGGTCGTTCGTTTCTACCGGCAGCGCGCGCGTGTGGTCGGCGTCATCGCTTCGCCGCTGTTGTTCTGGATCGTGATCGGCTCGGGCTTTGGCACGTCCTTTCGGTCGAGCGGCGCAGGCGGCCAGCATTATCTGGCATTCTTCTTTCCCGGCGCGCTGATCATGATCGTGCTCTTCACCGCCATCTTCACCATGATGTCGGTCATCGAAGATCGCAACGAAGGCTTTCTGCTTTCCGTGCTGGTGGCGCCGGTCAGCCGCTCGGTCATCGTGTTGGGCAAAGTATTGGGCGGAGCGACGCTGGCGACGCTGCAAGGCCTTATCTTTCTGGTATTCGCGCCCTTCGTCGGCGTGCACTTCACGCTCGCCAGCTTTGGGCTGACGGTGCTGACCATCTTCCTCGTCTCGTTCTCGCTGACCGGACTGGGCTTCATCATTGCCTGGCCCATGGATTCCACGCAGGCCTTTCACGCCATCATCAACCTGTTTCTGATTCCGCTGTGGCTGTTGTCGGGATCGCTGTTTCCGCTCTCGGGCGCGTCGCTGTGGATTCGCCTGCTGATGCGCATCAATCCCCTGACCTATGGGACCGAGGCGCTACGGTCGCTGCTGTTCCCCGGAGCATCGTCGACGGACCTTTCGCTGAGCGGCAACTTTGTGGTGCTCGCGCTCTTCAGTTTGATCATGTTCGCCCTGTCGTTTCTGGTGGCCAACCGGCGCTCCACAAAACCGGCGGCATGATGCAATTGAGTCCCACATTTTTTCCTGCGCTCGATGCGGTACTGAACGGCTCCAGCGCGGTGCTGATCGGGTCGGGCCTGTACTGTATTAAGCGCGGACGCGAGCAGGCGCATAAACGCCTGATGCTGACAGCCTTCGCCACCTCGACTTGTTTTTTGATTTCCTACCTCTACTACCACCTGGTGCTGCGCGCCGGGGTGACGCGCTTCGCAGGGCGGGGTTTTTCGCGGCCGCTGTATTTCACCATCCTGATTTCGCACACCATCCTGGCGGTCGTCGTTGTGCCATTCGTGCTGATCACGCTGGCGCGCGCGTTGAAAGGGAAGTTCGCGCGCCACAAGGCGATCGCACCCTATACCTTCGCCATCTGGATGTACGTCTCCGTTACCGGCGTAGTGATTTACGTTATGCTGTACAAGATCTTTGTGCGATGATTCGCTGTGACGAACCCAAGCGCAGAACGGTTCGATAACGTTGCATCTGGCGAAGCGCCGGTGCGTGGATTCCTACATCGAGCGGAAGCCGGTCGTGGCGATTTCCTCGTGCTCACTCACGGAGCGGGTGGAAACTGCAATGCGCCGCTGCTGATCGCGCTGGCTGATTCGTTTGCGGCGGCCAGCCTGACCACGCTCCGTTGCGATCTTCCATTCCGGCAGAGACGTCCGACAGGACCGCCATCTCCTTCGGACGCCAAGCACGACCAGGATGGGCTGCGCCGGGCGGTGACGCTCATGCGAGATAAGTTTGCCGGCCGGGCGTTTCTCGGCGGCGTGTCCTACGGTGGACGGCAAGCCAGCATGCTGGTCGCGGCCGACCCTTCGCTTGTCGAAGGATTGCTTCTCTTGTCCTATCCGCTGCATCCGCCGGGACGGCCCGCACAATTGCGCACCGCCCATCTTCCCAGCCTGCGGACGCCCACTCTGCTGATCAGCGGAACTCGCGACGCATTCGGGTCAATCGACGAACTTGAGACGGCGATCAAACTGATTCCTGCTCCGGTGAAGTTGATTGCGATTGAGGGATCTGGTCACGGTTTGCTGCAGAAATCGAATCGCGAGGGGCTGCCGGGAAGAGTGGTTCAGGAGTTTCAATCCTTCTTCGGATCTCACTGAGCTACGCTGCCCATCCTCGCCGCTGGCGATTTTTCGGTTCCACTCAAGCGTCATTTCCCTCAGCCTGGGCGGGAGTCTTCTGTCCGGACCTCGGACATCTGGAGATTCCGCCGATATCACTCCGTAGTGCGTCGCGCATCACTGACAAGTTCGCGCCGAAAGCGTGAAATTCTGGTGGGTGCATCGGGAGAAGACTCCCCCGGCCTTTTTCCCGCAGTTCCGATCACGCCCGCGCGAAGGAACAAGACCTCCGATTCTCCTACTCCCGAGTGCTCACGCGCGCCCTGTCTTTCACATGGCCCACATGCCTGTTGAGCCGTATGGCAAGGAGGAAAGCCAATGCACACCAAAGGGCATCCTAGAAATTCACTCTTCGGCATGAACTGGAATCCAGCGAATGTGACGCTGGTGATCATGCTCACGCTGCTGTTCCTCATCTTCCTGATCTTGTTCCTGACTCTTACCGCGCAGCCCGCGATGGGGCAAACTTACAATGTGATCTACGGCGTGGGCACATTGGGTGGCTCCGGTTTGTTCCCGTTTGCCGGCGTGACGATTGATCCGGCGGGCAATCTCTATGTAACCACCAAGGAAAATACTGGGCGTCCTGACACGGGCACGGTCTTCATGCTCTCTCACAGCGGCTCGGGCTGGATGTATTCACCGATCTATGACTTCCTTGGAGGCAATGACGGGGCCAATCCATATGATCGTGTGGTCTTTGGTCCGGACGGCAACCTTTATGGCGCCACTGCGAGTGGCGGGTATGGGACAGCATACTGCAACGGGCTCGGCGGTTGCGGCACAGTCTTCAAATTGATCAAACAAGGGAATTCGTGGCAGGAAACTGTCCTCTATGCGTTCCAAGGTGGAAGTGATGGGATGTGGCCCTATAGCGGCGACCTCCTCTTCGACCAGGACGCCAACATCTACGGCACGACCGAGCAGGGTGGCTACGCGGGTGGCAATTGTGCCGCACGTGACGGTTGCGGCCTGGTGTACAAGCTAACGCCATCGGGCGGAGGTTATGCGGAAAGTATTCTTTATCGCTTCACAGATGGCGCCGATGGCGGATTTCCTAATGCCGGCGTAATCTCCGATGAGGCTGGCAACCTATATGGCGTAACGGGAGGAAATACAGCCTATGAATTGACGCCATCCGGAAGTGGATGGACAGAGAACACTTTCTTCACTTTCCAAGGCCAGCGCGAGGGATCATGGCCTTTCGGCGGCGTGATTTTTGATCAGCAAGACAATCTTTACGGCACCACTGTCTGGGGTGGTATGGGCAACGCTGGTACGGTTTTCGAACTGACATCCTCGGGCGGCAACTGGACTTACAACCTGCTCCATACCTTTGTCACTCCGACTTACGCTGGGGGTAATGGCCCCTTTTCCAGCTTGACGATGGACGCAGCCGACAATCTCTACGGTACCGCCGGCGGAGGGGGCCTCTACGGATGGGGTTCGATCTTCAAGCTGACGCGCTCAGGCGGGGGTTGGACCTATACCAGCCTTCACGATTTTTGCCGCGGGGGCTACCCATGTAGCGACGGGGCAAGTCCAAACGGAGGCGTAGCCTTCGACGCGAACGGCAATCTCTACGGAACGACCTACTACGGTGGCACGACTTGGGGCGGTGTGGTCTGGGAGATTACACCCTAACCACCAAAAGCAAATGGGCAAGGCCAACATCGTACAGCTTCGGCCTTGCCCATTCTCCGGTGTCAGGCTTGCGCTGCCAGCCCTGCATTCCCGATCCAGCGGGTCACCGGCTTGGGCGCTGCTTTCGGAAGTATGTCGAGATAGATGACCGCATAGCGGAACGCCAGCACTCCAGCCGCGATCACCAGCACACTCGAGGCCAGCTCACTCCACTTGGGCACGTAATGCGTACCCATCGCGGTTTGCAGTGCATTGATCGACACGTTGAGCCGGTCGACCATGAATCCCGCCACCACGAAGGCACAGGCCCAGTAGAGCCGCTCCGGGTTGTCGCGCACGCTCTCAAAGCTGAGCAGCGTGATCGGTATCGCCAGGAACAACAGCACCTCCAGCCAGAAGTATCCTGCTTCATTGGTGAACTGGAAGGCATAGCCGAGCGCCTGGTTCGAAACGAGGTCGAGCACCTTGAAGAAGGCGAAGACGATCAGCAGCAACTGGATCATGCGGCCGCAGTCGCTCAGGATGCTGAAGTCGACGCGCACATTCAGCGAGCGCATGCAGAGGTAGATTGCCATTACCGTCAGCGCCAGTCCGGCCGGAACCGCAGACAGGAAGAACATCGCATGCATGTAAGGCGAGTACCACAGGGGATGCAGCTTGCCGCGGGTGATCAGGAACAGCCCGCCGAGAAACGATTGATGCATCGAGGACAGCAGCACGCCGGCCAGCACTACACCGATCAGGATCTTGTGATGATAGTGCAGCACGGTCTCGCGAAGGTTCTTCCACGGCAGCTTCTCGATGACCGCCGGGGCAAACTCAAACGTCAGCACGGTGGTGTAGGTCATGATGCAGACACACACATCGAACAGTACCGAGCGGTGGTTCCACATTACGATGGGATGCCAGAAGCGCCACGGCAAACCAATCTCGTAGAGGTATCCCACGCAGACCGAGAGATATCCGAGGAACGAGATGAGAATCGACGCGCGCAGGATTGGGCGGTAGCGCTCCATGCCCAGCAGATAAACCGCAGCGCTGATGCCGAAGCCCGCGGCCGACAATCCCACGCCGCACAGCGTTCCCAAACCTACCCACAGGCCCCATGGCATCTGGTCGCTAAGATTGGTGCTAGCCCTGAATCCGTGGAAGAATCGAATATAAGTCGCATAAAGGCCGGTAACAAAAATGATAGCTACTATGGTGCGCCACAAAGTAATTTCTGACTTGATTCGCGCGAGCATGGCTAGCTCCTTTCGTTCTTGATCTTGTTGATGACGGATTTCTCTTCGGCTTCAGCCAGCGCAACCTCGCGCCGCCGTTGCGTCACCCAATACAGCGCGGAAAGAATGGTGCCGCCCATGATGACGACTTTGGGCGAATCGCCCAGCGCGCTGCTGGTAAGGGTCGGCATGGGCTGGTTGCCGGTCGGGGCAGGCTTGAATCCCAGCTTTTCGAAGGGCACGTCGGAGACGAACAGCACGCTGCCGCCGCCGAGTTCTTCGACGCCATAAATATGCGGAACATACGACGAATCGCTGCGGATGCGGCTCCACGCTTCGTTGATCAGCGCGTCGCGATTGCCGAAAATGGTGGCCTGCACCGGGCAGGCTTCGGCGCACGCCGTCGATTTGCCGGCCTTGATGCGATCGACGCACATATCGCACTTCTTCACGAACGGCGCCAGCTTGGTCCACTGGTAGCGCGGCACCTGATAGGGGCACGCCAGCATGCAATAGCGGCAGCCGATGCACTTGTCGGCGTTGTAGACCACGGGGCCAAGCCGGGTCTTGCTGATGGCTTCCACCGGACACGCCGAGGCGCAGGCCGGATCTTCGCAGTGCATGCACAGCTTGCGGACGAACTTGTCGCCGCGTGCCTCGACTACCGTAAAAGCGGTGTCGGAAAGAGTTGGTTCAGGGTCAGTGCCGAATCCGTGGAGCTGCTTGCAGACGGTTTCGCAGCTCAGGCAACCGATGCAGCGCTTGATGTCGATCAGTAATCCTTTTTCTTGTGCCATATCGTCCTCCGGTCTCCTTTGCCGGGCTGCTCTAGGTCAGGAAGAATTCGTTTACCAGTTTTTGCTGCACAGCGGCGTCAACCTGGAAGAGCAGGCCCTTGACCGGCAGGCCACCGTCTTGCGCCAGCGCAGGAGTGAGTTGCTGCACCATCGCAGCCACACGCGCCAGGCTGTTCTGCATCCAAGGCATCACGATCGGGCCTTGCAGAAGGTTCTTGATGTTGGTCGCCAACTCAGGAGCTTTGATCGCGCATAGCCAGCCGTTCCGGTACGGGTCTTCGATGGCGAGGTTCGGGTTCTTTAGGACTTCATGGTTCACCGAAACCAGCACGCCCTCAACGGGGCACAGCATATCGATACTGCGGCCATCGCGCGTGATCGTGCACAGAGGCTGTCCCTGGCGCACCCAGCGATTCAGGTCTGCTATTTCGATGGAATCGATTTTGCCGAACAGGTTGCTGGCAAAGGCATCGATGCCGACACGGGCATTCTGCCGGCCCTCGTCCACGACCCAGGTGTGGCCGGGATGGAAGCAATACTCCTCCGGAACTTCGAAACCGCCTTGCTTCATCATCAACGGCGTTGCGACCCGCTTGGCGGGCGCGACTTGCAGTCCGTTCGCCGCACTTTCCGGACGGCGGAAGTACATTACGGTAAGAATCAATAAGAACGTCAGCAGGACAAATAAGATCGACATAAGGCCTCCTTGCCTGCTCCGCTCGAGGTCTGAAAGAAAGATCGTGGCGCGGAGTGGAGCGCGGGCCGGCGATGATTGCGTGGTTCGAACGGTGTTGCTGAGTACATCGCCATGGCATCGCGCTCCACCTTTACATGTGCACGTGGAGGGCAATCGTCTTCCCGGAAAAGGCTGTGCTTCTAAAGGAGATAGAGAAGTAGTGCCGATACGGAATGGCTTAACTACTGCGTTTTGCACGGTTACCGTCGCAATTTGCAGTAGTGTAGAACGCGTGTGATTTCCCAACGGTCATCTAAGCGGAGCATTCGCCGTGCTTTTTCGACCGCGGTTTCAGTAGGCCCGACAACGACCCTTGTTACGGTGACTCTACGGTTCTCGCCGTAATCAGGGCTCGGCGGAGAATGAGCAAAACGGCTTTGTATCAGGGCACGACTTTAGTCGTGCCGCATGCTTCGCCCATGAACCTGGGCGTGAGCCTCTGCTGCGCAGGGGCTCACGCCCGAGTAACTCAAGCGTCGGTTTTGGCACGACTAAACAGGCTGCGGAAAAAGTCATTCTAGAGTGCTTTGTAACAGGGCACGACTTCAGTCGTGCCGATAAGCGGTTTATTTTTTGTCATCCCGAGCGGCCTTCAGGCCGCGAGGGATCTGCTGTTCCGACTTTTTCCGCAGCCTGTAAAGTCGTGCCCTGATACAAAACAATTCGTGAGATGCGGGGATAGGTTCAATCCGCCACCGATTCGTGTGTCTTTTTCATCCGGCGCAGCAGCGAGGTGGGATGGATGCCGAGGATTCTGGCGGCGTGGGTTTTGTTCTGTCCGGTCGCGTTCAACACGTCTCGAATGTAGCGGTCTTCCAGTTCTCTCAAGCTTACGAATTGATCGCCCGTCGGCGAAAGGTCGAACGAATTCGACATCTCCTCGTGTTCGGGTTCTTCGTGATAGTCGCGAACTTCCTCAGGCAGACCTTCTTCGTCGATCTCATCTTCCTTTGACAGAATCATGGTGCGCTCGATCACGTTGCGCAGTTCGCGGATGTTTCCCGGCCAGGGATATCTCTGTAGCAACTCGGCGGCAGCGGGCGTGAAGCCGACGAAGTTTTTCTTCAGCTCCTTGTTGAAGAACAGCATGATGTCGAGCGCCAAAGGCAGAATGTCTTCGCGCCGTTCGCGCAGCGGCGGGATAAACAGCGGCAGAACATTCAAGCGATAATACAAATCCTCACGGAACTCGCCTTGGGCGACCGCTTCCTTCAGGACTTTGTTGGTCGCAACAATAATCCGCACGTCAACCTGAATTGGCCTGGTGCCGCCCAGGCGAAGGAAGTTGCGCTCTTCCAATACGCGCAGCAATTTGGCTTGCAGGCTGGCGGAGGTATTGCCAATCTCGTCGAGAAAGAGGGTACCGGTGGAAGCTTTTTCGATCAGCCCTTCCTTGCGGCGGCGCGCGTCGGTAAACGCGCCCGGCTCGTAGCCGAACAATTCGCTCTCCAGCAAAGTATCGGGTAGCGCCGCGCAGTTCAGCCCGATCATCGGCGCCTGCGCGCGGGGGCTGTTGTAATGGATCGCTTTCGCCAGTACTTCCTTGCCCGTGCCGCTCTCGCCCTGAATCAGGATGGTGGTATGTTCGCTCTCAGCCGCGCGGCGGGCCATCTCCAGCACCTCCCGCATCACCGGGCTCTGCGTGACCAGGCGGCCAAAGTCGTACCGGCCCTTGGCCGTTTCTACGGTGTCGTGGACTCGCACGCGCAACGCCAGCATTTCTTCCGCGCGCTGAATCGTGTTGACCATGTCGGCGAGATGGAAAGGCTTGATCAGATAGTCGTACGCGCCCAGCTTCATAGCTTCCACGGCGCGGTCGACCATGTGATAGGCGCTCATCATCACCACGATCATCGCGGGCGAAAGTTTCTTTGCCTGGCGTAGGACTTCGATTCCGTTGATTCCCGGCAGGACGACGTCGAGCAGCGCGAGATCGGGCTTATCTTCGGCAACGATTTTGAGCGCGTCTTCTCCGCTGGTGGCCGACAGCACTTCGTAGCCTTCGGTGGTAAGCGCGCGCCCGATTGTGCGCAGCGTCAGCGCCTCGTCATCGACAATCAGGATGGAATGCGGCATGGCTAAACGATAACCTCCTCACTGTGCTGCATGGCCTTGCCCGCCTGACGAATGGGCAGCGTGACGCGCACGGTGGTACCGTAGCCGGGAATGCTCTCCAGCTGAATGTCGCCGCCGTGGCTGCGCACGTAGCTTTGCGTGATGCTCAGCCCCAATCCTGTTCCGCGGCCGCGCTTGGTAGTGAAGAACGGCTCAAAGACATGCGGCAAAATGTCAGAGGGAATGCCGCTGCCGGTGTCGCACACGCGCAACTCGATCAGCTCGGAGAATTTCACCTTGTCGGCAAGAATCGTGATCCTGCCGCCAGGCGCGGTAGCTTGCGCCGCATTCAGCAGCAGGTTCATTAGAATTTGCGAGAGCTGGTTGGCATCCGCCGTGATGCTGGGCAGGTCGGGGGGAACGCAGTTCTGCAACTCGATCTGCCGGAACATCGGCTGATGGCCGACGAATCTCATGGTTTCCTCAGCCAGTCGCCACAGATGCACCTTGCTTAGGGTGAGCGGTCCGGGGCGGGCATAGTCCAGCAAACCGCGCACCGCCGAGGAGATGCGTTTGGCTCCTTCAATGCACTGCTCGATCTCTTCGCGGCGTTCTTCGTTAGCGTCGCGCCATTCCAGCTCCAGGTGCGACAGAATGCCGAGCAGTGGATTGTTGATTTCGTGGGCTGCGCCCAAGGCAAGTTGCGCCAGCGAGGCATACTTCTCGTAGTCCGACAATTGCGACTCGAACTGCATCTTCTCCTTCGCCAGCTCGCGCTCTTCTTCCAGCCGCCGCACCAACTCCTGCTGCGCCGTGTTTCGCTCGTACTCGCGATGCTCGACCAGCTCGTTGAGCCGGGCCAATTCGCGCTCTGTGGACTTGATCCGTGTCCGTGAAAAAACCACGACTACGATCGCCAGTATCAGCCCAATCGCAAAGCCGCCCAGAAATCCTTCGTTATTGGGACGAGGCGCGGAATCGGCTGCGCTGCAGGTCACGCTCAGGAGGAACGCAAAGATGCCAAACAACAGCAGCGCGCGCAGACACAGCGAAGTTCGCGCCGGGCGGCGCGCCGTTCCGCTGCGATCCTTCAGGAAGGCTGAGAGGAACATTTACCTCTCCCTTATGACCTTCGCTCAGTATGCACAAAGAGGCAGTGATGGAAGTCACGGGGAGAGGTGATGGGTGACGCGGTTGTCTAATTCACAGTCAGAGGCACGATAACGCTGCCGATCTTTCCGCTCAGGTTGTCGCGAACCACAAATCGCACCTGGTAATCTCCGGGAGACAGGTCGAGGAAATTTCGGTACACGATTCCATCCGCCTTCAGCTTGGCCAGCGTATCCGGTACGATCAATCCCTTCATGGTTTGCGATAAGGTGCCGGCGCTCACGCCTTTGTTTGTAGCCTGCGCGACGATTTCGACATCGATGCGATTCTTGTCCGCCTCATCGATCAGACCTGTCACTGGCACCTGCAAGACGAAACCTATTTTTTTCTTCTTCCCGTCCGCCTGCACTCCCTGCCATTGCTCGTTGATCGGAATGCCGGTGCTTTCGAAGGGAGAGATCAGGGCAAACTCGACATCGGCTTTATGTGTCCGTTCGGGGTTGACGGCTACGTCGGTGACGAGGTATCCGGCGCGCGCCCGCACTTCAGCATCTTTGCGCGAGACGACAACTTGCAGCTTGCGCCAGCCGGGCTTGTTATTGCGGTGATCCAGGTAGTAGCTGAGCAGGTAATACGATGAAGAGTCCTGCACGGCGCGGCCGAAAGCGCCGGCGAGGTCGTTGGTGTTGTAATAGGCAATCCCGCCCGTCATCTCGGCGAAATTCTTCAGGCTGGTTAGTGAGGCCTGGCGCAATGCGTCGGGAGCGTCCGGGCTAAGCATTGAACCTTGGGTATCTGCAGAATACTTCGAATCAGTCACCAGACCTCGCGCGTCCAGCGGATAAACCGATATCTGAGCATCGTTGAGCGACTTCAAGGTTCGTTCGTAGAGCGCCCGCAGGTTCGCGTCTCCGGGTACAGAGGCGAAAGAATCAAGGTTAAAAGGGAAGCTGCCCGTGACCCATACCAGCGACTTTCTTCCCGGAACGCCCGATAAAGACCAGGCCAGCGACAGGAAAGCCCGCAGCGTGGTTTCGATGGCCCGCGATTGGGTGTCGGCAGCATTGATAGCGTCTTGTTGGAGAACGAATCCGCGGATCTTGGCCTCCGGAGAATCACCCGGCCGGATTCCGCCCAGAGCGCTCGGCTGTGCTCCCCCAAGCCGCGATAGCTTGTGCATCGCCGCTGAACCGCTCCATCTCCGAAACTTTTCCGCTGGCTTTCTTCAGGGTGGCAATGAGCTCGGCCGGGTCAGAGTCGAGGCCACTCAACTCTGTCAGCCCTTTACGGTCGATCACCATTAGTCCCAGTGGCTGCGATGCGTCAAGATGATTTGCGAGGTACTTGATCAGCTGACCACGGGCGTATGCCTGACCGAGGAACGGCGTATTCACTTCGTCAAGGACGATGACCGTGAGCGAACGGGGTTTGCTTTCCTCGGGAGTCAGGTTGGTGAATATGCCAACTGGGTTGGTGTAAGAGACCACGAGGCCCGTGGGCGGGGCGATTTCCTCAAAGCCGGTGATGCTCTGCGGTTTGCCGTTTTCCAGAATCTTGAAGTCGGCCTTGGTCAGTCCTTGAATATGTTTGCCGGCTGCATCCGTCACCACCACCGGCACTTGCACCAGCGTGGTCTGCGACTTGAATTGAATCAGTTTGCCCTGATCGCCGGAGCCCACGCGCTCGGCATCGGCCGGGCTGTTCGTGGGTTGCATACCTGTCGCGCCTCCTGCCGGCGAACCGGGTACCCAGGGATCGGAACTGCCAATCATCTGGGCGGCGGCAAAGCTTGACATAGCAAGCAGCAGCACAACTGTCTTCAACATCCATTTGATGCAAGTGCAATAAGTCATACAAGTAAGAGGCCCACCAAGTCCGGGCGAGGAGAACCTCAAGGAGTGACCTCAAAGATTACCTCGTCGCCATTTGTCACAGTCGACGCCAGCGGCAATCTCTATGGTACGACAGAATCAGGGGGAGCCGGACCGATCCTGAAGGAGCCAACTGCCTCGTCCTAAGCTGCCCCTTCAAGAAACCTGTTACGGAACTGCGGCCACACTTACGATAGTTGCAGCCTGGATAGCAGCTTCCAGTGTACGTCCCGCCAGGATTTTTCCCGTACTCGTCGGGACCACCAGGATGTCGTTGGCCTCCAGCTGCAGGTCTGGAGCTTTTGCCTGCAGGATTTTCTTAAGATCGACAGGAGTCTGGACCATCCCGTTAGGGCCTTTGCGCAGGATCTTTGCGCCGCTGAGCTTGGCTGTGCGTTGCGTACCTCCCGCCATGGCAAGCGCCTGCAGGATAGTTAAGCCGCCGGAGTCCATGAGAACGCCGCTGGGGCGCAACACGTCTCCTACCACATAAATGACGTCGGCTTTGCGAACGATAATCACGTCTCCGGGATAGACCAGCACGTTGGTTTCGGAATTGTCGGCAAGATTCCGCGGCAAGTCGACAGTGACAGGTGAATTCGGGTCACTACTATGAGTGATGGTCAGGCTGCGGCCCGACTTGTCCGTCAGCCCACCGGCGGCGGACAATATGGCGAAAAGGTGTTGCTGTCCCAGCACCGGATAGATGCCAGGCTTTACTACCTCTCCCAGCACACTGGCTCCCTCCGACGCATACTCCGATACGAACAGGGAGACGTGCGGGTTCTTCACAAAATCGGAAAGACGGTGCTCGATTGCCGCTTGCGCCTCTTCCGTGCTAAAGCCGGCCACATGCATGTACCCGACGAGCGGGCAGTACATGTCGCCGTTGCTCGAGATGCGGGTCTTGGTCGTGAGCTCGGGAACGTTGTAGACGGTCATCTCCACCAGGTCCCCAGGCCCGAGTTTCAGCGATCCCGATGAAGCGACTGTCGTTTGAGCGCTGTTGTCTTGAGGGGCTTGAGCATCTTCGGCTTTGACTTGAGCCTTGAGACTGACGGTCAATGTGCAAGACAGCACAACCAGTGAGAAGAGCTGAAAACCGATGGCCTTAGGTAATTTCAGGGACCAAAACGACATTATGCAGCCTTTGATATCTATCAGGGGATTAATGCTCTAGCATAAGAGAATCAAAGCAAAATAAACAGTCCCGCGTCGTCTAATGGGGAAGCTTCTGGGCCAACGGAAGCTCGGCGCGTTGAGTCACCTCCGGTCCCCAGGTTTCAGCGGGCGGTACGCCGACGCCCTGATACTCGAATCCCATTGCCGCCATTTCCTTACCATTCAGGAGATTGCGCCCGTCCAGCACCAGGGGCCGCTGCATCAGATTGCGGATTCGCAGCCAATCGAGATCCCGAAAGCTATCCCACTCGGTCACGATCATGAGCGCCTCGGAACCGTTGGCGACGTCATAGGGGTCGGTGCCATAGTGAAGCGCCGGAAACAGCTCCCTCGTTTTCGCCATGGCCTGCGGATCATAAACTCGAACTTGAGCGTGTTCTTGTAGCAGCCTGCCAATCAACTCCATCGCCGGTGCGAACCGGATATCGTCGGTGTTGGGCTTGAACGACAGTCCCAGCACCCCGATCCGCTTGTCCTTCAGCGTCCACAACCAGTGCGTCGCCTTGGTAAGGAAGTGATCGATCCGTCGTTTGTTGATCAGCTCGGCATCTCTCAGTAGAGAAACATCCACTCCTGCTTTTTCACCTAACCGGATAAAGGCTTGGGTGTCCTTTGGCAGGCAGAAGCCGCCAAATCCAAGGCCGGGGCTGAGAAAGGCTGATCCGATACGCGGGTCCAGTCCCATGGCCCGCATAACTTCTTCTACGTCCGCGCCCATTTTCTCGCAGATGTCGGCGATAAGATTTGCGTAGGATATCTTCACCGCCAAAAAGGAATTGCATGCGTGCTTGATCAATTCAGCGCTATTGATGCTGGTTACCAAGAGCGCGGGCGCCTCTTTTGCTGGACAATTCCGGTCGTGAACGGGGCAGGGAAGAGCGCTCTGCTCCAGAATGGGCCGATAGATTTCGCGGAGTTTTGTCTCCGCGGCTTCATCGCTCACGCCGATCACGATACGATCAGGATGCAGAAAATCCTGGACGGCTGTGCCTTCGCGAAGGAATTCTGGATTCGAGGCGACCGAAAAACTATTCTTCGAGCTGCGACCGTAAATTGCCAGGGCGCGTGTCAACTTTTGCCCCGTCTGCATGGGAACCGTGCTCTTCTCGACCACCAGCTTGGAGCTGCGGGCTTCCACGGCAATAAGACGCGCAGCACTATCAATTGCGCTCAGGTCTGCATCGCCATCCTGAAGCGGCGGCGTGCCGACGCAGATGAAAACCACATCGCCGTGCCGTACTGCTTCGCCCACATCGGCAGTAAAGCTCAGCCGCTGAGCTTCAACATTTCGCGACACGATCTCCCTTAGATAAGGCTCGTAGATCGGCAGGCCGCCAGCGTTGAGCGTGCGAATCTTGCTCTCATCATTGTCACTGCATACTACAGAATGGCCTATTTCGGCGAGACATGCTCCCGAGACCAAGCCAACGTAGCCGCATCCCAAAATCGCAATTTGCAAACGATCTCCCGCTCAGGTGAACCGGTGGAACGAAATTTCCTCTCAAGCGCGTAGTCGGCTGGGCCGGCGTTCTCGACGAGAGGAGCAAACCATGATAGCAGGCGGGTTAGGAGCACCGCGGTGCTGGAACCCTATTACCACGCTGATGAATCGGCATGAACCGCGTGTGGAACTTTAACTTGAGGTAACGACTGGTGGGCTTTGGGGTGGGTGGTGGGATTCGAACCCACGACAGCCGGAGCCACAGTCCGGAGTTCTACCACTGAACTACACCCACCGCAGTCAACAAAAATTATAACATTCGTGTGGCAGGACAATTTTTCGAATGACCCGGGTCTTCGCTTTGCTGCCGGTCTGGTGTACGCTTGCAAATTAGGTTTCTTATCGATACAGGAGACAGGTATCGTGTTTTCCCTTCGTCATACTTTGCTGGCAATCGCGTTATTGCCCGGCGCGTCTAGTTATCTCGTGGCCCAAGAATTTCCGGTGCCCACGCAGCACGTGTCAGAGGACACAGAGCCCGCGCAAATCCACGAATTAGTCTCGAAATATTGCCGGCTGGACTACGAGGGCGCGCGGCTGGATTCGCAAGCCTGGCCGAAGTTTGAATCGATCGTCTGGTGGAAGTCCAATCCCAGCTATACCCGAATTGACGTTGTGGCCCGCTACGGCGTAGATATTCCGCCTGACGCCACAAAGGGCAAGTATGTTGTGACCGTGCACTACCGTTTGCTGGGCACCTACGATTTGAAGACTGGCTACGTCCGAGAGCCCGAAGTCAGCAACCAAAACGTTGACTTCCTGGTCAGTTTGGACAACCTGGAGTGGCGTATCGCCGACGCCGAGAACACCTCTCCTCACCTCTCACGTGCGGCCATGTTGAAGTGGCTGAACCAACAGATAAACACGACGCGAGACAATGAAACCAAGGTCCGCTTGCAAGACGCCCTGACGCAATTGCAGGCACAATCGGCGTCACCCTTCGCGAAGTAATCTGGACGCTACTGCTGTGCGCCGACTGGCGGAGCCGCAACTCCCTGGGCTGCAGTCGTCGGCGCCTTCACCGCGAAGAAATCGTGGTCGTAAAGATTGCGATACATGATTCCAGCAAGCTCGGCCGCCTTAGGCCCAAAGGTCGGCCGCCCGCCTTCCAGGAAGACGACGGTCACGATGCGTCCGTATTGAGTGTTGGCGAACGAACCAAACCAGCCCAAACGAGTGCCGTCCTTGGAGCAGGTCCCGGTTTTGCCGAGTATCGGCTCTTCAATGAAGTTGGTGCGCAAAAGCCGCGCCGTGCCGTACTCCACCGCGCCCGACATGCCTTCGGAGATTTCAGGGATGAGCGGACCGATGTCCAGCTTGCGCTTCGCTTTGGGAGTGAAGTTCGCAACTTCCTCCGGCGTCGTAGGATGCTGCAGGTAGTAGAGTGTGCCGCCGTTGGCGATTGCGCCCATCAGCGCCGCCAGCTGCAACGGCGTCAGCGAGATGCTTTCCCCAAAGGAGCACATCTTGCCGACTCCGCCTAGTTTCGCGTCAAGCTCGGTCGAAGGGAAGGTGCCAAGATGTTCGTTTGGGATATTCCATCCCGCCAGCTCACCCAGTCCGAACTGATGCGCGTAATAACTGACCTTGTCGAATCCCAGCTTGCGGCCCACGGCCTCGAAGTAGGCGTTGTTGGATTTTGCCAGCGCCGTCGTCAGGTCCACCTTCCAATACTTGCCCAGCGGCACCTGCGTATCTTTGGTGATGACGTTCTCGCTGAGTGCCGCCAGGGCAACCGCGACCTTGATGGTCGAGCAAGGTTGCGCGCCAGCGGAGAGCGCCAGCTTCTGATTCACCATCGCCAGAATGCGGCCACTGTCTGGATCCATGGCGACGATGGTGCCATTCATGTTGCCCAAAGCTTCAACTGCGGCGGCGCGGACGATGGGGTCCTCACCCGCGGTAATATCGCCTTCCACCTGGTCGTTGGCAAACGAGCTGGCGTAGAAGCGCTCGCCGTAGTAATGGTGCTTCACAACCACTACGTGGCTGGCGCGGTTGAGACGAGCGGTCTGCGCGCTGCTATGCCGCATGCGCGCCATCTTTTTCTGCGCCGCGGCCGACTCCGTTACGTGGTGCGAAGACTTGCTATGGGACTTGTGGGTAACCGTAGGATGAGTGGCGATGGTGGCGGCTGAAGCTCCGAAGCATGCGAACAGCGCCAGTAACATGACGGCGGCAAAGGGGGAGCGCTTTAGCATGGAAAACCTTGAAATTCCCTCAAATAAAATAGACGTGCTTGCCGGAGCCGCTTGCTGCTCCTCCGATTCTTCGATCTTTTTCTAGCCGCTTGAACTCAGGCATCATACTAGGAAGTTTCTCTGCCGAATTCAACTCGAACCTGCCTTCGCATCAAAACAACAATCCCGTGCTCTGATGCCCCGACAAAACGGATACCTGGTCCTGAGCTGAGTTGCAACAATGATCCTAACTTTCAGGAAGCTCTGACTTCCGGCACCAGCTCCTCTACTTAATTACCACACTTGGGCGCGAATGTGGCCGTAGCAAACGTGGTTCCGGGGCATTCGGAACCGGTTTTGGATCGAACCGACAGTGTGGCTCAATTTGGGCGACTGCCGGACGTCCTGGGATAGTCAGTTGTCGAGCCGCGTGTTTGATTCTGAAACCCGGTTTTTCGACCTACGCAACTTTTGCCGGCGTCGGGAGTTTAGGCAGGTAACAACCCTGAGAATAGTCGTGTAATAACGGCTACCCCCTCCGATGCGCAACTCGCCCCTGTCCATCGGAGGGCTTTTTGTCTGAATGATAGAGACGTGATTCCCTTCTGAAGTTCATCCTACAACGCTGGGAAAAGATGATCTCGACGACAAACTGAATAAAAGCTCAGTGCTCTCCATGTCCTCCGTGGTGAACGCTCAGTCACTGCATCTTGGCCGCCGAATTCTGGCTGCGTGATTTTATGTACTCCTCGATCGCGCGCTCCAGACTGCCTTGCTCGCGCAAAACGTACTCGATGGCATCGCGTACCGCGCCTTTGCCGCCTTCGTGCGGCGTTACATAGTGCGACTCGCGGATCACTTCCTGGCGGGCATTCTTGACCGCAATCGCCAGCCCGCAAAGCCGCATTACCGGTAGATCAATGACATCGTCACCAACATAGCTGGCCTGTTCGGGCTTGAGTCCTTCTTTCTCCAGAATCTCGTAGAACGCCGCCGCCTTGTCCTGCTGCCCCTGGTAGACGTGATCGAGTTTCAAGTCGCGTGCGCGCAACGCGACCGTCTCCGAAATGCGTTTGGTGATGATGCCGGTCTTCAGTCCGCCGAGCCGCGCGAGCGAAAAACCTGTGCCGTCATGCGCATCGAAGCCCTTGGCCTCGATGATATCGTGGCTGGCAATGCCGAATCCGCCTTTGTCGGCCATTAGTTCGCGATGTTCATGGGTCCCGCCAACGGCGCCGCCCGGAGCGGGGAAGAGAAAGATGATGCCGTCGGTCATCACGCCGTCCACGTCGAACAGCATCAGCTTGATCTTCTTTGCGCGTTCAGAGGACATGGGAAAAGTGTAGCAGCAGCGGAGCTTTCACCACGGAGACACGGAGCGCACGGAGTAAGGCCAATAACTTGAACATCCTCGATCCTTGCGCAGCTTAGGTCTGGACTGTCGTGCATTTCTAAATCGAATTTCTCCGTGTCCTCCGTGTTTGCGCGGTGAATTCGCTGGCGAACAATTAGCGAAAACCTGATAAAATAGTTAGATGCCTTTGGAGGAGATTCCAGCTTCGTTATCGTGGGCGCATCCGCTGGTTGCCGAATGGTTCGTCTCTCGCTTCGGCACCCCGACCGAGCCGCAAGAGCAGGGCTGGCCGGAGATTCTTGCCGGTCGCACCACGCTGATCTCCGCTCCCACCGGATCGGGCAAGACGCTCGCGGCATTCCTCATCTGCATCGATCGCCTGGTGCGCAAGGCGCTCGCCGGCGAACTGCGCGACTGCACCGAAGTCCTCTACGTCTCGCCGCTGAAGGCTCTGGGCAACGACATCCAGAAAAATCTTGAGATCCCGCTGGGTGAGATTCTCGCCTTGGCCGGACAGCGCGGCCTGCTGATGCCTGAGATTCGCACTGCCGTCCGTACCGGCGACACCTTGATGAAAGAGCGGCGCGACATGTTGAAGCGTCCGCCGCACATCCTGGTAACGACACCCGAATCGCTCTACATCCTGCTCACTGCCAACAGCAGCCGCGCCATTCTCAGCCACGTCAAAACCGTCATCGTCGACGAAATCCACGCTGTTGCAGACGACAAGCGCGGCGCGCACCTCACGCTGTCACTCGAACGTCTTGATCTGTTGGCCGGTCAACCAACGCGCATTGGGTTGTCGGCCACGCAGAAGCCAATCGAAGAGGTCGCGCACTTCCTCACCGGCGCGGGGCGGGTAGAGCGGAGCTTTAGCTCCGCGTCAGGAGAGTCTCTTGAAAACGAGTCGGCTTTAGCCGACGAAACGACTGCTTCTCCCGGAGGGCGCGGCCTGAAGCCCGCTTTAGAGGATGCGAATGGACGCAGCCCTGAAGGGCTGCTCCACCCGGCTATCGTGAACATCGGCCATCGCCGCCAGCTCGATCTCGCCGTCGAGGTTCCGGCTTCTGAGCTCGGCCCCATTGCCAGCAACGAGATGTGGGGCGAGATTTACGACCGCATTGCCGAACTGGCGCTGCAACATCGCTCAACCCTGATCTTCGTCAATACGCGACGGCTGGCCGAGCGGGTGGCGTTGCATCTGGGCGAGCGCATCGGCGAAGACATGGTGGCGGCCCATCACGGCAGCCTAGCTCGCAAGCTGAGACTGACCGCTGAGCGGAAGCTGAAGAACGGCGAGATTCGCGCCCTGGTTGCGACGGCGTCGCTCGAGCTGGGCATCGACATCGGCACTGTCGATCTGGTTTGCCAGATCAACTCGCCGCGCTCGATTGCCGTCGCTTTGCAACGCGTGGGCCGAGCCGGTCACTGGCGTGGAGCTATCCCGAAGGGCCGCCTGTTTGCCACGACGCGCGACGACCTGCTGGAGTGCGCGGCCACGGTTCGCGCCATTCGGCAAGGCGATCTCGATGTTCTGCACATTCCCGCATCGCCGCTCGACATCCTGGCGCAGCAAATTGTCGCCATGTGCAGTTGCGAGGACTGGGACGAAGACGCGCTCTTCGCCTGCGTGCGCCGAGCTTATCCTTACCGCGATCTGAAGCGCGAAGACTACGACCGCATTCTGGAGATGCTGTCGCAGGGGATCGCGGCGAAGCGCGGTCGCTACGGCTCGTATCTTTTCCGCGACATGGTGAATCGGCGGCTGCGTGGGCGCCGCGGAGCGCGGCTGGCAGCGATCACCAGCGGCGGCGCAATTCCTGACACAGCTCTGTTCACCGTCGTCGCGCAGCCGGAAGAAGTTGTTGTGGGTACGCTGGACGAGGATTTCGCCGTCGAGAGCAATGCCGGCGACATCATGCTGCTAGGCAACACCTCGTGGCGCATTCGCCGCGTCTCATCCAATACGGGGCGCGTTCTGGTGGAAGATGCGCACGGCGCTGCTCCGACGATTCCGTTCTGGCGCGGCGAGGCTCCGGCGCGAACCGACGAGCTGTCGCTGGACGTCGCCCACCTGCGCGGGCGCATTAGCGCTCTGCTGCCAAACACCGCTCCGTTGCCGGTGCCGGCCAATCAGGAAGAGTTGGTTGCCGGTGACGGAAAACAGATCCCTCG
The DNA here is from genome assembly GCA_963789245.1 of uncultured Acidobacteriaceae bacterium. Lineage (GTDB taxonomy): Bacteria > Acidobacteriota > Terriglobia > Terriglobales > Acidobacteriaceae > Bog-257. The sequence goes on along the minus strand of CAWBKE010000019.1, from coordinate 184,215 downwards.
GGGACTGACGTCCCCTCGTGATGACAAAAATGAGGAACTCGCTCCTCGCATTCGCTTGCGCGGGATCGAATCCAGTCCCGAGGTGCAGAATGCCTCAGCGTGGCTGAAAGACGAATGCGGCCTCGACGACTCAGGTGCGGAACAGCTCATCGAATACGTTGTCACCGGTCGCGCGGTGCTGGGCGATGTGCCTACGCAACAGACCATCATCGCCGAACGCTTCTTCGACGAAGGCGGCGGCATGCAACTCGTCATCCACGCGCCTTTCGGCGGACGCATCAACAAAGCCTGGGGACTGGCACTGCGCAAGCGCTTTTGCCGCTCCTTCAATTTTGAATTGCAAGCCGCGGCAACCGATAACGGCCTAAACATCGCGCTGGCCGAACAGCACAGCTTTCCGCTGAGCGATGTCTTCCACTACCTGCAAACGGAAACCGTGCAGGAGATCCTGGAGCAGGCGGCGCTGGCGTCGCCCATTTTCGCCACGCGCTGGCGCTGGGATGCGAACCGCTCGCTCGCGTTGCTGCGCTTCCAGGGCGGCAAGAAAGTTCCGCCGCAGATTCAGCGCATCCGCAGCGACGATCTTCTTGCATCCGTCTTTCCCGACGTAGCGGCGTGCCAGGAGAACATCGAAGGCGATATCAAGATTCCCGATCACCCGTTGGTGCAGGAGGTGATGAAGGATGTCCTTACCGAGGCGATGGACATCGACGGCCTGCGGCGCGTGATTGACGGCATTCGCAGCGGCGCCATTCGCTGCCTCGCGGTCGATACCCCCGTGCCGTCGCAGTTCTCTCACGAGATCCTGAATGCCAATCCCTACGCCTATCTTGATGATGCTCCGCTGGAGGAACGGCGCGCGCGCGCGGTGCAGATGCGGCGCATGTTGCCGGAGGCGGTGCTGAATGAAGTTGGCAGGCTCGACCAGCAGGCAATTGCGCTGGTGCGTGAAGAGGCGAGGCCGGATGTTCGCGACAGCGACGAATTGCACGACACGCTGCAGACGCTGGTAGCGCTGCCGATGGAAATCCCGGATGAAGATTGGCAGCAGGCGATCACAAGCTGGATGCCGCTGGCCGCGGAGTTGCTGGAGGGTTGGCGCGTGGTTCGCGCGAGCGTCCCTGTGGTGGAGCGGAGCTCCAGTTTCGCTTCCAGCCATGGGAAAACACGGGTAGAGCAGGCCTTCAGGCCTGCGTCCAGCCAGCCCCGTTCTTCTGAGCCGGCTTCAGCCGGCGGCAGGCCGAAGCCTGCCGAAGAAGAAAATGATGGTCTGGAACGCGGCGCTGAAGCGCCGCACTACCCGAGCGAACCGGCCTTCGCCCGTCGCGCCTGCCGTTACCTTGTCGCCTCGGAGCGCGCCAAGGATTTCCTGCTGATCTTTCCGGAAGCGCAGTTTGAGGTCGCGCCGCCGGATCTGCCGTCGACCATCATTTCGCATGACGATGCCGTGCTCGCCATGATCACCGGTTGGATGATGCACTCTGGGGCGATAACGGCGGGCGCACTAGCGTACTGGCTGGGGCTGAGCGTCGGAGATGTCGAGAAAGCTCTGCTGCGATTAGAGGCCTCGGGAACAATTCTGCGCGGGAATTTCACCGGACAAAATGCCAGTGACAACGTTGAGTGGTGCGAACGGCGCTTGCTGGCGCGTATTCATCACCTGACGGTGGCGACGCTACGCAAGCAAGTTGAGCCGGTCACGGCAGCGCAATTCATGCGCTGGCTGTTGCGTTGGCAGCACCTGGCTCCGCAGTCGCAGTTGAGTGGCGAGCGCGGATTGCTGCAGGCATTGCGCCAGTTGCAAGGCTTCGAGATTCCCGCGAATGCGTGGGAGAAGCAGATTCTGGCGCGACGCGTGAACGAGTACGATCCGGCTGCGCTGGACCAGCTTTGTCTGACGGGCGCTGTGGGATGGGGTCGATTGTCGCCACATCCCGCGACGCTGGAAGATTCCGGCGAAGGCCGCCGGCGAGTTGTGCCGACCAGCGTTGCCCCAATCACATTCTTCATCCGCGAAGAGTCGGACTGGATGCAGCCGCGCCTCAGTGACGATGAGCAAAGTTACGAAGGCGTGCTGAGCCCCGGGGCACATGCGGTACTGGAATTCCTGCGCCGTCGCGGCGCATCGTTCTTTGCCGACATTGTGCGCGGCACCGGCAAGCTGAAGGCGGAGATCGAGACTGCATTATGGGAGCTGGTGGCTGCGGGCATGGTGACGGCCGACGGATTCGATAATCTGCGCTCGCTGATTAATCCCAAGCGCCGGCTGGGACCCGGATCGGCGAAAGCAGCGCGGCCTCGGCATACGCCGGGGCGCTGGTCGCTGCTTTATGGCGCGGAGGTTGCGGATCATACAGCCCGTGCCGAGGCGACCTGCTGGATGTTGTTGCGGCGCTATGGCGTGGTCTTCCGTGAGATGCTGGCGCGTGAGTCTAATCTCCCTAAGTGGCGCGAGTTGCTGATCGCCTTCCGCCGTCTGGAAGACCGCGGCGAAGTCCGCGGCGGGCGCTTCGTCAGCGGTTTCCTTGGCGAGCAGTTTGCGTTGCCTGAGGCGGTCGAGTCGCTGCGCGCCATGCGTAGTTTCCCGGCCAGCGGCGAGACGGTTACAGTGTCCGCTGCCGATCCTTTGAATCTGGTTGGCTTCATCGTACCGGGCGAACGCGTGGCTGCCATCTCCGGAAAGTATGTCAGCTTTCGCGATGGCGTTGCCGTCGACGCGGAGGAGCGACTGTCGGTATTGCGTGAGGCCGCTGCGCAATGAGGTCCGAGGAGTTAGTCGAAGGGACCGACTATTACGTGGAAAACGGCTTCATAGTATTCACTGCGATCTATCTACAGAGGCGCGGATACTGTTGTGAATCGGGCTGCCGGCACTGCCCGTACGGGTTTGTGCGTGAGGCAGAGAAACGCCGCGATTCATGACGGTGACCAGCGTGTGCCGCCGGCTAAAGCCGGCTAAGATATCAATAAATGCAGCGTACCCAGGGCTTACGCCCTGGGCTAAATTCAGTTTCGCCCTGACGGGCTCGATTCACGAACGGCGCACGTCCTCCGTCTGTGCCGTGAGCGCATCCGATTCTTAAACCGTCCCACGACGCTCCGCACTACCCGTGCGGGCTGACGTGCTCCGGATCGATCTTGTAGATGACGCGCTGTTCGCCAGGCTCCGCGAACGGGTACTTGTCCTTGTCCAGATATTTCTTGGACAGCTTGTCGATCAACTTATCGGCGCCCTCTTGCGTGATCTCGCTGACCTTGCCGCGCACTTCCAGATAGCGGTAAGGATTGTCGGGGTCGATGAGGGTAATGGCCACGCGTGGATCGCGGCGCAGGTTTTTATCTTTCTGCCGGCCCAGTGCGGAGTTCACCAACACTTTGCCGTCAGCGTAATCTACCCACACCGGCGTGGTCTGCGGACTGCCATCGGGCATGAGAGTGGTGAAGCTGCCAAAAGCCTTCTTGTGGAAGAGGTCAAGATAATTCTCGGGAATCTTAGCGGACATGACGATCTCCTTGCGAAATTCCAGCGGAGTAATGGAACAAAACAACTGGGAATTGGATTCCAGAACCATTGTAAGAGGTGCAACCCGCGATGCAAATCATCGAGATGTGCTTGCTGAAATGCGCGCGATTGTTCTAACTTGTCAGCGCAGGTGATTGCAACTCCGAACGAGGGTCGCACCATGGGGCAGGTAGAAATCGAGCGCAAAGGGGCTGTGGTGGGCATTGCCATCAACCGTCCCGAAAAGAAGAATGCCTTGACGGCGGATATGTACGACGCGCTGTCGAACGCGGTGGAACAGGCTGAGACTGATCCCACGGTTCGCGTGATCCTGCTGCACGCCAAAGGCGATGCTTTCACCGCGGGCAACGACCTGGAAGATTTCATGAAGAAACCGTGGAAAGGCCAGGCGGTACCGCCGGCGGTGCGCTTTATCCGTGCTGTGGCTGAGGCCAGCAAGCCCATCATCGCCGCCGTGCATGGATTGGCCGTTGGTGTCGGCACCACCATTCTGTTGCTTTGCGATCTGGTGTATGCGGCAGAAGATACCAAGTTCGTGATGCCCTTCATCAATCTGGGCATTGTCCCGGAGGCCGCATCGACTGTGCTGTTGCCGCTGCTCATTGGGCGACAGCGCGCAGCGGAGTTGTTCATGCTGGGATCTCCCCTGACGGCGCAACGTGCGTACGAGGTCGGGTTGGTGAATGCCGTGCTGCTTCGCGACGACTTGCTGGCAACCGCCTCCGCAGTAGCCCAGCAATTGGCTGCGAAGCCCGCCGGGGCTGTGCTAGCCTGCAAGGAACTGATGAAGCGTAGCCTCCGATCGGAGGTGGAGCGAGCGTTGAAGGAGGAAGTGGACGTTATCGCAGAGCGGCTGGAGTCGCCCGAAACCAAGGAAGCGTTGAGCGCATTTCTGGAAAAGCGTACCCCCGATTTCTCCCGGTTCTAATCGTGCAGCATTGCAATGCTAGCCGTGGAAATAATCGACTTTCCGGCATTTCATGCGAAAATCGTTCCTGCGCTGCGATTCCCTCCTTGACGCCAGCGCGCAGAAGTATTACCTATTGGGAACACAAGAACGTGATTGGGGTAGCAACTAAGATCCAGTGGCTGACATGGTGATAGCGCGGGAGAACTTTGACCGTCTGCGGCAGGCGACCGCGGCCGATCCAGCTGTCCTTGCCGAGTTGTGCCGGGAGTATGTTGCCGAGGCGCGGTCCACTATTTTTAAACTTCGGAAAGCGCTTGCTCAACGAGACGCGGCGGAAGTGCGCGAGCGGGCGCATTATCTGAAGGGCAGCAGCCTGATGATCGGAGCCAGAATCTTGGCGCAATGCTGCGCCAGATTGGAACAGATGGGACGCGATTCAGAGCTGGATACAGCGGAACCCGTGCTGGAGCAGGCAATCGCGGCGCTCAAAGCTGTGGAGGACGAATTGAGCCAGGAGCTTGGGCCTGTGGTGCTTCCAGCCGAGGGGTCAGCAGCCTAAATAGCGCATATGAAGACCATCCCTCAAAAAGGAAACAAGATGGCGACGACGGCAATTCGGATCCTGATTGCTGATGATCATCCTGTCGTGCGTATCGGTTTGCGCAACATGCTGATGTCCGATCCGCAGATGAAAGTGGTAGCTGAAGCCAAGGATGGTGTGGAAGCGATCCACATGGTGCGCACGTTGCGGCCCGACATTCTTTTGCTTGATTTGGCAATGCCCAAGATGCCCGGCATGGAGGCCCTGCGCGAGATGACCGGTGACAACGGCGGGACTCGCACCATTGTCCTGAGCGGTCACGTGGACAAGCGGCAGATTCTGGAAGCGCTACAGCTTGGAGCTCGCGGCGTTGTGTTGAAAGATGCTGTGGTGGCCCATCTCTCAGCCTGCGTCCGCGCCGTGATGCAAGGGCAATACTGGCTGGACGGCAGGCCAGTGCAAAACCTGGTGCAGGTGCTGCGTGACCTGACGGCGCAAACCGCGCCGCCGCCTCGCAAGACGTTCGGCCTCACGGCGCGCGAGCTGGAAGTGGTTACGCTAATTACGGAAGGCTCCACCAACAAGCACATTGCCGAGACATTTGGCATCAGCGAGGAGACAGTCAAGCGCCATCTGACCAATATTTTCAACAAAATTGGAGTTGGAAATCGTCTGGAGCTGGCGCTGTTCGCTCTCAACCATCACTTGCTTCCACCTGCCGCCAGCGCCGATGTCTCGTAGTCAGCAAGGTTTGCGACGCGCCTCAGCCTGAATTTCCGTCGAGTTTTCATTTCGGTCATCATTTCCCGACCCGTTACTTTCCTGCTTCCGCCCACAAGTAAATACTTTCCCGGCGAGCCGAAGACGGCTAGCTTCTTACTATGGACGAAAACCGCAAATGGGACCCGCTCCTGAATTCGGTTGCCTTGCTGGAAGCCGTGCTCTGCGCCGACTGCGAGATTATCAGCAATAGCGGCGGTGACACCTGCGAAGTTTGCGGCAGCCGCTCGCTGTTGAGTTTGGGCCGCGTGCTGGGCGGATGCATTGAAGGCGAGCGGGCGACCTTGGTGGATGTGGATCCCAGCCGTTTTCGCAATGGCTTCACCGTGCTGGTGAATCCTGATGCGGCCAACGTTTTGCGCCAGCGGCGACGGAACGGTGGAGGCTAGGTACAGCCAGACGACGGTCGGTTAGTGCGCATCGCTTTTTGCGCCGCAGCCTTTATCGACGACCGGCCATTCCAAAATATCCCGCGTTAGATTACATCCGGCCAGCCCACTCGCACATCCCATACCTGTTGATTGAAATCCCGCGAGGCTTCTATGGACCATGACAAACAGCTTCGTCAACAAGTTGCGAAGGTGATGGATTGGAACGAGGCGCACGCCGACTTATCGGCGGCCGTTTCCGGCCTTCCCGCCGAATTGCGCGGGCAAGTGCCGGACGGATTGCCCTATTCCGCCTGGCAACTGCTGGAACACATGCGTATCGCATTGTGGGACATCCTGGAATTCAGCCGCGATGCGAAGCACAAGTCCCCCGAATGGCCTGAAGGCTACTGGCCGAAAAAAGCCGCACCGCCCAACGATGCGGCGTGGGAGAAAAGCGTCAACGCAATCCGGGAGAACCTGGAAGCGATGCGCAAGCTGATCAGCGATCCGAAGCAGGACCTGTTCGCGCCACTTCCTCACGGATCGGGGCAGACTCTCTTGCGTCAGGCGCTATTGATCGCCGACCACAACGCCTACCACATTGGTCAATTGGTGCTGGTGCGCAAGGCGCTGGGAGCGTGGAAGGGATAAAGCAGCAATTAGCAATTAGCACTTAGCATTTAGCAAGCGCGCTGTCACCATGATCTGAGACTTTCTGCGTAGACTGGTTCTACGGGTTGGCTAAGTGCTAACGGCTAATTGCTAAGTGCCGGTTCTAGATCAGCGACAGCGCATCCACATCCACTACAACATGATTCCGTGGAATCTTCTGTGTGTCGGCGTGCTCGAGCATGGCGCGCAGGACCTCGTTCATGCGTTCGCGACTGGCAGACTTCAGCAGGAAGTGGTAGCGGTACTCGGTCTTGAGCCGCACGATGGACGCGGCCGCCGGTCCCATCACGCGCACACCTTCCACCCGCGTGTTTTCAAACCACTTGCCCAGAATTCCTGACCAAGCCAGCGCTTCTTCCAGTTTCGGACTGCGCACCAGTACGTTACTGACGGCATTGAATGGAGGGTAGTGCATCCAACTGCGGAAGCGGATCTCTTTCTCGTAGAAGCCGCGATAATCGTGCGCTGCGGCGAATTGAATGGCATAGTGATCGGGGAAAAAAGTTTGCAGCACAACCTTGCCCGGCACGTCGCCTCGGCCAGCGCGTCCCGCGACCTGCGTCAATAGCTGGAACGTTCGCTCGGCCGCGCGAAAGTCGGGGAAGCTGAGCGCGGCATCGGATGCCACGACGCCGACCAGGGTGACATTGGCCACATCGTGGCCCTTGGCGATCATCTGGGTCCCGACTAGCAGATCGATTTCGCCCGCGTGGAGCGCAGACAGCATGCGCTCGAAATCATCGCGTCCGCGGACCGTATCGCGGTCCAGGCGCGCAATCCGCGCTTGCGGAAACAGGCCGTGCAGGAGGTGCTCCAGTTTTTCCGAGCCGGTGCCGAGATACTGCACGAACTCGCTGCCGCATTTGGGACAGGTCTTTGGGGCAGGCCGCGTATAGCCGCAATAATGGCAGACCAGGCGATGCTCGCGCTTGTGATAGGTCATGGAGATAGCGCAGTTCTTGCAGTGCACCGACTCGCCACACTCGCGGCAGAGCACGAAGGCGGAATAGCCGCGCCGGTTGAGCAGTACCATCACCTGCTCGTGACGCGCCAGGCGTTCGCCGATTTCCTCCACCAGCTTACGGGACAACACTTCGTCTTTTTTCGTGCGATGAAACTCCTGGCGCATATCGAGGATTTCGACCTCCGGCAGCGGCCGTTTCTCGATGCGCTCCGGCAACTCCAGCAAGCGATATTTACCGCGTACCCCATTGTGGTAGGTCTCCAACGAGGGTGTCGCGGAGCCTAGAACGACGGCCGCATTGCACATCTTGGCGCGCATGACAGCCACGTCGCGCGCATGGTAACGCGGCATCTCTTCCTGTTTGTAGGAGTGGTCATGCTCTTCATCCACCACGATGAGCGCAAGATCGGCGACGGGAGCAAAGACCGCCGATCGCGTTCCTACCACAATGTGGGACTCGCCACTGCGGATGCGCTTCCACTGCTCGGCGCGCTCGTCGTCGCTGAGGGCGGAATGCAGAATAGCGACTTCGTCGCCGAAAATCTGATGCAAATCAGCGGCCATGGCCGGTGTAAGGCCGATTTCCGGCACCAGCAGAATCGCCGAGCGTCCTTTCGCCAGCACCGACTGCATGGCTGACAAGTAGACCGCGGTCTTGCCTGAGCCGGTGACGCCATGCAGCAGCATGGGCAGAAACTTGTGTTCGTCGACGGAGCCTATGATCGTCCCCAATGCGGATTTCTGCGCGGAAGTAAAAAGAAATTCCAGCTTGCGCGGCTTGAGGCCGGAGATGTGAAAGCTGGCGGCCTCTTCGCTGAGCTCGACGACACCGCGGCGCACCAGCGTCTGCAACGTTGTGCGGGGGACAGCCAACTCCCGCAGGGCTTCGAGCGGCGCGCAGTGATTTTCCTGCATGCGCAAATACTCGACGATGGTTTGCTGATTCGTATTGAGTTTGCCTTCGACCTGCTTCAGGATTGCGACCTGCACGGTGCGGCTGGCGTCGCGCACATCGCTGAGATCTTCGCGCGCGATCCATTTCTTGCGCAGCAAGGTTTGCAGCACGGCGCGTGAAGCTCCTGACGCCGAGCGCAATGTGGCTTCGCGGACGATTTCGCCGTCGGCGAGGCGATTGAGCACTGCGTACTCCAGCATCTGATGCTCAGGTTCTTTGCGCGAGCGCAAGGACGAGCCGCTGGTGGAAGCTGCGTGCAGCGCGTCGATTCCCTTGTCCGTGATGCGATAGCCCAACACGCGGCGGAATTCGGCCGAGAGCGGCAGCATGGTGCGGAAGACTTCGCCGACAGGCGCGATGTAATACTGCGCGATCCAGCGGCCTAGTTGCATCAGCTCAGGAGTGAGCGCAGGCGTGGAGTCGAGAACCTGACTTAGGCGGCGCGTGGCGAACTTCGGCTCACGGTCATGAAGCTCGGTGACGATGCCGGACAGTCGTTGCTCGCGAAAGGGAACGATGACGCGGCCGCCAACTACGGGCTCAGGCGAGTTCTCAGGGATGCGGTAGGTGAAGGTGGCGTCGAGCGGGACCGGCACGGCCACATCGCAGAATTCCGGCATTTGCAGCCTAGCCAGCCTCGGGCGGGCGCTGGGGCGCGGTTAAGTCGAGATAACGCATCACCATCTGCAAGTCCTTCCAGGTTTCCTTTTTCTGCCGGGGATCGCGCAACAGAAACGCAGGATGGTAGGTTACCGCGAGTTGGCACTCGAAGGGCTCGTCCGGGTCGTTGAGCGTGCGCGGCGGAGAAAAATCGTAGAAGCGCCCGCGCATGGAAGCCATCGAGTCATTTACGCCGAGCAGGTTTTTGGCGGCGGTTGCGCCCAGGGCCACGATCACCTTCGGCCGGATAACTTGAATCTGCCGCATCAGGAAGGGCGAACAAGTGTCGCACTCATCGCGCTCGGGGGTGCGATTGCCGGGCGGACGGCACTTCACAATATTGGCGATGTAAACCTGCTCGCGCTTCAGGCCCATCGCAGAGATCATGTTATTCAGCAGTTGTCCGGCGCGCCCGACGAAAGGCAATCCTTGCGCGTCTTCGTCAGCGCCCGGGCCTTCGCCGACGAACATCAGCTCGGCGTGCGGATCTCCAGTTCCGAAGACGATTTGCTTGCGGCCAAGCTTGCCCAACTTACAGCGCTGACAGTTGGGGCCGATGTCGTCGAGGATGATGCGCAGCAGCGCGTCGCGATCGCGAGTCGTTTCGACCGGCAAGGACAGCGCGAGGGTTTCCACGGTTTCGATTTCGGATTCCGCTAGAGCCGTCAATTCGTGCAGCGGGGAAGCGGTATCGCGACGATAGAGCGGGCCGATGCCGAGTTCGCGGTAAAACGCGAGGCGGTCGCGGACGGCATTGCGATCAACAGGCATGTGTGGAGATTGTAGCTTAGGACGAACGCGCCGCTGAAGCAGCGCTCCCGTGTGTGCCGTCCCCGGGGGACTCAGATTGCTGTTGCGCGTGTACCCCGCCCTGAAGGGCGGGGCTATCACCTTCCGTCTCGCTGCGCGAGACTGGTATGCGGCGACGTGGGAGCGATGTTGCTGGGCTACCCTCCGTCCCGCTGCGCGAGGCTCCCGCCGTGGCATCTGGGAGCGGCGATCACTTCGCTGACGTTTCGCCGTCGGACACGGTGACAGTGGAAGCCTGCTGTTGCCGGAGGCGCAGCGCGGCGTCAAGGATCTTCTGGGCTACGTCCAATTTGCCGGCTTCAGGTACAAGGATGGTGTCGCCAGAGGTCACGATGGTGACTTCATTGCGATCGGAGTTGAAGCCGATATCCGGGCGGGAGACGTCGTTCAGGATGATGGCATCGACGCGCTTCTTGCTCAGTTTTGCGCGAGCGTTTTCCAGCAGGTTCTCAGTCTCGGCGGCGAAGCCGATCAGCACGGGCGAAGTTTTTCCTGCGGCGTGGCGCAGGCTTCCAAGATCGGCAAGGATGTCGGGATTCGGCTCAAGTTGCAGCTCGATGGGGCCGCTGCGCTTAATTTTTTCAGACACGATGTTCTTGACGTGATAGTCGGCAACGGCGGCGGCCATGATGATGAAGCTGGCTTGCTCCCAGCGATCGAGGATCGCAGTACGCATCTGCTGCGCGGTTTCGACGAAGATGGTTTGGGCAGCACTCGGCGGCTGCAAGGCCGTTGGGCCGCTCACCAGGATGACTTTCGCACCGCGGCGCAACGCAGCTTCGGCCATGGCATATCCCATCTTGCCGCTGGAGCGGTTGCCAAGATAGCGAACAGGATCGATCGGTTCGTGCGTGGGTCCGGCGGTAATGAGGACCGTCTCGCCAGCGAGATCCTGCGCAATACCAAGGCGCTCGAGCGTGGCTGCAACGATCTGCTCCGGTTCGGCAAGGCGTCCCTCGCCGACCATGCCACAGGCGAGGTAGCCGCTGCCCGGATCGACAATGTGGACGCCGCGGCGTCGAAGGATTTCCAGGTTCGCCTGCGTCGCAGGATGCTCCCACATGTTGACATTCATGGCGGGCGCAATGATCACCGGCGCGGTGGTTGCGAGATAGAGCGTGCTGAGAAAGTCGTTGGCAATGCCTTGCGCGAACTTGGCGATCACATCGGCGGTAGCGGGCGCGACCAGCAGGCAGTCAATGGTTTGCGCAACCGATATGTGTTCGACAGCCGAATCGAGATTGGGATGCTCCGCATCCGATCCGAACATACTAGTGATGACTTTTTCCCCGGAGAGCGCGGCGAAGGTGAGAGGACGCACGAACTCCTGCGCCGCAGCGGTCATGATGACCTGCACACGCAGCCCGCGTTCCTGCAGGTGGCGAACGATTTCGGCAGCTTTATAGGCGGCGATGCCGCCGCTCACGCCCAAAGCGATTTTCATGGTTTGTCCAGTCACCCGATGCGCCGCCACGGCAAGGCGATTCTAGTCGTCGGCGTCGCCGCCTACCGGGCCGTCTTGCATTTCGCTGGCTGTGTCCATCGAAGCCGCAGTCGTGGCTGCCGGAATCTCCCATTTCACTTTGCCGGACTGTATCTCTTCTTCCGCGATGCGGCAAGGCTTGCGAGAGTTCGGCTCCACAACCGGGCGAGCGCCATTCTGAATCTGGCGAGCACGACGAGCCGCCACCAGCACATAACGATAATTGCTATCGAAGCCTTCAACCAGTTTCATGCATCACTCCGTAACCGCGGGAAAGCGGGAAAGATCGAAGGTTGCCAAAATCGATTCGACCTGTGGCATCATCGGCTGCCGCAGAGCACGATCCGCAACCGCCAGCACCAGTTGGTCCTTTGAAGTTAAAACTGCGTGGGAGCGTTTCAGCCGCTCGGCTTCCACAATCGACTTGAGGATGTCGATGGAATCCTCCAGCCGGTCGTTGACCAAAATATAATCGTACTGGGCGAAATTCTCAATCTCGTGGGAGGCCGTCTGCAAGCGGCGCTGGATGATGGCCTCGGTATTGAAGAGCCGCGCCTCGTCCCCCATCAGTTGACGTTGCAAAGCGTCGTCCGCCTCGGCGCGCCGCCGCAGCCGGCGCTCCAGTTCCTGGCGAGACGGCGGTAGCACGAAAATACTGACCGCCTCGGGGGTCTTGCGCTTCACCTGGGCCGCGCCCTGCACGTCGATATCGAGCAGCAGATCGTGGCCGCGCGCGGCGGCTTCGCGCAGAAAGCGCCTGGCGGTTCCGTAATAGTTGCCGAAGACCTCAGCCGACTCCAGGAACTCATCCCCGCGAATCATGCTCTCGAATTCTTCGCGACCGATAAAGAAGTATTCGCGTCCCGACTGCTCGCTGCCACGCGGCGGCCGCGTTGTGTAGCTGATGGAGAATTCCAGGTTGGGCACAATATGGCGCAGCTCGTTGGTGAGCGTCGATTTCCCCGAGCCCGAGGGTGCCGAGATGATGAAGATGATGCCGCTCATTCCAGGTTCTGTATCTGCTCGCGCGCCTTCTCGATTTCCGATTTCATGGACAGGCCCAATTCGGTGATGCGTAGCGCTTCGCCGGCCACGCCGGTGGTCTTCGACATCAAGGTGTTGGCCTCGCGGTTCATCTCCTGCAACAGAAAGTCAAGTTTCTTACCGACTTCGCCGCCGGCGTCGAGAAGGGAAAGAAAATGCTGGATGTGGTTTTTCATCCGCACAATTTCTTCCTGAATGTCGCTGCGCTCGGCCAACATGGCGGCCTCTTGCAGAATGCGGTCGTGATCGACATGCGATCCCAACAGCTCCTGCATACGGCCGTGCAGCTTTTCTTGATAGGCCTTGAGCACCCGTCCACGCAGCAGGTCTACTTCATGCGTTGCCGAGGACAAGTGAGTCATACGGCTGCGCAACTCCGCAACTGCGCCCCGGCCTTCTTCTTCGCGCATGTGGTTTAAGCGCGCAATACATTCCTCCAGGGCCGCTGTCACTTGTTGGTCCAGAGCGGCCATGGCGTTGCCGTCCTCGGCTGCGTTCAGCGCGCCGGGCAGCTTGAGCACCGCGTTGAGATCAGGCTCCGCGCTGACACCAAACTCTTCGGCGACTTCGCGGAAGGTCCGCAAATATCCGCCGACAAGATTGCGGTTCACGGCGAAAGCCGCGCCGCCGCTGCGCTCCAGGCTGAGCGTGACCTCGATGTGCCCGCGGTGCAGGCGTTCTTTCAGCACCCGGCGGATTTTCATCTCCACGGGATCGAGTTCGCCCGGCAGACGCAAATGGAGATCGAGAAAGCGGTGGTTCACCGATTTCAGGCTGAGGGTCAACGTGAGCTGGTCGTCCACGTTGACCTTCACCTGTGCATATCCCGTCATGGAGCGGATGTTCATGGCGCGTGCTTACCCAGCCCCGGAAGTTGTCTCAATATCATCGAACTGCAAATCATACAGCCGGCGATAGGTGCCGGTACGTCCCATCAGACACTCATGCGAGCCCTCATCGGTAATGGTGCCATTTTCCAGCACCAGGATGCGATCGGCACGACGCACCGTGGAGAGCCGGTGAGCGATGACAAACACGGTGCGTCCGGCCATCAGGTTCTGCAGCGCGGACTGCACCAGCGACTCACTTTCGGTATCAAGCGCCGAAGTGGCTTCATCCAGAACCAGGATGGGCGCGTTCTTCAGAATAGCGCGCGCGATGGACAGACGCTGGCGCTCGCCGCCGCTCAGACGCAAACCACGCTCGCCGATCACGGAATCATATCCGTCAGGCAGGGCCATGACAAAGTCATGGGCCAGGGCCGCTCGCGCAGCCTCTTCTACAGCGTGTTGCGAAATCTCAGGCTGGCCATAAGCGATGTTGTTGCGCACGGTGTCGTTGAACAGGATGGTGTCCTGCGTGACGATGGCGATTTGCGAGCGCAGCGATCCGACGGTGAGATCGCGAACGTCACGGCCATCGATCAGCAGGCGGCCGCAGCTGACGTCGAAGAAGCGCGGCAACAGGTGGACCAGGGTCGTCTTGCCGGAACCGCTGGAACCCACGATGGCGACGACTTCGCCGGGACTTACTTCCAGGTTGATGTCGTGCAGGACTTCGCGCTCATCTTCGGATTTGGAGTAGACGAAGTGAACGTGCTCAAAGCGAATGCCGCTGTGGAACGGAGGCAGTTTGAACGCGTCCGGTTTCTCGCGAACCTCGTCCTGCGCATCGACAAACTTGAATATCTGCTCGGAGGCGCCCAGCGCCTGTTGGAAATTGTTATTGAATTGCCCGAACTTGCGCACCGGCTCATAGAGCTTAAATACCGCAATGATGAAGGCGATGAAGAAGCCCTCGCTGAGGTAGCCATGCTTGATATATTCACGGCCGAGCAGGATCAGCAGCGCAATCGCGATGGCGCCGAAGATGTCCATCATCGGCGAGTTGATGGCGAAGGCGCTGATGGTGCGCAGATTGGCCTTGAACAGACGCCGCGCCGCTTCACGGAAGCGCCGCATCTCCCAGGCCTCCATGCAGAAGGCCTTCACAATGCGAATGCCGGTGATGGTTTCGTGCAGCAGGTTATGGATTTCTGCCAGCTTGTCCTGGCCTTTGCGAGTGGTGCGGCGAACCCGGTCTCCAACCCGGCGGGCTGACATGATTATGAAGGGCACGAAAATAATCAACACCCACGTCAAGCGGCGGCCCAGTCCGACTACCACGATCGCGGTGAAGAGGAAGGTAAAAAACTGTTGCAGAAACTCGGCCAGCACGCTGGACATGGCGAACTGCACGCGCTCCACGTCGTTGACGATCGCCGACAGCAGAGAGCCGGTTGTATGCTTCTGAAAGAAGCCTATGGAGCGGCGCAGGGTGGCGGCGTAGAGTTCATTGCGCAGATCGGTAACCATGCCAAAGCCGGCATAGTTCGCCAGGTAGGTGCCGCCGAAGTCGAGCACGCCCTTTAGCAATGTGGAGGCGACCAGGGCGAACGCAACGATGGTCCAAACGTTGTGGAAGTAGTCGGGAACGAACGATTGCAGCTCGATGTGACGTCCCATGATGGGGATGGGAAGCAGAGGAAGGTTGCGCGACTGCGAAGCGGGATTCAGCACCTTGTCCAGGACAGGGCCGATGAGCAGCAAGCGAAAGGCGTCCAGCAGTCCTACCAGGGCCATCGAGATCACCGATGCCAACAGGTAGAGCCAATAGGGCTTGAAGTATCGGAGAAGACGGTTTAGTCGACGCATAATCGAATGCGATCTGCGCCAGAACGCTGGGGAGCGCAGCGCAGGCCAGAAGATGCCAGGACCAATCGGATGCCAATACCAATTCTACTGGATTTGCAGGGCAGCGGGAACTGGCAGCATCAGCGGGGCTAAGGAATCTTTGAATAACTTGCCGCAGGGGCTGAAGCCGTGCTGATTTTCCCTGCTTGCGGCACGGCTGAAGAGGCCGCTGAAAAAGTCGGTCATCGAAGGCTTCGCGTCAGGGCACGACCTCGGGCGTGCCGATAAGGCCTTTATTTTTGTCATCACGAGGAGGCCTTGAGAGACTGTGTCGCGACCGGAAAACTAATTTTGTGGTGGAACAAACAGCCCGAACAACCGATCAATCTAGCCGCGCAGCGGCGAGATGGGGTTAGGCGTGGGCGTCAGCCCACGCTCAAAGTGGGAAGAAATGCGAGCCGCAGAGCGGCGGCAGACGGTCGCGACACAGTCTCTTCAGCCCGACGAGGGATCTGCTTTTGACTTTTTCAGCGGCCTCTGAAGCCGTGCCCTTTCAAAACGCGGACCTAGTCAGAGTTCCCTAATGGTTTCAGGGCTGCGGGTTTCGCCGCTCGCGAAAAAAGGTTTGCAGCAGGTCCATGCAACGCGCGGCCAGTACACCCGAGCTCACTTCGACCTTGTGATTCAGCTTGGGATGATTAAGGAGCTGAAGCATGGAATGCACGGCGCCCGCCTTAGGATCTTCGGCGCCGTAGATGAGGCGGCGAATGCGCGCGTGCGTGATGGCTCCGGCGCACATAGCGCAAGGCTCGACCGTGACGTACATGTCGCAGTCGAGGAGCCGGTAGTTGCCAATGGCTTGTCCGGCTTCGCGCAGGGCAAGGATTTCGGCGTGAGCGGTGGGATCGTTGGCGCTGAGCGGGCGATTGCATCCCCGGCCGACGATGTTTCCGTCACGAACGATGATCGCGCCCACTGGAACTTCACCCAACGTGAGGGCACGCTGCGCCTCGCGCAGAGCTTCTTCCATCCAGAGTTCGTCAGAGTGAGCCATCAGCTCTCAGCCATCAGCCGTCAGCTTGAGCAAGCGCACGGGTTTGGCTGACAGCTGAAAGCTGAGAGCTGACGGCTATGACTCCCTAATCATGATCCTCTGCACGGCGGTCGCGCGGCCAGTCTCGGCGTTGCAATCGATCAGAGTGGCCGACAAGCGCACGTCGCCGGTTGCCGGTTCGAAGCGCCCGGGCATGTTGGTAAGAAAGCGGTGCAGGATCAGCTCTTTCTGCACGCCTATGACGCCATCATACGGCCCTGTCATCCCGACATCGGTTTGTACCGCGGTCCCACCTGGCAGCACCTGCTCGTCGGCGGTGGGAACATGGGTGTGCGTGCCGAGCACCGCCGTCACGCGTCCTTCCAGATACCAGCCGAGCGACAGCTTCTCTGAGGTCGCCTCGGCGTGAATGTCTACTACGATGACCTTCGCCGTGATCTGCTTCAGGAGCTCGTCCGCGAGGCGAAACGGGTCGTCGTTATTGGCCATAAACACGCGGCCTTGCAGGTTGATGACGGCGTAGGAAACGCCGCTGCGCGTGCGTCCCTGATACCAGCCAAATCCGGGCGAACCCGCTGGATAGTTCGCCGGACGCAAGACGCGCCGCGCCAGCGAGGCCTCGTTGCCGTTCGCGGAATTCATGTAGTCGATGATCTCGCGCTTGTCCCAGATGTGGTTGCCGGTGGTGATCACATCGATGCCGAGCTCGAACAATTCTTCGGCGATTTGCGGCGTGATACCGAAGCCGCCGGCGGCGTTCTCGCCGTTGGCGATGGTGAGATCGACGGCGTGCTCCTTCTGGAGCTTGGGCAGCCGCTCATGCACGATGCTTCGGCCCGGCCGGCCGAAAATGTCTCCGACGAAGAGTATTCGCAAGGCTCCGCAGTCCTTTGGCGCTAGATGTTTTTGATGGTAACACGCGGGCGGAAAGGCTTATTCACCACGGAGACACTGAGGAAACCTCGATCCCCAAAAAGCTATTCATCACAGAGGACACGGAGAGCACGGAAAACAGAGAGAACAGAGAACAGAGCACAGAGAAACAGAAAAAAACAGGAAACAGAAAGAAAACAGAAAACAGAAAACAGAAAACAGAAAACAGAAAACAGAAAACAGAAAACAGAAAACAGAGAATGAAGACCTCAGTGCGCTCCGTGTTCTCAGTGGTGAACAGGTTCTTCTACCGCCAGCGCTGCCGAGCCGCCAACCCATTCCAGGTTCTTGTTGTGGTCGACGCCCATCATGATGCCGCGGCCCATGCGGACCAGCGGCAACACCGGCGTGAGTTCGCCGCCCTCGGGCCAGACAAACATCATGCGGATTTCCATCTGGGTTGGGCCGTGTGGCGTTTGGATCACCGGCTCGAACTGCACGCGCTCCTGAAGAATGTAGTTGTGGCGCTGATCGGGCGGAATCGCGTCGATGTCCACTTGCGTCGGAGCAAACTTGATTCCTACTCCGGCAAAGGAATACAGCGGCTTAAGCAGGTAGTTCTCACGATCGGGAGGAATTTCGGGAAGCTGGTCGAGGAACCAGGTCTTCGGAACACTCGGATGATTCAGATACGGAATGGAAAACTTGCTGATGCGGAAATACCAGTTGGGATGTCCCGCCCATTCGACATCGATCTCCTCGCGCAGATCGAAGGGCAACGTGATTCCTTTGCGCTCCAGTTCGTCGACGATGCAACGGTTGTAAATGCGGCGCACTTCGATCTCGCGACCGTCTTCCTTCTTGCGATAGAAAAGCCGTCGGCCGCGCTTCACCAGAGAAAGGATGTCAACGATTGCGATGCCTAGCTTGCGCTGCGTGATGAGAAAATCCGGCAGGGTTTTTTGGTGCTCGGGATCGATCTCCATGAGGATTACGTTTTCAGGATCGTGCCCGGCGACGATGAGTTGGCGCATCAGCCGCCAGTAGGAATCATCGTCGTGACCGCTGAGATAGATCCCAAGCTCTGGCGACAAGCCATACGACTCGACATACTGATGCGCGGCAGCGGCTTGATATCCATACAGGGAAGGGAAGGCCTGCAACTCGACCAGCTTGGGCTCGAGGGCGCCATCGGCATTGCGCACCAACCCAAAATCAACCTGAACGAACATCGGCAGCGGAGACTCGTTGGGGACGTTGTATTCGGAAGGGATGGTGATATCCGAAGCGCGACGGTATTCCGGACTGTTCACCAATTGCGTAACCAATTCGCGGCCATCCGCGGCCATGCGATCGAGGAGGCTCGCAGGAACAAAACACGGCGTCTCCGAGACGCGAAATTCAACATGCGCGCCGCTGCTCTGGTCGAGGCTGCGGAGCAGACGCTGATACTTCTGAGGCGTGAAGTTGCGGTTGAATTCCTCGCGGAGGGCGGGAACCATGGTCAGGCCTCGATGAGGAAACGTCCTTTCTCCATGATTTGCCGGCCGTCAACAAAGATGTCGAAATGCGTTCCCACCACGTCGATGTGGGTTGAGGAATACCATTTCGCGCCGGTGTGCTCGCCGTAAGGATTGCCGAAGGCGATGTGAATGCCGGGAAATTTTTCGTCTTGCAGGATCTGTCCGATGACGTGCTTCAGTTCGATGTTGGTTCCGATGGCGAATTCGCCCACCAGATCGCTGTTTTCGTCGGTGTGAGTGTAGGCCCAGAATTCCTGCTCCAGCTCTTTGTTGCCGCTGGAGACTTCGGTGATGCGGTTGTTCTTCATGCGAATGGTCAGCGGCTGGCGTGCCAGATCCTGATACTTTTCGCAGAGATAATCGCCAACGACGCCGTCGACGACGCAGACGCCGTTCACTTCGCCGGGCGTAGTGAAGACTTCGCCACCGGGAAGATTGCCCCACTTGTCGCGGCTGATGATGCCGCTGGTCTTGATCCAACGATAGTCGGGATTGAGCTGCGCGGTGAAATCGCTGCCCGCTGGATTGGTGGCGCGAATCTCTTTCGCGCTGGTGACGATGTCGATGACCTTGCGGCTGAGGGCATCGACTTTGTTGTAGTCCGCGCGCATGCCTTCCAACATGATCTGGCGATTGATGTTGACCATGTGCGCGTGGCGCATCCGGCGGCGGTTCACGATGTCGGTCATCTGCATGCGCGACTTCAGTTCGTTGCGCTGCACGCGCACGGCAAAGATGCTGACGTCGCTGGTCTCCATGTCTTCGGCGATCTCGGATGGAAGGTCAGTCAGCGGACGCGGCGCCAGATCCTCCAGCACGAAGGCCTTGAAGGGCGAGCCCAGCTTCGACAGTTCCTGCGCGATACTGGCGGCGATGTCGCGGCAGGCGTTGTCGGTGATGAGCGTGACCTTCTCGCTCGGTTGAATGCGCAGGCAGGTGTTGACCGCGTTGCGCGCGCCGGGCGAGAGTTCGGGATCAAAAGATGTTTTGGTGAGGTCGGTGAGAACGGGTTGAATCAAGTAGCGTCCTTTCGAGTTGCGCAGTGCGGGCCACCGGCCTGCGTTCAAGCCCCAACAGTTGTCATCACAAACAGGACCTTAGTCCCACGAGGGATCGATTGTTCGCCCGAAGCTCTAATGGCATTCCCTCCGAAAAGCAGATCCCTCGTCGGCTTGAAAGCCTCCTCGTGATGACAATTCATAAAATCGAAGCGACCTTGCATTACCCACCCACTGCTATGGTCGCGTCGGTGCCGGCTCGAAGACCCCGACGCGCGTCTCCTCGACCATATAATCCACAACTTGCTTCAGGTCGCCGGTTTCCTTGTACACCTG
Organism: uncultured Acidobacteriaceae bacterium; assembly: GCA_963789245.1. Lineage (GTDB taxonomy): Bacteria > Acidobacteriota > Terriglobia > Terriglobales > Acidobacteriaceae > Bog-257. The sequence goes on along the minus strand of CAWBKE010000019.1, from coordinate 164,046 downwards.
AAGCTGGCGATCGGCGCCGGTGCCCATTTTGAGCATCTGGTGAATGTAATTGATCTCTTCGCGCGAGCCAAGCTCATCGACCACATCGTCGATCAGGTCGAGGTACTCAAGAATAAGCTGACGCAGCGGCACTTCTTCTTCTTTGCCAAAGTCGATCAGTTTGCCGTCGAGCCCGTAGCGCGAAGCACGAAACTTGTTTTCCGAAATCAGCGCGCGTCCGTAGATCCGGTAACTTTTGTTGGATGCGTGAAGCTTGTACAGCATTGCTACGGTTGCCTGAATCAGCGCGGCGATGGCCATGGTTTCATCCAGCCGCATGGGAATGTCGCACACCCGCACTTCCAGCGTGTTGAAGAAGGGATGCGGCCGGATGTCCCACCAGATCTTCTTGCCATTGTCGATGCAGTTCGTTCTCACCAGCAAGTCGACGAAGTTCTCATACTCCGACCAGTTGGCGAAGGTGTCGGGAATACCGGTGCGCGGGAAGCGCTCGAAAACTTTCACCCGATAGGACTTGAACCCAGTATTCATGCCCATCCAGAAGGGCGAGTTGCTGCTCAGCGCCAAAATGTGCGGCAGGAAGTACCGCATGGAATTCATGATGTGAATGGCTGTATTGCGGTCTTCAATGCCGATGTGCACGTGCAATCCGAAAACCAGATTAGCGCGGGCAATCAGTTGCATGTCTTCGACTACGCGTCGATAGCGCTCGTCGGGATAAATTTCCTGCAGCTTCCAGTCGGAAAACGGATGAGTGCTGCCCGCAGCCAGCAACATGTCGCTCTGGCCGGCGAGGGTAATCATCTCGCGGCGAAGCGCCTGAATATTTTCCCGCGCTTCTTTGACGTCCTTACAAACCCGGGTGCCGACCTCGATGACCGACTGATGCATCTCCGCCTTGACCGCCTCATGCAGCGCCAGCTTTGCTTTGGGGAGAATCTCGGAAGCGATGTGCGAACGCAGATCGCGCGTCTGCGGATCAATCGTCTGATATTCCTCTTCGATCCCGATGCTCAGGCTTGGACGAGACATTTGCTTTACCCCTTGCTGGCTCGCTTGCGTGCCGGCTTGGATGCAGCCGCAGGCGCTTTAGCAGCGGCGTCATCTGAGCCGCGGAGAAACTCGCTCCAGCGATATTCAGAAATCTTACCAGTATGCTGCTTCGCTGTTCGCACCGCCAGCTCGGCAACATGGTTCACGATCCAGTCGAAATTTTCCTGACCGACGGAGTTCACATCCGCATCGGGAGCGGGATTCATGAAGTCGATAGCGTACGGAATTCCGTCCTCGCAAGCGAACTCGACGGTGTTCAGGTCATAGCCGAGAGCGCGGCACAAGGTGAGGCAATCGCGCTCCACGCGCTGAATCAGCTTGGGATCGACCGGCGGCGGATTCTTCACGTAGCGCTCGTGGGACGGCGCCGACGGATCGTAGTGCATGATGTGCACTTTTTCCTGGCCCACAACGTAACAACGGAAGTACTCCTTAAAGTTGACGCCGCGCTGCAAGGTCATGCAGAGATCGCGCGACTGATCGTAAGCGTTGAAAAATTCTTCTGGCGAGTTGACCTTGTAGACGTCCTTCCAACCGCCGCCGTCGAAGGGCTTCAGAAATGCCGGAAAGCCGACATAGCTGAAGATGCTGTCCCATGGCATGGGATATTGCAGATTGCGCATGGAGCGCTCGGTCGTTCCGGGCGGATGTTCTTTGTGAGGAATGAGAACGGTGGGAGGAATCGCCACGCCCAGCTTGTGACCCAGCGCGAAGTTGAAGAACTTGTCGTCAGCGCTCCACCAGAAGGGATTGTTGATGACGATGGTTCCCGATAGCACCGCGTTCTTTAGATAAGCGCGATAAAACGGGATGTCATGCGAGATGCGATCGACGATCACGTGATAAGGCGAGGGCTCTGCCATGCGCACTTCGCCGATGGTCGCCAGCTCGGCCTGAACGCCAGGCTCGCCCATAGAATTGATTTTTTCCACCAGCGCCGGCGGAAAAGTCGTCTCCATGCCAAAGATGATTCCGATTTTCTTCACGATGACTCCTTCGTTGGCGACACTCGTCCCTTCTCTTGGATCAGCAATTGTATGTGAGAAGCCCGGGAAAACGTGCGATTGGCTACGCTGCTGGAAATTATTGTAAGCGAAACGGCGCGCCATGAGTAGGGAGGCAAGCGTGGAACCATTGAATGGCTATGAGATGGGATAGCGTCGAGAGTTCAGGACCGGTGCCGCCGCGCCGCGGCTCATCTTTTCTTTCTACTTGACCGCGGGCTGACGCCCGCGGCTAACACAAATGCCGCCGCTGCGCGGCCGTCTACCGTTTGTACGTAAGGCACCGCTTAGCGCAGGTAATAAACTTTCACTTGATCCGAAAATCTGGTGTGCGCGAAAATGCCTGCGCCGTAAACTTCCTTCAGCGTGCTTTCATCAGGCTCGATCAGCGCCGCCTGGTCCTGATGCCGCCGCAGATCGTCCAGCGTCCAGAATTGCATAGGATAGTACTGCGAGAGGTTCAGCTCCAGACGTTGATGCAAGTAAGGATCGGGTCCAGGCTTGGCCTGCTGGTTGAAGTCGGAAGGCAACAGCAGGACACATTGGTCAGGATGATCCGAATACTGTTGCGCCTCCAGAAACAGCAGCGGGCCAGAGAAGACAAAGTAGCGCTTGCCTTCGAGTTGCAGCGCGCTCTCCACTTGCAGAAACGCGCGAATTCCCGTGGCTTCGACTTTGTCGGGACGGCGCACAACCGTCAGTTGTTGTCCCACGCCCCAAGCAGCCAGCAGAACAAAAACGCCCATCGAGACTTGCGCGGTCTTGCGAAAGTGCCGCCACAGAAGAAACGCGAATGCGACGGCGACGCCGGGAAGCACGCCGATAAAATAGCGGCTGTAGAAGGCGTTGGTTTTCCACTCGGCCACTGCGAATGCAGCCAGCGGAATGGTGAGGAATAGCCAGCCAATGGCTTCGGCGGATTGCATCGGCAGCGTAGTTTCCTTCTCGCTGTCCGCGCCGGCGAGTACGATCCAAACTACGACGAGCGCCAGCAGGAACAACCCGTCGGGGAACAACTGGGAGAAAATGGCACGCAGCTCGTTGAACGAGGGCCGGTTCCAATAGCCGCCGGCGAACTTTCGCGAGAATGACAGGATCAGTGGCGACAGCAGCACAACCGGAATGATGGAGCCGACAATTCCGGCGATGAGCTTTGCGGATGGCCGACGACCAGGTTTCCAGCGAAGCAACTCCCACAGCACATACGGCACCAGACACATGGCGAAGTAGTAATGGAAGCACACGCCGGCGAAGAACGCGGCCCCAAACAGAATCGCCGGCCAGCGCTTGCCCGCTGCGTCATACGACCACGCCCACAGCGACAGCGCCGCCAGCATGAAGTAGATGGCGTACGAGCGCGCCTCGAATCCGTAGTAAGGCAGGAAGGAACAGGTCGCAACGCACAGCGCAATCAGTCCGTGAAGACCATCGGTGAGGCGGCGCGAGCAATCAAAGATCAGCAGGAGACCGATGACCATCGCCAGAGCCGAAGGCAGCCGCGCCGCGACATCGCCGGGTCCAAAGAGCGAATCGAAAGCGCGCACCAGCATGTAATAGGTTGGAGGCAGCGCGTCGACGCCATTGCCGAGCGCGCTCCAGATTGCCGTCACGCTGGGCAGACGTGCGATGTGCAATGTGAAGAGCTCGTCGAACCAGAAGACGCGATGCGACGCGATGTAGATGCTGGTGGCGAAGTAGAAGACGGCCAGCAGGGCCGCGACAATGAAGGTCCAGACGCGGGTCACGTGTTCCGCGCCGGCTGCGCTGTCGATGCGTTTACGGTCGCTGAGTGCGGCGCCGCGCAAAGTTTTGCTGGTTGAAGTCGGCATGTCCCGGTTTGTGGTGCGATCCCTCCTGAGAATCGCGGCGAGCGCATCACCGCTTGCCTTTTTTCGGCCGCGAGTTCAGCACGCAGAGTTGTCGATGATGACCTCCGGCTGCGAGTATGACAGGAATTTGCGCAATCGCCAAAAACTGCAGTGGCGCATCGCGATCTCGCGATGGCATCATCGCAAGGTAGAATGTCTCTCGTCTATGGAGAAGCTGGATGCTGCGTCACGCCAACAACGCTCGCGAATCTCTGCCGCTGCCGAGCACAGCTTTCCATGGCTGAAGAAGTATTGGGATTTTCTCGCCGTCGCGCTGCTCATGCTCGCATCGTTCCCGGCGGTGTGGTTGAGGCAACGCGCGGTTTTTCTGGTCCCCAATTATGGCCTGATCGACGACCACTGGCACCTCGATAGCACCTTCAAAGCGCTGCGCGGCATCTGCATTGGCCGCGACGTTGCTTTCACGCACGGTCCCATCTTTCAGTGGCTGTCGTCGATCCCGGCGCGCTCCATGCCACTGTCTTTTGGCGCGCTGTATGCAACGTGGAACACGGTCCCGCTGTGGTGCGCGATCGTCTTTGCCTATCTCGCATTGCGGCTGCTTCTGCCTGAGCAACCGTCCTGGAAGCGCTTCGTACTTCTGCTGTTGCTCTCTTCGTTCTGGGAAACATCGTTACGGACAACGTTTCCCGTGCTGCTGTTTGCCCTTTTTCTGCGCGGTTGGTACGCGGTCAAAGATGGTCGCATCCGCAGCCTGTTCGCCGGAACTGGCGGAGCGCTGCTGTGCGGAATTGCATTCCTGGTCGCGGGCGACACCGGCATTTATGCAACTGCGGCGTGGTTCATCTGCTTTGCCGCGATCGCTCTGGAGATGCGGCGCGAGCACTTCGCAGGTAAGCTGCTCAGCGCGCTGCTGGCCTTCGTAGTCGCTGCCGTGCTGGTCGCCATTGTGATCAACTGCTTCCTGTCCAGCCCGCTCGACTTCAAGTTCTGGCGCGATTCACTGGCGCAGGTCGCGGTCTATCGCTGGGCAACGCCCGCTGCAATGACCGACAAAGGCACGGCGCATTTCTTTGGCGGGCTGCTGATTGGACTGGCGATTTTCGTCTTGCGCTTCGCGACGCGTGATAAGGCTGCGGTCGCTGTGACGCAACGCACGGCGTTTCTAGTGGGCGCGTTTGTGTTGGGATTGGCCCAGATGCAGAGCGCGCTGGTCCGCTCCGACGTCGGCCACGTGATTATCGGCGAGTTCGCGATGATCTTCTTTGCCAGCGTTATCCTGTTCTCCTTCCGCGGCAAGCTCTCGGCGCTTGGCGTGCTGGTTGCGATTGCCTGTAGCATGATGTTTTCGGATCCCGTGTTTCATCCTTCCAGCGTTATCCGGCTCTACAGCCAGTTACGAGATCCATTGACCGAATGTCCGCCAGGTTACGGCGAATTCGACCGCGCCTGCTACGTGGAGCCGCTGACACCGCCGATGTTGACCGCTGCCGCGAAATTCCTCAGCCAGAACAGCAGTCTTAAAGATTCCATCTTCGTTTTCCCTTACCAGACCATGTTTGGCCTGGCGGCGCGGCGCGATGTCGCGGGCGGATTGATGCAGGCTTACACCGCGAGCGGACCATATCTGTCGCGGCTCGAGATTTCCGGCCTCGAAGGCAAATCGATTCCGGCAGCGCTGTACCTGCCCGATGACGATTACAGCCACATGTCGGAAGCCGAAGTTGCGCGCTGGTCCCGCAACTATCTCAGCGTTCCCGTAGATGGCATATCGAACTTCACACGCGTTCCCGAAGTGTGGTTTTGGATGGTGCGCCGCTATCGCACGGCGGAGCAGTTGACTCCCGGCGTTGTCGGCTTGCAGCGTGACGACTCGCGCGCGAGCCGCATCTCCATGCAAGCGCAATCGCTCGGCTTGCCGGGGCGAAGCTATGCAATCGACGAGCGCAGTTCTGCTACCGCTCTTGGAGCTCCAAACTGGCCCAGCGGTTTCGACTTCATCCGCCTGCGGATCACGGTTCACTATCCGTTCTGGTGGAAGCTGCGCAAGCCGGAGCGCTTGCAATTGGAGATCACGCGCGCCAACGGAACGCGCGACCTACAGTGGTTCATGGTGCAGCCAAATGTCTCGACGGAAGTGTGGTTTTATCCCTGGTCAGGACCCGATCTGGCGCGCTACTTCGAGGCGGACGAAAATCGATGGCGGTTGTCGTCGCGTCCCGCAGTCACGGATTTGCGCGTGCTCGCCTCGCCGCTCGATTGGGTTTCCCAACAGCCGGAATCGATCGACATCGAGTCGGCGGACGCAGTGCGAATCACAATGTCGCCGTCGCCTCAATAGTGCAATTGACGATCTCGTTGCGGCGACAATCTGCGACGATTCGGGCCACAATATTTCCTCCGCAGACATGCTGGAAGCTGGCAAGAAACTCGCGGCGCGATTGCTCGGGAGTGTTTTGCACTCCCCCCTCGAAGAATCGTCTGTAACCCATTGAAAACATGGAGAAACGTCGAAAACTTCCCGCCAAAAGGCTCTGCCTATTGGACTTACGGGTAAAAGCTTCTTTCCAAAGGACTTACGCGTGAGCCTATGCACGAAGAATCAACAACTTACGAGCTTGTGTCGAGAAATCCCGCTAAAAGGTTCTTTCCATTGGACTTATACGTAAAAGGTTCTCCTGAAACGACTTGCGTGGTACTCTGAAGACCCCGAATTCCGCGACAAGGTACACTGGAAATCGGCCCCATGCTCATCATTCCAACCTACAACGAACACGACAACATCGCGGTGCTCGTCGGTCGAATCCGCAAGGCTGCGGGCAATGAGCCAATCCTGTTTGTCGATGACAACTCGCCCGACGGCACCGCCGGCGAGATTCGACGCATTCAAGCCACGGACCCTGATGTCCATCTGCTGGCGCGGCCTGGCAAGGGCGGATACGGCTCTGCCTGCCGCGACGGCATCAAGAAAGTTCTGCACGAGAACCTGGCTGATTACGTGATCCAGTCGGACGCCGACCTGTCGCATCCGCCCGAGCTGTTGCCGCGCATGATTGAGCTGCTGAAGACCAACCCGGTGGTGATTGGCTCACGATATGTCGTTGGCGGCGGCGCGGAAAATTGGGACATCCGCCGGCGCTTTCTAAGCTTTGGCGCGAATTTTTATGCGCGCTGGTTCACCGGCGTGCCGGTGCGCGACATGACTGCAGGGTTTGTGGGCTATCAGACCAAGGTCCTGCGCAACATCGACCTCGATGCCATTCGCTCCGAGGGCTACGCCTTTCTGATGGAAATGAAATTCAACTTGCACCGCAGTGGCACCAGCTTCTGCGAGTTCCCCATCGTCTTCTACGAGCGCGAGGCCGGCAAATCGAAGTTCAGCCGCAAGATTCTGTACGAAGGCATGCGCTTCCCGCTGAAGGCTCTGGGCAGCAGAATCAGCGGGTCATGAGCCTCTGCCACTGACTTATCTAGCCAGGCGCCTGCCGGTTCCTTAGCGAGCACCTGTCACAAGCGACAGTTACCGCTATCGCAAAGGCCGAATAAACTGCGTCCCGCAAGAGGCGCTGGGAAGCGCTTTTGCACCCAGATCCGGTCGTGCTGGGCTGGTGTATCCGTATTAGGATAATGGAGTCAGACGCGGCGGGTTTCGCTCCGGTAAGCTTCGTGAGGCGAGATGGCGCAATCACAAGACGCAGTTTCCGACCCTAAGGTTCTCGCGAATGGCGAGACGCTGCGGGATTTCTCCCTGGTTCGCGGCGGTCCATTTTATCGCGTGCAACAGGCTGCCGGACTCATCGGGCCCAACCGTTGGAACCACGGCAGAAGGGTCATCTTCGCCTTGGCCATCGGTTGGGTCCCGCTGGTAATCCTCACCGGGTTGTTCCATCCCCATCTCCTGAGCAACCTGCTCAGGGACTACCGCGTCACCGCGCGCCTGGTGATCGCCGTGCCAATCTTGCTGGTGGGGCAGACCCTTATGGAATCGCGCTTTCGCCTGATTGTGCAGCACCTGCGAGAGGCGAAGTTACTCGGTCCCGATGATCTCGCTTACATGGGCCGGGTAATCACAACGCTAGCTCGATGGGGCGACTCCTGGCTGCCGGAGCTGCTGATCGTCGTGATGGTCTATGTGAACACGGCTGCGATCTGGCAAGGGCGCGTCGCCGAGGCGATCGCCGACCGCTGGGGGTGGGCAGTCATCGGGATCGGAAGCGGCGCTCAGCTCACGCCGGCAGCGTGGTATTACGGGTTGGTTAGCCAGGTGATCTATCGGTTCCTTGTGGGATTGGCCTTGTGGAAATGGCTCCTGTGGACGTTCTATTTGTTCAAGCTATCGCGGCTCGACCTGAAGCTGGTGGCTACTCACCCGGACCATCACGGAGGCATCGGGTTTCTGGGCCTCTCGCCCATGGCGTTCGCTCCTATTGCCTTCGCAATTTCCGCCGCTATCGGATCCAACTGGCGGGAACAGATACTTTCCGCTGGCGCCCAGTTGATGGCATTCAAGGTCCAGGCGGTTGTCCTGCTGGCGGTTATTCTCATAATGGCGATGGGACCGCTGATCTTCTTTGTTCCCCGGCTGGCTAAGTTGCGGCGGTGGGGGATCATGGAGTACGGGACACTGGCGCAAATCCACAGCACCGACTTCCATGAGAAGTGGATCTTGCATCGCGCCGGACACGAAGAGGAGTTCCTGGCCGCTCCGGAAGCCAGTACCCTTACCGATTACGGAGCCAGTTACGAAAATATCGAGGCAATGCAGCCGTTTCCGTTTGACAAGGGCGCGTTTCTCTCTCTCGCTCTTGCTGTCGCAGTGCCGATGATTCCCGCCGTCCTGGCCCAGATGCCCTTGGCGGTTGTGCTGAAGGACCTGCTGGAGGCTGCGAAATAAAATCGACAAATATGGGCGTGCACAACCGCACGCCTGTAAGTAAGATGTACGGCGGAGAGTGCGTGTGTCCAAAGCCTCGGCGTCGTGTCGGCGAGTTGAGCGCGCAAGAGCAAGCGGCGAGCGCGAGCTTAGCGCCCCAGGCTGAACCGCACGGCGTCAGCGGACTCCATCGCAACCGCTTCCGGCTTCTGCGAAAACCAATCCAGCGGCGTGATCAACAAACGAAGATCGGTGACTGCCGGACGGTACCCAGTGCGCCAGCGGCTTTCGTCGGCATCGAAGTAACGCGCCAAATCAGACTCATTCCAGGGATAAAACCAAACATCGGTCTCGACATTCGGTTCGACGACAAAGGTCCTGAGCGAGCGGCTGCCGTCGGCCAGAGTGATCTCCAGTTGCAGCCGTTCCGGTTTGCGCAGCTTCCACAGCAGGCTGTAGCGAATCGTCATTCGCAGCCGCAAAAAGTCAGCTCCACTTGGGGGCCAATCCGGCGCACCCAGATCGAGAGTTGTGTTGGCCGCGTGAATCGGGAAATCATGCGCGGCCAAAGCCAGCGGATATTCCTGCATCGAAATTCTAGACTGCCGCGAATCGTCCCGTTGCAAAGCCAAGATTCCAGGAACCAGCCTTTCATCGGCCCGGTAATGGCGAAAGATCCAGAACCAGAGATCGGGCGTGCGTGTGAAGCTGCTAACCTCGTCGATCGGCAGACTCAGGACGGGACTGGTCAATTCGGTGGGACCGGCGTCGGGGAAGTAAAGCCCAGTCTTCGCTTTCGCACGCTCCATTCCGGCGATGTCGAACTGCGACAGGTACGCTCCGTTCGCCAGAAACGACTGCTCGACTCCGGCGGCCACATTGCGCTGTGCGGCCACAGCGAACATGTATTGGTACGGGAAGATCAGGACGGAATCCTGCTCGCCGCTGTGCTGTTGAAGATAGCCAACGGTGGTTTCCAGGGTGTCCGCGAATGCGCTGGGATAGCAGGCGTGATCGAATTCGCGATAGCCGCCGGGACAGGTGGTGATGGGATGGAGCATTCGCGCCAGACGAAAGCGCAGGCTGGCTGGCTGGAAATGTGGAGCAGGTTGTGAGAACGCGACCGAGCAGACTACGGCGGCCAGCGCCGCAATCATCGATGCCGTCAGCGATTGGAACGAGAACAGCACCACTCCGGCAAAGAACACCATGGGATACACACCGAAGACGATGTGGTTGTAATCGGAGCGGACCAATCCGCTCTGCATGGCGAGCAGGGCAAACAGAAATGCGCTCAGCAGGAATCCGGGTCGGGCAGTGATGACGGCCGCGCGGTCGGCCGGAACCACAAGCCTCACCAGAAACAGGCACGCGGCGATCACAACCGGCGCCAGCAAGTGTATGGCGCCCGCGGCCGAGACAGCGGAGGGCTCGTTCCAGCGGTGCACCGCCACCAGCGCCAGGGAAGTCCGCCAGAAACGAAAATCCAGCGGCGTTGCCATGATGCTGTTAATCACCAGGACGAGCAGGCCCAGGCAAACTGCGAAGCCTCCAGCGGCAACTGCATAGCGTGCGAATTTTTGCGATTCGCGGCGGCCTTCCCACGCCACTCCTGCCAATCCCAATATCCATGCCGCAATCCCATAAACCCCGGTATCAGCCGAGTAGAGGAATGCGACAGCAACGAGCAGTGCGGAGCCGCAGGCAAACAGCGAGAGCTTCATTCGCCGTTCGCGCACTCCATACCAGCCGCGCAGGAACAGTGCGAACAGAAATATGGCGAAGGCGGTTCGCCCATCCCACGGCGCCCAAAAAACTCCCAATAGCAGAAGCAGCAGAAACCGTTTGCCCCAAGGTTGTTCCGGCAGCAGGAGACGCAGCGTCCCATAGCCAAACAGAAAGGTGCACCACAGCAGCAGGGTGCGATAGCCAACGTAAGTTGCGCCCATCGAGTAGTGAGGCCAGCGCGCGGGCGCAGCCATCAGCCAATGAAACAGCGGTCCGTAGACGAAAGCTACGTCGCGGCCGAACACCATTCCGCGTGAAGATTTGAAAGCCGAGTCCAGCACCCAGTTGTCATCGAAGGTGCCCGGACGCTGCACCAGGATTACGGTGCGAGGCGAGAGCCACGACAAGGGCAGTGACGCCGCCATCAAGAGCAGCACCGCCACGAAATCCCAATATCGTTTGACAATGGCCGGTCGCGTGGCGAGAGCCGGCGGAACCGGGGCCCCAAAGCCGCGCGGCGCTTGCGCGGATTCGGGCGTGGGTGAAGGTGAGTTGGGCTTATTTACCACAGCGTCGAGGTTCGATTCGGCATAGGGCTGCCCCATTCTATCGCAGGTTAGAATTGGAACAACCGCTATGGAACCTGTCCCGTCCGCTCCAACAATATCGTGGTCCCATCCCGGTATCGGGTCTTCCATCCGGAGCTGTGCTGCAGCAGATAGGCGACGCCGCTCTCCTGTCGGTACAGGACGTAGCGGATGTGGTACTTGTCCACGATTTCCAGCGTGTTCTTGACCCCCATCGCATCCAGGTAGTCGGCGAAGACGCCGTTGTATTCGTAAATATCGATGCGTGAGTCGATAAAGACTGGAATGTTGCGGGTATTCCAGATCAGGTACCCGCCCCACAGACAATCATTAAAGACGCGTCCCTTTGGGTGGAATTGCTGCAGATAATTCAGTGCCTTCACAGGATAGTTCTGAATCGTCTCGCGCATCAGGTTGTCGCGCGACGGAAATCGCCAGATGCAGAGACCCAAGAGCACTGCCATGAGGAACGCGTTCAGCCAAGTCTTGTCGATCTTAGGATCGTAGGGCGGAAAGAAATCCAATTCCCTTGCCAGAATTGGAGTCAACACGATGGCGGCGAGGAACAGGAAGCGGCTATAGGTCATCGCCGCATAGAAGCCGAGGAGGAGGAAGGCAAGCTCGTCCAGTGCCCAGTTGCGCTTGCGCACCAGCGCCAGCACAATCGTTGCCACCAGCATCAGGAAGATGATCTTGCCGCGCACCGAGTGGAAGTCGAGGCTCATCCATTCGTCAACATGATTCACATTCAGCTTCTGCCGGAAGGCGAAGTTAAATGGGTAGAACACCAGATGGTAGGTGTAGGGATTAAGAAATAGTCCAGCGACGCTCAAACTACCTGCCAGGGCCAGCTTTCGCATTTGAGGCGGAGTCCATCGCGTGGCCTCAAGCCGGCCCCATTTTCCCTGCACTAATCCTGCCGCGCAGAACATGCCAAGCAATGCCATGCCAATCAGCCAGGAGCCGTGCAGGTTGGCCCATAGAACGAAGAGCAGCGGCAGCAGCCAAGCCCGGTCCTTGCCTTCCTTGAACTGCGCCAGCAGGAAAAGTTCCGCGACCAGGCACATCCAACCTGCCAGCAAAGTTCGCGGACCGAAGGAAACCGTCGCCAGCCATACCGCCAGCCAGGAAACGACAAATGCGGTTTTGACATTTCTTGAGCTGAGGTATGCCAGTCCGAAGACGCCGAGCAGGATCAGCTCTACTTCACCCAGCATGACAAGATAGATACCTCGAATACCAATCCATCTCCATCCCAGGTAATAAGGCAGCTCGCTCAGCCAGGCTTCATTGATCCAGCGCGACCCCGTTGCCGTGAAGGAATAGAAGTCGTGATGCACCACCGAATGGCTTTGTACCAATACCTCCGCATTTCGCAAGTGCCACCAGATATCGGGGTCGGCGATGCTGCCGCTGTCGAGCAAAAAGATCGCCGCGCCTAAGCCTATGGCGAGCAGCACCGGAAACGAAAATATCTTCTTCCATAGATTGGTTCTTACCTTGGAGACCGCGGGCGGGATGACTAATGCGGAAGATCCGAGTTCCGGCGTCGTCGCTAGTTCTGCCTGCACAGCTCAGGCTAGCGCGGCCCGGACTGCGACAGCCATAAATCCCTGCGCTCTTGTGCCGAATTTATAAGCCCGATGGCCCATTCTGACATTGTGCCGAATGGGAAAAGTCTTTCGCCTGTTCGCTCACATAAGCCTTGGTCTGCGCATTCACTCCGCCGTAGCATTTTCATAGGAGAGTGTGGTTGAAGCGATTTCATAAGTCGGTGTGTGTCAGGGCACGGCTTTCAGCCGTGCCGTTCGCTCGCGAGAGGAAGTCGGGCTTTAGAGACTGTGTGGCAACCGGAAATTGGATTTCCTGGTGGGACAAAACCGTCGATCGCGCCAAAATCAGCCGCGCAGCGGCGGAATCGCGGTTAGCCCAGGGCGTAAGCCCTGGGTCAAGTGGGAAAAGAGCCCGAGCCGCGGAGCGGCGACACCACTCGCGACACAGTCTCTTTAGCCCTCGTCGGCGGACTTGTCAGCGGCTAAAGTCCGGGCGGTTTTGCCATAGTCGGCACGACTTAAGGGCCTGCGTGAGAACTAACTTTTCTTTTGGGCAGTGGAGTAAGAAGCTCGAGGCGGGAAAAGTACTTGAGTCCCCCGGGGACGACACGGTTCTCACGCAGACACTTAAGTCGTGCCCTGACACAAAGCAAGAAAATCTACGAGACGGGTCTTCTGGTAAATGAGTAAGTCAACACCAGCCTCGCGTTCAGTTGCAACAGACATCCAGGGATCGAGTCTGGTTGAGACCGCAATGGTGGTGCCGATCCTGGTGCTGATGCTGTGCTTCGCCATTGATATCGGCTACTTCTTTATCGTCGCGGCAAACTTGGTGTCGTCGTCGCGCAATGCCGTCCAATATTCCGGCCAAGGTTTCGTATCGCCCGCTCAGCAACAGCTGCCATCGCCGGGAACTTCAGGATCGCTTTCCGACACGGCGGGAGTGGCCGGGCTGGCCGGCGGGGACATGTCCGGCCTGGCGAATATGCTGACCAAGACGACGGTGGAAGTCTGCTCCAAAGAAATTGGCGTAACCCAAACTTCCAACGGCTACATTACGAGCTGCAGTACCTACCCTTCCGGCTCGTTGACGTTTACTCCCGATCAGGACCCGGAGTCGAATAGCGGAATGCTGACCCAGCGTGTGGACGTGGTCTACACCGTCAACCTTCCCATCCCACTCAATTTCTTCACCTTCACTATGCCGCCGCTGACGGTACATTGGGCGGCAGAGATGCGGGCGGTCGACTGATGACAGCAGCTAACCGCCGCTTACAGCCGTTCGGAGCAGCGCGCGCCACCGGGCTGGCGAGCGAGGAGAGCGGTTCCATGCTGCTTGAGTTTGCTCTGTCGGTGTGGACGTTGTTTCTGCTTACCTTCCTGATCTTCGAGTTTTGCATGACCATCTACACCTATAGCGTGCTGAACAATGCCGCGCGGGAAGGAGTTCGTTATGCCATTGCGCATGGAACGGACAACAGCTTATGCAGCGGACCCAGCAGCGGCTGTAGCGACAGCACTGGCGCCAATGTCACCAATGTAGTGAAGGGCTATGCCGGAGTTTGTTTTCACGACATCAGCGGTATGACGGTTACCCCCAGTTGGCCCGATGGGACATCTACGCCGTCCAGTCGCGTACGAGTGACCATCTCTTATCCCTACGTGCCGTATCTGAGTTTGCCGGGATTTAATGCTCCAACCATGCAGACCACCGCCGAAGGGCGGATTGTGTTTTGACGAGGTGTGTGCCATGACATCGGGTGGTATTCGAAACGTGGTCGGGCCGAAACGCCTGCCCCACGAAGCTGGCCAGGCGAGCATTCTGGTGGTGCTGATGTTGAGTCTGTTCCTGCTGGCGGTTTTGGCGTTCGCGGTGGACTACACCAACATCTGGTTTCAACGTCAGCAGATGCAAACCGCGGCCGATGCCGCCTGTCAGGCGGGCGCTATGGATATCTATCAGATTGCCAGCGGGGCCACGATGCCTAACATGGGTTTCGTTCCCGGCAGCGCCGGCAACTGCAACTCCTACGGTGCCAGCGGTCCAACCATGTGTTGGTATGCCAGCAAGAATGGGTTCAATGGATATAGTAGCGGCGCGGCCACCGTCTCCTGGACCTTCCCCAGTGCGGTTGCAGGCGTGACCGCTCCGCCTTCATCTATTACGGCCTACCCTTTTCTGCAGGTCTCGGTGTCGTTGCCGGTGAAGACGTACTTCAGCACGCTGCTGACGGCCAGCCAGACCCAACTGGTTGCGGCCAATTCCACTTGCGGACTGACCGCGATCATGCAAGGCGCTCCCATCATGATTTTGCATCCCACCATGTCAGGGTCGCTGGCCTATTCTGGAGGAGCATCGTTGACTATCGTTGGCGGGCCGCCGCGCAGCATCGTCGTAAACTCCAGCAGCGCGACCGCCGTGGACTGCGCTTCCAGCGGTGTCATCGATACCAGTAAGGGTGGTCCGAACTTTACCGGCTCCGATGTTGGCACCTATGGAGGTCCGCACACTGCCCCGGGCCCCTCGACCGGTTGCAATGGAACCAACGGCAACACTGGGTTAACCGCGGGCTTTAATGGAGGAACAACCGGCCATTGGGACTGGCCTGCCAGTCCCGTTCCCGATCCCTATTCTGCCGTGCCGGCTGCGGCCGGGATGAAGAGTGTTACTCCGCTTACGAAAGTAGCCCACGGCAACGGCACGTATTACTACAATCTGGCCGCTCCTGAGATGGATGGATGTCCCGACACCGCGCCCACGGATTATGGAAACTACAACGACAGCACCTGGTGGACTTGTAATCTCGCTCAATACGGAAGCAAGAGCTGGTATTGCCGCGGCTGCCATGAATATGCTCCCGGATATTATCCCAACGGAATCAGCGAAAATGGCAACGATGTGATCACGTTCCTGCCAGGTGTTTATTACATGGATGGCAATCTGGCGATCGGCGGCAGCGACAGCATCCGCATGGCCAAGGCCTGCGCCAACTCGCAAGGAGTCATCAACTCCACACCCACGACCGGCAACTGCAGCCCTATGACCCAGACCGCCGGCGCCAACGGCAACGGTGGCGGAGGTCCCTGGACCTGGCATCAGACCGACGGCGTCATGTTTTACTTTCACGGAAGCGCTGTGCCTTTGATCAGCGGGGCATCGGGAGCTCCCGACTCTCCCAGGGTGGACAAGACACCGGCCACCGATCTGACCTGCAACGGCAGCTCGCCGCCTTCTTATTTGAACTTACCCGTTGCGCTGGATACCAACATCATGCTGGCCCAGTGCACGGTGCAAGGCACCTACTACGACAGCGCAGGAGACACTCCCGATTCGCTGGGCACGATACGTGGCCTGCTGATGTTTATGGACCACGCCGACACCGGCTCGCCACAGCTGCAAGGCTCGGGATCGCTGGCCTATACCGGCACGCTGTATTTTCACTCGACCAGCTATGCGACGGTTTTCCAGATACCTGGAGGAACCACCAGTGGAACCCTGATCTGGGGCAACGTCGTTACAGACCAGATGCAGCTTAGCGGCAGTGGGGCGTTAAAGATGGCCTTGAATCCCGCAGCCACGACGTCGATTCTGAAAGTTGGCTTGTTGCAATAGAGGCAAAAGCACAACTCCGCCGGGGGATCGGTTCGGCCCCTTCCACGGCTGCTTTGCGCTTGCAATTTTTCTCTTTGACTTTACTTTCTGCTACTATGTAAAGCGATGGCTGAAGCCAAACTTTCTTCAAAGAACCAGATCGTCATCCCGCGCGAGGCCCGCGAGGCGTTGCAGCTGAAACCCGGAGACAAGCTTCTGGTAGTGGTTCGTGGGAAGCGGGTGATGGTGCTGCAAAAGCCTGAGTCGTATCACACCGCGATGCGGGGGTTAGCTCACGGCATCTATCCCAGGGACTATCTGAACAAAGAACGCGAGGATTGGAAATAGATCGCATTGTTCAGTTCCTCCGGCATCACCGTAGAATCGCGCTCGACACCAGCATTTTTATTTACCAATTGGAAGCGAACCCGCGCTATCTCCCTTTCACTGATCCTATCTTTGCATGGCTGGAACGCCCTGGCCACGCGGCTGTGACCTCCACAATCACCATGACCGAGCTATTGGTTCACCCGTATCGTGAGGCTGACCGGCAGCGCGTCGACGAGTTGTACGCTGTAGTTTCGACGTATCCGAATCTAGACTGGATCGCTCCTGACTTGGAAATTGCCAGCCTCGCGGCATCGCTTCGGGCCCAACATCATCTGAAAACTGCGGATGCCTTGCAGGCCGCGACCGCCATGAGTTCAGGAGTCGTAGGTTTCGTTACCAATGATCGTGTCTTTAAGAGGCTGGAGGTCCTCGACACCCTCATCCTCGACGAACTGCTCTGAATCGCGTCTCTACCTGGCCAGCGGAATTTTCGCACGCCACCCGTTATACTTCTGCAACGCCGCCTGAGCGGCGGCATCGAACACCCATGGTTTCCCGGCCACAACCCATCAACGAGCAGGACCTGCGCGATCTCGGCTTTGGTGCGGTCGTCTCCCGCGAGAGCCATCAGCGCCTGCTGAATCGCGACGGCAGCTTCAACGTGGAGCGCCGCGGCCTGGGCATCCGGGCTTCGCTGAATCTCTATCATGCTTTGCTCACCATGCCCTGGGGACAATTCGCTCTTCTGGGCATTGGTGGCTATCTGGTAGCGAACGCGATTTTCGCGCTGGCTTATCTGGCGTGCGGCACCAAGTCCCTGATCACCACCGTGCCTGGAATGGACCTGCCTCCATTTCTGCGCGCCTTCTTTTTCAGTGTGGAGACCATCTCCACCATTGGATACGGGAACGTCGTGCCCATCGGCGTTGCCGCCAACGCGGTCGTTACCGTCGAGGCGCTTGCCGGCTTGATGGGATTCGCCATCGCAACCGGGCTGGTCTTTGCGCGTTTTTCCCGTCCCACGGCGAATATTGTGTTCAGCAGTCATGCGGTCGTTGCCCCCTATCAGGGCATTCATGCGCTGGAATTTCGCGTGGCCAACGCCCGTTCCAACGAGCTGATCGAAATCACCGCCAAGGTCATCCTCAGCCGCTTTGAGCAGGTGGATGGCGTGCACACCCGCCGTTACTATCCCCTGACGCTGGAACGCGACGGCGTGGTTTTCCTGCCTTTGACCTGGACCGTGGTGCATCCCGTCGACGAACATAGTCCGCTGCATGGCGAGAGTCCGGAATCGCTGCGCAAGGCCAGCGCGGAGATTTTGGTGCTGTTAAAGGCGTTCGACGAAACCTTTTCCACGATCGTCCAGACGCGCACTTCTTACACTTTTGACGATGTGGTATGGGGCGCTCGTTTTGCCAACGCCTTCATGGCGGATGCGGCAGCGAACTTCGCCAAGAAGGCTCGCCGCCGTGGCAAAGTCGCGGTTGACATGCGGCTTTTCGACATAATCGAACCGGTTCCCGAGCGATTAAACGGTTGAATATGGCTCGCCGCTCGCGCACAATGTCATGGGCTTTTCGATCCAATCCGTACGGGGTATACCTGAAGAGTTTTTCACCACGGAGACACGGAGAGCACGGAGGAAACATGAAAATAAAAGTCCGGGTACTGATCTAATGCCGCAAATGAAATTGCGTAAACATCGCGCCCCGAGCTGACCGCCCCCGGATATATTTCTTGCGGTTTTCGGTCCTGCTGGTTTGCTGCGCAGTTGGAGCGTTGTTTGGTTTGTGGATGTGGTGGAAACACTCGGCAACACATAACTGGATCAGTGCCAGGCTCCGTGTTCTCCGTGTCTCCGTGGTGAATTAATCTGTCTAGCTTCAGCGCCGGCAATTTGTGTCCGCCAGCGCCCAAACACAAATGGAGGAATTATGGCTGAAGCAGTTTTTAGCGATATGAAGAAGAGCTCTGGCTGGTCCATCGCCCTGGGCGTTCTGATGATCCTGGCCGGTATCATCGCCATGGCTGCGCCCTGGGAATTCGGAATTGTCATTGCCCTGGTAGTGGGCTGGTCCGCCATTTTCAACGGCTTCGCCCAAATCATTTATGGCTTTCGCACCCACGGTGGCGCGCACATGTTCCTGGAGATCATTCTTGGGATCATCTACATCATCGCGGGTGTTTACCTGATCATGCATCCCGTGGGCTCCTTGCTTGCGCTGACCTTGCTGCTGGCCTGTTTCTTGCTGGTATACGGAATCTTCGCTCTGGTGCTGGCATTTCGGATGCGGCCGCACAATGGCTGGGGATGGGTGCTCTTGGACGGCATTATCACCATCCTGCTGGGCGCGCTGATTTGGAGGCACTGGCCGATCAACTCCGCGTGGGTAGTCGGGACGCTGTTCGGCATCAGCATCTTCATCTCCGGCATAACCCGGCTGATGGTTTCGCTGGCGATCCGGAGTGTGACGAGCTCGGCGGCGTAAGGGGCCGAAGTTTCGAGTTTCCAGTTTCGAGTTTCCAGTCGGGTGCCCCGTTCTAGCCTTCTTTTGGCTAGGGCGGGGCATTTGGCTCAAAGCTCTAGGCTCGCGGCTAGGAGCTTCTACTCGCTCTCCTGCTGCCGTCTCAACCTTCTGGTTTCCGCCAGCAGCGTCATGCTGTGCATCAGGTTCTGCATGGTGACGATGCCCACCAGGCGCTGCTGATCGACCACGGGAATCATGTTAAGCCCTTGCCGGCCGAGCTTGCGGAACGCGGAAGCCAGCGAGTCCGTGCTCTGGGCAATGTCGAAAGCCCGCACCATCGCCGACTGCACATAGCCGTTACCGCCCCGGCGCAGCGCTTCCACAATACGTTGCTTGCTGATGATGCCGACCATGTCGCTGCCGCGAACCACCGGGAAATCATCCTGCAGCGTGTGTACGGCTTTGTGCAGCGCGTCCTCCAGCGTGTCAGCCGGCGACAGGGTGGAGAAGCCGGTGAGCATCACGTCTTCCATGCGCACGCTTTCCAGCACCGACTGAAAGACGACCGAGCGGTCTTCGAGTTGCGCGCCGACGAAGAGGAAGAAGCCGATCAGCATCAGCCAGGTATTCCATACGCCCAGGAAGATGAACAGCATGGCAAATCCCTGACCGACAGTGACCGCCAGGCGCGTGGCGCGAACGTACTCCATGCGCTCGGCAAAGAGCGCGCGCAGCACCCGGCCGCCGTCCATGGGATACGCAGGCAGCAGATTGAAGGCGCCTAGAAAAACGTTGCCCCAGAACAGCGCGCGCGGCAGGTTGGTGAGGCTGACCAGCGGACGGCCCCAGAGGTTGACCTGCGGAAAAAAGAGAAGGATCACGATTCCCGATACGGCGGCGATGGCCAAATTCACCAGCGGCCCGGCGATGGAGATGCGGATGTCGCGCGCGGGATCGGGGTTGTGCTGGCCGGTGTCTTCCATCAGGGTGACGCCGCCGATGGGCAGCAGGATGATGGAGCGGACGGCTACGCCGCTGTGCTGCGCAACCAGCGCGTGGCCCAACTCATGCAGCACCACGCATAGAAAGATGATGGCGACCAGGGCCAATCCTCGCATGGCGCCGGCCGTGCCCATCGTGACCGATTGTGTGAACCATACAAACG
Organism: uncultured Acidobacteriaceae bacterium; assembly: GCA_963789245.1. Lineage (GTDB taxonomy): Bacteria > Acidobacteriota > Terriglobia > Terriglobales > Acidobacteriaceae > Bog-257. The sequence continues at coordinate 143,861 of CAWBKE010000019.1, read as the reverse complement.
CCAGCAGGAACAGGAAGGTGAGGTGGATGCGGATGTCCACTCCAAACAACCGTCCCGCCGGGATCGACCAACTTCTCATGTGCGAATGCTGCTCCTTGATACATTCTATACAGGATGGTGGTTGGCAGTTGGCGTTTAGCACACACACTTGGCATTTAGCATTTGGCATTTAGCATTTAGTTCCCAGCTTGTCTCTAGCGGTCCTGATTGATTTTTCTTCGACCAAGGACTAACGGCCAAACGCCAACGGCCAATTGCTGATTGCTGACTGCTGACTGCGTCTTCTTCCCATGCGCGTGATAGCCGGACAATATCGCAGCCGAGCTCTACGCTCGTTGCCGGGCCTCGATCTGCGCCCCACCAGCGACCGTCTGCGCGAAACTTTGTTCGATGTCCTCACTGCGGCGCGCAGCCTCGCAGACAGCGTGTGGCTCGATCTTTATGCCGGAACCGGCGCGGTTGGAATTGAAGCGCTTAGCCGCGGAGCGCGCGAGGTGTACTTCGTGGAATCGGCGAAGAAACACGCCCGGCTGCTGCGCGAAAATCTTGCCGCTCTCGGAATCGAGACCGGTTACGAGCTTCACGAGCGCGAGGTCTCGAAGGCGCTGCCGCTGCTGGAGACGACCGGCGTGGTTTGCGATTATTGTTTTCTCGATCCGCCGTACCGCATGCGCGGCACGTACGAGCAGACGCTGGGCTATCTGTCGCAGTCGCGGCTGCTGCAACCTTCCAGCGTCGTCATCGCGGAGCATGAAAAGAAGTTCGATCTCGACGAGCGCTTCGGAGCGCTGCTGCGATACCGGCGGCTGGATCAGGGCGACGCGGCGTTGAGCTTTTACCAGCTGGGGTGAAAAAAGTGGTCAGTTGCCAGTTGTCGGTTGTCGGAATCGATGACGACCTTCACCCACTCATTCGAAAACCGCGAATGAGTCGGACACCCTGCACTGGCAGGGACTAACGTTTCCGTTGGAATCGGCCCACAATGCCGCAGATGACGAACGCTAAACCGCCATAGATTACCGCATTAGCAACAGTCCCTAGCCTTATGAAAACCCAAATGGTCGAACTTGTGAGTTCGCGTGGCATGCCGGGCCACGGAATCATCCAGCCCAGACAGGACAGGCTAGCCAACCAACGCAGCTCTTTTGGCACCCACCCACATTCATCACAGTGAATGGTATCCATATAACAGGAATCAACAGTCCGGCGAGTGCTGCAACAAGCACTACTTTGCGGGTGGCCATTCAGAAGATTATAGCTGCCGGTCACACGCCCAGGTCTCGAAACCCGCGAGACCTGGGGCACCCATTTCCGCGCGGCATTGTGCATGGCATCAGGAGCGCAGTACAATCCTCGCTTCCGTCACAAGACAAACTCATGGCACAACCTCAAATCGCACACTCTGCTGTAGACACACTCCGCGGCAGCTTTGCGGGGACCGTTCTCCAAGCCGGTGATGCGGACTACGATAACGTTCGCGCGCTGCACAATGGCCTGATCGACAAGCACCCGGCGGTCATCGCTCGCTGCCGCAACGATGCCGACATCGCCGCCGGCCTCGCCTTCGCGCGCGAACACGGTTTGGAGATCGCCGTTCGCGGGGGCGGTCACAACGTCAGCGGACGCGCCAGCGTCGAGGGCGGGATGATGGTCGATCTTTCGCTGATGAAGGCGATAACGGTGAATGCCGCGACCAGGCGCGCCGTCGCCCAAGGCGGAGTCACCTGGGGCGAATTCAATCGCGCGACGCAGGAACATGGCCTGGCAACCACTGGTGGAGTGGTCTCCAGCACGGGCATCGCCGGACTGACCCTCGGCGGCGGCTACGGCTACCTGGCCGGGAAGCACGGGCTGGCTACCGATAACCTGGTTGCGGCCACAGTTGTCACCGCAGAGGGGAAGGTCGTGCGCGCCAGCGATTCCGAGAATCCCGATCTCTTCTGGGCGCTGCGCGGCGGCGGCGGCAACTTTGGCGTGGTCTCATCCTTCGAGTACCAACTGCATCCGGTGGGACCCACGATCATGGCAGGCGCCATCGCATGGCCGCTTTCCCAGGCGCGCGAGGTGTTGCGCTTCTACCGGGAGTTTACCGCGTCGGCCGGCGACGAACTCACTTGTCTGGCGGGAGTGGGGCACGCGCCGGACGGTTCCGGCGTGAAGGTAGCCATTATCGGAGCCGCGTATATCGGAGCCATCAAGGATGGCGAACGGATGCTCGCTCCCATCAAGGAATTCGGATCGCCGCTGTTCGATATGATTCAGCCGACGACGTACTGTGACCTGAACAGCATTTTCGACGTTGGCTATCCCAAAGGCATGCTGAACTACTGGAAATCGAATTTCCTGACTGACCTGGACGACAACGTCATCAGCATAATGGTCCAGATGGTTGAAGATTGTCCTTCGATTTACAGCGGCATCTTCCTGGAGCACTGGCATGGGGCGCTGGCCCGCGTGCCACACGACCAGACGGCGTTTCACCATCGTCGCGAAGGCCACAATTTGCTGATTCTTTCGCAATGGCAGGATACGTCAGCCAGGGAACAGAACATTGCGTGGGCGCGCCAGGGCTTTGCCCGGTTGGAGCCGTTTTCCACAGGAGCGCGGTACGTGAATTATATGGATCACGATGACGCGGGCGACCTGGTTGGACCCTTCGGCGCGAATTATGCACGGCTGGCGAGGGTCAAGGCCCAGTGGGATCCGGGCAACGTCTTCCATCTCAACCAGAATGTCCAACCGGCAAGCGACTGACTCGTTATCGCTAATCGCCAGGCAGTGCTATCCAAACTTACTTTGGGGTTCTCTTGAAAATGTTCAGCTCCGCCGGGTCGCCCGGACCTTTAAACGACACCCGCCATGCGCATGAAGATCTTGTACTGGTCGCCGTTTTCCGGCGATGCTGCGCGCTGACGGCGAGTCCCTTCCTCGCTGGTCCAGTTTGTAGTACGATGACCGGGCTTTGTCAAAAAAGAAAATTTCAGTTTCGAAATCAACCAAGGAGATCTAGATGAAAGGGTTAACCAAGAAGGCTGGGCTGTATCTGGCATTGCTGCTGGCCACCGCTGTCGTCGTTCCGTCGGCTTTCTGCCAGGGACTGCCGTCGTTCGGGAACGTAGTCATCGTTGTCGGCGAAAACCAGAATTACAGTACGAGCTACAACTCCAGCAACATGCCCTATTTGACCTCCCTCGCCAACACGTATGGTCTCGGAGTGAACTACTACTCGGACACCCATCCTTCGATCGGCAACTATCTGAACTTAGCCACCGGCAATATTCTGACCGACGACGACAGCCAGACTCCGGAGAGCTTTCCGGTCTCGCTGAATAACATTGCGCTTGAGGTGCAAAACGCAGGCGGGACCTGGAAGGACTATGTGGAGAGCCTCCCTGGCGCCAACTTTTGCGGCGCGCAGAATCGGGGAACCTACTACGTCCGCCACGATCCGCTCGAATACCTGACGACCATCAACACGGAGAGAAGCAACTTTGTGTGCTTCAGTAAGTTTCCCCAGGATGTGCTTTTGCACCGGCTGCCCACACTGTCGTGGCTGGTGCCAAACGGGTGCGATGACGCGCACGACTGCTCCATCGGGACCTTCGACAACTGGCTGCACGATGAAATCGGACCTTTGGTTTTGAGTTCTTACTTTCGCTCCGGGGGCACGGGATTGCTGATCATCGTTTTCGACGAGAACGCCGACGACGGAAGCCCGGATTGCGAAACCACGACCGAAGGACAGGGTTGCGGCGGGCAGGTGGAGCTGGTTGTCGTCAGCCCATACAGCAGGCGGGGATACCAGTCGCCTGGCGGCGACACGCGGAACTACAACAACAGCTACGATGAAGGCGACATCCTGCGCCTGATGTCGCAAGGACTCGGCCTGCCTACGTCCAATCTTGGCTGGGCCACCAATGGCGTGCCCATGGCTGATTTCTTCTCGACCCAGGACCAGCACTGAGGGCAGGTTGGTATTGCGATATAGGCTACCGGAATGGTCGGTTGGCAGCTTCGTAATCGGCCATTCCGTAGCTCGCCTTTAGTTGTAATGGGGCGATATTGTAAGTATCCAAGCCCAGCCGAATGGGTTTCGACAAGAGTCTGCTATTCGGCGTGGCGGCGGGGCACGCGTTTGGAGAGATTGCACAGCGTCTCGTAGACCACGGTATCGGAGCAGCGTGCCAAATCCCAGGCTGTGATCTGCTCCTGGCCGCTGCGGCCAATCAACACCACTTCATCACCAATGGCGGCCCCGGCAATTCGCGTCACGTCGATCAGCGTAAGGTCCATCGAGACGCGGCCGACGATTGGGGCACGTTGTCCGCGAATCAGTACTTCGCCGTGACCGACCGAGGGATGAATGTGGCACAAGGCTGGATCGTGTCCGTTGCGAACGGAGATTTTGCGCGACAATCCGTCGCCGTAGCCGACCGATACGGCAGCAACGCGCGCCGCAGCGGGAGTGACATATGCCCCGCCGTATCCCAGCGGCTGTCCGGCGGGCACATCGCGCAATCCTAAAATGTGGGTCTTCCAGGAGAGCACTGGCTTGAGCGGCAGAGCGGGAATATCGATTACCGCCAAACCGTCGTGGCGCGACGGCGCATACTCATATCCGTAGAGCAGCAGGCCGGGCCGCACGAAATTGTGCCAGGTGTTGGGCCGGGCAGCGACTGCGCCGCTATTGGCCAGATGGCGCAGCGGCGGGTGCAATCCATGATTTGCCAGCGCGCCCAATGCCGCCTCATAGCGCTCAATCTGGCGCGCCGTGTCCTCATCATCCAAAACTTCAGAAGAGGCGAGATGACTGAAGACACCTTCCAGTTCAATTTGCGGCACGCGCTTCACGCCATCGGCAAACGACTCCAGCTCAGCCAATGGAATTCCCAGTCGAGCCATGCCGGTATCGATCTTGAGATGGATGGCTACGCTTTGCGTGAGACCGAGGCGTGCGGCTGAACGCGCGAGATCCTCTGCCTGCTGCAAACGGAAGACGGTTGGGGTCAGAGAATGCCGAATCGCTTCTTCTTCCTCACCGGGATACAGGCCGCACAATACCAGGATTCGTCCTTGAACGCCGCACTGGCGCAGCACCACGCCTTCGTCGGTTGAGGTGACGCCAAACCACTTGGCGCCGGCCTGTTCCAATGCGGGCGCGCATTCCTCCACCCCATGCCCATAGGCATTGCACTTCACGACCGCGCAGATGGTGACGTCATCGCCAACGTGTTCTTGCACGACGCGAAAATTGTGGCGCAAGGCGGACAAGGAAACTTCAGCCCAGTTGGGCCGTGTCTCAATGCGCGAGGATGTCAGGATTGTCGCCAAGATTCGATCATACAAGTTGGTGACGATGGATTACGAGAGGCCGGAATCAAGCTGCAAACCTCTCCGCGTCTGGCAGTTTCCAGCCACCGGCTTCGCAGCAGGCGCTTATCAGTTGCATGGAATAGCGGGCCATTCGGCCCACGGCTGAAGTTCCGAGCTGCTTTCGACCCCATTTGATCGATCGTCCAGTTTTTGGCCACTTCCGGCCAAGTATTGGACATTTTTCCCTATCGACCACACTAAAGAGCTATTTGTATTAATCCCTCCGTGGTGTAGAACCGTGTAGATACTGGGCAGTCAGGGTCGCGGCTGATACTCTATCTGAAAACGTGGAAGTCGATTCTGGACACGGAAGAAATTTCCAGCATTCGAAGTCAAGATGAGGAAGCTTCCAAGTGCCTATCATGATTAACGTGGTCATCGCCGACAATCAGGCCATTTTTCGCGCCGGGGTTGCCAAGCTTTTGGCGGTGGAGGAAGACCTCCGGATCGTCGGGCAACCGCCGGCACCCGAGCAGATACTCAATGCCCTGGAGAAGCTGCGGCCGGCAGTAGTGATCTTATCGACAGGTTTTCTGTCCTTCCTTCCCGCGGTTCAGGAGATTGCACAGAGGCGGCAAATTGCTGTGCTGGTGATCTGCGATAACAGCGAAGACGCCTCCGTCTTCATGCGCATGGGCGTGCAAGGTGTGATTTATCGCTCGGCCAGCGGCTGTATGGTAGTGGAAGCGGTGCGGCGGCTCGCGCAAGGGCAGTCGTTCTTGCAGACGCCGAATTCGGCCGAAGTTGAGGTCAACGATGACCTGGTGGGAGCGCGGGTGCGCAAGCGGCTCTCAGACAGGGAATTGCGAATCATCGCAGCCATCGTTCAAGGCTATAAGAACCGCGAGATCGCCGTCCAGCTGTACACCAGCGAGCAGGTCGTCAAGAATGCTCTGCGCAATATCTTCGACAAGATTGGGGTTTCGGACCGTTTGGAGCTGGCCCTTTTTGTCGTGCATCACCGGATTCTGGCCCAGGCCACGGCCACGGTCATCCTTGACCCTCCGCCCTCGCGACTGGCTGCCGTGGCTGCCGACTCTGTCTCGGTCAAAGAACGAGTCCGCATCTGCTTGCCCTCGCAATCCATTAACTGATTGCTGACGATGAGTGGTTCAGAGGCCTGGAAGGCTTCGGCTGCGTTGCAGCCCACCACCTCCTACCTTTTGCTGGTTTTCGAAGCGTTGTGCAGTTGTCGAATCGGCGTCGGGCTAAAGCTTGGCTCTTTGTAGCTTACGATAGGCTTCGCTTTTGGAGAGGCCGAATTCTTTGGCTACCTGTTTCAGCGCCGCTTTTTCCTCGAGCTGTTCTGAGCCTACCAGTTCCTTGACGCGCTTGGCGACGGTGTCGCTGGAAGTCGGCACGTGCTGCATCTCCTCAGCCTTGCCGATCAGCAGTGTAATCTCACCGCGAATCTCCGCCCGCTTTTCCAGTTGCGCCAGGACGTCCTCAGCGCGGCCGCGGAGGAATTCTTCGTGCAGCTTGGTGACCTCGCGTGCCATCACAATGTGGCGCTCGGGGCCGAGAATCTCCACGACATCGCGAACGCTCTCCACAACGCGATGCGGCGCCTCGTAGAAGATTTGTGTCCGAGGAGAATTGCGGACTGCCTCCAGCGCAGCTTGCCGGGCACCAGCCTTGGCGGGCAGAAATCCTCCAAAGTGGAAAGAGTCAGTGGGCAGGCCGCTGGCGACCAGCGCCGAAAGAAAGGCCGATGCTCCCGGAATCGGCACGACGCGAATGTGATGACGGATGGCAAGCGCCACCAGCCGGTATCCCGGGTCGCTGACACCGGGCATGCCCGCGTCGCTGACGACGGCGACGTTGTCGCCACGTTCCAGATGCACCACCACCTCAGCCGCGCGCGTCAATTCATTGTGTTCGTGGTAGCTGAGCGTGGGCTTCTCGATGCCGTAATGATTTAGCAGCTTGGCAGTTTGCCGTGTGTCCTCGCAGGCGATCAGGTCCACTTCCTTCAAGGTGCGCAGAGCGCGCAGCGTAATGTCTTCCAGATTGCCGATGGGTGTTCCCACCAGGTACAGCGTTCCCGGGGAAGCGGGATCGCTTTCAGTATTGGCTCCAGAATTCTGCATGGCCTTTACCACGAGCAAGTGTAGCACTCCAGTAGAGGCGACACTGTGAGCATTCAAGAGCAAACCGTTGCAATATTCCCGTTTGCGCACGGGTTCAATTTGGTGGCCCGATTTGCGGGTGCACCGCTCTGTCATACCGAGCGCAGTGCAGCGGAGTCGGCGGACCCCAGTAGTCACGACCACCCTTGATACTGCGGGTGCCCCGTTCTGGCCTTCCTTTGGCCAGGGCGGGAGAAATGCTGTCATGCCGCAACCTCCATTTGCCGATCTTCAATGCAGATTTCCCCCGCGCGCCAGGTCAACGATTCGGAGGCTTCATGCGCTATTTACTGTGTGCTCTCGTGCTCACCTGTTCTCTCTTCGCCCAGAACCAAACCGCAGTCTCGGCTCCGCAGCCATCAGGAACGGCCGCAGCGGGAGCGTTCTACGTCGACGGAATCGTGTATCAGTACGCTCGCGGAAGCGACCACACCGTGGTGGCCGCGGCCCATTCCGTCATCAACCATAAGTTCCTCGCGGTGAAAGTGCGGGTGTATAACGCCGGCCAGCGGTCGGTCACAGTGAAGCCGGAAGATATCCTGGTGGAAGACGCGGTCGCCGGTCACGCCGTGGCTGCAATCCCGGGCGCAGAACTGGCGCGCAGAATGCGCAAATCGTACAACATGGCACGCTTCGGCGTGAATGCCATGGCAGGCAGCGATTCGCCGAACACCCCCATCACCAGCGAGATGACGAGTCCTCAGTTCCTTCAGATGATGCGGGCCATGGCCGCGCGAGCCAATAGCGGCGGGGGAACCACCAACAGCATGCTCTACACCGATACGCCCGGGGCGTTGGAATCCGACGAGGAGACGACCCATGCGGAGGAATGCGATGTAGTATGCCGGCTGCGCACTCGCGAGGCCCAGGGTGCAGACGTATTGGCGCAACTGCAGCGGCAAAATTCGCCTGACTTCGTGGAGCAGTGCGCTCTGTTGGCCAATACCGTTCCGCCGCGAGCCAACATGGCTGGCGTTCTCTATTTTCCTTTGGGCAAGCTCTCCGAGAGTGCTGCCGTGTCGCACAACGGCAAGAAAGGCCGGCTGGTGCGCGTGACCGTGGCCCTCGGCGGCGAGAGCTTCCACTTCGTACTGCCGGTGGAGTGATCCGGCCAGGAACTGACGCACTCCCTAATTGGGAACTAACTCATTGCTAGTCAATGAGTTCCGAATTGTAACTTTGCGTTTAAAGGCGATTCCAGGCACGTTGAAACGCTCGGAGGATGTTCGGGTCATCCGTCCATCCTCTCATCGATGCCAGGGCCGTTTCCGGGCGATTTAAGGGGCATGCCTCGCGCCAGCTCGTAAGTGGTATTTGGTATGGCACAAACATACTGCGCTAATCATTCGCGACATCTGACACCGTCAGGCGGTAGCATCCCGTTAGGCGACTCGGCTGGAACGATGCTGCAAGTGCCTGCACAAGTCAAGATTAGACCTCCGGCAAATCAAACAAGGCACTGGACTTAGGCTGGTACAAGGATTGCGGGGCACAACGGGAGCAGTAAACTTAGAGGAGATGCTGAGATGCCGATACCAGGTTATACCGCTGGAGTGGTCTTACCGCAGGGCAAGTTTGTGGGCCAGAGGAGACAAGCGGCGGGGTTCGGTCTTGGCACTGGCACAATTTGTGAGTGTGTCGCTGCCTGTAAGGTGGTAACGTTCTGCCTGTTGGACTACTGCACCCAGTGGACAGTCTGCTCTGATTGTGCCTTCGTGACAAACTGCCGGGAGGAGAGATAGCTGGGTGCCTGATGCCGGATGCCCCAGATTCGGCCATCTTTTGAGCCTAACCTGGCAGGAAGCCTGACCCGGCGCGCCCCGCACAAAGAAGCTGTAGTCGATGTCAGTCTGGATGGGCGTTGACGATGTGCCACATGATGTGACACATTACTCCCATGCCATCCGTGAATATGCGTCAACTGCGCGACACCCGTCGCTTGAAAGCGTGGCTGAAAGCCGGCAAGACGGTGGAGTTGCGCGAGCGCGATCGCCTGATCGGCCGCATCGTTCCTGCCAACGGTGATCAGCCCCCAGTCGAGATGCCCGACTTCGCCGCGCGCGCGAAAAAGATTTTTGGGGACCGGGTGCTTCCAGGAGCCGACCTGCTGATCAAGGAACGTAAACGGGCGCGATATTGAGCTTCTACGCGGACTCGAGCCTTTTCGTCTCGCTCTACCTGCACGATCGGCATTTTGCTGAAGCGCAGCGCCTGGTACGGCACCATGCCCGCATTTGGCTGACGCCGCTTCATCGCGCGGAATGGGCACACGCTACAGCACTGCATATTTTCCTGGGCAAGATGTCCTCCACTGAGGCACATGCGGTGTCTGCGCAATTCCAGCGTGATCGCGAATCCCGGTTTTGGATGGAAGTGAACTTGCCGGAAATGGTTTTCGAGAGGTGCATTCAACTGGCCCAACAGTATGCGGCTAGGGTAGGCTCCGGAAGCTTAGATACTCTGCACGTCGCTGCAGCCCTGGAGCTTGGCGCCGAGCGCTTTTGGACCTTCGATGAGAGACAAGCGAAACTTGCGCGGGCAGTGGGACTGAAGGTCTAGTACTCGTCAGACTCAACTGCGGACCCCGTGCTCGGGATGGCAGCAGGGTAGAAAACAGCAGGTCCCTCCACTCGGACCTGAAGGTCCTCGGTCGGGATGACACCGCCAGAAAGTGCTGCGGTGAAAAGTACTGCGGCAGACGAAAAGCCAAGAGCTAAGAGCGAACCGCGGCCTTCCTCACGCAAACGCCGTCTCCGTATACTCGCCGTAAACCTGGCGCAGGGCATCGCAGATTTCACCGACCGTGGCGTAGGCCTTCACTGCCTCGACGATGAACGGCATAGTATTCGCCGGCGAGATCTGGCCGTTCGCGCCGGCTTTCGGCTCTTGCGCCGCAGCCTTTTTCAGAGCTTCCAACCGCCGTTGCACTTCGTCGTTGGAGCGGCGCGCGCGCAGCGCCTTCAACTTCTTACTCTGCGCCTGCGCGACCTCCTCGCCGATATAGAGAATGTTCGGCGACGGCTCATCAACCACGAACTCATTGGCGCCAACAGTGATTTTCTCGCGCGCTTCGGTCGCGCGCTGGAACTGATAGCTGGCTTCGGCGATTTCCTTTTGCGGATAGCCTTTTTCGATGGCCGCGACCATGCCGCCCATAGCGTCGAGTTTGTTGAAATAATCAAACGCCCCGTTTTCCATGTCCAGGGTGAAGCGCTCGACAAAATACGAACCACCGAGCGGATCGACGGTCTGCGCCACGCCCGACTCGTACGCAATGATCTGCTGCGTGCGCAGCGCGATGCGCACAGCTTCTTCCGTCGGCAGCGCCAGGGCCTCGTCGTAGCTGTCGGTGTGCAGCGACTGCGTTCCGCCCAGCACGCCGGCCAGCGCCTGAATCGCAACGCGCGCGATGTTGTTCATCGGCTGCTGCGCGGTCAGCGAGACGCCCGCCGTCTGAGTGTGGAAGCGCATCAGCCAGGTGCGCTGGTTCTTCGCGCGGAAGCGGTCCTTCATCAGGCGATACCAGATCTTGCGCGCGGCGCGATACTTCGCAATCTCCTCGAAGAAATCATTGTGGGCGTTGAAGAAGAAGCTGAGCCGCGGGCCGAACTCATCGACATCGAGGCCGCGGCGGCGCGCCCACTCCACGTATTCGACGCCGTCGTAGATGGTGAACGCCAGCTCCTGAAGCGCGGTCGAGCCGGCTTCGCGGATGTGGTAGCCCGAGATCGAAATGGTGTTGAAGCGCGGTGTGAACTTGGAGCCAAACTCGAAGGTGTCGATCACCAACCGCATCGACGGCGCCGGCGGATAGATGTATTCCTTCTGCGCAATGTATTCCTTCAGAATGTCGTTCTGGATCGTGCCGGAAATTTTCTTCCAGTCCGCGCCCTGCTTTTCCGCGACCGCGAGATACATGGCCCACAGAATCGACGCGGGCGAATTAATAGTCATCGAGACCGTGGTCTTCTCGAGATCGATGCCATCGAAGAGGATTTCCATGTCTTTAAGCGAATCGATGGCGACGCCGCATTTGCCGACCTCGCCTTCGCTGAAGGGATGATCGCTGTCATAGCCCATCAGCGTCGGCAGATCGAAGGCAACCGACAGGCCCTGACCGCCGTGCGCCAGCAGATATTTGTAGCGCTGGTTGGTCTCCTCCGGCGAAGCGAAGCCGGAGAATTGGCGCATGGTCCACATCTTGCCGCGATAGCCGGAGGCGTGAATGCCGCGCGTGTAGGGCGGCTGGCCGGGATAGTTGAGGTAGTCGTCGTAGTTCCAGTCTTCGGGCAGATCGGCCTGGGTGTAGAGGCGGCGAATAGGCACGCCGGAAATCGTGGTGAAGCGTGCGTCGCCATGCTCGTCGAGGTTGATACCGGTGGGCGCGCCGATCGTCCGCTCGGGATTTTTCTCCAGCGTGGGCGCAAGCGTCTTCTCGGCCCATGCTTTTTCGGAGTCGGACGGATGACGGCCAGCCTCGAACAGATCGGTGACCGGCGATTCGGATACAGCTTTCCCGTTGGACTTACGGCTGCTTGCCATGAGCTACCCCACAGTAGGACGAACCTTCCATGCTAGTAGATATGCGGGATGGGAGCAAGAACGCAGGTGACGCAATTGAAACCAGTCCCGCAGTTGAATTCAAACCCAGCCGCTTGCGGCGAAAGCGCTGTGAGCCCGGAGTGTCAACCCCGGGTTGCGAATTCCAAATTAATAGATGAAGAGCCGCACCAGCGGAGACAGGTCAGAATACCTGGTCAAGATTCAACGGCACGCCGGACTTTTCCAGCAATGCAATGTACTCCTGCTCGAAACTCCGGTCGCGATGATGCTCTGCCTGATTCTCGATATATCGCACGACGGCGGGAATCTGCGATGGGCTGACGCTGATGGCCGCATAGCCGTCTTGCCACGCAAATCCGTGTCCGATCTCATTCATCCAGCGTGACGTGTTCGCCTTGAGGGTGCGCACAATGTCGGCGGTCCGGTTCGTCGGAGGGATTTTCAGCAACAGGTGGACGTGATTTACAGTTCCTCCAATTGCCATCACGTTGACATCGCAGTTTCTGGCGACGGCCCGCATGTAGGTCCACAAGCGCGAGGGATCAGTGATGAGAGCAGAGCGCTGTTTGGTGCTGAAGACGCAGTGAACGAGCTGGATTGCGTAGGTGTGCGGCATCTCGTTAGATTCTTCGAGAATGACCCCAGAAATGATGTGAGAGACATCACCAGCGGATGTGCTGCCGGCGCTGGCGCGGCTCGGCCGTTGTCACACCACTCTACCCGGCGTTGACACGCCGGGCTCAATGCGCTTCCGCCGCTGCGCGGCTGGGTTCGTGCGGAATGCGGGAACCCTCGTGGTGGTAGCATATTCCGTGGTAGCATATTCCGCTGGCGCGGCTGGTATCTCGCAGCCGCCAGCGGCCTCGTCAAGTTCAAACTTCGCCGAGACGAAAAAACCGCGGCTCGGAGCTATTTCCCTACTTAAAGAAACCATAGCTCCGCCCGCCACTTTTCTTGGCCTCGTACATGGCAAGGTCGGCGCGGTTGACGAGAACCTCCGCCACTTGGCCGTGATCGGGGTAGATGCTGATTCCTATGCTGGCGGTAACATGCAGCTCATCACCCTCGATCAGGTGAGGCGTTGCCAGTCTGCCGAGGATCTTTTCCGCCACCAGGGCAGCGTCGCCAGCCTCCTCGATCTCCGGAAGCAAAATTACAAATTCATCTCCTCCGTGGCGGCTGACGGTATCGACCTCGCGCAAAGCTTCGCGCAGCCGCTTTGCCACCGACTTAAGGACGGCATCTCCAGCCGCATGGCCCAGTGAATCGTTGATAGGTTTGAAGTGGTCCAGATCAACGAATAGCACAGCGAGTTTCTTGTGATGACGCTCATTCATGCGGACCGCTTGCTTGAGCCGATCGTTCAGCAGGACGCGGTTGGGCAATTCGGTGAGCGAGTCGTGCAGCGCCAGGTGAAACATTCTATGGGCCAGAGCACGCGAAGTGATCCTTCTCTGGTTGTCGGTAATGAGTACGGCGTCGCCAATTGAGTTGAGCGTGGCCTCGGCCCGTTCCCAGTCGCCGATCAGCATCTCGGCCGCGATCTTCAAGGCCATCACGGTCTGCAGGGCGCGGGGAAGCGAGTAGGCATCCAGACGATCTTTGGGAAGGTAATCCTGAGCGCCGCGGCGCACGGCTTCTTTGGCGACTTCTTCTTCGGCCGGGTCGCTTAAAACCAGGATGGCGACCCCAGGCGCAGAGATCGACACTTTGTCGAAGGTCTCGATGCCGTGGCTGTCCGGCAGGGAGAGATCAAGGATGATAGCCTCAAGGCTCAGTTGTTTCAGCCGGTCCAGGCCCTCGGACAGAGTGCTGACCCACTCCACCGGCAATGGCTCAGGTCCCACGGCCAGTAAGGAGTCCCGGATGATCCTGGCGTCGTCGGCATGGCTGGTGATAACGAGGACATAGCCGGAGGGTTGGCGCCTCGACCGTTCCATTGCAATCATCGCGAGCGGCTTTCCTTCGCAAGGTGATGAGGTGCACCGGAGACGATTCAGGAAAAAGTAGGAGATCTTTTCCTATGCAGCTCTCACGATCTGATCTGCGGCGGGCGAACCAGACTTGGCCCGCGACACGTACGCGAAATTCTGATGTCCAATACCAGATAGTATATTTGAACAAATCACGCTCGCGCCACAGAGCGTAATCCGGAGCGCAGCTTCCAAGAAGCGTCGCGCCACGTCATCAACGGCGCTGCGAATTCTCTGCCAGCCGCATTCATCGATTTTCGCGATCCTCATCCGCCATCTTCCAGCCTCATTGTTGAGGCGATGCCGGTTGCTGCGGCGGCGTCTGCGGTTGTGGGGCCATGGTTGGGCCGGTGCCAACCCCTCCTGGACCCAGCGGAACAAGGTGCGGAGTTGTCAGTTGGTTGGGCGCGTTTGCCGGAACCACACCCTGCACCTTGGGCTCATGCTTTACCTGACTGCCTTCCGCGCCAAGTACGTCGATGCCCAGCTTGCTCAGCGTGTCGGCGGTGGAAAGATCGAGCTGCACTTTGGACTTCTCGTAGTTGGTGGCGGCGGCAAGCACATTGGACTCGGCTTGCGTCAAGTTACTCGACGCCTGCAGCACCAGCGTGCTGGTAGACGCTCCCATGACCAGTTTCTTCTGCTCCGCGTCCAGGGCTTCGGCAGCGTAATCGCGAGCGGAAATCGCCGCTTGCAGCGCGACCCAGTTTTGCGTCAAGGCAAACTGCGCCTGCCGCACCTGCAGCTGGATGGTGTTCTCGGTTTGCAGCAGTGCCAGTTGCGCCTGGCGATATTCCAGATCGTTGCGCACCTGGTCGGCCTGCACCTGGCGGTTGCGCAGCGGGATGGTGAGATTCACGCCCACGCCCTTGTCGGGAGCGCTGCCGTTGAACAGGTTGCTGAAGGCGCCGGCGTAGCTCGTCGGAAATCCGGGTGAGCTACAGCCAGTGGGGCTGGTGCATAAAGGATTCGCAGGCCCGGCCAGCGCGGTGGCGCCGTAAAAGGCGTACAGATCTAGCGTCGGCAACAATTCATTGCGCAGCGATTTCTTGGTAATGATGTTGTTGGTCAGCGTCAGACGCGCAGTCGCGATTTCCGGCCGGGCTTTCATGGCCTGCGCGATCAGGTCATCCACCGTACCCACTTCATATTCGGACGTGGTGTTGAGGGTGTCGGTGGGAATCACCGGCGCGACTGCCAGGATCGGATCGGCCATATTGCGCGTGACCGCATTCTTCATCAACAACTGCTCCAGCTGAAGGTTCACCTGGGCCGCAATCAGGTTTTGCTTGGCCGTGGCGACTGCGCTCTGCGACTGGACCACAGTGAGCGGCGCCAATGTCCCCTGGTTCACCTGCTTTTGGTTGTCGGAGAGCGTCTTGTTCGCCAGATCCAGCGCGCGTTGTTGCACGGTCACGTTTTCGTAGGCGTTGACCAGGTCCCAGTAAATGTTTTCGATCTGCGAGACCGTGGTGATCAGTTGGTCGCGAAAGGTGATTTCCGTAATCAGCTTGTTATTGCGGGCGATGCGCAGGTAGCGCAGGTTGGGATCGTAGCCGAAGCCTTGCAGCAGATGCTGGCGCACCTGAAAGTTAAACGTCGGCGTCAGGGTGGGATTGATGGTGTTGTAGAGGGAGCTCTGCCACAGGCGCGTGTTGTCGAAGCCGGCGGTAATCAGCGTGCCCGTAGGAAATCCCTGGCTGTAGTTGAAGTTTGCGGTTGTCGTGTTCTCGTACAACTCATTGGTCCCCGTGAAGATCGTATTGGATTCCGGCGTGACCGAGTGACCCAGCGAGACCGTTCCGGTGATGACCGGATCGTAGTTGTCGAGCGGCGGTCCTTCGCCCTGGGTGGAGGTGACCAGACCGGCCGCGCCCGCGCCGGCTCCGCCCACACCGATCGAGGTGCCACCCACGCCGCCGCCGGTTGCGCCGGTGGTCGAGGTTCCCGTGCCACCAGCCGCTGTCGTGCCCGTGGTGCCGCCAGGCGTTCCCTGCAGCAGGCCGGCATTCACGCCCAGCGCCACCGCGCCCGACGAGGTGCGCAGGATGTCGGTGTCGGCAATCGACAGGTTGTAGCGCTGAATGCCGATGTCAAGATTGTTCTCCAGCGCCATGGCCACGGCGTCGTCGATCGACAAGTACATCTTGCCGTCGCGGAGCATCTGATCCACTCGCGCCGAGTTTTCCACGCGCAGCGATCCAACCGTGCGGGGAGCGTAGATGATGAACGGATTGGGCCACTGCCAGCGTCCCCGGGTGTAGTCCTGCTCCGAATAGGGATGCGCGTTGCGCTGCGGTTGCGGCGCCTGCGGCAGCGGGGTCAGCGTCGATTTCACTACGGCGCTCGGCTGCGATCCGGCCGTTGCTTGCGCCGTGGCCGGTTGCGGCGCTGCACTTGAGTCGGACGCACTCGGCTGCGCCGGCGCGGTATTCTGTTGCGGCGCCGCATCCTGGGCAAAACTCGGGATGGCAAGCAAGCAGATCAGCAGCAGCGGAAATAAACACGCTGGCGTGAATGGAGCACGATTCGAAGTCGGATTGGAAACGGACATTCTTTGCTTCTCCTAGAAGAACGCCAAGAGTTCTACCTGCCTTTGCGGCGATTTTCTGTCGCCTGACGTAGATGGCGGGACAGTTGGCGACGATTCGGTCTCAAGCTGACGTCGCAGGGGGATGGAAATTGATCTCAACCTCACGTTGCAGAAATTTAGTATAGCTGACGCAATAGCGCGACAAGTGGATGCTTTACATACCTTTACACTGCTTAACAGATCGAAAAGCTTGAACAGGGAATCGTTAGAGTGAGAGCTGCCTTGTTGGTATCTCCGGATTTGAAGGGGCACGGCTTCAGCCGTGCCGTGAGATGTATGGGAGGTTCGGCCTTTAGAGACTGTGTCACGACCGGAAATCATAATTCGCGGTGGAACAAACACTAAGAAATCCGGCTCATTCAGCCGCGAAGCGGCGGCATTTGTGTTAGGCGTGGGCGTAAGCCCGCGCTCCAAGTGGGACAACAAGTGAGCCGCGGAGCGGCGACACCAGGTCGTGACACAGTCTCTTTAGCCCCTGAGGTCGCATTCCCTCAGCGGCTAAAGCCAGATTCTCGATGTGACGTTGCGGCACGGCTGAACAGGCTGCGGAAAAAGTCGGCAGGAACCAAGGTTGAGGCTGGGAGATTCACAGGCGAAGCTGCTAAAAAAGCAAGTATGCGAGGACCAGACGAACAGCAAGGGGCAGTGTTCAGTTATGTGAGTACGGAACAGCGAATCGCGGCCGACCATCCGCTGCGGCGGATCCGCGAATTCACCGACGCGGCGTTGCGGGCGCTGTCGGGGGAGTTTGATCGGCTGTATGCGGCCGGAGGGCGGCCGTCGATAGCGCCGGAGAAGCTGTTGCGGGCGCTGTTGCTGCAGGTGCTGTACGGGCGGCGCAGCGAGCGGCTGCTGATGGAGGAGATGGAATACAACCTGCTGTTCCGTTGGTTTGTGGGGCTGGAAATGGACGAGCGGGTATGGGATGTGACGGTGTTCACCAAGAACCGGGAGCGACTGGTGGGCGGGGAAATCGCCCAGAAGTTTCTGCAGCAAGTGGTGGAGCAGGGCAGCGAGTTGCTGAGCGATGAACACTTCACGGTGGACGGTACGTTGTTGCAGGCGTGGGCGAGCCGCCGCAGCTTCGAGAAGAAACCCGAGCCGCCGGAGCGGGGCACGGGAGCGCGGGGGCGCAAGCTGCTGCGCGACACGCATGAGTCGAAGACGGACCCCGAGGCGCGGTTGTTTCGGCGTAGTCGGGCAGAGGCGGCACGGCCGAGTTATCTGGGACACGTGTTGATGGAGAACCGTCAGGGTCTGGTGGTGGGGGCGTGTGTGACGCAATCGAGCACGCGGGCCGAGCGCGAGGCAGCGCTGGGCTTACTGGATGGGCTCGGGCGCCGGGCGGAGAGCATCACGCTGGGAGCCGACAAGGGCTATCAGGAAGAGCGCTTCATCGCGGGATTACGCCAGCGGGGCGTGGTTCCCCACGTGGCGGAGTACGCTGTGACCACCCGGCAGTGGCCGAACTGGCTGCGGGCGGAGGAACGGAATCATCCTGGGTTTGGGCAGAGTCAGCAGCGGCGCAAGCGAGTCGAGCAAGTGTTCGGGTGGCTGAAACAGAGCGCGGGCCTGCGGCAGATGAAGTTGCGCGGTCGGGGTCGCGTGGAATGGATGTTTCAACTGGCCGCGGCCGCCTTGAACCTGCGGCGGATGCAGCGACTGCTGCCGACGGCGGTGTAGTACCCGGATCGAAGTGTGTCTGGCGGAGGCAAAAAGCAGCCGCAGAGTGAAAAAACCGGACCCGGCGCGACGAAAAAACGGCTTCATGAGAAATGCGTTGCCGGCATCGGGCATTTTTCCGCAGCCTGTGAAGGCGTGCCCCTTCAAAACGAGGCAACGCAAACTGAGGAATTGAGAGTGGGCCGCAATCTGAAAATCACGCTGGCGTATGACGGATCCGAATTTCACGGATGGCAGGTGCAGCCGGGATTGCCAACGGTGCAAGGCACGCTCGCCGACTGCCTGAAGCGGCTGACCGGTGAAGACGTCCTGCCACAAGGCTCGGGACGCACCGATGCCGGAGTCCACGCGCTGGCGCAAGTGGCTTTGGTGCAGTTGGAGAGCCCGATCCCGGAACGCAATCTGGTCATTGCGTTGAACGACATGCTGCCCGCGTCGGTGCGGGTGAACTCGGTCGTGGTTGTGCCCGATGACTTTCACGCGCGGCACTCCGCCAAAGCCAAGACCTATCGCTATCGCATCTATCGCGCCGATATTTGTCCGCCATTTCTGGCGCGCTACGTTTATCACGATCCCTATCCCATGGATGAAGAAGCTGTCATGCGCTCGGCCGATCAGGTTGTTGGCAAGCACGATTTCACTTCGTTCGCGACGGCCGATCCCGACCGGAGTGCGCGGATTGCGGAAGCGGCGGAGGAAGCAGTAACGAAACAAGAAATGGGTGCCCCGTTCCGGCCTTCAGTTGGCCAGGGCGGGATGGCCAAAGCAGTGGCGAATGAACCGTCCCGCTTCGGGAGCGTGAACAATATTCGCACCATTCATTCCTCGCAATGGGCGCGAACTCGGGACGAGTTGATCTACACTGTGCGAGGAGACGGATTTCTGCACCACATGGTGCGCAATCTGGTAGGAACCTTCCTTCTCGTCGGCAAAGGTTCGCTCAACATCAGCGACGTGCCCACCATTCTTGAAGCCCGCAATCGCAGTGCCGCCGGACCCACGGCTGCCGCTTGCGGCCTGTATCTGGTCAGTGTCGAATACTGATTCATGGCAACGGAAGCGAAAATCGTCGCCGCAACCCTCGTCAGCACTAACCCCGCAACCGGCGAGGTCCTGGCCGAATTGGCCTGCGCAACGCCCGACGACGTCCGAAGCGCGGTGCTGCGCGCTAAAGCCGCGCAGCCGCAATGGCAGGCAACTCCGGTCGGCGATCGCGTCGCCGTTCTACGAAAGTTTCAGCAGCTCCTGAACGAGCGCCGCAACGACGTGGCGCGATTGATCTGTCGCGAAGCCGGCAAGCCCACCGCGGAAGCGCTCGCGACGGAAGTTCTGGTAGTGCTCGACGCGGCCGAGTTCTGCATTCGCAATGCGCACCGGTTCCTGCGCGAGCAGCCTTTGCCGCACGCCAATCTGGCCATGAAGACCAAGCGTGGCAAGCTGCTGCGAGAGCCCTACGGTGTCATCGGCATCGTCGCGCCGTGGAACTATCCGTTCTCCATTCCTGCCATCGAGACGCTGGGCGCGCTGGTCACGGGCAATGCGGTGGTGCTGAAGCCTTCGGAATGCACTCCGCTGGTCGCGCTGGAATTGCAACGCCTGCTGCTGGCTGCGGGCTTGCACCCCGATCTTATGCAGGTTGTCGTTGGCGAAGGCCCGGCCGGAGCGGCGCTCGTCGAATCGCCGATCGACAAGCTGATCTTCACCGGAAGCGTTGCCACCGGGAAACGAGCAGGCGAAGCGGCGGCCCGTCGCCTATTGCCGGTCGTGCTGGAGCTGGGCGGCAAGGATCCCATGATCGTGCTCGACGATGCCGATCTGGAAGTCGCCACCAGCGGCGCTCTTTGGGCAGCCTTCATGAATGCTGGTCAGACGTGCCTCTCGTTGGAGCGTTGCTACGTTCATCGCAGCCTCTACGAGCCTTTCCTTGCGAAGTGTCGCGAGAAGATCGCCAAGCTGCGCGTGGGCAACGGCATCGATTCCGAGGTCGAAATCGGCCCGATGATTCACGAGCGTCAGTTGAAGATGGTCGAAGAGCAGGTGAACGACGCCGTGCAACGCGGGGCGCGGTTGCTGGCCGGCGGCAGGCGGCTGACGGAACTCGGTCCGAATTTCTACGCTCCCACCTTGCTGGCCGATGTGACCCACGACATGCGCCTGATGCAGCAGGAAACATTCGGTCCGGTGCTGCCGGTCGCGCCATTCGACAGCGACGAGGAAGCGATTCGTTTGGCCAACGACAGCGAGTTCGGTCTCGCTGCCAGTATTTGGACTCGCAACCGTCGCCGCGGCGAAGCGATGGCCGCGAGAATCAAAGCCGGAACGGTCATGCTGAACGATATTATCTCCTGCTTCGGTATTGCCGAGGCACCGCACGGCGGCTTCAAGCAGAGCGGCATCGGCCGCACCCACGGCGAGATAGGACTGCAGGAGATGGTGCAAGCGAAATACGTGGATGTCGACCTGATCCCCGGCATTCCCAAAGTCTGGTGGTTCGGCTATGGCAGGCAATATCAGGAGCAGATGAACGGATTTATTGATCTGCTGTTCGCTAGGGGCTGGGGAAAAAAGCTGAAAGGCGCTCTGCAATCCGCCGGATTGTTCAGACGCTCGACCAGAATCTAACTGGTCATCCCCAACAAGCTCCTTTGCGAAGCGTACAACCGTGACTCCGGACCTCTGCTTCGATATTGCGATATTCGGTGCAACAAGGGATACTGACAACATGGCAGAGGCCACTCAGAGCGATGCTCCTCAGCTTCCCAAACACAAGGTGAAGTACAAGAAGGCGTTTCAGCGCGCCTGCAATGAGCTGGACGCGAAGGGCAAGCTGTGCGGCGGGCATTTGAAGCGCTGGTCCTACTGGGTCGACGCGCTGGAGCAAACCTGCGGCGACGTTCGGCAGGCATTCGGCGATAAGGCGGAGATCTATCGCTGCGAGCATTGCCGGACGCTGTATCTGCCCAGCGAAGAAGAGCCGCGAGGCCGCAATGTTGCCGGTCTGGGCCAACCGTCAGTGTTCGGATTGACTCTGACATCGAAACCCGGCCAGGAAGAAAAAGACAAGCAATAGCCGATGCGACGCCTTGCACGATGGTTGATGCTTTACCTTACAGTAGCCTTCGTAGCTCTGGTCCCTCTCGCGTCCTATCACGTGGTAATGAACGGCCTTCCTAAGAAGATATTGTTATTTGTCATTCCCGCATACGTCGTCTTGGCGCTGGGCTCGTACATCATGTTCAAGAACCTAAAATCATTAAAGTAGCCCGTAGCGGATGATAGGGTGGATAATCTAAAAAGTAGCGGGGTGGAGCACCGCCTCAGCGGTGCAGTAAAAGTCTGATGTCCGGTGCGGCTTTAGCCGCTGGGGTGGAAGCGCCGGGCTTTAGCCCGGCGAAATGGAACGACAGTAGAAATTGGCTTTAGCCACGGTGGGCCAGGGCTAAAGCCCGTAAGATTTTTGGGCGCTTTCGGCACGGCTGAAGCCGTGCCCTTCCACCGTTTCTCACAAGGCTGCTTTGTACGCACGGCCTGCGATACTCCGGCGCTGTGGGGCGTCGGCTGATGGGGTGCCAATTACGTGACTGCCAATATTTCTGAGCTGATTTACGACTGGAACACGATCTACGCCAGGTCGATGATTCCAGCCGGCCGTGTCCTGCTGAACGATGAATCGCTGCGCGACGGCCTGCAGTCGCCATCTGTTCGCGATCCTGCCATCGAAGAGAAGATCGAAATCCTTCACCTGATGGAAGCCGTCGGGATCAACATGCTCGACATCGGGCTGCCGGGCGCCGGGCCGCGCGCGCAGGCTCACTGCGAAGCGCTGGCGCGTGAGATTGGCCGCGCCCGGATGAAGATCAAGCCCAATTGCGCGGCCCGCACTCACCAGAACGACATTCGTCCCGTGGCGGAGATCGTGGAGAACACCGGCGTTCCCATTGAAGTTGCCACTTTCATCGGTTCGAGTCCCATCCGCCGCTACACCGAAGACTGGACCGACGACTTTCTGCTTCGCACCACCGAGAATGCCGTGAAGTACGCGGTTTCGCTAGGCCTTGACGTGATGTACGTGACCGAGGACACCACGCGTTGCGATCCCGAAACCATCAAGCGCCTCTACAGCACGGCGATCAGTTACGGAGCGAAGGCCATCGTGATTTGCGATACCTGCGGTCACGCCACGCCGATGGGCGTGGTCGCGCTCATGCACTTTGTTATTGAAGAGGTGGTGAAGCCTTCCGGCGCGAACGTTCGCGTAGAGTGGCATGGCCATTGCGATCGCGGCTTGGCAGTTGCAAACTCGATTGCTGCGCTGGTGGCCGGAGCCGAAGTCGTTCACGCTACCGCTTGCGGCATTGGCGAGCGCGTCGGCAACACTCAGATGGATCAGATGCTGGTCAACCTGAAACTCCTGGGCATTGAGCCGTGGAAGAGCCAGGACCTGACCAAGCTGAAGGAATATTGCGATGCGGTTTCAAAAGCCACGGGCGTTCCGATTCCTAAGAACTACCCCGTTGTGGGAGACGACGCTTTCCGCACCGGCACTGGCGTTCATGCCGCGGCCGTGATCAAGGCTTATCGCAAGAACGATGTGATGCTGGCCAACAGCATCTACTCGGGCGTGCCGTCACACTTCTTCGGCATGGAGCAGATCATCGAAGTGGGACCGATGAGCGGCAAGTCCAATGTGCAGTTCTGGCTGGAGCGCCACTCCATTCCCGCGACCGACGAGTTGGTCGATCGCATCTACCAGCGCGCCAAAGAATCGGATCGTACGTTGACTGACGATGAAATTATGGAGTGCGTGCAGTCGGCGAATGACGTGCGGTCGGAGATAGCGTCGTAAGGTTCGAGCTGCTTTTTGCGCCGAACAGCAGGTCCCTCGACTCCGTGAGTTCGCCCGCTGCGCGAACGAACTCACTCCGCTCGGGAGGACAAAAACAAAGGGCTTTTCGGCACGACCAAGGTCGTGCCCTGACACGAAGCCTTCCCGAGTCGACTTTTTCAGCGGCCTGTGAGGCCGTGCCCTACCCAAAGCAGAAATGTCGATGCCATATTTATGGCGTCTGTGAAATAATCATAATTATGAAGCAGGAATCGGTTCGCACGACAATCGACATTCCCGCGCCTCTCTACCGCAAACTAAAGGAACAAGCTGCCATGCGCGGAGAATCCGTCCGCGAGCTCGTCCTCGCCGGCGTCAAGAATATACTGCTGCAAGCTCGCCCTGCGCGCTCGAAGAGGGTGCAGTTTCCGCTCATCGCTTCAAAAGGTCCGAAGGTGGACCTTACGAATGAGCAGATTTATGAATACATTGAATTTCCTTGATGCGAATGTGTGGATAGCCTTGATCTGGGAACGGCACTCGCATTCCGAGCGAGCGCGAGCCTGGTTTGAACAACTCGCCGACGAGCAATTCCTTTTCTGCCGCTTTACCCAGATAGCTGTATTGCGGTTGCTGACCACGGAAAAGGCAATGGGCAGCGACGCCAGAAGCATGGCGCAAGCCTGGCATCTCTGGGATCGACTCGCGGCGGATGACCGAGTGGCTTTCTTGCCTGAGCCGGAGGGTTTGGAGCGCGAGTTTCGGTCTCGCTCGCGTTTATTGAGCCGTTCGCCCAAGGTCTGGGCTGATGCTTTCCTCGTGGCGTTCGCTGCGGTGGCAGGCCTGAAACTGGTGACGTTCGATCGTGCCCTGAAGGCGTCCGGCAATTTTGTGCTTGTCCTCTAGAAGCTATTTCGGCCGTCCTTTCCCCTGATCGGTCCCGCCGTATTACCATGGAACATCCTCATGGGCCCCACTCCTCCACTGCGTGTTTCCTTCGGAGAGGCATTCTCGCCAAGTGAATCGCGAGGTTCGCGCTGGGCGCAGCAGCAAGTCGCGCGAATGGCGGAGCTTCGCCGCGTGCACGAAGCCTTTGCCTGGTTTCGCTCGCACGCCCTGGAGCTGGAAGAGCTGCAGCTCCAGGTAACGTCGATCCCGGCTCCGCCGTGGGGAGAAGCCGCGCGCAGCCAATGGCTGGCCGAGCATTTTGCCGAACTGCACCTGGCGGACGTTCACCGCGACGAACTCGGCAACGTCCTGGCGATCCGTCCTGGCAGCGATCCCGGCGCTCCGTTCATCGCGCTCAGCGCTCACATCGATACAGTTTTTCCCGCAGGCACGCCCATTGAGGTGCGCCGCGACGGCGACAAGCTTTATGGACCCGGCATCTCCGACAACTCATCGGGTGTGGTCGCCTTGCTGGCCATTGCCGGAGCGCTCGAAGCCGCGGGGATTGCGAACGTCGCGCCCATCCTGTTCATTGGAGATGTGGGCGAGGAAGGTGAAGGCGACCTGCGCGGCATGAGGCACATTTACCAGCAGCCGAGATGGTCGGCGACCATCGCATCGCTGCTGGTGCTCGACGGCGCGGGCACCGATACGATCATCGCCGAAGGCCTGGGCAGCCGCCGCTATGAGGTCACGGTGCGCGGACACGGTGGTCACTCGTGGAGCGACTTTGGCGTGGCCAACCCTATTGTGGCTCTGGCCCGCGTGATCGACCGCTTCAGTCACACGCCGGTCCCAGTCTCGCCCAAGACCACCTACAACATCGGGATCATCAACGGCGGAACGTCGGTGAATTCCATTCCGGAGTCGGCGACCATGCGCGTGGACACGCGCTCGGCGTCAGTGGAGGAGCTTGACCGGCTGGAGCGCGCCCTGCACGAAGCCGTTGACCATGTCATTCCTGAGATCACAGCCCGCAAGAAGCAGGAGCTGCTGACGGCGGAGGTCCGGATGATTGGCAACCGCCCAGCAGCCGATCTGCCTGCCGAGTCGCAACTGCTGAAGATGGTTCGCGCGGTGGACGCTCAACTGGGCAACACTGCCCGGATTCAGCGCGCTTCCACCGATGCGAATATTCCGCTCTCGTTGGGAAGGGAAGCCATCGCCATTGGAGCCGGCGGCAGCGGCGGCGGCGCCCATACCATTCACGAGTGGTACGATCCCACTGGCCGGGATGTTGGCTTGAAGCGCATCTTGCTGCTCACGCTGGCGCTCAGCGGAATCGCCGACGAGTGAAGCCCACGAGAGCAGTGGATCGTGAATAGGCGGATGGTGAATCGGGATCGGTGGACGACCCTGGAAAATGCTGGGGGTTGGGTTGGAGATGAACAGACGAGTAGGCCAAGCCATCGGCAAGAGTTCGAGTTCCAAGGAGCCAGCATGGATTCGACGGTGACGCTTCCCTGGGTTGCAGTGCTCATTATCTTCGTGGCGGGAGCCTTGGTCGGCTGGTTCGCGTCCGGCAAGGTCTCTACTCGCGTGTCCGTGGGAATGCGGCCGGATCTGGCAGGCGATCCTGCGAGACCTGGCATTCGTTTCCAGACCACGCGGACGCGAACGGTAGTGCTGAAATGCCAGTGCGGCGCGATGTGGCATTTCCGTGAGGGCAGCGGCCCACTTCCGCCGGGTACCGAGCCGTTCCCGACGGGCGACTCCTATATCTGCAAGAATTGCGGGAGGTCGATCGATCTAAAGCAGGAGCGTCAGCTCGAGGCCGACGCGTTTCGGGACCTCGGATCAGGGCAAGTTTAAGCGAGTGAAAGCGGAAAGGAATCGCCGGCGCAGAATCGCCATTACCTCATTTGGGAGTATGAACCTTCAGCCGCCCTTCGGCGGCTTTTCTTTTGGGTTGACGAGTAGCTGTTGATAAAATCGCCACATCGCAAGTGATCCGGCCTTGAGCTGGCGAGCGCAGCCCTTGTGACGTCACAGGGGTGTGTGATTAGAACGCTAGGCTCCCGTGGGCCGCCGATGTAGAATGGAAGTGGAAGGATGAATGCCGAGTTGTCTTCGGGCGAGGCTCGCGCAACATCCTTCACAACGACGTCGAGTGATTCGAGTCTTGCAACGATTTTTCCACTGCCCGCCCCACCGGAAATCACAAGCCTATACATCTTCTCAGCCGTGAAAAATTGCCCGTAAGTCATTGTCGCTCAAGTTTTTACCTATAAGTCCTTGGGGCTCAATATTTTGCGGGCGGTTTTCTGCGTTTTCAATAATTTACGAGCGAGTAGGGGGAGGGGGTGGGAGCAGTTGTCAGTTGTCGGTTGTCAGTTGTCAGCGGCAGCGCTCGGCCATCGAAGGTCGGTTGGCGGGAGCAAACGAGCGCACGTTCCCGGACTGGCGATTCCCGGTGGCGCTTGCGTCGATGCTAATGTTGATCTTGTCCATGGTTACCTCCGTCAGAGCGGCGAACCGCAGTTTCGCTACCAGCGAAGCTCCTGACATTATCTTCCTCAACGGCGACATCTACGCCGGGGCGACTCCCGCTCGGGCGCAGGCTATGGCGATTCGCGAGGGACGCATCGTCGCCATCGGCTCGAATGATGACATTCGCAAGCTGAAGGGCGATCACACGCGGGTCGTCGATCTCGGCGGACATTTTGTCATGCCCGGTTTCAATGACGCGCACGTGCATCTCGCCTACGGCGGCCGGGAGATGTTGCAGGTCGATCTCATCGGCGTGAAGTCTTTGGCCGAGATGCAGCAGCGCATCGCCGACCATGCCAAAACGATGACGTCCGCTGATTGGATCGTTGGCGGCGGTTGGGACCACACGCTTTGGGTCGGCGAAACGCTGCCGACGCGCCAGGATATCGACGCTGTCACCGGCGACCACCCGGCCGTGTTATCTCGCGTCGACGGCCACATTGCGGTCGCCAACACCGCTGCGCTGAAGGTTGCGGGAATGTTTGCGAAAATCCCCGATCCTCCCGGCGGCGAGATCGATCGTGACCAGAACGGCGAGGCCACGGGAATCGTCCGTGAAACCGCGCGAGCGATGCTGATTGCAAAAGCTCCGCGCCCCTCGCCGTCGTTGCGTCGCCACGGGATCGAGTTGGCCCTCGCCGATGCTGCTCGCTGGGGAATCACGTCGGTCCAGGATTATTCCGATTGGGAAGACTTCCTGATCTACGAAGACTTGGAACGGGAAGGGAAGCTGACGCTGCGAATCAGCGAATGGATTGCGTTCAACGATTCGCTTGAGCTGCTACAGAAGCACCGCGCACAGCATCCCGCCGACGATCCCATGCTGCACGCGGCGATGCTCAAGGGCTTTATGGACGGCTCGCTGGGTTCGCGGACCGCGGCGCTGCTGGCGCCTTATTCCGACGATCCCGGCAACTCCGGTTTGCCACAATATGATCAAACCACATTGAATCGCATGGCCGTCGAGCGCTCGGCTGCCGGCTTTCAGTTGGGATTTCATGCTATCGGGGATCGCGCTGCGCAGATGGCGCTTGACGCTTTTGCCGCAGCCGAACGCGACGCCCGCGAGACTAATCGCTCACGTGATTTCCGCTTTCGCATCGAGCATGACCAGGTCATTGCGCCCGATCAGTTCGCGCAGTTTCGCAAGTTCGGCGTCATCGCTTCCGTTCAGCCGTGTCATTTGCTCACCGACATGAACTGGGCGATGGAGCGCATCGGCCCTGAGCGCGCCAAGACTTCGTATCCGTGGAAGCAGTTCGTCGACAACGGTGTGCGCTTGGCGTTTGGAACAGATTATCCAGTCGAGCCGATGAATCCTTTCCGCGGAGTTTATGCGGCCGTGACGCGCAAGAATGAAGCCGGAACGAAGGAATATTTTCCCGAGCAGAAGGTGACGATCGAACAGGCGTTGGCTGCCTATACCACGGGCGCTGCCTATGCTCAGTTCGCCGAAAAAGAGAAGGGAACTCTCGCGCCTGGCATGTTGGCTGACTTCGTTGTTCTCGATCGCGATCTTACGAAAGTCGCTCCGCCCGAAATGCTGAAAACGAAGGTGCTGCGCACGGTTGTCGGAGGAAAAACTGTTTATGAAGCCGGTAAGTAAGGCGCCCAACGATAGTCCTGGCCGGCGCAGCGTCGACTGTGGCATGTTGGTGACCAAAGGCGTTCAATCGCCGTCTAACCGCCTGAGAACGTGAGTGATTCCCCTCACGATTACGGTCTTTTCGCGGCGACTGTATAATTTCCATTTGGTTCGTTAGTCCGGAGGACAGGGAATGGATTCGCAAGCTTCAGGTATTGGGCAAAGATTCAAGGCCAATCGCTTTGCCTCAACATTGGTTATCCTGGCGACGCTTACGCTGGGCATTCTGATTGGCACGGTCGTTTCTGGGGCCGTCAAGGGCAATCAGCAGAACTCATCGGCTGACGCTACGCCGCTGAAAGTTCCCAATCCCGTCCAGATGTCGAATCAATTTTCGACCATCGCCCGCGAGCTGGAACCGTCGGTGGTCAATATCAGTACCGAGACCACCATCAAGAGCCCGCACCAGCGGATGATGCCGGGGAACCCGCAGGACGAAGGTCCCGGCGGCGGCGATGAAGACAATCCCTTCCAGGACTTCTTCAACCGCTTCTTCGGTGGACAGCCGGGTCAGGGCGGCGGTGGCCAGGGTGGTCCCGATATGCACGAGCGCTCTCTGGGCTCGGGCGTGATCGTCGATCCCAAGGGCTACATCGTTACCAACAATCACGTCGTGGACAAGGCTGACAAGATTCGCGTCAACCTGATGGGCGATCCCGAGACCGTGACCTACACCGCGACCGTGATCGGCACCGATTCTGAAACCGACTTGGCGGTGATCAAGATCGACGCCAAGAAGCCGTTGCCCGCGGCCAAACTGGGTAACTCCGAGGCGATGAGCGTGGGTGACTGGGTCCTGGCTATCGGCAGTCCTTTCGGATTGAACGAAACAGTTACTGCCGGCATTGTCTCGGCAATCGGACGCAACATCGTTCCCGGCCGCCAGTTCGAATCGTTCATCCAGACCGATGCCGCCATCAATCCGGGCAATTCCGGCGGTCCGCTGGTCAACATGAACGGCGAAGTCATCGGCATTAACACCGCCATCTACACCAGTGGCGGTGGCTATCAAGGCGTCGGATTTGCGATGCCGTCCAACACCGTGGCTAACGTCTACAACCAGCTGATCAGTCCCGAGCATAAGGTTTCGCGCGGTTCCATCGGCGTGTCGTTCAATGCCGTGCCGAATCCGGCGGTAGCCCGCGTGTACGGTGTCAGCTCCGGCGTGACCATCGCCAGCATTACTCCGAATGGACCGGCGCAAAAAGCTGGGCTCCAAACCGGCGACACCATCGTCTCGGTGAATGGCAAGCCGGTGAAGAACGGCGACGAACTGGTCGCCAACATCTCCGCAATCAAGCCAGGATCGACCGCCAAGATCGGCTACGTTCGTAATGGCAAAGAGGCAAGTGTAGAGGTCACCATCGCCGACCGCGCCAAGCTGTTCGCCAACCGTCTGGGTGGCGAGCAGGAAGAAGGCGAGGAAGGCCAGCCGCAGGAGAGCAAGTTCGGCGTCACGGTTCGCGGCGTTACTCAGGACCTGGCAAACCGTTATCAATTGCCAAATACCAAAGGCGTGATCGTACAGGAAGTCAAGCCCGACAGCTTCGGCGATACTGCCGGATTGAGTCGCGGCGACGTTATCCTGGAGGTCAATAAGCAGCCGGTGAACAGTGAGGAAGATTTCCACCGCATCGAATCCCAAGTCAAGAGCGGTCAGGACGTGGTCTTCCTGGTGCGTCCGCGCGGCACCAAGGACAACTCGACTGTCTTTATGGGAGGCACTCTGCCATAACTGGAAAGGTACCTGGGTTCCAGGAGAACTACTAACTGATCAGCAATTCCAGCAATCGCGCTGGGCATCGCGGACAAAACGATGCCCAGCGCAGGCCAGTTTCATTTTGGGAACCTGGCTCGTTTTGTTCTTCCCCTTTTTGCTAAAGCTTCATTACAATGAGGGGCATTAATCGTGCAGTCATAAAATTAGCGAAGAGGTGGTCGTTGCCTATCGGAAATCGATCATTAAAAATCGCCGGTGTGATTCTTGCATCGTTCGCGTTGGCCGGATGGACTTCGGCGAGCACGACCAGCAAGACAACAGCGAAGCACCTTTCCAGCACGCATCATAGTTCGACAGGCCATCATTCCTCCAAGCGTGTGACCAAAGCTGCAGCGCACTCCCACGGACAATACGGTATCGATGAGGAGCGGACGACCGCTATTCAGACAGCCCTGATTCGCGAGCATTACCTCACTGGTGAACCGACTGGTGTTTGGGACCAAAGCTCTAAGGATGCGATGCTGCGCTACCAGGCCGCCAATGGCTGGCAGACAAAGATCACTCCGGATTCACGTGCCCTCATCAAGCTGGGCCTTGGTCCGGATCACAAGGGTCTGCTGAATCCCGAGACCGCGAACATCCCGTCGCCGCATGAGCTGGGCGTAGACAACCCAACTCAACCCGGCGGAGCCGCCGACAGCCAATAAGGATTGAAGTAAGCTCGACGGCGTTCTCGTTAGTGTCCTTCTCCCGCTTCGGCGCCCGGCATGATGTTCCTCAACGGCGCCTTAAGCTGCTCGTCCAATTCGGGATGAGGTAGTGGTTTGCGCGGCAGCATCTGGTCGCGCATGGCAGTGTTGTAGACGAAGGTCGCTTCCACCACCGCAGCCTGCGCCAAATCCTCCGGCGCCAACTCCTCGTAAACATCCATGTTGGAGTGATGCACGCGCGAGCCGTAGTCGAGCGGGTCCTGGATGAACTGGAACCCCGGAATGCCGATAGCATCGAACGCTTCGTGATCGGTGCCACCGGTGTTGCGCAACGTAATCGTAGTGACGCCGAGGTCCTTCAGCGGCTCAATCCACTGCGCGAAGATCGGCGCCATCGCCGCGTTCTCCTGCAAGTACACGCCGCGAATCTTGCCGCTGCCGTTGTCGAGGTTGAAATAGGCAGAGATCTTCTGCGATTCAGGTTTGAGCTGCACCGGACCGCCGGGCTTGCGTACCCATTCCGGCAGCTTCAATTGATCAGGCGCAGTCGAGAGCGGCACCTGGCCGAAATGCTGCCGCACGTAACCGTAGGAGCCGAACTCGCCTTCTTCTTCGCCTGTCCACAAGGCGACGCGAATCGTGCGCCGCGGTTTCACTTGCAAGGTGGTAAGAATGCGCATCACTTCCATGGCGACGACTGTGCCCGCGCCATTGTCAGTAGCGCCAGTCGCCGAGGCCCACGAATCCAGGTGACCGCCGACCATCACGACTTCATCCTTCAGCTTGGGATCGGTGCCGGGAATCTCGGCGATGGTGTCGTAGCCGTGCTCGTGATCGCCGGTAAACTTGGTGTCGACGTTCATCTCCATCGTCACTGGAACGTTGGCCTTCAGCAGCCGGTAAACGCGTCCATAGTTTT
Organism: uncultured Acidobacteriaceae bacterium; assembly: GCA_963789245.1. Classification (GTDB taxonomy): domain Bacteria; phylum Acidobacteriota; class Terriglobia; order Terriglobales; family Acidobacteriaceae; genus Bog-257. The sequence continues at coordinate 112,290 of CAWBKE010000019.1, read as the reverse complement.
CGATGGCCATCACTACCACGGGAAGCGGATTGGCGCTCTCGCGCTTGTAGGCTTCCCAGCCAAAGCCGACGCTGCTGTCGTCGAAGATGGTGCCGCCGGAGCCGCCTCCGTCGCGACCGTCACGGCTGGGAGTAATCACCGCCAGCGCGTGCTCGTCAGCCAAAAACTTTCCCACCTTCTGGCGCAACGCCAAACGTTTCATGTACTGCTGGAGGAAGTCCGCGCGATTACGCGGCTTCAGTGGCCACTCGGTCAGTTCCTTCAACTCCTTGTCGTCATAGCGGGTCCACAGCGGTTTTTCCACCGGAGGCACATCGCGCATCGCCCCGTAGAGCACGATCTTTCCCGCCAGCTTGCCTTCGTACTTGTCGAGATCCTTCTCATCGCTGACGTCGATCCAAACTGCGGAACCGGTGACTGCGCCATTGGTCGCCGGCGACCACGGCCCTGCCTGCGCAATGAACACCGCCGTGTCAGGCGAGGTCATGCGGACCCAGGTATTCGAGCTGCTGCCAGCCCATGCCGAACTCGCCCCAGTCTTCCAGGTGCGCATTGCTGCAGCCCATCGCGGTGAACTGATCGCGCGTCCACTCGTTGGCATGCTTCAGGTTTTGCGAGCCGGTCAGGCGTGGTCCAATATCGTCGTCGAGCGCGGAGGCATACTCCATCACATGCGAGTGGTTCAGGCCTTCGATACGAATACGCTGATACATGTTGAGGTCCAGCGTTTCGACCTGCGGCTGAGGCTGGTCGTACGACGGCCGGTTGTCATTCGCCGACGTGTTTTTTGATTTATCCGCAGCGGCGAGTGGAAGAGCAAAGCTGATTAGCAGCGCGACAGAAAAACGCAAATGTCGGTCTAACATCACGCGAGACTCCGTTCGAAGAGAGAATTGCAATCCAGCAGCGTATCAGAAACGGAGCGCTCCCAGCGGGCCGATGTGATGATCTGCGGCAAGTGGGTTTACCAAATGGTCGGGATGACCTGAGAATCGCGAATGCGCTGATCGGCGGTAACCAGATAGGCTCCTTCGACGACGGCCGTCGCTCCAATCAACCGGTCAATGGGATCTCGAGGATAGGCTGGGGGTAACCGGGCCGCTAAAGCAGCGATCTCCGGAGTTATCGGCCTAACCACCAGCTTGGCTGTGATCTCGCGAACGAACCGCTCCGCTGTCCCGGATATCTGGATGCGTCCGTGCTCGACGATCCACGCGATCTCCCAGACCGTCGTGTCCGAGATGGCGAGAACACCGCTTAGCGTCTCTGCGCCGATCGCCTCTCGCGCACTGCGGGAGAGTTTCCTTGACTCCAACGTTGTCCAGAGGAGCACGTGGGTGTCGAGTACCAGCACTAGTGGCACTCCCAATCTTCCAAAGGTACGGTGTTGATGATGTCTCCAACCACTTTGGCTCTCCCCGCCAACGAGTCGAAAAAGTCGTCTTCGGAATTGCGCATCGGAACCAGCTTAACCACTGGCTTCCCGTGCTTGGTGACAATTACGGGCTCTCCCGTTCGCTGCACGGTATCCATCACCGCCAGACACTGGTTCTTGAATTTGCCCGCAGCCATTTCTTTCATGTGGACATAATATCATGGCCATAGCCATATTATGTTGAAGCAATCGGCTGCAAAGAGATTCTCATGCGTTGCCGCTTCCTTAGATCCCCTCTGTCCGCTGGCGAACGCCGTCGTCCGGTGACGAACAAAGGAAGGGCTGCGGCAATCAACGGTTGAAATGTAAGCTGCTGGAATTAAGCGGGTTAGATGCTTGCCTCACGGCCAGCGGATTGCATCTACTAACCTGAGACTCTCAGGGGATCCGATGCGCAATTTGCTCCACGACCTCCAATATGCCGTCCGCCAGATGCGGAAATCGCCCGGCTTCGCCGTGATCGCCATCCTGACGCTGGCGATAGGCATCGGAGCTAACACCACGATTTTCTCCGTGGTCAACGGTGTGTTGCTCAATCCGCTGCCCTATCCCAACTCCCATCGCCTGGTCATTCTGTTTCATAACAAGCCCAACTTCACCAAAGGCTCCATCTCTTATCTGAACTTTCTCGACTGGCAGCGCGACAATCGTTCCTTTGACGCGATGGCAGCCTATCGCTGGGGTAACGCGACGCTCACCGGATCGGGCGAGCCCGAGAACCTCACCGGAGAAATGGTGTCGGCGGGCTTCTTCGAGATCCTTGGAGTGAAACCCCTGCTGGGGCGTACCTTCACTGCTGACGAAGATCGGCTGGGCGCGAATCCCACCGTAATGATCTCCGAGGGACTGTGGAAGCGGAAGTTTTCCTCCAATCGCAACGTACTGGGACAGGCCATCGTCCTTGACGGAAGACCGCGGACCATCATCGGTATCATCCCTGCCAGCTTTCAATTGCGTCAGCATAACTTTCGCCCATCGGAGATGTACACACCAGTGGGCGAGTATACCGATCCGCACTTTCGCGATCGCCAGGCATGCTGGGGCTTGAATGCCATCGCGCGCCTGAAACCAGGGGTGACGCTGGCGCAGGCTGCGCAGGACATGGAGCGCGTGAACCGCGGATTGGCAGCCGCTTATCCCGACGTTGACGCCGGGATCAAGACGACCATCGTTCCCATGAAGGACCTGATTGTAGGCGATGTGCGGGCGGTGCTGTGGGTGCTGATGGGGGCGGTACTCTTCGTGCTGCTGATCTCGTGCGTCAACGTTGCCAATCTGCAACTAGCCCGAGCCACCGCGCGGCAGCGTGAGTTTGCAGTGCGGGTGGCGCTGGGCGCCCGACAGGGCCGGCTCGTCCGGCAGGTGCTGACCGAAAGCCTCGCGCTTTCGTTAGTGGGTGGCGCTCTCGGATTACTGCTGGCCTACTGGGGAAGCAAGGCCGCGGTCGCGGCGATCCCTGACATGCTGCCGCGCGCGGAGAACGTTGGAGTGGACGGCCGCGTTCTGTTCTTCACGCTCTTAATCTCAGTACTTGCGGGAGTCATTTTTGGCTTAGCGCCGGCGCTTAGAACTTCACGCACCGACGTGAGCTCGACGCTCAATCAAAGTGGACGCTCGTTGGTAGGCAAATACGCCGGCGCCCAGGCCGTCTTTGTCACCCTCGAGATGGCGATGGCGCTGATTCTGCTGGTGGGCGCGGGACTGATGGTCCGCACCCTGGTGCGACTGTGGAACGTGAGTCCCGGCTTTCAGTCCCGCGGCGTGATCGACTTCAACCTTGCTCCTTCCTTGTCCCTTTCGCACCAGTCACCCGACGCCATTCGTGCGGCCTATCGGCAGTACGAAGCGACCTTGCGCTCGGTGCCGGGAGTAGAGAGCGCCTCGTTCGACTGGGGCGCCGTCCCCATGATGAGCGACGATGAGGAGCCGTTCTGGACCGATGGTATGACCCGGCCGGAATATGTTGCCAACGCCCCGTTGGCGTTGCGCTACGCGGTGATTCCGGACTACCTGAAACTGATGCAGATTCCGCTGCTGGAGGGACGCTTCTTCAGCAACGCGGACAACGAACACACGGCGCGTGTAATCGTAATCGACGAAAGCTTTGCGCAACGATTCTTTCCCGGACAGGACCCTATCGGCAAGCATGTTTACTTCCCGCCGGAGAGTACGGACGGCGAGCGCACGGACGAAATTGTTGGCGTCGTAGGGCACGTCAAACAGTTCGGCCTGGCGCCCGACAAGTCCAACAACGTGGAAGCCGAATACTATGAGCCCTTCCAGCAGCTTCCGGACCGGATGATGCCCGTGGTCGGCCAGGGCACTGACGTTTTCGTCCGTGTGCGCGAGGGGGTCGCTCCGGAATCCGTTTTTCCCAGCATACGGCGCGCGTTGCGGCAACTCGACGGCGACATGGTGGTTGATGGCATGCGGCCGATGGAGCAGGCGGTCGCCGACTCCATTGCGCGCCAGCGCTTCGCCATGATGCTGTTCTCCATCTTCGCGGCGGGCGCGCTGCTGCTGGCAGCCATCGGCATCTATGGCGTTCTGTCTTACATTGTGGGACAGCGCACGCGCGAGGTCGGCATCCGCATGGCCCTGGGTGCGCAGCGAGGCGATGTGGTATGGGCAGTCCTGCGCGATGGAGCCGGAATGACGCTGCCGGGCGTGGGAATCGGACTGGTGGTCGCCCTGGGATTGACGCGGCTGATGTCGGCCATGCTGTTTGGCGTGAAGCCCACCGACGTGGTCACGTTTGCCTCAGTCGCAGTTCTGCTTTGTGTAGTCGCGCTGCTAGCCTGCTACGTGCCGGCGCGACGCGCGGCCAAGCTCGATCCCATGCAGGCGCTGAGGGCGGAATAGCGCGGTATTGGATCAGCTTCTTCGCCGTCTCTTGAAGTGTGCGGCTTGTGGGCGTTTACGGCGCTTCAGCGACATCCAGTGGCCCAGAGTCTCCGACGACGGCAGGAAAGCTATCAGCAACACAAACCCGCCGATTACGACCAGGACTTCCGACGAGCTGATCGTACTGCTATTGCTGGGATTCTGCACCGGGACCGGCTCATTGCGAGCTTTGCGCCAGCCGAAGAATAGTAGCGCCGCTCCCAATACGAACACCAGCACTCGACTTGCGATTTTCACCGAAGACTCCAACCGTGCATCGGAATTGGCCTCACAGGATATTGACCGCGCGTGCCGCCAGCAGCGCGATGGTGGTCAGCGATATCACAGACTGCAACATCGTCAGCACCTTGGCCCAGCGCGCCAGCACCGCCGTGTCAGTAGGTGAAAACGCGGTGCTGGTGTTGAAGGCCAGAAATAGGTAATCCAGAAACATGGGAGACCACGATGGATCTTCCTCCGGGTGTCCCATCATCTGAGGAAACAGGAATGCGCTCCTGGCGTCCGGGCGCTCCCGTCCTATTGGACCGCCGGCATCCAGCTTCCAATACCACAAGGCGAATACCAGAATGTTGGTGATCCAAAGCAAAGCAGCCGAAGCCAGAAGTGTTCGCGGCGGGTCTTTATGGCTTGGCAGACCTTCAATCAACAGTCCCAACGACGCGACTAGAGCGGCTGTGATAATTCCCAGGGCCGCGAAGCTGAACATACGGGCGATGTCGTGGCGGCCACGCCGGTAGTTGAAGACGAGTGGGATCAGCAGAACAAAAATGACGGCGACTAAGAGCCAGCGAGGGCCGACCGAAAGCCGCTCCGGCAGCGCAAAGTTGATGAGCGCATCGGCCAGCATAGCGACGATTGCCGGCCATAGCGGCTCGCGGACTTTCTGGATCGTCATATTGGGAGCTGCCACTCCTCACCTTCACATCCGGGCAGGGGAGGAATGCGGCCCATCAGGGTATCACTTTTGGCGTGGGAGTAAGGTCCCATCCATTGCAATGAGGAGGCATTCAAGAAAGTTAGAATAGTGAAGTGGGGCCACTTGCGCACAACGTGCAGTCGCTGTTCAGTGGAGCGCTTAATGTCACGACGCTGCACGTGTTGGTGGTCGTCTTTGTCGCTACCTTGATCCGGTCTGCCTTTGGATTTGGCGAAGCGCTCTTTGCCGTGCCGCTGCTGGTACTGAGACTTCCTCTGGAAATTGCCGCTCCCCTGGCCGTGCTGATCTCCATCACCATCGCTGCGATTGTCGTCGCGCAGGACTGGCGAAAGATCCACGTCCGCACCATGGGATGGCTGACGTTCGCCACCGTGTTCGGCATTCCACTCGGCTTGCTGCTGCTGACCAGCAGTCATCAACGCTTTGCCAAAGCGATGATGGGCATTCTGATCATCGCCTTCGCCGTCTACTCACTGCTTGGCGACAAACCGCCGGAACTCAAGACCGACAGCATGACTTGGCTTCTCGGCTGCGGATTTATCGCGGGAGTGCTGGGTGGCGCCTATGGCATGAACGGCCCTCCGCTGGCGATTTATGGAGCCATGCGCCGCTGGTCGGCTAAGCAGTTTCGCGCTACCCTCCAGGGATATTTTCTTCCCGCAAGCCTTCTGGGGATGGCCGGATACTGGTGGAAAGGCCTATGGACTCCCGCCGTGACCCACTACTACTTCCTGTCGTTGCCGGCGATGGTTCCGGCGCTGCTGCTGGGCAAAGTTGTGAATCACCGCCTGCACGGCGACGCCTTCCTCAAGTACATCTTTGCGGGACTGGCCGCGATTGGAGCGGTCCTGCTGGTGCAAGCCCTTCGCTAATTGCTAGTTGCCAGTTGCTAATTACTGATTTTTGTGACGCATGTCATTGAATCGCGCCGCGCGCCGGGGTATATTGGCGCGTTCTTCATAATCCGGTCGCGGATGTGCCGCGACCTGCGAGACGATTAATTTATGCCGCAAAATTACGTACCCATCTTCATCTTTGCGCTGGTCGCATTTCTTGTCGCTGCCGGAACGGTTGCCCTTTGCGCCCTCATCCGTCCCAAGAACCCGTTCAAGACCAAGCTGATGCCCTACGAATGCGGCATCACGCCCTTCGATAACGCGCGCGGCCGCTACACCGTTCGTTTCTATATCGTCGCCATTCTGTTTGTGGTCTTCGATGTGGAGACGATCTTCCTGTTTCCCTGGGCAGTGCAGTTCAAGCTGCTCGGCCTGTTTGGGCTGCTGGAGATGATGATCTTCCTAGGCATCCTGATTGTGGGATACATTTGGATCTGGAAGAAGGGCGCGTTGGAATGGGTGTAGGCGGTGTGGCGCCCAGCGCAAAACGAATCGGCCCCGTTCGCGTCGTATCGCGCGAACGGGGTTTTCTGTTTATCGGGCTGGATGGGCCGACGCGCGCCACTCTTGCGGGTTTGCGTAACAATGTGACTGAGATCACAGTGCGACGTGATTGTCGCACCAGAAGGTGACCTCCTCAAGCTGATACAAGTAAAGGGTCCCAGACAGAGCAGGGAACAGCAGAAACGAGCAAGATGGCAATGCCCGACGAGACCAAAGACCCGAATCCAGTCTTGCCTGAATCCAAGCCCCCGGCAGCCCCTCAAACGGGGTTGCCGGTGGAGGCTGCCTCATCCGCTCCAGTGAGCACGAAACCCGCGCCAGCCGAGACATCTGAGCCATCCGCGCCGCAAGCGCCTGCTCCCGCGGCAAAGCCGGAAGCAGCGGCCAAACCCGCGGAGACGGCCAAGCCTGCTGATTCGGCCAAGCCTGCGGATGCTGTTCCAGCGACTCCGCCTGCCGCTGCCAAGCCTGCCGCTCCAGTTGCCAAGGCGCCGCCAAAGCCGGAGGGTCCCAAGCCGGAGCCCTGGGACTCGGAACTGACGCGCAGCCTGAAGAGCCAATACGGATCCGGCATTCGCGAGGCCAGCACCTATCTCGGCCAGAAATATCTCGTCGTGGACAGCTCCATCTTGTACCAGATTCTGGTGCGTATGCGCGACGACGAACTCTTCAACTACTGCGTCGACATCACCGCGGTCCACTATCCCAAGCGGGAAGCGCAGTTCGACATTATCTATATCCTGTATTCCTTTCATCACAACGAGCGCGTGCGCGTGAAAACTCAAATCAAGGACGGCGAGACCCTACGCTCCGTCGTCGGCATTTGGGAGACGGCCAACTGGCTGGAGCGTGAAGTCTTCGACATGTTCGGCATCTCGTTCGACGGCCATCCCGATCTGAAGCGCATTCTGCTGCCCGATGGCTGGAAGGGCTATCCGTTGCGCAAGGACTACCCGATTCTGCAGCAGGACCAGGAGTGGGTGAAGATCAACCTCGGCATCGAGAGTGGACAATGAGCGATTTCGAAAACGACTATCGCCACGCAAAGCCGGGACAAAGTGGTCCGGGGGTGACAGACTATCTCGACCTCGATACCAAGGACGAAACTTTTCTTGATGCCAACGAGCTCGTCCTCAACATGGGGCCGCAGCATCCTTCGACCCACGGCGTGCTGCGCGTCATCCTCAAGCTCGACGGCGAAAAAGTTCTGGGCACCGAGTGCGTTATCGGTTACCTGCATCGCGGGGTAGAGAAGATTGCCGAGAACCGCACCTACGCGATGTTCAATCCCTACGTCGATCGCATGGATTACGTGGCCTCGGTCTCCAACGGGCTGGGCTATTGCGAGGCGGTCGAGAAGCTCCAGAATGTGGAAGCGCCGCCGCGCGCGCAGTACATTCGCGTCATCCTCACTGAGTTGTGCCGCATCGCCAGCCACCAGGTTTGGCTGGGCACGCACGCCCTCGATATCGGCGCGCTGACGCCGCTGTTCTATTGCTTCCGCGATCGCGAAGAGATCCTGAAGATCTTCGAGAAATACTGCGGTGCGCGCCTGACCACGCACGCCTTCCGCATCGGCGGCTGCATCTATGAGGCCTATGACGGCTTCGAACAAGACTGCCTGAAGTTCTGCACCGCGTTTCTGCCTAAGCTCGACGAATACGAAGAGCTGCTGACCACCAACCGCATCTGGGTGCGGCGCACCAAGGGCGTCGGCATTCTGAATCCCGAAGATTGCATCGCGCTGGGCGTGACCGGGCCGGTGCTGCGCGCCAGCGGTTTGAAGTGGGACCTGCGCAAGGCGCAACCCTACGAGTGCTATAAAAACTTCGATTTCGAGATTCCGACCGGCCTGAACGGCGACACCTATGACCGGTACCTGGTGCGCATCGAGGAGATGCGCCAGTCGGTGCGCATCATTCGCCAGGCCGTCGAAGGCCTGCCGCAAGGGCCGATCATGGCCAAGATTCCAAAAGTGCTCAAGCCGCCGGTGGGCGAGATCTATCACTCCATTGAGGCGCCCAAAGGCGAGTTGGGATATTTCATCGTGAGCGACGGCTCGACGCAGCCTTATCGTGTGCGCGTGCGGCCGCCGTCGTTCGTCAATTTGCAAGCCCTCGACAAGATGGTGCGCGGCCTGCTGGTGGCTGATGTGGTCGCCGTCATCGGCACGCTGGACATTGTGTTGGGTGAGGTGGATCGGTAGGGTTTAGAAGGGCACGCTTTCAGGCGTGCCATAGCGGTGAAGAGACTTAAAAGGGCGCGGCTTCGGCTGTGCCGAAGCGAAGAAGAGACTTGAAAGGGCACGGCTTCAGCCGAGCCGAAGCTGTGAAGAGATTTGAAAGGGCACGGCTTCAGCCGAGCCGTAGCAGTGAAGAGACTTGAAAGGGCACGGCTTCAGCCGTCCCATAGCAGTGAAGAGACTTGAAAGGGCACGGCTTCAGCCGTGCCGTAGCAGGCATAAGGAAACCGGGCTTTAGCCCCTGAGGGAATCGAGTCGTGAAGCCGACGCGTGAGCACGCTACCAACAACGGTCAGACGTATTTTGTCACTGCCTCGACCTGGCAGCGCCGCGCTCTTTTCAACAACCCTCAATGGGCAGAACTCTTTCTCGAAACCCTGCATTCGTACCGCGGCAAGGGCTACCTGCTGTATGAATACGTACTCATGCCCGATCACTTTCACGTTCTTATAACGCCGGAAGAGACGATCGAACGTGCGATTCAATTTCTTAAGGGTGGTTTTTCGTTCCGCGCGAAGAAGGAACTCGGCAGCTCGATGGAGATCTGGCAGCGCGGCTTCTCGGACCATCGCGTTCGCGACTGGAAGGACTTTGAGATTCACGTCGATTACATTTTCCGAAATCCGGTGGGAAGAAAGTTAGTAGAGAGGGCGACGAACTACCCGTATTGCTCAGCTTTCCCCGGCAGTGTTAAAGACGAAGTACCTCAGTGGCTAAAGCCAGAGCAAGAAGAGATCTCGATCGGCACGGCTGAAGCCGTGCCCTTTCAAGGCAGATAGTAAGCGGTTTTAGGAATAGAGGGAGCGCGATGAGCGAAGAACTTAAGACCTTCTCTTTTGGCGGATGCACCTTTAATCGTACCTTGCCAGAACTGGCAAAGCTCTCACCGGAGACCGTGATGCTGAACGTTGAGATCGGGTTCGAGGAGGCGTTAAAGCTACATCTTGCTATCGGAGAGTGCATCAGCAAGTTGAACCAGTACAACCGCGCAAAAACATCCGGTAAACGCACCGCTCTGAACCTAGCACTCCATCTCAACAGCAACCGAATCACCATAAACGAAACGCGAGCGAAGAAAGACCAATAACGCGTGTATTAGACAACAATGTTAGACGCCATCACACAATATCTCGGCTCGAACGCGACCCCCGGCGAAGCCGGCAGCATGCTCTGGGCGACCATCTACATCCTGATCATCACCATCGGCATCTCGCTGTCCGTCATCGCGATGAACTGGCTGGAGCGCAAAATTCTCGCGCACATGCAGATTCGTCTTGGCCCCATGCGCGTGGGCCCGCACGGCTTGCTGCAACCCTTCGCCGACGCGCTGAAGCTGCTGATCAAGGAAGACATCATTCCGCAGGAGGCCGACAAGCTCGTCTTCTGGAGCGCGCCCGTCGTGGTCACGATGACCGCGTTCACCACATTCCTGGTTGTGCCCTTCGGCCCCACTCACGCCGTTACTGACATGAACATTGGCATCCTGTTCATGCTGGGCGTGTTGTCGCTGGGCGTGCTGGGCATCATCATGGCGGGTTGGTTGTCGAATTCGCATTACCCGCTGATGGGGTCGCTGCGGTCCAGCGCGCAGATGGTTTCGTACGAAATCGCGATGGGTTTGGCAATCATCTGTGCTGTGCTGATGACCAGCCTTCAAACCGGCACGGGCACGTTGAGCATGATCGGCATCGTGCAATCGCAGATGCAGCAGCACACCTGGTTCATCTTCAAGTTCTTCCCGCTGGGATTCCTGGCGTTCGCGGTGTTTGCGATTGCGATGGTCGCCGAAACCAATCGCGCTCCGTTTGACCTGCCGGAAGCTGAGTCGGAGCTGGTTGCGGGCTTCCACACCGAGTACAGCGGCTTCCGCTGGTCGCTCTTCTTTCTGGCGGAATACGCGGCGATGCTGGCGGTCTCGTCGATCGCGGTGACATTGTGGCTGGGCGGATGGATGCGGCCATTTCCGAACTGGCTGGGCGGCTCGACTTGGAACATGGCGTTCTCGCTCTTCCCGGCGCTGACGATGTTTGTGCTCGCAGGACTGTGTCTGCTGGGCACGGTTCGCATGCCGAAGATTCCGCAGATGAAAATTCAGACCGCAGGCCTGGGAATCTTCGGATTGCTGCTCGGCTTCATCGGGCTGGTGCTGCTTATCACACCCGTGCGCGAGCGCGTGCAGGACATCTACTGGTTCGTCGTCAAAGTCGCGTTCTTTATGTACCTGTACATCTGGTATCGCGGAACGTTTCCGCGCTACCGCTTTGACCAACTCATGAAAGTGGGCTGGAAGATATTGCTGCCGACCGGGCTGGGCGTCCTTATCGCGACCGCGCTGTGGGGACTGTTGCCGCAAATCTCGTCGGCGATTCTGGGGGTACTGCCGTGAGTCTGAAACCGCTGCTGCGCAAGATGTTTCTGGTCGACCTGATCAAGGGCCTCAAGGTTACGTTTAACTATCAGGCTCCAAGTGAAGCAATTACAGAGCAGTATCCGCTGGAGCGTCCGGTGATCTTCGAGCGCTTCCGCGGCCAGCCGCGGCTGAAGGTGGATCCGGAAAGCGGCGCGTCGATGTGCATCGTCTGCAACCTGTGCGCGCTGGCCTGTCCGGAGCAGTTGATCGTAGTTAAGGGCGAGCGCAACCCGGTGACCAAGCGCAAGGAGCCGGTCTCGTACACCTACGACCTGAGCCGCTGCATGTTCTGCGGCCTGTGCGCCGAGGCTTGCTCGACCGACGCGCTGGAGCTGACCCAGGATTACGAGATGGCGCTTTACAGCCGCGAGGGCATGGTGCTGGACCAGGCGGCGCTGGAGCGCGGCCAGGAGCCGGTGAAGTATGTGAAGTGAAACAGTTGTCAGTTGCCGGTCGTCAGTTTGGCTGAGTTTCGAGGTTAGAGCGGTATACCAGGCAGAGGTTGAGGTTCTTGTTTTAGCCCGAAGGGCGACATTTGAGTTAGTCGTGGGCGTAAGCCCGCGGACGATAGCGACAAGAGGATCCGAGCCCCTTTTAGGGGCGACACAAGACGAGCGGCATGATTTGGAATAGGGGTCCTTCGACTCGGCGCTAAGCGCCTCGCTCAGGATGACACAGCTCTTAGGGCGGGCTCCGCTCAGGATGACACGGATTTTTGGGGCGTGCGCGCTCCGGATTTTGGTTTTGGCTAATTGCTAACGGCTAATTGCTAATTGCTGATTTTTATGACACCTGTTGCCACAACATTCTTCTTCTACTTTCTGGCGATCATGGCCATCGTCTCGGCGATTGCCGTGATCACCCGGCGCAATCCGGTACATGCGGCGCTGGCGCTGATTGTGACGCTGCTGTCGCTGGCCGGTTTCTATCTGATGCTCTATGCGCCGTTCGTCGCCGGCGTGCAGATCGTGCTCTACGCCGGCGGAATCATGGTGCTATTCCTGTTCGTCATCATGCTGGTGAACCTGGAGCAGAACATCCGCGAATATCAGTTCAACAAGCAGTGGCTGGTGGGCCTGATAGCGTCGCTCGCGCTGGGCGCTCTGCTGCTGTTCGTCTTTCGCGCCGGACGAGGCACGTTTCCGTCAGTGTTCTATCAGGGCTATCGCGCGCTTGAGGCCGACAACACGCAGCAGATTGGCCTGGCTCTATACGGGCAGTACATGCTGCCCTTCGAGATCGCCTCGCTGCTGCTGCTGGTGGCCATCGTGGGCGCGGTCGTCATGGCGAAGAAGAGGATTTGAAGAAGCAGTTGTCAGTTGTCAGTGTGTGCGAAGTGCGAACGATGTTCTTTGAGAATCAGGGTTGAACGTACCAATTTCTAGAGTCCCACGAAGTGGGACGGAAGAAGATAGCCCAGCACGGAGCGAAGCGGAGTGTTGGGGTAGATTGAAATAAAGCCCCGAGCCCCTTTAGGGACGGCACAAAACGGGCGGAGTAGGCAGGATAGGGGTCCTTCGACTCCGGTGGGCAAAAGAGGCGCACCTCCGCTCAGGATGACACATCGGGTGCAAGCGTTTTGGGTTTGGCTAATTGCTAATTGCTAATTGCTGGTTCTTTATGACTGAGATCACCACATTGCATTACCTGGTTGTTGCGGCGGCGCTGTTCATGATCGGCACCATTGGCGTGCTGACGCGGCGCAACGTGGTCATCATCCTGATGTCGATTGAGCTGATCCTGAACGCTGTCAACCTGAACCTGGTGGCGTTCTCGCGGCTCTACGGATTGCATGGCCAGGTGTTCGCCATCTTCGTCATCACCGACGCCGCTGCCGAAGCCGCAGTCGGGCTGGGCATCATCATCGCCTTCTTCCGCAACAAGGAGACGGTGAACGTGGACGAAGTGGACTTGTTGAAATGGTGAACGGCAGTTGTCAGTTGCCGGTTATCAGTTTCAATTTCGGCGGTGTTGATTGAGGTTTTGGCTAATTGCTAACGGCTAATTGCTATGTTTTTCTTAGAACACATCTGGTTAATTCCGCTGTTTCCCGCCTTCGGTGCGGCTTGCATGTTTTTCTTCGGACGCAAGCTGTCGAAATCCGCGGTAAACGGTGTCTGCGTCGGCGTGATTGTGCTGGCGTTCGCATGGGCCTGTCTGGCGGTATGGCAATACACCGGCTACTCCGCTGAGCATCCCGGCAAGCCCTTCGAGAAGGTGATGTACACCTGGCTCGGCACCGGCAGCGATTCGCTCATGTATCCGACGCATGGTGGCGCAGCGCAGTTCCGCGCTGATGCCGGATTCCTGCTCGATCCCCTGTCCGCGATCTGGCTGCTGTTCGTCACCGGCGTGGGCATGCTCATCCACATTTATTCGATGGGCTACATGGCGCACGAGGGCGGTTACTACCGCTTCTTCGGCTATCTGAACCTGTTCATGTTTTCCATGCTGACGCTGGTCCTGGCCAACAATTACGCGCTGATGTTCGTTGGCTGGGAGGGCGTGGGATTGTGCTCGTATCTGCTCATTGGCTTCTACTTCCAGCGACATTCGGCCTCGACCGCCGCGAACAAAGCATTCATCGTGAACCGCGTTGGTGATGCTGGATTTCTGCTGGGCATGTTCACCATCGCGTGGTACTTCGGCTCGGTGCAATACACGGCCGTGAATCACCTGGCACGCAGCGGCCGCTTCATGATTGGCGATCCCGTCATCACCGCCGCGTGTCTGCTGCTGTTCGTTGGCGCTTGCGGCAAGTCAGCACAATTTCCGCTGTACGTCTGGCTGCCCGACGCGATGGAAGGCCCGACGCCGGTTTCCGCCCTGATCCATGCAGCAACGATGGTTACTGCGGGCGTTTACATGGTGGCGCGATCCAATGCGCTGTTTGTGCTGGCGCCCAACGCGATGAAGACGGTCGCCATCATCGGCGCGCTGACCGCGATCTTCGCCGCGACGATTGCGCTGGCGCAGAACGACATCAAGCGCGTGCTGGCGTACTCCACGGTCTCGCAGCTCGGCTACATGTTTCTGGCCCTGGGCGTAGGCGCGTTTGCTGCCGGCGTCTTCCACGTCTTCACGCACGCCTTCTTCAAGGCGCTGCTCTTCCTCGGAGCCGGCTCGGTGATCCACGCCATGAGCGGCCAGCAAGAGATGCAGCACATGGGCGCGCTGCACGGCAAGATCAAGACCACCTTCGGCACCATGCTGGTCGCGACGCTCGCCATCGCCGGCATTCCCGGTTTTGCCGGCTTCTTCTCGAAAGACGCCATCCTGTGGGAGACGTGGTCGCGCGAGGGCGGCGCGTTTCGCTACCTGTGGTACATCGCATTTTTCACCGCGCTGCTGACCTCGTTCTACATGTTCCGCTTGATCTACCTGACGTTCTTCGGCAAGCCGCGCATGACGCACGAGGTCGAGCACCACATCCACGAGTCGCCCAAAACGATGACTGTGCCGTTGGTGATTCTGGCAATCTGCTCCATCGGCGCGGGATTCCTGGGACTGCCGCACAGTCTCGGCGGCTCGAATCGCTTTGAGAAATTCCTGGAGCCGGTGTTCGCCAAAGAAGCTGTCGTGCTACAAGAACAAGGCAAGGCCGCTCAGGTCGCAGCGGGCGAAAAGCAGGAGGAGCACACGACTCCAATAGAGTACGCGCTGATGTCCTTGTCCGTCGGCGCGGCGGTGCTGGGCTGGTGGCTGGCGCAGCGGGCTTACAAGAACGCCGACAAGGATTACAAGGAGCCGATCGCGGTCTACGCTCCGCGATGGTACAAAACGCTCTTCCGCAAGTGGTATGTGGACGAAATCTACGACTGGGTTTTCACCGGACGCAAGAAGGTTGGCGATGTGCGTCTGGGAGCGATGGGCCTGGGCGATGCGCTGTGGAAGTTTGACGCCGACGTCATCGACGGCGCAGTGAACGGCGCTGGTTGGACGACGCGCATGAGCGGCACGTTGTCCACCTTGTGGGACAAGTGGATTATCGACGGCCTGTTCGTGAATGGAGTTGGCATTGTGACCCGGCTGGCTTCGTATCCCGTGCGCCTGGTGCAGTGGGGCCTGGTGCAGTGGTACGCGCTGGTGATGGTCGCCGGGCTGGTGGGATTTGTTTGCTATTACGTCGTCAAGTGGTGAGAAACAGTTGCCAGTCGTCAGTGGCCAGTTTGGTCCGATGTGACCGCGAGTTCTTTCATAGTGCACTGAAGTTATAGGGTCCTTCGACTCCGGATCGCAAAAACCGCGATCCTGCGCTCAGGATGACACTGTTGATGGAGTGTTCTGGCGAAAAGCGAAGGGCGAATTGCGAAGAGCGATCTACAAGCTAACGGCTAATTGCTAATTGCTGGTTCTCAAAAATGTACAACCATATTCTTTCGATTGTCTTATTCACGCCGCTGGTGGGAGCTGCGCTCCTGCTGCTGGTGCCCAAGGAAAACAAGGACGCGATTCGCTGGATTGCCAACATCTTCGGCTTCCTCGGATTCGCGGTCTCGCTGCCGCTGATTCCGTGGTTCTGGGCATTGAAGGAGCGCTCCGGCTTTCAGTTCGTCGAAGGCGCACCCAACAATTGGATTCCCTCGATTGGCGCTGGCTACGTCATCGGCATCGACGGCATTTCTTTCCTGCTGATCATGCTGACGACGCTGCTTGGCGCCATCTCCATCCTGTCGTCGTGGAACGCCATTCAGGACCGCGTGAAAGAGTATTACATCTGGTTCCTGTTTCTGCAGACCGGCATGTTGGGCGTCTTCATGGCCAACGACATGTTCCTCTTCTTCGTTTTCTGGGAGGCCATGCTGGTGCCGATGTACTTGCTGATCGGCATCTGGGGCGGCCCGCGCAAGCTTTATGCGGCAATCAAGTTTTTCCTGTACACCCTGTTCGGCTCGGTTCTGATGCTGCTGGGCATCCTGTTCCTGTACTTCCATCACCACACGCTGACTGGCGTGTACACCTTCTACTTGCCCGATCTTTACGCCACTGCGCCCAAGATCGGCGGGCACGCGGCCATCTGGCTGTTCTTCGCGTTCTTCCTCGGCTTTGCGATCAAGGTGCCGATGTTCCCGTTCCACACCTGGCTGCCGGATGCGCACGTGGAAGCGCCGACGGCTGGCTCTGTGATCCTGGCCGGAGTTTTGCTGAAGATGGGAACTTACGGGCTGATCCGCTTCTCGCTGCCGTTCTTCCCAGCGGTCGCGATGACGCCGTGGGTGCGACAGTTCATGATCACGCTGTCGCTGATCGGCATCATCTATGGCGCGCTGGTTTCGCTGATGCAGAAGGACATGAAGAAGCTGGTGGCGTATTCGTCGGTCAGCCACCTCGGCTTCTGCACGCTTGGCATCTTCGCGCTGAGCCCGCTGGGCCTGAGCGGCTCGGTGATCCAGCAGATCAACCACGGCATCTCCACTGGCGCGCTGTTCTTGATTGTCGGCATTTTGTACGAGCGCCGCCACACGCGCGAGATCTCCGAGTACGGCGGCATCTCCAACGTCATGCCGGTGTACGCCACCATCACCCTGATCATGTTTATGTCGTCGATGGGGCTGCCGCTGCTCAACGGTTTCGTCGGCGAGTTCACCATCCTGCAAGGTACGTTCATGGAGAACAAGGCCTGGGCGGCGTGGGCTGTTCCGGGAGTGATTCTCGCCGCAGCGTATCTGCTGTGGCTCTACCAGCGAGTCTTCTTCGGGCCGGTGAACAATCCCAAGAATGAGAAGCTGCTGGATCTGTCGCCGCGCGAGTTGGCCACGTTTCTCCCGCTGGTGGCCATCGCGTTCTGGATTGGGCTGTATCCCAAGCCGTTGTTCCAGATACTCTCAACGCCCATAAATAATCTAGTGGCAACGGTTCGTCCGGATTATCCAGGACTGAATGTCAACAAGCCGGTGTTGGCAACGCAGCCTGCCAGTACGCCGCAAGCAGGCCCGTCCACAAGCTCTCTCGAAAATCAAAAAAGTGTCATCCCGACCGAAGGGCCTTCAGCCCGGAGCGGAGGGACCTGCTGTTCGCCCGCAGCTCATAGCGGTTCGACGGGAAAGCAGGTCCCTTCGGCAAGCTCAGGGCAGGCTCTTCGACTCCGCGCCCGCACGACTCGCGAGAACGCCGAGTCGCAAAGGCAGAGCGGGCGTTCCGCTCAGGATGACACGGTAACGAGGGTTCACGTGGCAACCGTAACAACGGCGACCGCTCAACTGGCGCTCGCCAACACGAAGTGAGGAACTTGTGACCACCTCGCTCACACAATACTTTTCCAGCACGGACTACCTGCTCGCTCTGCCGATGCTGCTGCTGGCGCTGTTTGCGCTCGGCATCCTGATGATCGACTTGCTTCTGCCCAAGCAATGGAAGCAGGTCAACGCCTACACCGCGCTTGTCGGCATTGCATTTTCGGCCGCGGCGGTGGGCAAGCTGCACTGGGCCTATCACGTCGCGCAGCAGAAGGGACTCAGCTTCGTCGATACAGGCTTCATGGGATCGTTGCTGGTCGATCCCTTCGCTCTTTATTTCTTCTACTTATTTCTGGCCGGCGCGGCGATCGCCGTGCTGATGTCGATGCACTATCTGGAAGTTGAGCACGAGAACCACGGCGAGTTCTACGCGCTGATGCTGTTCTCCGTGGTCGGCATGATGTGCATGGCCGCCGGCTACGACATCGTCCTGATCTTCATTGGCCTGGAGCTGATGGCCATTTCGACCTACGTGCTCGTCGGATTTCTGCGGCGTGACAAGCGCTCCAACGAAGCTGCGCTGAAATATTTGCTGCTCGGCGCGTTCTCCTCGGGCATCTTTGCTTATGGCTTGTCGCTCTTCTACGGACTGACCGGCAGCACCAATCTGGGCAAGATCGCGCAGGGCCTGCAGCAGATTATTGCCACTCGTCCCAACGATCCCATCGTCATCTTCGCGCTGCTGGCCACGACAACAGGCTTGCTCTTCAAGATTGCCGCTGTTCCGTTCCATCAGTGGGCGCCCGACGCCTACGAAGGCGCGCCCACCAGCATCACCGGATTCATGTCAGTCGCGGTCAAGTCGGCCGGCTGGGCCATGCTGCTGCGCATCTTCCTCTTCGGCTTGTATCCGCTGCGCTCGATGTACGTGCCGCTGCTGATCTTCGTCGCCATCGCCACCATGACCGGCGGCAACCTGGCCGCCATGACGCAAACCAATACGAAGCGGCTGTTGGCCTATTCGTCCATCGCGCACGTCGGCTACATGCTGCTGGGGCTGATCGCCAGCGATGGCCAGACCAACTCCACCGGCATTATGGCCATCCTGATTTACCTGCTGGTCTACACTTTCATGAATCTGGGCGCGTTTGCGGTCATCACCTCACTGCGCCGCCGTAACATCATCGGAGACGAGATCGACGACATCGCTGGGCTCTACTTCAAAGCTCCAACCGAAGCCATTTTGATGCTGGTGTTCCTGCTGTCGCTGGCCGGGATTCCGCCGCTGGCGGGCTTCTGGGGCAAGTACTTCATCTTTCTCAGCCTGATTCAGACCGGACACTACGCGCTGGCGTCGCTGGCGGTGCTGTATGCGGTGGTCGGCATGTATTACTACATGCGGATTGCCAACGCGATGCTGATGCGGCAGCCGGTGGAAGCCGAGCCGGTGCGCCTCCGCCCAGCCATGACACTGGCGCTGACGATTACCGCGGTCGGAACCATCGGCATCGGGCTGTTCCCGAACTTCTTCATCAACGCAGTGAACTGGTCGCTGGGCATAACCACGGGCTCGCAACATATGGCGGCGCTGTTGCGGTGAACGTCGCCTGATTCGACATGGGCGCGGGTAGTGTCCTAATTCCGATATGGGCTGTCCTCAGCGGCTAAAGCCGCCTTACTGGGAAGGCGCTTACGGCACGGATGAATCCGTGCCCTTTCAAAACCCGATGAAATTAGGACACTACCGGCGCGGGTACGAGTATCGCCCACTGCCGCAGCCTGTTAGACTGTTCAGTTTTCGGCGCGCGCTCCGAGCATCGTTCATCCTCACCGCACTGGAGCGCTGTCGCTAGGTGCCCCGTTCTAGCCCTTGTTTTGGGCTAAGGGCGGGATTCGGAGGCTTTCATGCTACGCCGCATTTTCCTGTTTCTGATCTGCTGCTCGCTTTGCGGATTCGCGCAGAGCAAGCATCCCTTCACCTTCGAAGAAATGATGCAGCTCAAACGCATCGGCGAGCCCAGCGTTTCGCCTGATAACAAGTGGGTGGCATTCAGCGCCGTCGATGTCAATCTCGACGCGAACACAAAGACGCCGCATCTGTGGATCGTGCCGATCTCCGGCGGCGACGCGCGACGGCTGACACCTGCCGACGACAAGGGTGAAGATCGCATCCGCTTCGCGCCCAATGGCAAACACATAATCTTCGAGTCTTCCCGCAGCGGCAGCTCGCAGATTTGGGTGCAAGAGTTCGACACCTCGACCGGGACTCTGACGGGCGAACCCCATCAGGTCACCCATCTCTCCACTGAAGCCTCCGGCGCGATCTGGTCCCCTGATGGCAAATGGATTCTGTTTGTCTCGTCGGTTTATCCCGAATGCCATGACGAACCCCATCGAACCTATGACCAGTGCAACAAGGAGAAGGATGACGAAAAAGCCAATTCCAAAGTGAAGGCGAAGATCTTTACTCAATTGATGTTTCGGCACTGGAACAGCTATTTCGACGGCAAGTATAGCCACTTGTTCCTGACCAGCGCGAGTTGCGCAATGCGTCAGGAGAATCCGCCCTCGACGGGCGCCTTCCCCGGTGGAGGGTCCGCGTTCGGCTGCGTAACCGTTGACCTCACTCCCGGCGCGCACGATGTTCCGCCTTTCAGCCTCGGCGGGCAGGACCAGTACTCGTTCTCGCCGGACAGCAAAGAAGTTGCCTACAGCAGCAACATTGACGAAGTGCAAGCGACCAGCACCAACAGCGACATCTTCATCGTGCCCACAGTAGGCGGCGCGCCCAAGAAGATCACCACCAATCCCGGCAGCGACAGCACACCACTTTATTCGCCTGATGGCAAATACATCGCGTATCGCTCGCAACTGCGTGGCGGTTACGAAAGCGACCGCTTCCGCCTGATGCTCTACGAGCGTGCCACCGGCAAGATCACTGACGTTTCGCCGAACTTCGATCGTTGGGTCGATTCGATGGCGTGGGCACCCGACTCGAAGACCATTTATTTCACGGCGGAAAACGAAGGAGCAGCGCCGATCTACCAAGTCAATGTGACCTCGGCGAGCCCGTGGCCGCAGGAACTGGTTGCGGGGTTCAATGACAGTCCTACGCCGACATCCGACGGCAAGACGCTGGTGTTCGATCGCATGTCAGTTGAGTTCCCGAACGAAATCTATAGCGCGGCTCTGCAATTCCCACAATGTAGGATAGCGATCAAGCCGAACGCCTACAGCCTGCCAGATTGCCTGCTCTCCAAGGCGCAGCCGGTGACGAAGCTGAACGCGCCCGTGCTCTCACAGGTCGAGATGCAGCCGCTGGAGTCATTCTGGTTCGAGGGCGCGGCGAAAGAAAAAGTTCAGGGCTTCGTGGTCAAGCCGCCAAACTTCGATGCAAGCAAGAGATATCCGGTGAAGTTCCTTATCCACGGCGGCCCGGAGGGTGCGTGGGGCGATGACTGGTCCTATCGCTGGAATCCCGAGCTGTTTGCGGCCAACGGATACGTGATCGTGATGGTTAACTTTCACGGTTCGACCGGCTACGGGCAGAAGTTCATCGATGCCATCAACGGCGATTGGGGCGGAGCGCCGTATCAAGACCTGATGCTGGGCCTCGACTACGCCGAGAAGACCTACCCCTACATCGACAAGGACCGCGAATGCGCGCTGGGCGCAAGCTACGGCGGCTACGCCATCAACTGGATTGAGGGCCACACCGCGCGCTTCAAGTGCCTGGTCTCGCACGACGGCATGTTCAACACGCAATCGGCTTACGGCACCACGGAAGAGCTGTGGTTCAACGAGTGGGAGTTCAAAGGCACTCCGTGGACGAACCGCGAACTCTACAACAAGTGGTCGCCGCACATGTTCGCAACCAACTTCAAGACGCCGATGCTGGTGGTACACGGACAGCTCGATTACCGGCTCGACGTCTCCGAGGGCTTCCAGTTGTTCACCACGCTGCAGCGGCTGAAGGTTCCGTCGAAGATGCTGTACTTCCCAGACGAAGGCCACTGGGTGCTGAAGCCGCAAAATAGCCGGCTGTGGTACCAGACGGTAAACGGCTGGGTGGACGAGTGGACTAAGACGGGGAAGTGACGAGTTTCAGCTAAGGAACCTCCGGTCAAGTGACGGCGAGGTCCCTCAGCGGCTAAAGCCGTAATGATTTTGCTGCCCTTATGGACGGTCTGAAAGTGTCTGCGTGAGAACCGTGTCGCCGCTCCGCGGCTCGGCTCAATTTCCCACTCCACCCGGCGCTTGCGCGCCGGGCTAACTTCATGCCGCCGCTGCGCGGCTCAATTAGCGGCCGATCTCAGCAGTCTTCTCCCACCGTAAAGTTTCAAATCGAGTACTCACGCAGACACTGAAAGGCCGCCACCTTCGAATAGCACTGCTTAATCAGAGTTTCTCTAATCGAGTTCAGTAAAAATCACGGACAAATCGACGACGATGGGCGAATTCTCGATCGCGAACGACATGGCTTCGATCCAGCTTCCGGTGGAACAGTCGTATCCGCGGCGATGCAGGGGATCGACGACCCAGATGTTACGAACCCCCATTCTGCGATAGTCGTCGAGGCGATCCTGATAGCGCGAGACACGGTCTTCCGGCGAGAGAACCTCAATTACAGCTAGCGGCGGGTGCTGCGGCACCTGCTCAACCGGCGCGCTGCGGGAGATCAGACAAACATCGGCAACGCGAAAACGGGTTGGGGCCACTCGTAGCCGCAGTTCCGGCACCGTGCGGACGTTCCATTCCTTATCGTGGGTGCGGAACCACATCAGAAGAGCACCCTGTACTTCCGCGTGATCCAATTCGCCCACGTTTCGCTCCTGCAGTTCGCCGTCGACGTAATCGCAATCCGGGCTGTAGCTGCTGTGCAGATAATCGCCAACTGTTAGCGTTAATCGCGTTGCGGTTGACATGGAACCTCGCTGATTGCGCTTATTGTAGCGCGGTACGGTTCGCCTGGGCGACTGACTAAGTTGAGATAGCCGGCTTAGTCGCTGACCCGGAAGTTTACCAAATCGGGTAAACCTGGCGAACGGCGGCGCCGGATCGCCCTAGGTGCAAGTTTTTACAATGTTACTGTCAGATTTGTGTTGCGTGAAGCTGAAAGGTGATCTACTATCCCCTGTAGTTTCGATTCGTTTCAGGCCGTGAGGATCGCATCTCCCAGTGGAGTCGAAACTGCATCTGGTTTTAGCAATTAAATCATAGGTGTCTTCCAGGGGAATTGGCTCCTTCTCGCTAGAGGAGGATTTGCTAGGTGCTGATTCGCATACTTGGCGAAAGGTCGGCTGCTTGTTTCGGGATGTCCGTGTACTCATTCGAGTTCTAATCGTTTTCTTATTTGCTGCGAGTCTCTCCGTTGCCAACTGCCTGGCGCAGGCTGTGCCCAGTGGCCCCTCGGAAACTTCCTCAGGCGGCGCGTCTGCCTCACCTGATGGCGATCAGTCGCCCAATCAGCGAGTGGTGATAAAAGTCGGCGATGTGCAAATCACCCAGGAACAGTTCGAGACTTACATTGGCGACTTGGAGTCCCAGCAGGGTCCAGCGGATTTGAGCCGCAAGAAGTTGGGCGACAACTATGCGTCGTTGCTGATGCTCTCCCGGCTGGCGATTGCCAATCACCTGGACACCTCGCCCGAGGTGATCCGCCTGTTGGCGATTGACCGTACCCAGATCCTTTCCAATGCGGAGTACGCCAAGCTGAAGGCGGATGCCAAGCCCACGCCTCAGCAGATCAGTGAGTATTACAACGCCCACCTGGATGATTACGACGTTGTTCAACTGCGCCGGGTGTTCATTTTTAAGAAGGGGCCAGGGCGCGAGAAAGGCGTCAATCCGGAGGATGCCAAGCCGCTGGCCGAGGCGATTCGTCAGGCTTACGCGACAGGGAGCGATCCCAAGAAACTGGTGAAGGACCCGGAGAGCGTTGTCATTGATGCGCAGCCCCTCACCTTCCAGCGTGGCGAGATGCCGGCAGCCATGGAGAAGGTCGCCTTTGCGATGCATAAAGAGGGCGAGTGGGCCGAGTTGTCCAACGATCCTGGCGTGGTAGTGATGCTGCAGTTGGTGTCTCGCAGCCGGCGCAGTTTGAGTGACATGACGCCCCAGATCGAAAAGAAAATGCAAAACCAGGGATTAAAGCAGGAGTTGGACAGTCTGAAGAAGAACACCGGTATTTGGATGGACGAAGAGTACTTTGCTTCGCACGCTCCGATACCAATTCCCAACGCGGAGCCTGAAGCTTCGGGCCAAAGCAAGTCAAACAAGTAGAGAGGAAAAATATGAAGACGAACGACAGAGGTAAAACGCTCTGGTACCTTGCGCTCCCAGTACTGATACTGGCAGTGTGCGTCCTTCAGCAACCGGCCCAGGCGCAGATGACAAGCACCGGTATCGACTGCTCACAGATTGCCTCGCGCCATATGCTAATGCAGGACAATCTGGGCGCCGGACGTGCCCTGATCGAGTGCGGAGTGGTGAAGGGCGGCACGCCCAGCGCCGGCCACGAGGTAAACGATGCGCCACCGCCGCAGCCCCCTAATGTTCTGGTCAGCAACAGAACCTGCAGCTCGAACTCGACGTGCACCAAAAGCGAGAGCATGGTATGGCCCAGCACCCAGGCCGGTAGCCAGCTGGTTGTGACCAATTACAACGACAACACCGGCGGTAGTTGCTATGACGGTATATCGTACTCCACCAACGGAGGGTCGACTTGGACCCAGATCTCGCCGTCGCCGCTCTGCTCGGGACACGGCACCAACTACGGCGACCCGCTTGTGGTTTACAACCAGAAGCTGGGCCTGTTCTTCGCCGGCGACCTGGTGACTGGCTGCGGTGGTTTCGGCGTCGGCGTATGGAGTTCTCCCGACGGCCAGAACTGGACTGCGGCCGGTTGCCCTGCCAACATCGATGACGCTGATCGCCCGTCGATGTGGGTGGATAACAATCCTTTCAGCTTGCGTTACGGGCGCATGTATGTCTCGTTTAATAACTTCGACGTAGATGACGGAGCTCTCTTTGTCAGCCATTCTGACGACGGCCAGACCTGGAGCACTCCCGCGCAGTTGTCCACCGGGTTCGTTCGTGAAGTGCAACTGACAGGCACACCTCCGGGGCCCCCGCAGCCAAACGCCACTTACACCAGCACGGTGTTTGAGGCTGCTATGAATGAGGGCGGAGGCGGTGGCGCCATGCGGCAGAACATGATCTATCGTTCCATCGACGGCGGAGCTACCTGGACCGAAATCAACATAGGGTCGCCCTTCGCCCCGGCGGGGGACGGTATTTGCTCTTCCGACAGCTACTTCGAGCAGATGAATCCCATTTGGCGGTACATGAGTTGGGGACAGCCCGCAGTCGGTCCTAATGGCGTGGTTCACTATGCCTACTCCAAGAAGGGGGTACTTTCCACTGGAGACGTCGCCTACACCCGGTCGACGGACAACGGCAACACCTGGTCCACACCGATCGTGCTCAACGATCCGGAAACCAATCAGTACCAAAGCCACTTCTTCCCGTCCGTATCGGTCAACTACAGCCCGGGAGCTTTCACCCAGCCGGAGGATGTGACGATCAACTGGATAGATCGTCGCCAGGCCACCTCTTCCTGCAATGGAGTCACCGATCCCGGATGCAACTACCAAATCTTCGGCGTTCAGTCGTCGGACAATGGAGCCACTTGGGGGTCGAACTTCTCCGTCAGCGATGCCGGTACGATAATCGACGAGCCAGCCCAGGATAATCCAGAGATTGTGGCTTGCTATGCGGGCGACTATAACTACGTAACGGCGCTGAACGGCACCGCCTACGTTACCTGGACCGATGGACGCGTTGCCGTGGGAGGCGTTCAGGTGCAGAACGTAGAAATAGAGACTCCTCCCGAGCCGTAAGGCTTCTTGTGAATTTACCTAATTGTGCGGAGGGCAACCAACCAGTTGCCCTCCTTTTTCTTTGGAGATAAGGTCTGAGCTGGGACACCGTGCGAATTCCCTGTGCGGAGCGCGAGCTCCGGCAGGTGAAGTCAAACATGGGGAGGGAAAGATGAAGATCAACCGTGGAATCGGACGGTTGTGGCACATTTCGCTGGTCGTAGTCATGACGGTGTTCAGTTTTCAGCGACCGGCACTGGCGCAGATGACATCGGCGGACGTCGATTGCTCGCAGATCCCTATGCTTCACTTGATGGAGCAACAAAACCTGCGCGCCGGGCTGGTCCTGATTGAGTGTGGCGTGATACAGGGTGGCAGAGCCAGCGCCTCGCACCAAGGCGATATCAATGCGCCTCAGCCTCCCAATGTTCTGGTCAGCAGCCGCATCTGCTCTGGGCCGAGCACTTGCACCAAGAGCACGAGCATGGTGTGGCACAGTCCGCGTGTCGGCGACGACACAGTTGTGGTTACCTACAACGATGGCAATGGGACCAGCTTTTCCGGGGTCTCGTTCTCTACTGATGGCGGCGCAACTTTCACCGAGATCCAGCCGGCGCCGTTCACCGCAGGACATGGCACGAATTATGGCGACCCGTTGCTGGTTTACAACCAGAAGTTAGGTGAGTGGTTCGCCGGCAATTTAGTGACCGGCTGCGGTGGTTTCGGCATAGGCATGTGGAGTTCGCCCGATGGACAGAACTGGAGCGCGGCAGCCTGCGCTCACAACGGTGACGACGACGATCGCCCGTCCATTTGGGTCGATAACAATCCCTTCAGCCTGAAATATGGCCGAATGTATGTCTCGTTTAATAACTTCGATGTAGATAGTGGAGCCATCTTCGTCACGCACTCCGACGACGGCAACACCTGGAGCACTCCAGCACAACTGACTACCGATTTCATCCGCGACGTACAGCTCACCGGCACGCTACCGGGACCTCCGCCTCCGAACGCAGGCTATATCAGCACAGTATTTCTGGCCGGCATGGACGAAGGCAGCGGCGGCCTGGGTACGCGGCAAAATATTATGTATCGCTCTACCGACGGGGGAAATACCTGGACCTCGATCATCATGGGGCCGCGTTTCAACCCGCCCGGCGATGGTCTTTGCTCCACCGGCAGCTTCTTTGCCGAGATGAATCCTATTTGGCGGTATCAAGGTTGGGGGCAGCCTGGGGTCGGTCCCAATGGCGTAGTTCACTATGCCTACGGCGGCCAGGGCTCAATTTCGGCCGGGGACATTTACTACACTCGTTCGACGGACAACGGCAACACCTGGTCCACGCCGATCGTGCTCAACGATCCGGAGAGCAATCAGTACCAAAGCCATTGGATGCCGTCGCTGTCGGTCAACTACAGTCCCGGCGCCTTCCGGCAGCCGGAGGATGTGACCGTCTCCTGGTACGATCGCCGGCAAGCGACGAGTGCGTGCAATAACGTCGGCGATCCGGGATGCAACTACCAGCGTTACGGCGTTCAGTCGTCCGACAATGGCAACACCTGGGGATCGAACATCGAGATTAGCGACATCATCATTCCCCAGCCTGGCCAGGAGGATCCCGACTTCCCGGGCTGTTATGCGGGCGACTATGACTACGCTACGGCGTTGAACGGCAATGCCTTCGTTACCTGGACCGATGGACGCGTTGCGGTCCAAGGGGTTCAGGTTCAGAACGTAGAGTTTGCCGGCCAGCCCGAACCGTAAACTCACTGTGGCAGAATAGGCTGCCACGATTCCTGGCACGCAAGTCTTACATTCTCCGGCGTGCCGAGATCGCGCCAGAAGTATTCGTCAGCGCGAAAGCCCAGGATTTTCTCTCCCTGACCGGCAAGCCGCACGTATGCGGGGATGATGGAAAAAACTCCTTCTTCCGTCAGCAGCCGAAAAGATCTGACGCGAGAGTACGTGGATACCGCAGAAGGCCAGCGCCTGTAATGGCTGCGTGGACCGCACCAGTTCGTCTCCCTGATCGCTGGATCGCCGCCCGCAAAGCTGAAGCTGGTGGTCAAAGAGCAGGTAGCGGGAACTTTCTCGTTCCTGCACCGCCAGAGTCGCGAGGGCATGGTTCTCGAGATGAAACTGAATCATTCGCCCGATATCGATGGAGCTGATGACATCGACGTTATGCAGAAGGAATGGCTCATCCACCTTGTCTTCGAGAAAAAAATGCGCCGCCTTCTTTAGCCCGCCGCCGGTATCGAGCAATATCTCTTCGCGCGAGATCTCGATTCGCATTCCGAAGCTGTGCTTGATCTTCAGGTAGTCGACGATGCTGTCAGCCAGGTGATGTACGTTGATGATCACATCGGAGATGCCAACGCTGCGCAATCGAATGAGGGCGATCTCCAGCAGCGTATGGCCGTTGATTTCGACCAGCGCCTTGGGACGGTCGTTAGTGAGCGGCCGCAGTCGAGTTCCCAGCCCCGCCGCCAGAATCATCGCTCGCATTAGTCTTGGTTCTCCAGCTCGCGGTGCTTTAGCGTAACCTCCAAACCATTGCGGACTCGAAAATGTTTCGCCAACTGCTCCGCCAAATATACGGAACGATGCTGGCCGCCAGTGCAGCCGAAGGAGACCATCAAGCTCTTGAAGCCACGCTGCTGATAGTTGTCCACAGTGGCATCGACCAGGGATGTCACGCTGGCAAGAAACTGGCGGACGCTGTCTTGTCGATCGAGGTACTCGATGACTGGCGCGTCCCTGCCCGTAACAAACTTGAAGCGCTCCTCACGTCCTGGATTGGGCAAACTGCGAGCGTCGAAGACAAATCCCCCGCCATGTCCGGTCTCGTCCTGGGGAAGACCGCGATGGTAGGAGAAGCTCAAGATTCGCACCGTCAACTTGCCGGTTTCTGACGCCGCGCCCTGCAGCTTCTTCGAGCCCAACATGTTCTGGAACGTATCCATCAGCGCCGGCAGAGGGATGGGCAACTCGACGTTGTGCAGCAGCCAACGCAGGTTCTTTAAGGCGTACGGAACGCTTTGCAGGAAGAAAGTTTTTCGCTGATAGAACCCGCGAAAGCCGTAGGCTCCCAACGCCTGCATGATGCGCACATAAACGTAGGCATAGTAATGCTGCGTGAAGGCGTCGCGATCCAACTCGATGTGCTCGCCCAGCCGCTCCAGATAGCAGTCCAGCAGTTGTTGACGCAACGGCGGCGGCAGGTCCGCCTTGGCGTCGAACAGCAGGGAAGCGATGTCATACTGCAAAGCGCCCTTGCGTCCGCCCTGGTAATCGAGGAAGAACGGCTTGTCGTCCCGTAGCATTACATTGCGCGACTGGAAGTCGCGATACAGGAAGTATCCGCGATCGGCGCTCAGCAGGAGCGCAGTGAGGCGGCTGAAATCATCTTCCAGCGCCTGTTCGTTGAAGGAGATGTCAGCCAACCGGAGAAAGTAGTACTTGAAGTAATTCAGATCCCAGGCGATGGATTGACGGTCGAAGCTGGCGCGGGGGTAGCAGACCGCGTAGTTCAGATCGCGGCCGGCCTCGACTTGAAAGCGCGGCAGAAGGGCAACGACTTTGCGATAGGCTTCAACCACCGGCTGAGCAATGTTGTCGCCGGAGCGATTAGCCGAAAGAAACTCGAAGAGAGTGGTGTCTCCCAGATCTTCTTCCAAGTAGGCGCCGTGTTCCAGATCTTCGGTGTAGATTTCGGGCACGGGCAGGCCGTGTCGCCGAAAATGCCGCGAGAATTCCAGAAAGGCGACGTTCTCTTCGCGGACGCCGTAGAGGATGCCGATCGCGCGGTGTTGCTGGTTGCTGAGCCTGACGATCTTGCGGCCTGATGCGCCGAGCATGGCACGCAGCGGGTGTGCCGTGTCCACGGCAGAGCCGAAGTGCTGTTCGAAAAGTCCCTTGAGAATGTCCGTCAAGATAATATCCGGCGCTACCGTTGTGACTGCCGGCGAAGCGGCCACGCTCTAGCATCGCCGATTCCATCGCTCAAGACAAGAACGCTCGCGGGTTTTTGGCCCGCGAGCGCTGTCTTGGCTACTGCTTCTTGAGGCTCTAATTTACCGTGATGCTGATTGGGTTTGACGGGATTCCATTGGCTACCACGACCAGTGTGCTCGCCCCCGTCTCTATGCCCGCCGGCACATCGAAATGAGTGTAGGTGGGAACCGCGCGAGTGGCGACCGCCATGGTGTTGTGGTTATGCGTCTTGGCGTAGAAGACGTGTCCCGTAGCGTTGTTGGTAATCCGTACCAATGGGTAATTGGTGGCAGTTTCGAACTCGTCGCCAAAGTTGGCGGCTTGCGACCATCCGTTGAACTGACGCCCGAAGACCAGGTAAGTACTGCCAGGCTGTACCGTTGCAGGAGCATAGGTAACTGTAGGCGCCCACGGTTGATCGTAGCCGCCGGTTGCGGTGTAGACCTGCGATCCATTGAACAGGACCTGTCCGGTAGGCAGCACGATCATGCTTCCGCCGAAGGTGCTTAGGGTTGGATTCAAAGTTGTGCCGTTATATTCGTAGAGTTGTCCGGAGTTACCTTCCACCAGCACTCTGCCGTTGGTCAGCAACACCGCGAAGTTGTCCCCAGCCTGGTCGCCATTGGGGAATTCTGGTCCTGGCGTCCAGGTGCCAGGATCGGTCGGGCTGGTTCCAGGAGTATAGACCGAAGTGTTCCCGGTTGGGGCATTCTGGTGGGTCGCGCCCGTGGCAAACACCTTACCGTTGATCATCAGGATGCCAGGGCCGGTTTCACCCGGAGGACAGTATTCGCCGCCACCGTAGGGAATGCAGCCAACTTCCGGCGGACCTTGCAGGTTGGCGATGGTGCTGCCGTCAGAGACCCATTCCTGCTGGGAAGGAATGTAGCGCTCGGAGTTGGGATTGTCCAACACATCCCAGGTGAGAATGGTACCATCCGGCATCAGGGTCCAACCCTCCTCGGCGAACCAGTCGGCCTTGCCGGTCGAGCCCATGGCGGTCCACGCCATGGTGGTGGGATTCAATTCCGCCATTTCCATATCAAACTTACGTCCGATCAGGAAATCGCCATTGGGCAGGATCGCCGAAGGCGAATCGCCAATGTACTCCCAGCCAGTGGGTGGAGTGAGATTGGTCCAGGTGTTGGCGACGGGATCGTAAACCGCGCCCATGTTGGTGAAGGAAAACGAGCCAAAATTGTATTCGCCGCCCTCAATCAGGACTCGGCCATCGGACAACGTAGCCGAGGCGAAGGCATAGGGATCGTAATCGGAGGCCAGGCTGGCCACTTGTGTCCAGGTTCCGTTGATGTAGCTTCCGGTGATATCGGGAGTGAGCTTCCACCAGTCCTGACCTTGGTTGCCTTGAGCCAGGACCGTGCCGTCGGTCAAGAGGAAGACAATGCCCGCCCCGTCCGGAGGCTGGTGCGTAAGATTGGTGAGAGTCTGCGCCGGCAATGCGCAGCAGGCGGCAAGCGATAGCAAAGCTACAGCAAACAGGGATTTCTTTGTCAAAGCACAGTCCTTTTCTCAGGTGAAGTTGTTGAACTCAATATCCACAGTGACTACCAGAATTTGTTGGCAAGCCCCATTCCGAGCAGCAACTGCAAGCGATTGGCGCAGGGTGTCAATGCTGGAAACTCTTTTGAGGAGTGACAGCAACCAGTGCGAGCTCGAAAACCAAGTGACAGGATTGTGCTTCAACTACAAAGCTCGTGTCAATTGGTTTGAGGACTACGAATGCCATGTCGAAAAACGGCAATCGGCTCCGGTTGCGCCGGGAGCGCAGGTGGGCACCAGCTTTCGCCGGTCGCGGCAGGTTCGCCGCGTGCGGCGATAGTGGCGACCGTCGTGGACTCCATGTTTTGACGAGCATTGCCCGGGGCCACGTGGGGCATGTGCGCCATCATTTGGCCCTCTCAGCAGTCCGCCGCTTCTAGACGCTGTCCAAGCAAGCAGGATGCTGGCATTGGCAGGCAATTTCCACTTCTGCGGATCCCGCATCGCGGCAAGCATCGCTGCAGTACTTTTCATCGCCGGTAACGGTGCACAGGCATGGCTCGTGGGCGCAGGTTTTGGCTTCATTTTCTGCCATCGTAGTCTCCTTGTTTCGTACTTTATGGTTTTTATTGCGTGAGAAAGCTGTCGCCAGCTGGTTAAAGTTTCCTCGTTTGACCGGGGGCTTACGAGTCTGTGTGAGAACCTGTGCCGTCCCCGGGGGACTCGGCCATATTTCCCGCTCCACCCAGCGCTCCCGCGCTGGGCTATTGTAGTTTCGCCCTTCGGGCTCAGGTTTCGGTATGTTCCAGACTTAGCTTCTTCCAGGTCCCATACTGAACCTCAGCCGTGTGACGCAAAAGCACAGGTGGGCATTGTGACCAAGGGAGTGGCTCAAAGTCAAACGTGGACAGTGTTACGTGGTCGGTGATCGGGATCAAACTGACCCACTGCAGCTAAGGATAAGCGGCTGATTGAAACAATATTGGCGACTGCTCGATCTGGAAATTTCATTGGGACTTCGGCGGGCCAGGCGATGGAAGGTCAGACGTGTACTTCCTGCGGTTGAGTCGCGAATGTTCCTTTGCCATTCGCAGAGACCGGGAGTTGAACGGTGAAGCGGAAGGTACTGCCCTCACCAAGTTTGCTCTCCACCCAGATTTTTCCGTTCATCAGCTCAACCAGGTGCGAGGAAATCGCCAAACCCAGTCCCGTGCCGCCGTACTTTCGAGTCGAGCTGCCATCGCTTTGAGTAAAGCCTTCGAAGATAGCAGCCTGCTTCTCGGGCGAGACTCCGATCCCGGTATCGGATATCTCGAACAGAACCTCCGCACAACCTGCGTTCAGGGAATTGCGGGTAACCTGTACCACCACCTTGCCCTGCTGGGTAAATTTGATTGCATTTCCCACCACGTTGACGAGGACCTGCCGCAGCCGCTGAGGATCGCCCAAGACCATATCCGGCAGTTCGGGATCCATCTGACTCACGAACTCCAGGCCTACCTGCTGGGCCTGGAAGCGCAGCGGGCGCAAAGTCTGTCGCACGGTTTCGTGGAGATTGAAGGCGATGGTATCCAGGGCGAGCGTGCCGGATTCGGTCCTGGTAAAGTCCAGAAGATCGTCGATGAGGCGGAGCAAAGCGCTCCCCGAGGACTGAATAACCAGAAGGGACTCGCGCTGCTCAGCGTCGAGTTGGGTATCCAGCGCCAACTCCGCCATACCCAGGATGCCATTCATAGGGGTGCGGAGTTCGTGGCTTATGTTGGCCAGGAACTGAGTCTTGGCGCGAGCCGCCGTCTCGGCCGCCTCCTTGGCTTTGACCAGTTCCTGCTCCGCGCGTTTGCGCAGGCTAATATCGTTGGCGACGGTTGAGATGCCAAGCACGGTGCCATTCCTGTCCAGGATGGGAGATATCGCGAGCGATACGTCGACCCGGCTGCCGTCTTTTCGCACGCACACCGAATCGAACTCCGATGCTTCTCCGCATGCGATCTTGCTGAGTACGCCCGGCACCTCATAGAGCCGCTCGGGAGCGACGAGCATGGCCACGTGCGCCCCGATGGCCTCGTCGGCCGTGTAACCACACATTTTCTCGGCAGCGGGATTCCAGGACACAATGGTGCCGTTGCAGCTTTCTCCGAAAATTGCGCTGCTGGATGAATTCACAATAGACGCCAGTTGCGAATCGGTCTTCTCGGCGGCCTTGCGCTCGGTGATGTCGCTGATTATCCCGTCGGCAAAGAGGACGCCGTCCTGCTGGTGGGTCCGCAGCGCACGCTCGCACAGCCAGATCCAGTGGCCGTCCTTGTGCCGGGCCCGGCATTCGATATCGAAGGTGTCGCCGGATTCGAACAGTGCCCGACGCTTTTCCTGCACCCGAGCGCGGTCATCGGGATGAATGAGCTTAAACCATAATTGTGATCCCTGCTCGAGGAACTCTTGTGAGGTGTAGCCAATAACCTGCTCTACATTTGGACTAAGGTAAGAAACGTCTCCCTTCAGATTGGCGGTCCAAGTCACATCCGGAAGATTGCCGAGCAGCCTGCGGTATTGCTCCTCACTCTTGCGAAGATTCTCCTCGGCCTGCCTGCGCAAACTAATGTCGTGAGCCATGGTGGAGATGCCCAGGAGACCACCGTTCTTGTCCTTGATCGCGGCTATGGCAAGGGAAACCTCGAACCGAGTACCATCTTTTCGCACACGTACGGAATCAAAGCGCTCGATTTGCTCGTCGCGTGCGATCTTGCCGAGAACCTCGGACACTTCACCCAGCCGCTCGGGAGGGACCAGCATGGAGACGTGCTTTCCGATGACCTCGTCGGCGGCATACCCGTACATTTTTTCCGCCGCAGGATTCCAGGAGACAATCGTCCCCTCGGCGGTCTTACTGATGATGGCATCGGGGGAGGACATCACAATCGCCGCCAGCCGCGAATTAACCTCTTCGGCGTGCTTGAGGTCGGTGATGTCGGTGAAAATGCAGTCGGCGAGGAGCATGCCATCCTGCTGGAACGTTCGCAAGGAGCGATTGCGCACCCAAATCCAGCGGCCATCCTTGTGGCGCATCCGGTACTCAAGATCGAAAATTTTATTTTCGAGAAACAGCGCACGAAAGCTCTTCCGTGCAAGCTCGGCATCCTCAGGGTGAATGCGGGAGAGTCGCAACTCCAAGTCGCCGCCAAGCACCTCCTGGAGGGTATAACCCAGCAGACCCTCTACATTGGCGCTCATGTACAGGGTCTTTCCCTCGGAGGAGATGGTGCAGGTGATGTCGGGAAGGTTGGCAACCAGCCTGCGGTATTGCTCCTGGCTCTTGCGGAGATCTTCCTCGGCCTGCTTGCGTTCGGTAACGTCGCTCAGGATTCCGTCGGCGAAAAGCTTGCCGTCCTGCTGGAAGGTGCGCAAGGCGCGATTGCGTACCCAGATCCAGTGGCCATCCTTGTGGAGCATGCGATACTCCAGATCAAAGATCCGGCCTTCCAGGAAAAGCGCCTTATAATTGTCCGTCAGCGCGTCAAGATCGTCCGGGTGGACATGTGAGAGGCGGAATTCTCGTCCAGCAACGAGTGCCTCCGCAGCAGTGAAGCCGAACACGTTTTCGACATTGGGACTGATGTAGGTGAGCCGTCGCTCTGCATCCATCGTCCAGGTAACGTCAGGAAGGTTAGTCAACAGCCTGCGATATTGCTCCTGGCCCTTGCGGAGATCTTCCTCGGCTTGCTTGCGTTCGGTGATATCGCTGAGAACTCCATCCGCGAACAGGACACCATCCTTTTCGTGCGTGCGAATGGCGCGATCATGCACCCACCGCCATTCGCCATCGGTACGCTGGAGACGGTACTCGACATCGAAGGCCGCGTCATCCTCAAAGAGCTTGCGGTAGCTGCGATGCACGGATTCGCGATCGTCGGGATGGATGCGCCGGATCAAGGCTGGGAGCCCACCCTCGCATACTTGCTGCGGTGTCTGGCCGAAGACCTCCTGCACGTTGGGGCTGACATAGATGATTTGACCGCTGAGGTCGGAAGTCCAGGCAACGTCGGGAAGATTAGTTAGAAGCCTGCGGTATTGCTCCTCGCTTTGGCGAAGAGCGTCCTCGGCACGCTTCTTATCGCTGATGTCGATAGCGACAGTGAGAATGCAGGGCGCATTGCCGACAAGAATGCGCACGCCGGTCATGTAGCAGGGGATGCGCACACCACTCTTGCTGAGCCAGACGGCTTCCATCTCGGCGTGACCTGTTTCCCAGGCCTGTCCCATGACCTGCGGAACCAGCTCGCGGTAGTCTTCCGCCAGGCATTGGGGCGCGGGCATCTCCCGCAACTCGGAGTCGGAATAGCCGAGAATCGCCTGGAAGCTGGAGTTCCAGCGCACCAGCCTCAGGTTGGTGTCAACTATGCAAGCTAATCCGGGGAGGTGCTCGATCAGGGCGTCGAAGTTCGCTTTTTCAAGCTTCAGCAAGTCCGTGTCGCGGCGGCGCAGAAAAACCAGGGCCAGGATGAAAGCCGCACCGGTGCAAACTGCAATTTCGTCGATATGGGAGCGAGAAAGACGAGGGAAGGCCGACGCAGTAATTTCGTAGGCTGCGGAGGCGATCATCGCAGCCAGGGCGAACCAAAATGCTTTGACGAAGTGGGACGTCTTGAACATGTCAAGAGCGGGAAGTCACACCCGGCGCTGGGCGGACTCCACAATCACGATGGTAAGTATCGTTGCCTTTCAAACCATGTGACCGCGGTCACACGGCAATGGTTCGCGGGTTCAAAACTCGTCCAGAATTTGTACGCGTCCAAAATTTGGACAGGGGCCCAATTCGCGATTCGCGGACGATTGGCGCCCCATTCTCAGAAGCCAGGCAGGACCAGACAGGGAGGCGAAGCATGAAGTCCGGCTCCCTGTCGGTTGGCAAAGGAGGGTTACCTTACGACTTGCAGGTCATTGGTGACGGTGAAGACATCCCCAACCTCCTTGGTTGCGATGGTGGCGAGGTTCTTGTCGACTTCACTATTCACGAACCCCTTCAGTGTCACGTTCATGTTGTCAACGATGATGTGGATGCTGGGCGACATCGGCCAAAAGTATCCGGCCAGAGGTCCCTGCCTCACCAAAGCATGCAAGACCCGCTCGCGAGCTTGCTGGTCGATGGGAGAGGTCGGCAGCACGTGAATGTTGTTGATAACCTGGTCGACTCCTTCGATGTGTTTCACTGCGTTCGCGGCATCTCTCTTCGTGCCGGAGTGAACCGGAGTGACCCAACCGCTCAACGTTACGGTGCGTCCCTGCACACTGTACTCAAGGTCGTCGAACATTGAATAGTAAGACAAAGGCAGCATCAGCAACTCGTGGCGCACTTTCTCGGCAATCTTTACCTCAGCTGCTTCATCGGACGGAGCAGCGATCTTCTTGCCGTAATCCAAGACCACCGGGCCATTGCTGCTAATGACCGCCTGCGCCTGATCTGGTTGAGTTACAAGAGTGGTTTGCGCGGCATGCGATGTTTGCGCTACCGCCGCCGCGCTAAGTAGCAATAGCAAACTGAATAGAAATAATCGTCGCATATCTTCGTTCCTCCATCCGTTACTAGTTGGACGTAGATAAGAACCCGGTGGGTGCAATCGCGGCGCGGCAGGGTAACAAGACTTAACAGAATGTAAACCAGAATTGGATAGGAGCCGGCAGCAGCGCTTTCGTCATCTTATGGTGCAGAAGCATGACGGCAGGCCACTTAGCGCGCCGACCATGCCAGGCCGCTGGCTCTGGCGACTCGTATGCCGGTGCCCGTGCCGGACCCCGTGATCTGATGATTGCCCAGTTCCAGCGTCACATGGCCGAAGGTGATGTCAATGCCGTCGCCGGGACAATTCAACAGATCGTTCGCCAAAATGTAAGTTCCTGCCAGCCTGATATTAGTCCCGCAAGTTGTGACTTGGGTTTGCGCCTGAGCAGGAACGGCCAGTTGTGCCAGGAGCAGTAAGGCGGTGGCCATGAGGAGATACCCGCACGCGCAGCGGGGACGGTTTGTTGGCATCCGAGAACAGGGCTTGGTAAAGGTCAACTGTCAGGACTGGCCGTTGAGGATGCCGTATTCCGCCTTGCGGGCCCACTCATTCGAAACCCGCGAATGAGTGGGGCACCCGCAGGATTGGTTTATCGACATGGAGTCCCAGGTCTCGAACTGCGCGAGACCCGGGGCACCCGGCTGACAACTGACAACTGACAACGGACAACTGCCTCACTCGTACCTTAGCGCCTCAATCGGATCGAGCCGCGAGGCTTTGATGGCGGGCAGCATTCCGCTGACGAGTCCCACGAAGATCAGGATCACCGTAGCCACGACGACCGTCGAGGGATCGATGATGAGGCGAATGTCGGCGGCTTCCGCGTTCTTGGCCACGGCGCTATAGAAGGTAATTCGCCCCACGCCGATCGACACCGCATAGGCCAAAACAATTCCCGCGATGCCACCGACAAAGGTGATGGCCAGCGCCTCAGCCAGGAACTGGAAGAGAATGTCGCGGCGACGGCCGCCGAGCGCTTTTTCCACGCCGATCTCGCGCGTGCGCTGGGTGACCGAGACCAGCATGATGTTCATCAGTCCTACGCCGCCGATGCCCAGCGTCAACGTTCCGATGAAGCCCAGCAGAACTTTCAGTCCGGCGGTAATGATTTCGAACTGCTTCAGTTGCTTCATCATGTTGTAGATGAAGACCGCGCGCTTGTCGTCGGGATTGAAGTTGTACTGCTGGGCGAGCGCGCCACGCACTTGCTTTTCGATCAACTCCGAGTCGTTGCCTTCGTACGACATCCAGAGGCCATCCAGATAGTGTGTGTCCTTGAAGTCGCTCATGGTGCTGAATGGGATGTAGATGGTCTTGTTGACGCTGTCATCGCCTTCCTGCATGTGCGGCGCAAGTACGCCCACCACCTGATAGCTGATGCCGCCAATCCGTATGTGCTGGCCCAGCGCATACTCGCCCGAGAACAGTTTGAGCTTGGCGTCGGAGCTGATAACAGCCACCCGCCCGCGGGAACCTTCGTCGTCGGGATTCAGCAGCCGGCCTTCGGCGAGGCGCAATGCCAGAATCTGAAACATGTTGGGATAAACGCCCTGGATGGGAAGATCGTAGGTGCGAACGTCGCGCTGCACGCTGACCGTCTTGTCTTCCTCGGGCGTGATGCGATTGACCAGCGGCGCGGCAGCTGTGATGCGGTCGAGGTCTTCGATTGTGAGCTTGATCTGCGTGCCGGCTTTTTGTCCGCCGGCCTGCTGCGAGGTGCGGCCAGGAAAGACGCCGATAATGCGCGTGCCCCAATTGGCAAAGATAACTTCGATGGCGCGGCCAAAGCCGGCGCCGTAGGCCAGCAGCAGGACCACGGTCGCAATTCCCCAGGCCATGCCCAGCATGGTGAGCGCAGTGCGACGGCGGTTGTAACGCATCGCTGCGTAGGCTTGTGTTAGAAGATCGCGCGTCATAACAACATCTTCCTTCGAATGCCGCGACGGTAGAGCGGACCTTCAGGTCCGCGTCCCGCCCCGTACTCCTGATTTTGGTGCGCTCCGCCGGCTGTAGAAACAGCCAGCGGAGCGATCCGGAGGACTGCCCTTGACGCGGCGCTGAAGCGCCGCTCTACCGTGTGAGATATCCTCACTCCTGCCTCAATGCGTCAACCGGCTGCAACATGGCAGCCTTGCGCGCGGGATAAATCCCCGCGATGATGCCGGCAACAGCCAAGGTTCCAATGGCCAGCGTGGCCGACATGAACGACATAGTCGGCGGATCGAATCCCGGCACTTTGCCAACCCCGCGCATCATGAACATCAGCAAACCCGCGCCCGCCATTCCGATGCTGCCGCTCATCAACGTAAGAAATGCGCCTTCCAGGAAAAACTGCAACAGGATGCTGCGGTTGGTAGCGCCGAGAGCTTTGCGCAAACCGATCTCGCGAGTGCGCTCGCTGACCGCAACCAGCATGATATTGATGATGCCGATGGCGCCGAGGGTCAGCGTGACCAGCCCGACGCCGCCGAGAAACACGTCCATGGCATCGAAAATCTTGCCTACGGTTTCGGAGGCCTTGATGGTGTCCCAATCCTCGAAGGCGTCTTCATCATGCCAGTCGAAACCATGATTGCGGCCGATGATCCTGCGCACTTCCTCGCGCGCCTCGGCATGTTCCTGGCGAATGCGCGGCCGATAATTAATGAACGAGACCGCGTTTTCCTGGCCATCCTTAGTCAAGGGAAAGTATTCCCGCATGGTGCTGAAGGGCATGAAGACCCGGTTGTTGGTGGAGTTATTGTCGCCGTGGCCCACTCGCTGGACCACGCCGATCACTTCAAAGCGAATTCCGTTGAGCAGGATCGTGGTGCCAACCGCCTGGCGGCCGGAGTAAAGGTTCTTCAACATCTCGTCGCCCAGCACGGCGACCAGCCGCTTCTGCGACTCGTCATCCTGATCGAGCCAGCGGCCGTCGGCCAGCGGCAAATAACGGATGACATTGTAGTTCGGCGGGACCCCGCTGACCTCGCCATTGGTGTCGTTGTAGGCGCTGACCTCGCGAATATCCAGCCGCGATATCACCGGGGCAGCAGCGCGCACGTGCGGCGCTTCTTGCAGGATGTCCTGGTAATCCTCGTCGGTGAGATTGTAGTTGCGGCCTGAACTCATGTTGCCGGCGACTGCGGGAGCGCGTCCGGGAAAGACGAACATGATGTCTTCGCCCAGCGAGTTCAACTCGCGGCGATTGCCGGAGCGAAAGCCCTCGCCCAGTCCCACCAGCAGCAGCAGCGATCCCACGCCCCAGGCGATGCCGAACATCGTGAGGAA
Source organism: uncultured Acidobacteriaceae bacterium (assembly GCA_963789245.1). GTDB lineage: Bacteria > Acidobacteriota > Terriglobia > Terriglobales > Acidobacteriaceae > Bog-257. The sequence continues at coordinate 72,584 of CAWBKE010000019.1, read as the reverse complement.
GGAGCGCAGCTTGTGCGCCCACAGCGTGCGCAACATCTGGCGGAGAGTCTCAAGAAACATCATGCAATGAAGAACTCCTGTACTACTGACTCTTAAGACACGACCAACTCACCACGGAAGCACGGAGCACACGGAGAAAGAGAAAAAAGAAACAAGAAAAACAAGAAATAAGAAAAAAACAATAAACGAAAACCAACTCCGTGTTCTCCGTGCTTCCGTGGTAAAAACCTTCCGTCGAAGCAGCCTGACATCCAGGCTTGCGGGCCGCACTGCCAACTTAGCCTTAGTCTTATTTACGTGACTGTGCCTATCTTGGTTCCACCAAAGATGGAATGACCAGATATTGGACATCGCTAAGTGACGAAACGATAGCAAGTTAGAGATGAGTGCTTACTTGCTGGGTTCAGAGTTGATGAAAATCGTGGGAATCGACAATGCCGCGCCCCAAAAATTGGCGAAGATTGTTTATAGTAGAAGTAACACCAGCAGCTACGAGAAGGTGTAATTTTTCAGGGTTTTAGGAGTAAAAGAAGATGCCGAAAGCACCACGGGAAAACGACAGCGCAACGCCCAAGAAACGCACCCGCAAAACCACGGCGAAGGCCGGCAATGGCGCCCATGCGGACACTGGAAATGGCGCTTCAGCGCAGTCCGTAACCGTCTCGCCGGAAGTTGCCCACGATACTCGCGTCGCCTCCAGCCTTGAGGAGCAGATCCGCCAGCGCGCCTACGAACTGTATCAGCAGCGCCGCGGGCACGGCGGCTCTCCCGAGCAGGATTGGATTCGTGCCAAGGAAGAAATCTGCGGCCGGGGAGAAGCGGCTCACAACTAAGCTATTCAGCACGGCTTCAGTTGCCGCTTCAGTTTTAGAGGCGGCGAGGAAACGGCGATCGGGGGTATGGTTGAGGATGGGCAATCTGCAGTTGCAAGTCTGCATTTTGCCCGTGTCGCGGTTTGTTGGGTTGCGCGCAGGCGGCGAATCGACTACTATAGCCGCCGTTGCCTGTTCCTTGGGGCTGTGCCAAGCTGAGCTAAGGGACATCAAAGGCCGAATACTTTGAGCCAAGTTCTACTGGTCGACGACAATCCTGTGCAGCTGAAGATCCGCGAAGCCGTATTGCGAAATGCGGGGTTCCAGGTCTGTGTTGCCACAAGCGCAGAAAGTGCGCTGGCCACCTTGCGCGCCTTGCCGGATCGCATCGGAGTAGTCGTAACCGATCACCTAATGCCGGGATGCAGTGGATTGGGACTGGTCCAGCAACTCCGCGCCAGCCAGAATTGGATTCCGGTGATTGTGTTGAGCGGTTTGCCCGAGGCGGAATCCGAATACCAGGGCCTGGAAGTGCTTTTCCGGGCCAAGCCGTTTCCTCCTCTTGAATTGATTGAGCTGGTGCGCTCCAGCCTGAAACGCACCGATGAGCATCGCGGCGCCGCGTAGACCAGCGGAGCGGACCGTTCCGGCTTGCACTCCGGCCAAACCACGCATTCCTCCCATATGTGACTAAAGTCACATGGATTTGTGCGTGCCATAGCAGTATGCTTAGTCCAACCAGTGCGGCCCCGCGGCCGCCGCAGATGAAAGATGGAAGGGGCATCATTCAATGTCTGAGCAGGGACGCCGATACATGCGTTTTGGCGCGGTGATGGCCGTGATCCTCGTGGCCCTGGGCTATCTCGCTTATACCGGCGTGCAGGACAGCAAAAGCTACTACGTGACCATCAAGGAACTGAACGGGATGGGCAACAGCGCCTACAGCAAGCGCCTGCGAGTTGCCGGCAACGTGGAACCGGGTTCCATCAAACGCCAGGGCACCCATATGGAGTTCCAACTGGTGGAGCAGGACCGAACGCTGGCGGTGGTTTACAACGGCACCGAAGCTCCGCCCGATACCTTTAAGGACAACGCGCAAGCGTTGGCCGAAGGCCGCTTCGGGCGCGACGGCGTCTTCCACGCCACCAATATTCAAGCCAAGTGCGCCTCGAAGTATGCGCCGAAGCAACCCGGCCAGCCGGGAGCTGCACCGGCGGCGCATGCCCGCGCAGAAAGCCGCATTGACGGGAGCGCGGCCGTTGGGGCAGTAAATGGGGCCCAGGATTTCACGTAGGCGCGAGGTAGAATAGACGCACGATGCCCATGCAAGCCACCATTCCGTTCTGGCAATTGCTTACCGTGGTTGCAGTCCCCACGCTCATGATTTTCATTGGGATTCTGCTCAATGGCCAGGATTATCGCAGCCTCGATGCGAAAATTGCCGAATTACACAACGGGGTGGACGCAAAAATCGGCCAATTGCACAACGACATGATCATGGTGCACTCGATCCTACGCGAGTTCGAGGGGCGGCTCAGCAGACTCGAATCGCGTCCGTAAAGGCACCATTGATCGCAACCGTACCGTCCTCTCCGCCAGTCATCGTCCTGGATAATCTCGTGAAATTCTTTGGCCGCTTTGCCGCCATTCGCGGCATCTCAGCCAGCTTCGCGCCTGGTCGCCTGTACGTTGTTCTTGGCGACAACGGTGCAGGGAAGAGCACGCTGTTGCGCATTGTTGCCGGGCTGATGGAGCCGAGCCAGGGCAGCTTCACCTTGCTGGGCACCAAACGGATTCGCGATGTGGCCCACCGCGTCGGCTACATGGGCCACGCGCCGCTGCTCTATGACGAGCTCAGCGGCATGGAAAATCTGCGCTACTTCGCGGGACTTTACGGCATTCATGACGACGAGGTTGGCCGCAATGCGATGCGGATGGTCGGGCTCGATCCCGATCTGTCGCGGCGTGTCGGTCAGTATTCGCAGGGGATGCGGCAGCGGCTTTCGCTGGCTCGCGCCGTGCTGCACGATCCAGAGCTGATGCTGCTTGATGAGCCGTTCTCCAACGTCGATGTGCGTTCGGCACGCGAGATGGCCGCAGTGCTGGGGCGGGTGCGCGATCAGGGAAAGGCGATCTTCGTGGTCACTCATCAGGCGGCGCTGATGGAAGGCGTAGCCGACGAGTTTGTGCACATGGCGGCGGGACAAATTGTGAGTCGCGAAGAGATGTTAGATAAGGGAACGCCGAAGAACGCCGGTATCGAGAAAGCAGATCCCTCGCGGACTGAAGTCCGCTCGTGATGACAAATAATAAATGGCTTTTTGCGGCACGGCTAAAGCCATGCCCCTTCATTGTGGTGACAGCGCAATGACCACGCTCGGAGTCACCCGCGCGACCCTGATGAAAGACCTGCGCATGGAGTGGCGCTCCAAGGACGCCATCAACTCCATGCTGTTCTTCGCGCTGCTGGTGGTCGTGATCTTCAGCTTCGCCTTCAATCCCACGGCGGAGGAGTCGCGGCACATCGCCGGCGGGCTGATCTGGGTATCGTTTCTGTTTGCCGCGGTGGTCGCGCTGAACCAGACCTGGGCGCGCGAGTTGCGCAATCAGGTGCTGGACGCCTATCGCGTTTCGCCGGCGCCGCCCAATGCGCTGTTTCTGGCTAAGGCGTTTGGCAACTTCCTCTTCGTGGTGGTGCTGGAATGCCTGATGGCGCCGCTGTTCGTGGTTTTCTACGAGCTGCGCTCGGTGGGGCCGGTGTGGCAGTTGATCGTTGTGGCGTTGCTGGGAACGTGGGCGCTGGTAGTGAATGGGACCTTCTTCGCGGCGCTCTCCATTCGCACCCGCAGCCGCGAGATCATGCTGCCGCTGATCCTGTTTCCAATTTCAATTCCGGCGCTGCTGGGTATGGTAGACGCGACGACTGGGATTTTGACCGGCGAAGCATCGCCGGCCTTCTGGATCAAGCTGCTGGGGGTTTACGATATCGTGTTCACTATGATCTGCCTGCTGCTGTTCGAGGCAGTGTTGAATGCGGAGTAGGGACGCTGTTCGCCTTTCGCTATTGGCTTTTCGCCAGAGCGGGTCGAGTGGATTGCGGAGTGAATTGAGTAGAACTGATATCGGAGAGCCTTGTAACAGGGCACGACTTCAGTCGTGCCGCAAGAAGACCGCCAGTAGATGCGGGCTTTAGCCCCTGGCATTGCTGTGCCGCCGACTAGAGTCGGCTCGGGAAGAAACAATTGAAGGGCTTATCGGCACGACTGAAGTCGTGCCCTGACACAAAGCAATTCATCAGACAGTCTCTGGCGAAAAGCGAATCGCGAAAAGCGAAAGGCGTCGCGTAGCGAACAATGAAAAAACTCGCACTCATTAGCGTTCCTCTGGTTCTTGCCCTGCTGGCCTTCACCAGCTATCTCGCGTTGGCGGTCGCTCCGACCGAGCGCACCATGGGCGACGTGCAGCGCATCTTCTACTATCACGTGCCGTCGGGATGGGTGGCCGGCCTCTGCTTCTTCTTTAACTTCGTGGCGTCAGCCATCTATTTGTGGAAGCGCAGCGAAGCCAGCGATGCCATGGCGGCAGCGTCGGCCGAGGTGGGCGTGGTGTTCTGCACCGTGCTGCTCATCACTGGGCCGTTGTGGGCGCGTCCGGTGTGGGGTATCTGGTGGACATGGGACGCGCGCCTGACGACTACGCTGGTGCTGTGGCTGATCTACGTAAGCTATCTGGTGCTGCGGCGCTTCGCCGCCGGCGGGCAGACGCAGGTGTTGGCCGCGGCGTTTGCCATCTTCGGCTTCGCCGATGTGCCCATCGTCTACATGTCGATCCGCTGGTTTCGCACCCAGCATCCCTCGCCGGTGATGGGCGGCGGAGAAAACTCCGGACTCGATCCGGCGATGCTGCACGTCTTCCTCATCAATCTGGCGTTGTTCACGGTGATGGGAATCCTGTTCATCTGGCTGCGCTACAAATTGCAGATGCAGGAGCAGGCGCTGGAGTCAGCCCACGCGCAGGCCGCGCTGAGAGGAGTATCGCAATGAATCCGATTCCGTTCTTGCACGCAGCCTACATCGTGGCGTGGGTGGTTTATGTCGGATATCTGGTGCGAATTCTGCTGCGGATGAAGAAAGTGGAAGAAGAAAGAAAAGAGATGGACAAGTGACATCACCACAGAGACACAGAGACACGGAGTTTCGCAATTCATTTCACCACGGAAGACACGGAGCGCACGGAGTGTTTTTTTATTCTTTTGATTCTCCGTGACCTCCGTGATCTCCGTGTTTGAAAGAATTCTCTGTGTCTCCGTGTCTCTGTGGTGAATGGCTTTGAGCTCTGAACGACGCGGCATCCTTCAATTCCTCGGCGTAGCCTGCCTCGTCTTCGGTGGGCTGTTTGCCATCCTCAGCCTGCCATTCTTCTGGGGACAGATTCGGGTGCTGCGCTCGTGGCCGGTGCGGCAGGCGCAGGTGGTCAGCAGCAAGGTTGTCGTGCAGCCTGCGGCCAAACATGACCAGCTCTACGCCGCGACTATCCAGATCGTTTACGTCGCAGACGGCCAGCCGGTTACCGCGGAGCTCACCAGCTTCCAGAGCAGCAACTACGAAGAGACGGTTCGCCGGGCTGCGGAGTTTCCGGTCGGCAGCCGGCAGGCCATTCGCTATGATCCCCACAATCCCGCGCAGGCGCGCATCGGCGCCGGGTGGAACCGGCGATTTTTTGCGGTGCCTCTGATTACATTGGGATGCGGGCTGGCGTTTGCGATCTTGGCGGCGGGGTTCTTTGTCGGCGCGAGGGGCGTGAATCGTGGATCGTTGATCGTGGATCGCTGATCGTGAATCGTGGATAATGAATGGTGGTTTGTGGGCGCGATTTCCGAGGGTTCTTGCGGCCCAGACGGACCAGGCTCGAGGCACGCCGGCGTATGGAAATCCGTCTCTCGTGGCAGAGCAACGATCCGCCATTCACGATCCACCGTTCGCGACCCACGATCAACGATCCACATTTGCCCGGACCTGTCCTAAAATATTCGCGCCGCGCGCTGTTGACGTACATCCAATACGCGCAGGAGTTGCCTGATGAAGTTACGCGCGCTTTCGTCTCTGCTGATGGTGGGTTGTGCTGTTTCTATGCTGTCGGCGCAGTCGTCCGCGCCTGAGAAGCAGAAGTTCAGCCCGCCCTCTCGCAAGTTTCTCTTCACTTACGCGTTCACCGTCAAGGACATTCCTGCCGGAAGCAAGCTGGTGCGAGTGTGGGTCCCGGTGGCGCACACCGACGAGCACCAGACGGTCCGCCTGCTCAACGTGAAGGCCCCGGTGGAGACGCGCATGGGCGAGGAGCCGGAGTACGGCAATCACATCCTGTATGCCGAAATCCGCAACCCGGCGCAAACCTCCGTTGATTTCACGCTGGAGTATGAAGTAACGCGGCGCGAGTATTCCCGTGGCGACTACGCACAACTTGAAAGCAAGGACACCAAGCCGGGCGTGGTGCCGGTGTCGATGAATCGTTATCTCGCGCCGGATAAGCTAATCCCCACGGATGGAAAGATCAAGCAACTGGCGGACCAGGTGACCGGCAGCCAGCAGGGAACGGTCGCCAAAGCCAAAGCTGCTTACGACTATCTTTTCTCGACGATGCGCTATGACAAGACGGGCACCGGCTGGGGACGCGGCGACGCCATCTGGGCGTGCGATGCCAAGCATGGCAACTGCACCGACTTCCACTCGCCCTTCATCGGCATGATGCGGGCTGACGATATTCCGGCGCGCTTCGATATCGGTTTTCCGCTGCCGGAAAACAAGGACAAGGGCGACATTGCAGGCTATCACTGCTGGGCTGAGTTCTTTGCCCGCAACACGGGTTGGGTGCCGCTGGACATTTCCGAGGCGTGGAAGGCGAAGGAGAAAGCGGATTATTTCTTTGGCAGCGTGGACGCTAATCGGGTGCAGTTTTCCACCGGGCGCGACATTACCCTGTCGCCCAAACAGGACGGGCCGCCGCTGAACTACTTCGTGTATCCGTACGTCGAAATCGACGGCAAAGCCTATGACGGAACGAGCAAGCGGTTCAGCTTCGCCGAGGTGAGCGGCGAGCAGAGTACGGCGGACTCCCGGGCAGCGCCAGCGCCGGCGATGTGAAGAAGGCAGCGATTAGCAACTAGCAATTAGCAATTAGCTACGAGCCACGGGCCACGAGCTTGCACTCGATACGTCCGTCAGGTACGTTCTGCGGGTTGTATCAGGGCACGGCTTCAGCCGTGCCGAAGCCAGACTGAAAATGACTCGGGCTTCAGCCCCTGAGGGCTTGTGTTGTTTAGGGATTTTCTTGCCGGGGCTGAAGCCCCTTTTTTTCTCGCTTCGCTCGGCGCGACTGAAGTCGCGCCCTGATACAAACCAGAGCAATCCCCCCGGTCCGCATTCGGGACATCCAGAACAAAAAGTGGACTGCACCCGCGATTCCGGTTGTTACCGGCACTGCGGTTGATTAGAATCCTGTCGCAACTTAATAGCGGCGTTTTTGGCTTGCCGTGATACGACCCCCTGATGTTCTGTGGCTAATTGCTAGCTGCTAATTGCTAATTGCTGTTCTGGCGAGCGATGCCGATAGGACGGACAGGGCTGGCAGGGAAACCGAAGTGCCGGTTTATGCCTGAAACGGACGAGCGCCTGCCGCTTCGGAATGCCTGCATCCTTTAGAAAACGCAGGCATCTAAAGGTTGAGTGTCATCGACTCATGGAGTCATATGTCAAAGGAAACTAAAGGTTTAGAGAAGACTGACCCTGAACTTCGGAACGATTCCGAAGGTGCCCGCACGCTTCCGGTTCTGCCCGTTCGTGACACGGTGCTGTTTCCTCATGCGGTGCTGCCGCTGACCGTGGGACGCGAGAGTTCCGTCCAATTGATCAATTCGCTGGGCGAGGACAAGACCATCGTGGTGGTGGCCCAGCGCGAGGCGCGCGTGGACGCACCACAGCCCACCGACCTGTTCGCGGTTGGCAGCCTGGCGGTAGTGCACAAAGTGGTCCGCATGCCCAACCAGAGCCTGTTCGTCTTTGCCGAGGGCCTGGAGCGCGTCAAGGTGACCGAATACACCCAGCTGACGCCCTTCATGTACGCGACGGTGGAATCGATTCCGGAAGTGCCTGTCCCCAAGAACTCCGAGATTGAGGCCTTGCAGCGAAACGTGCTGACGCTGTTCCAGCAGATCGTCGCGGGCTCGCCTACGTTGTCCGACGAGCTATCGACCGTTGCCGGAAATATCGAAGACCCCGGACGCATGGTGGACTTCATCGCCTCCTCGCTGCCGTCGCTCTCAACGCGCGACAAGCAGGATGTACTGGAAACGCCGGACGTTCATGTGCGGCTGGAGAAAATCAATCAGCATCTGGCGAAGGAGCTGGAAGTCCAGCAACTGCGCAACAAGATCCAGAGCGAAGTACAGGACCGCGTGCAGCAGACGCAGCGCGAGTACTACCTGCGCGAGCAGATGAAGGCCATCCAGAAAGAACTGGGTGAGCAGGACGAGACCACGCGCGATGCCGAAGAACTGCGCCAGAAGATTGAAGCCGCCGGCATGCCTGACGAGGTGAAGAAAGAAGCCTTGAAGGAGCTCGGCCGGCTGGCGCGCATGTCGCCCATGGCCGCCGATTACGGGCTCACGCGCAACTACATCGAATGGCTCGCAGTGTTGCCGTGGCAGAAGTCGTCGGGCGTCGAAGTCGACATCCTGAAGGCGAAGGAGATCCTCGACTCCGATCACTACGATCTGGAGAAGGTGAAGAACCGCATTCTGGATTACCTTTCCGTGCGGCGGCTGAAGCCGAGCATGAAGGGGCCGATCCTGTGCTTTGTTGGACCTCCGGGAGTAGGCAAGACGTCGCTGGGCAAATCGATTGCCCGTGCGCTAGGTCGCAAGTTCGTACGCCTGTCATTAGGCGGCGTACACGACGAAGCCGAAGTCCGCGGCCATCGCCGCACCTACATCGGCGCGTTGCCCGGACAGATTATGCAAGGCATTCGACGGGCTGAGACCAACGATCCGGTTTTCATGCTCGACGAAATCGACAAGGTGGGCCGCGACTTCCGCGGCGATCCGGGATCGGCCTTGCTGGAAGCGCTGGATCCGGAGCAGAACTTCAGCTTCCGCGATAACTACCTCGACGTGCCCTTCGATTTGTCGAAGGTGCTGTTCATCACCACGGCCAACATGCTCGATCCCATTGCCGAGCCGCTGCGCGACCGCATGGAGATCATCGAGCTGCAAGGCTACACCGAAGAGGAAAAGGTCCACATCGCGTTTCAGTACCTGGTTCCGCGTCAGATTGAGGAGAACGGGATTACTGGCGATCAGATCGAATTTCCGGAGGAGAGTATCCGCTTCCTGATTCGTCACTACACGCGCGAAGCGGGCGTGCGCAACCTGGAGCGGACCATCGGGACCATCTGCCGCAAGCAGGCGCGCCGCATTGCCGAAGGTAAGACCGACAAACTGCGGGTGACGCCGGAGTTGATTCAGCACCACGACATGCTGGGCGGCATCAAGATCCGCACCGAAGGCGAAATTGCCGAGCGCACCAAACGCTCGGGAGTCGCGGTGGGCCTGGCGTGGACGCCGACCGGCGGCGACGTGCTCTTTGTCGAGGCCAACAAGATGAAGGGCAAGGGCGGTTTCACCATGACCGGACAACTCGGCCAGGTGATGCAGGAGTCGATGCAGGCGGCGCTGACCTGGGTGCGCTCGCACGCGAAAGAACTCGGCATCGACGAAGGGTTCTTCGCCGACCACGATATCCACGTTCACGTGCCGGCAGGAGCGATCCCGAAAGATGGGCCGTCTGCGGGTGTGACCATGGTGACAGCGCTGGTCTCGTTGCTCACCGATCGTCCAGTGCGTCCGCTGACCGCGATGACCGGCGAGATCACGCTGAGCGGCAACGTGCTGCCCATCGGCGGCATAAAAGAAAAGGCGCTGGCGGCCAAACGCGCCGGCGTGACCGACATCATCCTGCCGGCTGAGAACCAGCAGAACGTGCAGGAGGACCTGACGCCTGAGCAACTACAGGGCTTGAATCTGCACTACGTCAAGACGATTGAAGAGCTGTTAGAGATCGCTCTGCCCAGCACGCGCGACGAGGTCAAGCAGGACGCCGAAATCCGCGAGCAAGTGTTGCAGACGGCGTCAGTTTGATAAGACTGCCGCACACGCCACCTCGAACCTGATGATCGGCGCGGGCGTCGAAAAGAAGGGCCATCGAAGGATGGCCCCTTTTTAGTGTGGGCGTGTTCAGCGATTCTGATCGTGTAATTATGCACTCGGCGGAGAGGCCCATTTCAGCTCGGTTGTTAGGCACACCCGAAGCCGGGCGACGCGATAAAGGCGAGCCTCCACAGGAGGCGAAAGCTGATAGCCCCGCCCTTCAGGGCGGGGTAGTAGTTACATTTTGTCCGAGTGCCCCGGGCACGACATATTCGCCTGTGCGGATTATCACCGCATCCAATCTCCGCGGGAATTATCCTCAATCGCATGCATACGCTGGCGGCTAACCTGGTTCATTGCGTCTTCAGCACGAAGGATCGCGCCGATCTCATCCGTGAACGCGAGCGTACATGGCAATACATGACGGGCATCGCCCGGACTAAGAAGATTCCCTTGCTGGCAATCAGCGGGACCGCCAATCATGTTCACTTGCTTGTGGCGCTTCCACCTGCCATGTCGCTTGCCAAGGCAGTGCAGGATCTGAAGGGTAACTCCTCCCGGTGGCCCAACGAGATTTCGAACGGTTTCGCGTGGCAGCGTGGTTATGGCGCCTTCAGCGTCAGCGAATCGAGACGGCAGGCTGTGATCGATTACATCGGCGGACAAGAGGAACATCATCGCAAGTGGAGTTTCGAGCAGGAGTTCCTAACGCTCCTGCGGAATTCGAAGATTGAATTCGATCCGAAATATATCTTTGCGTGACCATCTGCCGTGCCCGGGGCACTCGGGTCTCTGCTACGGACGCACCCCGCCCTGAAGGGCGGGGCTATCAGCTTTCGCCTCCTGCGGAGGCTGGATTCTTGGCACAGCGCGCGATCCAACGGACTGGAGTGAAGGTTTTCGCCTCCAGCGGAGGCTGGTTTTTTGGCACAGCGCACGACCAGACGGACCGGAGTGAAGGTTTTCACCTCCCGCGGAGGCTCGGTTATGGCTGAACAAGTAGATTCTGGCTAGGACAGGCTCGACTATGGCTTAAGCAAATTGATTCTCGCTGAAACAGCGTGGCCCACCAGGCGCCAGGAACCACAGGGATGCTTCTGATCGGGCAAAACTGGCTGCGCGTTTACCTCAACTACTGACTGGCCTTGCCGGTCACGAACTGCGGGAAACCGAAGCCTTATTTCTATTGATCATCCTTCGTCCGTATCTTCCACAGAATCTGCCGCAACATACCCAGCCACAACTCCGCGTCTTTCGACGACAGGTCCAATCGCCGCAGCAATCGCCGCACGCGTTCTTCGGTTGACGTCGCGGCGATCGGCTTCACATAGCCGCTGCGATGCAGCGCTTCCAGCAACCCGTCGGAGATGCGCTGCACTTCACCGGCCGTGGCGCGTTTCTCTTTTGTCTCCTTCGACGGCCGGGCTTTCTTTCCATCGCGCACCAGTTCGTACAGACACACCGCAACTGCCTGTCCCAGGTTCATCGAGATGTGCTGCTCGCGCGTGGGGATATTCATCAGCCAATGGCAGTAGCTGAGGTCGTCGTTGGAAAGGCCGGTTTTTTCCGGACCGAATACCAGGGCGACTCGTCCTGTAGCCAACTCTTTGCGGATAAGCCGCGCGCCGTAGTCCAGTCGCCGCAGCGGATGTTGCAGCTCGCGATGGCGAACCGCTGTTGTCCCGACGACGAGAGTACAGTCGGCAACCGCGTCGGCAAGCGTCTTGAAGTCCTCGGCGTTGGCCAACAGCGATGCGGCTCCCACGGCCGAGCGTGCCTCACGAAAGGCGACGTCGTACGCGTTGACGACGCGCAGCCGAAGGAAGCCGAAGTTGCTCATGGCGCGGGCTGCTGCGCCGATGTTGAGCGGGTTGCTCGTGCCGACCAGTAGAACGCGCAGACGATCAAAGGCGCCGGACATGCTCCTCAGTTTAGATCAGATGAGTTGCCGTCTGTCCCTGAGTTGCAACTAACGTCTTTGCAAACCGGCGCTTTCGGGCGACAATACTGCAAAGCCCCAAGTGCGTTTTGTCTTCCGATGCCTCTTAAAGGAATCAAGGCATGATACGTCTGATCCGCGAATTACTCCGTCCCTACCGTGGCCAGTTGGTGATCATCCTGCTCGCCATGCTGGTGGAAACGGCAGCGAGCCTGGCCAGTCCCTGGCCGCTGAAGGTCATCATCGACAACGTGGTGGGCAATCATAAGCTGCCTCATGGTTTGGACGAGCTTGTCCGGCCCATGCTGGAGCACGGCAACAAATTGCGGGTTGCGGGATTGGCGGCCCTGGCGTTTGTGATCATCGCTCTGCTGGGCGCGCTGGCCAGCTACATTGACAACTATTACACCGAGAGCGTGGGCCAGTGGGTGGCGAACGACCTTCGGCTGAAAACCTACCATCACCTGCAGCGGCTTTCGCTGGGCTACTACAACACTCACGAGACCGGCACGCTGCTCAGCACCATCACCACCGACATCGCGACCATCCAGGACTTTGCTTCCTCGTCCACCCTCGACATCCTGGTCGACATGCTCACCATCGTGTCGATGCTGGGCCTGATGTTCTGGCTGAATTGGGACTTCACTCTAATCGCGGTCGCGGTGACACCGTTCATGCTGTTCTTCATCTCGCGCTTCAAGAAGGCGGTGAAGAAGGCGACACACCAGGTGCGAAAGGAGCAGGCAGACATCGTCTCCGTGGTGCAGCAGGGGCTGGAGTCGATGCAGGTGATCAAGGCTTTTGGACGCCAGGACATGGAGCAACAGGCGCTGGCCGACGTCAGCCATGCCACTGTCGCCGCCGCGTTGAAGGCGCGCCGGGTGAAGTCAATGCTGTCGCCCATCGTGACCATCACCGTTGCGTTTTGCACTGCTATCGTTTTGTGGCGCGGTGCGGCGCTGATCCTGAAAGAAGCGATGACGGTCGGCGCGCTGACGGTTTACTTGTCGTACCTCAGCAAATTCTTTAAGCCTGTGAAGGACCTGGCTACCACCACCAACGCCATCGCGCAGGCCGCGGTAGGAGTGGAGCGAGTGCAGGCCATACTGGAAACCGATACCATTCTTCCGGAGCAGCCGGACGCGTTCGAGCCGCGATTCCTGAAGGGCGATATCGCGTTCGAGCACGTAGCATTCGGATATCTTGAGGACGAGCCGGTCCTGAAGGATGTGAGCTTCACCATCGAGGCCGGCCAGTTGGTGGGCGTGGTTGGGCCAACCGGCAGCGGCAAGTCGACGGTCGTCAGCCTGATCCCGCGCTTCTACGATGTGAAGAGTGGAGTAGTGAAGATCGACGGCCGCGATGTTCGCGACTACAAGATCCATCCGCTGCGCGACCAGATTGGCTACGTGTTGCAGGACACCGTGCTGTTCCACGGAACCATCCTGGAGAACATCGCCTTCGGACGTCCCAACGCGACCCGGCAGGAAATCGTGGATGCTGCCAAGCTGGCCAATGCGGACGAGTTCATTGCGCGCATGCCGAAGGGCTACGACACCATGGTTGGGGAGCGCGGTTCCACGCTCTCCGGCGGCCAGCGCCAGCGCATTGGGATTGCCCGCGTCATGGTCCGCAACAGCCCGATCCTGCTGCTGGACGAGCCCACCGCCGCGCTGGACAGCGAGTCGGAGAAGCTGGTGATTGAAGCGCTGGAGCGGCTGATGAAAGGCCGCACCGTAATCACGATCGCCCATCGCCTGAGCACGATCCGCGATGCCAACAAGATTATTGTGATTGCGGGAGGAGTAGTGGCAGAGAGCGGCAACCACGACCAACTGATGGCGCTGAACGGAATCTACGCCGATCTGCATCGCACGCAGTTTGATGTGGCCGCGGCGAAAGGGTGAAGATTTTTCACCACAGAGACACAGAGGACACGGAGAAGAGAAAACAGAAATCAGAAAACAGAAATCAGAAAACAGAAATCAGAAAACAGAAATCAGAAAACAGAAATCAGAAAACAGAAAGTAGAAAAACAGAAAGTAGAAAAACAGAAAGTAGAAAAACAGAAAGTAGAAAAACAGAAAGTAGCTCCGTGAGCTCTGTGCTTCCGTGGTGAATCGATTGTTAGCAGTAGGGAGACCCATATGTCGCGTTACCTGGTTGTCATGCCCGATGATTCCTCGAGGCCGATACTCGAGGCCATCGACCGTGCCAAGAAATCTCTGCGCATCAAGATGTTCCTGTTCTCCGATCCGCAGCTTTTGCATGCGGTGATCGCGGCGCACCGGCGGGGCGTGAAGGTGCGGATCATGCTGAACCCGGCGCGCCGCAGCGGCGAGAAAGAAAATGCCGACGTGCGCAAGATCCTGACCGACGCGGCCATCGAGGTGATCGACAGCAATCCGACCTTCGACGTCACCCATGAGAAGTCGATGGTGGTGGATGACGAAGCTGCCTTCATCCAGTCCCTGAACTGGGAGACCAAGAACTTGACCGAGACGCGCGATTATGCGGTGGTGACTTCGCATGGCCACGAAGTGAACGAGGTGATGGAATGCTTCGACGCCGATTGGGAGCGCAAGAGTTTCGATCCCGGCGACCAGTGCCACCTGATCTGGTGCATCGGCAACGGACGGAAGCGGATGGGTGAATTCATCGACGAGGCAAAGCATTCCCTGTGGGTGCAGAACGAGCGCTATCAGGACCCGGTGATCATCGAACGGCTGGTGCGGGCCAACGGGCGGGGCGTGAAAGTGCATGTACTGGCCCGGCCACCGCACAAGTTGAAGAAGGAGAAGCTAGTGGAGGCGGTGGGCGGCATGCGCATCATGGATGACGTGGGGATCAAGGTACACAAGCTGAAGGGACTGAAGCTGCACGCCAAGCTGCTGTTTGCCGACGGCGTGCGGGCCATCATCGGCTCCATCAATCTGGCGCCGGGAAGTTTCGACAGCCGGCGCGAGCTGGCCATCGAGGTCCGCGACCAGGAGGTGATGGACCGGCTGCATTCGATTGTGCATCGAGGATTGGAAGAACTCGCGCCCGCTCGATCTGACCGATTCAGGATTGCTGGCCGACCTGGAAGATACCGACAAGAACGCTGCCGAAGACCTGGCGCTGGACAAGGGCGATTGAGCCTTTCGCGTGGGCCCGGCGCCGTCCCTACGGGACTCAGATTCCTTTTCTATGCCTACCCCGCCCTGAAGGGCGGGGCTATGATATGCCGCGCGGCGCTCGGACGACGGCTATCCATCAGCCAGGTTGAGTCCCACAATGTGGTATGCCGACTTGTGCCCACCCTCTCGCAAAAAGCGGCGAGAAGGGGTGGGAACCCGACTTCCGTCATTGAGGCTTCGCCGGGTGCGCCTCGAACCACTTCCGCGCCCGCTCCTGTTCGCGAGATAGACCGGCTGGCGTCAGACGAGATGCCACCCCATCCCGGTACTCCGCATCGATTTTCGCTATCGAGGCGTCCCGCTCGCCAGCAACCGCTAGATCAAGCCAAAAGTAGGCTTCCGCGTAGTCTTGGGGCATACCTTGGCCGTCGCGGTACAAAACCCCGAGGTTGTATTGCGCCAGGGCATTGCCTTGCTCAGCCGCCTTGCGATACCAGAACGCAGCCTTCGCGTAGTCCTGGGGCACGCCTTTGCCGTCGCGGCACTTACTCCCGAGGAAGTCTTGCGCATCGGCGTTTCCTTGTTCAGCCGCCTTGCGAAGCCAAAAGGCAGCTTGCGTGTCGTCCTGGGGTACACCTTCACCAACTTCATACGCGTTCTCCATTGCAAGTTGCGCCTTGGCATTTCCTTGTTCAGCCGCCTTGCGATACCAAAACACTGCTTGGGTGTAGTCGTGGAGCACCCCTTTGCCGTCGCGGTCGAGATACAAAAGCCCAAGGTTGTATTGCGCCTTGGCGTCACCCTGTTCAGCGGCCTTGCGATACCGCGCTGCCTGCATGTAGAGGTCGCATCGCGCCTTGGCACCACCCTGCTCGGCAGCCTTGCACTGCCAAAAGGCCGCCTGTGTGTGATTTTGCGGAACACCCAGGCCAAGTTGATACGCCGCCCCCATCGCGCATTGCGCCTCGGCATTGCCTTGTTCCGCAGCTTTGCGGAACCAGAGGGCGGCCTGTACGTAGTCCTGGCGCACGCCTAAGCCGTCGTTATACAGAGAGCCAAGGGCCATCTGCGCGTCATCGTCGTCTTGCTCGGCCGCTTTGCGATACCACGCTGCCGCCTGCGTGTAGTCCTGGGGGACACCCAGGCCGTCGTGGTACGAATACCCAAGGGCCTTCTGCGCGCCAGCGTCGCCTTGCTCAGCAGCCTTGCGAAACCAGAGAAGAGCTTGCGCGTAATCCTGCGGGATACCGCGTCCCAACTCCGGCAAACCCGGCAAGCTCAAGCGGCCTAGGAGGTACGAATACCCAAGCTCCCTCTGCGCGCCAGCGTCGCCCTGCTCAGCAGCCTTGCGAAACCAGTTTGCCGCTTGTGCGTAGTCCTGGGGTACTCCCTGGCCTTTGTGGTACAAAAGCCCGAGGCTGTATTGCGCTTTGGCATTTCCTTGTTCAGCCGCCTTGCGAAACCAAAGGGCAGCTTGCGTGTCGTCCTGGGGTACACCCAGCAGGCCGTCGTGGTACAAATCCCC
Organism: uncultured Acidobacteriaceae bacterium; assembly: GCA_963789245.1. Taxonomy (GTDB): domain Bacteria; phylum Acidobacteriota; class Terriglobia; order Terriglobales; family Acidobacteriaceae; genus Bog-257. The sequence goes on along the minus strand of CAWBKE010000019.1, from coordinate 55,990 downwards.
GAGGCTGGCTTGCGCTAGGGCGTTGCCCTGCTCAGCCGCCTTGCGAACCCACATTACCGCTTGCGCGGAGTCCTGGGGCACCCCTTCGCCGTAGCGGTACAAAACCCCAAGGACAAATTGCGCCGAGGCACTCCCCTGCTCGGCCGCCTTGCGAAACCACGCTGCGGCTTGCGCGTAGTCTTGGCGCACGCCCCGACTCTTTGCGTACATTATTCCCAGGCCGCATTGGGCCGCAGCGTCGCCACTGGCAGCTTGCTGTTCGAAGGCGGCGACGCTCTTTTGATCGAATGCTGGCGGCAAGCTACACTGTGCCGTTCCAAAAAGCTGATTTGTTGTGAATGTCTCCGGCTTTTGATTGGATGCTGGCGGTGCGCTGTGCTGTGCCCATCCGACGGACGCTGTAATGACTAGCGCCGAAACAATCAGCCAGCGGCAGGATCGGGAATTCATGGGTGCGCCACCCGCCATCTCTATCACGGTTTGATCGTACGCAAAAAATACGCTATATCGTTTACTACGAGATTGCAAAACGGATATGGGCCTCCAACAACTTGATTATGAACAATATTTACAAACTCTTGAAGAGCCTCGAAGTACTTTTCAGCAGAACCATCGGCGAACATTCCCAGCGGAGCGCCTGCCAAGATTGTTTGGAGATCGTAATGTGACAGTATTTTGTTGCGAACGCCGTGCAATTGAGATGCAAAATCATCTAGTTCTTTCTTTAGTGCCTCAAGGCTATCGCGTACGGAATCAGACCAGCCACCAAATGTGAGCACGTAGTCAATTCCAAGGTTGATATTGCCATTCATAACGGCTTTGTCATGGAGTTTAATGATTTGAAGTAACGAATACTCCTGGCTGATGACAGAAAGACGCTTCAATTCGCAACTGGCAATCGATTTCATAAGTTCGGTGTGGCGCGGATTATTGTCAAATAGTTCGAGATGATTAAGCCATAGCTCATGTGCCCGATTGCAGAGATTACAGAACTCCTTAACGACGGGGGCGGAAAGAGCATGCATTCGGACACCTTGCCGGATGATTTCATCGACCGAGTGAAAGCTTCCGCTGGCAATCGCCTGCTCGACCAGGCGCTCGGTTCCGAGGCTGAGTTGGATGGGCATGGGAGGGCCTCCGTCTCTCCTAGTATGGCGTAGAAGGGGGCAGCTCACAAAACGGAAGAATCGTACGCCAAGGCAGGGGCTCTAAGCCCGGTGCCCCAGGTTCGCGTCCTTCCTTTGGACGCTAACCTAGACTGAGGAAGATTCGGGGGGACTCACCGAACATTTTCAACTCACGATCTCTGGCCCGTCAACCTTCCCGCAGCCGCCCTGAAGCATACTTATGCAACAGGCTGGAGATCAGGGTCTGATAGGGAAGGCCCTCCTCGAGCGCCCGTTTCTGGATCGCCTCCAGGTCTTTGCTGGAGATGCGGATGTTGACGCGACGGTCCTTGCGAAATGTCGCCTTGGCGTAGCCGGCGTAGGGGCTGCGGTCGGCGTTTTTTCCCTTCGCGGGGCGCCATTCGCCACGCGCGACCGATGCGAGAAGCTCTCGTTCCTCGGGGTCAAGTTTCATCGTCGTTGGCCTCCCTGTCCAAATACTGCCGGGTCGCCTTGCGGCTGGGAATGATGGTCTTCAGAAACACGAAGCGCTCGTCCTCGACGAAGGGCACGAGGTACACGTAGTCCTGCCGTTGCAGCACGAAGATTCGCTGGCCGCGACCGCGCTCGGGATTCGGATGTTCGAGGATGTCCAGCAGGTTTCCCCGGTCGATGAGGAAGACGACTTCTTCGAAGCCGAGGCCGCGCTGCGCTTTCAGCTTCCCGTTTTTCGCGTCGTCCCAAACGAAATACTTCAATGCTTGAGTGTAGCACGATGTGTGCATTAAATACACACATTGGATGCTGGATGTGTATTTCTGTAAGTTGTTGATTCCAGTTATTACCAGTTAATGTAAGTCGTTTAGTTGTAGGATTTTACGTGTAAGTGCAATGGGGAGAAGATTTTAGCGGGGAAAATTCATTGAAACTGATTGTTTTCTTTGGCTTACAGACACTGTTTAGAGGGGAGGTGTGTTAGCTGGAAAGTTATCACCACTTGCATGGCGATTCGGCAGGGGAAAGCGCCTGAAGGCGAACGAAAACGAACGCAGCAGACTCTGGCCTAATTTCGATAGGAACATTCCCTCAGCGCCAAAGCCGCATTGCTGGGAAGATGATTACGGCACGGATGAATCCGTGCCCTTTCAAGACCGGATGAAATTCGGACACTACTAGTGGCTTGCTCGACTTGGCGCGTGCTTCCGGTTATGGTGAAACGGGAGAGCGCAGCGGAGTGACAGCGACGGCAACTCGACAACCACCTCGATTGGCGGTGCAGGCGTTTTGGCTGACGGCGTCGAAGTTTGTCGCCGCGGCGCTGAGCATCGCGTTGCCGGTGTTGCTGGTTCGTCTGATGCCGCAAACTGAATACGGCATCTTCAAAGAGGCGTTCCTGTTCGTCTCCACGACGACGAACATCGCCACCTTCGGCGTCGGCATGAGCGCGTATTACTTCATGCCGCGACATCCGGAGCGCGGCGGCCAGATCGCCCTCAACATCCTGGTCTACAACTTTGTGGCGGGATGGATTCCGCTGATAGCGGTCGTGTTTTATCCGCAGGTTCTGCGCTTCCTGTTCCGCACCGACGCGCTGATGCCGTTGGCGTTGCTGCTGGGATTTCTGGTGCTGCTGACGTTGACCTCGAGCCTGGTGCAGCAGATTCCGGTCGCGATGCAGGATGTGCGTTATTCGACGATCTTCATCGTGGGAACGCAGATTGCGCGAGTGATTCTGTTTGCCGGCGCAGCCCTGTGGTTCCGGTCGGTGAAGAGCATTTTGATTGCGGCGCTGCTCAATCAAATGCTGTCGGTTGCGGTCCTGATCTGGTATCTGGACGTCAGGTTCCCGCGCTTCTGGATGCACTTCGACTGGCAGTTTTTCAAAGAGCAACTGGCTTACGCGCTGCCTTACGGCGCGGTCGGAATGTTGTGGGTCATCCAGAAAGATCTGGACAACTACTTCGTCAGCCATTCGCTGGGACCGAAGGACTTCGCAATCTACGCAGTTGGTTGGGTCGATGTGCCGCTGCTGACGCTGGCGCTGGAATCGGTAGTGTCAGTGATGATTGTGCGCATCAGCAGCCTGCAAAAGGAAGATCGCAAGGCGGACATTCGCTACATCACGGCGTCGGCGACGAACCAGCTGGCTGCGATTCAGTTTCCGCTGTTCGCGATGCTGTTCGTCGCGGGACACGACCTCATCGTCCTGCTCTACACCAGGAACTATGAGCAGAGCGCCAACATTTTTCTGGTGAGCCTAGTGCTGCTGATACTAGGAGTGTTTCTGCTGGACCCGATTATTCGCGCCTACAAAGAGGTGCGGAATTTTCTGCTGGTGGTCCGCATCGGTATCTTCATCGCGCTGTTCTGTACGCTGGGACCGGCGATCCGCCACTTCGGAATGATCGGAGCGGCGTTCAGCACGGTTGGCTGGCAGCTGATTGAGCGCATCCTGATCGCCATCTGCGCAGTGCGCGTGGTGGACGCGAGAGCTAGCGACATTCGCCTGTACGACGATCTGTTCAAGGTTACGGGCGTGACGATTGTCGCCGGCGTGCTGGCGCACGTGGTTCGAAATCTTATTCCGTCGGCGCACCTGATCCCGCGCATACTCGCTGTCGGTGTGTGTGTGTGTGCGGTTTATCTGCCTGCGTTGTACCTGCTGCGGCTTCCAGGTTGGGACATGTTGACCAAGGAGCGCATTACGGCGTTCGTGAAGAAAACCCTGGGACAACTGCGAAGCGCGAACGCGTAATCTGCGGTTGGAATTGCGATTGTGCTGCGATGTCTTGACGCTATCGAAGAAATGTTTTGAGTCAGGGCACGGCTTTGCAGGCTGCGGGAAAACTTAAAAGCAGATCCCTCGTCGGCCTGAAGAGACTGTGTCACGACCGGAAATCATAATTCGCGGTGGAACAAACACTAAGAAATCCGGCTCATTCAGCCGCGAAGCGGCGGCATTTGTGTTAGGCGTGGGCGTAAGCCCGCGCTCCAAGTGGGACAACAAGTGAGCCGCGGAGCGGCGACACCAGGTCGTGACACAGTCTCTGAAGGCCTCCTCGTGATGACAAAAATACACGGCTCATCGGCACGACCGAAGAGGCCGCTGAAAAAGTCCGCAAACAACCAGTTGTGCCGTCGGCTGAAGCCGACTCGCAGTCGAAAAAAACTTAGGCGCCGGCCTGAAGGCTGGCTCTACCTGAAGGTTCCAGAGTCCGACTTTTTCAGCAGCTTTGGAAGTCGTGCCCTGATACAACCCATGAACGATTCGTGAGATGACCGCTCGCCAAGTAATTTCTGCGGCACACAGAGGACTGCAGGCGTTAAGATTTCTCCGGCTCCGCCTCGGTCGCAAACGTCCCATCAGCGGGAATATCGGTTTCTCCCATCAGACTGCTGTCGGCGTTCTGTTCGGGGACAGCTTCGGTGACGGGCTCGGCTTCAGATTGAGATTCAGATTGCGACGCTGACGTCGAAGTTTGCGAAGCGGCTTCCGTCGCAGGTGCGCTGAACAAATCCGCCTGCGGTTCGCCCAGCTTTTCAAACTCTTCGGTACTTGGCAGCTCGGAGACGTCGTTCAGCCCGAAGCGCAGGAGAAATTCCTTCGTCGTCTTATAAAGGATTGGACGGCCGATGACTTGTTTGCGTCCGGCGGTGGTGATCAGCTTGCGATCGAGCAGAGTGGCGATGACGCCGGCGGAATCGACGCCGCGAATCTCGCTGATTTCCGGCACAGTGACGGGCTGCTTGTAGGCGATCACCGACAGCGTTTCCAGCGCCTGCAGTGACAGCCGCACCGGCGGCTTCAGACTCTTGGCGAAACTGACGACAACGTCATGATGCTCGGGCTTGGTCGCCATGCGATAGCCGCCGGCGATCTGGCGAATTTCCATGCCGCGATCGCTGGAGGCGTAGTCGGCAGTGAGTTCGTCGATGATCGCGCTCAGGCGAGCCTTCACCGATTTCAACTGCTCTTTTTCTTCCGCCTGCTTCTGCTCTTTTTTCGTGGGAGCGGAGTCAGGCTGAAGCTGATCGGCGACAGCGGTTGCTTCCGACGTCGTGGACGCCTCGTTGGCAAATTCCGCTGCGGCATCTTCAAGGCTCTCAGCGAACACAAGGTCTTCGTCGGCTTCGGAAACAGGCGCGCCGTCGGAAACAGTCTCATTCAACGCCAGTCGCGCTTCTTCTTCAGCACGCAACTCGGCCAGCACCGTATCTTTCAGCAAGGAGGCAAGCTCGTTCAGCGTGACCGGCTCTTCGGTCGCGTAGATAATGGCTTCGACTTTGGCTTTCAGGCTCATGTTTAATTAGCTATCAGTTTTCAGCTATCAGCCGTCAGCTAAACCTTCTCCGAAATAATAGGCGCGAGATCGCACTTCGAGCTCCAATGAAACAGAGCTGACGGCCGAAGGCTGATAGCTGACAGCTGCCTCATTTCCAATCATCCTTCACCGCCGGGCTTTCGGCCATCAAGGCATCGAAGTTAGTGTGCTTCTTCAGCACAATCTCGCCGAACACGTTGTCCTGCCGCGCCAGCACCGCTTGCAAGCGTATCAGCTCCAGGATGGCGAGGAACGCGCACACCAACGCTGAGCGCGACCGCAAGCTGCGCAACAACTGTTTCAGCCGCACTGGCCGCTCTTCCAGCGCGAGCCGCCGGCGCACAAAATCGATCATCTGCGAAACCGTCACAGCTTCCTCGTCCACATCGAACGAAGGCCGCTTGCGCGCGCGGTCCAGGATCTGCTGAAACGTCTTCACCAGGTCGACCACATCGGCGACCATCTCCGGCTCGGTGCCTTCCGCGTCGCGAAATTCCTTGAGCGCCGGATTCGACCACACTGCTTCTTCAATCTGTTGCTTCTGCAAAAGCATCTGCGCCGCGGTCTTGAAGCGCTCATGCTCCAGCAGGCGATTGACCAGCTCCAATCGCGGATCGTCTTCTTCCGCCGGTCCCGCAGGATCGCGCGGCAGCAGCATCTTCGATTTGATGTGGATCAGCAGCGACGCGGTGTAGATGAACTCAGCGGCAACGTCCACATCGAACTGCTTTATGGTCTCGACATATTTCAGGTACTGTTCGGTGATCTTCGCAATCGGAATGTCGTAGATGTCGATGTCCTGCTTGCGAATCAAATCCAGCAGCAGGTCGAGCGGTCCTTCGTAAACCTGACCGACAAAAATCGAAAAAGCAGAATCGTCCGCGTCCCGTCGCTGCATGACGTGCGGCGCAGCGCCGTTTTCAGATGGAGCGGATTGTCGTTCCTCGGTCATAGAAAGGCGGGACAGCGAGTGCTCATCGTTAAAGTAAACCAGGGCGCAGGTGACCCATCAAACCAGCGCCGTAGGCGCGACACAAGTTAGCCCAGCGCTTCAGCGCTGGGTGCGAGTCTATCAGGAACCAGAGTGCCGTAGGCCCGACAGCTCCACGCTAGGTTCTGTCGTCCCTACGGGACTCACATCCGTTTAACGGTCTACCCAGCGCTGAAGCGCTGGGCTATCATCTTCCGTCTCGCGGAGCGAGACTCGGATCCTCCGATCCGAGCAACATCGTTTCAGTCCGCATTAATGAAAGACGCAGGCTTTCGTTTGTGCCTCCACGTTTCGGTGCCTCTGTGTCGCTGTGGTGAACCGGTCCTTCGGCTGCGGTGACACAAAAAGCCGCGTCACCTCCGCTCAGGATGACACAACCAAAACTTACTGGGTAGAGGCCGCAGAACATCCTTCTGACTTCTCCGTGGCCTCTGTGTCTCTGTGGTGAATCACGCCTTGTTGCCGGCGCTCTGCGCGGGCGCTTCGTATTCATGCGACAAGTTGGCCGCGTCGCGAGCTTCCACCATTGTCGCCTCGGCCACTTTTCGCGCCTTCGCCGATCCTGCTTCCAAAATATCCCACGCCAACTTCGGATTCGCTTCGTACTTCTGACGCCGCTCCTGCATCGGCTCCAGCACTTGCCACAAGCCGTCAGCAGCCCATCCTTTGCACTCGATGCAGCCGATACCCGCGGTACGACAGCCCTCGTAAACTTTCGCCATCGTCTCTGAGCTGCTGAATATTTTATGCAGATCGCCGACGGGACATTTATCCGGATCGCCGGGATCGGTGCGCCGGATGCGCGCCGGATCGGTGACCATCGTTTTCAACTTCTGCCGCAGCGATGGCTCAGGCTCGCTCATCAGCAGCGTGTTGCCGTACGACTTCGACATCTTGCGGCCATCGGTTCCGGGCAGCTTCGGCGTCGGCGTCAGCAACGGCTGCGGCTCGGGGAAGACCACTTCGCGCTTGGGATCTCGGCATCCCAACTTCAACTTTCGCGGATAGAACTGATGGAACCTCCGCGCCACTTCGCGCGTCAACTCCACGTGAGGCACCTGGTCTTCGCCTACCGGCACAAAGTTCGCCTGATAAATCAGAATGTCCGCCGACTGCAGCAGCGGATACCCGAGAAATCCGTACGTTCCCAGATCTTTGTCCTTCAGATTTTCCTTTTGCTCCTTATAACTGGGCACGCGCTCCAGCCAGCCCAAAGGAGTAATCATGCTGAATAGCAGATGCAACTCGGCATGTTGCGGCACATGCGACTGGATGAACAGCGTACTGCGATCCGGATCGAGTCCCGCCGCGAGATAGTCAAGAATAACTTCTAGCGAGTTCTGCTTCACGCTGCGCGTGTCGGCGTAATCCGTGGTCAGCGCGTGCCAGTCCGCGATAAAAAAGAAGCACTCGTAGTCGTCCTGCAAGCCAACCCAGTTGCGCAGCGCGCCAACATAATTGCCCAGGTGCAGCTTGCCGGTTGGCCGCATGCCGCTAAGGATGCGACCTTTCTTCGCTTTCAGAATATCGGTCATCGGAAGCCCAGGAATATCGCCAGCAGGATCTGGTAGATCGCCATGAAAGGCGTGATCAGCATACCAATTATGTCGACACCGAACATCGGCAGAACGAAGACCAGCATGATCAGTCCGAAGTAACCGATGCGGTCATAAACGCGCAGCACGTTGTAAGAGAGGAAATGACGAATGACGTGGCTGCCGTCCAGCGGCGGCAAGGGAATCAGATTGAACACCGCTAGAATCACGTTGATCCACATGGCGTCGTAGAACAGCGTAGCCAGCGCCTCAGCCGTGCTGGCCGTGTGCGCATAGTGGGTGATCGGCATATTCGAGCCGTGAGCAATAACCGCCAGAATGACGACGGCGATAAACGCCGTGATGAAGTTGCTGACTGGCCCGGCAACCGCGGTGTAAATATCGTCCCGCACCGGATTCTTGAAATTGCGATTATCCACGGGCGTCGGTTTGGCCCAGCCGAAGGGCGGAAAGCCGAGGACAATCAACAGCAGCGGCATGATGATGGTGCCAAAAGGATCGATGTGTACCAGCGGGTTCAGCGAAACGCGTCCCAGCATCTTCGCTGTGGGATCGCCCAGCCGATTGGCCATCCACGCGTGCGCCGACTCATGCACGCAAATAGCGAACAGCAGCACGATGATCTGAAAGAAAATATCAACCGGGTTAGCGTGGCCGAACATGTGTGTTTTGCTTTCGATACTAACACGGCGAAAACCGGAGGCGTGCGCCGCCCCGCGCGGCCGAAACGGATCCGTGCAGAGAGCAAACGGCGGGAATGCAGCAGAGGCCACTGTGAAAGTCGATCTCGACTTGCAATTGACGCGCGCTCTTGCTGTGTATTACTTTTGTGTAGAAGTAATGGAGCTGCCATGGAATCTGCAATCACTATCAAAGGCCAGGCTACGATTCCGAAGGCCGTCCGCGAGTATCTCCATTTGAAGCCCGGCGACCGAGTAAAGTTCTTTATGCATCCCGACGGCACTGTAGTTCTTTTGCCGAAACTTCCGGTTACCGCCTTGCGGGGCATGCTAAAGTCTCGGCGGGCGCCAGTTACCATTGACGAGATGCGTCAGGCCGTGGCTGCCGGCGCCGTTGACGCTCGGCGAAGCGGCAAGCGAAGATGATCGGGCTCGACACCAACGTCCTGGTGCGCTACCTCGTGCAGGATGACCCCGCGCAATCGGCGAAGGCGACCGAACTTATCGAAAGGCGCCTGACGGAACAAAACCCGGGATTCATCAGCGTGATCGCCATGGTTGAGACTGCATGGGTGTTGGAGCGAGCGTACCGCCTCACGAGCCACCAGATCGCCGCCGCCATCGAGCGCGTGCTTCAGGCTGACGTTCTCGTCGTGGAAAGCGAAGAGGAGGTCTTCAACGCCGTGATCGCCCTCAAAGAGAAGTGGGGCTCATTCGCCGATGCGCTCATTGCGGCCCTCGGCGCCAGAGCGGGCTGTTCGCACACGTTCACCTTCGACCAGAAAGCGCTACGGCTGCCGCACTTCAAACTTCTGTGACCCAACCGTTGCGGAAGGGTGCGCCGTCACAAATCCTTTGAATTTGTCATCACGAGGAGGCCTTCAGTGTCTGCGTGAGAACCGTGTCGTCCCCGGGGGACTCGGGTACTTTTCCCACCTAACCCAGCACTCCGCTCCGCTACGTGCTGGGCTATCATGACTCCGCGCCTACGGCGCTCGTTTCTCGAGCTTCTTACTCCACCGCCCAAAAGAAAAGTTAGTTCTCACGCAGACACTTCAGGCCGACGAGGGATCTGCTTTTGAGTTTTTCCGCAGCCTGCTAGGGATTAAGTTGCACCAGCTCTGTCGTGTGCTTCAATTGCCCGCAGGCGGCATAGATGTCACGGCCTCGCGGACGGCGAAGGAACGCTGGAATTCCTGCCCGCGTCAGCACGCTCTGAAACGCCAGCACGCGCTCGTCGAGCGGCATGGCGAACGGAATCTCTGGTCCTGGGTTCAGCGCGATCACGTTCACCTTGGCCCGCAGGCCGCGCATCAGGTCAACCACTTCGCGAGCATGATCCAGATCGTCGTTCACACCGCCCAGCAGAACGTACTCGAAGGTCAGGCGCTCGCGATTGCGGAGCGGGAAGTCGCGCAACGCGGCCATCAACTTCTCGAGTGTCCACTTCTTGGTAATCGGCATGATCCGCGTGCGCAGCTCTTCATTGGGAGCGTTGAGCGAGACGGCCAGCTTTGGGCGAATGGCTTCGGCGCCGAAGTCGGCAATACGCGGCACAATCCCCGAGGTCGACACCGTCATGCGCGACTCGGGAATCCCAACGCCTTCCACCAGCAACCGCACCGCCTGCATAAAATTTTCGTAGTTCAGGAACGGCTCGCCTTGTCCCATAAAAACCAGGTTCAGACGATCGCGCTCTGCATCGGCTTGTTGATCGCCCAGCACCGCCAAAACCTGGCCGACGATTTCGCCGGCAGTCAAATTGCGGCGCAGTCCCAGCAGCGCCGTCATGCAGAAAGCGCAATCGACGGCGCAGCCCACCTGGCTGGAGATGCAGATGGTGGCGCGTTGCCATCCCTTCTTGCCCGCCAGCTCTTCATCGCCGCTCTGCGAGCCGTCACCAGCTTCGCCGCCATCGCCCTCGGGCATCCACACCGTCTCCACGCTCTGCCCATCGGCAAAGCCAAGCAGGTAGCGAACGGTGCCATCGCGAGAAACAAATTTCTTCTCAACCTGTGCTCCGCCGACCGCGAATCCCAACTCGTCCAGCTTCCGCCGCAAGCCGAGCGGCAAGGTTGTGAATTCTTTCCAGCCAGACCACCTTTGCCGGTACAGACCGTCAAATAGCTGGCGGGCGCGGTAAGGCGGTTCTCCAAGCTTCTCTGTAACTTCCGTAAGCTCTTGAAGACAAAGGCCTAATAGTTCGGTCTGTTGTGGTTGGTCCATGCATCCAATATGCTATCTGGTTAGATTCCGAGTCGCCCGACGTCTTCGGGGTTATTTCGTCCTTACGTTTCAGCGTAGGTATTTTATCCTGCCGGTTCCCGAGGCTGTAAGTGCGCCAAGGCCGAAGCAGAACGTACGTCTTCGCAATGACCCGGGACGTTCAGGTCGCTTGGAGCAGCAATCATGGTTGAAGAAGCGCGCAACATTCAACGACAGGTACTTCCCAACGGGCTCACCATCCTGACCGAGAAGATGGACCACATTCGCTCGGTGTCGATCGGCATCTGGGTGAAATCCGGGTCGCGTCATGAAGATCCCAATGTCAACGGCATCTCCCATTTTGTCGAGCACATGGTGTTCAAGGGAACCAGCAGCCGTTCGGCCGAGGACATTGCCCGCCAGGTGGATTCCATCGGCGGCAACATGGACGCCTTCACCGGCAAGGAAACCATCTGCTTCAACGTTAAAGTGTTGGATGAACATTTGCCGGTAGCTGTCGATATCCTCAGCGACATGGTCCTGCATCCCATCTTCGATGTCAAGGAGATCAGCCGCGAGCGCGGCGTCATCCTGGAAGAGATCAAGATGGATGAGGACAACCCCGACTATCTGGTCCATGAGATCTTCACCCAGAACTTCTTCAAAGGCCATCCCTTGGGCAAGCCGATCCTTGGAACCAAGGAGACGGTTCGCCGCTTCGACCAGGAAGCTATCTGGGGTTATTACGGCGGCAAGTTTTCTCCTGGAAACATGATCATCTCAGCCGCCGGAAACCTGAATCACAAGGAATTTGTCGACTTGCTGCGGCAGCGCTTCGAGCAATTGCCGGTCGGCTCCAACGGCTGGCACGATACGCCGCCCAAGATCAACTCACGCATTATCATGCGCAATAAGAAAGCACTGGAGCAGGTGCAGATTTGCGTCGGTGTCCCGTCGTATCCCATCAGCCACGATCGCCGCTACGTCACCTACATTCTCAATACGCTGCTGGGCGGCGGAATGAGCTCCCGGCTCTTCCAGAACGTGCGCGAAAAACAGGGGCTGGTCTATTCCATCTTCTCTGAGCTGAATCCTTTCCGCGATACCGGAATGCTCTCGGTCTACGCCGGGACCTCGCGCGAGTCCGCGCCGAAGGTCGTGCAGTCGATTGTGCATGAGTTCCGCGAGCTAAAGACCGAGCCCATCTCTCAAGAAGAGTTGCAACGCGCCAAGGACCAGTTAAAGGGCAGCCTGATGCTGAGTCTGGAGTCGAGCACGGCCCGCATGTCGAATCTGGCGCGGCAGGAGATGTACTACGACCACTTCTTCACCATGGACGAGATCATCGATCGCATCCAGGCGGTGACCGTCGAAGACCTCTTGCAGACCGCCAATGAGCTCTTTCAGCCTCAACTGATCGCCGTTACCGTGCTGGGCAATCTGAACGGCCTGAAGGTCACGCGCGATTCGCTGGCGTGCTGAACGAAGCCGTCAGCTATCAGCTTTCAGCCGTCAGCTAATGCGGACAGTCTGCTTTTCTCTTTTCGCTGGCTCTTAGAGTAGCCCTTAGCCCTTAGCCTTTAGCTGTTAGCAAACCAGTCGGGGTGTTCCGCGCTCAACTGCGTTGACGTTACTTCAAAGTCTGTGTCAGAAGCAGATTTACTTGTTGGCAACGGGGTAGGAAGCCACGTGAATCGAGCGCCCCAGGCGCGAAAGATGATAGCCCCGCCCTTCAGGGCGGGGTGAGCAAGAAACCACGATCCGAGTGCCTCGGGCACGGCAGGGTTCTCAGCTCGCGAACGAACTCGTGTTCGCAGAATGGGGTCTGGGTGCCATTAGGCGCGATCACAATTTGGAAGACGAAAAACCTGTGCCGTCCCTCCCGGGACTCCGGTTTCTATAAACGCTCCACCCCGCCCTGAAGGGCGGGGCTATCATCTTCCGCGCCCGGCGGCGCTCGGGTACAGCTTGGCGAACATTCAGCGGCGACCTGCGCCCACCCGAAACCCCACCTTTTCCCGCCAACTCCGTCCAACCCCCACCGGCTCCTTTGACATCGCCGTGCGACTGAAGAATAATCTGCTTGTCGGCTCCGGCTAAGCCGCAGTTTCTCTTTTGTCGATGTATCCCTCCACGGTCGCGAGTTCTGCGGACAGCCAATGGCATCGGCACTTGTGAGCTGACAAAAAAGAGGTCCCATATGCGTAGACGTAACCGGCAGCGGGGATTCACCCTCATCGAATTGTTGATCGTCGTCACCATTATTCTGATTATTGCCGCGTTCACCATCCCCAAGCTCACCAAGTCGACCATACCGGCACACGAGGCGTCGGCCATCGCCAGTATCAAGGCCATCAACGAAGCTGAGATGATTTATGCCAGTAGCCATCCCGACCTTGGCTTCACGCCGGACATGGCCATGCTGGGCGGCACCGCTCAGAGCGGCGGCCAGCAGACCATCGATAACCCCTTGGCGAGCGGCCACAAGAGCGGTTACACCTTTACCTATACGCCCGGTGAGAAAGTAAACGGCGCCATCCGCTCCTACACCATCACCGCCGTACCCGATCAGGTGGGCACCACTGGCCAGCGCCGCTTCTTCTCCGATGAGTCAGGTGACCTTCACAACAACGCTGACGGAGTCGCTGACGTCAACAGTCCGGTGATTAGCAATTAGAAGGTGTTCTGCCTCACGCTTGGTATCAGGCACGGCGAACTGAGTTTGGTCGGCTGCGGTGGAGTATGACATACGAAACCAGAACCCCGAAGGGGTGGAATTGCAGTTAGCCCAGGACGGAGCGATAGCGGAGTCCTGGGTAGAGTGGGAGAAAATAGCTGAGTCCCGAAGGGACGGCACAGTTCTCACACAGACCCTTTCGGCCGTGCCGTTCGGTTGCCCCAAGAATCTGGGCTTTGGCCCTGGTCGAGTGATCCAGGGGCTAAAGCCCTTTTCCTTTGGCGTGACTTTCCGGCACGACTCCAAGTCGTGCCCTGACACACAAGGCATTGCCGATACGATGAGTTCTGATCTTCAAGACCGCGTTACTCCGGTCCAGCGATTCGGATCAAAAGCGTCGTTTATTCTTGGCGTTCTGCTCTGCGCCACCCAGCTTTTCGCCCAGATGGACGTTCACGCCCTGGCCGCGAAAGTTGACCAGCGCTACGATCACATGCACACCCTCGAAGCGCAGTTCACCGAAAGCTACACCGGCGCAGGCATGTCGCGCACCGAGAGCGGCACGCTGCTGCTGAAGAAACCTGGCCGCATGCGCTGGGATTACGATCAGCCTCATTCCAAACTGTTCCTCACCGACGGACAGACAGCCTGGTTCTACGTTCCGGGCGAGCACCAGGCGCGCCGCACGCCGGTCAAGCAGCTGGACGATTTGCGCTCGCCGCTGCGTTATCTGCTGGGCAAGACCAAGCTGGAAAAAGAGCTGGAGGGACTTTCGCTCGCGCCCGATCAGAAGCCGGTGGCTGCCGGCGATGTGGTGCTGCGGGGCGTTCCCAAGGGAATGCAAGATCGCGTGGAGCAGACTCTGCTGGAAATCGCTCCCGATGGATTGATCGTGCGCATCGTGGTCGAAGAACTTGACGGCTCCATGACCGAATTCCGCTTTCTTCAGCAGAAGGAAAACGTCGAAATACCAGATGCACAATTTCACTTTGTGCCTGCGCCCGGCGTCGAGGTCGTGGCGGGAACAGAGTTTATGGAGTAGCTGTCAGCCCTCAGCTATCAGCCGTCAGCTACCAGCCGTCAGCCAATGCAGCAGTTGAATGTATTGGCCGAGATGGGAACTCAAAGGTCAAGCTTCGCAGGGATTGGTGCGTCTCCCTGGAGTCGAAGGAACCGAGTCCCGCACCGCGGGACGAAAGCTGATAGCCCGCCCTTCAGGGCGGGGTGGGCAAGGGGTTACGATCCGAGTGCCTCGGGCACGGCACAATCCTCTTGCGTGAGCGAGAGCCACCCTGCCCGCTGATAGCTGAGGTTTCACGGTTCGCGAAAGGACGCTTGTGACCTTTTCGCCAGAGCGGAATATGGGACATGGGAACGGCCGCGAAAGTTGGTCAGGCTATACCAGAGCGCCGCAGGCGCGAAAGATGATAGCCCAGCGCTTCAGCGCTGGGTAGGCGAGAAAAATACGGTCCGAGTGCCTCGGGCACGGCACAACAACAGCGGGGATTTTGTGTCGTCCCTACGGGACCGATTCCTTGAAAACCGCTTAGCCCGCCCTGAAGCGGCTGTTACGAAACTCAGGTCCAGAATTGGTTGGTGGATCAAGGCGATCTGGCTAGGCGATGAAAATAGCCGCAACGCGGCGGAATGATGTTAGGCGGGGGCGTTAGCCCCCGCTCTAGTGGGAAAGAATGCGAGCCGCAGAGCGGCGACACGGGTTTCGTAACCGCCTCTGAAGGGCGGGGCCATCTCCTTTCGCGCCTGCGGCGCTCTGGAGTGCGAACTGACGCAGCTCGCGATGTTAGACTATAGTTAACGCCTCTCTCCAAGGGAATCTCTATTCTAATGGCCGAATACACCATCAAGATGGCCGACGAGCGGGGCCACGTTCTGGAGCAGATCGAGAACGGCGCCTCGGAGGCGGAGATCCGCGACCGCTTCGCCCAGCAGGGCTATTTCGTCTACTCCATCAAGTCGAAAGGCCTGCTATCGGGTGAAGTCGGCCTGCCCCGGCGTCGCAAGGTCAAGCAAGAGCAGTTCGTCATCTTCAACCAGCAGTTCGTTACCTTGATCCATGCTGGCTTGCCCATCATTCAGGCGCTGGAACTTCTCATCAAGCGCCAGCGCAATATCTTCTTCCGCTCCGTACTGCAAAACGTGCGCGACCGGGTGCGCGGCGGAGAATTGCTGTCCGACGCCTTCGAGGCCCAGGCCGTTTTTCCCAAGGTTTACACCACCACGCTGCTGGCGGGTGAGAAGAGCGGCAACTTGGAGGAAGTGCTTGGCCGTTACATTGCTTTTCAACGCCTGTCCGTGACCTTCCGCAAGAAGCTTATTGCCTCTTTGGTCTATCCCACGTTGCTGGTGGGCGTGCTCATCGTGATGATGACCTTCCTCATTACGTTTGTGGTGCCGCAGTTCGCGAACCTGTACCACACGCTGGGCGCGGAGCTGCCGCCGATGACTTCTTTCATGTTGTCCGTCGGCGTCAATGCCAAGCATTATTTTCTCTATACGTTGGCTGTGCTGGCGGTCTCCGTGTTCTTCCTGTGGCGCTGGATGAAGAGCCCCAGCGGCTCGACCCAGATGGACCGCATTAAGCTGGCCATCCCGATGCTGGGTGACATCTGGCTGAAATATCAGGTTGCGGTCTTTTCGCGGATGCTTTCCACCTTGCTGTCGGGCGGCTTATCGCTGGTGCCGTCGTTGGAAACTGCGGCAGAGTCGATGCAGAGCCGCCTGATGAGCCACGGCATCAACACGGCTACGCGTGGCGTCCGCGAGGGCCAGGGTCTGGCGCGCAGCATGGAAGAGACCAAGGTATTTCCCGAAATGTCGATCGAAATGATTGAGGTTGGCGAGTCCACGGGAGCCTTGCCGGCTATGCTGAACTCAATTGCCGAATTCTATGAAGAGGATGTGCAGAACGCGCTGGCCACGGCTATGTCGCTGATCGAGCCGGTCATCCTGATTGTGATGGGCGTGGTCGTCGCCTTTGTGCTGATCTCGCTGTATTTGCCCATCTTCAGCCTCGGCGCCGGCGCGATGCATTAGAAGCAGCAATTAGCAACTAGCAATTAGCAATAGCAAAGGCGCTTGACCCTGACATTCAGTATTGGATATTGAGAAGTAAGAAGTCGGAACTGGGAACGTAAGCTTGAGGGAAACTCTGATTGAGTCCTGGCTTTGAAGGGGACGGCCTTCAGGCCGTCCGTATTTGCCCGATATTAAGCGGGGCTTTAGCCCCTGAGGGGGTTCCGGCTGACTTAATCAGACCTTCCTTGCACTTAGCGTCTGATATTGCATCGAGCGTCGATGTTCGCGGCGCGGAAGATAGAGTCCCGCCTGGCGGGGCGGAAGATGATAGCCCACCGCTTCAGCGGTGGGAGGGCGAGAAGATATGATCCGAGTGCCCCGGGCACGGCAGACCCTTCATGTAACGAGGGCCGTGCAGTCCGTATGCAACTTGGGATACTGGAAATGCTGACTCAGCACTTGGCAACGACGTAGCAGGTTTCGGGTTTTCACTAATTGCTAATTGCTAATTGCTAATTGCTAATTTGAGGTACTTATGCCAGAACCACCAAAAGTAATCTTCGTAGGCGGCAACGGCGGCCTGGCCACGGGCGACGAGATCGAACGTGGCAAGGACCTGGCGCGGCGCTATCGTTGCGAATTCCTGGATCTGAAGAACTTCCACATCCAGCACGAACTGTTTCGCAAGATTCCCGTGGACCTGATGTTCCGCTACAACTTCGTTCCGCTCGAAGACAAAGAGGATGGCCGCCTGCTGATCGCCATCGCCGATCCCAGCCAGTTGATGATGATCGACGAGATCGGCCTGCTGTTGGGACGCCGCATCTCCATCAAGGTCGCCTCGCTCTCGCAAATCAACGACATCCTGAAGAAGACCGAGCAGTCGCAGCGCGTGCTGGAGGAAGCCAGCGAAGGCTTTGCGCTCGATGTCATCGCGGAGGACGAGAACCCTGACGAGACCATCTCCATCGAGAAGCTGACGGCCGAGACCGACATCAGCCCGATCATCCGCCTGGTCGACACTACGATCTTTACCGCGTTGCAGCGGCGTGCCAGCGATATTCACATCGAGACCCGCGACGACTCGGTGGTCATCAAGTACCGTATCGACGGTGTGCTGCAGCAGGCCATGCAGCCTATCGCCAAGGAGCACCATTCCACCATCATCTCGCGCATCAAGGTCATGAGCGAGCTCGACATCTCCGAGCGCCGCGTGCCTCAGGACGGCCGTTTCCGGGTGCGCTACAACGGGCGCTCCATCGACTTCCGCGTCTCCATCATGCCCTCGATCCACGGCGAAGACGCCGTGCTCCGCGTGCTGGACAAAGAGTCGATGAGCGAGAAATTCCATAAGCTCACGCTCGACGTGGTCGGCTTCAGCGACGAAGACCTGCGCAAATTCCGCCGCTACATCAAGGAGCCGTACGGCATGGTGCTGGTGACCGGCCCAACCGGCTCGGGCAAAACGACGACGCTGTATGCGGCGCTCAACGAGATCAAGACCGACGAAGACAAGCTGATCACCATCGAGGACCCGGTCGAGTACCAGATCCGCGGCATCACCCAGATTCCCGTCAACGAGAAAAAAGGCCTGACCTTCGCTCGCGGACTGCGTTCCATTCTGCGTCACGATCCGGACAAGATCATGGTGGGCGAAATTCGCGACACCGAAACGGCGCAGATCGCCATCAACTCGGCACTCACCGGACACCTGGTGTTTACTACGGTCCACGCTAACAACGTGGTCGATGTGCTGGGACGCTTCCTCAACATGGGGGTCGAGGCGTACAACTTTGTTTCAGCGCTGAACTGCATTCTGGCGCAGCGGCTGGTGCGGCTGATCTGTGAGTTCTGCAAGAAGGAAGTGCATTACTCGGACGAAGAGCTGGAAGCCAGCGGCCTCGATCCGAAGGAATGGGCGAAGATCCCGTTCTACGAGGGCGAGGGTTGCATCGAGTGCGCGGGCACCGGTTTCCGAGGTCGAACCGCGATCCACGAACTGCTGGAGCTGACTGACAACGTTCGCGAGATGATTCTGAGCAAGAAACCGAGCAGCGAAATCCGCCGCACCGCCAAGGAAGAAGGAATGCATTTCCTTCGCGAGTCGGCAATTGATAGAGTGAAACGTGGACTGACTACGCTGAAGGAGATCAATAAGGTCACGTTTATTGAGACAACGAGATAGAAGCTGTCAGCCGTCAGCTCGTCACCCGTCAGCTTGAACTGAGATCAGTTCGGGCTTCGGAGATCTAGCTGACGGCTGAAAGCTGATGGCTGGAAGCTAATAACTGTGACAACGACATTCCACATCTCCCGTCCCCGCATTGCCTGCGAGATCAGCGCCGATCGCATTGTGGCCGCGCGCGCAGCCGAGAGCGTCGCCAACCTGGAGGCCGCAGTGGCTGCGGCGTTGCCGCCAGGCTTGCTGACGCCGGGATTGTTACAGGCCAACATTTCCGACCGCGCCAAGGCGGTACCGATTGTGCGCGACTCGCTGGCTGCGGTGGCGGCCCGCTCGCGCGACATCTGCCTCATCATTCCCGACGCCACTACTCGCGTCATGTTGCTCGACTTCGAAACCCTTCCTGAAAAACATCAGGACGCCGACGCCGTCGTTCGTTTTCGTTTGAAAAAATCGCTGCCCTTTGAAGTCGAACACGCGGCCGTCTCCTTCGATCGGCAGGGAACAGCCACTCCCGTCCGCGTGGTGGCTGCGGTGACCCCGCGCAGCGTTTTGGAAGAATACGAATCGCTGGTCCGTGAGGCTGGCTATAACGCAGGCACCGTGCTGCCATCGATGGTCGCCGCTTTGGGTTTGGCCGACTCCTCACATCCCACCATGATCATCAAGGTGGAACA
This sequence comes from uncultured Acidobacteriaceae bacterium, assembly GCA_963789245.1. Taxonomy (GTDB): domain Bacteria; phylum Acidobacteriota; class Terriglobia; order Terriglobales; family Acidobacteriaceae; genus Bog-257. The sequence continues at coordinate 36,558 of CAWBKE010000019.1, read as the reverse complement.
CGGGACTACGACGTTTGCCATCGTCGACCAGGACCAGTTGCTGCTGTATCGCGCGCTGGAGAACGGCGGCTCTGTGGTTACCGGCCAGTCGCTGGTAGACGACGTGAACACCTCGCTGGTTTATTTTGAGGACCGCTACGGTGTCGGCGTCGATCGCGTGCTGGTCACCGGCGTGGAGTCGACCCATGCCTTGCAGGAAGCGCTCAGTGGCACTTCCAATATTCGTGTCGAAGAGTTGGTGTCAAATACTGTGGCGGGCGGTGCGGCCGGTAATGTGGCGCGCTCGTCTCTCGCCGGGGTCGTGGGAGCGTTGGTTTCCTGATGCGTTTGAACATCAATCTCGCCAGCCAGCCGTACGAAGTTGCCCGGGAATACAAGCGCCGGATGACCGTGTTGATTGCTGCGCTGGCTGTGGCTGCGGTCGCTCTGCTGGGCTACATTCTTTATCAGCGCGCGCATTCCCGCGGCATCAATCGGCAATTGGCCCAGGTACAGGCGCAGATTGACTCCCTCAATCATGAGGAGTCGCAAGCGCGCGCCATCCTGAACAAGCCCGCCAACCACGTGATTGCCGATCAGTCGGAGTTCCTCAACGAGTTGTTTGCCCGCAAGTCCATGTCCTGGACGCACATCTTTACGGTGATGGAAAAGATTGTGCCGCCGCAACTCCATGTCGTCTCCATGAAGCCGGAGTACAGCAAGACCAACGATCTGGTGCTGCACGTCGTGGTGGCCACCGATTCCCGCGACCGCGCCGTGGAGATGGTGCGCAACATGGAGAACTCCAGCCATTTCCGGCTGCCACAGGTGGTAGCGGAGAATGTCGTGGCCGACACTAGCGAACAGAGCGCCAACTCAGGGGCCATTCAGTTCGATATTGCCGCGATTTATGTTCCCACTGCGGCTGATGACGCCGACAAGCCAGATAGCGGAACTGCAAGTGCCGAGAAGAGCGCTCCACAGCCCGAGCCTGCTACTCCGGTGAGGAAGGCAGCGATTGCGCCGGGCGGGAACGCAGCGCCGAGAGCTAACTCAGTCTTGGCGCCCAATGCGCCGCCTGGTATCAATGCAGCGCAAAACCGGCCCGTTCCTCCCAACATGAGGGGGCACTGATGGCCAGCATTCGCGAGACTCGTGCCAAGCTAATGCCGGTGGTGATCGTGCTGGCGGTGCTCGACCTGGCTTGTGTGGGATATCTTCTGTCGCCGGCAGGCCGGTCGCGCCAGGCCCGGCAACGCGACTACTACAAACTGCACTCTCAGTTGGTGGAAAAACAGCAGGAGGTCCTTCCCACGCGCGGTATGGACCACAAGTTGAAGCGGGCGTCGGAGGACATCACCGTCTTTTACGGCCATCGTTTTCCTGCGGAGTATTCCAATGTCTCGGAGGAGTTGGGCAAGGTGGCAGGCGATACCAACGTGCATCTTTCCGGCATCAAGTATGAGGAAAAACCTGCTCCGGTTGAGGACCTTCGCAAGCTATACATCGACATTGCGCTCTCCGGCGACTACTTGCAGGAAGTCAAGTTCATCAACGCCCTGGAGCGCGACAAAATGTTTTTCCTGATTGATGGCGTCACGCTGGGCGAGCAGCAGGGAAATGTTCGTCTGCAATTGAAGCTGGAAACTTATCTGCGGCCGGGAGCGCCGAAGTCGTGAAGCTGGGAACCGAGAACAAGAAGAAGACCATCATCGCCGGCGTGCTGGTGGTTGTGGCCGCGGTCGTTCTAGCGCATACCTTTATGGGTGGAGGCGAGGACAACGCCGCTCCCACGCAAACGGCATCCGCCCAGAACGGCGCTTCGCAGACCGGCCACAAGACGCCGCACGCGCTGCTGGCGCACTCGCTTGACCCCAGTTTGCGCTTCGATCTGCTGAAGTCGAGTGAAGACATCACCTACAAGGGCACAGGTCGCAACATCTTCCGCTCAGAGGCCCCCCCACCGGACATTCCCACGCCGCTGCCGCCGGATAAGCAGCCAACGCCGGTCTACACGCCTCCGCCTCCGCCGCCCATCGATCTGAAGTTCTACGGATTTGCCGGTCCCAAGGGCGGCAGCAAGCACATCTTTCTGTTGAAGGGCGAAGACATCTTCATGGCTAAGGAGGGAGACATCGTGGACCGCCGCTACAAGATTATGCACATTAGTCCGAATTCGGTGGAAGTAGAGGACGTGCTGACCAACAACACGCAAACCCTTCCCCTCAGTGCAGGATGACGCCACGGTGACAGTTGTAAGGTCGGGTAAGTTCGATCGACGTGCGATATGAAGCAGCAACGTGCTCCCAATCCGCCTCAGATCTCGGCCGCGCGACGCCAGCGCGACGGCGGATACCTGTTGCTCGCCATCATGCTGATGATGGCTTTCATGGTCATCACCGCGACCTATTACGTTGCGCCCAAGGTGGTACAGCAGATCAAGCGCGATCGTGAAGAGGAGATGATACATCGCGGCACCGAGTACGCGCGCGCCATCAAGAAGTTTTACAAGAAGAACGGACGTTATCCCGCCACTCTGGACGACCTCGACAAAGGCCAGATTCGTTATCTCCGCCAGCGCTACAAGGACCCGCTCACCAAAGACGGCAAATGGAAGCTGCTGACCTATGCCGACATTGCGACCTTGTTGAACGCCGCTGGGCCAGGTACACCCGCTGCTGCGCTGGGAGCGCAAGGAAGCTCGTTAACCCCTGGGGGCATGGTCGTTCCGGGCGGATCGAGTGCCGGCAGTTTCGGCTCCGCCTTCCAGCAACAACAGCAGTCCCAGCAGCCGGGATCGCAAAGCGGATTTTCAGTGAACTCCGGGCAAGGCTACAGTCCCCAAAACACTACGGGCAGCATCGCCGGGTTTCCCACCAACAGCGACCAGGGCAATAACGCTGAGGGAGTGTCCAGCAGCGAAACCGGATCCAGCCAAGCGGGAGGCAATCAGGGTTTCAGTTTCGGCAATAACCAGCCGGGCGGACTTGGCGGCAATCAGGCCGGAGGCGCCAATCAGCCGGGTAATTCTCCTTTCGGACAAAACACTACCGGAGGCAATACTCAGTTTGGAGGCGGGGCCATTGTTGGTGTAGCCAGCCTGTGCAAGGAAAAGACAATTCGCATTTACAACAAGAAGAAGACTTACAACGAGTGGCAGTTCATCTACAGCCCCATGATGGACCAGAGCAAGGGGCTGCTGCGCGAACCATATCAGCCGACCATCATCGGCGGTGCGCAGATTGGGACTCCCGCCAGCCAGATGAATGGCCAACAACAAAATGGCCTCGGGCAACAGCAAAACGGCTTTGGCCAGCAAGGTGGCTTTGGCCAGCAGCAGAACACGCCGCAACAGTCTCAGCCGATGCAGCCTGGCAACAACTTCCCGCCTGAACAGAGTCAACCGCAGTAAGGTTTGCGAAACCGCGGTGTCCTCAATAAACTCGATTCACGGTGAGATGATCGTTCGTTAAGTCACCAGAACTCTCATGAGACTTGTTACCTTTCTTGCCAGGTCCGCGGACCAGCGCATTGGCGCGCTTGCGTCTGATGGTCGCATTGTCGACTTGAATGCCGCGTACAAGTTGCTCCTTCGCGACCAAGAGGGCGATGCATCGTACCAGCGCAATGCCGACGCTCGCATCCCGGCTGAGATGCGACTGCTGTTCCAGGGCGGAGATCGCAGTCTTGACGCCGCGCGAGCTGCCATCGACTACGTCACTTCACAGAAACCAGAAGTCGGCGTGGACAATGAGCCGATCTTCTACCAGCGCGAAGATGTTCGCATCAAGGCCCCGATTATCCCGAAGAAGTTTTTTCACACCGCCGGCAACTTTCGCGAGCACCATCACGAAGCTGAGAAGGCCGGCTTCTCTCATCCCGTGCTGCCGTGGATTGTCTTCTTCCAGAACGTCGACGCCATTATCGGCCCGGACGAGCCGGTCATCTTCCCGCCGCACCTGACGCAGGAATTGGATTACGAGTTGGAGCTGGCCGTTGTCCTCAAGCAGGGCGGCAAGCATTTCACCGCGAAAGAAGCTGAGCAGTATGTTGGCGGCTACGTCATCTTCAACGACATCACTGCGCGCGACATTCAGCGCAACGAAATGAAATCCGGCGTCTTCAGCTTCTGCAAGGCCATCGATTCCTTCTGTCCGCTTGGTCCGCACATCGTCACCGCTGACGAGATCAGAGATCCTCACAACCTTGCCATGGAGCTTCGCGTAAACGGCGAGGTGCGCCAGCGTTCGCATAGCAGCAAGATGTCGGTCACGATCCCCGAAATCCTCGCCCATTATTCGCCGATGGGTTATAGCGCCGGGGACGTGGTGTCAACGGGCACGGTCTCGGGTGTCGCGGCCTTCAGTGCCGATCCCAAGGCGTGGTATCTCAAGCCCGGCGACGTCATGGAATGCGAGATTGAGGAGATCGGCGTGCTTCGCAATCCCGTGATCTCGTGGGAGCAAGCCTATGGCGCAGAGCCGCCCGGGCTGGCTACCGAAAAGCAAGGAGTCCCGCGATGAGCAATCTCGCGGGCAAAGTCTGGACCAGCGAGCTGAATTCGCGGCCCGGCGTTCGCCCGGAATTCGATCGCTCGCGAACGGTTCGCTTCTACGACACCACTCTGCGCGACGGCGAGCAGACCGTCGGCGTCATCTTTAGTCCGCAGCAGAAGCTGGAAATCGCGAAAAAGCTTGATGAACTCGGGGTCGGGCGGATCGAAGCCGGCTTTCCCAAAGTCTCTGCCGAAGACGGCGAAGCCATTTCGCTGATCCTGGGCGCCGGCCTGAAGCACTCGGAAGTGTGGGGGTTTGCACGCGCCACGCGAGGCGATGTGGAAGAGTTGATCCGCCTTGGGCTGCGGGCGTCAGTAATTGAGACACCTATCAGCGACATCAAGCTGAAGGCCTACGGCATTTCGCGTGAGGAGGCGGTGCGGCGCGCCACGGAAGCGATTCGTTTTGCAACTCAGAACGGAATTCGTATTGCATTTTTCGGCGTCGACGGCACGCGCGCCGACCTGGAATTCTTGCGCCGCATCTATTCCGCTGCCATTGACGCTGGCGCGAAGGAGATCGTGCTGGTCGACACCATCGGAGTCTGCACGCCGGAAGCGGCGGAGTTTCTGGTGCGCTGGGCGAAACAGTGGGCGGACGACGATGCGCCGATTCACTGGCACGGCCACAACGACTTCGGCCTGGCCACGGCGATTGCGATTGCCGCGGTGCGCGGCGGCGCAACCTGGATCCACGGCACCATCAACGGTATGGGCGAGCGCGCCGGCAACGCCGACATCGCCGAGGTGGCACTCGCGTTGCAGTGTCTGTACGACGTGCCGGTCGAGATGAAGCTGGAGCACATCAGAGAGGTATCGGAATTGGTGCGCAGGGCAGGGAAGTACGAACTGGAAGGTTGGAAGCCTCTGATCGGCGACAACCTCTTCCTGCGCGAGAGCGGCGCAGTCGCCAGCCAGTTTCACATCCCCGAAGCCATCGAGCCTTACGCTGCCGAACTGGTCGGGGCCAAGCGCGGCGTCGTTCTAGGCAAGAAAAGTGGCCTCGACAGTATTCGCCTGAAGGCGAAGGAACTGGAGATCGACGTTCCGGAACCACAACGCGCCGCCGTATTAGAGAAAGTAAAGCGCAATGCCATCGCCAACGGCGGCCTGGTCAGCGACGACGAATTTCGCGCGATTGTGCGGGGCGTGACCGAGAGCAACACTTGAAGCTAACTCGTGCTCGGGTCCAGCAGCACCATCACCTACTGGCCACTGACCACTAGCCACTGCTTTTTATCCTCTCCAGCACCGCACCCGCGATCAGCGGCAAGCCCACCGTCGCATCCAGCAGAACTTCGGCGAAGCGGCCGCCTTCTTCCGGCGGAACGAACTTTCCCCACGACACCGCTTCGCTGTAAGTGCAGCCTGACAATCCGCCCCAATTCACCGGCTCAGGACAGATGCGCACTCCATAGTGGAATCGCTTCAGCGGTAGCTCTTCGCCGCCTCGCCGGTGCCGCAATTCGATGTACGGTCCAAACTGCTGCGCCCAATTACGCGGCACGCCGCCACCGATGGTGAAGATTCCCAGCCGTTCCTGCTTCAACAGTGTCTCCGCGTAATATTCCAGGTCCTGGAACGGATCGTAATGCAGCGGCGGAATATTGCTCTTGCGCCGCGCGCGGTTGTGCAGTGCGACATCCAGCCCGATTTCTGAGTCGCTAAATGCCGGCACGAAGACCGGAACATTTTTCTCGAATGCCGATTTCAGAATGCCGCGCTCTTTGACGTGCTCGCTCAGGTAGCGCCCAATCTCACGATTGAGTTTGTACGAGCACAGCACTTCGTTGTGGTCCCAGGCCTTCAGAATGCGGGCGACGATCGTCTCCACAAAATCGAGATTGGTCTCCGGCTCCAGAGTGTCGTACACGCGGTTGTAGCCGGCCTCGTAGAGTTCGAGATCGTCCATCCGTGGGTCGTACTTGAAGTGCGAGCGGCCCGCGGCCTCCACCAATCCGTGCGCCATCAGCGCGCCAGTGGAGATGATGGCCTTGACGACGCCGCGGTCGATGAGCTCGGTGACGATGAGTCCTTGCTTCGCCACGGTCATGGCGCCGGCCAATGTCATCACGATGAAGCAGTCTTTATCGCGCGCCATCGCTTCCAAAACATCCGCGCCCTCGCCGACTTGCCGGCCGGTGAATGCGGTGCGGCCCATTCCACGTACCAGATCGTCAACGCTGTGGACCTGCGACAGGTCCAGCGGCTCCAGCGGCACCAGTTTGTCGGAGATGGGATCGTGCAATACGCGATCGATGCCCTCGCCGTGAGTCTTGCTATGCTCGTCGTTCAACGTTCACCTCGATAACGTCTGACGGTCGGAAAAAAATCGTTCAACCCGCGATGATCAAGAATGTATGACCGGTTGTTGAAGAATTGAAGCTACAGGTTCGTCATGGCTCACGTCAACGTGCGCGGTGAGCATCGCGTGACAGCTATAATCGTGCATTAACAATCGCCGGGACAGCCTCATCTGCCGCGCACAGGATGCTATGCTAGCAATGCATTTCACCGGAGCGCAGTTTTGATAGAGCGTAACTTCCATATCGGCGTGGTGCAGATGTCGTGCACACCCGAGCCGGAGCAGAATTTGGAGCGCGCAGTCGAACACGTTCGCGCCGCCGCCGGCAAAGGTGCGGAGATCATCTGCCTGCCCGAACTTTTCCAGACGCAGTATTTCTGTCAGCGCGAAGATGTAGCGCTGTTCGATCTGGCCGAGCCCATCCCTGGCCCGGCAACCAAGCGTCTGGGCGAGCTGGCTCGCGAGCTGAAGGTCACGATCATTGCGTCGTTGTTCGAGCGCCGTGCACCTGGCATTTATCACAATACCGCCGCCGTGCTCGATACGGGTGGCAAGGTCGCGGGCATCTATCGCAAAATGCATATTCCCGACGACCCGCTCTATTACGAGAAGTTTTATTTCACGCCGGGCGATCTCGGGTTCAAGAGTTTCGAAACTGATTTCGCAAAGTTCGGCACGCTGGTGTGCTGGGACCAATGGTATCCCGAGGGTGCGCGGCTGACTGCGCTACAGGGCGCGAACGTGTTGTTCTATCCCACCGCAATCGGCTGGCACCCCGACGAGAAGGCGCAATACGGCGAAGCGCAGCACGACGCGTGGCGAACCATCCAGCGCGGCCATGCCATCGCCAACGGAGTGTATGTCGCCGTACCCAATCGCGTCGGCTTCGAGACCGGCGACATTCGCGGCAATCAGGCGCCGGGCAAAGGTCTGGAGTTCTGGGGCGGCTCGTTTATCGCCGACCCGTTTGGACAAGTAATCGCCGAAGCCTCGCACGACAAAGAAGAAATTCTGGTGGCCGAGGTCGATCTCCGCCGCATGGAAGATGTGCGGCGCAACTGGCCTTTCTGGCGCGACCGCCGCGTCGATGCCTATGCCCCCATAACCCAGCGGTTCATGGTCTGACCGTGCCTAAGCTTCCAAAGAAACTGTCGCAAACTCCGGCCGCGCTTGGCTATCGCATGCCCGCCGAGTGGGAGCCGCACGATGCGACCTGGATCGCGTGGCCGCACAACCGCTCCGACTGGCCGGGGAAGTTCGAAACGATTCCGTGGATCTACGCGGAAATCATTCGTCATCTGGCTCGCGTCGAGCGCGTAAACATTCTGGTGAACGACGAGGCGGCGGAGACCAAAGCGCGGGAGATTCTGGTACGCTCGCATGTGCTCTCCGCGAAGGCCGCCGCGCCGGGAAAGCCTGCCGGCAGTATTCGCTTCTTTCGCATCCCCACCAATCGCGGCTGGACGCGTGACTACGGCCCAATCTTCATCTGCCGAGAATCGCGCAAAGGCGGTCCTCCTGCCGTCGCGGCTACGGCATGGCGCTTCAACGCCTGGGCCAAGTACAGCGACTGGAAGCTCGACACGCTGGCTGGCTCAGAGATCGCAACCCGGCTGCGGCTTCCGGTATGGCAGCCGGAGATGAGAGTAAACGGCGAGGTGCATCGCATCGTGCTGGAAGGCGGCAGCATCGACGTCAATGGCCGCGGAACTTTGATCACGACAGAAGAGTGCCTGCTGAGCGAAGTGCAACAGCGCAATCCGGGACTCTCGCGCGAGCACCTGGAAGAAATCTTCGCCGACTATCTTGGCATTGAGAAGGTCATCTGGCTGGAGCGCGGCATCGCCGGCGACGATACCCACGGCCACGTCGACGATATCGCGCGCTTTGTCGGCCCGCGCACCGTGGTTACCGCGTACGAGCCTGATCCTGACGATCCCAACCACGAGCCGCTGAGCGAAAATTTTCGCTGGCTGAAGAAGAGCACGGACCAGTCGGGCAAATCGCTGAAAGTGGTTAAGCTGCCCATGCCCAAGCCAGTGTACTTTGAGGGGCAGCGGCTGCCCGCCAGCTATGCCAATTTCTATATTGCCAACAAGCTGGTGCTGGTGCCGGTCTTTGGCGATGCTAACGATCGCGTCGCGCTCGATACTGTTGCTGAGTTGTTTCCCGAGCGTGAGGTGGTCGGCATCTACTGTCGCGACTTCATCTGGGGACTCGGCGCGCTGCACTGCATGACGCAGCAACAGCCGGCGGGATAATGATGGAGCCTCGTCACGGAATAGAGCACTTTTCCTGACCTAGCCCTTCGTCAGCGCACCTCGTACAAATATGCATCGTTGATGTACATCCCGCCGATCTGCGTGTTGCCAAGCCGCGCTCCTTCAACTGACGCGGTATTCCCAAAGACCGAACGAAGCGCCTGATAAAACGGCTGTTTGGGGCTGATGAGCTCGATTCTCAACAGCTGCGTAGAATCTGCTGGAATGCGGCGAGTTATATCCGACAACTCTTCGTAGGCTTTTCTCGGCCCCACCGCATCCACGCGCGGAGTCGCCAGCAACAAATGCCACTGATCTGAGTCAGACTGGGACAGCCACAGCGCGCCGTTAACCGGGAACTTCTTGTTCCCGCGCAACGCCTGCCAAAGCGTCTTCCCGAACTCTATGTCGGCTCCCATTAATGAGTAAACGTATGCCATCACCATCTTCCCCGAATCCACTGCATCACGCCAGAGCCGGCTTCCGTGCTTGCCTCATATAAACCCTTGGCTTCCAATTCCTCGACAATATCGTAACGCTTATCGTCGTCCCAGTCCTTGACCGTGCTCCAATTGACGTTAAGCTTCGCATCGGTTTTCATGTCAGCCTGCAAGGCTGCCCAAAGTGCGCCGTTCAGTTTGAAGAGCTTCTCCAGGTCGTGATCGTACATATCGTTCACGAACCTCTTGTCCGGGAAATCGTGTTCCTTTACGGCACTGGCCAAGCAAGATTTCAACGCACACTCGACGGCAAGACCAGTCATGTAGTAAGCACCGGTCCAAAGCTTGTTTTCCAGCAGCACTCGAGCCTCTTCGAGTCTGCTGGCGGCGAGCGTTCGCAGCGCATTCCGGTTCAGTCTCGCGATAGGCACGGATCATTGTAAGCTACGAGGGCCACCCGAGATGATTCGCCGTTTCTGTCTTTCATAATGTTACCAAGTTCGCTCTTTTCCACGTAATATGACCGCTATCACTGCATAGATTCCCGCCGCCACACCGGCGTATAGAAACCCGTTGGCGAAGACGATGGTGCCGACGACCAGCGTCAGGGCGAGATCGGAATCGGGCGTGGGGCCCACTACGGCGGACAAGATGAATGGCGGGCAAACCAGCAACGCGACGGCGCTCAGGACGCTGTGAAGTCCGGGTGCGATAGCTCCGAATTTCCACGCCAGATACACTGCAACCGCAACGCCCATCCCCAGTACGAAGCTGAGGGAAAGTACGGTCAACAAGTGTTGTTCTTTTGAGCCGGGTTGCTGCGCCACGCTTGTGGATTCTCCCTTCCCAGTTTAGTGCGCCACGCTCACGGCTGCACTGACCGGCCGCGAATCCGTGATATTCTGCCTCCGGAATTCTCTGAGGAGGGCATTATGAGCACCAGCGCTGCGCCTGCGGGCAATTATTCTCCTACCGTACCCCACAACATGGTGACCACTGCCTTCACTCTCGACGGCTATCGGATCACGCGCAATCTCGGTCTGGTGCGAGGCATTATCGTGCGCTCGCGCTCTATCGTGGGCACAATCGGCGCAAGTTTGCAGACGCTCGTCGGCGGCAACATCACGCTGCTGACCAACCTGTGCGAGAAGACACGCGAGCACGCTTTCGAGCTGATGTTGCAACACGCCGCTGAACTCGGTGCGAACGCGGTCATCGGCATGCGCTACGACGCAACTGAGCTGATGCAGGGTGTGACCGAGGTGCTGGCGTATGGTACGGCTGTGTATGTGGAGAGAAGCACTTAGCAGTTAGCACTTGGCATTTAGCACCAGATGCTAAGTGCTAATTGCTGCTTTTGGTGAGCCCGGCAGGAATCGAACCTGCGACCCACGCATTAAAAGTGCGTTGCTCTACCAACTGAGCTACGGGCCCACGTGAATTTAATCTACCACAAGGACCCTGGCGGACATTGCGGTCTGGAGTGGCAAACGCCGCCGCGAATTCATGTCCGCTCCAGGCGAACCAGAACATCGCAGTCGCCGATAAATATTCCACTCGCTATACTCTAGAGCTGTGATCCCGACCACCACCGGCCCTGCAACAGGAAAAGATTACGCTTTCGAGCGGCGTGTTTTCCTGATTCTCGCCTTTCTGGCGCTGATCTACGCCTTTCTGGCGGGACTGCGAACCGTCGCTGATCTCGACACCGGCTGGCAGATGGCGACCGGGCGCTGGGTGGTCCAGCATCATCACGTTCCTTCCGCCGATGTCTTGTCGTACACGGCGCAAGGCGAGCACTGGCTTTATCCGGTGGGCGCGGGGGTGGTTTTTTATCTCGCGTTCTTGCTGGGCGGATATGCACTACTGTCATGGATGAGCGCTGCGGCCTGCGCCGGAACCGTCGCGCTGCTGCTGCGGCGAGGCTCGGCTGCGAGTGCCGGCATCGCCATCCTTGCAGTCCCGCTCATCGCCGAGCGCACACCGCCGCGCGCCGACATGTTCACGGTTGTGCTGTTCGCGGCATTTCTGTCGCTCCTGTGGGAGAACTACCAGACGGGCCGCGCGCCTCTGTGGCTGCTGCCGATTCTGATGGTGGTGTGGGTCAATGTTCATTTCGGCTTCGCTGCGGGACTGGGATTGATTGTCGCCTACGCGGGCACCGAAGCATTGGAGTTTGCTTTCGGCGCGGTGCGGCGACGAGCTGCCGTCGAAAGACTGCGGCGTGCGTGGCTCTGGTTTGTGGGAACGGCCGTGGCCACGTTAGTGAATCCCTGGGGCTGGGGGATTTATCGCGCCCTGCTTTTGCAACAGCGCGCCACCTCAGAGCAGCAGACGTGGATTGCGGAATGGCAAGGGGTTCGCCTGAACTGGCCGACGGCCAGCGCTGCTTTCTCGCTGGGAGGCTTAAGAAGCGCTCTGTTTTCGCTGCTGGCCATTGCGTTGGTCGCCGGCGTAATTGCCTTACTGCGAGGCCAACTGGGAGCGGCCATCCTGCTCTTTGCCGCCGCCTATGCTCCTTTTCGCCATATCCGAATGGGAGCGGTTTTCGCCTGCGTAGTGGTTGTGATCGGTGGAGAAAATCTTTCTGTTGGGATAGCGCGCATCGGCTCCTGGATACGGCTGCCACGACTGCGCGCGGCCCTGGCCGGCATTGCGGTGGTGTTGCTTGCGATGCTTACCTACGCGCGTTCCGCCGATCTGGTGACTGACCGTCATTATTTTGGCGCCAGTACGGACCTGTCGACCTTCGGCACAGGATTGAGCTGGTGGTTTCCGCAGCGCGCAGTCGAGTTCATCGAGCGCGAAAATCTTCCGGGAGAGATCTTCAACACTTACGATGAGGGCGGCTATGTCAGCTGGAGCCTCGGGCCTCAGCGCCTGGATTACATCGACGGACGGGACACGCTGTTCGGCCTGCAACGGGTGGAACGCCACCGGCTGTTGCTGGAGAATCCGCCGGATTCGGCTATCTGGGATGAGGAGGTCAAGCGCTACAACATCAACACGATTCTTTTCTCACGCGGCGATGGCATCGAACATGGTCAACTGAAGGACTTTTGCGCCAGCGGAACCTGGAGGCCAGTTTACTTGGATGAGGTGTCCGCCGTGTTCGTTCGCCGCACGCCGCAGACGGAGGCGCTGATACAGCGCTTCCCGGGGAACTGCGCAACTGCGCCGTTGCCCGCGGAAACGGAATTTGGCAGCCGCGCCGACGAATTTGCCGCGTGGGTCAATGCTGCCGGCGTTCTCACCGTGCTCGGCCGCAATCTGGACGCACTGGAGGCCAGCGACAAGGCGCTCGCAATTTTTCCCGGCAGCACGGCTGCGCACTTGGCGCGAGCCGGCGCGCTCACGGGAATGAATCGTGGAGTCGAAGCTGAAAAAGAATTGATGACTGCGATGGCGCTAAGCCCCAGCGAGTATACGTGGTCGAATTTGGCTAAATTTTACATAAGAGAAGGCCGCGCCAGCGATGCGATTGCGGCCATGAGAAAGGCAGCCGAGCTCCAGGCCGATCCGCAGGCGACGCTGCTTCAATTGGGCTATTACGCGCTGAACAGCGGTCATCCGGATGACGCTTTGCAGGCCTTCGACGAAGCTTGGCGCAGCGCTTCCGCGAGTGAAAAGAAGTCAACCGGCAAAAGCTCGTTCGCATATAGCGTGGCCACGGGCAAGGCAGAAGCCTGGAGCAAGCTCGGCGATCCGAAGCAGGCTGCTTTCTATCAGGAGCAGGCGGTGCAGCTCGCTCCCGATGCCCGCCAGGGGTGGCTCAACCTTGCCGAGATTTATCAATCGCAAGGGCGCTCAGCCGATGCCGAGCGCGCCAAGGCCCGCGCTGCCAGCCTGGCCGACGATGAGAGCCGGTAAGCGATTCCACAATCGCGTCAGCCAGCTTTGAAAGGGCACGCTTTCAGGCATGCCGTTAAGACCAACCCGAAAACCGGCTTTAGCCGCTGAGGCGGACACTCAGGGCCTGAAGGCCAATCCGCTCGCCACGCCCGAACGGCACGGCTGAAGCCATGCTCCTCCAGACTATGACACACCAACTTTTGATCAGGCCTTAAGGGCGCCGAGCTGCCTACCTGTAACGGAAAATGCCGCCGATGAGCTTGCCCACGCATCTCATGTAGGTTATGGCCAAGAACGAGAAATCCCGTCCGCGGGTGGTCATTGTGGGAGGCGGATTTGGCGGTTTGAAGGCTGCCGAATCGCTAGCCCGGCTGCCGGTTCAGATCACTCTGGTCGACCGCAGCAATCATCACACCTTCCAGCCGCTGCTCTATCAGGTGGCGACGGCCGGCATTTCGCCGGCGGAGATTGCCGCGCCTATCCGCGAAATTCTGCGCAAGCATGAAAATGTCGAGGTGCTCCTCGGCGAAGTGCAGGGCTTCGATCTTCAACGCCGCACCGTCCAGCTTCACGGCTTCCAGCTGAGTTATGACTATCTCATCGTCGCAGCCGGCGCAACCCATGCCTACTTTGGTCACGATGAGTGGGAGCCGTTTGCGCCTGGCCTGAAGACCATTGAAGATGCGCTGGAGATGCGCCGCCGCATTCTGCTGGCCTACGAGCTGGCGGAGCGTGAGGCTGCGCTAACCGGAACTCACCGCCCGCTTAACTTCATCGTGGTTGGGGCAGGGCCAACAGGTGTGGAACTGGCGGGCACGCTGGCCGAGATCGCGCGCAAGTCGCTGGCGGAGAACTTCCGCAACATTGATCCTGCCAAGACGCGTGTCCTGTTGCTGGAGGCCGGGCCGTCGATCCTGAGTACCTATCCTGAAGACCTGCGCCGCAGCGCGGTCAAGCAACTCGAGCATCTGGGAGTCGAGGTCCGGACGAACGCGGCGGTGAGCGATGTGCGTTCAGGAGAGGTTCGCGTCGGCAACGAAATACTGCCTGCCGAGGTGGTATTGTGGGCCGCGGGAGTTTCAGCTTCGCCGCTGGGTCGCGCATTAGGAGCGCCTATCGATCGTGCGGGGCGGGTTTTCGTCGAGCCTGATCTCAGCATTCCCGGACGCCGCGAGGTCTTCGTCATTGGCGACTTGGCGACTATGAAGGACAAGCATGGCAATCTCCTGCCTGGAGTTGCGCCCGTAGCCATGCAGCAAGGCACGTTTGTCGCGCGCCAAATCGCGGCTGATCGGGCTGGAAAGTCGCGCGAGGCGTTTCATTATCTCGATAAGGGATCGCTTGCGACCATCGGACGCGCAGCCGCCATCGCGCAATTCGGCAAGGTACACATCTCGGGATTCCTCGCCTGGTTGTCCTGGCTGTTTATCCACATCATGTTCCTCATCGGATTCCGTAACCGCATCCTGGTGATGATTCAGTGGGCCTGGAGCTATCTCACATACGAGCGGGGCGCGCGGTTGATTACCGGCGAATCGCGTGTGATAGCGGTGTCTTCGATGGACTACGCTGAGCAGGCGAGAACTTCACGGGACGCACTGGATGAGGGTGTGCGAGAATTGCCGCCGAGGGACAAACGTAGCGCCTGAGGACCGTGATTGCACTGCTGCCTCGAATTTATTTCACCATTCTGTATAGTTGACCGGTGTGGCAAGGCGTAGTAAATCAGAGCTGCTGATTCGATGCCAACCCCTGCGATTCCACGCTGGTTCCGCGATCCTGTATTCCTGCTGGTACTCGCCTCCGGTCTGATTGCATTCGTCGCGCAATCGGGCGAACTGGGCACCGCCGACACGCAACATCGGCTGCAATCCGCCCATGCGTTCTGGACTACGGAACCGCCTGTGTCGCCGCAGGAGTATCCCGAATTCGGCG
Organism: uncultured Acidobacteriaceae bacterium; assembly: GCA_963789245.1. GTDB lineage: Bacteria > Acidobacteriota > Terriglobia > Terriglobales > Acidobacteriaceae > Bog-257. The sequence goes on along the minus strand of CAWBKE010000019.1, from coordinate 21,231 downwards.
TGCATGGCCGCGGCGGCAAGTTGCAGAGTTGGTATGGCATTGGACAGTCGTTGTTGCTGTTGCCGGCGGACGTGATTGGAACCGGGATTGAGCGGCTTCCGCTCTTCGCTAACTACAACGGAGCTGATCCCAGCGTCAAGAACATATTCGTCAGCTACACCATCAACATTCTGATCACGGTGCTGACCGCGTTGGTCTGCTTTCGTTTTCTGCGGCAATTAAGCTTCGGCGTGAAGGATTCCGTCGCTGGAGTTCTAGCTCTCCTGCTGTTGACCACCCATCTCCATTACACGCAGAACATGATGGAGAACAACTACATCTTTCTGCTGACGCTGACCGGGCTGTCCTATCAATATGAGTGGCTTTGCAGCGGCAGCCGTCGTGCTCTGCTGATTGGCTCGGGTGCCTTCGGGCTCAATCTGCTAACACGCCTGACGACGGGTATGGACTTGCTGGCGGGCGCGATCTTCGTGCTGCTGGTGCTGTGGTTCGAAGGCATCCGTGGCAACGCGCTGTGGAAACACTGCCGAAGCTATATTGCGGTTGCACTTCCTGTGTACTTGTTCTTCGGCCTGATCGATCGCCTCTATCAGTACTATCGCTTTGGCTCGTTTTTCAACACCTATGTGAGCGTGGTCGCCCGCGAGGTCCGGCAGCGAGAACCAACTCTGCCTGCCGGCTATCCGTGGGAGACACCATTCCACGTTGGATTTTTCGGAGCGCTGTTCTCGCCGGAGAAGTCGATCTTCCTTTTCGATCCGCTGCTGGTCATCATGATTCTTCTGGCCGTGGTGGCCTGGAAACGCTTCAACCCAGCCGTCAAGGCGTACGTTATCAGCGGATTTCTGCTGTTCCTGGCCTACATCAGCTTCTACGCGCGATACACCGTTTGGAGCGGCGATTTCGCCTGGGGCGACCGCTATGTTTCCACCAGCGCCGAACTGGCGGCGCTACTGGCTATTCCGCTGCTGCTACGGTATCGCAACGCTACGGGGAGAGTAGTCTGGAGCATAGGAATCGCGCTGTGCATCATCAGCGGTGTGGTGCAAGTGTCGTCGCTCGCCTTCTGGCTACCACTCGAGATTTACCAGATGGAGACCATTGGCCATCCAACCTTCGTGATTGCCTTGCGCCTGACGAACATCGTCGCGTTCGCGCTGGGAAAGGTAAAAGCCTGGGGCCTTGACACCAGAGCCATGCATTGGGACCCGTGGGACTACGTCCATATCACGACTTGGAATTTTCTGCCGTTCCTGCTGAAGCGAGTCGGCGCGGCGCCGCGCTGGGTTGTGCGGCTTGCTTTTGTCGTGTGGAGCATGGCACTCGCGGCTTTGGCGGCTGTGCTGTGGCAACTGCGCAGAGTTGTTGCGCGGCTGGATGAGGCCTGAGCCAGGCACGCCTTCCTTTTAGCAGGCCACAAGAAAGGCGCGCCATCGCTGATGCGCCTGCATTACGATTCAGTCAAGGTTCTATTTCACGCTGTGGTGCATGCACTCGCAACAGCGTTGAGGCCGCAGCGGCATTCTCACGATGCGGTCCGCTGCTTCCGGCTCCGGTTCAGGCCCGGCGAGGTCTAAACTGCGGAGCCGGCGCAGGCTTCCGCGCGGAAAGTCAAAACTCAAACTAATCTCTGACCCTTAGTCGTTAATCCCCAGTCCCCATCCTGTATTTTCCGCACTCGCGGAAGGTCATGTTCTTTGCCTTGCATTTTGTTTTACGTTTCCAGTCGTAGAAAAGTTCGACATAGGATTTGGTGATGTAATCCCTGGACGTAATACCCAAGGCGCGCGCGGTGCGATCGATCCAGCGCGACTTGCCTTCGATCTCGGCGATGTCGCCGAGGGGCGTGTGATCGAGAACGACATGGCCCTCGCCGTCACTCCATTCCGAGCGATACTTCTCGTAGACGAAGCTGGGCGAGAAGCCCAGCGCGCGCAGCAGGGCATCCATCGTCTGGCCATCGCCGACAGCGGTCTCCAATTCGGCGCGCGACTTGTGGCGTCCCGGTATGCCCTTCGCTTTATGCGTGAGCTTCCACTCGTCGCCGTACTTGCGAAGGCGCAGCAGCTCACCCTTGCGGCGCAGCTTCTGGCCGGGTAGATCATACAGTGTGTTGACCTCATGCGTGGAAGGAGTTTCGCAGCGAAAGCCGAGCTCGCGGAGTTTGTTCTCCAGAGCTTTCAGGTCGGGGATGAGAAATTTAATTTCGATTTCCTGGGGGGTGGGCATGGAGAGAGTGTAAAGGAAGCTGTCAGGCGTCAGCCATGCTTCAGGCGAGAATTGTGCCGTGCCCGGGGCACTCTGAGATTTTGGATACACCACCCAGCGCTGAAGAGTCTGTGTCGGAACCAGGTTTTGTTTCTGGCGGTGGAGTAGGACGCACGAAGATACCCGCAGGCGTGGAATTGCAGTTAGCCCAGGACGGAGCGAAGCGGAGTCCTGGGTAAAGTGGGAAGATTCTCCGAGCCGCGGCGCGGCGGCACGGTTCTCACACAGACTCTGAAGCGCCGGGCTATCGGCTGGTGATATTTCCTGGCGCTGGAACGAAGCACGGAAGGTGAGTCCTGCGATCAGTGTCCGCTAACCTCTAACCTCTAACCTCTACGACTAGCCACTAGCCGCTGTCTCCTAGCTTTCGCGCTCGACGACGAACTCCGGCACCCAGAGCAGCACGCGTTTAATCTCGGAGTCGGGGAAGGTGCAGATGGCCTCGCGCGCCTTGTTGGAGAACTCGACGGCGCGCGCGTAGGCCGCGTCGATGGAACCGTGACGGTTCAGGATGGCGACAATATCTCCGGGGGTGATGCCGTTGAAGCCGCCGTTGCTCAGCACAGACTCGATGGTCCGGCGTTCTCCCGGACTGCAACGCTCCAGCGCGTGCAGAACAGCCATAGTGGCTTTGCCCTCGCGCAGATCGCTGGCCACGGGCTTGCCAAGGATGTCTTCGGAGGCGGTCAGGTCGAGCACGTCATCGACAATCTGAAACGCCATGCCAAGGTTGCGGCCGTAGTCGGCCAGGCGATGCAGGTCGGCCTCGCTGGCTCCGGCAAGAATCCCGCCCAGCTTCATGCACACCGAGAAGAGGCAAGCCGTCTTGCGGAAAATGAGCTCGAAGTGTTCGTCGAGCGAGATGGCTTTGCCCAGGCGTTCGATCTGCAGCAGTTCGCCCTCGACCATCGCTTGCGTCAGATCGATGAGCGCGTCCAGGATGGCGAAATTGCGTTCCTGCACGGCGATCTTGAAGGCCTGCATGTAGAGCCAGTCGCCGGCGAGCACGCACTTCGCATTGCCCCATTGGGTGTTGGCGGCGGGACGGCCGCGGCGCGTCTGAGCTTCGTCGATGATGTCGTCGTGGACCAAGGTTGCGGTGTGAATAATCTCGACTACCGCGCCCAGCTTGATGGCGCCGTGGCCGGTGTAGTTCAGCAGCTTGGCGGAGAGTAGCAGCAGGGCGGGGCGCAGGCGCTTGCCGCCGCCAGCGCGCAGATATTCGCCGATCTCGGTGATGGCACGCACGCCGGAAACCGTGTCGCGGCCGAACTCGCGCTCGATGGCGGCGAGGTCGTCATGCAGCAAATCGAAAACTTCCTTGGCGTTGCGGATTACAGTCTTCAAGCGTCCTTGCCTCTAGAACTAAAATCGACGGATTTCGCTGCTTCGAAATCATTTTTCACCACAGAGACACAGAGAAAATCTCAGATAAAGATCAGGGAAAAACTTCAAACCAAAACTCTGTGTCTCTGTGCCTCTGTGGTAATTCCGATCTCCCGGATCCCTAGTTACTGCGGTAGTTCGTGAACTGCATGTCGATGCCGAAATCCTGTTGCTTGAGCAGGGCAATGATTTCCTGCAGTGTATCGCGGTCCTTGCCGCTGACGCGAACCAAATCGCCTTGAATGGCGGCTTGCACTTTCTTCTTGGAATTCTTGATCAGCTTGACGATTTCGCGCGACTTCTCGATGGGAATACCTTGCTGCATGGTGATGCGCTGGCGGACGGTGGATCCGGCGGCGGGCTCGATGGCGCCGTAAGTCAGCGCCTTCAGCGGTACGCTGCGCTTTACCAGCTTGCTTTGCAGCACATCGTTGACGGCCTTCAGCTTGAACTCGTCGGCCGAGCTGAGCACCAGAGCTTCCTTGTTGTCCATCTGAATGTCGGATTTGGAGTCCTTCAGGTCGTAACGAGTGTGGACTTCCTTCAGCGCCTGCTGGATGGCGTTGGAGACCTCCTGGAGGTCGACTTTGCTGACGATGTCGAATGATTCAGCCATACGCATCAAGTGTAACAAGAGAAGCGCCCAAGCCAGCAATTGCAGATAGCGCAGCGCACTGTCGGGCAAGAGAGCGTAGCACTTTACTCCTGCTTGGTGAGCCTGAAAAAATTGTAGAAGTTCTGCGTAGTCTGGCGGCCAATTTCTTCGCGGGACAAACTGCGCAGTTCTCCGATCTGGCGTGCAGTCTCGACGACGAAGGCCGGCTCGTTGCGCTTGCCGCGATGCGGGACGGGCGCGAGATAGGGCGAATCCGTTTCGATGAAGATGCGGTCGAGCGGCGCCAGGCTCGCGGCGTCCCGAATGTTCTGCGCTTTGGGATAAGTGATGTTGCCGGCGAAAGACAGAATGAAGCCCAGGTCGAGCGCGGCGCGCGCGTGATCGACCGTGCCGGTGAAGCAATGCAGGACGCCTGCGAGCTCGCTGCCGGCCCAGTGCTCGCGGATGAGGCGCAAAACGTCGTCCCAGGCGTTCTCGCTATTGTCGGACGGACGGCAATGAATGATGATGGGCAGCTTCGCGGCCTGTGCCATTTCCATCTGCTGAAGGAAGACGCGCTGCTGCAGATCGCGCGGCGAGTGATCGTAGAAATAGTCAAGGCCGATCTCGCCCCAGGCGATTACTTTGGGATCGCGCGCGAGACGTTCGAGTTCCTCGAAATCGGCGGGCGTGGCGAGCGCGGCTTCATGCGGATGGATGCCGACGGTCGCGTAAACGCCCTGGTTTTCATAAGCCAGTTTGATGGCGCAGTCGAGCGTGCCCGTGCCGGGACCATCTCCGTTGCCGATGGCGAGCATTGTGGTTACGCTGGCTGCTGTGGCGCGAGCGAAAACATCGGCGCGGTCGGCGTCAAAGCGCTTGTTCTCGAGATGGCAGTGCGAGTCGGTGAACATTAGTGGCAAGTGAGTCGTAAACAAGGCGCTCTCTAATCCTGTCGAATTGTCATCACGAGCGAGCTTCAGCTCGCGAGGGATCTGCTTTTCGTCACCAATGGAGAAGCAGATCCCTCGTCGGCCTGAAGAGACTGTGTCGCAGCCCGGTGTCGCCGCTCTGCGGCTCGCATTTCTTCCCACTTCGAGCGTGGGCTTACGCCCACGCCTAAACCCATCGCGCCGCTGCGCGGCTGTTTTGATCCCTATTTCCGGCGTTTATTCCACCCACAAATTTCCTCGTCAGTCGCGACACAGTCTCTGAAGGCCTCCTCGTGATGACAATTCCTGTTCTTCCAACGGTGTTGCCACACGCTAGGCTATGACCTACACCGTTTCCAACTCTTCTTCGAGCAATTGCTTGTTGTAGAGGTCAGTGTAATAGCCGTTGCGCTCGATTAGTTCGTCATGCGTGCCGTACTCGACGATCTCGCCATCGTGCAGCACGGCGATGCGATCGGCGTTGCGCACGGTGGAGACGCGGTGCGAAATAAAAATGGTCGTTCGCCCCTGCATGATCTCGCGCAGATGATTCAGAATGCGGTCCTCGGTGTGCGTATCAACGCTGGCGAGCGCGTCGTCGAGAATCAGGATTCGCGGATTGCGAATCAGCGCGCGAGCGATGGCGGTGCGCTGCTTCTGGCCGCCTGACAACGTCAAGCCGCGCTCGCCGACCAGCGTTTTGTAGCCGTCGGGAAAGCCCTCGATTTCGTCGGCGATGTTGGCAGCTTCAGCAGCGCGGCGCACTTCTTCGTCCGTAGCATCCTCCGCGCCGAAGGCGATGTTGTCGCGGATAGTGTCGCTGAAAAGGAACGTTTCCTGTGGAACGAAGCCGATGTTGCGCCGCAAGACCGCCAACGGAAATTCGCGAATGGGGCGGCCATCGATCAGCACCGTGCCGGAAGCGGCGTCATAAATGCGCGGAATCAGCGATACCAGCGTGGACTTGCCCGATCCTGTGGGCCCGACAATCGCCAGACTGGTTCCCGCAGGTATGCGAAGATCGACCTTCTTCAGCACTTCCTCATCGCCATGCGCCCGGCCATTGCCGCGCTCAGCCGCCAGCAGAGTATTTCCATAACGGAAGCTGAGATTGCGAAATTCGATGTCACCGCGAATTTGTGGGCTTCTTGCGGAATATAAGGGTCCTTCGACTCCGGCGCGCAAACCCGACGCGCCTGCGCTCAGGATGACACCCTCTGCGTCGGTGATCTCGGGCTGCTCCGACATGATGTTGTGAATGCGGCCCATGGACGCGGTGCCGCGTTGAAAGAGATTGATGACCCAGCCCAGCGCGATGATGGGCCAGGTGAGCTGCACCATGTAGGTATTGAAGGCCACAAAGCTGCCCACGGTGATGCGATGGAGAATGACCTCGCGCCCGCCGACGAAGAGCACAATCACGATAGCAACGCCGAGGAGCGTCTCCAGCGTGGGCCACAACATCCCCATCAGCCGAACCAGCTTCAGGCTGCGCGCAATGTACTCGGTATTGTCGCGCTCGAAGTTCTCGATCTCGGCTTCTTCCTGCACGTAGGCGCGAATCAGGCGAGCGCCGGCAAAGTTCTCCTGAGCGCGGGCAGAGATGTCAGAGAACATGGCCTGGATGCGCTCGAAGCGCTCGTGAATCCTGCGCCCAAAGTACTGCACTACGATGCTGAATATCGGCAGCGGCGCGAAGGCGAAAATGGTCAGCCTGGGGCTGATGGAGAGCATGAACACCAGCGCTCCTGCCGTGAACACGACGGTGTTGGCGGTATACATAATCCCCGGGCCCAGCAACATGCGGACCGCGTTGAGATCGTTGGTGGCGCGGGCCATGATGTCGCCGGTGCGGGTGCGTTGATAGAAGCTGTAGGACAGCCGCTCCAGATGCGTGAACAGATCGTTGCGCATATCGAATTCGATATCGCGCGAGACCCCGATCATGATCCAGCGGGTGAGAAACTGGAAAATAGCCTTGACGCCGGAGATCGCCAGCAGCAGCAGGGAATAGGTCAGCAGCTTATTACGGTTGACGCCCTGGTTCAGATCGTCGATAGCACGGCGAATAACCAACGGGAAGAGAATCCAAATCCCGTTGTTAAACAGCACGCACACCCCACCGATGACGTAGGTGGCGCGGTACTTGCGGAGATAAGGAGCCAGTGGGCGTAGGTTCTTGAACATTAGCAGACAGCTATCAGCTCTCAGCCGTCAGCCAGACGGCGGAGAAATCAGGTGCGTTGATTGTAACTTTATGTAGATGGTGGGAGTCTCGATCCCGATTCGGCTGGACGAGGCTGGCCGGAAACTCGTGCGGTCGCGTAATCGAAGAGTGTGCTGTCCCTACGGGACTCGGAATCTCTATTTCGCGTCCACCCAGCGGTGAAAGAGTCTGTGTGAGAACCGTGCCGCCGCGCCGCGGCTCGGAGAATCTTCCCACTTTACCCAGGACTCCGCTTCGCTCCGTCCTGGGCTAACTGCAATTCCACCCCTGCGGGGTTCTATCTTCGTGCGTCCTACTCCACCGCCAGAAACAAAACCTAGTTCTCACACAGACTCTGAAAGCGCTGGGCTAAACTATGTCGCGCCTACGGTGCTGATTCCTCGGCACGTCGGGGAACTGAAAGCTGATTGCCAACGGCTGAACGCTGAACCGTTGAAAGCTGGGAGCTGACGGCTGACAGCCAAAAGCTGACAGCTACGTGGGCACACGCAGCAGCAGGTAGCCTCCGGCAAAGGCGAAGATGAAATCCGGCGCCCAGGCGGCCAGCATTGCGGGCAGTTGGTTGGCGTTGCCCATCGCTTCGAAAAATCCTGCCGTGACCCAATAGACCAGCGCGATTCCCAAAGCGACGGCGACACCCACCAGCGCGCCTCCGCGACGGCCCGAGGCGGAGAAGGGAATCGCCAGGATCGCCATCACCAGGGTAATCAGCGGAAAGGCAATCTTCTTCTGCAATTGGACTTTCAGGCGCACGGTGTCGAAGCCGCTCTGCTGCAGGTTGTCGATATAGCGTCGCAGCTCGTCATAGTTCATCTCCGACGATTGCTTCACTTCCTTCTTGAAGTAGCCGGGATTCTCGTGCAGCTCGTCGAATGTGGCCACGTCGAAGGTCCGGTAGTCCTGGATGGAGGCTCCGTGCAGGGTCCGCACCCAGCCTTGCTCGAAGACCCACTTCTGCAGATGGTCCTCCCAGCGCGCGTGTTCCGCATAGATGCGGCGTGTTAGCTGGAAGGTCTCGGGATCGAACTCGAAGATGGAGATGCCGCCGAAGTGGTTTTGGTCGGGATCGAAGACGCGGTAGTAGTAGATTTCATTGTTCTGCCCGAAGATCCATTTGCGATCGGCCTGAAGATAAGTCTGCGGCGGCTTGCCCTTGATCTCGTTGCGCAGGATCTCCTGCTCCCGGTTGGTGCGGGGAATGTAGAGCTGATCGAACACGAACAAAGCGCCGGCGAAGATTCCGCAGAGGACAATGACTGGGAGCGTGGCGCGATAGATACTGAAGCCGCTGGCTTTCATGGCGATCAATTCGCTGGATTTGTCCATCAGGCCGAAAGTAATGAGGACGCCGAGCAAGACAGCCATAGGCGCCATGAGGTAGATCATCGAGGGGCTCAGGTTCCAGAGGTATTCGGCGACGGTGACCAGCGGCACCTTGTTGCGCACGATGTCGGTGAGCAGCTCGAAGAAGGTAAACACCAGAGCCAGGACAAGAAACGTTGCCAGGATCATGGTGAGATACAAGGCGAAGTCGCGCAGGATCATGTCATCGAGAATCAGCGGAAAACGAGCGCTGAAACGGTGGCGGTGAAGGGCGGACTCGGTCGTCGCTTTGCGCCCTCTGGCCAGCCTTCTGCGGTCGGCGCCGATCGATTGCAGTTTTTGCGACAGCAGCTTCCAGCCTGCGGTCAAATTGGCGATCTCAATGGGCATGCGGTCGACTCGCCACAGCAGAAACAGGCCGCAAAGGAAGAAGAAAATGTTGCCCCACCACGAACCCAGCCAGGGCGACATCCTGCCTTGGCGGGCCATCTGCACGCCGATCATGGAGAAGAAGTAATACACCACGACCAACAGAATGGTGAGCACAAAGCCGGTGCTCTTGCCGCCTTTGCGGGCCGACAGCCCCAGAGGAATTCCGACCATGGCCAGAACCAGGCAGGCTGCCGGCAAAGCGAACCTGCGCTGGAACTCGATCTCGTAGTAGCGAGCCTTGACCAGGCTGTAGTTGTAGCTGCCCGGATCCGAATTGCGGACGCTTTCCGCCGCCTTGCGCTCACGCGCGGCGTTGCGCAGCAGGCTGTGCAAGCCGAGTTTGGCTACCGGGAGCAGGTCATGCGGACGGCTTTCGTCGGTGGGCAGCGCGATGGGGATCTCGGTGTTATCGAAGGTGGTGATGGAGTACTCGTCTTTTACCTTGGGAACCGTCTCCTGCTGGGTGCCGTCCTCCAGATGAAAGCGCAGCTTGTTAGGACCATCACTCAACAGCGCGCCACGCTTGGCCAGCGTGATCTTGGGTGACGATGGATCGCTGATGTCTGCCAGAAACACCCCTCGCCACAGAGCCTGACCCTTGGAGGGAATAGCGTCCTGGACGTACAGGACGATGTCCTTGAAGTCTTCGTAGAACACACGCGGCTCGATCTCAAACGAAGCCTGCGAGGACCGCAGGCGCTCCTGCAGATGGTCGAGGGCGATAGCCGACTGAGGAGCCAGATACACGCTGTTGAGCGTGCCCAGCAGCCATGCCCCAATAGCAAAGATCGCGACAGCCCGAATGAACATTCCCACGCCCATGCCGCTGGCCCGAATGGCGGTGACTTCGCTGTCGGCCGCCATACGGCTTAGTCCCACCAGGATGCCGACCAGCACGCCCATCGGGATAGTGATGGTGAAGGTTGCGGGAAGGGTGAACAGAAAAATCTCGGCGACGCTAGGCAGAGGAGCGCTGTTGCGAACAATCAACTCCAACAGGCGCCCAAGGTCCCGCATGAAGATGATGAAGGTGAACAGCGCGACGCCGATGATGGCATGCGAGCCGATCTCCTTCAGGATATAGCGGGTCAGAATACGCACAACTAAATAGTTTACCGGAAAGCCGCCGGTCGGCGGTTAGCAGTTGGCATTTAGCACTTGGCATTTAGCACTTGGCATTTGGCACTCGGCACTCGGCACTCGGTTATGACCCCTACAGAGCGCAAGATTGAACTGTAGAACCTCACTACAGAAGCTCCAAATCGCCGATTCGACAGGTTTGGCTAATTGCCAACTACTAACTGCTAAGTGCAGGGCTTACTGTTTGAAAGCGACTATCGCCAACGGAGGCAGGTCCAGCAGTAGAGAGTTGTCGAAGCCGTGGCAGGCGATAGCTTCCGTCTTGCGCCCTCCAAAGTTGCCTTCATCGGTGCCGCCGTAAACTGCCGCGTTGCTGTTCAGCACCTCGCGCCAATGGCCTTCGTGGGGAGCTCCGACTCGGTAGCCACGCCGCGGTACAGGAGTGAAGTTGCAGGCCATCACCACTGGTGCGGTGCCATCTTTACGCAGCCGCATGTAGGTAAGGACGCTGTTGTCGGAATCGTCAGCGTCGATCCAACGCCAGCCGCCAGGGTTGAAATCGGTCTGGTAGAGTGCCGGTTCGTTGCGGTAGAACGTATTCAGATCGCGCACCCAGCGCTGCACTCCTTGATGATGTTCGAAGCCGAGTGCATGCCAGTCGAGGCTGCCGTCGTGGTTCCACTCGCTCCATTGGGCAAACTCGCCGCCCATGAATAACAGCTTCTTGCCCGGCTGAGTAAACATGTAGCCGAAGAGCAGACGCAGATTGGCATACTTTTGCCACTCATTGCCCGCCATTTTGCCGTAGAGCGAGCCCTTGCCGTGGACGACTTCATCGTGCGAGAGCGGCAGCACGAAGTTCTCCGTGAACGCGTATAGCCCACGGAAGGTCAGCTTGTTGTGCTGATACTTGCGATGGATTGGGTCCTTGGTCATGTAGAGCAGCGTGTCATGCATCCAGCCCATGTCCCACTTCATGCCGAAGCCGAGCCCGCCGATGTAAGGTGGCCGCGACACCATGGGCCAGTCCGTGGACTCCTCCGCGATGGTCTGAATGTCGGGAAAGTTCTCGTATGCCACGCGATTGACCGCTTGCAGGAATGACACCGCGCCCAGGTTTTCGCGTCCTCCATACTGATTCGGTATCCACTCGCCCGCTTTGCGCGAGTAGTCGAGATAGAGCATGGAAGCGATGCCGTCCATGCGCAGACCGTCGGCGTGATAGCGGTCGAGCCAGAAGATAGCGTTGCTGATGAGGAAAGCGCGGACCTCATTGCGGTCGTAGTTGAAGATGTCGGACTTCCAGTCGGGATGAAAGCCCTTGCGCGGGTCGGCATGCTCGTACAGATGGGTCCCATCAAAGAACCCCAGTCCATGCTCGTCGGTAGGGAAGTGCGACGGCACCCAGTCGAGGATGACGCCGATGCCGCGCTGATGCAGGTGGTCGACCAGGTACATGAAATCCTGTGGCGTGCCAAAGCGCGCGCTGGGAGCATAGTAGCCGGTGACCTGATAGCCCCACGAGCCGAAGAATGGATGTTCCATGACGGGCATGAACTCGACATGAGTAAAGCCCATGTCGCAGACGTAGTCGGCCAGTTTGGTCGCCAGTTCACGATAGCTGAGCGAACGGTTGCCCTCTTCGGGAACGCGCATCCACGAGCCGAGATGGACTTCATAGGTCGAAATCGGAGCTTCGAATTTGTTGCGTTCGTGCCGGGTACGCATCCATTCCTGATCGCCCCATTCATAGGCCAGGTCCCAGACGATGGAGGCGGTGCGCGGCGGAATTTCATTGTGCAAAGCGAAGGGATCAGCCTTGTCGACCGTGTACAGGTGATAGCGCGAGCGAATGTGGAACTTGTATGCCGCACCCTGGCCGAGATCGCGAACGAAGGCTTCCCACACACCAGAGCTGGCCTGCGGGCTCATGGGAGTGGAGTCAGGATTCCAGCCGTTGAAGTCGCCGACAATCGAAATCCGCTCTGCATTGGGCGCCCACACGGCGAAGTGGGTGCCGCGCCTGCCATCGAACTCCACGACGTGAGCGCCGAACTTTTCGAAGAGCCGCGTGTGCTGGCCTTCATTGAACAGATGCAGGTCGTAGGGTGTCAGCAGGGTGGAACCCTGATCCTGGGACGCTAAAGGTACCATGCGCTCGATCTCCTCAGAAGTTGCCGCGCTGCGCTAAGCAACACGCTACAAAATGCCGGCGGCAGCCGTCCCAACAAGTGTAGAGGAACTTCAGAACATATGCGAAACCTGCAGCGATTCTGGTTGGCTCGTGTTGCAGTCTATTGCACCGGGTTTGCAATCAATTCTTCTCCGCCTGCTTGACCCGTTCTCACTGGAAAGTGCCTAATGGAGAAGTATCATCATATTGCAACTCAGTTGCATCTGTAATCTGACTGTCACCACCGTACATTAAGTTCAGGAAGTGCTCTTCAGCAAACGGCTACAAAACTATTTGGGAACAACAGTACCGGTACTCGGTGATGCGCACAACTCCACTAGACATGACAAGGAAAGCTGGGAATAACATTGCCGCCTCCTCGCAGCGAGACACATCTAAGTTCGCCTTGACCTTGAGAACTGGCGGAACTGCTCTGCGGTTTGTCGCTTTTATCCTCTTACTCGCGCTTTTCTCTATCGATATATGGGCTGGAGTTGATGGTACCATCGCCGGCACCGTTAAAGACTCCAGCGGAGCAATCGTGCGAAACGCGACCGTCAAGGCCATGAATGTTAATACCGGCGTCCAGCAGCAGGTCACGACCAACGACGTAGGCTTCTATTCTTTTCCCAACCTCCCGGTCGGCCGCTATGACATTGCGATCAACAAGCCCGGGTTCAAGCTTTACCGGCGCACAGGCGTAGCTATCGATGCCAATAGCTCCGAAGTCGTTGACGTCGTCCTGGAGGTTGGAGAGCCCACCGAGGCCGTTACAGTCAACGACTCGGCCATTCACGCCGAAACATCGGACACGCAGTTGGGCGAGGTGATCTCCGGTACAAAGATGGTGGCAGTACCTTTGAACGGCCGCAGTTTTACAGATCTGCTTTCTCTACAGGCTGGCGTCGCGCCGGCTACGTCGCTCACTGCAGACACTCAGCAGGACGTCGGCGTGAGCGCGCTGGCTCCCTCCGGGAATCTGAATCCGGGAACGATTTCGATCAACGGCCAAAGAGAGTTCTCGAATGCATTCATTGTCAATGGGAGCGACACCGAAGAGGACGTTAATGCGGGAACGGCCATTATTCCGAACCTGGACTCTATCGCCGAATTCCGCATCCTGACCAGCAACTTTGACGCGGAGTACGGAGGATATACTGGCGGCCATATCAACGTCATTACAAAGTCCGGTACCAACAGCTTTCACGGGAATGTATTCGAGTTTCTTCGTAACACCGACCTGGACGCCCGCAACTACTTCTCTTCGTCTCGTGGAGTTTTCGATCAAAACCAATTTGGAGGTACGTTAGGCGGACCGATTCGTAAAAACAAAATATTTTTCTTTGCCGATTATCAAGGCACCCGTCTGACCGAAGGAATCGACACCGGCCTTATTCCGGTTCCTTCTACGCAGGACCGCTCCGGCAACTTGTCGGACGTTGCCAGTTCGCTGACGGGAGTAGTCAACGGGCAATCGTGGGCAAACTCACTGTCAAAGGAGTTGGGCTATACCGTTTTTCCAGGCGAGCGCTACTATACCCCCGGCTGTGCGAATTCCTCGCAGTGCGTTTTTCCTAATGCGATAATCCCCATGTCGGCGTGGTCTGCGCCTGCAAGAAACCTGCTGCAATACATTCCTCAGCCAAACATAGGCAGCAATATATTCTCAACCTCGGCCTACAACGAAACCTTGGGGGACAACAAAGGAGCCTATCGCCTCGATTACAACAGTCGCTGGGGCTTATTGTCGGCATACTATTTCATAGACGACTACACCCTCAATAATCCGTATCCCGTGGGACAAAGCGGGGCCAGCGTGCCCGAATTCAACGCGCTTTATGTGGGACGGGCGCAGTTGTTGGATCTCAGCGACAGCAAGACCATAAGCACCACCGCGGTCAACGAATTCCACTTCAGTTACATGCGCGACAACAATAACCTCGGTGTACCGGTGGGCGGTTTGGGAGTCAGCCTGGCGTCGCAAGGGTTTGCAACCGGCGCTGGCACGCCTGGGATTGTCCCTCTGAATCCGAAAGGCGAAGGCGTGGAGAATGTCATCTTCAACGCTTTTTCAATCGGTACCAATGCCAACGAACTCAAGCAAGTCAACAATACATTTCAGTGGCTCGATACTTTATCCAAGGTAGTGGGACGTCACACCATGAAGTTCGGCGCGGAATGTCACTACGATCAAGTCAACACTGACCCGATTGCCCAATTCAACGGCAGCTTTTTATTTACCGGAAGCGAGACGGGATCTGACTTCGCCGATTTTCTACTTGGCGTTCCCAGCCAGTACAACCAGAGCCAGCTGCAACCCTTCTATGGACGCAATAAATATTGGGGCCTTTTCGCGCAGGACAGCTGGCGCGCGCGTTCTAATCTCACTTTGAACTATGGTCTCCGCTGGGACCGCATTGAGCCATGGTATGAAAAGAGCAATGAGATTTCGTCGTTCGTAACGGGGCAGGCCTCGACCGTCTTCCCCGGCGCGCCTGCGGGAATAGTTTTCCCCACCGATACCGGCGTATCTAGGACGCTGTCGCCTCCGGGTAATCTGGACTTTGCTCCGCGTCTCGGGTTGGCCTACTCACCGAATGCCGGTACGGATACCTTTCTCGGCAAACTGCTGGGAGGGCCGGGTGAAACCAGCATCCGGGCCGGCTATGGTATCTACTACGAAGCCATCGAGGCGCTTACCCTGGGAATTCTGGCCGGCAATGCGCCTTTCGGCATAACCTATACCAGCCCCGCGCCGCCGTTGTTCGCCACACCTTTCGTCACCGCATCCACGGGACAATTCCAGGGCCAGCCTTTTCCGGTGGCGCTGGCCACGGGGAGTGCCTCCAGCAGCAATCCCAATGGGAACATCAACTGGTCGCAGTTCGAGCCCATCAGCGGCATTCCCGGATACGCAACGACCAACCGTATTCCTTATGTTGAGGAGTATATGCTGTCGATCGAGCGCCAGCTCGGCCGTAGCACCGTGCTAAGTGCCGCCTACGTAGGTAACCAGGGGCACCGTCTTCTGGTGATGGTGGAAGCGAACCCCGGAAATCCCGCACTCTGTCTCAGCCTGAGCCAACCGAGTCAGGTAGCGCCGGGTTCTCCGACGTGCGGACCCTTCGGAGAGAACAACGTCTACACTACAGCGTCGGGTCAGGTGATTAACGGAACTCGCGGTCCTTTGGGGCCCAGCTTCGGGAGCGATACCTCGCAGGCTACCATTGGCAAATCGAATTACAACTCCCTGCAGGTCAGCGTGCGGCATACAGCCGGAAGGTTGGAGTTCGCTGCTGGGTATACCTACGGCAAAGCGATGGACGATTCCTCTAACTTAGGGGAAGAGGTCAATCCCATCAATCCTTCCCTCAGCTATGCTCCGTCATCCTTTGATATAAGGCACAATTTCGTGATCAGCTATATTTACCAACTCCCGCTCGAAAGCCTGTTTCGTGCCTCGAACCGCTGGACTCAAGGCTGGCAATTTTCCGGGATCACTCATTTCAGCACCGGCTTTCCCGTGACTCTTGTCAGCTATGGCGACAACTCTCTGCTGGGGACCGAACCGAATGGCATTAACAACTACAGCCTGGATGTGCCCGACTATACTGGCGGACCGCTTAACATAAATCACAATCCCCGCAACGGACAGCCCTATTTCAATACCTTGCTGTTCACTGCCAACGCTCTTGGCACGCCGGGTAACGTCCCGAGGCGGTTCTTCTATGGTCCGGGACTGGACAACTATGATATGGCCATTACAAAGATCATCCAGGTCAGTGAATCGAAGTCTCTGCAACTCCGCCTGGAGGCGTTCAACGTGTTCAACCACGCTCAGTTTTTTGGCTCGCAAACCGTAGACGGGAATATAAACACTGCGACTTTCGGCCAGGTTGTCAACGCCGACCCACCCCGCCTCGTTCAATTGGCTGCAAAGTTTTTCTTCTGAACGGGAGAGGTTCACGGCAAGCCTGTGCTCAGTGCTTGGGCGGGTTCATGATAGATGCAACTCCGTTGCTTCTAAAGGGCGGTATTAATCCTCGCAGTGCTGTCAGTCGGGCGAACGAGCGCGTCGGCTGGGCCAGCGAGCTGTTGGAGACGACATCGTGCGTTTTGGCGGCGTGAGCGCGGCGGTACGCAAACAGTGGACACCGTTCATCCAGTGTTGCTATCGGGCCAGAGGGTGTCACGAAGGCACCGATGCGGGCTTGCTCCGGCCATCAGCGGTGAGAAAAATCGTCGCAAATACAAAATGCCCGCAACGCGGGCATCCTGTAAGCCATTGATTTTAATGGCGGGGTCGACGGGACTCGAACCCGCGGCCTCTGCCGTGACAGGGCAGCGTTCTAACCAACTGAACTACGACCCCGCTTTTGTTTGCTCTGGGTTAGCGGAAACCAGCACTAATATCGGCGATTCTGCACACTCAACTCCAAACAGCATGCCGGATCGCTCATCGCTTCTTCTGTATCCGAACCGCATTGATTGTAACAGAACAGGTCTGACAATGGCAGTTCCCCTGCCTCGCCGCTGGTGCTGTCGGATGGGAGACGTACCGATCCCAAGTCGAGCTGACGGACTGCCGAGCGACCGGGATTGTGCAGCGGCGTCCTCTCGAACGTGCTCACGTCAAGATCACATCCGGAGTGAGACAGAAGAGCCGGGTTGTCATTTTTCGCTTGACCGCTTTGGGCAGCTTTCGTATTCTGCCTTGTAATTCTGCTTCATTTGGCGGAGTCGCTCCGCAACACCCAACACAGATGAGCAACTAGTGGCGTGAACTTGAGCTGCGTCGTCAGCCGCGATGTGTTGCTCGGACGGGCGAGCGGCCCGATGAAATATTTTGGGCTCGCTAGTCTCACGGCGGTCTAGAACGATCATTCGTACTGATCAAGTGTCCCCATTGAGAGCAAACCAGACCAGCACTTATTCCGGAGAATCAAATGCTGTCCTGTCGCCCGTTGCGATGCCTTCAGCCCTTGGATCTTTAAGAGTCGCTCTGGTCCACGATTGGCTGGTGAACATGCGGGGAGGCGAAAAGGTGCTGGAACTGATTTGCAGCAGGTTTCCTGACGCGCCGCTCTCGACCTTGGTATACGTCCCGGGATCCGTCAGCAGTACGATCGCTAATCGCCAAGTCAAGACCAGCCTCTTGCAGCACCTTCCCCTCGCGAGCACAAAATACCGACAGTATCTGCCATTCTTTCCATTGTTTGCTGAACTGGCCAAAGTAAGCGATTGCGATGTTGTGATTTCCTCCTCCCACGCCGTGGCAAAAGCTATGGTCAGAAAAGGCAGAGATTCCCGGCCTCTTCATATTTGTTATATCCATACGCCCATGCGTTACATTTGGGACCGTTTCGACGACTACTTTGGCCCCGATAAAGTGGGCTTTTTTGCCTCGCAGTGGCTTTTTCATCCTTTGGCTAGAATACTTCAGGCCTATGACAGGAAAACGGCGGACAGGGTCGATCTGTTTATCGCCAATTCCCAGTTCGTTGCTGAAAGGGTAAGGCGCTTTTACGGCCGAGACGCTGAGGTGTTGCCCCCTCCGGTTGATGTGCAGCGATTTGCCGGGGTGAAGCGGTCGCCTGAGAACTGGTACTTGGTGGTTTCTGCCTTGGCACCCTACAAAAGAGTGGACCACGCGCTTCGCGCCTGCGCGGCGCTTGGGAGGGAGCTTAAGATAATCGGTTCTGGTCCCGAAGAACAAAAGTTGCGCGCCCTCGCTCAGGATATTCACGCGAAGGTCGAATTCCTGGGATTTGTGGACGACTCGAGATTAGCTGAATACTATAGCAGAGCCAAAGGCCTATTATTTCCGGGTGTCGAGGATTTTGGCATTGTACCTGTGGAGGCGATAGCGGCCGGTTGTCCAGTGGTAGCATTCCGGAAAGGCGGAATCCTGGATTCTATGACTAGCAAAACTGTCGAGTTTTATTCCACGGAAACGGTGGAAGGGTTGCGAGAAGCGATCATCAACTTTGAAAGCCGGATATTTTCAGAAAAGGAACTACGAAGTCGCGCCGCCGAGTTTGCACCGGAGCGTTTTCTCAATCGCTTCGAAGAGATTCTTGAGCGCGCGGTTTATAGCTGGCGCTGTCGGCTGGTAACCTAGCATCCTTGTAACAAGCGGAGTACAAGTTTACAAGGATTGGTATCACCATCAGAGATCTTCGTCTAGGCCTGGCGCGCCTGGTGACCTGTTCGCCCGGCGAACGCTAGTCGAGATACACATAAATAAGATATGAAAACTCTGGTGCTGGATGCGCGCTGGCTGAGCACTGGTCTTGGAACCTATACGCTCAACCTTGTCAGGGAGCTCCAACAGAGTGACATTCCGTTCCGGCTTTTGACCTTGCCAAGCTACCGCGAACGTTTGGCGCAATTCAACTGCAAGGTCGATGTCGTAGATGCTCCGATTTACACCTTAAGGGAACAATTTCAAGTTGCATGGGCCGCGGGAAAGTCCGAAGTTCTGCATGTACCACACTATAATGCTCCCCTGCTGCGCAAAGGTGCCCTGCTGGTCACCATCCACGACCTTACTCACATTCTGGACCGCAGCTATCGCATGAGTATTTAGAGCTGGGCATATGCTCACCCTATGTTGCGCCTGGTGGCGCGGCGCGCGGACCATATATTTACTGTATCCGAATACTCAAAACGCCAGATTGTGGAATATCTTGGAGTACCTGAGGGAGGTATCACGGTTGTTTATAACGGCATTGGATCGCATATTTTTCCGGAGCCTCGCGACGCTGCGCGGGCAAGAACCAATAAAGACTTTGGCTTTAGTGGTCCTTATATTTTATTTGTAGGCAACTTGAAGCCGAGCAAGAATGCAGATGGGCTGCTCAAGGCTTTTTCAGTGCTGAAACAACGTGGCAAGCTTCCGCACAGCCTGCTGGTGATCGGCGATGACGCGGCCGGACGTCAATCGTTAACGGCTCAGGTCCGTGAATTGGGCCTTGGGAGCGCGGTTATTCTTGTCCCCCATGTGAGTGACGACCAGATTCGAGGTGCGTATTCGGGAGCGGATCTAACAGTGCTGCCCTCATTCGAAGAGGGTTTTGGACTGCCCGTGGTTGAGTCGATGGCCTGTGGCACGCCTGTTGCTTGTTCCCGTTCCGCTTCCTTGCCCGAGGTGGCAGGGTCGGCCGCGGAATACTTCGATCCGAACAATGTCGAATCCATGGCAGCGTCCATCGAGACGGTCTTGCTGTCCTCCGATCGCTGGCACCGGCTACAACAGCTAGGAATGGAACGCGCGCGTGGCTTCACCCGCGAAGATTTTGCACACCGCCATTTTGTGGTCTATCGCCAATTTTTGCAGTTTTGATGCCGCGGATTTTAGTGAGGACAAATAGTTTGCTTTTTTCGAGAAGTAATGGGACAATCTGCCCGTCACCGGCCAAGTGAGAGTTTCGGTTAAAGGGGGAAGCGAGCTCACCTCTGCGTACCTCCATCCGTGAATCTTTAAGGAGAATCGCCTCATGCGATACAGCAGCGTTTCCAGTGGATTAAGGGTAGCTTGGCGTATTCACCGTTGCGCTGTTTGCGACGAGCACCTGGGCCCAGGAAAAAGTTCTCTACAGCTTCAACCCCGAGGTCCAGGACGGGTACGAACCCAACGCTGGCCTCATCGCCGATGGCGCGGGTAATCGCTATGGCACGACTTCCAGCGGCGGCATTCACAGCTACGGAACGGTGTTCGAGTTGTCCCCCAAGGAGGGCGGGGGTTACACCGAGAGGGTGCTCCACAGCTTCGGTCTCGGCACCGATGGCCGGAGCCCAATTGCTGGCCTGGTCCTGGATGGCGCCGGCAACCTCTACGGCACAACTGAGTATGGCGGCATTCACTCCTGCCCTGGCGGCGGATGCGGGACCGTATTCGAGTTGTCGCCCACGAGAAGGCGGCGGCTGGACCGAGACGGTGTTGCATAGCTTTGGCAATGGCACGGATGGAATCTTATCCTTTCGCCGGCCTCGTCTCCGATGCTGTCGGGAACCTTTACGGCACGACCGAGTCTGGTGGCATTCACTCTGTGGGGGCCGTGTTTGAGCTGATCCCTCGGCAGGGCGGCGGTTACACAGAGACGGTATCACAGTTTTGGCAATGGCAATGACGGGTTTTTTCCTGAGGCTGGACTTGTTCGAGATGCTTACGGCAATCTCTATGGCACGACCTTTGGGGGCGGAATTCACGTCCTTGGGACAGTATTTGAGTTTCGCCCGGCAGGGTGGGGGTTACACGGAGACAGTGCTGCACAGCTTCGGCAACGGGACAGACGGATTCTATACTTACTACGGCAGCCTGGTCCTCGATGGAGGCGGCAATCTCTACGGCACGACCCAAAAAGGCGGCATACATGGCTTGGGCACGGTGTTCGAGCTCTCGCCCCGGGAGGGCGGGGTTACACGGAAACACTGCTACATAGCTTTGGCAACCCAGCCACTCAGGACGGGTCTGGCCCGGACGCCGGCCTTATCCTCGATTCCGCCGGTAATCTTTACAGCACGACTCTGTATGGCGGCATTACAACCCGGGACGGTGTTTGAGTTGTCGCCCGAGCAGCGGAGGTTGGACGGAGATGGTGCTACGTCGCTTCAACGGCACAGACGGGGGTTACTCCCAAGCTGGCCTGATGCTCGACGGCGCGGGCAATCTCTTCGGCACGTCCTACTAAGGCGGCATTTACTTCGCCGGAACAGTGTTCGAGTTGTCGCCATCGGGGGCGGGGGTTGGGAGGAGACGGTGCTACATAGCTTTGACCCCAGGGGCACGGACGGAGCTCTTCCCTACGCCGCT
>CAWBKE010000018.1:0-44240 GCA_963789245.1 uncultured Acidobacteriaceae bacterium | reverse complement strand
GGCCCGTAGCTCAAGTGGATAGAGCATCAGCCTTCTAAGCTGAGGGTTGCTGGTTCGATTCCAGCCGGGCCTACCATTTTCCTCTACCGCAAAAGCTAGTTGCTAATTGCTAGTCGCTGGTTGTTCTTCTTCATAGGGATCGCGCAAATATCCTTCCACGCGAAATCTTCTCCAAAGCGATGCAGCGTGAGCGACCTCACCGACGCGGCTTCGCTCATGCGGCGATAGCCCGCGCCCAGGGCAAAGGGAATCGAGCCCGTGCCCGCCAGAATCTTCGGCGCATAGTAAAAGAAAATCTTGTCCACGATGCCTGCGGCCAGCGCCGCCCAGTTCACCATGGCACCGCCTTCAATGATCAGGCTGGTGATCTCACGCTCGCCCAGGTTATGCATCACACGGTCAAGGTCGGGACGGCCATCCACCGCGGGCGAACCGCTGGGGAAGACAAGCGTGCCGTCGTCGGGCGAGCGTCGCATGGGAACCTGCTCAACCACCACGCCGCGCGCTTCCAGTTCGCGCCGCTTGTTCTCCTCGGCAAAGCAGCAGAAGACGATGAGGTCTTGCCGCGCCGTCTTCACTACGCGCGAGTCCAGCGGCAGGCGCAGGCGCGAATCGAGGATGACGCGCAGCAGCGGCCGGCGGCGCGGCAGCCCGGTCCGGTCGGTGAGCAGCGGATCGTCGGCAATGACCGTGCCCACGCCAACCATGATGGCATCGTTGGCGTGACGCATCTCATGCACGTGGGCGCGCGCCACCTCGCTGGTGATCCAGCCGCCGCTGGGCGCCAAACCGGATGCCGCATCGGCCTCGCCCGGAGGCGGCGCGATTTTGCCGTCCAGCGTCATCGCAGTCTTCAGCGTGACGAATGGAACCTTGTGGCGAATGTACTTGGCGAAAGCTTCGTTCAGCTTCCTGGCTTCGGGCTCGCACAGGCCTTGGTGTACCTCGATGCCGACAGCGCGCAATTTGGCAAAGCCGCGACCAGCCACCAGCGGATTGGGATCGCGCATAGCAGCGAAGACGCGCTTGATTCCAGCCGCAATGATGGCGTCGGTGCAAGGGCCGGTGCGTCCCGCATGGCAGCATGGCTCAAGATTCAGGTAGAGGTCTGCGCCTCGCGCCCGTTCGCCAGCCTGCTCGATCGCCAGTATCTCGGCGTGTTTGCGGCCTTCGTAGGTGTGCGTGCCCCGGCCAACGACTTCGCCCACCGGAGCCACCAGCACCGCGCCTACACACGGGTTGGGCGAAGCCAGCGCGACACCTTGCGCGCGAGCTCCAGCGCCTGCTGCATGAACTGCTCGTCGCGCGTGGGCTTCGGAATCGTCACCTGTTGTTGGTTCACAAATTAAGCGGAAGTTCGAGCCTCAATTGCAGGCGCAGTGGGGTCGACAATCCGAACTCCGCGGGATTTTCGCCCTCGAGATGCAGACTGATCGCTTCCTGCAAATTCCGTACGACCTCATTCAGCGTGCGTCCCTGCGTGACCACTGAAAGCTCTACGCATTCAGCTACGTATGCCTTCGAATCGGGATGGAGAATGGCATGAATAACGTGGCGTCGCGTTGAAGGCTTGCTTGTCAAAGTGTGATCACCTCAATCAAAAAGTGAATTCACAAAATCCTGCGGATTGAACGGCAGCAAATCGCCGACTTGCTCGCCGACTCCGACATAGCGCACGGGAAGGCCCAGCTCCTTGCAGATGGCAACCACCACTCCGCCTTTGGCCGTGCCGTCCAGCTTGGTGAGCACAATGCCCGTCACTCCCGCCGACTGCGTGAACAGCCGAGCCTGTTGCAGTCCGTTCTGGCCAGTGGTGGCGTCCATCACCAGCAGGGTTTCATGCGGCGCGTTGGCGCTGAAGCGCTGCGCAGTGCGACGCATCTTTGACAACTCTTCCATCAGGCTGGCCTTGGTGTGCAGGCGGCCGGCCGTGTCCACGATAACGTAATCGGTGTTGCGCGCCTTCGCGGCCTGCATGGCATCGAAGAGCACCGCTGCGGGATCGCCGCCCGGCTTGTTCTTGATTACTTCGGTTCCAGTGCGGTCGCCCCAGATCTCCAATTGCTCGATGGCGGCTGCGCGAAAGGTATCGGCAGCAGCCAGCAACACGGTCTTGCCCTGCGAGCGCAGCAGATGCGTGAGCTTGCCGATCGAGGTGGTCTTTCCGGTCCCATTCACGCCGACCACCAGAATCACCTCGGGCTCGCCATCAACTTTCTGCACCGGCCGCTGCTCGGCGGCGTTCAGGATTGCCAGCAGCTCTTCCTTCAACACCCGTTTGAGCTCGTCGACGTTCGCAACCTGCTTGCGATCGACCTTCTCGCGCAGCGCCGCCAGGATAGTCGCGGTGGTCGCCGTACCCAGGTCGGCCGAGATAAGCGTAGCTTCCAGATCGTCAAGGGTTTCGCGATCGATTTCCTTGCGGAAGGCAACGACATCTTCAATCCGCTCGCTGAGGCTTTCGCGCGTGCGCGTGACCGCCTCTTTCATGCGTTTGAGGAAGCTGGGTTTTTCTTCGGTGCTGCCGAACAGGGTCTGAATCATGATAAGGGCGGCTCTTAGCTCCTAGCTTTTGGCCTTTAGCTCTAGCAAGCGCGGCTTCGGTTCAGCTTGTTAGCGGCTGGAAGCTATCAGCCAGGAGCCAACAACGAAACGCGGATAGAAAATAGCGCTCTTCGCACGCATTTCCGTGCGCATAACGATTATAGACACTCGCGCCAGCACGGTGATTCGACCGCGTCTGACGCCGCGTTGGTCAGCGAATCCGCTGCGCGCTATATTTCATCCAAACAACTTCCTCCCCGGAGGCCGAATGCCAAGTTGTGACCATGTTAAGTCAGCCGATCCGAGTGTCGAGCCCAGCCATGATGGTTGTGCCGAATGTCTCCAGATCGGCCAGCGCTGGGTGCAGTTGCGCAAATGTCTGCTCTGCGGACACGTTGGCTGTTGTGATTCCTCGCCCGGTCAGCACGCCAATCAGCACTTCCGCGAGACCGGACACCCGGTGATGCAGGCGTTCCAGTCAGGCGAGTGGAAGTGGTGCTACGTACACGAGGCCTATGTGTGAAGGAAGCCGCTGTTCGCTCTTCGCCAAACCCGGGTGGAGCACGCCTTAAGAGGCCGCTGAAAAAGTCGGGATTTCGGGAATTTCGGGTAGAGCCAGCCTTCAGGCTGGCGTTAAATCCTTTTTTTCGATTCCGAGTCGGCTTCAGCCGACGGCACAACTGGTTGTTTTGCAGACTTTTTCAGCGACCTGTTCAGGCGTGCATAATTGCTCGTCGTTACCGGACCGCGCTTTAGCGCCTGAGGTAAGGAGCGCTCTTACCTCAGTGGCTAAAGCCAGATCCATCTTCAGCCCGCAACTGCACCGCTAAAGCGGTGCTCCACCCGTGGTTTGGCGAAAAGCGAAAGGCGAACCGCGGCCTCTTTGTGTACTCTGTATGAATTGGCCATACTTCAAAAACCAATGGTCCTGGATAAACGCCCCGGTCATCAACGCCTGAACCCTCGCATCATCCTGCGCCTGTGTTTATTGCTGGCGTTGCTTTGCGCGTCCGCATGGGCGCAAATTGCGTCTCCCTGGGTCGATACTAAGCCGCTCGCGGTCGACACCGGAAGCACCGGCCTGAAGCTGACCCTGCGCCGCCTACACACCACGGCGCGGCTGATGCATACCGTGGCCCATCCCGACGACGAGGACGGTGGCATGCTCACGCTGGAATCGCGCGGCCACGGCGTCAGCGTGGTGCAACTCACGCTGAACCGCGGCGAGGGCGGCCAGAACAAAGTTGGCAGCAATCTCTTTGATGAGCTGGGCATCATTCGCACCCTGGAATTGCTGGCCGCTGACCGCTACTACGGCGTCGAGCAGCGCTTCACCCGCGTGGCTGATTTCGGATTTTCCAAGACGCCGGAGGAGACATTCCAGAAGTGGGGCGGTCACGACATTCCTCTCGGCGACATGGTGCGCGTAATCCGCACCTTTCGTCCGGATGTTATCTGCACCCGGTTCCAGGGAGCTCCGCGCGACGGCCACGGCCATCATCAGGCATCGGGAATCCTGACGCGCGAGGCATTTCGCGCGGCGGCCGATCCCACGCGTTTTCCTGAGCAGATTCGCGAAGGCCTGCAACCCTGGCAAGCGAAAAAGCTGTACATGGACAATGTGCGCAGCAACGAGGACTGGACCATCAAACTGGAAACCTCGCAATCCGATCCGTTGCTGGGCGAAACCTATGTGCAGTTTGGCTGGAAGGGTCTGAAGCATCAGTTGTCGCAGGGCGCGGGCGCGTGGAATCCTCCCGAAGGCCCGCGCTTCAGCTACTACACCCTGATCGACTCTGCGCTGCCCAACAAGCCGGCCGCGGGGGCCCATGAGAACGATTTCTTCGACGGTATCGATACTTCGCTGCCCGGCCTCGGAGCGCGGCTGGGAGCGGATCAATCCAGAGTTCCATGGCTTCGTCCTCAGTTACAGGCGATTGCCAAAATAGTTGATGAGGCAACGGCAGCCGCCGACAAAGATTCGCAATCCGCTGGTGTGCCGCTGTTACGGGGATTGGACCTCACTCGCAGGTTGATCAGCAAAGTTGACGCGTCGAACTTGTCCGGAGCAGAGAAAGCTGACCTGCTCGCCAGCCTGCGCACTAAGCAGCAGCAGTTCGAACAAGCCGCGAACCTGGCCCTGGGAATGGATCTGGAGCTTGGTCCAGGCACTCCCGACGGCCGGCCTATGGCAGCCAGCTTTCCCACCGGGGAGGGCGATGTGCTGGCGGCGGTGATCACCGCGGGCAAAACGTTTCTGCTGCGGGCGACGTTGCATAACGGCAGCGCCGCGCCCATGGACGTGAAGCAGTTTGCGCTCGACGTTCCCGAAGGCTGGAAGTCCGAGCTCTTCATGGACAAGGCGCCGAAGACGATCGCACCCGGCGATGGCTGTGCATTGACCTTTCGCGTGACGCCGCCCATCGACGCGCAGGTGACGAAAGCGTACTTCCATCGTGACGATCCCGAAACCGATACGATCTACAAGATCGATAACCCGAAATATGTGACGCTGGCATTGCCGCCGCCGCCGGTGTCGGCGCGGGTGGAGTACAGCATCAACGGCGCGGAGGGCATGATTCGCAGCGTGGCCCGCACGCCGATGCACGATGACAAGGGCGATAAATGGTCGATGCCACTGGCAGTGGTGCCGCCGTTTTCCGTCGAGGCCGTGCCCGCAACCCAGATCATCCTGGCGGGAGCAAATCCTTCCGCGGGATTGAGCGTGGTGGTCCGCACCACCGCGGACCGCGGGAGCGGCACGGTGCAGCCCGAAGTTCCGCACGGATGGAAGATCGAACCTGGCTCAGAGAAGGTTGCGTTCACCGAACCGGGCCAGCACGCGGCTGACTTCAAAGAGTATCCCGATGGTGCGAAGGAATCGCGTTACGAGGTTCGCGCGCTGCTGAATGCCGGCGGTCGCGATTACACCGAAGGCTACAGCCTGGTCGCTCGTCCTGACATTGGCGGCTTCTTCTACTACCAGCCTGCGCTACAGCGGGCCAGCGTCGTTCAGGTCAAGGTTCCGCAAGGACTGAAGATCGGCTACATCATGGGAGCCGGCGACGATATCCCTGAGGTGCTGCGCGAGTTGGGACTCGACGTCACGCTGCTCACTCCCGGCGATGTCGCAAGCGGCGATCTCAGCCGTTTTGGGACCATCGTGCTCGGCATTCGCGCTTACGATACCCGCGACGATGTGAAGAAGAACAATCAACGGCTTCTGGATTACGCGCACAATGGCGGGACGCTGGTTGTTCAGTACAACACCTCGCCCAGCGACTTCAACGGCGGCCATTACACGCCATACCCGGCGCAGTTGAGCCGCGAGCGCGTCACCGTTGAGCAAGCGCCGGTAACGATTCTCGATCCGCAGAGCCCGGTGTTTCACTATCCCAATCCCATCACCAACAGCGACTTCGATGGCTGGGTGCAGGAGCGCGGGTTGTACTTCATGGACCAGTGGGACCAGCACTTCACGCCGCTGCTGGCCTCAAACGATCCCGGCGAGCAGCCGCAAAAGGGTGGGCTGCTACTGGCTCAGTATGGCAAGGGCTATTACATTTACACCGGCTATGCGTTCTTCCGGCAGTTGCCGTTCGGCGTGCCCGGCGCCATTCGTCTCTACGTGAACCTGCTGAGCGTAGGACATGAGCCGCGCTAGTAGCTTGGGTTACAAGTACGTGGTGTTTCTCAAAGGTTTGTATCAGGGCGCGACTTTAGTCGTGCCGAACGATGGCCCTTTTATCGTTGCGCGATGCCGGTCGCGACTGCGACCGGCATCGCGCAGCCCCAGATTGAAAGAATCGACCGAACGGCACGACTAAAAGTCGTGCCCTGATACAAAGCGCTTCCAAGAACGTCTTCATAACCTGTTTTGAATTTGTGTTCGGACCAGACTCGTTCGATTTACTCTGCGTTCTCAATGAAACACGCCACCGATCCCGAATCGCAGCCGCCTTCGGCGCGGATGGAATCGCAGCCCGAGCTGGTCCGCGGCATCGGCCTGACCGAAGCTACCTCGCTGAACATGATCGACATGATCGGCGTGGGGCCGTTCATCACTCTGCCGCTGGTCATTGCCGCCGCCGGCGGTCCGCAAGCGATGCTGGGTTGGATTCTCGGCGCGATCTTCGCGCTCTGTGACGGTCTGGTCTGGGCCGAGCTGGGCGCGGCCATGCCCAACGCGGGCGGATCGTATCGTTACCTCAAGGAAATCTACGGCCCCGATTCGCTCGGCCGTCTGCTGTCGTTTCTCTTCATCTGGCAGCTTTCGTTCAGCGCGCCGTTGTCCATCGCCTCGGGCTGCATTGGCCTGGCGCATTACGCGGGATATCTCTGGCCCGGCCTTGAGCGCGTCATCCTGACCCACACAATTCACTTCGGCACGCTGGAAGTCAGCATCCTGGTGATGCCGGCAACCTGGGTTGCCATTGCGACCGCGGCGGTCGTGGTCTTTCTGCTCTATCGCCGCATCACCGTGCTGGGCAAGTTGGCGGAGTTGCTATGGGTTGGCGTGGCGCTGGCCGTCGGATGGGTCATCGTTGCCGGGCTGACGCACTTCAGCGCCGCGCGCGCCTTCGACTTTCCGCCAGGTGCGTTCACCTTGTCGCCGGCATTCTTCATGGGCATGGGTTCGGCGATGCTGATCGCCACCTACGACTATTGGGGCTACTACAACGTGTGCTTTCTGGGCGGGGAAGTGAAGGACCCCGGCCGGACAATTCCGCGCGCGCTGATCATCTCCATCGTCGTCGTCGCTGCGCTCTACCTGACGATGAATGTTGCCGTGCTCGGCGTCATCCCGTGGCGGGAGATGCTGTCGCATTCCGGCGGCGAGAACAACCACATCATCTCGGTCTTCATGCAGCGCATTTACGGCACATGGGCGGGACGGCTGATCACCTGGCTCATCATGTGGACGGCCTTTGCCTCGGTGTTTTCCACGCTGCTGGGATATTCGCGCGTGCCCTATGCCGCGGCGCTCGACGGCAATTACTTTCGCGCCTTCGCCCGCGTCGATCCCAAGCGGCGTTTTCCCACCGTGTCGCTGCTGGCGCTGGGTGGCGTTGCCATGCTGTTCTGCTTTCTGCGGCTGGCTGACGTCATTGCCGCGCTGGTGGTCATCCGGATTCTGTTGCAGTTCATCGTGCAGGCCGTGGGAGTGATGGTGTTGCGCCATCGCCGTCCCGACATGCCGCGGCCATTTCGCATGTGGCTGTATCCCGTGCCGGCGCTGATGGCGATCGCCGGATTCACCTTCATTCTGCTGGCGCGCAAAAACTTTCTGCGCGAGATTCGCTACGCCGTCGCAATTCTGGTGGTGGGATTGGCGATCTACCTTGTCCGCTCATGGCGGCGCCGGGAGTGGCCGTTCGCGGCGGAAGGGTTGCAGCCACCAATCTGATGAAAACTTGTTTTGCATCGGGTGGAGCACGCCTTCAGGTGTGCAAAACAGCTGCCTGGATTCACAGTGGCTTCAGCCGCTGAGGTAAATCCAGCAGAGGAGTTACCTCGGCGGCTAAAGCCGGCGCCAAGTTAGCAACCTCTACAGCACCGCTAAAGCAGTGCTCCACCCTGGTATCCAGCGCAGATCAAACAACCTCGCCGCGCCACTGGTCACGAATTCGCAGCCCCTCGCAACGCTCGCCACAGAACCCGCCGTCTGCCGGCTAACTTTTGACTATCGTCAAAGTCTGACGGGCAATGGCGACCGGCGGAGCATGGCACCAGCGGAGTGTTCCCCCACAAGCTGCGCAAGACCCGCGCCAGCCGGATCGCGCGGCAGGACGTGAGTCCATGGCCGAGCTGGGCCCGATTCCAGAGATGCCCATCGCGCCGCGGCGTGCCGTGCTCGGGCCATTGCACGAACCGCTCTTTCGCACGCTCTGGATCGCAGCCGTCGTCAGCTACACCGGCACCTGGATGCAGAACGTCGGCGCCGCATGGCTGATGACCTCGCTCACCATGTCGCCGTTGATGGTGGGACTGGTGCAAGCGGCTGGCAGCATCGCAGTCTTTCTGGTTGTGCTGCCGGCGGGCGCCATCGCCGACATGGTGGATCGGCGCAAGCTGTTGCTCTTCACCCAGAGTTGGATGGTGCTGGCAGCGGCCGCGTTGGGCGCGCTGACGCTGGCTGGAAAAATCACGCCAACGCTGCTCTTGTTGCTGACGTTGCTGATGGGATTCGGCGCGGTGCTGAACGATCCTGCCTGGCAGGCGATTACTCCCGAGATCGTCTCCCACCAGAACTTCGCTGCGGGCATTGCCCTGAATTCCGCCGGCTTCAATGTGGCGCGCGCGATTGGTCCCGCGCTGGGCGGGCTGGTGATTGCCGCTGCCGGCTCGGGAATCGCGTTCCTGCTGAACGCGCTTTCGTTCTTCGGCGTGATTTACTTTTTGTACCGCTGGCGACGGCGACCGGGCCGGACTTCATTTCGCGTCGCCCACATGATGCACGCCATGTTCAATGGCGTCCGCCACATGCGCGGCTCGCAATCGGTGAAGGCTGTGCTGGTGCGCAGCGCGGTCTTCAGCATCTCCGCCAGCGCCTTGCCGGCGCTGCTGCCCTTGCTGGCTCATCCCTTTGGCTCGCAAGGCTACGGTCTGCTGCTGGGATTTTTCGGCGTTGGCGCATTCGCGGGGGCTGCCTCCATGCCGTTTTTCCGGCGACGGATATCGACCGACATGCTGGTCTCTATTGCGACCGCGGTATTCGCCGTCGCCACTCTCGCCGGAGCGCGCTGGCAGAGTTTTGCAGTGTTGTCGGTTACGATGTTGGTTGCTGGAGTGGCGTGGATTCAGATCCTCGCCAGCCTGAACGTGTCCGCGCAGACCATGTGTCCGGGACACATGCGGGCGCGGGCCATTTCGATGTACCTGCTGGTTCTGCAGGGTGGCTTCGCCGGCGGCGCTGCGCTGTGGGGAGAGATCGCGGAACGGGTTGGCTTGTCGCGTTCGCTGTCGTATGCTGCAATCGGGCTGCTGATCGGGATGGTTGCGGCAGCGTGGTTTAAGCTCCATCCCGCCGATTTACAGCCAACCATCGCGGGGATGGACTAGAATTCTGACACACCATTCGTCCCGGCCAATGCCAGGGCGCGGCCCGCATTACACGACAATTCTCTGTGGAGGCTTTTGATGAAGAAGGAAGTTGTGATGGCAATTGTTCTATTGGCATTGGGTACGGCAGCGAACCTGCCGGCAGCCCATGCGCAAGACAAGATGGACCAGAAAGCGACGTTTGCGGCGGTGTTCGATCACTCGCTCAGCGGAGTAGAGAAAGAATTCGTTTCCGCCGCCGAAGCCATGCCCGACGATAAGTTCAACTTCGCTCCCACCCAGGGCGACTTCAAAGGCGTGCGCACCTTCGCGCAACAGATCAAGCATGTTGCTGCTGTCAATTACATGTTCGGAGCCGCTATCTTGAGCGAAAAGCCGCCGGTGAATGTGGGCAGCGAGAATGGCCCCGACAACCTCACGTCAAAAGCGGACATCGTGAAGTTCCTGAAGGACTCGTTCGCCTATCTTCATAAGGCGGTGAACAGCATCGACGAGAAGAACGTTCTGGAAAAAGTGCAGAGTCCATTCGGCTCCAGCAAGATCACGCGGCTGAGTCTGACGATTATTGCGCTCGGCCATCCCTTCGATCACTATGGCCAGATGGTGGAATACCTGCGCATGAACAACATCATTCCTCCCGCCAGCCGGAAGTAATAGCGGAATTCGGGAGTCGATCCACGACAAGGGGCGCGGAAGTTTCGCGCCCTTAGCTTTGCATTCCCGTTTCGCCTCTATAATCGGCACAACACTTCTTTACAAGTGAAGCTGGAAACTTCCCGCATGTCGCGGGGTTTCAGCACAAGGACAAAGCGAAGTTCAGTCGAACTGCCGGGACATGAATCCATCACGGATATTTCAAGAGCTTCACGCTATGGCGGTGCTGATGACCACCTCGAACGCACCGGTTTCAACGGCGGCGACGTTTGTGGCGACCACTGCCTGGCGGCGAGTCTCCAAGGAGTTTTACAGAATGAAGAAAGTTCTAATTTGCGCCCTGCTGGCCATCGCTATGGCTTGCCTCGGCACCGCACTTTACGCGCAGGACACCATGAGTCAGGGACAAGGCATGGGCCAAGGCGGCGGCATGCATCACATGCAAATGTCACCCGACCAGCGCCTGCAGCACATGACACAGCAGCTTAACCTCACCGCCGATCAGCAAACGAAGATCAAGCCCATCCTGGAGCAAGAGCAGCAGCAGATGCAGCCCTTGCACGGGGACACCTCAATGTCCCAGCAGGACAAGTGGAGCAAGATGCAGCAGATTCGGCAGGGCACCAATGACCAGATCAAAGCCGTACTGACTCCCGATCAGCAGACGAAGTTCGCGCAGATGCAGGAGCGGCATGGCCCGGGTGGAATGGGCCACGGTGGAATGGGCGCGGGCGGAATGCAAGCTCCGCCACAGCAAGCGGCGCCTCAGCAGTAGTTTTGGATTGACTTCATGAAGGCATCCGGCTAGGAATAAACTCCCGGCCGGCATGCAGACCTCGATCAGCGCGTCGTTGCCATCCAAATGGTGGTGAGTGGGCGGAACCCGAGCGCCTCGGGCGCGAAATAAGATAGCCCACCGTTTCAACGGTGGGGCAGGTGAAAACGAAACGCGAGTCCCGCGGGGACGGCACAGGATTTTCTTGCGGCGACGTTGGGCCGTGCCCGAGGCACTTGGTTACCTAAACGACCTCCGCCCACCGTTGAAACGGTGGGCTTTCTTATTTCGTCCCGCCGTGCGGGACTGAAGCGTTTGCCGCCACCCACTCCCGCCGCTGCTCTGCTTCGGCCTTCGTGAACACCCCCGCGATCCGCGTTCCGCAGTTCGTGCAACATCCATTCTTCAACTTGTTCGACATCACGGAATGCCACGACCGCGTAATCACCGTCTGCTTGCAGCCGGGGCAGATCGTGTTGGCACCGTCGGAGTAGATGTTGCCTTCGTAAACATACTTCAATCCCATATTGCGAGCGATGGCCCGCGCACGGTGCAGCGTTTCCGGCGGAGTCGCCGGCTTGTCCTGCAACTTGAAGTCAGGATGGAACGCGGTGAAGTGCAGCGGAACATCGTCGCCCAGGTTCTCCAGCACCCAGTCGCAGAGTTCCTTGAACTCGGAGTCGCCGTCATTCAACGTGGGAATGATGAGGTTAGTGATCTCGAACCAGACGCCAGTCTCGTGCCGCAGCCACTTCAGTGCGTCGAGCACCGGCTGCAGGTGAGTCATGGTGATCTTGCCGTAGAAGCCTTCGGTGAAGGCCTTCAGATCGATGTTGGCGGCGTCGATATAGCGGTAGATGTCGAAGAACGCCTCGCGGGTGATGTAGCCATTGGAGACCATTACATTGTTCAGGCCGGCGCTGTGCGCCTTGCGTGCGATGTCGATGACGTACTCGCCCCAGATGGTCGGCTCGTTGTAGGTGAAAGCGAGATGCGGCGCGCGATGCTCCAGCGCGACTTCGACGACCTCCTCCGGCCTGAGCGCCAGCGAGTTGACCTGATCCGACTTCGCCTTCGAGATGTCCCAGTTCTGGCAGAACAGACAGCCCATGTTGCACCCGGCGGTGCCCATGGAAAGAATCTTCGTCCCCGGAAAAAAATGATTGAGCGGCTTCTTCTCGACCGGATCCATCGCCAGCGCCGCGGGCCGTCCGTAGCCGAGCTGAAGGAGCCGTCCGCCTTCGTTCTTGCGGATGAAGCAGAAGCCGTGCTGGCCTTCTCCGATGTGGCAATGGCGCGGGCAAAGATAGCAGTGGAGGCGGCCGTCGGCCATCGTCTCCCACCAGCGGGCTTCATGGATTTCAGGTTGTAAAACTGTTAACTGCATGGTAACTGCTCTAGGTCCATTGTACTGCGGGAAGGAAGCCGTCAGCTATCGGCTTTCAGCCGTCAGCTTGAATCGCTGTTCGCACCAGCTTTTGTCAGGCACCTACACGGGTTGTCATCCTGAGCGGAGGATCGCCTCTTTTGCGATCCGCAGTCGAAGGACCCCTATTCCTGGACGTTCTCAGTCTTCCGGATTCAGGGACTTGCGTATCGAATCGAACTTTCGCCACAAGGCGTAGGCTGCAAAAGCGCAAATCGCCGCACCGGCAAAACAAACACCCTCCCAGGCGGCTCGAGGTTCATCAAGAGCCACCAGCACGCACCTGACGCCAAGAATGCCCAGTAGTACGGCGAGCACCAGCGCCCACCACATGGTGAATTTTTCTTTCACGCCGCAGCCTTTTTGCCGGACCCCTCGTGCGCATCTCCGCCTGATCTGCCCCGGCCACTGCGTTCTGCAAACGCGATCGGACAGTCCAGCGGACCTTGCCAAAGAAATGCGGGCCCGGTTGTGGATTCTGGCGAAATTGTAATGCATGGAAGCCTAACCGTATCTCAAATTCGCGGCACTTGACTGCGGCGTCGCGGTGAAGCAGTCTAGCTCGTTAGTCATTTGTTGACCCCAGAGAGCCAGGAGAAATCTGATGTCACGGACTCTTAAGTTGTACTTCCTGATTGCCGCCTCGATCTTGGTATTGGCCGCTACCGCCTACGCAGTCAATCCTCCCACCATGCGTCTCGACTACTACCACACCGGCAACGCTACGCAGGAGATGTTCAGCTTCGACCGCGTGGTGTATGAGCCGCTGCCGTGGCCGGGCGACATGTCGAAGACCATCGACGACACCAACTTGGGCAACTACTTTTTCGAGGTGCGCGACCAGGCCAGCGGCAAGCTGCTGTACTCGCGCGGCTTCGGCACGCTCTTCAGCGAGTGGTCAGAGACCGACGAGGCCAAGACACTTAATCGCACCTTCTCCGAGTCGCTGCGCTTTCCCGCGCCCAGCGCGCCAGTGAAGATCGTGCTGAAGGAACGCAGGGAAGGCAAAGATGTTGACTTCCACGAGGTCTGGACCACGACCATCGATCCCAAAGGCGAATTCGTTGACCGGACGAACCCGCCGTCGCCGGGGCCGTTGCTGACCATCCAGAAGATGGGCGAGCCCGGGACCAAGGTCGACCTGCTGATCCTGGGCGATGGCTACACTGACGCCGAGCGCGGCAAATTTGAAGCCGACGCCAAGCGCGCCACGGAAATCCTGTTCTCGCGATCGCCGTTTAAGGAGCATCGCAAGGACTTCAACGTGTGGGGCCTGTGCCCGCCCGCGCATGAACCTGGTATTTCGCGGCCCTCGACCGGCGTCTATCGCCACCCGCCGCTGGGCACCTCGTATGACACGTTCGGCAGCGAGCGCTACATCATGACCACGGACAATCGTGCGCTGCGCGATGTAGCGTCGTATGCGCCCTACGAGTTCATCGAGATCCTGACCAACTCGCAAACCTACGGCGGCGGTGGCATCTTCAATCTCTACGCCACCGTCGCCATCAACAGCGAGTGGGGGCCGTACGTTTTCGTCCACGAGTTTGGCCACCACTTCGCCGGATTGGCCGACGAGTACTTCACCTCTGACGTAGCCGTCGAGTCGGCGGAGAAGCGCATTGAGCCGTGGGAGCCGAATGTTACTGCACTACTGGATCCGGCGATGCTGAAGTGGAAGGATCTGGTGGTGGCCGGAACGCCCGTGCCTACGCCGTGGCGCAAAGCGGAGTTCGAAGCCTACGAGAAAGACATCCAGGCGGAGCGGCGCAAGATTCGCAAAGAAAACCGTTCGGAAGCGGAGATGAATGCGTTATTCGAAAAAGAGAAGAAGCACGAGGACGAGTTGCTTGGGACCGATAAGTATTCCGACCGAGTAGGAGCGTTTGAGGGCGCCAACTACGAGGCGCACGGCTTCTATCGTCCGCAGGAGAACTGCATCATGTTCACCCGCTACGACAGATTTTGCGCAGTCTGCCGGCGCGCCATCGAGCGGATTATTGGCATGTACGCAACGGAGTAGGGGGATGGTTTGTAATCGGTGCTGACCGCCAAGCACCGAGCTTGGTTTTCAGGCTTGCTGGAGGCCGGGTAGAGCCAGCCTTTAGGCTGGCGCCCACGACTGCCCGTCACAAAGCTTGAGCCGTTGCGGTCATGTCCAATGACCGCAACGGCTCAAGCGATCCGTTTGTCCGTGGCGAACGCGGCGCTGAAGCGCCGCTCTACCATTACTCGCCACACTAGATCGATTCTGAATCGCACTAGCCTCAAAAAGCGCGGTGGGCGCCCGATGTATTACTGTTGGGGTTCGAGCGCCCACCTTGGATTTGGGCTACATCTATAGACGGAGAGCGAGAGAAAAGGTTCAGCGCAGAGCGCGAACTTCGCGCGATTTTACAATTCTTCACAAACTGTGACTATTGCCATCCTCAATCAGCACAATCCGACACGACGATATCTGCTTGGGCGACTCGCCGTGCTTTGAAGGGGCACGCCTTCAGGCGTGCCGTTAAGGCTGATCAACAACCCGGCTTTAGCCACTGAGGGGATTCGACCTCATGGCCTAAAGGCCAGTCCCTTTGCTCGCCCTGACGACACGGCTGAAGCCGTGCCCTTTCGAGACCGGATCAGAAGGAAGTCACGGCCGGTGCGTCGCTCTATCCAACTTGCCCTGCACGCCGCCGTCCCCAAACGAAATAGCAGAGGCTGAGCAGCAGCAGCCACGGGATACCGGATTCCAGCGCCACCCGCATTCCCTCCACCCACCAGGTCGAGATAATAATCGCCAGCACCGCCAATCCGCCAAGAATCGTGGTAAACGGGAATCCAGGCATTCTTACTGGTAAGACTTGCTGTTCTATTCTTACGGGTAAGACGACGCCCTCCAATCTTACGGGTAAGATTTTCTTTGCTTCCCAATGTTTTCGAAAGCTTAGATGGGTGATGAAGATCATCAGCCAGACGAAAAGGCCGCCGAACAGCGCAATTCCGAACATGTAGACGTAAGCTGAGTTGGGAAACGAAATAGCAAAGAGCGTTGCCAGACCGAGGCCGCCGGCCGACACCGCCAGCGCCGGAATGGGCGCGCCATTCTTCGACACGCCGCCTAGCGCTCTGGGAGCATAGCCGCCGCGTGCCAGCGAAAAGATCATGCGGGTACACAAATAGAGGCAGCAATTCATGCCGGAGAGCGCCGCGGTCAATACCACGAAGTTGATGATATCGGCGGCAATCGGCACATGCATTAAGTCAAACACGCGCACAAAGGGGCTGACGGTAATGCTCTGGCCAGGCTCGATCTCGGTCCACGGGATCACGCCAACCAGAATGGTGATAGCGCCAACATAGAAGATGACCAGGCGCAGGAGCATGGTGCGCAGCGCTCGCGGCACGGAGCGCTCGGGATCTTTGGCTTCTCCCGCGGTAACGGCCACAATTTCAGTCCCAATAAAGCCGAAGATGACGAAGGCCGTCGCCAGCCAGACACCGCTCCAGCCGCGCGGCAGGAAGCCGCCATTGGCGTGAAAGTTTTCCAGGCCGATGGGCCGCTGTTGATGTATGCCGAGCAGAATGCTGGCGCCGAGCAGGATGAACACCACAATCGCGCTCACCTTGATCATGGAGAACCAATATTCGAAGCTGCCGAAGGCGCCGACACTGCGGGCGTTCACATAGATTAGAAGCGCGGAGTAAAAGACAACCCAGGCCCAGACGGGCGTGTTGGGAAACCACCAACGCGTGTAGATGGCAGCGGCTACGGCTTCGCCGCCGGCGGCAATCGATTGCGCCGCCCAATATGTGTAGCGCACCACGAAGCCCGCCCACGGCGAAAGATACAGATCGGCATAGACGCCGAAGGAGCCGGCTGTGGGATGCGCCACCGCCATCTCCGACAGGCAGTACATCAGCAGCAGCGCAATTCCGGAGACGAGGAGGTAGCTGAGAATGACGCCCGGACCCGCGGTGCGAACGGCGAGCGCGCTGCCCAGAAATAATCCTGTGCCAATCGCGCCGCCAATGGCGATCATGCCGAGTTGGCGCTCGCTGAGCTGGCGCGCCAGGCCCTGCTCGTTGGCGATGGCCTGCGCGTGATGGTCAGGAAGACTGACGGGATCGGCGGCCATCAGGCCGTGGCCTTCGCATGGCGACGAACGAATTCCGCGCTCACTTCCACCAGACGGTCAATGTCTTCACGATTGTTGAACAGGTGGCAGGCGACGCGCACGCCGCCGACGCTGGACGTATATCGCAAGGAAACCAGGACCTTGTGCTGCTGAAGGTAATCCACCAGCGCGACATTGTCTTCCACACCGCCGAGGGTGAAGGTGACGATGCTGGAGCGGTTGCGGCGATCGAGCGGCGTCACGATCTCCAGTCCCTGCTGTTGCAAGTTATCAATCAAGTGGTCGGTGAGGCAGAGCACGTGCTCGCCGATCTTGTCGATGCCGATCTCATTGATGAGGCCCACGGATTCAGCCAATGCGATTGCGCCGGGATAGTTTGCGGTGCCGCCGGCTTCCCAGCGGCGCGTGGCGTTAACGAAATCGTAGTCGCGAACCGGCTTGATCGTCGGCGTCTGGAAGTACGCTCCCCAACCGCCTTCCGGTTCGACCTCCGAAAGATAGCCGGCCAGCGGCGGGTCGACCCGCGCCCGAAACTCCTTGCTCATGTATAGAAAGCCGCAGCCAAAGGGAGTCAGCAGCCACTTATGGCCGCCGCAGGCGATGGCATCGACCGGCGTCTTCCGCACATCGAGCGGAATGGCGCCGATCTGCTGGATAGCGTCGACAATCAGAAACACGCCGCGCCCGCGACACAGGCGCGACAGCCCGTCGAGATCGCAAAGGAAGCCGTTACTCCATTGCACCGAACTGATGGCGACGACGCGCGTGTTGGCAGTGATGGCCGCCTCTACGTCTTCGATCAGGATCTGGCCATTGCGATTGGGCACAACGTCGATCTCGATACCTGTCTCCTGTCGCTTCTGGACCCAGGGAAGAGCGACCGCGACAAATTCCAGATCGCAAACCACGACCCGATCGCCGCGCTTCAGTGGAATCGCGTTCGCCACCAGGTTCATGCCTTGTGTTGTGCTCTCCATTAGCGCGATGTCGTCCTCGCTGGCGTTGATCAGCTTGGCTAGCGGCGGTCGCGCCGCGCTGCGCATTGCGTCCATATCAAGATGCTGCTGCGAGGCGTTGCCTGAGGGGCAAGATGCAGCCATGTCAAGAAAGGCGCGCAGCTTCTCAATTGAGCGCTGCGGAGCGAGGCTGACGCAGGCGGAGTCGAGAAAAACTTGGTTCTGAAGCGCGGGAAAATCCTTACGAGCGTCGTTGATAGTCATGGGTGAACCTTTTATGAGGTTCGGCCATTGTACTGCGAAGTGGAACAATCACGCGCCGACGATCTCGAAGGGCCGCATCATCTCATTGTCTTCGTGTTCGAGGATGTGGCAGTGCCAAACATACTTTCCGGGATAGCTATTGAAGGGCACAATGATGCGCGTGACCATCTTGGAATGAGCGGCAGCGGTGTCCTTCCATCCAGCCTCGAATGCCTCGGGCGGAACGCGCGGTCCGAGCCAGCGGAATTCCTTTTTCGTCTGGTAGGTAAAGGGCTCGTAGTGCTGGCGGTCAAGGATCTGAAAGCGCACGGTGTGAATATGAATGGGATGGGTGTCGTCGGTGGGATTGATGAAGCTCCAGATTTCGGTGCTGTTGACGGCAGGCTTCTCGCTGATGGGATCGTGCCAATAACTTGCGTTCAGCAACAGCATGGTCGATTCGCCGGCGAAGCTGCGATATTCGTCAAGCGTCAGCAGGCGAGTGTTTACCGCCTCAGATTCGGCAATCTTGGGAACCGCACGCAGTTGCTTCGGCAGGGAACTGCTGTCGCTGACCTTGTTGGCCGAGACCCGGAACTGCATGATGCCGAGGGCGTCGTTCTTGAGCACAATCTGCTCGCCGCGGCTGTCGCTGAAGTCGATGACGATGTCAGCACGTTCGGCTGGCGCCAGTTGAGTGTTCTTGAGCGAAACCGGCTCCGGCAGTAGTCCCTGGTCCGTGCCGATCTGATGAAGCGGAAGCCCGTTATGCAGGGAAAGAGTATAAAAACGCGAATTCGACGCGTTGAGCACGCGGAAGCGGTATTTGCGAGGCTCGACTTCGAGATAAGGAAATAGCTTGCCATTAATCAAAATCGCATCGCCAAAAACCTCGGGAACCCAGGGCGCGCGCGGCTTGTCCGAAATCGGGTAGTAGAGCTGGGCTTCGGGTGTGATCAGCCGATCGAAGAGCGTCAGTGGAATCTCGTGCTTGCCGCTGGGCAGATTGAGGTCCTCTTCAAACCGGTCTCTGATGATCACGACGCCGAACAAGCCTGCATAAATATTCAGCCGGTTGATACCCATGGCGTGGTCGTGATACCAGAGCATTGCCGGGTCCTGCTGATTGGGATAGTGGTACAGCACGGACTTGCCGGGCACGAACCAGTCCTCGGGAAAACCGTCGCTATCGGCGGGAACGCGCGCTCCATGCACGTGGGTGACGATGCGCACCTGCGGGTTCTTGGCTTCGGCGCCGTGCAGGCGGTAGTCGATGGGCAGGAAATGCTGTTGCGGGAGTTCATTGGCCCATTCCACCAGCACGTCTTCGTTGCTGCGCATTTCCAGCGTCGGGCCGGGAACCGAAG
Organism: uncultured Acidobacteriaceae bacterium; assembly: GCA_963789245.1. Lineage (GTDB taxonomy): Bacteria > Acidobacteriota > Terriglobia > Terriglobales > Acidobacteriaceae > Bog-257. Next base: position 25,089 of record CAWBKE010000018.1, on the reverse strand, counting down.
GCCCGAAGGACCAGAAGCGCGTGGGCTGGAGATCGCGGTGAATCTTGACCGAGACTGGTTGCGCAGCGAAACGATAGTAAGGAACCTTCGATTTCGGTGCGGAAGCCGGCGCGCGGGTCCCGGCCGGTTTGGCGACGGAAGGAATTGGCAAGGGATCGACAAAGTTGGCCAATGTGCTGACGTTGAGCGTGTTGGGTTGCACCGCCATGGCATGCATCATGGCCGACGCCACCTTGGATCCATCCAGCAATACACCGCCGGCAAGCATGGAGGATTGCCGCAGGAAGTTTCTACGCGAAGTCACCAGGGGCCCTTTCCGAATACACAATAGATCATAAAGCAGCAATGGATGCAGGCGGTGCCGCATCCATTGCCGGTTAACGCGGAGCTACAAGGTGTCGCAGCTCAGGTCTACGGAACGGCACAGCCTTTACCCGTGACTTCGCCCGTTTGGTCGTTCAGCAACAGGTAGCGAAGGCAAGTGTTCGGCTGAACCTGCAGCATGGAAGCGATGGAATTGTTGACGGCGTCATAGGAGCCATTGCCAATGCGCTGCCCATTGAGCCAGTTGTCTTCGATAAAGTGAATGGTCGACGCCTGATCCAGCAAGGTGTGATCGATCTGATTCTGCCGGGCATAGGGCGAGATAACCATGATGGGGATGCGCGGACCGTAGCCGCAGCGTCCCTGGACAACCGGGCCGTTGGGACCACCCAGCACGGGCGTCACGATTCCGCAGGTGCCGGCGCCGGTAAGGGCATCAGCTGTGGTTTGCGAGGTTTCGATGATGGGGCCGAGTTGGTGATCGTACCAGCCGTCCGAGTCGTCGTAGTTAATCACGACCAGGGTGCTGCCCCAGTATCCGCTCTGCATCAGGAAGTTGATGGTGTCGACTACGAAAGTCTGCTCGTCCAGCGGATCGGAGTAGCCGGGGTGCGCATCCTGATAGCCCGGGGCCTTCAGGAAGTTCACAGCCGGGAAGTTGCCGGCGTTGATGGCGTCGAAGAAGTCATGAGTGTCGTAAATGTGGTTGCCCGCATCGCCATTCTGGCCAATGGTGTTGACACTGGTCGGACGCGTGTGCGGCCAGTTGGCCGTCGAGGAGTAATACTGGAACGGCGAGTGATGTGGGATGTAGTCCTTCTCGGTCTCGCCGGTAATCGTCGACAAGGTCGAGCGATTGCAGCCGGTGGTGCCGTTCGGGTTGGTAATGGTCAGGTCAAATCCGCCTTCGAACCAGCCCCAGCTGACGCCGGCGGTGTCGAGCAGATTGCCGATGTTCGTTCCGCTCATGTCGAGATTTTCGCCCGACGTGGTAGAGCACATGTCGCCATTCGGATCGGAATCGCCAATGAGCGTCAGGCCGCCAGTGCCGTCAGCGATGACCGCACCGGTGCCACGGACGTTGTTGATGACACCGTTAGTCTGACCAGAGATCAGGTTGACTGCCCCCACCGTGGAAGGACCGAAGGTGGTGCCGTAGGCGTTGTCATTCAACGCGAAATACTGAGCATAGTTCCACAGGGCGGTGACGGTATTGCCATCGTAGTAGCCCATCACCAGGCCGGTGGTATCGACGATGCCGCCGCCGCTGGGAGGCGGTCCGGCCGTACCGGTGTTGGCTGGGAACAGGTCCATCAACCCTTTATCGAAAGCTGCCTGCTCGGGCGTGTAGTCGTGGTCCTGATCCGCAGTGGCTGCCTGCGAGTGATCGAGACGGAAGGGGTTGGTTGCACCATTTCCGTTTGCGGGGTTGAGATTGGGATTGAGCGTGCTGAGCAGACCCTGTATGCCATTCACGCTGGGCGTTCCGGGTGTGGGTGAAAACGGCGGCTCACCCGAGGGGTTGGTGGCATACGGATATGTGCCGAAGTAGTGATCGAAAGAGATGTTCTCGCCAAAGATCACCACGATATGCGTGATGGGAGTTGCTGCCGGCGTATGAACGGCTATGGTTTTGGTAGCCGGTTTAGCCGGGGCGGCGTTTGCGTTTGCCAGCGGCCCAAACATCATGGCCGCCATTAACGTAGTTGCCAGAAATTGACGCATAGGTTTCCTCACCCTTTCCACTCCTCAGGCATGGATTCTGAGGTTGTACCTTCATAGCTGGTGCAGATCAATCTCAGTTGAACCGCATATTAAATTTTGATGAACGACAAAACCAAAACCGGAATTGGACAGGCTTGCACTTGCAGACGGCAATTTTCCCCGCGCCATGAGCTCGGTTGCAGGACGTTAAGATAAAACACATGCCGCCCGCCACATCGACGCTAAGGAGGTCAACCGTCTGCGCGCTGGCGTTGGCGGCCCTCGCGGTGGTCGCGCCTTTCAGCCTTCGCGGCATCGCCTGCGGGCACGATCTCACCTTCCACATGAATAGCTGGATGGAAGTAGCGCAGCAGTGGTGCGAGGGAATCGTCTATCCGCGTTGGGCCGTATTCGCCAACTACGGCAGCGGCGAGCCGCGTTTCCTCTTCTATCCGCCGCTGTCGTGGATGCTGGGAGGCGCGCTCGGCAGCTTCCTTCCCTGGACCTTGGTTCCGGCTGCCTTCGCTTGCTGTGCCGTTTTCCTCGCCGGGCTGGCGATGCACAAGATGACACGCGAATGGTTCCCCGAGCCGGACGCGACCCTGATCGCCATTGCTTATGCGGTGAGCCCGTACATGTTGCTGACGGTTTACGTTCGCAGCGCATTCGCTGAGCTGCTAGCCGCTTCGTTCTTGCCGCTGCTGGTGCTGTGGATCGTTCGCGACCGTCCCGCGCGCGCGATGTTCGTCCCTTTGGCGCTGACCATCGCCGGAGTCTGGCTCACCAATGTTCCGGCGGCAATTATCGCGTCCTATGTCGCGGTATGGCTGCTGGCAGCCATCACTATCCTGCGCCGCAATTCTCGCGTGTTTCTGTATGGCTGCGCTGCGATGGCGATGGGGATGGTCCTGGCTTCGTTCTACATCGTGCCAGTCCTCTACGAGAAGAATTGGATAACCTTGGGACAAGCCCTATCCGCGGGCGTGCGTCCAACGGAAAATTTCCTCTTCACGCGCATTGGCGAGCCCGAACATGACGCATTTCTGAGAAGCCTCTCATGGCTCGCGGTTGGGGAGTTGGCGATCACGGCTGTGGCCGTGTTTGTGGCTTGGGGATGGCGCAAGCGCAATCCCACCCTATGGTGGTCGCTTGTCATCCTGGCCGGCGTGTCGCTCGCGCTGATGCTGCCTATTACCAGCCTGGCTTATCGCTTGATGCCCGACCTGCGCTTCCTGCAGTTCCCGTGGCGGTGGTTGATGGTCACCGGCGTCGCCTATGCCGTATTTGTCGTCGCGGCCGTGCCGGGCTTTCGCGGCAAAGTACCGCTCTACGCTGTGCTGTTCATCGCGCTGATCGCGGTCTGCAATCTGGCGCTGCAACCGCCATGCGATCCCGAAGACACGCCCTTCATGCTCTCCAGCATGTTCCATGCGGGCTACGGCTATATGGGGACCGATGAATACACTCCCGCAGGCGGTGACAATTACGAGATCAAGCCGGACTTTCCCGACTTTGTGATTCGCGGTGCGGATGGCCGCGTTCCGGCAGCAAACGCACGTGTGACACACTTCCACGCTGGCCCGTATCGCAAGCAGTTGACGGTGGACTCTTCGCAGCCAGTCGAGATCGTGCTTCGCCTGATGAACTATCCCGCATGGCGAGTCGAAGTGAACGGCATGCGAATTTCGCCGGAGTCGGACGATTCCACAGGACGGATGGTGATTCCCGTTCCCGCCGGCCATAGCGAAGTCGATGTTCGCTTCATACGCACGCCCGATCGCTGGCTGGGGGACGGCGTCAGCCTCGGCGCTCTCATCTTTTTGAGCGCGTTCTGCTACGTTGAACGAAGAAGACATTCGTCATAAGAAACGGAAATTTTTCACCACGGAGGACACAGAGACCACGGAGGAAGAATCGGGTGGATTGCGGAAATCCCGCGGCGCTGATCTGGCGGGTGGCTGAAAAGCAATCCGCATGCTCTTGACTACGGTCACACAGTTCGAAGGGGAAAGATCAAATCAAATAAAAACAACTCCGTGATCTCCGTGTCCTCCGTGGTGAAATAGGACCGCCTCTTATAGAAGGATCTAGCTTGAAACGCATACTCGTAGCCACCTCGAATTCCGGCAAAATTCGCGACCTCGTCGGCGCGGCCATCGCTCACAACGTGCAGATCGAAATGCTGCCCGGCTTCGCGTTGCTGCCGTCCGTAATCGAAGACGGCGCCACCTTCGAAGCCAACGCCTGCAAGAAGGCCGAGCACTATAGCAAGTATGCGGAAGGCGAAATCGTTCTCGCCGACGACTCCGGGCTGGAGGTCGACGCTCTGGGTGGCGCACCTGGCGTGCGCTCCGCGCGTTATGCCGCTGACGAGCACCGTTCGCCTGAACCCCAGGCTCCCGAGCATGCGGGCAACTCCGATGATGAGGCCAACAACGCTCGCCTGCTGCGTGAGCTGCACGACGTGCCCGACGAATTCCGCACCGGCCGATTCGTTTGCGTGATCGCCGCCGCGCGCAACGGCCACACCCTGGCGACATTTCACGGTCAAGCGGAAGGAATCATCCTGCACGCGCCGCGTGGCTCGAACGGCTTTGGCTACGATCCGCTGTTTTATTTTGCTGAGATTGGCAAGACCTTTGCCCAGCTTACTGCCGAAGAGAAGGCGGGCTACAGTCACCGCGGCGCGGCCTTTCGCGCGTTTCTAAAGTGGGAAGATGAGAGCGCCGATCGCCATCCCCACCGGCAAGGATAAAACTGCGCGGTGAATCACGGATTATCCGCCCCAAGCTATCCTGAGCAATCGGACCACGCCCATCACTAGCGATAGGAACATGCCCGCCACAAGGCAAAAGCGAATCGTGACCGCCGTAGGTTGGTCGCTATAGATGAGACTTCGGACGAAATACAGGGCCCCTGCCAGCAAAAACCATTCCCACCACTGCATTGCCCACGGCGACATAAGTGACGCGATTATACCTCGCAAATGGTTAAATTCTGCCTGTAAATAGGTGGTGATACCTGGCAATGGACTTGTGTTACGTCACGCCCTACTTTGTTTCACCTAGGTGGTGGAAGTAGTGCTATGGCATTTGTCGATTTCGGTCAATGGGTTGCGTCGAGCTTAGGCATCTCAAGCCGCGTGACTTGGATGAAGCTGTTTAGAAACTTCAGTCGCAGGCCTGACCTACGCGTCCGGCTCGACCTCGGTTAGCACCGGTGCCGCGCGGCTGCCCTCGTGCACTTTAGCCGTTGTGACCAGTGCCACCCCGGCGACGATAATCACTGTCCCAGCTAACATGAACGTGTCCAGCCGCTCGTTCAGCACCAGCCATCCCAGAGCGAGCGCCACCAGCGGATTGACATACGCGTAAGTCGCCACCTTCGGCGTCGGCACATGCTTTAGCAGCCAGATGTAAGCGGTGTATCCCACCCACGACCCGAAGACCACAAGGTAGAGCACGGCCAGCATTCCGCGACGCGTGATCGCGACGCGATGCACTTCGCCCGTGGCGACGGCGACGAGCGAGTTACCGACAGTCGCAAACAGCATTTCCCAGCCAGTCGCGGTGAAGGGATCGACCTTCATTTGCCACTTGCGTGACAGCACCGATCCCACCGACCAACTGAACGACGACAGCAGTAACGTGCAAGCTCCCACCAGAGGCATGATGCCCAGCGTGGCGCGGTGCTCGAACCTTGGCCAGAACAATACGGCGACACCCGCGATACCCAGCGCCACGCCGAACAGCCCGCGTTGCGACAGGCGGTCACCACGAAAGACAAACGTCTCCAGCAGCAGAAACCAGATGGGCGTGATGGCGATAATCAGCGCGGCAAAGCCGGTTGGTACCCACTGCTCAGCCCATGCCAGGCCGAAGTTGCCGCCGACCAGCAGCAGGCAGCCGATAGTGGCCAGACGCAGGGCCTCATTCAGCGTGATCCGTATGCTGCGGCCGATGAGGGCGCGGATCCCCAGCAGCAACGACCCGGCGATGGCAAACCGCATGGCGCACATGACCGCCGGCGGCAACCGCTCCTGATCGGCAATGCCGATGGCCAGGTAGGTCGAGCCCCAAAAGATGTAAACCAGGGCAAACGCGAAGACCACTCGCAGGCGATGATGGCGATCAGTGCTCACGGAAGGAAGTAGCCAGTAGTCGGTAGCCAGTTGTCAGTTCATCACGATGCAGCCGGACGAACCAATTCCGACTATAACTGACAACTGACTACTGGCTACTGGCCACCGACTCTTTGCGCAGGCGTTGTCCTGTTACCAGAACGTAGTGCACGCCGGAAACGGTAGCAAAGGTGAAGGTCGCATAAAGAAAAAACTTGATCAGCAACCTGATCCAGTGCGCATCCACAACTTGCGACAGGACGACGAAGAACACGGCAGAGATCTGGCAGGCCGTATTCAGCTTGCCGAAGATGCTGGGACGGAAGTCGCGAAAGCCCACTGCGGCGTACAGCACGACGGCGGTGGCCACAATGCACAGGTCGCGGCTGAATACCACGATCGTAAACTTCCACGGAATTTTCTTGACGAACGAGAGCACCAGGAACAATGAGCTCAACAGCAGCTTGTCGGCCAGCGGATCCAGATACTGCCCCAACAGCGTCTGTTGATGCAGCGCGCGAGCCAGCAGGCCATCCAGCGCATCGCTCAATGCGGCGGCAATCAGCAGCCCCAAGGCCCATGGCCAGTGGGCATCGAATACCGAAATAATCACGAAGGGAATGAAGATCAGCCGCAGCAGCGTGATCTGGTTAGGCGCTGTCCAAAACGGATTTTTGACCCGCGTGCTGTCGAGAAGTGGCATGTCGTAAGCGTGTGCAATTCCCGTTGCGCAACCCAGCTACAGATTATGACTATTGGACTCCTCTTGATTGTGACGGGTTTGTTACTGGCTGGCAATGGCCTTGCATTGGCCCGTCATTGCGCGGTATTTCTTTGATATTCTTTGGCGCAAAGCTCCGGGCGGCTGGGCGATGGCTTCGCTGGATGCAGCTCAACGGAGCCGAGGGAGGTGCGATGGAGTTCAGGAGCGCGAAACTAGCAGGCACGGTCATATTAATCACCGCGGTCGTGTTGAGCTTGGTCCAACTGCGCGGGCCGCGGGCGTTGGCCCAGGGCTTTGGAGCCGGGCGCATCACGGGCGACTGGTGTGCTCAGGGCGATAAAGCCAAACATTGCTCGATCAGCGGCAATGGGGCCTTCCTGACCTTCACCAACGAAAGTGGAAGCACCTCGACAGGTCACTTCGTAAATACGCAACAGACGATTTTCAGCGCCGACGAATGGCAATTTGTTCAGGGAACGCTCAGCCCCGATGGGCTTCGCATCGACTGGACCAATGGCACGTATTGGATGCGATGCGGCTCTAGCGGCGGAGGCGGACGCCGTCCCAATCTCGACGGGACCTGGTATCGCGACGGCAATCGCTCGCAGGCTTGCTCCATCCGGCAAAAGAAAGGCCATCTGCAACTGAAGAATGAAAGTGGCCAGACCGCGACGGGCTCCTTCAACGACTCGCGTCACATCACGACAAACTGGTCCGGCCAGCAGATTGGCGGGACCATCAGCCCGGACGGCAACACCATCAATTGGGACAACGGTACATCGTGGAGCAGGTAGGAACGTACGTCGCACTGCTACGTGGCATTAACGTCAGTGGCAAGCACGTGCTGCCCATGAAGCAGCTTGTCGAGATTTTCACGGATGCCAAATGCGGCAACGTGCGCACCTATATCCAGAGCGGCAACGTTGTGTTTACTGCTCCGCCGAAGGTCGCGAAGGCTCTTCCAGTTCTTCTGGCGAAGAAGATCGAAGAGCGCTTTGGATTTTCCGTTCCCGTTGTCTTGCGCAATCGCGAGGAACTCGCCCAGGCCGCGCGCAACAACCCGTTTCTGAAGGCGGGGTTGCCCCATCCGACGCTACACGTCTACTTTCTCGCCGATGTGCCTACTGCCGATGGTGTCGAGTCTCTCGATCCGCAACGGTCCGCGCCTGACGTCTTTCACGTCTGCGGCCGCGAAATCTATCTGCACTTGCCGAACGGAATGGGGCGCACCAAGCTGACCAACGCCTACTTTGATTCCAGGCTCAAGACGGTTTGCACCGCCAGGAACTGGAATACCGTGCTCAAGCTGCTGGAGATGATGCAAGCGACGTGACCCGTTGCCAGCAGCAATTGCCGCCGCCCATCCGCGAACGGTACACTAGACCACTACAAGGGGTCTCCCAATGCTTATTGTCATGAAGGCGCACGCCACCGAAGAGGATGTGCGGCGCGTCTGCGAAAGAATCGAAGCTCTAGGCTTTCGCGCTCACTCCATGCCCGGAGCGCAGCGTACCGCCATCGGCATCACCGGCAACGAGACCGAGATCGATCCCGGCAGCTTTGACGAGATGGTGGGCGTGCAGGAGGTCATCCGCGTCAGCAAGCCTTACAAGCTTGTCAGCCGCGACTTGAAAGAAGACGACACCGTTTTGCGCTTCCCGAACTCCGATGCGACTATCGGCGGCGCTGAAGTGGCCGTGATGGCCGGCCCTTGCGCCATCGAGAGCCGCCAGCAGGCGTTTACCACTGCCGGGCATGTTGCCCGCGCAGGCGCCCGTTTTTTCCGCGGCGGCGCTTATAAGCCCCGCACTTCGCCCTATGCCTTTCAGGGTCTGGGAGAAGACGGCCTGAAAATCCTGGCCGACATCCGCGACCAGTTTGGTCTGCTGATCGTTACCGAGGCAGTAGACAACGAATCGCTCGATCTGGTGGAGAAGTATGCTGACATGATCCAGATTGGCGCGCGCAATATGCAGAACTTCTCGCTGCTGAAGCGCGCCGGGCGGGCCCACAAGCCGGTGATGCTGAAGCGCGGAATGTCGGCCACGCTGGAAGAATTCCTGATGGCAGCCGAGTACATCATGAGCGAAGGCAACTACAATGTCGTGCTCTGCGAGCGTGGCGTTCGCACCTTCGCCGATCACACCCGCAACACGCTCGACCTCAGTTTGGTGCCGGCGGTTCAGCGGCTCAGCCATCTGCCCATCATCGTCGATCCCAGCCACGGCACCGGCAAGCGCAACAAGGTCACACCGCTCTCGCGCGCTGCGGTCGCTGTTGGCGCCGACGGCCTGATCATCGAAGTCCATCCCGATCCTGATCGCGCTCTGAGCGACGGCAAGCAGTCGCTCTATCCCGATCAGTTCGATCAGTTGATGGTGGAGATTCGCCAGATCGCCAACGTGCTCGGCCGTTCCGTGGCTGACACCGTCTCGAATCCCGAGGCCCGCCGTCCCGCTTCGGTTGCGGCAAGCGCCGGAACCGTCGCTCGATAATGCCTGCGAAAACGCCGTGGCGCAGCAGTGAACGATCGACCGCACTGCTGTCGCCGCTGCTAATCATCGCAACGATCGTCGCCTGCCATCAGGACAAAACCGTCGCTCCCGGCTATCACGAATACGCCTACATCAGCAACGGGAAGAGCAACTCCGTCAGCGTCATCGATCTGTTAAAGCTTCGCAACGTGAAGACGATCTCTGTTGGTGCCGGTCCCACCGGCGTCGCAGCCAGTCTCACGCGCAACGAAATCTACGTTGCCAACGCCGACTCCAGCAATGTCAGCATCATCGACGCCGAACGCAATCAGGTGGTCGCCACCATTGGCGTTCACGCCAAGCCGTATTACGTTTCAGTCTCGTCCGATGGCAAGCGCGCTTACGTCGCCAACTCGGGTTCGGCAAATGTTTCCGTAATCGATCTGGCGAAACGGGCGGTCATCGCCACCATTCGCGTCGGCGGCGCGCCAGGAATGGCGAAGGTTTCGACGGATGGCAAGCTGGTGGTCGCGAGCAATCGCGCCGACGATACCATCTCCATCATCGACGCGGATAAGCTTGCCGTGCGCGACACTGTCAAGGTCTGTAGTCAACCGGAGGATCTGGCGATTGTTCCCGACAACAGTAAGGTCTTCGTGGCATGCCCGGGATCGAATCAAGTCGCGGCTGTCGATCTGAAGTCGGACCGATTGCTGGCATATCTCGATGTCGGCCAGCTTCCGGTCCAACTAGCTCTCAAACCCGATGGCGGCGAACTGTTCGTCAGCAACTTCAACAGCAGCAACTTTTCGATTATCGAAACCGGCACAAACGAGGTCGGCGGCAGCTACCTGATTGGCGACAATCCTTCGCACGGCATAGTTACCTCCGATAACAGCCTGCTCTATGTGAGCAACTTCGGATCGAACAATGTTAGTGTTTATGCAATTGACGAAGGGCGCGTGATTGGCGCCGTGCAGGTGGGCAACCATCCCGACGCGCTGGCGCTTACTCCGGATGAAGCGCATCTTCTTGTCGTCGACTCCGGTTCAGGCGATGTCGCTGTTGTGCGCACGGTGAAGACCAACGACAACTCAAAGATCAGCGCCGACCGCGCCTTGGTGACGCTGATTCCCGTCGGCAACCAACCCAACGATATCGTGATCAAGGCGTTCAAAACCGGTGGCCAGTGATCAGTGGCCAGTTGCCAGCCGGCAGCAGCCGGCGGTGCCACTGGTCCGCGGGTTGTGGGTTGTATCAGGGCTCGACTTTAGTCGTGCCGAGAGAGTCGCCCAAAGGTCGGGCTTTAGAGACTGTGTCGCGACCGGAAATCATATTCCGCGGTGGAACAAACACTAAGAAATCCGGCTCATTCAGCCGCGAAGCGGCGGCATTTGTGTTAGGCGTGGGCGTAAGCCCGCGCTCCAAGTGGGACAACAAGTGAGCCGCGGAGCGGCGACACCAGGTCGTGACACAGTCTCTTTAGCCCCTGCATCGACCGCGACCGCAGGGGCTGAAGCCCAATTCCTATCGCAGCGATTACGGCACGGCTGAAGACCTGCCCTGATACAACCCTCACCAGCAAAAGCCTCACAAGGAGGGCCACCGGCTGATCACTGACAACCGCGCTGTCAACTGTCATCTGACAACTGCTTTTTACTTTCTCTTCCACCGTACACCATCTTTGGTGTTCTCCAGGATGACGCCGTTTTCCGCCAGTTGCGCACGGATCGCGTCCGATCGCGCGAAGTCTCGCGCTTTGCGCGCCTGCGAGTGCTCGGCCACCAGCTTCTCGATCTGCTCGTCCGACAGCGCTGCCGCCTTCGCCAGCTCAGCGGTCTGCGGGCTGATCTTGTCCTGCAATCCTTCGGCTTGGGCCCACTCGACCGTCGCTCGCACCTTGGCGGCATCGTCGTCCTTCAGCACCGCAAAGATTTCCTCGAACTGCTCCAGCACCCTGAGCAGCGCCGGCACATCGTCTTTGTGGACATCGCCGGCATCGGCTGCGGCGTTCACGTCGCGCACCATGTCGAAGATCGCACCCAGTGCCCGCGCCGTGTTCAGGTCGTCGTTCAGCCCGGCCGTCATTTCTTCGGAAGTCTTTTTCGCAATCTCCGCGATCGCAGGATTAGCTCCTTCCGGGAACTGCGAAGTCTCCAGCCGCAGCTTGAAGTTGCGCAGCCGCTCCACTGAGTTCGCAGCCTGCGTCAGGCCATCGAAAGTGAAGTTGAGCTGCTTGGTGTAGGGGACTGACATCAGCAGAAAGCGGATCGACGACGGCTTGTGTCCCATCAGGATCAGGTCGCGCACGGTGAAAAAATTTCCCGCGCTTTTGGCCATCTTCTCGCCTTCCACCAGCAGAAAGCGCGAGTGGACCCAGACCTTCACGAACTGCTTGCCGGTCTCCGCTTCCGACTGCGCAATCTCGTTTTCATGATGCGGAAAAATCAGGTCCTCGCCGCCGAGATGGATGTCGAAGGTCTCACCCAGGTACTTCATCGACATGGTCGAGCACTCGATGTGCCAGCCCGGCCGTCCCGGCCCGATCTCGGTCTCCCACTGCGCCTCGCCTGGCTTGGGCGCTTTCCACAGCGCGAAGTCGCGAGCGTTGTCCTTGTCGTACTCGTCGACATCAACCCGCGCGCCATCCGTCATCCCGGCAAAATCTTTCTTCGACAGCTTGCCGTACTCGGGAAACTTGGCGATGCGGAAGTAATACGAGCCATCGTCGGTGCGATACGCGTAACCCTTGTCCGCGAGGACGGCGATGAAGTGCGCCATCTCCTGGATGTGGTCGGTCGCATTCACGATCAGCTCAGGATGCTGGATGTTCAGTGCGTCAGCGTCCTCCAGAAACGCTTCACGATATTTCTTCGTGTACCCCTGCACGGTCACGCCGTCGCGCGCGGCGTTGCGGATGATCTTGTCATCCACGTCGGTGATGTTCATCACGTGCTTCAGTTTGTAGCCGCTCTGTTTCAGGAATCGCCGCAGCGTGTCGACGACGACGAAGGTACGAAAGTTGCCGATGTGGCCGTAGTCGTAAACCGTGGGCCCGCACGCGTACATGCGGACCAGGTTGTCTTCGAGCGGGTGAAACTCTTCGACTTTGCCGGACAGAGTATTGAAAAGCTCTAGCGCCATGAATCCTTCCTGTAGGAGTACGGAATCCTCGATTGTAGGGAAGTCCGAGAGAGAGGGTCAATCGTGGGAGCCGTCAGCTTTCAGCCATCAGACAAGCACTCAGCTGCCAGCAGAACAACTATGCGACATGCCGCTTCGGCCGTCCGCCTTTCTTGCCGTTCGCGCGAGCGGCATCGGTCTTTGCCCTGCTGCTGGCCGACCCTCCGCGCCGGCCCAGTTCCGCCATCCAGCGACTGGTGCCAAAGACGGAGTTAAGGAGTCCCGGTACATAGTGATCTACGTCAAGCAAGGGCCAGCGCAGCCCGGTTCCGTGGCCCAAAATGGAGATTTTAGAGAGCTGCACACCGTCTGCTTGTTGCAGACCCTCTAACCTATCGCGCGGAATCGAGACTCGCACGCCGTCATCCAGATACAGGGTGATCAGATCGGGCCTTTTCTCATACTCAGCGCGAACCACTCGACGGTCCGCGGCTGCGAATTCGCGCGCCTGTGCCAGGGCCGCATCGATCTGTCGGTCCGTTGCCACCACGGTCGCTTTGGATTTATTCATGCATGCTCTCCCATAGTTCAACTAGTTCGTCAAAATGCTGCGCCGCGCCTCGCAAAACGCGACGCACGGAGCTGCGTTTTGCATTGCCAAGTCGGATGGCGTCAGCACGGTCTGCCAGCGCGACAGTCCTATCGGGACGCAGATACACAATAACCTCGGCCTCTTCGATGAAGCCATGTACGTGGCGCGGCACGTGGTCCTGCGGATAAGCAACGAACAACACTCCGGCTCGGCGGATCGACGCCACAGAAAGAGTATAACCCAAGCTGCTTGGGATATACAGACAATTATGGGACGGCACTGTCCGTATCGCCGGTACAGAACTGCGGCTTGGCGAGAGATTTACAATAGCTCCATGGACCCATTCACTATTGCAGGCAGACAGTTCCGCTCGCGCCTTATCGTGGGCACGGGCAAATACAAATCAGGGCAGGAGACGGCTCGCGCTATTGCGGCCAGCGGCGCCGAGATGGTCACCGTCGCAGTACGCCGCGTCAACCTCGATCGCAGCAAGGAGTCGCTGCTCGACTTCATTGATCCCCAGCAATATTTCCTGCTGCCCAACACCGCCGGCTGCTTCACCGCCGACGAGGCCATCCGCGCGGCGCGACTGGGCCGCGAGGTCGGACTGTCGGATTGGGTAAAGGTCGAAGTCATCGGCGATCAGCAGACGTTGTTTCCCGATGTGCAGGCGACCATCGAAGCCACGCGCGTGCTAGTGAAGGAAGGCTTCACTGTTCTTCCATATACTTCTGATGACATTGTGGTTGCGAAGCGCCTGATCGATGCCGGAGCGGCTGCCGTCATGCCTTTGGGAGCGCCTATCGGCAGCGGCATGGGCATCCAGAACCGCGCCAGCATCCGCATCCTGCGCGAGATCATCACCGACGTGCCGCTGATCGTCGATGCCGGAGTTGGCACCGCCTCCGATGCGGCCATCGCCATGGAACTAGGGGTTGATGGCGTGCTGATGAACACCGGCATAGCTGGGGCGCAAGATCCCGTGCTGATGGCCGAGGCGATGAAGAATGCGGTGATCGCCGGCCGCCAGGCATACCTTGCCGGCCGTATGACCAGGAAGCTTTACGCAACAGCGAGTTCGCCGCTGGAAGGCGTGGTGCGGTAGGGCCTGTGGTAGAGCGGGCCTTTAGGCCCGCGTCAGAATTAGTAAACAATTCTCGGCTGCTGAAGTCCCATGACTTCAGCAGCCGAAGTCTTTTGCCGTGCCTTCACGCCGGCCTGAAGGCCGGCTCTACCTCCCGCTCGCATGCACCGGCTTCCTCTACGGCACGGTCACCCTAACCTGTCCCGTCGTTCGCCCATACTGATTCGTGGCATACAGCGTGTAGGTGGTCGTCACGGTTGGATAAACAGTGACGCTGTTGCCGCGAATCGCGCCCACCGAGGGTGACACGATGTAGTACTCCCCGTTGGTCACACTCCAATTCAGTGTGACGGGATCGCCCGAGCCGCCGGACGAGGTCGCCGTAAAGCTGTTGATTGTCGGATTCGACCCTGTCGGAACATTCTGCGGCGTGTATAGCGGCGAAATCAGGATCACCTCGAAATCGGAGGCGGTCACCGAGTGCAGGTTGCCAAGATCATTATTGTTCCAGAGGATGGCGGGCGTGCCGGTGATGAACAAAGACGAGCCGTTGTCGGCCATGATCATGCCGTACTGCTTCAGCGCCGTCAGGATCACCTGGTTCTGGCGTGAGAAGCCGGAGATATCGAAGCTGGCCTTCAGGCGCAGCCGCATACCCATGGGCGCAGCGTACTGGTTGTCGGAATTCGGCGCCCAGTGCGAGGCGGGTGGCGTGAATGCCTCCTGGCTGTTTTGCAGCGTCACACGAATAGCGTGGTTGATCGCCCCTGCCTGCACCTCGTCATAGCGAACCAGTCCAGGCAAAATGGGCAGCCCCGCCGCATCTGCGGAGGTCCAAGTGTAGGGCCGCATTTCGTTGGCTTCCAGGTCCCATACCGCCCCAGAGCCGGCGTTCCATCCCAGGGGGCCGGTATTGAACGAGTAGTACAGCTCATACAACCAGCAATTGCCTTTGTCTACGATCAGCACATGGCGATCGCCATTGCCCGGCTGGGGATAGCCTTCGATCAGCGCATTGAAAGGAATCGGCATCGGGCCGGGATCGCTTTCGTCGCCGTACAAGGTGTAGTCAATGTTCACCAGCGGCTGAGTGCCGGGTACCACAATGTAAGGGATGCCAATCGTCTGCCCGTCGTATAGCCCAGATCCGAAGTCGGGATGCAAGGGCGTGTTGTTACCGATGAAGTTAATGTATGCAGCCGAGTTCGGGTCGACCGGCGCATTGGCGATGTTGGTGTTCCACAGGCTGTTGGCAGGGAAGGGAACGAACCCGTTAAAGCTGCCCAGTGGCCCCAGGCTGATTCCGTTGCAGGGATTGCTCTGCGCGGATACAAAGCTGGTGACGAGCAATAACCCAGCCGTCAGCAGCAGATAGCTTAGCGATTTGCGGTGCATGGCGGTTCTCCTTTTGCTTGTCGATTCACATGGGGTAGGAGGCGCTGTTCGTGCGAAGCATATCACCGTCTGAAAGACTTTAGTGCATATTTGTGTGGGAAAAAAGTGAGAGCGGTCGCTGCGGATGTGGGCCTCCTAAGTGCTATATACCGAACAGGGAAAGAAGGGAACGGACACAGTGGCACCCGGCTCCGGGGGTGGGAAAAACATCTGAGCCGCGGAGCCGCGACATCGGCCGCGAGGCAGTCTCTTTAGCCCTGAGGCGCCTCCGCGTCCCATCCGGCCGTTGTCGATGAATGCGACCCCCCATTGACGCGGCGTCAAGATACAGCTAGATTAAGCTAGATTAATCTTGGGAGTCTGCGTTCATGATTGAAGTGGGGGCCTTTGAGGCCAAAAACACCCTGGGCTCGTTACTCGACCGCGTACAGCAGGGAGAAGAAGTTGTGATCACGCGACACGGAAAGCCGGTGGCGCGGCTGGTACCCAACGAGGGCCGTCTCGATCGCGAACAGGCCCAGGCTGCGGCCGACCGCATCCGCGCCCGAGCTCGGCAACTCAAGCGCGTACGCTTTAATTGGAAGAGTCTTAGACGCGAGCGAGATGCCGGCCGACCATGAGCTTAGTCCTCGACAGCTCGGTGACGCTGGCGTGGGTCTATCGTGAGGAGACAAGCCCGGCCGTTAGTCGTGTCTTGCAACTAGTAAGCAGCAACGGCGCTTGGGTTCCGTCGCTGTGGCGGCTGGAAGTTGCCAATATTCTTGAGATGGGTGTGCGTCGCCGCCGGCATGACGCCGCTTTTCGAGACAGCACCTTGGCTGATCTGGCTCTGCTTCCTATCGCTCTCGATCCGGACACGGCGACACATGCCTGGAGTGCGACTCTTCGCCTCGCCGAACGCCACAAATTGACGCTCTATGACGCCGCCTATCTCGAGTTGGCGAAACGCCGGGCTCTGCCCCTGGCGACGCTGGACGCCGAACTGCGGACCGCGGCAAAGAGCGAGAATGTTCCTCTGCTCGGTTTGTGAAAAACTGGTGCCAGCGCCCCAGGTCCCGCTCTTTCCGAGACCTGGGTCGGTGTGACGGATTGCAGTGGGACAGTATGTGGGGTGTTCGAGAGGACACTAGAGTAGCCAGGTGATGAATGACGGACAGTCCCGGGTCTCGGACACCGCGAGACCCGGGGCACCCGGCTTGAGTGGGGATTTCGATTCTTACAGACAGCCGACGGCTACTTCATCACCAGCTTGGCGATAGTCTGCAACTGCATGTTCGACGTGCCTTCGTAGATCTTGCCGATCTTGGAGTCGCGGAAAAATTTCTCGACGGGATAATCCTTCGTAAAGCCGTAACCGCCATAGATCTCAACGCACAGCGACGCAACGCTCTCGGCAATCTGCGAGCAGTAGAGCTTGGTCATTGCGGCTTCCTTGACGAAGTTCATGCCGGCGTCTTTCATGCGGGCGCAGTTGTAGAGCAGCATACGGGCGGCTTCAATCTCGGTCGCCATCTGCGCGATCTGGAATTGAATGCCTTGGAACTCGGCGATAGCGCGGCCAAACTGCTTGCGTTCCTGGGCGTACTTCGCGGCGAACTCCCACGCGCCGCGCGCCAGTCCCAGCATCTGAGCGCCAATGCCGATGCGGCCTTCGTTCAGTGTCTCGATGGCGATTTTGTAGCCTTTACCGACCTCACCCAGCACGTTGTCTTTGGGCACGCGGCAATCATCCAGAATCAGCTCGCAGGTGCTGGAGGCGCGAATGCCGAGTTTGTCTTCCTTCTTGCCGACGGTGAAGCCGGGGAAATTCTTTTCGACGATGAACGCCGTGATGCCCTTGTACCCCGCTGTGGGATCAATCGTGGCCAGCAGGATAAAGACCCCGGCTTCCTTGGCATTCGTGATCCACAGCTTCTGCCCGTTCAGCACGTACTCGCTGCCCTTGAGTTCGGCGCGCGTCTGGAGCGCGAAGGCATCCGAGCCCGAGGCGGCTTCACTCAGTGCGTACGCGCCCACCGTGTCTTTACACATCCGCGGCAGATAGCGCTTTTTCTGCTCCAGAGTCGTCCAGCGCAGCAGGGCGTTGTTGACCAGCGTGTTCTGCACATCGACGACAACACCGGCCGAGGGATCGACGCGCGACAACTCCTCGACCGCAAGGATGGCTTCGAAGAACGTTCCCGCTCCGCCGCCGTATTCTTCGGGCACTTCGATGCCCATCAGTCCCAACTCGAAAAACTGATCGATGAGGGAGTGCTCGAAGACGCCTTGTTCGTCCATCTCTTTCACATGTGGCCGAATGCTCTCGTCGGCAAATTGGTGAACGGTATCGCGGAAGAGCACTTCGTCTTCGGTGAGCGCGACCAGAGGAGCGGGCGGATTGGCGACGGCAGGTGCGGTAACTTCAGACATGAGGGCAATCCTTGTCGATGGGATAGGAAACCCTCGATTTTAGCATTGAGGGAGCGCGAGGCATCGTCGGAACGCGCCGTTCTCGCGATTGCGGGATTGGATCGAATGGCAGTACACATTCTGTCTCTACCGGGACTGAGGATCAATCGCGCGATCTACCCAGGACTTTGTCCTGGGCTAAACTGAGCCGTCCCTCGGCGCGGGACGGGAATCTCGCATGGCCGAGGCATCGCGCTGAACCAGTCTCCGCGAGAAGCGTAGCCGCGCACGTAGAACATCAGCAACGATGCCTCAGCTGCCCTAAGCAAGAGACGGGCGCAGAAAACAATATTAAACCAGACGGTTGACAAAGTGCTCTGACCCGCGATATATTCAACCACATGGTTGCACAACGCACGGCAGCGCTTGACAGCGTCTTTCATGCCCTGGCCGACCCTACCCGGCGCACGATGCTTCGAACCCTGGCGGCAGGGGAGCGCAACATCGGCGAGCTTGCGGCGCCGTGCAAGATGTCATTCGCCGCGGCGTCCAAGCACGTACGAGTATTGGAGCGGGCCGGACTGGTGCGTCGCCGGGTAGAAGGACGAAGGCACATTTGCCGCATTGAGCCATCGCCGCTGGCCACCGCCGAAAAATGGCTGCGCTACTACGAACACTTCTGGAACAAGCGCCTGGATGCGCTGGAAGCTCTGCTTAAGGCCGAAGATGAAAACAGGAAAGGACACTTGAAATGACCGTTGATTCTGAGCGTGTGCTTCGCATCACCCGGCACTTCGATGCTTCGCCCGAGCGTGTGTTTGATGCCTGGCTCAACTCTGAGACTGCGGGGAAGTGGTTGTTCGCCACTCCCACAGGACAAATGACGTGCGTGCAAATTGACGCGCGCGTCGGCGGCAAATTCGTGCTGATTCGGCGTGATGGCGATGACGTCGAGCACTTCGGCGAATATGTGGAGCTGGATCGGCCTCGACGGCTGGTATTCATGTTCAAAGTTCCCAAATACTCTTCCGAAAACACTCGTGTGACTATCGACATTGTCCCGTCAGCCGGAGGATGCGATCTGACTCTGACGCATGAGGCCGTATTGCCCGAGTGGCTCGATCGCACGCGGCAGGGTTGGACGATGATCCTCGACGGGTTGGCCGGCTCGTTGCAGCAGGCGAGCGGCGATTATGCCACGGTCGTCGAGCCCGGCACGCTTCGCTTCGAACGAATATTGCCCGGTCCTATCGAGCGTGTCTGGGCGTATCTGACAGAGTCGGACAAGCGCGCCAAGTGGCTGGCATCGGGCGAAATGGAGCAGCGCGTGGGCGGGTCGGTCGAGCTGACCTTCCGTCATTCGAGCCTGTCGCAAAATACCGCACCGGTTCCCGAGCAGTTCAAGGGCGCTGAGGAGGGTCAGAAGACGCAGCACAACGTGACCCGCTTCGAAGCGCCGCGCCTGCTGAGTCTAACGTGGGGAAGCGGCAAGGATGGACCTTCTGAGGTCACGTTCGAATTGACTCCACAGGGTGACAAAGTTCGACTGGTCGTCACCCATCGGCGGCTGCGCGATCGCAAAGCGATGCTCGCGGTCGGTCCTGGCTGGCACTCTCATCTGGCAGTGTTGGTTGATCGTCTGGAAGGCCGCGAACCGGCTGCCTTCTGGGCGGTCTACACCAAGGCCAGAGATGAATACGAGGAGCGACTTCCGGCGGACTGATTGCCTGCGTCTCAAACATCGATTGTTAGGTAAGCTCTGATTAAGTATTGCTTTGAAAGGGACCGCCTTCAGGCGGTCCGCAAAGTCGAGCAAACGAACCCGGCTTTTTAGCCGCTGAGGGCATCGGCATTGACTTAATCAGGGTCTCCTTAGGAGTAAGGGTAGAGCCAGCCTTCAGACTGGCGTCGAGGCCGAGTTATACGAAAGCTGGGGCTGAGCTGGTCATTGGGGAACTGACCAGCTCAGCCCCAGCGATCTATCGATTCGATTGGCGAACGCGGCGCTGAAGCGCCGCTCTACCCTTAATGAAGCTGGTTACCTCTGTCGCTTATAAACGATCTTCAGCGGATCCGTTTCCAGGATGCGCGCGACCTGGTTTCGGGCATGAATTGCCCAAGGCCCGCTGCTGTCGAGCTTGAGGTAGGCTTTCCAATGGAGCAGGGCGTGCCGGGCTTGGCCCAGACGTTCGTAAGCCAGGGCCAGATTGTAATGCGCGTCGCCGTAGGTAGGCGCCAGTTGGATTGCAGTTCGATAGGCGACGACCGCATCCTGAATGCGTTCCGTCTCATCCAGCACATTGCCCAGGTCGAAGTAGGCTAGAGCATAACGTGCGTCCGCGGCGACGGCAGCGCGATAATGCTTTTCAGCCGAGACAAAATCCTGCCGGTTGTAAAAAAGAGTTCCCAGATTGATGTGGGTGGCGGCGTGGTCCGGCTCAATCTCCAGCACCCGCAGATAGGTGTGAATGGCTTCGTCGTGGGTGCTGGGATGCTCCTCCATCGCCACCCCGCGGGCGAATAGCTCAACTACATCGTCGTAGTTGACGATCGGCTTTACCTTGCCGCTGGAGATCCCTGAGTTCGTCGATACCACTGTCCCGACGGGGCCAAATTCAAGAACAAACTGTCCCGCGATCGGTTCCACCGCGTGGCCCTGATGGCGATAAGCCACACGCGAACCGACACTGAAGGCGCTCGCCTCGATCAGGGGGTTCTCCATGCCGGCCACTTGCTTCTGCATCGCTTGCAACGATTCGCGAATTACCGCTGGCCGCACTTTCTTGGCGCGAAGGTCGCGAATCTTCTTAAGCTGGAGGAGGTCGTAGAAGGTAAACGTCTCGGAAATAGGAACAAGTCCTGCCCGTTGCCAGCCCACAAGTTGCTTGGCCGTGATGTGCAGGATCCGAAGGACGTCCGCTCGACAATATCGATTCATGTAAGCTCGGAGTCGCCAGCTGAGCTTGCATTCATTATCCGGGGACAGCAGTTGCGAAGCAAGTGGAAATCGCTGAAAACAGTGGAAAACGGGGCCGGATGTCCCTTTACGGTAACCTCCCATGACATTTACAATCGAGCCAAGCCGACGTAGCTCAGTTGGTAGAGCAGTCGATTCGTAATCGACAGGTCATCGGTTCAAGTCCGATCGTCGGCTCCAGTAAGTTCTCCGCAGCCTGTGCTTGGCTGCTGCCTGGTCAGCTCCGCCGCAACTCGGCTTTCAGTTTGTGTCGTGACTTCACATGATCCCGCTGCTCCGGTCCTCGATCTCCTCCCGCGACGGCGCAAGATCCCGATGTTGGTAAATCATCGTCGCGTGCAGGTCGGCATGTCCCATGACATCCCGTACCAGTGCTGGATTTTTGGTCTGTTCCGTGGCATACCTTCCAAAAGCGTGTCGCGCGTGACGCAGAACAAACTTGTTGCAAAGGCCAGCCTGGTGTGGGTCGGCTATTATGGGGTTCTTTGACCAGCGATCAAGTAACAATTGATAGACAAACTCGGAGACCGAGAGGACGAGGAGTCGGTAGGTCTCGACGGCCAAGATCAAAGCGCAAATCTGCCGCATCGAGAGCTAGGGCGAAGCCGGCAGACCGCCGTCAGGACCAAAGATCGCCTGCGCTGCAGAACCGGATCAGGTCACAGCACTGTCCTGGCCGATGTACTCGTCATTGTCCAGGTTTGATGTGGAAGGAACGGGCAAATGAACCCAAACTGATATTGCACCTCCACTGCTCCTTTAATCCCAGAAGCACAAGGTACTTGACTCGCTGCATTTGTACTTATACAACCTGCTTGTATACACACGGCACCCTGAGTCGATGAGATAGGACAGTTGCTACTGGTAAAATTGATACCGTTTGAATTATTTTCCAGATAGGTAATCAACTGCGCATTAGTGGCCCCACACGATGTTCCATTTGGATAAAGACACGAAGCCCCGGTCAGCATAACGTAACGGGCCCCAATGCGAGCTGTGTTTGCTACCCAAATGTAGGCAAACACTGCTCTACCGAAATCAATTACACCAAATATTATGGTGAGCACCAAAACCATCGCAAGCCCGAACTCCACAAGAGCAGTACCGGCCTCGCCATTTTGTCTCATTTTCGTACCCTCATAACCGCGTTGCCATTAGCTTGAAACGAGCTTGGAAGACCTGGATAAGGAAACAAAGGTTGAAATATTGCATTGGTGGTAACCTGAACACATTCGACAAGAATCTGCCCTTCTGGACAGGACAGCCCCCCACACGCGCCTTCCCCGGATATAGGATTCGTACAAGACGCCGCGCCGCTGCCAGCGCAGTAACATCCACTAGACGACTGGGTCGTTACTTGTATACTGCCTGTAGAATTACACGTCGGCGGGAAATAAGGACTACTAAATGTTACCCCATTGATATCGCACGCGACCGCCGTAGCTATGTTTTGCGAATTTTGCGCTGCGCTAGGATTTTGCGACGCATATACAGCTCCAGCAGTGGCTCCATTTGTCACCTTGACGGTAATGAATATGGCCCGCCCTATTTCCAACACGCCAAGCATCAGAAGCATCATGACCGGTAACAATAAGGCGAACTCTACTAGGCTCTGGCCTTCAGATTTATATCTCATTATGGCACCAACGTAGGGCTATGAAGTGGCGATCCTCCAACATTAGTCACATAACTTTTGAAAAAGACAGTTCCACTCATTTGGATAGTTTGAGCTATTAGAAACGCAGGGCTCTCAACAGCCGCGGTCCCTACTGAGCCTATATAGTTGATAGAAGTATTTGGGAAATAGAATGCCCCTGTGTACACCTCGCCGTTAGAACCATCAATAGTAGATAACGTTGTGGGGGAAAGTGGCACTGACCTATCCTCAAACACTAAAATACCCGCTAGCGAACCGCTAGTGGGAGCGGATAGCGCTCCAGGAAAACCAGTCCCGGCATAACCTGAGAGAGTAATAGGCTGATAGGAGCCAGGTCCAGAGGGGCACACCGAACTTACCGTTGCGCAATTATAAAATGTTATTCCGCTTCCAATTAACGTTGACTCACCCTTCCCTTGAAGTGGCCCCTCAACGGTCAACCCACCTCTTAACGCATAAATACCTGGGCTAAAAGTAACCGTGATATTAGTGCCTGAAGCTGGTTCGATAAGAATGCCGCCGCAATAAGTACCTTGCGTCAAAGTCCTCGAGGTTGTAATATATTGAGTCCCAGCAGGTTGTATGCAGCCCCCAATTGTTGGGGCCGCGAGCCCCACTAACGGGTCTGTAAACGACGGAATTGTAGTCGGTTCGGGGGTAAATCCAGAGGCATCGCCAACCACGCCAATCTCCGTGGCATTAACGCTGCCACTATTTGTAGCGTTAGAATTGACATAGATGCCACATGTCACAGAAACAGTGCCAGTTACGTTAAATCCTACGGAAGCTGCATCAGCATCCAGGGCATAGATGCAGCCAGAGGCGTTTCCCACAGCGGAACCTATGGAGCTGGCACCAACATTAACCGTAGTCCAGCCGCCAATGTGCATAAAGAATAGCGGTTCTGGTTGCGAAACTGCTACCTGCACATAATTCGGGCCGCCATAATTAGGATCCAGGGAAGGCCAGGTTACGGTTACGTTACTAGCTCCAAATCCGTTGGCTGTAACATCAGCCATAGCGGCATCAAGACAACCGTTGCAATTGAGATTATTATTAAGAAGAAGAGTGCTGGAAGCCGCCAGCGCACCTGCATCAGCAGCCTTCTGCATTTGCTGTCGTGCATAACGCAGATAGCCGATATCAATGGCAAATCCTGCTATTAGACCTAGCACAGTTAAGCCAACAGCTACTAACACAACGACTTGTCCTTCTTCGTTGTGAGTAAATAGTTTCATGTTCACTCCCCACATCAGGCCTATGCGCCAAGAAATCAGCGGTCGTGCTGCCAGAACACGAACTGTAAGCGATCAAGTGGTGCTTCGGATATAGTCATGAGCACCGACTAATAGGTACCAGGAGTTGCCACCCCTCATATTAGAAACGTCACGCCTTACAGCCCCCACTTGGCTGGGCTGACGTTGCTGTTTCCTTCTTCGTAACGGCCAACGAGTCGGACGCCCCTTTTGGCCGTGATGTTGCCGTTCCCTGCCTAGTCGACCGCCGACAGGCTACTGTCATTGGCCCTCATTCCGCAGGTACTATTGATAACAATGGAGCCCTTTACTACCAACGAATCTGAATCCCTGGCGTCTAAGACCTCGATGCACCCAGACGAGTCTTTCCTGCTGAGGAAGCCACTGCCAGGCCGCGAACATTCAGCGAATTAAAGCCGGCAACCCGCATAAAGAAGGTTGGCTGAGCCTGGGCAGCAATCACTTCCAGATATTCAATGTTATCGATAAACGGGCAGCTCTCAGGAGGGTTGTTGACCGTGACCGCGTTCTTCATCTGCTGTTCTTGGTAGCGCAGGAAACCAAGGTTTAGACTCAGTCCGGCTATCAGCGTCAGGACAACCAGTGCCAAGGCGATCAGCACCAGAGCTTGTCCCTCGTCCGCTTTTCGAAATTGCCTCAATCGCCGTATTGCGCACAACTTCGTCAACAGTGGCACCCCCGCGTGCGCGATGCTTCGGAGCCCGTCGATCAGTCAACGTTGTCCAGGACGGAACGGGGGAGCAGCCGACCGATTCTGGAGATGACAAATCCGGCACTCAATCGCGCCGAGTTATTACTTACACGGAGCTAAGAAAATCCAACAACCAGACTACGGCCCGGCGACGAAAGCAATGATGCCCTTGGTGCAATTACGCAGCATAAGCGTAGTACGATTCCTTGACGAAATCTATAGCCTCTTCAGGTAAAAAAGTGGGACTAGGGAGGTGCTATAAGGATGGCGCGATGTGGCACATTAAGGCTATGGCAACTGCGGCCAATCGGCGTGCAGTGACAACCACTATAGTTGGGCTACGGCTTGTTCTACCACGTGCCATGATCTCGGTAACGCTGGGCTGTAAGTCGGGGGCCAAACTACTCTCTGATTGCGCCGTCGTTTCGAAGCGTGTAGTCTCACGTAACCATGGGTAACGGCAGCGAACTTTCGCGGGAAGAGCTACAGGGATTGCTGCAAATCGCCGGGGAGCTGGCGATTCAATCCGATCAAGACCTGCTGGTGCAGACCATAC
>CAWBKE010000017.1:0-69338 GCA_963789245.1 uncultured Acidobacteriaceae bacterium | reverse complement strand
CTGCCGAATCCGCTCTTGCAGGAATTGCCGCTCGGGTTCCTGTTGGGTCAGCGCCAGAGCTTTCTCATAAGCGGACCGAGCCTCAGCCGGCCTGCCCAGCCTGCGGTACATATCGGCGCGGGCGGAATGCGCCAGGTAATAGTTTGCCAGTTCGCCATGTTGCAACGCCGCGTCGATCTGCGCCAGACCAGCCTCTGGGCCGTCGCGCATGGCAATGGCCACGGCACGATTGAGCTCTATAACCGGCGAAGGCTGAATTCGCAGCAATCGATCGTAAAGCGCAACAATCTGCCGCCAGTCGGTCGCAGCCACCGATTCCGCCTCCGCATGAACCGCCGCAATCGCAGCCTGCAGGGTATAGGAGCCGACGCGGCGGGAGTTCAGAGCTTGCTCCAGCAAGGCCACTCCCTCCGCAATCTGCTGCCGGTTCCAGAGCGAGCGGTCCTGATTCTCCAGCAAAATCAGCTCTCCGGTGGGCGAGGTCCGCGCGGCGCGACGGGATTCCTGTAGCAACATCAGAGCAAGCAGCCCCGTTACTTCCGGCTCTGGCTGGAGTTCGGTCAGCAACCGGCCCAATCGAATCGCTTCGCCGGTCAGCTCGGCCCGCGTTACCTCCGCTCCTGCCGCAGCCGAATAGCCCTCGTTGAAGACGAGATAGATGACCTGAAGCACCGCGTCCAGCCGCTCCGGCAATTCCTCGGGCGTCGGCACCTCGTAGGGAATCCGCGCCTCTCGAATCTTTGCCTTGGCGCGCACAATGCGCTGCGCCAGCGTACGCGGAGTGGTGAGGAAGGCCTTGGCTATCTCCTCGGTCGTCAGGCCGCACACCTCACGCAAGGTGAGCGCAACCCGCGCTTCCGGCGCCAGCGACGGATGACAGCAGGTAAAAATCAGGCGCAGCCGGTCATCTTCGACACTGCCCTCAAGGCTGTCGTCGTCGTTGGAAGCTTGCGCCGAATTCCATTGCGCTTCGAGATAGTGCACCAGCTCGTCTTGCGACGCATCAAATCTTGCCCGTCGGCGCAGGGTATCAATGGCTTTGAATCGGGCCGTCGAAATCAGCCAGGGTCGCGGGTTGCCGGGAACTCCACTGCTCGGCCACAGGCTGAGCGCAGCGGCAAAGGCTTCGTGCATGGCCTCCTCGGCAAGATCAAAATCACCGAGCAAGCGGATCAGAGTGGCCAGGATTCGTCCCGACTCCACGCGGTAAAGGGAGTCGAGCAATTCGCGTATCTGCTCGGTGGGAGGCTCGGGCATGACGACGACCTTAGCAAACCGAGCTGGCGCGAAGCAATTTGGCAGGCGGCGGATGGATGCAGAGAGCCCAGGTCGTGACTCTGAGCTCCGGACAACAGAGCGCCACTAGCCACTACTTCAGCGATTGCAGATACGCCACCACGGCTTCGGCGTCGGCGCGGTTCATCTTATACGCGGGCATGGGAGGGCGCGCCGGCTGACCATTGGGCGCCAGGCCGGTCATGAAGAACTGCACGGCCTTCTCGGTGTTCCATCCGGGAAGGCCGGCGATGTTGGGCGCGGTGTCGGCCCAGATGGGAATCGGGATGAGCGGCGCAAATTCCAGCTTCTTGCCTTGCAGCCATTTGTCCATGACAAAGGTGCCCATCGGTGTAATCGGCGTATGGCAATCGGCACATTGGCCGATGGCCTTCACCAGATACTCGCCGCGCGCGATCTGCGCTTCACTCTTGCTGGCGCCCGATGCCGCCGATCCTCTGCTGACAATCGCCAGACATAACACTGCCGCAACGGCCACTGCAATCAAGCTGTTTCTCATTCGCTCCCTCAAGTGACACTGCCAGTATTCTGCTACTCGATTCGAGCGCCTGTATTGTCTTGGCTTGTTTATATCATCATCTGCCGAGGCGTAGCGGTAACAGGCTGCTGAAAAAGTCTGCAGACAACCAGTTGTGCCGTCGGCTGAAAGCCGACTCGCAATCGAAAAAAAAAGGACTTAGACGCCAGCCTGAAGGCTGGCTCTACCCGGAAGAGTCTGTGTGAGAACCGTGCCGCCGCGCCGCGGCTCGGAGAATCTTCCCACTTTACCCAGGACTCCGCTTCGCTCCGTCCTGGGCTAACTGCAATTCCACCCCTGCGGGGTTCTATCTTCGTGCGCCCTACTCCACCGCCAGAAACAAAACCTAGTTCTCACGCAGACTCGTAAGCCCCGAAACCCCGTAAGCCCCGAAATCCCGTAAGTCCCGAAACCCTGTAAGCCCCGAAACCCCGTAAGCCCCGAAACCCCGTAAGTCCCGAAATTCCGACTTTTTCAGCGGCCTGTTAAGGAGACTCTGATTAAGTCAATGCCGAAGCGCTAAAGCCGGGTTCATTTGCCCGACTTGGCGGAGCGCCTGAAGGCGGTCCGTTTCAAAGCAATACTTAATCAGAGCTTCCTTAGCGGTCAAAGGAGCTTGGACGCAATCTCTTGGAATGCTGCGGTCAGTTCCGCCGTGCAGGATGACCCGGGACAATCTGGTATATAGAAGAACGCCCCTAGCAGGCCGTGGTGGAAGGAGCCGATTTTCTGCGCAGCGGACAGCGCATTCGGACACGCGATCTTGCGACGTGCTTGGTAGCCGGTGCGAAGATACGGCTGCAGCGACATTGTTGCTGACCATCCCCATACCAGAGCAGCAAAAATAGGCTCAGTACAAGCTGGCCGGAGCGGTTGCTCAGCTCTCGCGGCGTACCCGCACCGAGCAGGTGGCGCAGAATGAGACTCAGGTTGAACGCTCCGACATGAACCAACTGTCGCTTTAGAATGTTGTCCCGTCCGCGCAGATGGCAGCGCCGCATACCGCCGGTCTCGTAGCAGTGTGCGAAGCTGCGTTCCACCAACTCGCCACGTCGCCGCAGCAAGCTCTTGCCGTACTCGCTTCGTACCCGCCGCCGGTTCTCGTAGACTGCCTGCTGTTCCGCCGCCTTGCCTTGCCAGTTACGCCGCCCCTTCTGCTGCTTCTCCGGAATGTAGCTGCTGACCTGGTAACTCTTCACCCGCTGGAGGACGGCGCCGCTGTGATAGCCCTTATCGGCAACTAACTCTTCGATCCCGTTGACGTTCACCTGGGGCTCATGGTCGGGCCGCACCTCCGCTTCGCGCCCGGCCAATTCCGCCAGCGTCATGCCGGCCTCGCAGAGGGTTGCGTCCAAGGTTGTCGTGTCGCCCTTATCCGCACCTGGCAAGGTGACGGCCACCACCGCGCCCGTGTCCAGATCGACCGCGTGCTCCGCTTTGTACGCCAAGTGGGTACGCCCATCCTTCATCTTCGCGATCCGCGCGTCCTCGTCCGCTGGACTCTTCCACTCCTGGTTCGACGTGCGCTTCTTGCGCTTGCGGTCCAGTCTCACCAGGTCTTCGCGGGTTGGCGTTGCGATGCCCGAGGCCTTCGCTAATCCGCCCAGAAACTCCTCGTAACTCTCCCCCGTGTCGCGCCGTACGATCGAGCGCATCGCTGCGTTGGCCTCCAGCGTCGTGGCATCGATGGCAATCCGCTGCCCCTTCAGCAGTCCACGATCCGCCAGAACCCCCAGCACCCAACCGAATACTTCGCGATGCGTGTCCACATCGATCAACCGCCGGGTGCGCGATATCGTCGAGTGATCCGGCGTGTTCTCGTCCAACCCAATGCCCACAAAACGCCGCAACCCCAGTGAGTCTGCCAGCCGCCAAGCAATGCCGCGCTCCGCCCCGATGCCTTCGAAATATCCGATCAGCAGCGAACGAAAGTAGATCCCCGGCGTCAGGGAGGGCCGTCCATACTTGGCCGCATAGAACTTCGCACACCGACCCTCCACGAACTCGTCGAAGTGCTCGGCCTCCAGCAACTCATTCAGCTTCTGGTAGAAGGGATGTCCCGGCGCTGCGGCCAACTCCGTGTGCGCGATCCATATCCCCTCTTGCTTCTCCCGCTGCTTGCGCGTGCCCATCGCCATACCGTGATTCTACGAAGAGATTGTGTGGATACTTCAGATGTTTTTTGCTTACGAATCTAGACTTGCACCACGGGCTGCTAGGGGTTGGTTTGGATTGTAAGTGTAATAGGATTGCCACTGAGAAGAAGGATCGTTTGCCAGTTGGGCCAGGAAAGCTTGCGTAGTTGTGCTTACGCTATCGCCCAACCCGATGGTGTAAATATACGTGGGGACGGGGCTCTCGCCACGCATGTTAGAGGCAGTAACAATGGCACGAAACTGGGCTTCAGCAGTGACGTTGGCGCGGGTAAAGGTGGTCTGTTGTCCCGTTTGCTGAGACAGAAACGTAGTTACGGGCTGTCCGCTGGCATTCTTGCAAATGTCGCCTGCGGCATCATAGATCATGCCGCTCACCTGGGTGCCGCTCAGGTTGTAGCAGGTGCTGCCGCCGCAATAGCCCCACTCGGGCACATGGCCCGTCTCATTGGCGCAACCGTTGAAGGCGAGATTCGGGCTGCAGGTGGGATCGAAGAAGGCGACATCTGTGCCCGAGTCGAGCCCGCCGTAGTTAATGAGCACGCTGGGAGCCGAGGTGCCGCAATAGAAGTTGTCCTGCACGGCGTTCATCAAGCCGTCGGTGAAATACACCATGACTTTAACGACGCTCTGCCCCTGGATTATTGGAACGCTATTGTTTAGTTCGTCGGCTAGGGACATCGGAGCGCCTATGGTGGAACTGAGGAGCGCCCCGGTTCCTGCGCCCGTGCCGAATGTGCCGCCGACGAACTCCATTTCTGTGACCAAAGTCGAGATCGGTCCCTGGAAGCCGGTACCGATGGGAAAGTCTATCCGCCCATTGTTAGAGAAGCTAAGCAGCGCAACTTCGTCGACCGAGTTATTGAACAGATTCAGGAAGGTTGGGACGGCAGATTGCAGTGCTTCCCCGCCATCGTCCCCGGTCAGTCCTGATTCGCACTGATTACTTCCACCGCACATTGAGCCTGAGCGGTCCACCACGATGGACATTATTACCTGGCCAGAGGAGACCGGTATGGAAAAATAGGTGTACTGCCTGCAGTCCAGGTAAAGGTGACGCTGCTGCCGGATTGCAGGTAATTGTTTCCGCCAGAGCTGGAACCGATGTCGGGCCAATAGTTGCTGGCGCCGGGGTAGGCGGCCCACCAGAACGTCACCGAGTTGCCGGCCAGAGTGGATTGGTTGACCGGACTGTAGATCCCCGGAGTTGTCGTCGGCGGATACGCGAGCACCCGGCTGTTGCCGGGGTCGGCCACGTAGAGATTGCCGCTGCTGTCCAGGACGACTTCCCAGGGTTGATTCAAGCTGTTGGCGCCGATCCCGCCGTTGTTCGCGGTGTTGGTGGTGAAGCTGCCACCCTGCCCGTAGACCCGCGTGGCGGTGGTGCTGCCGGAGGGATAGAACAGCACTCGATTGTTACTGTTGTCGGCCACGTAGAGATTGCCGCTGCTGTCCACGGTGACTCCCAACGGATCACTTAAGCTGTTGGCGCTGATCCCGCCGTTATTCGGCGTGCTGGTGGTGAAGCTGCCCAACTGTCCGTAGACCTGGGTGGCGGTGGTGCTGCCGGAGGGATAGAACAGCACCCGATTGTTACCGAGGTCGGCCACGTAGAGATTGCCGCTGCTGTCCAGGGCGACTCCGTCCGGAGAGCTTAAGCTGTTGGCGCTGACCCCACCGTTGTTCGCGGTGTTGGTGGTGAAGCTGCCACCCTGCCCGTAGACCCGCGTGGCGGTGGTGCTGCCGGTGGGATAAAACAGCATTCGTTGGTTACAGTAGTCGGCCACGTAGAGATTGCCGCTGTTGTCCAGGGCGAGCCCAGCCGGATTACAAAGGCTGTTGGCGCTGACCCCGCCATTGTTCGGGGTATTGGTGGTGAAGCTGCCGCCCTGCCCGTAGACCCGTGTAGCGGTGGTGCTGCCGGAGGGATAGAACAGGACCCGACTGTTGACGTAATCGGCCACGTAGAGACTGCCGCTGCTGTCCAGGGCGACCGCAGACGGAGCTGCTAAGCTGTTGGCGCTGATCCCGCCTTTGTTCTGGGTGTTGGTGGTGAAGCTGCCCAACTGCCCGTAGACCCGGGCGGCGGTGGTGCTGCCCGCGGGATAGAACAGCACCCGATTGTTAGCAGATTCGGCCACGTAGAGATTGCCGCTGCTGTCGAGGGTGACTGCAGACGGATTATCTAAGCTGTTGGCGCTGATCCCGCCGTTGTTCGGGGTGTTAGTAGTGAAGCTCCCCAACTGCCCGTAGACGAGATCCGCGGTAGTGGACTGAGCGGACGCCGGCTGCGCCGCGACCCCGAGGACCAACATCCCAACCAGTATTGATAAGACAACGGCGAAACACTTGCGAGTGACGCTAGACATGTGGCAGCTCCAGTCCCGTGCGCACGGGAGGTAACGACGTTTCAAGCTAAGTGCGGGAGCGGATTTCTTGCAGACCTATCCGCCAGCGAAAGTTCAGCCAGCTCGTAGCGAAAAAGGAAAGCAGGAAGTAGTGGCACAGGGTTGTCACCGGCACAAGCTTTTTCTGGATGTTGAATCGATTTTCTGGGACGGCGAGCCAATAGGGGAATTGGGCCGTTTCTATGAAGATGTCAGCTCGGCGGGTGGGGAAAGGCTGCCAATTTCCGATTCGCGCAAATCTTTTGTTTGCAGGATTTTACGTGTAAGTCCAATGGGGAGAAGCTTTTAGCGGGAATCATCGCGATGATGTTGTAAGTTGTTGATTCTACGTTGAGGGGTGTCGCAGTAACTCGTTTGGAATGAGGATTTTGGCTATAAGTCCAATGGGGAGAGGATTTTGGCGAGAATTTTTCGAAGTTTTCTATTGTTTTCAATGACTTATGGGGTGGTTAACGAGGGGGGGAGTGCGCGAACTGGGTAAGCAGGAAACTGGACTTCTCGTTGGTGGCAACTTGTCGGTGGCGATCAACCCGGAACAGGACGCAGCGGGCATCAGTCGCGGTCATGTTGTCAATAACTTTTGACAACATCGTGACCTGACCAGGACAACTCCGGTTTTTGCCTCCGCTAGAGTGCGGAAAGCTTGTGGCAGCAGGAACAAGGGACGAAGAGTTGCCGGAAGCAATCAACGATTCCGAGACAGAGGAGAAATCATGTTCAGCAGCAAGAAACCACTCATTGCTTCTCGACCGGGCTTGATGGCGGTGCTATCGCTTCTGGCGATCATGGCGCTCAGCCTGCCAGCTTCAGCTCAAAGGGTCAACATTACCTACCTGACATCCGACATCACATCCGCAGGCGCCTATCAAGATGCGAACCTGCTGAATCCCTGGGGAATGTCGATCTCTCCGACCGGTCCGTGGTGGCTTTCGGACAACACCAGCGGCCTGTCCACGCTCTACGTCGCCTCCGGGCAACCGCAGTCGCTGGTAGTCACGATTCCTCCGGCCAGCGGTTCGGGCCTGGGATCGCCGAGCGGGACGGTTTATAACGCCAGCACCACTGATTTCAAGATTCACGGATTCGCGACGCCGTTCCTGTTCTGCACCGAGGACGGAACCATTTCCGGCTGGTATGCGGGAACCACCGCTTTTATTGCCGTCAACAACAGCGGCAGTGGCGCGGTTTACAAAGGAATGGCTGTGGCGTCGGCCAACGGACACAACTATCTGTACGTGGCCAACTTCCACGCCGGAACCATAGAAGTGTACGACGGGAGCTACAGTTCCTTCTCTTTCGGCTCGGGCTCCTTTGTGGATTCCAGCATCCCCGCGGGCTACGCTCCTTTCAATATCCAGTTGGTGGGAAGCAACCTGGTCGTGACCTATGCCAAGCAGGACGCCGCCAAGCATGACGACGTACCCGGTGCCGGCTATGGTTACGTCGATATCTACAACACCGAGGGTAGCCTGCAACTTCGTATGGCCCACAATCTTTACCTGAACGCTCCGTGGGGCGTAGTGCAGGCGCCGGCCAGCTTCAGCGGTTTCGGTAACGATCTTCTGGTCGGGAACTTCGGCAGTGGATTGATCATGGCGTACAACATCAGCAACGGTTCATGGATTGGGAACATGGAGAATGTTAATGACCTGCCGGTGCAGATTGATGGTTTGTGGGGCCTGGCGTTCGGTAACGGTGGTTCCGGCGGTCCCGCAAGCACGCT
This sequence comes from uncultured Acidobacteriaceae bacterium, assembly GCA_963789245.1. Lineage (GTDB taxonomy): Bacteria > Acidobacteriota > Terriglobia > Terriglobales > Acidobacteriaceae > Bog-257. The sequence goes on along the minus strand of CAWBKE010000017.1, from coordinate 61,241 downwards.
ATTCTTCACTGCGGGTCCTTTCGGGGAAAGCCACGGTATCTTCGGGTTGATCACGCCGCACCCTGGTCCGTAACTTCCTCCGGTATCGGGCTGGGCAGAGGAGGGCATGAGCCCTCCTCTTTTTTGTGTGTTCAGCGGACGGCCCACTCTGCGGCGGCTACAGTTTGCGCAGCACCTCGAAGATGTCCTCATTGCTGGGCACTTGGCCGATCGGATAGATCCTGGCGAAGGCCAGCTTGCCCTTCTTGTCGACCACGAAGATGGCGCGCTCGTTGATGCCGGGGATGGGATCGCCTTCCCGCAGGATTCCGAACTTCCTGGCGACCTCGCCGTGCGGATAAAAGTCGCTGGCTAAGGGATAGCTGAGGACGCCAATTTCCTTCTTCTGCCATGCGGTGTGACTGGGGATGGAATCGACGCTGATGCCGACAACCTGCGCGTCGTAGCCGGCGAAGCGCTCCACATCGGTGTTCAGCCCCGGCAATTGCGAGGCACACACCGGCGTCCAGTCGGCGGGATAGAACGCCAGCACTACATTTTTCTTTCCCCGATAGTCGCTCAGCTTGAACTGCGTCTTGATGTTGCCTACGACCGCGGGGAGTTCAAAGTCCGGGACTTCATCACCAACGTTCAGAGTTGCCATCCATTCCTCCAAAACCTGCTTTGATGCAAACAGCGATTCTAGAGGGCGCGTGCGCGGACGGGCAAGTCGAGGAGGCGGGTTGATGTTACAGACGGATGAAAGGCGGGACTAAGCACAGAGTTAAGCGGATCGTTTGGTCTTGCGAGATTGTTCTCTCAGAGCGCCTTGGGCGTTCCGGAGCTTGCGACCCGCCAGGAGTTCATCGGCTAACTTTTCCAGTTGCTTGCGTCGCCCGGCAGGGACGCCCAAAGCCCTGGCTGCATCTTCCGACGTTGCGAATCGTCCTACGATCTTTACCGGAGTGGCCATGGCAGCCTTAAGAATACCTCTCACCCATGAGATGCACAACCGCTTTGCTGAGGCGGTAGTGGGTCAGTTTGAAATTCACGCGCTTACACTGGGTTGGGTGGAGCACGCCTTGAGGCGTGCATATTGCAGCCCCAATTCGATACGCGCTTTAGCGCCTGAGGTAATCTACCCCTTACCTCAGCGGCTGAAGCCGAGACATTTGGAGGACTTCAACTGCACGCCTGAAGGCGTGCTCCACCCAAGATCACTTGACCACAATTTCAGACTGACCCATTACCGGCGAGGCTCGTTGCTTGCGTCTATCCACTCACTCGCCAGCATGGCAAAGATCACGTCATCCACCCATTCATCTCTGAACCACAGGCTTTTCACAAAATGTGCTTCCTGTCGCAGGCCGACCCGCTGCAACAGCTTCATCGACGAAACATTACGGGGATCTACCGAACCGAACACGCGATGTTTTTCCAGCGCGACGAGCAGATAATTCAGGACCGCTTGCAAGGCTTCCGTGGCATAGCCTTGTCCCTGGAACTCGGGCGCGAGCGTGATGCCAATTTCGGCTTGCTCTGGGTCGCGTTCGAGCACGCGAAAGCCGCAATCGCCGATCAGCTTGCCGCCTGCGAGAAGAAATATCCCAACCTGATACCACGGGCCTGGCGCGCCAGGCTCAACGGCGGACAAGCCTCGGATGTAGGACTGAACGACGTCGACGGACTCGGTGCCCCAGGATTGGAAGCGGGAAATATCAGGATGTTTATGGTAGGCGAAAATTCTTGGGCCATCGTTCGGTTCGAGATCGCGAATCCCGAGACGCTCGGTGAGAATTTCCGGAAACATGCTGGCCGCAAGAGTAACACCGGAGCGTCGTCGGGGGTTGAGGTGGCGAAGGTTGAATCATTCTGGATCAGTTAACGGGAACCGTGTCGTCCCCGGGGGACTCTGGTACTTTTCCCACTGTACCCAGGACTCCGCTCGCGCTCCGTCCTGGGCTAACTGCACTTCCACCCCTTCGGGGTTCTATTTTCGTGTGTCGTACTCCATCGGCGAAGTCAAACTTAGTTCTCACGCAGACACTGAAGGCCGTCCCCCTTCAAAGAAGCCGGACTTAATCAGAGTTTCCTTAGCTGAAAGCTGACAGCTGACGGCTGTCAGCTCTTACGAGTACGTGACTCGCTTCTCGCCCTTCACCACGCGCCCAATGGTGTAGCCCTTTTCGCCGCAGCGATCCAGGATGGTCTGCACCTTCTTGAACTTCTTGGCAGGCACGACCAGGATCATGCCGATACCCATGTTGAAGGTGCGCAGCATCTCGTCCTGAGGGACGTTGCCGATCTCCTGCATGTGCTCGAAGATGGGCGGCACGGGCCAGGAGTTGATCTCAACGATGGCGCCGGTGCCTTTGGGCAGCGCTCGCGGCAGGTTCTGGGTGATGCCGCCGCCGGTGATGTGCGCCATGGCTGAGACTGCATCGGCTTCGATCATGCGCCGCATGATCGGCCAGTAGCTGCGGTGCGGCTTCATCAGCTCGGTGCCCACCTTGCCCTTGATCTCGTTTACATAGGAGTCTGGCGTGTAGCCCGCAACGGAGAAAAACAGCTTCCGCGCCAGCGAGTAGCCGTTGGTATGCAGCCCGGTCGAAGTCAGGCCCACCAGCACGTCACCCGGCTCAACCGCTTTGCCGGTAATGATCCTGTCGCGGTTCACCACGCCCACCAGGAAGCCGGCCAGGTCGTACTCGCCCTCGGCATAGAAGCCGGGCATCTCGGCGGTTTCTCCGCCGATCAGCGGGCAACCATTGTGCTTGCAGGCATCGGCTATACCGGAGATCACCTTCTCCGCGACATTGGGTTGCAGCGTGCCGGTGGCGAAGTAGTCCATGAAAAACAGCGGCGCTGCGCCCTGCACCGCAATGTCGTTGACGCAGTGGTTTACCAGATCGGCGCCAATGGTGTGATGCAAGTTCATTTCGAAGGCGATTTTCAGCTTGGTGCCGACGCCGTCCACGCTGGAGACCAGCACCGGGTCGGAATACTTTTTCTTGTCGATAGCGAACAGGCCGCCGAAGCCGCCTATCTCGCTCAGTACGCCGCGGTTAAAGGTCTTGTGAGCGAGATACTTGATGCGCTGCTTGGTGCGGTTGGCGCGATCAATGTCCACGCCGGAGTCGGCGTAGGTGATGGTGCGAAGTTCAGTCGTCTGCTGTGCCAAGGATTTGGAGTCCGTTCAGAAGGCGCGTCGCCGCAGAATGGTTCACGGAAGGTACATTGTAACACCCCGCGTCGGGTGGCCTTGTTCGTCGCTAAGGACACGGGAAGCGCGGGGAAGATTTGATCGCCACACAAAGGCAAAGTTCCTTGTTTGGCTCAGCTTTGGTGGTGACTAATCTCCCCGCGCTTCCCGCATCCGAGCCCGCCTTGGGCGAGCCGGCGGGTGGTTACGCGTACGCAAGAACGTACTGCCGGACCGGAACTAAGTCCTCCACTAATTCGGTCTCCTCGGTCGCCATAACGTGCAGTGCCACTTCGTCAATCCACACGCTCTTGAGCGGCATCCGCGGATCTTCGGTCTTGATCCAGACCCGCGAGAGCGGAGGATAGACCGTGGTCATGTTCCTGATTCCGTTTGTGTACAGCATGATTCCTCCTTAGAGTGTCGTCCGCCGAGGCGGGCGCGGCTAATGGAGGGGTGGTCCTGAAGGATTGGCAGGATTCACTCGCCCGGGTTCACGTCACGCTCCGTGACCGGGCAAGCAATGCAGCGCTCAGGCGAGCATGGCAGGACGGTACGCGGAGCCGGAAACTTTCATCCTCCGGTTGCCCGGAGGGTCAGCTTGCTTAGCGCATTTCATATAGGGTTCGCCAACTTGGTTGGCAACATTAGTATAGACGCCAGCAGCGCAATTTGGCTCCAGAAAAAAGCCACAAACTTAAACTTTTTTCGCAGCAGGAATTGCTGTTGAGCGCCGGAACATGGCTGCCACTCCCAACGCACACCACGGTCAAGAAAAGCACTCACCACAGAGACACAGAGACACGGAGCAAGTCGTTTCACAGACGACCCACACAAGAGACCGAAGAAGCTTCTAAGACTCAGCCTACCGCTTTCGATGTTCTCTCTTTTGAAAAGAACTTTTCTTGGACTCTGTGTCTCTGTGTGAAAGGTTTTGCCGGTCCTTCGAACTCTTCATTTGCGGAGCAACCTGCTGTGAGCCAAATCACGATCTCGCGTGATGGAATATCTCCAGCCGCATCGCTCAAAGAGCTTAGACTAGAGTTTCATCAATGAATAATGAGGACTCATGACTACTTCGACTGCAAAACCGTTTACCAGCTCTTTGAAAGCTGATCCTTCCTCCGACGTTTACCGTTCTGAGAGCCATCCTCTCGACCCGCTGTTTCTTCCCACCAGTGTCGCCGTGATCGGCGCCTCCGAGCGGGCTGGCAGCGTGGGCCGCTCGGTGTTGTGGAATCTGTTGAGCAGCCCCTTCGGCGGCACGGTTTTTCCGGTCAATGCCAAGCGGCCGAGTGTTCTCGGCATCAAGGCCTATCCCAGCGTCAAGGAACTGCCTGACAAGGTGGAGCTGGTAGTGATCACCACGCCGGCTGACACGGTGCCCGATCTGGTTGCCGAGTCGGTGGAGATGGGCATTCCGGCGGGGATTGTCATCTCGGCCGGCTTCAAGGAATTCGGCGAGCATGGCAAGGAGCTGGAGCGGCAGATCTCGGAGATCATCCGCGGCAAGATGCGGCTCATCGGCCCCAACTGCCTGGGCGTGATGAATCCGATTCGCGGGCTGAATGCAACTTTCGCGCGCAATGTCGCGCGGCCCGGCAATGTCGCCTTCATCAGCCAGAGCGGCGCGCTGTGCACCGCTGTGCTGGACTGGAGCTTGCGCGAGAATGTCGGCTTCAGCGCCTTCGTTTCCGTGGGCTCCATGCTGGATGTGAATTGGGGCGACCTGGTCGACTACTTCGGCAGCGATAGCCGGACCCACAGCATTGTCATCTACATGGAATCGATTGGGGATGCGCGGTCATTCCTCTCCGCCGCGCGCGAAGTCTCGCTGACCAAGCCCGTGATTGTCATCAAGGCAGGACGTACGGCCGCTGCCGCCAAGGCTGCCGCCTCGCATACCGGCGCGCTTACCGGCAGCGACGAAGTGCTGGATGCAGCTTTCCGCCGCACCGGTGTTCTCCGGGTGAACAGCATCGCGGACATCTTCTTTATGTCGGATGTGCTGGCCAAGCAGCCGCGGCCTCGCGGCAATCGGCTCTGTATTCTGACCAACGCGGGCGGTCCCGGCGTGCTGGCCACCGATGCCCTGGCCGCCGGCGGTGGCGAGTTGGCCGAGCTCTCGGAAGCAACCATGAAGGCCTTCGACGAGATCCTGCCCGCGCAATGGAGCCACAACAATCCGGTGGACATCCTGGGCGATGCCGAACCTGAGCGTTATGCGAAGTCGCTGGAGATTGCCGCCAAGGATCCCAGCATTGACGGAATGCTGGTGGTTTTGACGCCGCAGGATATGACCAGCCCAACCCAGATTGCCGAAAAACTCAAACCTTATGCCAAGGGGCTCGGCAAGCCGTTGTTGGCGAGTTGGATGGGCGGCGCCGAAGTTGCGGCCGGCGAGCAGATCCTGAACCAGGCTGGTATCCCGACCTTCCAGTTTCCGGACAGCGCGGTGCGCGCCTTCAACTACATGTGGCGCTATGCCTACAACCTGAAGGGAATCTACGAAACTCCAGTAATCCCGCAGCACGCCGACGCCGACATGCATCGTGGCAAAGCCGAGCGCATCATTCGTGACGTGCGCCAATCTGGCCGCACCATCCTGACCGAATACGAGTCGAAGCAGCTGCTGAAGGCCTATGACATCCCGACGGTCGAAACCCGCGTCGCCGTGACTGAGCAGGAAGCTCTGCAAGCCGCCGAAGAAATCGGCTATCCCATCGTGCTGAAGCTGTACTCATGGACCATCACCCACAAGACCGACGTTGGCGGCGTGCAGTTGAACCTGCGGGATGCAACTGCGGTGAAGACTGCGTTTCAGAACATCAAGCAGGCGGTCACCGAGAAAGTTGGCGCCGAGCATTTCCAGGGAGTCACGGTGCAGCCCATGGCCAAGCTTGACGGCTACGAGTTGATCATCGGCAGCAGCCTCGATTCGCAGTTTGGCCCAGTCATTCTCTTCGGCACCGGCGGCCAGTTGGTTGAGGTGTTCAAGGACCGCGCGCTGGCCCTGCCTCCGCTCAACTCCACGCTTGCCCTGCGCCTGATGGAGCAGACCAAAATTCTGAAGGCGCTGAAGGGCGTTCGCGGCCGCAAGCCGGTCGACTTGCACGCGCTGGAAGATCTATTGGTGCGCTTCAGCCAGCTTGTGGTCGAGCAGCCTTGGATCAAGGAGATCGACATCAATCCGCTGCTGGCCTCGCCGGAGCGCTTGCTGGCACTGGATGCGCGGGTCGTGCTCCATGATCCTGACATGACGGAAGACAAGCTGCCCGCGCCGGCTATCCGTCCTTATCCTATCCAGATGGTCAAGGAGTGGACGATGAAGGATGGGACTCAGGTCACGATTCGCCCCATTCGTCCGGAAGACGAGCCGGCCATGATCAAGTTCCACAGCGATCTGTCCGAGCGTAGCGTCTATCTGCGCTGGTTCCAGCCATTGAAACTGACCCAGCGCACCGCCCACGAGCGCCTGACCCGCGCCTGCTTCATCGACTATGACCGCGAGATGGCGCTGGTGGCCGAACGTCCGAATGCCGCGGGCGAAGTGGAGATCCTGGCGGTTGGCCGGATGAGCAAATTGCATGGCAAAAACGAAGCCGAGCTGGCTGCCGTCGCCATCGATGAAGCCCAGCACAAGGGCCTGGGAACGGAACTGTATCGCAGGTTGATCCAGCTCGGTCGCGAAGAGAAGGTGGGCAAGCTGGTCTCCAACATGCTGCCCGAGAATCGCGAAATGCGGGCGCTCTGCACTAAGCTCGGCTTCAAAATGTTCTCCAGCCTGGAGGACAACATGATCCTCGCCGAGTTGGAGTTATAGGGCGAGGCGACGCCGCTTAGATAACTCGTCACTTGTGCATCGCAATATCGAGTTGCCGGTGGCGTCCTCGTAGTGCGTTGATTTCCCGAATACCAGCCTTACTCGTCTTTTCGATGGAAGGGGTTCTTCCCGCCGATGAGGTAATAGATTATGGCTACCGAGGCAATTAGGATGTTGCTTCCCAGCGTGGGGCGTTCTGTAACCGTCAGGTATAGCCCCGTACCGGCCCCCAAAATCGCTAATACCAGTAAGGCTCCGGTGAGCAAGGTGTCATAGTGTAGCCGCTTCATGCGGAACTCATGCTTGCGCGCATTTTCCGCATCTTGATTCCTGAGATTTTCTTTGTACCCGTCCAGTCGGCAACTTTCGTGGTGCATCTCGGTCTGGGCCATGAGTTTGGCTGATTCAGGATCGGGACCGAGCGTCATTTTGGACGAGAAGAACGCCGCCAAACTTAGTACTTCTGGCTTGTCTAGTTTCTCAAGCGCTTGTTGGGCTGGAACGTACTCAGGATTGATTACAGGATCGGGAGGAGGTGGATTGTGGAGCAGCCGCTGCAGGTTCCGGCTGCTGTCTTGCGTCCATTTTCCCTATCGCTTTGGGGTCATCTGACATGCGCTATCGACGGTTCTATCCGCCAGCTCTTGCCATGCGCGCGAGATAGTTTGCGTAATATCGCTTAGCCGCCCGCTGCTTAGCGACCTTTTCTACCGTGAATCCGCTCAGCGCATTATCGATCGGAATAACACGATAGAAATGGGTCGAATCACGGGCCGATAAATCTGCCGCTTCCCTCACAGCTTCGTCCAAAGTCATTCGCCTCGCTTCATTTCCAAAGTCGAAAGAATCGTAATCGAAGCGCGTGCTACTGGTATTGAAATACATCTTCAGTCTCCCGCCCCACTCCGCCGTCACTTATATTGATGTCATAACACACTACGGCGCACTTGCTATTGCAACTTCTCTACCAAATGCATTTGCTGAAAACAAAGGAGTTAACAAAGGAAAACACTCGGATAGGTGCATCGCTTTTCTCACATCTGGCAAGAGAGTTCCGCCCCCTGGGGAGTGAGGTATTGCCCACTTAACAGATGGAAGGTACTACTCAGTATAACCCGAAGGCAACAGAAATGTCGTCCGCGCGGCAGGATTGGGCCCAAAATGGGAAACACCTTGTCCGGACGGTCATATCAGTTCCGCCAGCTCCCAAACGTGATCGGTCAAGGCCCGCCGCCACCAGGCCGCCAACGCAGCGCGGACACTACCGAGTTGCCGGTGCTGGCGACTGGCCACCGCCGCCGTGTTATGATTCGGAACTTACTGGAGTGCAATCGGCAGCATCTGCCGCTGGTGCCGCGGCAGGCGAATCCAAGGGGCGATCGTTAGAGCGTGCCAAGCGAAAAACAGGTTCGATGGTCGCAACTTCGCGTAGGCGTTACTGTCCTTATTGCGCTGATCACCCTGGCTGTTCTCATCTTTGTTATGACCGGCACCACCGGCCTGTTCACCAAGAAAATTCTTCTCCGTGCCTACGTCGATGATGCGGGTGGTCTGCGCCGCGGTGCGCCGGTTCGCCTGGAGGGCGTCGATATCGGCAATGTCACCGGCATCAGGGTGGTTGCCGATAAGCAGCGCCGCGAGGCTCCGGTCGAGATCACCATGAAAGTCACCACCAAGTACGTTGACACCATGACCACTGGTTGCCAGGCTGAACTGGCGACCGCCGGCGTGCTGGGTGAGGTTTATCTCAATCTAGATTGCCGTTCCAGCCAGGGCGGGGCTGCGCTGAAGAGTGGCGACGAGCTGACCACCCGCGACTCACCGCAGCTTCAGGATGTGGTGCGGGCTAGCCAGGGCACGCTGCAGAACGTGAATCTGCTGGTCAAGCAGTTGAGCGATATCCTGAATTATATCCAGAGCGGCAAGGGCTCTATCGGCAAGATTATCTACGATTCAACCCTGTACGACCGCGCCAATAACACGCTCGGGCAATTGCAGCATATTGCCGACGAAATCAATTCGCCGAGAGGCTCCATCGGCAAGTTGCTTAACAGCGACGAGCTGTACAACAAGGTGAACACCTCCATCGATAATGTGAACAAGATCGTCGACGAGGTGAACAAGGGCCAGGGGACGATGGGCAAGCTGCTGAAGGATCCCGCCCTGTATGACAATGCCAATAAGCTGGTGGTCAACGGAAACCAGTTGGTGGGGGACATCAATGCCGGCAAAGGTACGCTGGGCAAACTTGCCAAGGACGAAGCCCTGGCGCACAAGATCGACAACACGATTACCCGCCTGAACAACATTACAACGCAGCTTGACGAGGGCAAAGGCACAGCCGGCAAGTTCCTCAAAGATCCCGACATGTATAACAACGCCAACGACCTGCTGGTGGAGACGCGCAACCTGATCAAGGCGGTGCGTCAGAACCCCAAGAAATACCTCACCATTTACCTGAAGATTTTCTAGCGGACCTCTGATTACGTCGGTTCCCCGAAGGGGCGGCCTTCAGGGCCTGCGTGAGAATCAACTTTTCTTTTGGGCAGTGGAGTAAGGAGCTCGAAATCGTGAGCGCCGAAGGCGCGGCGTCATGACAGCCCAGCACGGAGCGGAGCGGAGTGCTGGGTTGGGTTGGAAAAGTACCTGAGTCCCCCGGGGACGACACGGTTCTCACGCAGACACTTCAGGCCGTCCGTAAATGCTGCAATATCAATGCGGCTTTAGCCGCTGAGGGACTTCGCCTTAACTCGATCAGGACTCCCCTAGCAGCTAGCCTCTCGTACCTCGCTTTGTATCAGGGCGCAACTTCAGTTGTGCCGAACCAGGCGGAACATGCTTTGAAGGGGCGCACCTTTAGGTGCGCCGTCACAGCACCCTATTTTTCCGAGCGGCCTTCAGGCCGCGAGAAATCCCCGCACCGTTTGCTACTCTTGCTTTCGAGTGAACGAACAACTCTACCAACTGGAATCGCACGGCGACGCCGTCGTTCTACGTCTCACCTCCGTCGACGGCACCAACCGCTTGACACGTGCGCGAGTCGCGGTGCTGACGGCTGCACTGGAGGAACTGGCGAGCCGTCCACCCTCGCGCCTTGTGATTACCGGCAACGCGCACTTTTTTTCTGCAGGCGCTGATCTCAACGAGATCGCCGCGCTCACCGGTGCGGAAGCCTTTCGCTTTGCGCGTATGGGCCAGCGGCTGATGCGTGCAGTCGCCAGCTTTCCTGCTCCAACGATTGCTGCTGTCAACGGCTACTGCATGGGAGGCGGCCTCGACCTGGCGCTGGCCTGCGATCGCCGTATCGCCGGTCCGCACGCGCTCTTCGGACATCGCGGCGCAGCCCTGGGCCTGATCACGGGCTGGGGAGGCACGCAGCGTCTGCCTCGCCTGATCGGCAAAGCGCGGGCACTGCAAATGTTTCTGGCGGCAGACAAAGTTCATGCAACGCGAGCCTTAGAAATCGGCCTAGTCAATACGATTGCCGAGGACCCGGTGCCAGCGGCGTTAGGCTACCGCCTTAGCCGATGGCTGAAAGCTGACGGCTGAGAGCTGCTCCTCCGCATTGCGCTCGCTCGCTCCCCTGCTTTATCGTGGATGGTCTGCTCCAACCGAATATGACTGACCATCGCCCGCACGCTGGATCCACGTTTGAAACCCAGGTAAAGACCGACTCCTCGCGCTTTGAGCGCAACCAGAAAGCTGTTGCCGAGCTGGTCGCGCAAGTGCGCAATGAAGAAGAGATCATCCAGCAAGGCGGCGGCGCGAAGGCGATCGAGTCGCAACACAAGAAGGGCCGGCTGACCGCGCGCGAGCGCATTGCGTTGCTCATCGATCCGGGCACGGAGTTCTTCGAGCTGGGATCGTTTGTCGCTTGGGGCATGTACGAGGAGTGGGGCGGCGCGCCGTCGGCGGGCGTAGTGACGGGCCTGGCCCGAGTGCAAGGCCGGCTGGTAATGCTGATCGTCAACGACGCGACCGTGAAGGCGGGCGCGTTTTTCCCCATGACCGCGAAGAAGGTCATTCGCGCGCAGAACATCGCCATCGAAAACCATATTCCGACGATTTACCTAGTCGACTCGGCGGGCGTGTTTTTGCCACTGCAGGAAGATGTCTTCCCCGATACCGACGATTTCGGGCGCGTCTTCCGCAACAACGCCGTGATGTCGGCGATGGGCATTCCGCAGATCGCGGCCATCATGGGGATGTGCGTGGCCGGCGGCGCGTATCTGCCGTTAATGTGCGACCACATCCTGATGACCGAAGGCAGCGGACTGTTTCTGGCCGGACCGGCGCTGGTGCAGGCGGCCATTGGCGCAAAGTATTCCGCGGAAGAATTGGGCGGCGCGAAGATGCACTCGCAAATCAGCGGCACGGTGGACTTCCGCGAGCCCGACGATCAGTCTTGCCTTGCGCGCATTCGTCTGCTGGTCGACAAGATGGGGAATCGCCAGCTCGGAGTCTTCGATCGCAAAGAGCCCGAGGAGCCGCTGTTTGGCGCGGGAGAAATTTACGGCATCTTCGATAGCGATCCGGCGCGCCAGTACGACATGAAGGAGATCATCGCGCGCATTGTCGATGGCAGCCAGTTCGGCGAGTACAAGGCGGAATACGGCGAGACGGTGCTGTGCGGCTACGCGCGCATTGGCGGATTCGCCGTCGGCATTGTCGCCAACCAGAAGGCGCATGTGCAGCAGGTGGACCACGCCGGCAACCGCCGCATGGAATTCGGCGGCGTCATCTATACCGAGTCGGCGGAGAAGGCGGCGCGCTTCATTATGGATTGCAATCAGAACCTGGTGCCGCTGGTGTTTCTGCACGACGTAAACGGATTTATGGTGGGCCGCGATGCGGAGTGGAGCGGCATCATCCGCGCGGGCGCAAAGATGGTGAATGCGGTGTCGAACTCGGTGGTGCCGAAGATTGCGGTGATTATCGGCGGCTCGTTTGGCGCGGGACACTACGCGATGTGCGGCAAGGCTTACGATCCGCGCTTCCTGTTCGCGTGGCCGACGGCGAAGTACGCGGTGATGGCCGGGGCGTCGGCGGCGGGAACGCTGGTGGAGATCAAAATCAAGCAACTGGAGCGCGGCGGCAAGCAGCTTAGCGAGGAAGACCGGAAGAAGCTGTACGACGAAGTGAAGGCCACCTACGACGAACAGATGGACCCGCGCTACGGGGCCGCGCGGCTGTGGATCGACAAGATCATCGATCCGGCGGAGACGCGCGAGGCGATCATCACCGCGCTGGAGGCGGCGTCGCTGAATCCCGATGTGGCGAAGTTTAGTGTCGGCGTGTTGCAGACGTAGGCGTGCGGAGCGCGCCCTAGTTGTCAGTTGCCGGCTGTCAGTTGTCAGTTGTCAGTTGAGCCAGCAGCCGCGAAGCGCGCTGGCTATCAGGTGTCAGCCAAGGATTTGTCATCCCGAGCGCAGCGAAGCGGAGTCGAGGGATCTGCGGTTAGCCCGAAGCGCGGCATTTGCTTTAGCCGTGGGCGTGAGCCCGCGGAAAACGGCGAGCAAAGTTCAAGGGAGCCGCGGAGCGGCGAAACAATGGCCGATGTATATCTGGAGTACCTGAACGGAGATCACGATTCGGCATCTCGAGGCTGCGCGCCGCAGGCCCGTGGCGCCGCCCCGCGGCTCAGTTTTGCATGAATCGTTACCGCGGGCTTACGCCCACGGCTAAAACAAATGTCGCCCTGCGGGCTCAATGCAGGTCGCTCGGCTCGGACAGAAGTCCGCGCTCGGGGATGACAGAAAAACGCGTTAGGCGTCAATAGGGGTCCTTCGACTCCGGCGACCGAAGCGGTCGCCTACGCTCAGGATGACAGATCGTAATTGCTTACGGCACCCGGCTGAAAGCTAAGGGTTAATTGCTAGTTGCTAATTGCTAATGACTTCTTCCATCAAACTTATCGAATGTCCGCGCGATGCCTGGCAAGGCTTGCCAGGGCAAATCCCGACTGCCATCAAGGTCGAGTACCTGAAGGCCCTCATTGCGGCGGGATTCAAGCACATCGATGCGGTGTCCTTTGTCTCGCCCAAAGCCGTGCCGCAAATGGCCGACTCCGAAGATGTTCTGAGCGAACTCGATCCGCCGGACGATGTCGAGATCATCGGCATCGTGGTCAACGAACGCGGTGCCGAGCGGGCCATCGCGACCGACGCGGTGAGGACTGTGGGCTTTCCATATTCGTTGTCGGCGACGTTCCTGAAGAACAATCAAAACCAGACGCTGGAAGAAAACCTGGAGATCCTGGAAAAAGTGAAGCAGAAGGCAGACGAGGCTGGTCTCGACACGGTGGTGTATATCTCCATGGCGTTTGGCAATCCCTATGGCGATTTGTGGAATGTGGAGGAGTTGATCGAGGGCGTCGCTCTGCTCGCCGACATGTATCCGCAGGCGATTTCGCTGGCCGACACGGTGGGACTCGCGACTCCACAGCAGATTGCCGAAGTGCTGGGCCCGGTGCTGGAGCGGTTCGACGGTGTCGAGATCGGCGTGCATCTGCATAGCCGGCCCGATGATGCGGCCGCGAAAGTTCTGGCAGCCTACGATGCGGGATGCCGTCGATTTGACTCGGCCATCGGCGGGCTGGGCGGATGTCCCTTTGCGCAGGATGTGCTGGTGGGCAACATCCCGACGGAGACTTTACTGGAGGCTTTGCGCAGCCGCGGCGCGGATTTGCCAATCAAGAAGCCGATCACGGAGCCGTTGCGTCTGGCACGCGAGATTGGCGATAGATTCAGCGGGCCGAAGATGTGAGAAGCCAGTTGTCAGTAGCCAGTTGTCAGTTGTCAGTTGTCAGTTTCACGAATCGGGCAGCTTTGTAACAGGGCACGACTTCACAGGCCGCTGAAAAAGTCAGAAGCAGATCCCTCGTCGGCCTAAAGAGACTGTGTCACGACCTGGTGTCGCCGCTCCGCGGCTCACTTGTTGTCCCACTTGGAGCGCGGGCTTACGCCCACGCCTAACACAAATGCCGCCGCTTCGCGGCTGAATGAGCCGGATTTCTTAGTGTTTGTTCCACCGCGAATTATGATTTCCGGTCGTGACACAGTCTCTAAAGGCCTCCTCGGGAAGACAAAAATAAAGGGCTTATCGGCACGACCGAGGTCGTGCCCTGGCACGAAGCCTTCGATGGCAGACTATTTCAGCAGCCTGTTCAGTCGTGCCGCAAGAGCCCGAGCTCTTGTCTGAATTTTTTGGCACGACTGAAGTCATGCCCTGTTACAAAGCAATTTATGAGATAGGCTTTAGCGCAAGATGACAGGTTCTATGTCTAAAGAACAACATTCTTATTCCACGCTCACCCTTGCTTATGACGGGCCGCTGGCGACGATCACGCTGAACCGGCCCGACAAGCGCAACGCGATCAGCTTCCAACTGGTTGACGAATTGTTGCACGCGCTGGGCGCGGTCGAACGATCGCACGCGCGGGTAATCGTTCTCACCGGTGCGGGTAAGGCCTTCTGTTCCGGCATGGACCTGGACGACCTGCGCGCGATGGCCGGCCTGACGCCGGAAGAGAGCCAGGACGATGCGATCAGGCAGGCGCGGCTGATGCGGACGCTGTTCCGCACGTTATATGACTTCCCCATAGTGACCATCGCTGCGGTCAACGGTCCCGCTATTGCCGGCGGCTGCGGCCTGGCGACACTGTGCGACTTTACCCTAGCGTCCACGGCAGCGAAGTTCGGCTACACCGAGGTCCGCATCGGCTTCATCCCGGCGATCGTCTCGGCGTTTCTACTGCGCCAGGTCGGAGAGAAGCAGGCGCGCGACCTGCTGCTGACGGGACGCATCATTAGCCCCGACGAGGCTTATCGTCTGGGACTGGCCAATGAGGTTGTGGCGGCGGACAAGCTTCTGGAACGAGCCCACGAGCTCGCAGCCACTCTGCTCCAGAACTGTCCCACGTCGCTGATGACTACCAAGCGGCTACTGAAGCATTACTCCGCCAAAGAGCTCGACCGCGAGCTGGAGGCTGCGGTGGAAGAGAACGCGCGAATCCGCCTGACCGAGGATTTTCGCGAAGGCCTGAGTTCGTTTCTGGAGAAGCGAAACCCGCGCTGGACAGGGCGATAGAGCTTTTGCGGGTGCAGCCCCGTTCCGGGAACTGAGCTGCGGAGAAACCAAATCGGGCGAGGCGGATCAATTCACATGGCTTCAGACCTGCAGAAGCCCCCCATCTCTTGTTACAATTCCTCTCTTCGAGCATTTTGCTAGAAATTTGCCTGAAGGTTGATTGGCCAACAGCAAAAGCTGCGGCTGCCGAGGAAGATGCCCGGCTTGGGTAAGGGATATATCACGAAACGCGGGAGGCTCTGTAAAAGAAGCAAACCGCGGCGAACACAGGGAGAAAATGATGCGATTTCGTTTGCATTCCATGGTTGCGGTATTAGCTGGAGTATTGCTGTTACCCGCGCTGGCTGGCTCGCAACAAACATCCGCCGCGCCGGCGCAGCAAAAGCTGCCTGCCGCGACACAGGAGGAGCAACAGCAACCAGTACCGCAAAAGAAGCCCGCGGCACCGGCTGCGCCAGAGATAAGCGGGCCCTACCCGGTGATGAGCCACGCCGCCCTGGAGCGTGGACGTCAGCTTTTTGAAATGTTCAACAACGTGCAGACGGGCCAGATGTGGGCCGCGCTTTCCGAGCCGCTAAGAAAAGCGTCCGGCAAAGAAGAAAAATTCTCTGAGATCAACAAGAAGCTGCGCGAGAGTATGGGCACCGAGACGCAGCTGCTCGGGGAAAACCTGGTTCCGTATATGTTCGGTCTGGATACGGTGTACGCGCGGCTATCCTTGTTCTCTAAAATCAGGCTCCCCGTCATATCCGTAGTCACCTTCAACCAGCGTGGCGAGATCGATATTTTCCCGATGCCGAAGGTGATGTACGAGATTGCGGAGGGTCGCTACGCCGGCTACGAGGATACAGCCAAGCTGATCTTACCCTTCCGCGGCGAGTGGTTGGTGTATCAGGGAGGGCGCGATAGTTTCGAGAGTGTCTACGCGGGCTCGGACGACTTGCGTTACGCCGTGGATTTCGTGCTCACGAAAGACGGACGACTGTTCTCCGGCCAGGGCAAACTTGAGGATTACTATTGCTTCGGTCAACCCATCCTGGCTCCCGCCGATGGCACCGTTGTCAAGGCGATAGGGACTTTCGACGACTACCCGCCGGGCAAACCCCTCGGTGATCCGCCGGATGGAAACGTCGTCATCATCGCGCATGGCAACGGCGAGGCCTCGGTGTTCAATCACCTGAAGCAAAACAGCCTCAAAGTGAAACTGGACGATAAGGTGAAGCAGGGCGATGTGATTGCCGAGTGCGGCAATAGCGGCATGGGCCTGGTTCCACGTGTGCATTATCGATTGCAGAGGAGCGCGGGCGTGCCGTTGCCGGCCCAGTTTGTGAACTACATTGCCAATGGCAAGCCGGTTGCGTCCGGTGAACCTAAGCGGGGACAGTTTGTGAAGAATGGGGCCCCCGCGCCGGCAGCCGCTCCCAGCGCTTCAGCTCCGGGCGCAGCTGCTCCAGCCAAAACACCTGCGCCGGCGAGCAAGTGAGCTCGCTTCCTCACGCAGAAGTTCTACGGCGGGCGCGGAACAGGTTGCTGCGCCCGCTGTTTTTCGTTGGTGAGGATCGCGCTTGAAGAATCGCTTGACGAGTGAAGACAGGCTGGCGCGACCGGTTTCTCGTGCCCAGGTTTACGAGACCAGCCTTCGCGTCCGCTATGCCGAGACTGACCAGATGGGCGTCGTCTATCACTCGAACTACATTATCTGGTTTGAAGTTGGCCGGGTGGAAATGTTCCGGCAACTGGGATTCACCTATCGCGAGATGGAAGAGCAGGATGGAGTTCATGTCGCGGTGGTGGAGGCACGCTGCCGGTTCAAGGCTCCCGCGCTTTACGACGATCTGATCGGCGTGCGCACCCGGTTGCTGAACGTTCGCGATTCGCTGCTGCATTTTGGCTACGAGATTGTGCGTGCAACCGGCGAAACCTTGCTGGCCGAAGGCGAGACGGTGCATTTGGTGGTGGATCGGGAGTTCAAGCGCATCCCCTTGCCGGCGAAATATTTCGTGCCTTTTCTGCAAGCGGCAGGGAAAACCGTTTGAGACCTGCCGCGGGCTCCGTTGGATTCTACTTATGCCGCCCCTGAAGGGGCTCGGGTTTGAAGATAGAGCCTACCCAGCACTCCGCCTCCGCAGTTCGCCGCAAAGCGGCGAACCGGGGGCCCCGCTGCGTGCTGGGCTATGCTGAGTCGTCCCGCACAAGCGGGACGGGAGCATCGTTGCCGATGCAGCCTGGCGAGCGTGGGCATTACAGACAGTTCTGTCGCCGTCCCGCTTTATGGGACTTGATTGTGGGAATATCGAACTTGTTCGCGCGCCACGGCATTCAAGCGTGACGCAAAGATGTCAGCGGAGACATCTCCGCGAGGCGACAAATTCCATCGCGATGGGCCTGGTTGTGGCAAACTGAAAAGACCATGCAGGCGCTTCATATCAGCGGCAACGATTTAACGCTTGAAGACGTGCGTCAGGTGGTTTATGAGCGCCGTCCCATTCTGCTGCAACCTCAGGCACGGCTGGCCGTGGAGCGCTCGCGCGCGGTGGTCGAAGACTTACTCGCCAACGAGGGCGTGGCTTACGCGGTGAACACCGGCGTAGGACACCTGGCCGATCTGCGCATTCCCCCGAACGACGTTCGCAGGTTGCAGGTAAATCTGGTGCGCTCCCACAGCGTGGGAGTCGGCGATCCGCTGGCGGAGGACGTTGTCCGCGCCATGATGTTGTTGCGCGCCAACTCCCTGGCCAAAGGCTTCTCTGGAGTGCGGCCGCTAGTCATCGACACGCTTTGCGAGATGTTGAATCGTGGCGTGCATTCGGTGATTCCATCGCAAGGCAGCGTGGGCGCCAGCGGCGATCTGGCTCCTTTGGCCCATCTGGCTCTGGCCATGATCGGCGAAGGCGAGGTGGTGAGCGAGGGCAAGCGCACGTCTGCCGCCGAAGCCCTGAAACGAGCCGACATCAAGCCGTTATTGCTTGAGGCCAAAGAAGCGATCTCCCTGATCAACGGCACGCAAGGCATGTTGGCGATCGGACTTCTCGCCATCCTGCAGACGGAAATTCTGGCTGACACCGCCGACGTCATCGGATCGCTCACGCTCGACGCGCTGAAGGGCACCGATGTGGCGTTCGATGAGCGCATTCAGAAGGCGCGGCCGCATTCCGGGCAATTGCAGGTAGCGCAGAACGTTCGCCGTATGCTGGAAGGCAGCCTTATCCGCGAATCGCACCTCCATTGCCAAAAGGTACAGGACGCTTACTCACTGCGTTGCATGCCGCAGGTCCACGGCGCTGTTCGGGACACGCTGGCGCACTGCCGCCAGGTGTTCGAAGTGGAGATGAACTCGGCGGTGGACAACCCGCTGGTCTTTCTCGAGGAAAAGAAAGTGGGCGCGCCGAAACGCTCGATTGGCGGCGCAACCGCGCCCGGGGTTGTGCTTTCCGGAGGCAACTTCCACGGCGAGCCGCTGGCGTTCGCGCTCGATTTCATGGCGATCGCGCTCAGCGCCCTGGCCGGCATCTCCGAGCGGCGGCTGGAGCGCCTTGTAAACCCTGCACTCAATGAAGGTCTGCCGGCATTTCTGGCGCCGGGCGCCGGCCTCAACTCCGGCTTCATGATGCCGCAGGTCACAGCGGCGGCGTTGGTGAGTGAGAACAAAGTGCTCTCGCATCCTGCATCCGTCGATTCCATCACCACCTCAGGCAATAAGGAAGATTTCGTTTCCATGGGAATGACGTCGGCCAACAAGCTGCTGCGCGTAGTGACCAATACGCGGAATGTGCTGGCCATCGAGGCGCTGGCGGCTGCCCAGGCGCTCAATTTCCGCGCTCCTTTGGAGACCAGCAAGCGCGCCCAGATAGCGCAGGCCGCCATTCGAGCCGTTTCGCCTCCTGTCACGGAAGACCGAGTCCTGACCGCTGACTTTGCCAAGGTCGCGGCGATTATTGCCAAGGGAGAGCTGGCTGCCGCATTGCGATAGACGGCGCTAAATCAGGAAATCTCTGGGCCAGCCAGGGCCAGTTAGTGGGGGATTTCACCGCTGAATGCGGGGGAAAACCCATTTCCGGAGCGCGCGCGGTCGCGGGAAATCAGCTCCTGGCAGTCTTCTAAACGATTCCAAATCATTAACTTGCATGATCTGCTACGACGCGCCAGGCCACGGTACGCGACGTGCTCATTACAGCTCGGTTGGGGTGGGAGATTGCTGTGAAGGTAGTACGGTTGATTCTGGGTCTGGTTCTGCTCGCCAGCGCACCTTGGCTCGGCGCGGCCACCCATCCGGTTCCGCTCGACAAGAACACTCCCTCAGAGAAGTGCATCGAGTGCCATGAAGACAAGGCGAAAGGGAAGAATGTCCACTCCGCCATCGCCATGGGGTGCACCAGTTGCCATGAGATCCGCGTCAACAAGGACGTCACTCGCGTAAAGCTGATTACTACCACGCCGCAAGCGCTGTGCATTACCTGCCACGCCGACAAGAATGCCGCCGATCTCAAAGGCAAGGTCCATCCTCCAGGAGTTCGCGATTGCCTTAAGTGCCACGACCCGCATCAATCCGACAACAAGTTCCAGTTGCTGCTGCCGACCTCCGGCGATAAGGGCCAAAACCTTTGCCTCACCTGCCACACGCAGGGGCTCAACGTTCCGGAAAAAGGCAGCCGGCATGCGGCATTGGACATGGGTTGCGACACCTGCCACACCATCCACAAGACGGGCGAGCCGGACAAGATTGAGTTCGCGTACCACCTCACCAAAAGCACTCCGGCGCTCTGCATCGACTGCCACGATGTGAAAGACGCCAGCCTGATCAAGGCGCACCAGGGACAGCCATTCGCCACTGCCAATTGCATTCAGTGTCACGATCCGCACCAGTCGGACCAGCCGAAGCTGATGCAAAAGTTCACCCATGTGCCATTCGCCAGTGGCTCGTGCGACACCTGCCACCAGCCGGCGAAGGACGGCAAAGTCGTCCTGACGCAATCCGATTCCAAGGCGCTCTGCGTCACTTGTCACGCCGAACAGGCGGAGAAGATCGAGAAGGCGAAGGTGCAGCATCCCGGGGCGCAGGGAGATTGCGTCGCCTGCCATAACCCGCACGCCGGCAAGACGCCGGGCTTCATCCAGCCTGATCCAGTGAATGCCTGCCTGGCGTGCCACAGCGAGCAGGCTGATCAATTCAAGAAGGCGCACCTGCATCAGCCGGCATTCGGGCAAAGCTGCGCCATCTGCCATGAGCCGCACGGCGGCGACAACGAGCACCTGCTGCGCGCCAAGGGCAATGCGCTGTGCATGGAATGTCATGGTCCGGACTCGAAGCCGCAACGACTGGAATCCGAGCACTTGATCACCATCTTCAATGGCACGGTGAAGCTGCCCGACGACTACTACGTAAAGAACAGGGTCGTGATCCTTCCGATCCGATATGGCCTGGGTCATCCGGTGGAGGGTCATCCGGTCTCTGACGTGATGGATCCAACCAACATAACCAAGGTCAAGACTCCGATGAGCTGCCTGACCTGCCACCAGCCGCATTCTTCGGCGCAGCCCGATCTGCTGGTGAAAGATCAGGCCAACAATATGGCGTTTTGCGACACCTGCCACAAGAACCGCATCGACATGCGGCAGATGCCGGCAACAGGGAGTAAGTAACTATGTCAGCCTTTCGCGCACATTCGCTTGGCAACAAGATTACCGTGGTGCTGGCCGTTCTTCTCGCCATCGGGCTGGCTTTGCCGGCCTCAAGTTACGCCGGCAACAAGAAGAAGACGACCGAACCTGCCGCCACGGACCAGCCAACAGAAATCGTGGACCTTTCCAAGATCGACATTTCCAAACTGGTGTGGCCGCAGCCGCCTTCCATTCCGCGAGTACGTTACACCACCTACTTCGCAGGCATGAAGATTGACCGCACCCCCGCTGCGACCAAGGCAAAGCCCAAGCAGAGCTGGATGGACCGGCTGGCCGGCACCCAGTCGCAGCAGGAAAAATTCAACCCCAAGGATTTCCCCTTCCAGCTGCTGGGACCCTATGGGATGGCCGTCGACTCCAAAGGGCGCCTCTATGTGGCCGATCAACGGGTAGGAGCGGTCTTCATCTTCAACACTGAAACTCGCGACGTGGAGCTGATCGCCAATGGCCAACAGGCACACTTTGGATTGGTCAATGGCGTGGCTATCGACGATGACGACCGCGTATTCGTCTCCGACGGCAAGATGCACCGCGTCCTGGTCTTCAACGCCAAGCACGAAGTGGTAAACCAGATCAACGAGAAGCTGATCGATCCGGTCGGGCTGGCCATTGATACCGAGAACCGCTTGCTTTACGTGGTCGATACCCAGGCCGACCAGGTCGTGGTCTATGACGCGGACAGCCTGAAGGAACTCCGCCGCATCGGGACTTGCTGCAAGAACCACTACCTCACCACGCCCGGGGATTTTGGCGGACCCTCAAATGTAGCCGTGGACAAGGACGGCAACGTTTACGTCACGGATACCATGAACGACCGGGTTGAGATCTTCGACGCCGACGGTAAATTCATCAGCACCTTCGGCAAGAACGGCGATGGCCCGGGCTATTTTGCGCGGCCCAAGGGCATTGCGGTGGATGGCGACGGACACATCTGGGTCGCGGACACGGTCCAGAACCGTTTGCAGGTATTCAACCGCGAGGGGCAATTGCTGACCTACATAGGCGGGTACGGCCATTATCCGGGCCAGTTTGAGTCGCTGGTGGGCGTCGCCATCGACAAGAATAATCGGGTTTTTACGTCTGAGCAGTATCCTGGCCGCGTGCAGCAATACCGCTATATCACCGACGCTGAGGCTGAGCAGTTGAAGAAGGAAAAAGCTGCCGGTACCGGGAAGACAGCGGCTGCGGCTTCAACCAGCACCCAGCCCACACCTGCGGCTCCAGCTCCGGCGACGGCCGACGCGAAGAAGTAAGGCGGAAAATTCTGAAGAGTGGGGGCTTTTGCTGGTCTGGCAGGGAATTTCGCCGCGCGTGGCGGCGATCTATTCCGCCACAAACTCTAGTGATCGCGCTGGCTGGAACCACCGAGAGCCGACCAAACCAGCCGCGCAGCGGCGACACGGTTCTCACTCCGACACTGAAGGCTGCTCGGAACGACAAGCCACGAATTTTTACAGGTTCCGCTGAAATTTGAGCCTGCCCAGTGGCTAATGAGGCTGTGTCGCAACCGGTGCCGCCGCTGCGCGGCTCACATCCGTTTCCCACGCCACCCGGCGCTCACGCGCCGGGCTAACTTCATCCCGCCGCTGCGCGGCTGGTTCGATCGATTTCCGAGCGGCCTTTTCCACCCCGATACTCCTTACCCGCTCGCGGCGCCGTCTCCTAGGCCCTTCGTCAAGATAATGTCGATCGGCGCGGCTGGGCTACGCCCTTTCATTGAAAATGTCCGCCGAGCCCGCCCCGCTCACTCTTTCCCCGAGACCTTCCGTTTATTCGCAACTCGCTGCTCACCATCCACTTAGGGGCCACTGGGGCATTTCACTGAATTGCCGCTCATTTTGGCTGATTTCACCCACATGTGACCCCCATCACAACCCGATGTCAACTTGGGAAGCAGCCGCCAACACTCCTGATTTCAATAGCTTGGCAATGACGCCAGCACCCCGATTCAGGCCTCCGATTTCGGCCAGGGAGTTGCACTTACACCAGCGGATGCCAACGGGGCCTGGCTTCCAGAGTTCTAAGTCCTAATTAGGAGATCGATCTCATGAAGAAAGTAATGTTAATCACGCTTATGATTCTGGCCGTCGGCGCATTCGCCGTGGCACAGATCCAGGCGCCGACGTCGGACGTTCTGGGAGCTCACTTAAATTACGGTCGCGGTTGCGCGGCCTGCCACGCCCCGCACAGCGGCGCATGGGGCAACGGCGCTAACAAGTCCGGCGATACCACTGCCGGCAACAGCATTTTGTGGGGCCAGGACGTAGGTAACCTGTTCGGCAAGACCATCCAGACTGGTAGCACAAACGGAACCACCGGCTACGTCGAGACCTTGCCCGCCAGCATGTCCGCTGGGACGCCTGATGTTAACGACCTGCTGACCTGCCTCAGCTGCCACGACGGCAACTGGGCCCAGGGCGCCATGATGAAGAACCAGGTCTATGAGACCCTGCCGCCGACCTACGGAACCTACAACAAGATTCCGACCCTGCTCGGCCAAGACGGCAACGGCGCCGGCGACTACCTCAACGACCACCCGGTGGGCGTGAACGCTTATGTCACCTGCGGCGGACAGTACAACTGGGATTGCACTGAAACCAACGGCGTCATCACCATGAACGGCGCGAATTCTTCGCAGTTCGTGAAGAACTACGGTTTCTTCGTTAGCCTCAGCGCCTGGAACAACAACGCCACCGTTATGTGCACCTCCTGCCATAACCAGCACTTGATGAACGTGGTGAGCGTAACCAACGGACCGAAGTCAGGTTTGCCGACCGGCAACTACGCGACGATGTTCTTCATCCGCGCGCCTTACAACCCGGCCAGCGGAACGGCCGGCTCCAACCAGACGGCGCAATTCTGCCGCCAGTGCCATGGTGGCGAGGCCAACGAGTCGAACGGCAGCTACACCATCCCGACGACCTTCTAGTCTGTCGGCTTTAACCGAGGGGAGGAACTCCCTCCCCTCAATCTTTAACCTCAGGGGTGAGGAGCAAGTCATGAAGTCCCGGAACGCAATCGCTGTAGTTCTGCTCACAATCTCCGTAGCATCCGCTCAGGTTGCCTCCCACGCCCCCACGCAGTTCCCCGCTCCGCAAAAAAAGGCCAGCCAGCCGACCGGCAAACCGGTAGTGCGAGTGAATGGGACGGTGCTTACAGATCGCGACTTGCAAAGGGAAATGTTCGCCATGTTTCCCTATGCGCAGCAGCATAACGGCAACATTCCTCCGGAGTTGGCGCCGGGGATCCGCACCGGGGCAATGAAGATGATCGTTTTCGAGGAACTGGTGTACCAGGAGGCGCTGCGGCGGAAGATGACAATCCCGCCTGAGCGTTTGAACAGCGCAGAAGCGGATTTTCGCAAGCAGTTCGCCACTCCCCAGGAGTACCAGCAGTTTCTCAACACGGAGTTTCAAGGCTCGCAACAGTTGTTGCGCGAAAAGATCAGGCGCTCGCTGCTGATTGATCAATTGCTGAAGGCCGAGGTGGATAAGAAATCGAGCGTGAGCCCTGCCGAGCTGAAGGCCTATTACGAGCAGAACCTGACCCGATTTGATTATCCCGAAGCTTTCTCTTTCCAGACGATTACCATCCTGCCTCCGGCCAACGCTACTCCGGCCCAGTTGCAGGAAGGCCGCAAACGGGCCGATGACGCACTTCGTCAGGCGAAAGCCACCAAGAATGATGAAGACTTCGGCATGCTGGCGGAAAAGATTTCGGAAGACGATTACCGCGTGATGATGGGCTATCACAAGCCGGTCGATCGTGCGAAGCTGCCCCCCTATGTGGTGCAAGCGCTTTTGAAGCTGCAGCCCGGGCAGATCAGCGACGTCATCCAGGTTGAGCAGGCCTATACCATTCTGCGTCTGGTGAAGCACGTACCCGCCGGCAGAATGACCTTCGCCCAGGTCAAAGACTCATTGCAGAAGGAGCTGCAACAGAAGAAGACCAACGACGTTCGAGCCAGCTTCGACAAGCAACTGCACCAGGGCGCCAAGGTCGAGGTCCTGTAAGGACGAGGTGTATGCCGTGCGCCGAGCCTTCCAAATTGCGTTATGCGGGCTAGCCGGAGTCCTTCTGTGGGCACTTCCGGCGATTGCCCAGCTCCAGCTCGGCGAATCGAGTACCAATCTGAGCGGAGTGGTTGGCGCGGGCTACAGCGCGGATTACGGAAATCAAATCGACTCATCCCACGGCTTGAATTTGAACGGCAGTGCCACCGCCGCCGGGTACTACTACAATCCCAATTTTGTCTCCTACAATCTCTCACCTTATTATGGCCAATCGCGGGCAAACTCCGACTACCAATCCATCTCCGACGCCAGCGGCGTCAATTTGTCGAGCGCCATCTTCAGCGGCAGCCATTTCCCAGGACAGATCAGCTATGCAGCGGCCTATAACAGCGAAGGACAATTTGCCGTTCCCGGGCTACCTAACTACACCACCTACGGCAACAGCGACACCTTTGGGATTTCCTGGAGCGAGTTTCTTCCCGGCCTGCCTACTCTTACGGCAAGCTTTCAGAGGGGCAGTAATGACTATTCGGTGTATGGGGCCACCGACAATGGCAATTCAGATTTTCACTCGTTGACTCTTAGCTCAAACTACTCCATCGCAGGATTCAACATGGGAGGCTCGTACAACAACGGAGCTTCGAACTCACTTATCCCGCAGATCTTCGAGGGCGAGCAGACGGGAACGATCACTACGGATAACAGCGGTTTCGGTCTTAACGTTTCGCATAAGCTTCCCTGGAATGGAACTTTTTCCACCAGCTTTTACCGGTCGGACATTGACACGGATTACCTTGGCTACACATACCAGGGGAACTTTGACACCGAGGTCGCTTCAGCTTCCATGCAGCCTACTAATAAGCTGCGGGTTTCAGCAACGGGCAGTTACACCGATAATCTCGCCGGAGTTCTCTATGGGTCGCTGCTCACGTCCGGCAGCACCAGCAGCAGTGGCAGTAGCAGTAGCAGTAGCAGTAGCTGGTAGCATCCTGCCGACCAACAGCTTGGATTCCTCCCACGCCTGGGACTTGAACGGCGCTGCCAGCTATTCGCTGGCGGCAAACTTGTGGCTCCAGGGTTCGGTTGATCGGCGCGATCAGGCTTATCTGGGAGAGGATTTTGGAGCAACCTCCTATAGCGCGGGTGTCACCTACGCTCGCGGGCTGTTCGGCGGCACAATGAATAGCGCGTTCAGCGTCATTGACAGCGTGATCGACAACAGCAATCAGAACGGGCTTGGCTTCTCGGCCAACGCCAACTATGGCCGCAGATTCGGCCAGTGGATTACCAACGGATCCTTCAGTTATGCCCAGAATGTCTCCACCCTGCTGATTACCTACATGACTTCCTACTATAGCTACTCGGGTAATGTGAGGCGACGCTGGGGAAACTTGAATTTCAACGCTGGAGCAAGCCTCTCCCATAGTGGCCTGACCAATGAGCCCGGCACGAACAGCAGCAGCCAGAGCTATACCAGCAGCTTTGGTTATGGAAAGTGGATCAACCTTACCGGCAACTACACCAAGTCAGATGGCGTCGGCCTGATTACGGGAAACGGAATACTGCCGGTGAATCTGTCGCCGATTCTGCCGCAGAGCCTGATTACGCTTTATGGGGGCACGGGCTACGGTGTCTCGCTATCCAGTATGCCGGTGCGCAGGTTCACGATTGCGGGGAGTTACGCCAAGTCATCCAGCAACACCTCAACCGCGGGAATCGCATCGGCGAACCAGTTTGAGTCGAGAAGTGTACTGTTGCAATACCAGTTCCGTAAGATGTACTTAACGGGAGGATACGCCCAGCTTTCGCAGGGTTTCAGCGTATCCGGTATTGTGCCGTCGAACGTATCGTCGTTTTATATCGGGGTGTCCAGGTGGTTCAATTTCTTCTAGCGGGAGCGCGCACGAGAACCAACTTCCTATCTCACGTCGCCTGTGCCGTTCTCCTGCTGCTGACGCCGCTTTGGGCGTCCAAGCCCAAAGAGAAGCCTATCGCGCCCACGCCTCCGGATATGTTGCTGGAAGGCGGCCGCAAGCTCAGCTTCGAGCGCAGCTTCAACTCGCAGCGCGAGGTCAAGCCCAAGCGCGGCTTCTGGAACCGTGTGCTCGACTTCGTTGCCGGTGAGCCGGAATTCCGCAGCCTGGTCCGTCCTTACAGCGTCGCCGTCGATTCCCGCGGACGCATCATTGTGACCGACCCGGGCGCCTTCGGGGTACACATCTTCGACTTTGAGCAGCAGAAGTACAAGTTCCTGTCGCGCGTCGACAAAGGAAAAGACCCCATGCTGACGCCGCAATGCGTCGCCGTGGACGCCCAGGACAATATCTACGTCACCGATTCGGAGTCGGGCAAGGTGTTCGTCTTCAACTCCGACGGGAAATTCCAGCGCGCGATCGGCAGCCTGAAAGGCGGCGAAGGTTTCTTCAAGCGTCCCACCGGGATAGCAGTGGATTCCGCGGCCCAGCGGATTTACATCACCGACACCCTGCGCAACAAGATCTTCGTAACCGATATGCGGGGCAATGTGGTGCAGACCATTGGAAGCAACGGCGAAGCTGCCGGCCAGTTCAACTTCCCCACCGAGCTGCGGCTGGACGGGCAGAAGCTGGCGGTGGTGGACGCGATGAATTTCCGTGTCCAGGTTCTGGACACCTCCGGACAACTTCTGTACACCGTCGGAAAGCTGGGCGACGAGTCGGGAACCATGTTCCGACCCAAGGGGATAGGTTTTGACTCCGAAGGCGATCTCTACGTCGTCGACGGATTGTGGGGCGTGGTGCAGGCTTTTGACCGCCAGGGGCAGCTGCTGTACACCTTCGGCAATCGCGGCACGGCACTGGGCGAATTCCAGTTGCCCACCGGATTGTTCATCGACCACAACGACCGCATTTATGTGGTGGATTCCTTCAATCGCCGGGTGCAGGTATTCCACTTCTACGGACTGGGGAAGCAGGCCAAGGGAGGCGCGCAGTGAAGTTTAAGCTCGCACTTGCCTACTCCTTGCTGATGCTGCCCGCGAGCCTTCTGCAGGGGCAGATCACCGGCGATGTGATCGGCACGCACGACCTCTCGCCCGGCAGTAAGTCGCCGATCACCGGCGCGCGTCCGGGATCATGCTCCTACTGCCACGCTCCGCACTCTGGCCTGGCGACGGGCAAGGCGCTCTGGAACCAGACGCAAACCAAAGCGACTTACCAGCTCTACAACAGCACTACGTATCACCAAAAAGGCCAGCAGCCAATTCTGGGTTCTGACAGCAATCTGTGCTTGAGCTGTCACGACGGAACGGTCGCCGTTGGAAACGAGATTGTCTCCGGACAGGTCACCATGATGGGGTCCATGAACAGCCAGGATGTGTTCGGGACAAACCTGCAGTCGTCGCACCCGTTCAGCCTGCAGTTGCCCATCAAGGATGCCATCGACATCATTGCGACCCTGGTGTCGCAAGGTAAAACCGGCGATCCGACAGGAAAGATCAGGCTGATCGACGGGAACATTGAATGCACTTCCTGTCATAACCCTCATGTTCAGGCCATCGATAAGCTGTCACTGAACTTCCTGGTCAAGGACAGTTCGAATGCGCAAATGTGTCTTGCCTGCCATGATCCGACGCGGACAATGTCGGGACAAGTTAACCCTCTGGCAGGCTGGGCGACCAGCGCTCACGCCCTGGCAACCAACAAAGTGTCGGTGCAGTCGAACCTCGGCAGCTATGGCACGGTCGCCGCCAACGCGTGTCTCTCCTGCCATGAGCCCCACAACGCGCAAGGGCCGATGCGCCTGTTGCGCCAGCCGAACGAGCAGGATTGCATTGCGTGCCACAATGGCAGTTCAAATCTCAATCCTGTCATAACCAATGTCTACGCCGAGTTCGCCAAGATAGGGCACCCGTTTCCTTCAGGGAACAATTCGCACGACGCTGCCGAAACCGTTCTGTTGAACAACAACCGCCATTCCACCTGTGCCGACTGCCACAACGGCCATTCGTCCGACCAGGTAACTTTATTCCCGCCGCCTCCGGCCATCCGCATTTCGCAGAACGGAGTGGCTGGCATCAGTGCGACTGACGGCATCACCATCGTCGATCCTTCCGTCAATCAATATGAGAATTGTCTGCGCTGCCACGGTACCAGCGCCGGAAAAGTTGCCAATCCCATCTACGGATATCTCCCGGTGCGGGCAGTTTCAGCGGGCGATCCGCTGAACATCATTCCGCAGTTCGCTGCTACGGCTACCTCGAGCCATCCCGTCACTCACACCCGCAGCAGTCAGCTACCGCAACCCAGTTTGCTGAGCACGATGTTGGATTTGAGCGGCGGCACCACGCACGGGCGGCCTATGAACAACCAGATTTTCTGCACCGATTGCCACAACAGTGACGACAACCGGGAATTTGGCGGAACCGGTCCCAGCGGTCCGCACGGATCGACGTTTAAGCACATCCTTGAAAGAGATTACGAGTTCAGCCAGGCGCCCGCGCCGGGGCAGTTGATTACCAATCTGTATCCCGATCCCGACCTCAGCATCAAGGGCCCGTATGCGATGTGTGGCAAGTGCCACAATCTTAGCAACGTTGTCTCGAATGCAAGCTGGAACCAGCACGGCTTCCACATCAATACCGGTTTCACTTGCTCGGTTTGCCACACCGCCCACGGCATGGGCGCGCGCAGCGGGACCATCTCCGGAGAGCGGCTGGTAAACTTCGACATCAATGTGGTTGCCCCGAACGGCAGCATCCCGGTTTCGTATACGAGGGCTACGAACACTTGCGTTCTGGTGTGCCACATGGCCGCACACAACGCCGACGGCTCCGTCACTCAAAGCACTCAGAAGGCCAAGGGGGCGAACACGACTGCTACTCCTCCGAAGAGACATTGAGCTTGGCGGCCGGCTTCCATCAGTAACAGAACAGCTATGTCCACGAATTCCGCGGTGCGCGAAGTGGCTGTCCCCAACGTCTTCCGCAGACTGAGCCGTGGCGTACCGGTGCAGGTGGCAGCGCTGCTGCTGCTGTTCACGATGGCGGCGTGGTACGAAGCCGCGCATCTTTCTGCGCTGGCCGATCCAGATGTGTGGTGGCACCTCAGCACCGGTAACTGGATCCTGCAGAACCATGCGGTGCCGCACTACGGGTTGTTCTCCCAATATTCGAACTTACCTTGGATCGACTCGAGCTGGCTATTCGATGTGCTGCTCGCCTCCGCATTCAAACTGATGGGCCTGCGCGCTCTGCCGGTGTTGTTGATGATGTTCAAGGTCGCGATCGCGGTGGTGACATTTGTGCTGGCTCGCGGTTCGCGTTTGAACTTCTGGCTCGCTGTCTTCCTGGCTGCGGCCGCGCAATATGCCATGCCCAACTTGCCGCCTGGGCCGGTGGTCTGCTCGATTGTCCTGTTCGCAATCGAATTGAATCTGCTCTTCGACGCACGCAGAATGGGAAACGCGCGTCCGCTGTTCTGGTTGCCCTTGCTGTTCGTACTGTGGACGAACCTGGACGTTGGTTTCATGTTTGGGCTGTTGTTGCTGCTCTTGTTCAGCGCCGTTGCATTTGGTGAAGAAATTGGCCGTCGTTCGGGAACCGGACGGTCCATCGGCGAGAAACCTGTTCCGCCAAGGATAGCGGCGATGGTATTGGCCGCTTCATTCGTTGCTGCTGTCGTGTCACCCTATTTCTTCCATTCGTTTTCGGCCGCCACCGAAGAGCTTTGGCTACTGGTGCCGTATGTGCAGAACTTGCACGCCATAAGTTTCCGGCATCCGCAGGATTACGTTCTCTTGCTGCTGGCGATGGCAGCATGCTTCTCGCTGGGACGATGCCGCTCGCGAGACATATTCCAAATCGTCCTGATGATCGCCTGTTTGGCGCTCGCCTTCACGCGGCAGCGCGACATCTGGCTGCTGGCTCTGGCCTCGGTCGCCGTGATTGCTGATGCGCTTCCGATGGCTACAACTTTAGCGGAGACGAACGATTATCTGAGATGGAGGCAGGAGAAGCTGATAGCGGCCGGACTTGTCCTGATTGC
Source organism: uncultured Acidobacteriaceae bacterium (assembly GCA_963789245.1). GTDB lineage: Bacteria > Acidobacteriota > Terriglobia > Terriglobales > Acidobacteriaceae > Bog-257. Next base: position 30,434 of record CAWBKE010000017.1, on the reverse strand, counting down.
GTTTGTCGTCGCTGTGATCAGCCGCGTTCCCAGCAGTCGCGAAGCGCTGCTCTCCAAAGTCGGCGAGACCTTCCCGGTGCGCGCCGGGGACTATATCCGCGCCAACCATCTGCCGCCGCCTATGTTCAACGCTTACGATTGGGGCGGTTTCCTGACGTGGTATTTGCCCGAGTACCCAGTCTCGATCGACAGTCGCACGGCACTCTACGGGGACGAGATTGACGCGCGCTACTTTAAGGTCACCACCGCGGAGATCCCGCTCGACGCCGATCCCAGCTTCGCGAAGGCGCGAACCATCCTATTGAGTAAGGACTCGCCGATGGCTGTGGCGCTCAGCGCCGTACCCCAATTCAGGGTTGCCTACCGGGACGATGTAGCGATGGTGTTGTTGCAAGGTGAGTAACGTAGCGTCCTAGTTCCAGCAGGCTGCTGAAAAATTCTGGCGAGGGAATTCAGGCAGAGCCGGCCTTCAGAGTCTGCGTGAGAGCTAACTTTTCTTTTGGGCAGTGGAGTGAGAAGCTCGAAAAATGAGCGCCACACAGGCGCGGCGTCATGATAGCCCAGCACGGAGCGCAGCGGAGTGCTGGGTTAGGTTGGAAAAGCACCTGAGTCCCCCGGGGACGACACGGTTCTCACGCAGACACTTCAGGCCAGCGTCTAGAGCAGCTTCAGAGTTAGTGTAGTCCGGCAAGCAGGGGTAGAGCGGCGCTCCAGGGCCGCGGTACGCTGCGAACAGAAGAACTGCTTGGGCCGTTGCGGTCAGTGGAGATGACCGCAAGGGCCCAAGCCTTACAAAAGTGAATTGCCCAGACGCCAGCCTGAAGGCTGGCTCTACCCGGTCTACACTGGCTCCGAAGCTCGTCTGAGCCCTTTGTTCTCGTCCTAGAGCCTTCTACTGCTGCCGGACGCGCACAAACACCACCCCGAGTTTGTCCTGGTACACCAATTGGAAGCGCGGATCCGCTCCCAGAAACTGCACCAGGCTGGCGCCCTGCTGCAAGATCACAACTCCCGCCCGGTTGAGGTATGGATCATTCACATACGAGGGCGCTCCGTTGGCTGTCTTGAAGAAGCGCTCATTCAACTCATCTCCGTAGAGATCGGTACGTCCGTCAATCGCCACGGGATAATTCGGCGTGTACCAGATGAGAAAGCCGCCCCAGTCGAGCGTGTTATATAGCGGACCGGGCGCAGGGTTTCGGAGCAGGTAGTTGGCCGCATTCACCGGAAGGTAGCTGCTGATCGCGCGGTCAAGGCCGCGCCGGTTGAAGTCCGTGCTGTTGGCGAACAGCAGCAGCGCCAGCCCAACCGCAGCCGCTACTCCAATCCTCTCCAGCCAGGTTTCCTGCGCTTCGTGCTCCGCGTCATCCGCCACAGCGTCGGCAATGCACGCCGCTGCGGAAATGCAGATGAACCACGCGTCGCGCAAAGTGCGGAAGGCGACCATGCCGGCGATGGCCAGCAATGCCAGCTTGAATAGATCGACCTTGTTCTGCCGCCCGACGAAGAAAAATGCGGCTGCGCACAACAGCAATTGCACGTAGTGGCTGTAAGCACGGAAGTTCAAAGGCTGGAGTTCTTTGATCATCACGTAGGGCATCTTCGACTGCGCGTATCCCAGGATGACCTGGTAGAGGTGGTAAGAATTCGGACCTATGCAGGTGGCGGCGACGCAGGCGGCAAACAGCGCGCCGAGAACTGCAGTTGGAAGTTTCGGAGGTAGCAGCCACGTGGGCTCAAATCCGAAACGCTCAGCCAGTCGCTGAACCACATTCACTGCCAGCAACAGCCCAACCAGAAACAGTCCATAGACGAACTGAATGTGCAGGTTCGCCCACAACAGAAAAATCAACGGCAGCCAGTAGAGAAGCTGGACGCGACCCGTGCGATGCGCTTCCAACAGCAGCGTCAGCGTCACGCAGAACAGCATCATGGAGAAAAAGACGGGCCGCGGCATCAGGTTGAAGAGAAACGCTGAGCACGCGACGACCGCCAGAACGCACGCCGCCCAGAATTTGCCGGAGAGACGCCGCGACATCCAGAAGACGGAATAGGCGACACCGAGAGTCAACAGCGTTCCGTAGATTCCGATGCCGACCAGGCCGAACCACGCGTAGGCGCGCGACAGCAGCACTTCGTAGCCCCAGCTATAAGCTACCCATGGCCGATCGGCCGCCGTCCACGTGAACAGGCCGTTGTGGGGGACGGCCATGTGTTGCACCATCCAATCGCCCACTTTGAGATGCCACCAGATGTCGAGGTCGAGCACCGAGAACTTCAGATTGAAGGCGATCACCCCGACCGCAACCAGAAGGCCGGCCAGCGTGACCAACTGCAGCCACCGCAGACGAAGCAGTGGTTTCAACTCCTCCACAAAACCCATAAGTGTCTTTGAGTGCAGCCACTCCTCCAAAGAGAAGTCGTAGTAAGCTTAGTCCCAACAATAACTTAAGAGCCGCCGACGGGGAGAAGAAAGACCATTTCCGCGCCAAATCACACCTGCATTGCGGAGAAAGACTCTTTTGGAACTGTCCGCGGGGACGAGCCAACTCGGCAGACAACACTAAGTCGCTGAATATGAATGGCTAGCCGCCAGCGGCCGATCGGGCAGGTTTGGCAGACCGACTGCATTTTCCAATCCTGGTGTGGACGCAGTTGGACTCGTCGTCCCGCCCGGAAAGAGTTAAGGAACCTCTGATTAAGCCTCAGCTTTGAAAGGGCACGGCTTCAGCCGTGCCGCAAGGGCAGCAGAATCAGTGCGGGCTTTAGAGACTGTGTCACGACCGGAAATCATAATTCGCGGTGGAATAAACACTAAGAAATCCGGCTCATTCAGCCGCGAAGCGGCGGCATTTGTGTTAGGCGTGGGCGTAAGTCCGCGCTCCAAGTGGGACAACAAGTGAGCCGCGGAGCGGCGACACCAGGTCGTGACACAGTCTCTTTAGCCCCGGCGGGCGATCAGCCGATTGTTCAGAGTTTCCTTAAGTCATGTCGAATGCCAGCTTGGATGTAGAAGCAGCAACTCCCGGAGCAGGGGTGGTCGCACGCCCGCGATCTGAGTTCTGGCTCGCCGGGGCCTATGGCTTGGCCCTGCTGGCTTGTCTCTCCGTGTGGTTCCTCGCGATCCGTGCGCCCCTGTGGACGGATGAGACGCTCTCCTACTGGCAGATCGCCGGCGGCTTCAAGCAAATTTGGGCGCGATCAATACAAGGGAATTCGTTTGCTGCTTATGCCTACATCCTATGGCTGACCAAGACGCTCTTCGGCGACAAGGAGATCGTACTTAGAATCCCCTCAATTCTCGCCATGCTCGCCGCCGTGTATGTGTTTTACCGTTGCGCGCGAGAGATGTTTGACTGGGATGTGTCGCTGATCGCGACCATGGTATTTATTCTTCCCCGGGGAATCGTGTTTGCCGCGATCGACGTCCGTCCTTATGCGTTCGCGCTTCTCCTGACAAATCTCACAATTCTCCTCTTCCTGCGCTGGACCAAGACTCACACCAATGCTTACGCCGCGCTCTTTGGCATGGCGGCGGCGGGTATCGTCTACTTCCATTATCTGTTCGCCAGCATTCTGGTTGCGCTCGCCGTTTACTACTTGCTATCGCGAGGCACTGCGCTGCGTGCCGATCTGCGGCAGATTGGGATCGCGCTCGCCTGCTTTGGAATCTTTCTGCTTCCTGTGTTGCCCAGGCTGATGTACGTCTACCAGACGCGCACCATGCATTCCTTCTCCGACCCGCCGCAATGGACATGGATCGTGGACTTACTGAATCCCGGCAAAGGACAGTTATTCGTACTGGCTGGCGTCATCCTCCTTGCCGCAGTGGCGACGCCAACTGTTGCCTCCCGATCATGCATCGCTGGGCAAACTGGCATTTTGCGTGAGCCTGGCGCTGCTCCCGATTTTGTGTTTGTACATGATCAGCGTGAATACCTCGGTACATGTCTTCATCCCACGTTATCTGCTGGTGGCCGTGCCCGGCATCTCCTTGTGCTGGGGATGGCTCTGCAGCCGGCTCGGCTCGCGCGTTCTGCGCGGATTATTCTGTTTCGCGTTTGTGGCATTGTGTGTTGCTGAGGCCTATGGATCGCCAATGTCCCGCTGGCACGAAGAGTCATGGAAGGGATCGCTGGCGTTTGCCGATGCCAACGCCGCCCAGGACAACGCGCCCATCCTGATGTGCAGTCCGCTGGTGGAAGCCGACTACGAGCCCATGCCCGCAGTAGCCAGCGAGAGCGTGCTGTATGCACCGTTGAGCTACTACAAGGTCAATGCCCGAGTCGTTCCCCTTCCACGAACATTGAATGCGGAAACCGAGCGCCAGGTCAGTCACTTCCTGATGGGAAACGAAGGCACCCGTTTTCTGGTACTCGTTCCTTTGCAATCCCGGCAGATTCTCGATCTTCTGGTCGCGTCCACCCAAGGCACGCATTCGTATCGGGTACTGGGCGAGTCTGAAAACATTTTTGTGGTGGAGTTCGTTCCTTACGGCGGCGCTCGCTGAATCGGCCGCGCACCTCACTATCTTCATCAACCGCAAGCAGCGAAGGCCAATTCAATTCCAGCTTGATCGTCAACGCGTCGGAGCTCTGAGCCAAGCGCGTCAAATCACACGCCAACTGGGGCAAACCCTCCCATGGCGTTCGGCTCCCAAGCTCTCCGAGCGCGGCTATCTGACTGAATCTAAATAATATATTCACAACCGCCCGCGTTGGCGGTTTGGCAATGCGTGTGCATTTCAATAGGTGGTTCTTCTGCCTGGAGCAGTCCCGCGGTGGCTCCGGAACGATGCGAAGGAGTAAGCAAGAATGGATAACGAAGCCGCAGAGCCTCGCACTTCAGCCATCTGGAAGCCGGCCCAGACTTACACTATGGCCGTCGTCTGCCTGTTGATTGGACTGGCGATTGGGTACTTTCTGCGCGGCTCGGCCGCTCCCGCGCCTCCGGCCGCGGCGATCGCGGCTGCCGGGCAACCAGGTGCAGATCCGCACGCCGGCATGGGCCAGCAGCCAATGCCGAGCCTGGATGACATGAAACGCATGGCCGACAAGCAGGCGGAGCCCTTGCTGACCACGCTGAAGGCCGATCCCAAGAACGCCGCTGTCCTCAATAAGACTGCGCTCACCTACAAAGCGGCCCACCAGTTCAAGGAAGCCATCGTCTACTTTCAGAAAGCTCTGGATGTGGATCCCAAGAACGTGGGCATCCGCGACGATATGGCCTCGTGCATGTACTACACCGGTGACGTGGATGGCGCTCTCGATCAGCTGAACAAATCACTCACCTACGATCCCAAGCACCCGGGAACGCTGTTGAACATCGGCGTTATCAAGTGGCAGGGCAAGAACGATGTCAAAGGCGCCGTGGAATCTTGGCAAACACTACTCAAGCTGAATCCCGACTTCCCGCAGAAAGAAGCCATTGAAGGCCTGATCACGAAGGCACAGCAGCAACAAACTACGATGCCACCTTCGAACCAACCGAAGGGATAGCCGAATACCAAGTGAGGTCTCACACGAGCCACCTTACAAGGAGGTAAGATCCATGCATAGCAAGCAGCAATCTTGCAGCTCACTTTTCCCCACAAGTTCACGCGCGGCAACGGCGGCATTGGCAAGCGCTATTGTGCTGGTTCTGACGGTAGTGGTGGCGCAGCCGGCGCAGGCCCAGACCTACCAGGTCCTCTACAACTTCAGCGGCGGACAGGACGGAGCCTATCCCGAAGCCGGAGTGACGATGGATGGCGGGGGAAATCTCTACGGCACCGCATATCAAGGTGGAAACTCCAACCGCGGCACCGTGTACAAACTAGGGCGCCGCGGCACCGGATGGGTCTTGACTCCGCTGTACAACTTCTCTGGACAGGTAGACGGAGGCGCTCCCATCGCCGGAGTCGTCTTTGGCCCGAATGGCACGCTCTACGGCACCACTGAATTCGCAGGACAACTTTGCGGGGAGGGATGCGGCGTGGTCTTCAATGTGAGACCGCCTGCGTCCATTTGCAAAACCGTAAGCTGCCCCTGGGCGGAGACTGTGATCTATAGCTTCCGAGGGGACACTGACGGAGCCAACCCCGGATATGGGGACCTCACTTTCGATCGGGCAGGCAATATCTATGGCACAACCTACTTCGGCGGCAACAACGCTGAAGGCGTGGTGTATAAGCTGACACTATCCGATGGCAGATGGACGGAAAGTGCGATTCACACCTTCAGTGGCGAAAGCGATGGCGAAAACCCATACAGCAACGTCATCTTCGATACCGCAGGCAATCTCTACGGCACCACTTTTGCGGGTGGCGCGAATGGCTACGGCACCGTCTACCAGTTGACTCCCAACGGATCCAACTGGACGGAAAACACTTTGTACGCCTTTCAGAGTGCAGCCAACGGAGGCAAGCCATTTGGCGGCGTTGTCTTTGACACTGCGGGCAATCTCTACGGAGCCACCAGCAGCGGCGGTACGGGCAGCGGCGGCACGGCCTACGAACTGATGCCCTCCAGCGGAAGCTGGAGCTTCGATCTGCTTTATAGCTTCACCGGTACAGCCTATCTGCCAGGATCGTATGGCAGCCTGACCAAGGACGCGGCCGGCAATTTTTATGGCACGACCGTCAAGGACGGCGCCAACGGAGTAGGTTCGGTGTTCAAGTTGACGCCTTCCAACGGCAGCTGGACGCTGACCGACCTTCACGACTTCGCCGCCGGCACTGGGGGAGAAATTCCCTATGGCAGCGTGCTCATTGACGCCAGCGGCAATCTGTATGGCACCGCTTCCGCCGGCGGCGCCCACGGCTATGGCGTCATTTGGGAGATCACACCGTAGGGTGTTCACATCCAATGCCCCACGGCCAGAGCGATTCCCAAATTGCTATATCCATGAGCTCGGTAGAGCGGCGCTTCAGCGTCGCGTTTGCTGCGGATAATCGAAACTGCTTGAACCACTGCGGTCATTGAAAATGACCGCAGTGGTTCAAGCCTTATAGTGTGGGGGCGATTTTGGACGCCAGCCTGAAGGCTGGCTCTACCCCGTCTACACCAGCTCGCCGGCTACTCTGGAAGCAGCGGTGCGCGGTATCATCACCATAAAGGGGTGACACAATGCGCACCGAAGCTGCGGGCAGGAAATTGCCGGCGTTGCTACTGCTCTCTTGCGTACTAATACTCGTTGGGTCAGCCGAATCGAAAGATCGCAACCGGGTATTTTCGGGGCGAGTCGTCAACGCGTCCAACCACGGCGTCCAGGGCGTCATAGTTCACCTGCGACCACAGAGCGCAGCCGCTGACCAGACGGGGAGCGAATCGGCGGGCAAGGTGGGAGGAAATCTCTGTCCGCCGCCCGAGCTTTGCCAAGTCACCGCGCACAACGGTAGCTTCACCTTTCACCAGGTCAAGACCGGAATGTACGACTTGACGGTATCCAAGGATGGACAGGTGATCTACACGCAGCAAGAGCCGTTGCTGATTCCTGAGATGCCGGACAATACCCATCTGGAGATATCGCTCCCACCACCAGCAAAAAACTAGGCTGGCCGCCGCTAAGAACGCTGTCCCGGACGGGATATTTCTACTCTGCCGTGGTGGATTGGTCGAGAGGCGCTCTGGTCCTTCTCGCTGCCCCTTAGGGGGCAAATTACTTACCCAAACTTAGCTATTCCCAACCAGAGCTTCTTGGGATAAACTGCTGGTGTTTTTATAACCGTTTCTTTCTCCTCTGCATTCCTCGGAATGAGGATGACCTGGCCGCCTTGGTTGTACTCACACGCTAACGTATGAGTGCTGGCCTGTCACGGTGTCCCAGAGTCTTTTCAACGGATAGCTCGCATTTTCACTTTGAATGGAGGTCCCATCCCATGTTGCGTCGCTGCGTGCCGCTTTTCGCCTCCCTGCTCGGAGTGTTCTCTCTCGCCAATGCCCAAACCCCATTGCGATTGAAGACTGTGACACCCTGCCGTCTGGTTGACACTCGGCAAGGAAGTCCGATTACGGGTGGAACCTTCGATACCTTCAATCTTCCAAGCCTGGCGGAATCGGGTGGAGCTGGGGGGAAGTGTACGCATTTTAGTTTAACGGGGTCGCAGGCCTATTCCTTGAACGTTACTCTGGTCCCGATCAATGGCGGTCCCGTGTCATATTTGACCATCTGGCCGACAGGAGAAACCCAGCCACTGGTGTCGTTGATGAATTCGGATGGCCGGGTCAAAGCCAACGCCGCGATCGTGCCGGCCGGCACCAACGGCGAGGTGAATGTTTACGTCACCAATACGACCAACGTACTGATTGACATCGATGCCTTCTTCGACGATGCGAGCGATACTACCGCCTTGGCATTCTTTCCCCTGACACCCTGCCGCATTATCGACACGCGCAGCGGAGATGGCGGGCCGCTGCAGGCTGACATGGAACGGGACTATATGATACCGACAAATTGCGATGTTCCCGCCACTGCGGAGGCGTACTCGTTCAACGTCACCGTCCTGCCGACCGCCGGGCAGGTGCAATACCTTACGGTGTGGCCCGCCGGTGAGTCACAGCCGATCGTTTCCACGCTGAACGACTATACCGGTACTTACGTGGCGAATGCCGCCATCGTACCCGCGGGCAGCGAAAGCAAAACTGCCTTCTACGCCTCCAACAACACCAACCTTTTGCTTGACGTCAACGGTTACTTCGCGCCGGCCAGTTCGGCGACCAACCCGTTGTCGCTCTTTACGCTGACCCCCTGCCGCATCCTTGACACCCGCGGCGGTGATGGTTTGTTCAACGGCACCATCCCGATAACAATCGTGGGTAGCCTGTGCGGCGTGCCGAACGTGGCGCAGGCCTTCGCGCTGAATGCGACCGTGGTGCCGCACGGGGATCTGGAGTTTCTGTCCTTGTGGCCAGAAGGCCAGACGCAGCCGGTGGTCTCGACCTTGAACGCCGCCGATGGCGCGGTTACCTCCAATATGGCGATCGTCCCGGCAGGAGCCGGCAACGATTCCATCGACGCCTATGCTCCCACTAACACGAATCTCATCCTGGACATTTCCAGTTACTTTGCGCCGATCCCCAACGTGGGTGTGCTTAGCACGACGCTGCCTGACGGAACTATGAACGTCGCCTACAGCTACCAGTTGGTTGCCGATGGCGGCATTCCACCTTACAACTGGACCATCACGTCGGGCTCCTTGCCTCCGGGAATGAATCCTTTGCCGCTCAGCGGCTTAATCTCGGGTACGCCCACTTCAACCGGAACCTTCCCCTTCGTTGTCGAGGTAACCGATTCCGATTCCCCAACGGGAACCGCAACCGCGCATTTGTCACTGACGGTAAATGCCACGCAGGGCACACTGGGGATCACCAGTCCCGGGCAGCTCAACGGCACCGTGAACACCCCGTTCAACTCGCTGCTGACCGCCAATGGCGGAGCTACGCCTTACACCTGGAGCATTTTGTCGGGCAGCTTGCCAACCGGCTTGAGCCTGAGCGCCAGCACCGGCCTGATTAGCGGGACGCCGGCTGCTGCCGGACTTTGGAACCTCACCGTGAAAGTTACCGACGCGCAAAATAACAGCTCTGCCCAGAACCTCAACGTCACCGTGAATACCGGCGCTGCCAACGGCACGCTGAACGGGCAATATGCCTTCACCTTCACCGGCTACAGCTACGACGATGGAGAACTGAATAATCTGGTTGTAGCTGGAAGCTTCACCTTCAATGGCAACGGCGTTATCACAGGGGGAGAGATAGATTCCAATAACAGCAACGCAGGGATAGGGCATCAGTTTACCCAGATCACCGGCGGAACTTATACGGTCACCTCCAACGGGCTGGGTCAGATCAGCTTCACCGAAGCCGATGGCGGCGGGGCGGAACTTCTGGTATCGACGGGAAATGCCGAGGATATGCGAGTGATCGCCTACAACACGCAGGGCTCAGAGGGATACTGGGGCGCGGGCGTGATGCGCCAGCAAGATCCTGCCGATTTCAACGCTCCTGCCCTGGCGGGCAGTTGGGCCTTCGGATTGCAAGGTATCGATTCGTCCCTCCATCCGCTAGCCGCCGATGGCACCTGGCAGGAGGATTCCAGCGGCAATTACAGCGGCATCGAAGACATCAACGACTTCGGCACCCACCTCGAACCCACGCTTACCGACGGACACCACACCAGCGACATCGATTCCAATGGTCGCCTGACGTCCCAGGTTCAAATCAGCGACGGCATTGGAACGGTTAACCACGCCATATACGTGATTTCAGCGAACGAGTTGGCGGGTATCCGCATCGACAGCGGAGGCTCCCTGTACGTGGAAAACGCTCTGCGGCAAAGCGGGACCTTCAACCAAGGCAGTCTGAATGCCAACGCGATTGGACGGGGAAGCAGGGAAGCGAAAGCCAACAGCGATAATCCTGTCAGCGAGGCACTCGTGGCTCAGATCGCAACCAGTGGTAATGGAAATATCAGCTTCACGGAAGATATCAACCAAGGTGGTGTCGTGGAGACAGACGTGCAGCAATCCGGAATGTATTCGGTTTCCTCGGACAGCAGAACAACATTTAACTTTACGAGTGGGGCAGAGATTGTCTGCTACCTGATCACAACCAATCAGGGTTACTGCATCAATGCCATCCCCGCCACCGGCGATAACGTGAACGGCGCAGAAGTAATCTACTTCGAACCGCAATCGGTTCCGGCCGGCGGGTTTACCGATGCTTCGTTCTCGGGCGAATACTTGGGCGGCTCATTGCCACAATACGTTTCGGGCACGCTGAGCCAGATTGATTCCAATGTTTCCAGTGGCGCTGCTACCTTCTCTTCCACCTACTCATGGAGCGGGCCGACCGGCACGACCTTGAACCAGTCGGTTAGCGGAACGTACAACGTTACTCCCGCTACCGGCGCCATCACAGTCTCAGTAGGAGGCAATCCCCTGTATGCCGGATATCTCGTCTCGCCGAATAAAGTCGAGTATGTTACGTCGGATACGGGCTCCAATCCCTTGGTGTTGATCGAGGTCACGTCCGCGGCGCCCAGGCATCCCTGATCTCGGCGACAAGCCGATACGCAGCAGCCCGTCGGCCATGGCGGGCTGTTTCTTGTTGGGGCAGCTAAGCGCTCGGTGGCAATCGTTTCCGACGCTAATGCCAACTGCCGAGCCAATCTACTTCGGCACGCCACCCGGCGGCTCGCTGGGATTAGCCTGGCTCTCGTGCTTGTGGAAGAGCTTCTGCTCAATGTCCGGCCAGAACTCCAGGAAGACGTCGCCCAGGCAGCCGTAGCCCAACGCGATGGACGCCCGGCTGACGGTCAGTCCCACGCCACGATCGCTTGGCGGGTAGTAGGTATTGGAGATCGTGCCCGCGGTAAACGCTCCCAGCACATTGGAGAAGTGAAAGGTGTAACCGCCGGAGTCTTTCCTGGCGACAAATTCCTGCTTAACCGCGCTGTAGATGCGTAGTTTGATGGGACCTTCGCCCACCCGGAAGTAGCGGGGGTCCTGCTTGAACAGGGTGGGGTAGATGAAGTTGCTCCACAGATTGCTGTCGGCGCCGTCGGCCAAAGCCGCGCCATAACGCTTTCCATATCCCGATGCTCCCTGGCCATATGAGGCGAAGGAGTTCGTGGCCTGGCCAACCCCCGCTGTTAATCCCGCGGCAACAAAAGTAAACGGGTCGTACATGGTCCTGGCCATCAACTGAAATTTCTGCTTGGTGGTGAGCGGCGGTGCATTGCGGACATTGGTCATGCCGAACATCGGAACCACACCCAGCGCGCGCTGCTTTTCCTCCTGCTTTAACACTTGCTCTGAGGTCGGGGGCTGCTGCTGGTTCGCTTGAGACGGCTGTTGATCCGGCTTGGACTGCTGCTGGTTCGCTTGCGGCTGCTGAGGTGGTGTCGCGGAGGGCGCGGAGTTACTTCCCGATGGCGCCGTCTGCTGTGCAAAAGCGGCAAGGGAAAAAAGATTGAAAAGTACGGCAACGGCAATTCTGGTTGGCAATGTCATTTTAAGAGAGGCGGCGGGTTACCCTTTCGGATTGCGAGACAGGACAGCTCAAGAATACCAATTACCTGGTTGGATGCCCATCCGGCATCAGGGGAGCGCTGTTTCGTTCCGGTAATTCGCATCATAAGCAGTCGTTCGGTCTCGCGGCCCACGGAGTTCCAATATTTTCAGCTTCCGTGGCTCGAATCAGCTTGCGGCCGCCGCCTGAGCACGCCGGACTAGCGCGAGTGCCGTTACATCGTTGAGGTGGGGCGTCTTCTGCACAAACTGATGCACGCCGTCGAGAATTAGAGTGGCGATCTGGCTGGCATCGTCCTGGGGTGCGCGCTCAAATTGCTGCTTCACGCGATCCAGGCCAAACTCTTCCTTCTTGTGTGCTGCCTCAATTACGCCGCGTGAGACCAGCAGTAGGGAAGCTCCGTGTTGCAGCGCAGCGGTTGGCGCTTCGTAAGTGGACGCGGAGAACAGGCCCAGTGGCAGGCCGGTGGCCGGCAACTCGGTTATTCCCGCCGGATCACGCAACAGCCCGGGAGTGTGTCCGGCATTGGCATAGCAGATGGTTCCGAGCTCTTCGTTGTAGCATCCCAGAAAGGCTGCGCAGGAGCGAACTCCCGAGGCGGCGCGGCGAATGCTCAGGTTCAACTCCAGGCAAAATTCCATCATCACATCGGCTTCGTTGACGTCCTCGGGCGCGAACCGCTCCTTGCCAAGGTCTTGAAATGTCTGGCGCGCTGCTTCCACGATGCCGTGGTTCTCTTCTTGCCTTCCGGCGACATCGAGCAGGCCGAACACCACGCGACACCGATTGGCGCGCAGAAAGTGGTAGAAATCGCCCCCGGCGTTGTTTCCGTTGACCATGCCGGCGATGTCGGCGCCCGACAAGGGCGGAAATTCGGCACGCTTGGGCGCGTCGGGCACCGTTTCACTGCGCTCGCGTTGGAAAGGAAATTTCATCGTGAAGGTGGAATCATAGCGGAAATCCCGCGGATTGCAAGGCAATCGTGGCTCTCGCGACTTCACTTTCGGACCGAATTGGAACCAGGCCCTTTCGGGAAGAGCGCCGCCTTTTCACTCTGCACGATACGATGTACCTGGAGGACAGCAGGTGCGCATCGTCAGCATTGGGGAGATCTTGTGGGACGTCATCGGCCAGACCGAGTATCTGGGCGGCGCTCCGCTGAACTTTGCCGCCCACGCGCACAAGCTGGGACACGAAGTGGCGCTGGTCAGCGGCGTCGGCGATGATGAGCGCGGCCATCGCGCCCTCCATGATTTGCAGCAATGCGGCGTTTCCGCGGAGTTCGTGCGGCTTCGGCGCGGCAAGCGCACCGGTACGGCCGAAGTCGAGCTCGATGCCGACGGCAAGCCGATGTTTCGCATCGTGCGTCCCGCAGCCTACGACTTCGTGAACCTCACCCGGCCGCAGCTCCGGCGTCTTGCGGAGTGGCAGCCGCAATGGATTTACTTTGGCACCCTCTACCACACCTCGAAACGGGCGCTGGATTCCACCTTGAAGTTGCTGGAGGAAATACCGGCGGCCAGGCGCTTCTACGATGTGAACCTGCGCGACGGCAACTGGAACCTGACCGCGGTGGAGCAACTCGCCTCGCTGGCCAACGTGATCAAGCTGAGCGACAGCGAAGCCGAGTTCCTCGATGCCTCGCTGGGCGCCGATGGCGGCGAAGGCTCGGTCGAGCATTTCTGCCGTCGCTGGAGCGATCAATACCATTGCAAGACCATTTGCGTGACCTTCGGCGAACGCGGTTGCGGCATCTACAAGGACGGCGTCTACACCGAGATACCCGGCTGCAAAGTCGAGGTCGCCGACACCGTTGGCGCGGGCGACGCCTTCGCCGCGGCGTTTCTTCATGGTCTCGAACAGGGCTGGGATGTCGGACGCTGCGGCACCTTTGCCAACGCCGTGGCTGCGCTGGTGGCAAGCCGTCCCGGCGCTATTCCCGACTGGAGCGTTGAGGAAGTGTCGGCGATGCTTGGTTAAAGCGTTTCCAGATTCAAGGCCGATTTTTTTTCAGACTCCAGCCCGAAGGGCGAAACAATAATAGCCCAGCGCGTGAGCGCTGGGTACGCGGCGTGAAAACACTCCGAGTCCCGTAGGGACGGCACACGCTCTCATCCGCGTCATGTACATAGAATTCGCCCCTATGTACATCATGCTATACTGAGGTCGGCGGAGGAAGGGCGATTCCATGACGACGGCGGCCAGGCGAACCCACAAACACTTTCAGCTTGATTCGGCAAAGATCAAGCGCGCCCAAAAAGCATTGCATGCCAGGACCGAGACCGAGGCCATCGAGCTTGCCTTGGACTTCGCGATTGCGGAGCACCGCAAGAACCACCTCGTCCTTCAAGCCACGGAGCGTTTTATCAAGAGCGGTAGCGAGATTAAGGACGTCTACGGCGCTCTGGCCGGTTAGATGCAACCTGCACTTTTCGACACTTCAATTTACATTTCCGCTTTGCGTCGAGGAAACGATGCCGCTCTCACCCTCAGGCGCATAGCCGACAACGCGCCACTGTGGTTGAGTGCGGTTGTGCTCGAAGAACTCTATGCCGGCGCCCGCGGCCAGGGCCTTCGCGCGGTAGAGCGACTGGAGCGGGACTTCGAAAAGGCGAAGCGAATTCTGGTCCCCAATCTCGGCGACTGGACTCAAACCGGGCGAGTATTGGCCCGGCTGGCCGTCGAGTATGGTTACGAACAAATCGGGCAGGGACGTTTGACCAACGACGCGCTGATTGCTATGAGCGCTGGACGGATGGGGATCCGGGTTCTCACTGCTAATGAGCGCGACTACCGTCGGCTCGCCGAATTTCGCCCATTCCACTGGCAGGCGATCAGCCTATAAAGCATCCCGGTTCTACTGCCGTGGCGCGTAATATCCCTTGCGCGCGCGCACGTGATACTTCTTGTTCTCGGCGATGATCTCGATCTTGCGGTACTTGCCGTCGGGAATGAAGTCAGCCGGCTTATACGAGATGGCGTACTGGCTGCGCAGTTCGTCGGAAATCTCGGTGAACGCGTTGGCCACGTCTTCAATCTTGAACGGGAAGAATGCCTTGCCGCCGGTCTGCTCGGCAAAATACTCCAGGATCTTGTCGCCGCGTAACTTGATCCCGCTGGTGTTGGTCGAGATGGCATAGATGATGACCTCGGCACGCAGCGCCATTTCCAGCGCCTCTTCGCGCGAGACCCGGCTCTGATTGTCTTCTCCGTCGCTCAACAGAATGATGGCTCGCCGGGTAGCCAGCAAGCCCTTGTCGGCGTTCATCAGCTTGTCGCGGCAGGCGTAGTAAATGGCGTCGTACATGGCTGTGCCGCCGCCGGCACGCAACAGCCGCACCCCGTGGGAAAGCGCCTGCGTGTCGTCGGTGAAATCCTGCGTAACTTCCGGCGTGGTGTCAAAGCCGATGACAAACGCTTTGTCATAAGGCGGCCGGATAATCTGGTTCAGAAACTCAATCGCCGCTTCCTGCTCGAACTTGAAGCGGTCTCGCACCGAGTTGCTGGCGTCGATCAGCAGGCCCACGCGCAGCGGCAGGTTGGTCTGGCGGCTGAACGATTGAATGCTTGCGGGCTTGTTGTTGTCGATGACCCGGAAATCGTTCTGCGTCAGGTCCTTCACGAAGTGATCGCGTTTGTCGGTGACGGTGAAGACGACATTCACTTCGTCGACGCGTTTGCGAATAAGCGGAATGGACTCGTCAACTCCGCTACCCGTTCCCGCCGCACCTGTGCCGGCCTTCGTAGCTGCGTCGGGCTGAGACGATTGCTGAGAACCGTTGCTGGGCTGAGAGTTGCTTTGCGGAGACGGGGTAGAACTATTGCCGCTTTGCGCGGGCGGCTGTGCGGTTGCCGGAGCTGTCGTCTGCGGCGGAGCAGGCGTTGGTTCCGCTGCCGGCGGTGGAGCGGCTGGCGGTGGAGGATACTTGATTGCCGAGGGCGCGTTAGGAAGTTGCTGTTGTGACGTATCCTGAGCGACGAGCCCCCACGGCAACGCCGCCGCCAAAACCAGAATCAACCAGAATTTCATTCAGAGCTTTATTATAGCTGTTGCCGAATCTCGTGTCGGGAGTGGCGAGGAGCGCTTCCCGACTCACCGTGATATGCCGTTCTGGGCCGTATCGGGGCACGATTTTTCCGCAGGCTCTCGTAACAACTCAATTCGCAGAAGGGAGCGATAAAATGAATAATCCAACACGGGCTATTCGAGTAGTACGAGGAACGCTGCAGTCTCTCTGCATCGCATTATTGCTGTTGAGCTGCTGCGCGCTCGCAGCGCAGAACAAAGACCATCGCATTCGCAATATCGTTCTGGTTCACGGCGCATGGGCCGACGGCTCCGGCTGGCGAGGTGTTTACGACATTCTTCTGAAGGATGGCTATAACGTCAGCATCGTGCAAGAGCCCGAGACTTCGTTCCAGGACGATGTCACCGCGACGAAGCGCATTCTTGCCCTGCAAGATGGGCCGTGCATTCTTGTCGCTCACAGCTATGGCGGCGCCGTAATTACCGAAGCTGGGACTGATCCATCGGTGGTTGGTTTGGTGTACATTGCGGCCCACATGCCGGACGCAGGAGAGAGTGAAGCTGCTGACGGAAAACGCTTTCCCAGTGACCTCAGCAAGTCCAACGCGATCAAGAAGACAGCCGACGGCTTCACTTACCTTGACCCGGCGCAGTTTCATGAATACTTCGCGGCCGATCTGCCTGCTGCGCAGGCCGCTTTCATGGCGCGGTCGCAAGTGCTGAATAAGGCTGAAAATTTCAGCGCAGTCATTACCACGGCGGCGTGGAGAAGCAAGCCAAGCTGGATGTTGGTGGCCGGAAGCGACCGAGCCATCAATCCTGAGCTCGAACGGTGGTATGCCACGCGAGCCAAGAGCCATATGGTCGAAGTCGCCGGCGCCAGTCACGCGGTCTACATCTCGCGCCCGAAGGAGGTTGCGGCCCTGATCGAACAAGCTGCAACGCAAGCTCGGTAGAAGAACTTGCCAATGGCTGGAGTCACACTACTGCAGATACTTCCGGGCAATCAGGCCGTCTAATATGTTTACTCGAACAATAAGGAATACGCTTGCATCATGATTTCTAAATCATTTCGCAGTGCCGTGGTATGTGGATTGGCGCTCCTGCTGGGGAGTGCCTGCCTTATGGCCAGCACCGGGCGTGCCCATGAGATCAGCAACATTCACTTCGAGAACGCTACGCAAACCACCGTCGACGTGGTGTGGACCACGGCACATCCCAGCACCTCGCAGGTGCTGATCTCAAACAGCACCGATTTCGAGGCCGACCGCTGGGCTCTCCCCGTTGCCGATCCTGCGCTCGTCACCACGCATCGTGTGACCGTCGATCACCTGATCCCGTTCAACCCGAAGACCGGCGACGGCACCTATTACATCTACGTGGCCTCGGTCGACGCCAAGGGCGAAATGTCCACCGCTCCCGGCCCGCAGACGTCGGACGGCAAGAATCCCTCGATCACGATGCGCACCGCGCCGGCCGCTGCGATGGGTCCGCCGAGCATGAAGTTCTACACCTCCGGTCCCGACGAGACCTTCCCGGGCTACGACATGTACTTTCAGGTGCAGCCCATTGTTATGGCCGGGCCCACGGGCACGAATCTATACATCCACAACGAGCGGGGATACAACAACAGCAGCGATGGCGTCGTGAAATATCTGGGCGCGGACAAGCAAGGCAATCCCGAGACCATCAGTGTGCATTTCTCCTGCGAGTGGGGCAGTTCCACAGGCCAGGATAGCGAAGAACAGCAATTGGACCGCGACCGGAACATGGGCTACTGTCCCGGCGCCAATGCCAACGTCCGCGACCTGACCATTCGTTTGCGGACCTCGGCCAACACTGTTCCGGGAAAATATTCCGTAGCCTTCACTCTGGAAAGCAACGGCCAGGCGCAGACGGGAACCTACGAATTCACGGTGCAGCCCGCTCCTACCGCGCCTCCGCATCCGCAATTGACGCCCAAGCCGATTCCCGGGCTTTCCACCTGGGAAAAGCAAATGTTCGATCTGGGCAAGAAGTGGTGCCTCTATCGCGATGCGCAAAACGCCGCCGGAAACTTCGTCGACAACTGGGGCTGGACCGGCGATGCCTGGTTCTACGACGGCGGCCGCGTGTATCAGAGCATCGACACCTACACCGCTGCGGCCGGACACCCGAACCATGCGGCCTGGCAGCACTGCGCGCTCGCTCTGCTTGATCCGTACGCGAACTACCTGGTGGCCAACAAGGGCGCAATGGCAGGCTATTCCATCTTCCCCTATGGTATGGCGATGAACTACTACCGCACCAAAGCGGAGGTGATGCGAAACGGCATCAATGCGGTGGCGACGCTGGGACCGCAACGACAGTCGTGCGGCTACGTTGACCCGGGCGGCATTCGCGAGAACTCCTACCGAAGCAATGCCTGGATGGCGAACGAGATGCTCGGTGCGCCGCGCTGGCCGCTTCTGCAGCGCAACATCGACAAGGTCATGGGAAATCTGAACATGGCGAACCGTGGACTGGCAGGCTCGGTCCATCCTTTTATGCTTGGCATTGGCATGGAGACGCTGATCCACTGGTACGATCTCAACCTGGCCGAGGGCCATCCCGACTATCGCGTGCTGCCGGTCATCAAGGAGACGCTCGACGCCATGTGGCGCGACCTGTGGGTGCCCAAGCAAAATATCTTGCTCTACGAACGCTACACCTTGCCGCCCAATCACAGCATGAGCTACGGCGCGCTCAATAACCTGGTTTCGGTGGCCTACGCCTGGTACTGGATGCAGACCGGCGACACCGTCGAGCGCGATCACGGAGACTTGCTCTTCCAGCACGCTTTCGACGATCCCGAGGGAGGTTACAGTTGGAGCGGCAAGCAGTTCAGCCAGGAGTTCGAGTTCAGCTTCGACTTTGTGCGCTATCGTCAGGGACTGACCACTTCCAGCGTGGTTCAGGAGAACAATCCTTATACCGGCCCTTACGCCGACACGAATCCCCCGATCAGCGAGAAGGTGAACTGCGATCCGAATTATTTTCCGAAGTGCAAGGCGGGGACGATCGGAAGCACGACCGCGACCATCTTCTGGGGAACCTACAAGCCGGCCACAACCCAGCTGGTCTATGGAAAGACCGATAGCTACGGGCAAGTCTCGCCGCTCGATAAGGCGATGGTCTACTCGCACGTGGTGAAGCTGACGGGGTTGCAGCCGGGCACGACCTATCACTTCCGCACTAGGTCGGTAGACCGCGTGGGCTACGTCGGCTCTATGAAGGACCTGACGTTCACCACATTACCGCCAGAGCCGGCAGCGAAAACACCCTAGATTGTGTTTCAGAAGCTGGGTGGAGCACCGCTTCAGCGGTGTGGTTCAGAGGCTCGGCGATGCATCGGCTTTAGCCGCTGAGGTAAAGAAACCCTTATCTCAGCCGCTAATGCGCAGATTCGATTATCGTCGTCCCTGATGTGTTTGTGTCGTGGCTGTGCCGCCGCTCTGCGGCTCAGTTGTTTTTCCCACTTCACCGCGGGCTCACGCCCGCGGCTAACACAAATGTCGCCGCTGCGCGGCTGGTTCGATCACCAACTGCGATGGTTTGTTCCACCGCTCAACACGAATTGCAGTTACGACACAGACACCTGATGCACGCCTGAACAGGCCGCTGAAAAAGTCGGTCATCGAAGGCTTCGCGTCGGGGCACGACCTCGGTCGTGCCGATAGGCTGTTTATTTTTGTCATCACGAGGAGGCCTTTAGAGACTGTGTCGCGACCGGAAAACTAATTTTGTGGTGGAACAAACAGCCCGAACAACCGATCAAACTAGCCGCGCAGCGGCGAGATGGGGTTAGGCGTGGGCGTCAGCCCACGCTCAAAGTGGGAAGAAATGCGAGCCGCAGAGCGGCGGCAGACGGTCGCGACACAGTCTCTTTAGGCCGACGAGGGATCTGCTTTTCTGCTTTCGCAGCCGGTTCACGCGCAGCCCCGTTTTGAAGGGGCACGCCTTCAGGCGTGCCGTTAAAGTCAACCCGAGAATCCGGCTTTAGCCGCTGAGGGAAGTCCCTCAGGGCCTAAAGGCCAATCTCTCTCTTACGCTCTGACGGCACGGCTGAAAGCCTGCCCTGAGCGGAGCCGAAGGGCCGTGCCCCTTCAAGGCCGCACACGCCAACATTCACTCCCGGCCTACCCGCGCATCTTCTCCAAGAACCCCACCAACTCCTCCGGCAACGGCGCTTCCAACCTCACCAACTCCCCTGTTCGCGGCTGCCGAAACTCAATCGCTGCTGCATGAAGGAAATTCCGCTCCAGCGTCAGCATCGGCGGCGATGCCTGCCCCATTTTTTCTCCCTCTTTTGAGGTCGGAGCTTTTGTCCCTGCTCGCTTCAACTCCTTGGGAGCGCCGTACACTGCATCCCCAACCACCGGATGCCTGATCGACGACATGTGCACCCGGATCTGGTGCGTCCGCCCGGTCTCAATCCGCACCTCCAGCAGCGCAAACTTTCCATAGGCCGACGCGATTCGTTCTCGTACTTCGTAGTGCGTGATCGCCGAGCGGCCGCCGCTGCCGCGGGTGGTCATGCGTATGCGCCGTACCGCGTCTCTGCTGATGGGATCGTTGATCGTTCCGCGGTCTTTTGCCGGCCAGCCATGCACCAGCGCGACGTAGCGCTTCTTGATCTCGCGTTTGGAAAACTGCTGCGCCAGCTTGCGATGCGCCACATCGTTCTTGGCGACAATGATCAGCCCGCTGGTCTCCTTGTCCAGACGATGCACAATTCCCGGCCGCAACTCACCCCCGACCTCGGACAACGCGCCAAAGCGATGCAGTAGCCCATTGACCAGCGTGCCTCGATTGCGCTCATCGTCGGTTGCACCCGCGCCGGCGTGGACCATCATTCCGGCAGGCTTGTTCACCACCGCCAGATCGTCATCTTCGTAAACAATGTCGAGAGGAATCTCCTCGGCGATGGCACGCAGCGGCGCCCGTTGCGCTTCGCCCAGGATGGTAATCTGCTCACTGCCACGCAGCTTCAGCGACGCCTTAGCCGGCGCTCCGTTGACCAGCGCCTTTTCTTCGCGCAGCATTTGCTGTACCCGCGCCCGGCTGACGTCAGGAATCTGCTCAGCCAGAAACTGATCGAGGCGCTGGCCGGCGGCATCGGCGGGAACGGAGATGGTCTGGGGAAAGCCGTCCTGAGACATGTGCGACGAGCATACAACAGAGAATCCACCACGGAGGCACGGAGAACACGGAGGATTGAAAAGGAACAAATCTGACAAGGATTCTGATCGCCGCGCGGCATGACAGAGAAATTCCCAACTGCTCCCGCGGGGTGAGCCGTTACAGAGAAGAGAGTGGAATGTCCTCCGTGTCCTCCGTGCCTCCGTGGTGAAAAGGTTCTATCTTGCTGCCTTCATCGCCATCGGCGGCGCCAGCGCCACGCGCCGCATCCACAGCAAACCGCCGGCAATCACCAGGCAAATCGCAATCGCCTGCGTGCCGCTCATAAACCCGAGAAATTCGCCCCGGCCGGGATCGCCGCGGAAAAACTCGATGAAGTAGCGCCCGACGCCGTAAATGATCATGTAGGTCCCGATGATCTCGCCTTCAAACTTCTTCCGCCGGATCAGCCACACCAGGAACAGACAGTTGCAAAGTTCCAGCACCATCTCATAGAGCTGCGTCGGGTGCAGCGGAATATTCAGCGGAGTGCCCACTATCTCGCTGGCCAGGGGATTATGGAAGGTCACGGCCCAGGGCACATGCGTCTCGCGCCCATAGCAACATCCGGCGGCAAAGCAGCCGACGCGGCCAAATGCATGTCCCAGGGCGAGGCCCGGCGCAAAGACGTCGCAGGTGCGCAGCACCGGCATGTTGTT
Organism: uncultured Acidobacteriaceae bacterium; assembly: GCA_963789245.1. Classification (GTDB taxonomy): domain Bacteria; phylum Acidobacteriota; class Terriglobia; order Terriglobales; family Acidobacteriaceae; genus Bog-257. The sequence goes on along the minus strand of CAWBKE010000017.1, from coordinate 8,538 downwards.
GGCGCGCATATACCAGATGCACATTACGAGCGCCAGCAGAAATCCGCCTGAAAAAACGCCGCCGGCCTGCAGGGTAGAGAGCGAAAAAATGTTCTGCCGCGCATCCGAATCGGTGATCAGGTAAAGAATCTTCGCGCCCAATATGCCGGAGAGAATGGCGATCAGGCCAAGGTTCCAGAGCTTGTCGGGATCGAGACCCTGTTCGCGACCCAGCTTGACGATGAGCAGCAGGCCGAAGATCAGGCCCAGCGCCGCCATCAGACCGTAGGTCGGGAGGTTGAAACTGCCAAGGTGAAATAAACGAGGAAACACGTTGTTATTTTAGACGTAAATCGGCCCGGGGAGTTTCAGGGTGGCCTTTAGCTCTTAGCCTCTAGCGCTTAGCCAGGGCTTTTCGGTTTAGCTAATTGCTAACTGCTAATGGCTAATTGCTAAGAAAAAACCGACCCGCGGGGCCGTGTTCGGTGGGCCGTCAATGAACCCGCATTATACGGTGGGAACCCGCCGCAGCTCTTTAGGCATCTCCGCGTGGCGGAGCACTGCACACCGAACCGTTTACGAGTCGAGTCCCCTGTTCATTGAGCATTGGTTCAAAAAACGGTTGCCACCAACACCAACTTTGCAGGCCGGTTTTCTGTTGAGATGCTATGGAAAAGGCGTTCGGATGACAAGAGCCAGCAGGTAAAAAGTTGGCCAATAACGTGCCACCAACAGCACAGAAGTGGCAGGGAAGCATTGCTCACGAAGATGATTCGACAATTGATAAGGTCTGCTTTGAAGGGGCACGCCTTCAGGCGTGCCGTTAAAGCCAGCCAGAGAATCCGGCTTTAGCCGCTGAGGGAACAAGCCCTCAGGGCCTAAAGAGACTGTGTCACGACCTGGTGTCGCCGCTCCGCGGCTCACTTGTTGTCCCACTTGGAGCGCGGGCTTACGCCCACGCCTAACACAAATGCCGCCGCTTCGCGGCTGAATGAGCCGGATTTCTTAGTGTTTGTTCCACCGCGAATTATGATTTCCGGTCGTGACACAGTCTCTAAAGGCCGGGCCCTTTGAGTGTAGCGACGGCACGGCTGAAGCCGTGCCCCTTCAATGCCCACTTGTAGGATTTTGTGAACCGACAGCTTTATCGCACGCTGACGTCGCTTCCCACTGGCTGCACCAACTGTTCGGGATTGGCGAAGTTGGCCTGCGCGATGCGGATCTGCTCTTTGAAATTGTCGACCATGTCCTCGCGCAAACGCACTTCGGTGGGTTTCTTCGCGATGCTCATCTTGTCGATCTTGTCTTGCAGGCGCAGCAGTCCGTAGAAGAGATTTTCCGGGCGCGGCGGGCAGCCCACAATGTAGACGTCGACAGGAACGATGCGATCCACGCCTTGCAGCACAGCGTAAGTATTGAACGGGCCGCCGACCGACGAGCATGCGCCCATCGAGATGCACCACTTGGGATCGGGCATCTGGTCGTAGATGCGCTTCACCACCGGCGCCATCTTCAGCGTCACGGTGCCGGCGACGATCATCAGATCGCTCTGCCGCGGGCTGGGGCGAAACACCTCGGAGCCAAACCGCGCAATGTCGAAGCGCGATGTGGAAGCGGCGATCATCTCGATGGCGCAGCAAGCCAGGCCAAACGTCATGGGCCAAATCGCGGACTTCCGCGCCCAGTTAAAGACGTAATCGACCGTGGTCACCAGAAAATTCTTCTCGAACTTGTTCTCAATCCAACCCATGCAACACCTTCTCTCGATCCAAGCGAACTCATTAGTTATCTTCGCCGATCGATATACCAAGAGGCTGTGACTTGCGTCACAGGCACACCCAAATCGAGTCTAGGCCGCATTGGCAGCAGGTTCAAGTGGGAGGCAAAATATCCAAAGCGGCGCCCGAAAAAAACGAACCGGAAATAACTCTCTAAGGAGAGATGCCCCTCGCTTGCGGCATTTCTGAGCGAGGCGGAATAAAAGAAACGGGGCGCATGGCGCGCCCCGTTTCGTTACTCCGCTCTCGCGAAATCGGGTCTACTCTTATTCGTTAGCTCCAAATTGTTTCAGGTCTTCCGGTCCTTCTTGCAGTGCTACCTTCTCCTTGCCCTGAACCATCACCCGGACACTTTCCACCACGTCGGGGTTGGCCAACGTCGTGATATCCCCGGTGTTCATGTTGTTGGAGAGGGCTGCGAGAACGCGCCGCATAAGCTTGCCGGACCGTGTTTTTGGCATATCCGGAACGATCAGGATACGGCGCGGGCGGGCAATCTTCCCGATCATGGTTTCAATGACGTGATTGACCTTTTCCAGGATCTCCTGATGCTGAGGTTGCAGTATGTCAGGCTGCAGGACGATGTAGACCTCGGGCACGCGGCCTTTGATCTCGTCCACCACCGGCACTACCGCCGCTTCTGCCACCTCGGGAATCGTTAGGCACGCCGACTCGATTTCCTTGGTGCCCAGGCGGTGCCCGGCGACGTTGATGACGTCGTCCACGCGCCCCAGGATCCGGAAGTAGCCGTCCACGGCCAGCACGGCTCCGTCGGCGGCGAAGTACGGCCAGTCCTGCCACTTCTTGCTGTTGGTATCCTTGCAGTACTTGGCATAGTACTGGGACACAAAGCGCTCGCGATCACCCCAGATGGTTTGCATGATCCCGGGCCAGGGATTCCGAATGCAGATGTTCCCTGCCTTACCTGAACCAGCGTGCACTTCCTCTCCCATTTCGTCCAGGATCATGGGATAAATGCCCGGCATACCTGGGCCCGCGCTTCCCGGCTTCATGGGATCCAGCGCCGGCTTCGTGGTGCATAGGAATCCGCCGTTTTCGGTTTGCCACCAGGTGTCCACAATCACGGCCTCACCTTTACCCACCGTCTCGTAATACCAGCGCCAAACCTCCGGCTCGATGGGCTCTCCCACCGTCGTCATGTGCTTGAAATGGTAGTTGTACTTGGTGGGTTCATCGTGACCCGATTTGCGCAACATCCGGATGGCCGTGGGCGAGGTGTGAAAGATGTTGACATCCAACCGCTCGGCGATTCTCCATACTCTGCCGGCGTCAGGATAGGTTGGAACACCCTCGTAGATGACGCTGGTAGCTGCCAACGCCAGAGGTCCATAGACGATAAACGAGTGACCGGTAATCCAGCCGATGTCAGCCATGCACCAGTACACATCTTCGGGGTGAATGTCCTGAATGTATTTGGAGCAGCCGGTCACATAGGCGAGATATCCACCCGTGCGGTGCTGGCAGCCCTTCGGCTTTCCCGTGCTGCCGCTGGTGTACATAAGAAACAGCGGCGCTTCCGCATCCATGGGAACCGGAGGTACGAGTACACCCGAGTAGTTCGGGAGGATCTCGTCAACCCAGAAATCGCGCCCTTCCACAAACGGCGAAGCGGACGCATTCTGGCCTGGATGACGTCTCCAGACCAGCACCTTCTCCACCGTTGTGCCTTCCTTCTTGGCCATGTCCAGCGCTATATCGGCGCCGGCTTTGTGGTCGAGCAGCTTGCCGTTGCGATAGTAGCCATCCATGGTGATCAGAACCGAGCTGCCGGAATCGGCGGCGCGCATGCCGCAAGCCTCGCCGCTGAAGCCTCCAAACACCACCGAGTGGACTATGCCCAGGCGAGCGCATGCCAGCATGGTAATCGGCAACTCGGGGACCATCGGCATATGAATGGTGACCCGGTCCCCGGCCTTCAGCTTGCAGAAATCGCGCAGCAGCGCTGCAAATTCATTCACCTTGACATAGAGTTCGCGGTAGGTAACGGATACGGGCGCTTCGGATTCCGGCTCCGGAACAAAGATGAGCGCCGCTTTGTTCTTGTACTTGTCGAGGTGCCGATCCACGCAATTGTACGAAGCGTTGATCTTGCCGCCTACGAACCACTTCCAGAACGGTGGATCACTGGTGTCGAGCGTGGTGTGCCAGTACTGGTCCCAACTCAAGAGATCGGCGTATTCGCGGAAGCACTCCGGAAAATTTTTCTCGCTGAAGCGTTCGTTGACGTCGGGATCGGTTAGATTTGCCTGCCCGATGAATTTCGCGGAGGGATAATAGTATTCTTCCTCCCGCCAATGGACTGCGATCTGAGCTTCGCTGGTTTGCGCCACCGGATTCTGCTGCTGAAGAGTTCGAGCCATATCAAGTCACTCCTTGGATTTCTGATTTAATCGTTATTTTCGCAAATACTGTACCGCGTTAGACTGGCCGCTGAGATGGATTTCTCTGCCGAGCCCGGGACTTCCTGAAGCTATTTCTTGACAGGTTCCGGCCCGCCATTACAGCGGGCGGAGATCCTCCATTTACTCTTTCATTTGACTTCGCTCTTGGCTGAAGCTGCCGCGGATTGCGCGTCCAGCGCCGTCCTCATCTGATGCCACGCATGCCGCGCCTCTTCCACCGAGCCTTCGTCTTCGATGGTGGTGATGTCGCCAGGGTTCTTCTCCTGGGTTACCGCCTTAAGAACGCGCCGCATGATTTTGCCGCTACGCGTCTTGGGCAACATGTCGACAAAGTTCAATTCGCCGATGACTGCTATAGGTCCCAGCTCGTGGCGTACCTGGTCGAGCAGCGTTCGCTTCAGTTCCTCGGATGGGGTGAAGCCTTGCTTCAACACGACAAAAGCCGAGATCACTTCGCCCCGCAACTCGTCGGGCCGGCCAATTACGCCCGACTCGGCAACTGCAGGATGGCCGAGCAGAGCAGTTTCCACTTCGATGGTGCCGATGCGGTGGCCGGCGATCTTGATGATCTCGTCAGCCCGGCCGGCAAACCACACGTAACCATCCTGGTCGATCTGCGCCGAATCACCGGTGTAATAGACACCGGGAATGATCTGCCAATAATCGCGACCGTAGCGTTCTTTTTCGCCCCACAACGCCGGAGTCAATCCGGGGAACGGCCGTTTGATCACCATGATGCCTTTTTCATTTACGCCGCACGGTGTACCGTCCATCCCTACCACTTCGGCTTCAATCCCCGGCATGGGAACGGTCGCGCTGCCGGGCTTGATCGGCAGCATTCCCAAGCCATACGGATTGCCGAAGACGGGCCCACTGGTTTCGGTCTGCCACATGTGATCGATGACTGGAATCCGGTTCTTGAAAATCTTCTTCTGCAGCCACTCCCAGGCGGGAGCATTCAGCACCTCTCCCGCGCAAAACACGCGCTCGAGATGACTGTAGTCGACCTTGCCAAACGGGCCATCACCGTACTTCATCAGCAGCCGCACCGCGGTCGGCGAAGTGAAGATGCCGGTGACACGATACTCCTCGATCAGCGCCTTCCAGTTGCTTTCCGGAGCGGGATAATCCAGCGCGCCCTCGAAGGCGATGGTTGTGGCGCCTGCAATCAAAGGCGCGTAGATGATGTAGCTATGACCAACGATCCAGCCGATGTCTGAGGTTGACCACCAGACATCCGATTCTTTCAGGCCGAAGAGCCACTTACCCATGGCGTCAATGTGTACTTGATAGCCGCCGTGCGTATGGATCGCCAGCTTGGGGGTCGCGGTGGTGCCGGAGGTTGCGAGAATGAACGCCGGTTCGTTGGCTTCCATGCTGACATAGTCACCACTGTGGCCGGGGGCGTGGGTTAGGAACTCCTCCCATGAGATATCGCGTCCGGCTTGCATGGGCGTTTCACCGGGCATCCGCTTCAGCACGATCACGTGTTCCACCATGTCGCCCGCGTTCTCCAGCGCGTCGTCGACGATCTCCTTCAGACGCGTCTCCTTGCCCTTGCGATAGGTCACGTCGGCGGTAAATACCAATTTAGAGCCGCTTGCCTGAATGCGATCGCCCAGCGCTTTCGAGCCAAAACCTGCGAACACAACCGAGTGAATCGCGCCAATGCGGACCGTCGCCAGCATCAGGATGATGGCCTCGGGACTGGTCGGCATATAGACGGTGAGGCGGTCACCCTTGTTGATGCCCATGCCGCGCAGCGCCGCCGCCACTTGCTCCACCTGGTGCAACAGGTGCGCATAGGTGTAGATCCGGCGCTCGCCGCGCTCGTTCAGATAGATCAAGGCCGTGTGTCCGCCCCGGCCGCGCTTTACGTGATAATCCAGCGCATTGTAGGCCAGGTTCGTCTGACCTCCGACAAACCACTTGAAGGTTGGCCGCGTCCATTCCAGCACCCGGTCCCACTTACGGAACCAGGGCAACTGCTCCGCCGCCCGGCCCCAGAACGCTTCCGGATCCTGTTTGCTGTCGTCGATCCACCGTTGAATCACCGGGGTGATCAGGTCGTGCGATATGGCGTGCAGGTGGTGCTCGTCGATCGCTCCCGTCGGTACCGCTTCAGCTATCTTTGTTGCGCTATCCATGATGAGAACACTCCTTACAAGCTTATGAACCCGAATAAGGTCAATGGCTAAATAAATGCACCGAGCTTGCGCGCCCGCTCGGTTATCGATGGGTGCGTTTCTGCCGCCTAAATCCGATCAAGCCCGAAAGCATGACCTCGTAGACGACGAGGTCACGCCGTCGGGTGAGCCTGTTCCTGTCCGGCTCAAAGACTTTAGGAGTGCGGCAGGACCATCTTGCCGTGACACGCATTCACCAACGTTGCGGTCGCAATGTACCAGGCGAGGAAGCCAACGATAAAGATTTCCCAGCCTGCCACCTTCGGGGAAACTATTCCCAGGACTACGAGATCAAGCAGCACGAATGCCAGAAACAGCAGCCAGAAAAGGGCTGCCAGGAATTTGCCAATTTTATGTGCTGCCAGACAAAAGCCGAAGGTGAACAGCGTCCACATGAGGAAGAAACCCAACTCCTCAGGTTTACCCGCCGGCATGCCGTTCTTCGGCTGCACGTAGAGCAGCACGAACAGCGACCACCAAAAAGCGCCGTAACACATAAAGGCCGAGCCGCCGAAGATGCTTCCTTTGCGAAGATCGACAATGCCCGCGATGAATTGCGCGGTACCGCCGAAACAGATTGCCAAGGCCAATGTCGGCCCGGCACTCCAAAATCCTACGTTGTGCAGGCCGGTCGCCATGGTCGTCAAGCCGAAACCCATCAGCCCAACAACCGCCGGATTCGCCCACCATTCTTTGTAGATACCCGCGTCTGTAACCTCAGCCATGTGTTTCATCCTTTCCTGAGCAGCGGCCTCGCGCCGTTGGTCTGCGTGGATCGAGAGTAGTTAAGAGATTGAACTTCATCCCTTGCAAGAAAAAACGTCCCCAAGAAACCGGGAGCTGATCACCATTCCTTCCAACCTTTTACTGCAACCGCAGCGTACGAAATCCCCTCGCTTGGCCTGGGCGGGACCGAATCGAGCACACAACCGTTGGCGGGAAGCGACATGGGGTAGAGGAGAGTGGTCGAGTCTTCTCCCGATCGGTGCTTTCGCCAGCCAGAACTTGTATTCTGGCCGCCCGGCGGTCGAACGAGCGTTCGTTAGCCAAGCCCGACAGGGTGAAGTTTTGGACCTCGCTTCCCGCCTTTTTTTGAGCCGTTGTGGACGAGATTGTCCTTCGTGCCATGGGCGGAGGTCTGTGACCCGAGATACGGGCGCATGTGACCCGCATCACCATGCGTCTGGTTATCGCCTGCGATCCCGCCCGCTCACAGCGAATGCCGGCCCGCTCCCAAAACAAAAAACCAGGTATCCCAGAGATCAATGTTGCCAGCCCGGACAATAAGTAGGAATCCTACTTATAGGGGATGTGCGGGATACCCAAGGTGATAGCATAGGAGGTAACGTCGGAGGGCACGTGGGATCACCTTACGGCTTTGAGCTGGTTGAAAATTGTGTAATTTGTAAACTCCGTAGCGACAGTTTCTTCTGCTCTCTTCCCAAGACCGCTCTGGAAGCGTTCGACCGGATCAAGTACTCGGCCGCCTATCCGGCGGGCGCGGTGCTGTTTGTGGAAGGTCAGTCGCCGCGCGGAATTTACATGCTGTGCAAAGGGCGGGTGAAGCTCTCCACCACTTCCGCGGAAGGCAAGACGCTCATCCTGAAGATCGCGCAGCCCGGCGAGGTGTTGGGAATGCACGCAACGGTCTCCGGCACGCCCTACGAGATCACGGCGGAGACCGGCCAGCCTTGCCAGTTGAATTTCGTCAAGCGTGACGACTTCCTGAACTTCCTGCAGAAACACGGCGACGCGTGCCTGAAGGCTGCGCAACACCTGAGCAAAGATTGTCAGAGCGCCTATCAGCAGATCCGCAGCCTGGGGCTTTCGCATTCCGCTCCCGAGCGTCTGGCGCGCCTGCTGCTGGAGTGGACCGCAACCAGCCACGACCAGACCGAACCCAAGGTGAAGCTGGCGCTGACGCATGAAGAGATCGCGCAGATCATCGGCACCTCACGCGAGACCGTGACCCGCGTCCTGGCGGACTTCCGCAAGCGCCAGGTTGCCGTCCTCAAAGGCTCAACTCTCACAATTCGCAACAAGTCGGTTTTGGAGAAATTGGTCGGCGCGTAGGAGATCTTCGAAGGGAACGGCCTTGAGGGTCTGCGTGAGAACCGTGTCGTCCCCGGGGGACTCAGGTACTTCTCCGGCCTAACCCAGCACTCCGCTCCG
>CAWBKE010000016.1:0-104181 GCA_963789245.1 uncultured Acidobacteriaceae bacterium | reverse complement strand
CACCTTTCACGGCACTCAAGTGGGCCACCTCGCGGACGCTACTGATGTGCTCTCCCGAAATGTGTCTTATCTATACTTCGAGAGCAACGAAGGCGAGCGGCACGTTTTTGAGGCCCCGTTTACCCCGTCGCAGTACATGCGCAGACTAGTTTCTGAGTCTTTAGATAAACAGAACTGGGACTGGCGCATAGCTGGCTTCGAACCCGATCTGATCGCGACTGTTCAGAGGTTCTCCGCGGAGTTTTGTGCAAGCGTCACCTCGTCGGGGATATGAATTGTCCAAAAAAGCAGTAGCTTTTCCGCTCTTAATCGAGAGCGTGACCCGCGCAAATTTATTGCAAGCCTTGGAGCCCGTGAGGGGCTGCCTGAAGGCAACCAGCATGGTTTGGATGAGGACCCTTGGGCTGCCCGTCTTGTCGGGGGTCGTGGTTGACGGCTGGTCTCACGATTCCGCCGCCGCCGTCAACAAGTTCTGCGACCGTAATGATTTTTCATCGGTCCTGTTGCGCATCGACAAGCGGCACGATCGCTGGACTCGCCGCAGGGGTGGTTACATTCTTCCCCAGCCCGCAATTCCGGATACCCTTGGAGAGCTTAAGCGGGAGGGGATGCTTGCATTGTTGCTGGAGCGGCGAGCCCGTACTGTGACTTGTATAGCTTCGCGGGTGTCACGATCCCGGAACAATCGAAAATAGTCATCGAGGTAGCCGGAGCGGGGTTTGACGCGAGCGACTTATTGCGCAGCGATCTCCAACCTCATGAACGCTGGGAAGTCAGCTTCACTGCCGCATTGCCTTCAAGGCCGCGCGCACTCGGATCGGTTCGTCGACTTGCCCTGGTCACGTCGGAGCAATACCGTGCCACCGTACAACAACGGCTGGCGAAGATTGGAGCGCGGCTCAAGAATCCTGCATTTCCTGACATTGAACTGAAGGGGAACCGGACGGCAGAGCTGATTGAGAGTGGGACTGCTTTCCTAAAAGACACTCATCAGACGCTTCTGTTGAGAAATGCCAGGCGGTACACACCCGTCCCGAAGAAGCACATCACTGCGTTTGCTCGGTCGGTGGAGAACTTGCTCGCGGGGCTCTCGGGCTACGGCATACATCTGGGACCAAGCAGCTTCGCCGCGAGTGTAATACCGAAGCGCGGCTTGACATTCTGGGATTTCTTCCCCGCTCGAAGACAGGAAGCGGCATCCCTCTACCCTACAGCTCAACCAGAAGGAAGCTAACGAGCCGCGGCGCGGCGCAAACGCAGACGTTGCCAAAAAAAACGGCCTGACATTAAAGATCGTCAGGCCGCGAGCGCTGTGCTAAACTATTCGAAAGTGCGTCTAAACAAAACTACCTTCCCTACTGCAACGATGCCAGGGTCTTATGGGCGTCGTCTGCGTCCTGACCTTTCAGGTTCAACTGCAACGCCTTCTGTAACTCGGCCTTCGCCCGGTCTTTTTCGCCTGCGCCACTCAATGCCATTCCCAGGTGATAGTGGAAATTTGCATTTTGCGGTGAGCTCTTCACGGCATCTTCAGCCAAAGAAACGGAAACCCGGTAGTTTCCTTTTTTGTACTGAATCCACGCGAGGGTATCGTTCACCGCCACCATTTCCGGCGCTACCTGCTTCGCCTGGGTGGCCAGACTGAGAGCCATATCGAGGTTCTCGCCCTGTTCAGCGTATACCCAAGCCAGGTTGTTGGCCGCCACTGGGTCGTGGGCATTCTCCGAGAGGGTGGTCTGGAAGTATTTGCCCGCCGATTTCAGATCGCCCTTCTGCAGATAAACGTCGCCGATGGCGTTGTTAATCGTCGTGGAAGCGGGTTGAATTGCCAGCGCCTTCTGGAAGGAATCCAACGCCGCATCGGACTTCCCGGTAGCCAGGTAGATTTGGCCGATGTGCATGTAGGCGGCCGCAGACTTGGGATCGATCTGCAGCGCTTTCTGGTATTCGGCCAGGGCCTGGTCGTACTTTCTGGTGGTCGCCAAAGCGGAGGCGTAAATAAAGAGGGCGGCCGTCCGCTTGGGGTTGGCGGTGGCATACTGCTCGGCCAAAGCAACCCCTTTGGCAGGTTGATTGATGGCAAACATCAGGGCGATGTAGTTGGCCATCGCGGCGTCATAGGTGGGATTCAAATGTAGAGCGGCCTGGAACATGCGCTCCGCGTCGTCAAACTTCTTTTGTCCAGCGTACGCAAAAGCCATGTTGACGTACAGAATAGGATCGTTGGGCACGCTCTTTTGCGCTTCCTTCAACTCATCCAGGGTCTTATCGTAATTCTTCTCTCCCAGATAGATGGTGGCGTTGAGGTAATGCGCCATGGGATTGTTCTCATTGAGCTTCTGCAGCCGGGCCGCGTACTCACTCGCGGTATCGTAGTCGTGGCTGTCGCGATAAACTTCGGCAAGGGCTTGCAGGATCATGGGGCTGTTGGGCTGAATGCGGTTGGCCTCCTGCAACTCGCTCTTGGCACCGGCCATGTCTCCAGTCTGGCGCAGCACCTGACCTAAAGCGAAGTGGGCCTGGGGGCTCTCGGGAGCGTCCTTTACCACTTGTCGAAGGACGGTGGTGGCTTCGGCGGTGTTGCCCTTAATGGCCAGCAAGCGGCCATTCGTCAGGCGCGCGGTAACGTCTCCCGGATCGTCTTTCAGTAGGCGATCGACCATTTTCTGGGCTTCATCCGTCTTGCCCATATTGATCATGGTCTCAAGCACGCGGACCTGCAGTTGCTGGTTCTTGGGATCGAAGCTCAAACCACGCTGGTATTCCGTCAAAGCGGCGTCAGCATTACGGGCGGCGAGGTAGTAGTCGCCAATGGCGGAAGCCACGTCGGTGGAGCTTGGCTTAGCCTGGCGCAACTGCTGCACCACCGCTTCCCCATCGTCCTTGCGGCCTTCCTGGAGCATCAAACCGGCCAGACGAAGATAAGGGACCGGGGAGTCGGGGTTATTGCGGATCGCCTCCCGGTAAACCTCCTCGGCCTGCTTGGGATCTTTCTTGTACATGTAGAAGCCGGCCAGATTGGTGTAGGCCGGCAGCATATGGGGATCGATAACGATGACCTTGCGGAAGTCCTTCTCGGCGGCTTCATCTTGCTTCAAGAAGACATAGGCCGCGCCGCGGTTGAGGTAGGCATTGGGATCGGTGGGCCTGAGAGCAATCGCCTTGCTGAAGTTAGCCAGAGCATCGTCCAGATGCTTCTCCGCCAACAGCACATTACCCAGCAACAGGTAACCATCGGCGTTGTTGGGATCGTGGTCAATGATGTAACGTGCCTGCTCCTCGGCGTTGCCGTAGAAATTGTGGCCTGAGGCCAGATACATGCCTCCCAGTGCCACCCGCGCCTTGATGTGGTTGGGATCCAGTTCCACCACCTGGCTCATTTCCTTGTAAGCTTCCCCGTTCTTTTCCAGTTTCAGATCGGCCTGGGCGAGCTGATAGTGGGCTTCGGCGAACTTGGGGTCGATCTGGATGGCTTTCTTGAATTGAATCGCCGCAGCGTCGTACTTTTGCTGATCCATGTACTTGTTGCCGCTCTCAAGATACTTGCGCTTGGCGACGTCGGGATTACGGCTGCAACCGCCAAGAACGACGGTTAATGCAGCCATTACGACTGAGACGATGTAGCGATTCCGCATGACTTCTCCTGGGTTCACCGAGGGATGATCTGATCAACATCAATTGCAACTTGTTTTGCGAACGCTATGGCCTCTTTCTGAGTCCCCGCCTCATCTCCCTGCTCAACCGGAATGGTTATGCGGACGAGCGCGGCGTCAGTGCGGTTCAAGCGTAACGCGTCATATACCAAATAGAACTTGCCCCAGTACTCGCTGGCCACAATGCGGCCGTGCGCCTGGTACCAGTACAGCACGAGTTGTTCGTCCAAACCCTTGCGCAGGATATAGAGATTGATGGGCACCGTGCGTCCATCGTCGAGCGGCAACTCATAGATCGACGACTGCACCGGATTCCAGCCTGCGCCCGGCAGACAGTTCTTGGGCGAATGGATGGACGCGCCAGTCCGCTGACTGCGAAGATACGCGACATACAGCCCCATAAGGTCCTGGTTCATGCCGGGTTTCCAGTAGCCGCGGTCGAGATAGTCGGTCACGTGCAGGAAATCCAGAATGGCCTTGTCGATTTGCCAGTCAACCACCTTCGTATATGGGCCCACCTGGACGGGGAAATCAGAGAGCGGCTTGCCTTGCGGCACGGACTCACCATGCGAAAGGTAAGCCATGCCGGTGGTGGCCCCGAGTAGTACGGCAATCATGATCCAGTAGCGTACCCCCGCCTTCATTGGCTCACCGTGGGAGTGAGCGGTGTGCCCTCAGGCTTGTACCACCCAAGCTTCTTGCGAATGAATGTGATCGCGCTGTGCAACAGCAGGAACAAAATAGTCGCCACCACGAAAATCACCCAACCGGAAAACTCGTGCATAAATCCTTCCGCCGCCGTTGGTCCAAAATAATTCGCCATGATGGCGGTAATCATGACCCGGGTGCCATTACTGATGATGGCCAGCGGCACCATCGCGACTATCAGGAAGCACCGCACAGGAATGCTGCGTTCAACAAGATATCCATAACCGGCCGCTAACGCAAGCAAGGACATGAGGGAGCGGATGCCGCTACAGGCCTCCACCACCTCCAAGTGCATGTGAGGCAAAACCAACACATTGCCTTCCCGCATGACTGGAAACAGGTTGATGATCTCCAGAGACCTTACGGCGAAGCGCGACGCAATGAACTGCAGGGGAAAGACAATGGAGTTGTACACCACCGTTGGTATGGGAATGGCGAACAGCAGAAACGCCATGGGGAACGCTATCGCCCGCAAAAACTTTGACCCGGCAAAATAAACGATCAATCCGCAGATCGTCCCCAGCATTGACAGACGGGCCATCGACAATTCGGCCCCCAGGCTGCCCAGGAACAGAAGCCCCAGGGAGCACGCCACGATGACCATGCCCCATGGCGACGGCCGTCGCGGAATTAAGCGCAACTTGTCCCGCCGTTGCCAGATCAGGAAGGCTGAAAGCAACGGCACCAGGAATCCATGCGAGTAATCGGGATCGATATACCACTGATAGACCAGCAGCTTGAGTACTGAAGCGTACAAGAGAATCAGTACTGCCACAAGGAGCAGCCCTTGCCAGCCGAAGGGCTTTACTGTCCGCCAAAAGTTCTGCCCAAAAGATGCCAGTTTCGAGGAAGGTTTTCCGCCCGGCAGGACTTCTTGTCCCGATTCGGTCAGGGCTGTACTCGTCGTCGTCTTGGTGCCAGCAAGCGCCACAGGCGAATCACTCCTTATGATTGCGTTGGTGAACCTGAAGGTGTATGTGCAATTATTTAGCCGATTCGTCAAAGAATGCAATTTCTATCGAATTGATAACACATAACTTATAAGACTTATTTTTGGGAAGCGCAAGACCTTATCAACTTGATGTGCAATTCTTTGCACATGGGTTCTAGTGAAATTCACTTGCTGCCCTACCTGGCTCCAGACTCTCACCGGAATCTTGGGTGAAAAAAGTAATCCCAGATTGGTTACCTCGGCGCAAACTTCCCGCCGCCGAGAGACAAAAATAAGCTCAAGTCCGCGAGAGTCGCGAACCGGCCACCGCCATTACGGTGTGACCTTCCACATTATGCCCCATCCTGCTCCCCGTGACCGCCGCTCAGCAGGACGACAGCGGGACTCATGCTGCGCCAGCCCGTAAACGCTCCTTTGATCAAAGGTAGAAACCGGCATGACTCGTTCCACCTTCATCGTGCCTGCGAGCAAAGCGCTTTGCAACAGGGCGCGCTCGGACTGAGGCCCCTCGGTCGGGGATGACGATGACAAGGTGAGGGAGAGATTGCGAGAACGCGGCGCTGAAGCGCCGCACTACCCGTACTCGGTAGCGCCGGAGATCGCCGGAAAACTAGAACTCATTCTCATAATCCCATCGGTCGCGGAGACCAAGATACCGCAGGGGCTAAAGAGACTGTGTCGCGACCGGAAAACTAATTTTGTGGTGGAACAAACAGCCCGAACAACCGATCAATCTAGCCGCGCAGCGGCGAGATGGGGTTAGGCGTGGGCGTCAGCCCACGCTCAAAGTGGGAAGAAATGCGAGCCGCAGAGCGGCGGCAGACGGTCGCGACACAGTCTCTAAAGCCCACGATTTGGCAGCAGCTCTCGGCACGGCTGAAGCCGCGCCCTGATACAAAGCATTTATGAGATGGGCTTCCTAGCCACTGGTCACTGGCCACTGCCTCTACACTCCCGCCGCCGCCACTCCCTCATAATGCCTCTGGCTGCGGGGCAGCTTCTCGGCGTAGCCCAGCAGGAAGAACAGCGCGGTCGAGAGCAGGCAGACCACCAGCCGGACTCGCGCCAGCGGCAGCGGTGCCAGATCCATGAACTTGCCGAAGCGCCATGCGCCCCAGTTGATGACCTGGGTGGGAACGACCGTCCAGATGGCAACGTAGAACCAGGCGCGCTCGGCGCCCTCGCCGACAGTGTCGCGGCGCGCGCGCGGTGTCCAGTCGAGGACGGTCCCGAGCACCACGGCCAGCGCGAGCGGATAGTAGCCGTAGCGATAGAGGTCCTTCAGCATCCAGCGACCGTTGATGGACGCGACGATCAGGCCGATGAGGTTGAGCGCGTAGGGCACGATGATGTCGACCCATGCCGCCGTGTAGCAAACCACGCGATACGGCAGGTTCGGCTGATGCACGCCGTAGTGAGTGATGTACGGGCGGGGCTCGCATCCCGGCAGTCGGCCCGCAAGGCCGCGCCAGGCCACGAAGGCGAGGATGATCGCCAGCCAGATCCAATGGCGACGGTCGGGACCGCGGGTGTAGAGGTCGTAGGTGAGCGGCCAGCCGGGCAGCACCCAGAAGACCCAGATCCAGATTGGAGTGTGCAGAACGCGGTAGTAACGCTTGTTGCGTTCGCGGAAGACGGCCTGTTTCATCGAGAGTAGATGGTAGCAGAGAGGCCGCTTTTCGCTTTTCGCTCTTCGCTCTTCGCTCTTCGCCGGCAGCTCTTAGCTTTCTAGCTATTGGGCCCGATATCAACTGCCGCGGCCCGATGCGCGCAGCGATGCAAGTCGTGAAACTGAATCTCGGAGTCCAGTTCTGGCGAAGAGCGAATGGCGAAAAGCGCCTTGCGAAAAGCGGCAGTTACTGCCCCAGCACGTTGTCGGCGGTTTTCTGCGCCTGTGTGATGTCCGTTGAAGTGGCTATGGCTCGCTGCCTCGCGGTCTGCGCCTCGTCATGTTGTCCGGCGTGATCCAGCGCGCCGGCCAGCAGCAGATATTCCCAATCCGAAGGAGAGATCTTAATGGTCTTGGTGTATGCCTGAATCGCAGTACTGAGGTCTCCGGACTTCTGCGCCAGGATTGCGATTCCCAGCCACGAGCGGGCGTCATCGGGATTGATGTTTACGGCCTGCTGAAAACTGGCGCGCGCCTGCGCGTAGTCCTTCAGGCCGCGGTAGGCCATGCCCATGTTGCTGTAAGCTTGGGCCCGGGTCTGAGCGTTCAGCCGGGGCGTGTTTTGGGTCATCACGAGTACTTTTTTGTACTGCTCAATAGCGGCCACTAGGTGCTTGTTCTGCTGCTCGTAGGCGCCGATGTTGAGATTGCTGTCGGGATCAGAGGGATTGATGGCCACGGCCGCGCGAAAGTGCGGCATCGCTTCTTCCACCTCTCCCAGCTTGAGCAAGGCGTGGCCCATATTGTTTTCCGCCACCCAATTGTCCGGGTTAGCCTGCCGTGCCTGCACAGCTATGATTCGCGCCCACAACTTGGTGTTGTCGCTCCAGTAATCAAGCTGATGGCGCGCCGTCACCGACAGGGCCAACAGGACAGCGACACTGACTCCCCACTGCCAGGCAGGCGCGAGGTGCCGCTGCTCCGCCCAGTCCGCTGCCGCCCAGCAGACCATGATGAACAAGCCGACAAACGGCAGATAGGCGTAACGATCGGCCATCGCCTGCACTCCCACTTGCACGATGCCGATCATGGGAACCATGGTTCCCAGAAACCACAGCCAGCCAACCAGGAGATAACGCCGGCGATGCCGTGCCGCAAACGTCAAAGCCGTAATCGCCAGCAGCAGCAGACCTGCCGCCACCACCTGCCAGATTCTGATGGAATTTCCGGGATGGGGATAGATGAGGGTCAAGTTCGAAGGCCAGATGGCCTTGCCCAGATAACGGGCATAGGCAAGGAACGCATTCTCGATACGCAGCCGGAAAGGCTGCCAGTGCGGACCGCTCATCGCGCCGGACTCATATTGGGCGTGAACAGTTATGACAGCGCTGGCCACGGACAACGCCAGCAGGGGAAGCTTCTCGAGCACAAGCCAGGAGAATGGCTTCGACGGGATGACCGCCTCGCCGTCCTTAGCCGCTGGACCTGCGGCTGCGGGAGACATTCGCTGAAGCGGCCAGTAATCCCACAGCAACAGGACAAACGGCAAGGTGATGACTTGCGGCTTGGCCATCAAGCCCAGAGCGTACAAGCCTGCAACAACCAGGTAAGGAGCCACGCGCGGTTTGCGGGCATACCATCGATAGGCGCCCAGCGCCAGCAGGAAGAACATCATGCTCAGCAGGTTCTTGCGCTCGGCGATCCACGCCACCGATTCGACATTGATAGGGTGCAGCGCGAAAAGTGCAGCGACCATCGCACTGCGGCCTGCATAGCCGGTCGCCCTCCACAGCACCCAGAACAACAGCATCGCGTTGATGACGTGCAGCAGCAAGTTCATCTCGTGATGCCTGCCCGCATCCAGATTGAACATCTGATAGTCCAGAGCGTGCGAGAGCCAGGTCAGCGGATGCCAGTTCGAGGCATACAAGGTCGTAAAGGCCCACTTGACGGTCTCCCAACTCAAACCAGCTTGCACGTGAGGATTGTGCAGCACGTAGATGTCGTCGTCGTAATTCAGAAACGGATGGCTGCTTACTGGGTAGTAAAGTGCGACGGTGGCTATCACGATGCCGGCAACAAGCAAGGCGATGCGCGTGCGCGGCGACAGAGTCAGGCCAGCGCGGCTCGGGGCTTGCGCTCCTCTTCGATTTTTCGCCTTAGCTTTCTCGCGAACAGCAGCCACTCGTCTCACCGTCTCGGGAAATGCTTACCCCGGTATGATACGAAACATCCCGCATCTAGACTGCATCGCTGTCGGTAGAACCGCTGACAAGCTTTGCCCCTGCTCTGTCGATCCACGTCGGCTAGAACAGCTCCTGCGCGTTGTACAGCAATTGCCCATTCACCAGATGCGCCTCCGCCATCAGTTTGTGCGGGCGCGCCGGGTGCTTGTCGTCATCGATGTGCAACACCACGTGCCCGTGCGCTGTAAGGAAGTCGCTGACCAGCATACGATGGCATTGGAAGTACACCCGCTCCGCACACATGATTGCCGTATTGCTCTGCTCCGCCAGCATCAGCAGCCGCGCAATGGCCTGCTCGAATTCCGGCGTCAGCATGTAGTCGGCGTAATTGCGAAACGCTTCATTGCGCAGGCCGGTGTTGGGAGAATCGTCGCGCAACTTCTTGCGACGGCCGCCGAGCTCCTTCATCCACACGTACGCGACGCCGTGCTTCGGCAGCTCGACTTCCAGCGATTCGCGATTGAAGTGCGGCAGCCTGCGTGACATGGGAAATGCGCGGATATCGACCAGCGTCGCAATGCGGTGTGCCTGCAACGCGGCGATAAGTTCGTCGAGCGTGCGAGTGGAATGGCCGATGGTGTAGACCGTCGCCATTTAAGTGGAGAGGCTTTCCAGGGCGGCAACGATGGTCGCATCCTGCGCCGGCTCGACTGTGCGCAAGTCGAGCAGCACGCGGTCATCTTCGACGCGTGCGATGATCGGCATCTCCCATTGCCGAAGTCGTCGCAGCATCTCGTCAGACGACAGCCCGGTGCTTCCAACGGCCAGCGCCCGCGATCGCAGCGTCGATCCCGGCGCTGCTCCGCCGCCAAGCACGGAACAGGATTCCACAACTTCAATCTCCAGCTGTGGACAACTGATTCGCAGATGTCGCGCGATGTGCTCGGCGCGATGCTGCAATTCATCTTCGGAGACCCGCAGCATGCGCAGCGCCGGAATCGAATCGTAATCCTCTCGCAGATAAGCCAGCAGCGTCGCCTCCAGCGCCGCGTAGAACATCTTGTCCACGCGCAGTGCGCGGAACAGCGGATTCGCGCGAATCTTCGCGACTAATTCGCAATCGCCGCTGATAATGCCGGCTTGCGGCCCGCCCAGCAGCTTGTCGCCGCTATAGGTCACGACGTCGATGCCGGCGCGCAGGCTGTCGGCAATCATCGGCTCGCTGTGCACACCGACCTGACGGAGATCGAAGAGCTCGCCGCTGCCCAGATCTTCCATCACCGGAAGGTTACGCCCGCGGCCGAGAGCGACCAGTTCTTCCAGCGAAGGCTGCTCAGTGAAACCGACAATCTGGAAGTTAGAGCGATGGACCCGCAGCAGCAGTTTCGTTCTGTCGCTGATGGCGCGCTCGTAGTCGGCAAGCCGCGTGCGATTCGTGGTGCCGACTTCGCGCAGCACCGCTCCAGATTTTGCCATCACGTCGGGAATACGAAACGATCCGCCAATCTCCACCAGTTCGCCGCGCGAGACGATGACCTCGCCGCCCTCGGCCAGCGAATTCAACGCCAGCAACACGGCGGCGGCATTGTTGTTGACGACGATGGTCGAGACTTCGCGCTCCGCAGTGTT
The DNA here is from genome assembly GCA_963789245.1 of uncultured Acidobacteriaceae bacterium. Taxonomy (GTDB): domain Bacteria; phylum Acidobacteriota; class Terriglobia; order Terriglobales; family Acidobacteriaceae; genus Bog-257. Next base: position 93,444 of record CAWBKE010000016.1, on the reverse strand, counting down.
CAACAACTTCGCAAACAAGCGGCTGACGTGAACGTCGCGCTTGCCGCGCTCGCCGGTAGAAAGATCGAACTCGAGATTGGAATAGCCTTCTGAAATTTCCGCGACGTGCCGCAACGCCTCCTGGCTGAGCGGCGCGCGCCCAAGGTTGGTATGCAGGATGACGCCGGTCGCGTTGATGACTGGACGGAGGGAGTACGAAAGCGACTGTTGCAGGCGCCGTTCTAGTTCCTGCGATGCGCTATCGACGGCAGCTTTGAGTTGGGACTCATCGAGAGAACCGTCCGCGATCCTGCCGCGCAGTTCGTCGACAAGAACCCGCGCAGCTTCTACTGTCGCCGCGTGACCGAATCGATGCGCTAACTTCTGTACTACGTCGCTACGCATTAGCTCGTCAACTGAGGGGAGCAGCGGAAAGAGATCGAGGTTGGTGCGCTCTGCCATGGAAAAACGGTGGATATACTCTACATTACCTGCACTACGAAAGAGGCACCCCCGCTTTTCTTTTAGACTGGCGCAGATAGCAATTACGCCACTTTTGTGAATTTCCCACATCGCCAACGAAAGATTCCGTTGCCATCTATCGAAGAAATTTGCGGTAATGCTATATGCACGACTAATACGGCGAACCGCATTGGACTGATCGAGGAAGGAGTTAATGACAGCAAGGAAAACCAAATCGACGAAGGAGCTGAAACCCGCACCTCGCTGCGCATGTGAATGCAAGGCCTGCGACATCGGAATACACTGCTGCCGTAAACCCGACTGCGAGCACAATGCCTACCGTTCTAAGCCGAGCAAGGCATAGAGTCCCGAGATGACTCGCTCTGCCGGGAGTGACGCTGTTCCTTCCGCACCCACTCCACGAAGAGGGTCTCGAACTCCTCCCGCGTGTAGACACCTTTATCGATAAGCAACGTATTCATCGAATAGATGGTCGCTCTGAACGCCTCTTCTCTAGACGCCAGATTCAGTGCTTCCTCGAATGACATCGCAATTCCCCCGCAGCAGCCCGACTGCAAGCATTAAACCATAAGATTATCCCAAAACCAGAGAAGAAAAGGTTGCCGGGAATAACTAATTCGGTTTCGCCGGCTCACTTCCGCCGGAACAGCCGTCGCAGCAGCAATCCAATCATGATTCCCCCGGCGATGAGCCCGGTGGCCATCTGTGGATCGAAGAAGCGCACGAAGCGCGCTCCCGCTTCGGTGACTTCCAACACGCCGATGGGCGTGACCTTGACGCCTCCGCCGCCGCCCAATCCGCCGACGGCATCCTCGGACCCCGATTTGTTCTCGCCGCCGCCGCCCGCGCCCAGACCGTAATTCACACGGGCAACCGGAATGATGGTTCTGCCGTGGGCTTCAATCGGTTCGCCGAACACGTTCTGCACCTTTCCGGTGGTGCTAAAACGATCGGCTAGTGACGTCAAAATTTCTTTCGGATCAAGCATGGAAGACTCCCTCGGAGATTGGATGCGTCAGGTTGTAGTTTGACGCGAGTGCGGTCCGCTGTCTTGAAGTGTCATCCCGACCGACGGCTTCAGCCGGAGTGGAGGGACCTGCTTTTTTCGCAGGTGGTGCGGCACCGCCGGCCATTCCGGCCGAGCTGGCGACGCCGCCCCGAACTTGCCTCGCCGATAACCGGGCAAGACGTCCTGAATCGCTAGGCACACCGCAACCCGGCACTCCCGTCCCGCCCTGCGGGCCGACTCAGCTTAGCCTAGGACGAAGTCCTGGGTAGCCATCACAAACAACCTCCGAGTCCCGGCAGGGACGCCGCCGTTCGACTTACCCTACTTCAACCAATCCATACCTCCGGTTCCAATGGCTGCGCAGATGGTTCACCGCACGGGCAATCTCCTCTTGCGTGACATCGGCGTTCGGCCCCGCCAGAACGTAGCGCGCTTCCTTACGCGCGGCTTCCAGCAGATCGCGATCGCGCAGCAGATTGGCCACGCGGAAGTTTGGGACACCCGCCTGGCGCGTGCCAAAGAATTCGCCTGGGCCGCGCTGCTCCAGATCGAGCTCGGCAATCTCGAATCCGTTTTGCGTGCGCACCATCGCGTCCAGCCGCTGCTGTGCTTCGATGGAGATTTTGCCGCCGGTCATCAGCACGCAATACGATTTGGCAGCGCCACGCCCGATGCGGCCGCGCAACTGATGCATCTGCGACAGGCCAAAGCGTTCGGCGTGCTCCACCACCATCACGTTCGCGTTGGGCACGTCGACGCCAACTTCAATCACGGTCGTTGAGACCAGCACATCGATTGCGCCGCGTTTGAAACTCGCCATGGTCGCGTCCTTCTCGTCGGCGCTCATGCGGCCGTGCAACAGACCCACGTGCAGACTGGAGAACTCGTGCGACCGCAGGCGGTCATGCATCTTGATGGCGGCCTTCAGCTCGCCCTCCATCGCGCCTTCTTCGATGACCGGATACACGACGTAAGCCTGATGTCCGGCAGCGACCTGCTTGCGCACGAACTGCCAGACCTCCTCGGCCCGCTCATCGCCAACCAGGCGAGTCGTGATGGGGGTGCGCCCTGGCGGTAGCTCGTCGAGAATGCTGGTGTCAAGGTCGCCGTAAATCGTGAGTGCCAGCGTCCGCGGAATCGGCGTCGCCGTCATCACCAGCACATCAGGTTCGGCTTCGCCGGACTTCTTCATCAGCCGAAAGCGCTGCATCACGCCGAAGCGATGCTGCTCATCAACAATCACCAGGCCAAGCTTGTCGAACTCGACCGTCTCCTGGATGAGCGCGTGGGTGCCAATCACCAGTTGCGCGTTGCCTTGCGCGATATGATGCCGCACTTGCTTCTTGCGGCCCGACTCCTGCGAGCCGGTGAGCAACACGATGCGGTAACCAGCGCTTTCCAGGATCTGGCGCGCCGAAAGATAATGCTGTGTCGCCAGAATTTCAGTCGGCGCCATGAGCGCGACCTGGTAGCCGTTCTCGATAGCGATGACCGCGGCTTCCAGCGCGACGATGGTTTTGCCCGACCCGACGTCGCCTTGCAGCAAGCGGCGCATCGGTGCAGGCGCAGCCATGTCGCCGGCAATTTCCTTCAACACCCGTTTCTGCGCGGTCGTAGGATGAAACGGCAGGATGCGCTTCACGGCGGCCCGGACGCGATCGTTGATGGGGAAGGCAATGCCGCTCTGGGCACGCATCTTGCGGCGTTTAAGTTCCAGCCCGAGTTCCAGGAAGAACAGCTCTTCGAAGATGAGTCTGACGTGCGCCGGTGTGCGCGCCGCCTGCAACTTGGTCAGACTCTCGCCTACCTCGGGCCAATGCGCCTGCCAAAAAGCGCGACGCCGGTCGATCAGTTCCATACGGCCGCGAACGGTCGCGGGGATCGCGTCAGAAACGTCCTGATCGAGGTTCTCCAACATGCCGTGAATAACGCGGCGAAACCAGCGCGCGGTGAGCCGTCCATTTCCGGCAGCTTCATAGATGGGAACGATGCGGCCAACCTCCAGCGACTGCCACTTCTGCTCCTCACCGCCGCCCGAAGATGCGGAAGGATCGTGCAGGACCTCGAACTGCGGCTGCAGGATCTGGAAGCGATGTCCGCCGCGATCGCCCGCCTCGACTTTGCCATACAACGCGACCAGCATTCCAGCGCGGAACTTGTCCTGCAGGTAGGTTGCGTTGAACCAGATGCATTTCAGCGTGTCGCGGCCCTGGCCGACGGTCATCTCGAAGAGGGGCATGCGGCGGGTGCGGAACAGACCAAAGGTGCGAACTTCGGCAATAACGCTGGCCATCTCGCCCACGCGTAGTTCGCCGATGCCGCGAGGGTTCAGGCGGTCTTCATAGCGGAAGGGCAGATAGTAAAGCAGGTCCTCCACCGTGCTGATGCCCTTTTCCAGCAGGATTTCGGCGAACTTGGGGCCGATGCCTTTGACGTACTGCACGCTGGTCGAGAGGTCGAGCACAGAAGGATGGTAAATGAAAAAAGCGGCAGTTAGCCGGTAGCACTTGGCAGTTAGCTAGTCATACTAGTTGTCGCGTTTTTGCTAATTGCTAATTGCTAAGTGCTAAGTGCCGTTTTTCTCGCATCACCGCAGCCATCGCCGGTGTCCAATTTAATAAGTGCTTCGAAGAATCCTCAAGCAGACGGTCGCCGTAGTTATCGGCAACCTGCTTTACTTCTTTCTCTTGATGCCGCATTTGCCGGCGGCGGGACGGCACCGTCCTGACCGGCTCGACCTCGGGTTGATCGTAGATTTTTGGGTGTGCGTGGTGCTGTACGGCGTGATTGAGTTAGTCGACCGCAAGTGGCGAAGAGGCGGCTAGTGCGACTTGTCTGATCTCTAGAACTCGCTCCGATTGTTGAAGTCTTTCAGCATCTGCTGCAGATCCAGTTTTCTCTCTTCCATTTGCTTCTTCAACTCTTCCATCTGCTGTTGCAACTCCGGCGTCATGGAAGACTCGACCTGGCGCCGCATCTCGTCAAGATCTTTCTGACTGGGCAGCGAAGTTTGCAACTGGCGTTTCATCTCGTCGAGGTCCTTTTGCGTGGGCATCGACTCTTGCATCTCCCGCCGCAATTGTTCCATTTCTTTCTGCGAAGGCTTGGCCGATTTCGCCAACTCGTGCGACATCTTACCGATGTCTTGTTGCCGCAGCTTCATCGATTTTTCAAGTTCGCTTCGCAACTGCTCTAGCTCTTTTTCGCTGGGACCCAATTGCGCAACCATTTCGTTTTGGCTGCGCTCGATTTCAGGACGCATCTGCGCGATCTGATCGCGCAGCGCCTGCGCTTCCGCATTCAGGTTTAATTTGTCGTCCGGCCGAAGCCAAGATGCGCCAGCAGGCCCGGGAAGATTGATGACGACCGTCTGCTCATGCTTCTCGCGCCAGATGTTGACCGAGACCTTGGTGGCTTGGACGTGCATACCGCGTTGCCAGTCGGCCATGTCGTGCACCGTCTCGTTGTTGACCTTCAGGATGACATCGCCCGCTTTCAGACCAGCGGCCGCCGCAGGACTGCCTCCTTCAACCGAGCGCACCAGCACGCCATGCCCACGGGGCACGCCGAAGAAGTCCGCCAGCTGCGGACTTAAGCTCTCCACCACCAGACCGTGGCGCGCTGAGAGCACCGTGAAGGCTGGGATCTCGAGGTCTGGAGGATATGCATGGAACGGAGGCGGTGGAGAACCCAGCGTGATCGCCGGCATAGCGCGGGCGTGCGACATGACATTCCAGCTCCCCAGCGTCACCTTCAGGTCCTGGCGTTGACCATTGCGCACGATGGTGAGGGTCACCGTTTTTTGCGGAGGACTGGCATGGATCAGGCCTTGCAGCTGCTCCGGACCGTCAACCTTCGAGCCGTCGAAGGCAACTACAACATCGTTCTCCTTCAGACCGGCATGGCACGCAGGACCGTCCTGGTCGACGTAGGTGATGATGGCGCCCACCGGTTCCTGCAGCTTCAGCGCAGACGCCCGCTGCGGGGTGACGGCAGCGATCTGGACCCCAAGGTAGGCGCCGGAATGCGCCTCTGGCCACGGCTGCGCCGCCGGCTCAGCAGCCATCGCCGGAAGAATCATCGCGGCTACAAACCAGGCTACGAACGAAACTGTATTGCGTGTACGCATAACGTCCAACCCTGAATCTACTGACATCTTCGAAAAGCGATCTGCCCAATCGTAGTCCGAATTCGCAACGCCTGGCCACCACCGTTGATGGCTCCTTCAGCCGACATCGACCTCGGACTCCATTGGCCACCTTGCTGGGTGATATTCAAGCCGGGAAACTCCGAGGAGATGCCCCGGCCGCTGGCCATATCGGAAGTGGCATGTATGGTGACCGGCAGATTACTGGCGAGACATACAGCCACATCGCCTGCGGCGGTATGAAGAAACGAATCGGTGAAACCGCGATTGCCAATGAATTCCACCGTGATCGGCCCGGCTCCAGTTTCTACTTGCGCCCCGCGGCTCAGTCGATACAGCGCTACGCTGCCGCCGCCCGTGCTGACTTGCACCTCACCTGTAGCGCTGCCCAGGCGTACACTACCGCCTTCGGTCTGGGCGTTAACGGCGCCGTCGATATCTCCCAGATACAAGTTGCCCCCGCCGCTCACCACGTGCAGATCACCCATGCATTTCTGCACCTGAATGCTGCCGGCGCCGGTTTGAATCGTCGAGGTCCGTGACGATCCGATATAAACCCGGCCGCCCCCCAGGTTAACCTGTGTCAGCCCGCCCACATTGGCCACGCGAACATCCGCAGCACCGCTGGTGAGCGTGAGATCGCTGCCCAGATTGCCGGCCTCAACATTGCCGCCGCCGCTGGCAATCTTCACCGGACCCGCCAGATCGTCCAGCTTGATCAGTCCCGCACCGGTCGTCGCCACGATAGTAGCCGCAATCGAACTAAATGCCAGCGAGCCGCTGCGCGTCTGAACTCTTACCAGGCTGAGGTCGCGCGGCACCTGCACAATGAACTCAGCGCCGAATCGCCCCAAAGTCTTCCTGCCGGTCTTGCCCTCGATGGAGTCACTCTCGCCGGTCTTGACTGCCGAAACACGCAATTGTTCGAACTGCTTTCGCGCATCCTTCTGGCTGACGGCGTAGGAGCGCTTGCGGATGACATACGAAATCCGCGGCGAATTGCCCTGCACCTGCACCGAGCCGAGGTCTGTAGTGACATGCAGCTCACGCGCCGCCGGCAACGTCCCCGTGATCTCTTCCACCCAGGAATTGCCCTCGCGATAGATGCGCGATTGTTGCGCGCAGACGGGAAGCACAAGCGCAAACACCACCACAGAGGCACACAGGCACAGAGAGGATTTCTGGATGGTTTTGCTCTCCGGCTGTGTAGCTCGCTGGTGATTTTGTTCTTCCTTACGTTTGCGATCGGCCATTTCTCTGTGACTCGGTTCCTTCGTGTTTAATCAATATTCGGCATCGAGGTCAACTCGCGTTGTGACTCGGTGCGGATGTAAGGGCTGGGATCTTCCTTGGCCAATTGCTGCAGCGCCATACGCACACTGCTGTCGGCACGTACCGGCTCCAGTGCATGCAGCGCTCCGCTGCGCACGCCCAAGTTGCTGTCATTCAACAAGGCCTCCAGAACAGCATTGCGCACGCGGATGTCCTGCTTCACATAAGAGCCAAGACCATCCAGCGCCTTCAGGCGAACTCCGGGGTTGCTATCGTACCGCAAGGCATAGGTGAGGGCTTCGCGCACCCGAGGGTCGTCGGGCTTGCTGTTCAGCGCGTCCACGGAATCCAGCCGTACCCCGGGATTGCTGCTATTGTTCTTGGCCGCGAAGGCCAGTAGATCTTGTATCTGGGCATCGCTGACCGATCCCTCTACCGAGTCGGGCACCATGCGCTCGTAGTTGATCTTGACTTTGTCGGAATTGGGCTGCCGGTCAATCGAAGTAATGCCGGCGATCGAAGCTCCTTGAGTCGCGACGGGTCCAGCGGGATGAGGCGCTCTGCCGCCCAGCGCGTTGTACATCGTACCCAGTCCGCCGCCAAAGCCGACGATCAGCAGCGCTGCCGCCAGCGCGGGCGAAAAACGCACCTGCCGCAGCCATGCGGTGGGGTCGAAAGCCAACCGGTGATACCAGGCACGCTTCTGCTCAGCTGTCTCCAGCGCTTCCTGCAGCCGCATCCGAGCGGATGCAAGGAAGCTGGCCGAAGGCTCCTCCACCGGCACGGCGTTCATCTCTGCCTGAAACTCCTGCTGAGCGGCCAGCTCGGCTGAGCAGTCTTTGCAGCGCTGAAGGTGCTGTTCCACCTCATGCCGCGCGTCGTCGGCGAGCTCGTTATAGAGGTACAGGCAAATGTTCTGTTGTACCCAATCGCAATTCATAAAAACCCCTTAGCCGCTAGCAATTAGCAATTAGCCGCTAGCAATTAGCTTTCAAAGCCTGACAGATTGACCTACGATCGAACTGCGATGTGTTTACCGCAGGCCAAATCAATTTCCCGGAAACGCTTAAAATCCGCACGTCCTCCGACCCACCAAATACCGCTTCACCGCGCATTTGCTAATTGCTAATTGCTAGTTACTAGTTGCTTCTTCATCTCGCATCTTTCAACGCAGCGCGTAGCTTTTGCGTGCCGCGAAATAATGTGTTCTTCGCCGTCTCTTCCGTCGTATTCAAAATTTCGCCGATCGTGCGCAGCTTCAGTCCCTGGTAATGCTTCAATTCGAAGACCATGCGCTCGCGCGGCGTCAGTTTCTTCAGGGCCTTGGCGATTCGCGCGCCCAATTCGCGCCGCATCAAGTCGCGTTCCGGGCTGGCGCCTGATCGCTGGTCGGCTACCTGGTCGAGCAGATCGTAGGTGCCGCCTTCGGAGTCGGTCGCGATGCCCGAGTCCTCCTTGCGCACCTGCCGTTTACGCAGCAGGTCGAGGCACAGGTTGGTCACGATGCGATAGATCCAGGTGTAGAACGAACATTCGAAGCGGAAGTTGCCGATGTTGCGGTAGGCCTTGAGGAAGGCTTCCTGGTAAATGTCCTGGGCGTCCTGCTCGGAGCGCGTCAGGTGATACGCCAGACGGAGCACGGGACCATCGTACTGGCGCACCAGTTCCTCGAACGCGGCGTGATTGCCACGCTGTGCTTCCCGGATCAGCTCCGTGTCGTTCATGCGGCTCTGGGCCTGCCCCACGCGTAGTGCGGACGCTTTGCCCGTCTCCTGCCACGCCACAGGAGGACGAAGCGCCGGGGTTCTCAACTCGCGCGGCTTGTTCGCTAGTTGAGGTGCAAGTCCCGGGCCAACCGTGAGGGGAACGAATACCGCTTCGGCCGGCATCTTTGGTTTCTACCTGCTTTGTAATTGGCAAGCCAATTCTTGTGCCTGCAACTACATAGACGCGCGCGGAGAGAAACCGTGAGCGAATTATAGTCCCCTTCCTTAGGACTTACGCGGGAAGACGGCCGGCGGTTCTGGAATCGGGGTTACTACTCAGGTTTCTTGCACTTAGCATTTGGCACTTAGCGTTTGGCCTCCGGCACTTGGCCAGAAGTTCCCAGAAAGACTCTTGTCAGGTAAGCCCCTTGGGACAAATACTTTGGCTAAGTGCCAAGTGCTAAGTGCTAAATGCGAGCCTTCATCGCGGTTGACCGGTCTTCATTAGCTAAGTAAACTTAGCTAATGAGCTACACAGTCCACCAGGCCAAAACCAACCTCTCGCGGCTGATCAAGGAAGCCCAGAGCGGGAAGGAAGTGGTCATCACCCGCGGCAAGGAGCCAGTCGCCAAGATTGTGCCGATCGCCAGTGCAGCCAAAAAGCGCGTGCCGGGTAGCATGAAGGGCTTGATCTGGTCCGCTCCTGACGCCTTCGATCCCCTCACCGACGAAGAGATGCGCGAGTTGGGATTTGAATGATCTTGCTTCTTGACACCAATGCCCTGTACTGGTGGCTGAATGATCCTGGCAAACTGAGTACTGACGCGGAAGGCGCCATGATCAGCAGGTCGAATTCGGTCGTGGTGTCGGCTGTCGTCCCCTGGGAACTGGCGATCAAGACGAACCTGGACAAGATCGACGGTCAAACCCTTCTGGCAGTTTGGGACGCTAAGCTTGCGAACGAAGGGTTTTCCGAACTGCCCATCGATTCCTCCCACGCGATCCGGGCTGGCCTGCTACCGCGCCATCACAACGATCCCTTTGACCGAATGTTAGCGGCCCAGGCGCAAGCGACAGGCTGGCCCATCATCAGTGCGGATCGCGTCTTCGAAATGTATGGGGTGCGCCGGATCTGGTGAGCGGATTTCTTGAAGGGCGCCCTTCAGTGCTAGGGAAACTCTGATTCACTCTGCTTTTTGAAGGGGACGGCCTTCAGGCCGTCCGTAAGGGCGGCACAATCATTTCGGCTTTAGCCGCTGAGGGACATCGTCACGACTTGATCAGATTTTCCTTAGGTTCTGCCAACGCTTAGGCTTCGGCGCTGCTCTCTTCGCCCGTGGACGCGGCGGCCTCTTCGGCGACCGCTTCCTTCTGGATCGCCACTTTCACCGGCACGATCACGTCCCGGTGCAGCTTGATCAGCACGTTGAACTCGCCGACGTGTTTCAGCGGTTCTTCCAGCAGGATCTTGCGGCGATCGACGTTGAGGCCCTTGTGCTCGAGCTCGTGCGCGATGTCGGCCGAAGTGACGGAGCCGAAGAGCTGGTCGTGGTCACCCGACTTGCGAGTGAAGCTCAGTTCGACACCCGCCAGTTGTTTGCCCTGCGCTTCAGCATCGCCCTTCTCGCGAGCCAGGCGCCGCACGGCCGAAGCCTTCATCTGCTCGATGACAGCGCGGTTGGCCGGCGTCGCTTCAATCGCCAGCTTCTTGGGCAGGAGATAGTTGCGGCCATAGCCCTCGGCTACTTTCACCACGTCGCCGCGTGAGCCGAGCTTCGATACATCTTCTTTCAGAATAACTTCCATGAATAACTCCGTTGGACTCGGGCCGAGGCCCTTATCGAGTGTGGCGTCCCTAAAGGGACCCAGCTCATTTTGCTTGCCTACCCAGCGTTGAAACGCTGGGCTAACCTATGCCGTCTCGCATCGCGGGACTCGTGTTTAGTCTGTCCCTCAGACCTAACCCACAACGAGAAAGGCATCGCGTATCGGCTTGACGATAACTAGCCACTGACCACTGGCCACTGGCCACTCATTCACCGTCCGCCAAAGGGCAGCAGTGCGATGTTGCGTGCCTGCTTGATCGCCTCACTCAGGCGACGCTGATGCGGCGTGCACACACCGGTCAGGCGACGGGGAACGATTTTGCCGCTCTCCGCTACGAACTGCGACAGCAGACGCACGTCCTTGTAGTTGATACCGTCGATCTTCTCGACGCAGAACTTGCAAACTTTCTTGCGGCGAAAAAATTTCCGGCCGCCTTCGCGAGGTCCACCAGGACCGCCGCCGGGACGTGGCCCGCTGCGCGGTCCACGCGGACCGCCTTCACGCGCGCCACCGTCAGTCCGCGCCGCTGGGGCGTCGCTGGTTGCCGGACCTGCTGTCTTCGTTACTTCGTCTGCCATGATTCTCCTTCAACGCCTCGCCTTGAGGCCTGATCTTTCCAGTGTTTGGCAAATCCTGGTTACACGCCGACGGGCGCAGTCTCGCCACCTTCCGCCGGAGCTGCCTCTGGCGTCTCTTCCGGCGCGGGCACGGCGCTTTCGGCAGCAGCAGCGGCCTCGGCCGCAGCTGCGGCACGTGTACCCTTACCGCGGACCTTGGTGTCGCGAATAGCCTTGATCTTAGCCAGCCGCTTCTGTTCTTCGTCAACGCGCACGGTGATGAACTTGATCACTGGTTCGGTCACACGCAGACGGCGCTCCACTTCTTTCACCATGCCGCCCTCACCCTCCAGCACCATCAGCATGTAAATACCATCGTGGAACTTGCGCACCACGTAGGCGAGCCGGCGTTTGCCCATGCGCTCGACACTCTTCACCGTCCCACCCGCATTACCGACCTGAGTCTCCAGGCTGGAGATCAGTTTGTCCTGCTCTTCCTCCGGCATGTCGGGGCGGACGATGAACATCAATTCGTAAGTACGTTGCATTGTTTTCTCCTGGCCATCAGCTTTCAGCCATCAGCTTTCAGCTAATGCCGCTCTCCAAACTTGTGTCATCCTGAGCGGAGGCAGCCTTGGTTTGGCTGCCGGAGTCGAAGGACCCCTACCACTCGGTAAATCCTCTTCTTTGAGCGATTTTGCCCGGCTAGTTGCTAGTCGCTAGTTGCTTCTTCCTTGCGATTGAAGCGGTTCATCGCTGCCTGCACGCCTTCGGCAAGAATCACTCGTACCGCCTCAGCCGCCTGGTCCAGCATCTGGTCCACGACCAGTAGCTGCGCCTTCTTGAACTGCGACAGCACGTACTTCGCGCCATCGCCCACCGGATAGTCCGGCGCAATTCCCATCCGGATACGTGTGATCTCCTGCGTACCCAGCGCGGCCATCACCGATTCCGCGCCATTGTGCCCCGCCGAGCGGCCCCGCGGCCGCACTCGCAACGAACCGAACGGCAGATCCAGTTCGTCATAGAGCAGCACAACATCTTCTTCCGGTTGCGCCTGGTACTCGCGCACCAACTCACTCACCGACGCGCCGCTCAGATTCATGTAGGTTTCCGGCTTGGCCAGCACGACCTCGTGTCCGGCGATACTCGTCCGCGCCGTCTGCGCGCGGCAGTGGCGATTATTCACTCGCACGCCGCACTGTTCGGCGATGCGATCCACCGCCAGAAAACCCATATTGTGCGGTGTGAACTGGTATTCGATGCCCGGATTGCCGAGCCCGACGATCAGCTTCACCACTGTTACTTCTTCTTCTCGGCCTTCTCGGCCTTCTCCGGCTTGCCTGCCTTGTCGCCCTCGGCAGCCTCGCCTTCGGTTTCCTGCTTGCCCTTCTTGATGACTTCGGGCTCGGCAGGAGCGGCAGCGCCTTCGACCGCAGCCTCGGCAGGAGCTGCTTCCACCACTTCCTTCACCGCAACCACGTGGGCCACGGGCTGAGTCTCTTCGGTGATGAACTTGATCTTGCCGTCGTGCGGCAAATCGGAAACACGAATCACCTGGCCAAACATCAACTGGCTGACGTCGGCGTCGAGATGCCCGGGGATGTCGGCCGGCAAACACTCGATCTCGACTTCGCGCAGCAGCAGCTCCAGAATGCCTCCCTGGACCTTCACGCCGGGCGCTTCGCCCTTCAGCAGGACCGGCACGCTAACCTGCAACACCTTGTCCATAGCGATACGCTTCAGGTCAACGTGCAACAGCGCGCCCTTGATGGGCTCGTACTGCCAATCCACGATCATCACTTTGGCCGCCTGGCCGTTGAAGTTCAGATCGAAGATGGAGTTGTGGCCCGACTCCGAGTTCAGGATGCGCCTCATCTGTTTGGGATCGACGGCAATGGGCTGCGAATCCTGTCCCGCGCCGTACACCACGGCCGGAATCAGGCCGCTCTGGCGCAGCCGGCGCGCATCGTTCTTGCCGCCACCTTGCCGCGGCTTGGCTTCTACGTTCTTTTCTGCAGTTGCTGTAGCCATAAATTCGTTCCTTTACAAAAACAGTCTGCTGACTGAAGTCTCTTCATGAATCGACTGAATGGCGCGCCCGATAAGCCCGGCGATCGACAGCACCTTGATCTTGGGCTCGTTGCGCCCCGCTTCAGTCAGCGGGATGGTGTTGGTCACGACCACTTCGGCCAACCCCGATTGCGAAATCCGTGGAATCGCCTCCCCGGAAAGAACGGCGTGCGTCGCGCACGCGTAAACCTTGCCCGCTCCCGCATCCAGCAGCGCCTGGCAGGTCTTCACCAGCGTGCCCGCGGTATCGATGATGTCGTCGAGGATGAGGCAGGTGCGGCCTTTCACATCGCCGATCACATGCATCACCTCAGTCACATCCATCTCCACGCGGCGCTTGTCCACGATGGCCAGCGCCGAATCCATCTTCTTGGCGAAGAAGCGCGCCCGCTCCACGCCTCCAGCGTCCGGCGAAACCACTGTCAGGTCCGGAAACTGCTTCTTGCGGAAATAATCCACCAGCACCGGCGACGCGAACAGATGGTCCACCGGGATGTTGAAGAAGCCCTGGATCTGCGGCGCGTGCAGATCCACCACCAGCGCGCGATCGGCTCCCGCTGTCGTCAACAAATCCGCCACCAGCTTCGACGAAATCGGTACCCGCGGCTTGTCCTTGCGGTCCTGCCGCGCGTAGCCGAAGTACGGAATCACCACCGTGATGCGGCGTGCCGACGCGCGCTTCAGCGCATCGATCAGCAACAGCAACTGCATCAGGTGCACATCCACCGGATCGCACGTCGGCTGCACCATGAAGACATCGGCGCCGCGCACGTTCTCCTCGATCTGCACATAGGTCTCGCCGTCGGAGAACTTGCTGATGCAAGCCTTGCCGATGGGCAACTCGAGGAAATTGCAAATGTCCTTGGCCAGCGCATCGTTCGCGGTGCCGGAGAAAATCTTCCACTTGTCGTCCTGGCGCGCCCTCACCGGCTTGCGCTCCGACAATGGCCTTTGTTGTGCCACCGGAGGAGTGCCGCCCTCAACTGGCGCCGCCGCCGCAGGAACTGCACTTGTCTTCGTTGCTGCGTCCATTGCATCTATACCCCGCGCGACCTGGTTTGGTTACATGCTGGGTCCGGAAACTAGCTGTCAGGGCAAACTTTCCCAGCAATTCCGGGTTGCGATCTGACAACTGACAACTGACAACTGACAACTGACAACTGACAACTGACAACTGATCTTGGCTGGGCGGCTAGGATTCGAACCTAGACAAAGTGCTCCAAAGGCACTTGACCTACCATTAGTCGACCGCCCAGTGTTTCGGAGCCGTCAGCTATTAGCCGTCAGCCTTCAGCTCGCCGTTGGCCCGCGCCCACTCCTGATTTGTCATCCTGAGCGGAGGCGGCCCGTCTTTGGCGCCGGAGTCGAAGGACCTCTACAGCACCAAGAATCGTACCGTTCCCGCAGTGCCCGTTCCTAGCCACTGGCCGGGTGCCCCGTTCTAGCCTTCTTTTGGCTAGGGCGGGGTAGTTCCTATCGCGTGCCAATACGCTTCTCGCGTCAAGCTCGTTGTCGCCACGGCCTTATGTCCCGCGGCTTCGATGCGCCCGGCTGCCGCTCGCGCCTCTTCCGCAGAAGCGAACAAACCGTACAACGTAGAGCCGGAGCCCGATAACGATGCATACTGCGCGCCTGCGCGCTGCAACAGCTCTTTTACCTCACGCAACTCGGGATACTCAGGAAAGACGACGCGTTCGAAGTCGTTCTCGATCCCGGCTCGGACGAGGTCGAGAAGCGGTGTCTCGGCCCGGTCCCCGCCACCTGCGGGAACACCGGATGCAGGTTTCGCCTGCGAAAAACTCTCATTCAGCCAGGCAAACACATTCGCGCTGAACTTGTTTATTGTACCTGCGGCGTCAGCGCCGGTCAATGCAGCCTCGGACTTAGCGCCCAGGGGGGCAAGCGGCGTGTCTGCACGCGCGATCAGCGCGTCCCACCGCGCGAAGGCCTTGGGCGTCGAGACGCCAAGCGGCGGCGTAACCACGACCACGTGCGAAGGCGGCAGATCCGGCAGTGGATGAACCTCTTCGCCCCGCCCGACCCCGAGAACTGTTCCACCGACTAAGAATAGCGGCAGGTCGCTTCCCACCTCCGCCGCGATGCGGAGCTTGTCCGCCATGGCAAGCTGCACGCCCAGAGCGCGCTCCAGGCCAAGCATCGCCGCTATGGCATTCGACGACGCAGCGCCCATACCTCCCTGCACCGGCAAGTGCTTTTCGATCTCAATGACGACCCGGCCGCCGGCCTTCGCCGCCTTCATCACACGTTCGACAATCTTGTAGCAGGTGTTCGACTCATCCGGCGGCACGCGCGGATCGTCGCAGCGAATCTCGATGCCCGAGCCGCTTTGCACCTCGACGTGGATCATGTCATGCAGCGCCAGGGTCTGATAGATGGTGCGCAGCTCGTGAAAGCCATCCGGCCGCACCGGACCGATCTTCAGTCCGAGATTGATCTTCGCGAAAGAGGAAACAGAGATCATAATGCAGTGAACCAGTGGTGAGTAGTCAGAGGCGCGCCCAGTGTAGCAATCTCGATTGCCGGCAAGCTTTGACCGGATGGAATCATTTTTGTAAAGTCTATACTCAAAATATATACTACGCATGGAGGCAGCGATGACACAAAACGCCAAATTGTTTCGCAATGGCAACAGCCAGGCGGTCCGTCTGCCGCGAGAATTCCGCTTCAAAGGGGATCAAGTGCGGATTCGCAAAGAGGGTGACACGGTCGTTCTGGAGCCGATTGTCACCGATGTTAAGGAGTGGTTGGGCGATATCTGGCGTAATCCCCTGTCGAAGGATTTTATGGCTGACGGACGAGAGCAACCTCCAGCGCCCGAAGGAAAGGTGTTCGAATGAAATGTCTGCTCGATACCAGCACCTGCATCGCCTTGCTGCGCGACAACTCCGAACCGGTGGCCAAGCGATTTACGCGGACCATCGCGAGGGACAACTCCGTTTACATTTCGTCATTGGTGCTGTTCGAGCTTTGGTACGGAGCGTACAGGAGCTCACGTGCGGACGAAAATGCGAGCACTTTGCTGAAATTTCTGCGCGGCCCAATCGAAGTCTTGCCGTTTGATGACGAAGATGCTCGCTCTGCGGGCGAGATCAGGGCAGAATTGGCGCGGACTGGGAAGATCATCGGCTCGTACGATACGCTCATCGCCGGCCAGTGCATAAATAGGAATCTTACGGTTGTGACCTCCAACCTGTCTGAGTTTCAGAGGGTGAAAGGGCTGCACTGCGAGGATTGGGCGAGATAATCCTACAGTTTTCGCGCCGCCACGACCCGCGGAATGCCTTGCAAATCCGGCACGACCCGCCCCCCCCCCCACATTGTGGGACTCAGCAAATCCACCACGGCGTCCCGCATCGAGTAACCAATTTCTAACGCCAGCCATCCCCCCGGTTTCAAGGCGGGATGCGCCTGCTCGACCAGCGGTCCAATCACATCCAACCCTTGCTCACCCGCGAAGACCGCGACCCTCGGTTCAAAGTCGCGCACCGACTTCTGCACTTTGTCCGCCTCCCCAAAGCCAACATAGGGCGGATTGCTGACCACGAAATCGAAATCGTGAACGCCGGCCAGAGCTTCAAGGACATTGCTGTGTCTGAAATGCACCCGCGCATCGAGCTGCAGCCGCACCCCGTTGGCGCGCGCGATCTCCAGCGCCTCGGCAGAGACATCGATGGCGTAGACATCCGCGTCCTTCAGTTCATGCGCGAGCGCCAGCGCAACACACCCTGAGCCGGTACCAACATCCACGAGTTTCGGTTGGGCGATCCCGCCCGCCAATTCCAGCACGGTTTCCACTAAGTGCTCGGTCTCGGGACGCGGGATCAGTACCCCGGGCGACACGATGAAGTCCAGCCCCCAGAATTCCTGGTGTCCGGTGATGTATTGCGACGGCATGCCCGTCGCGCGCCGGGCGAGAGCCTCGTCATAGCGAACTTCCTCTTCGGAAGTGAGTTCACGCTCGGGATGAGCGTAGAGGTAGGCGCGATTGACGCCGAGGACAAACATCAGCAGCACTTCGGCATTCATGCGCGGCGAGCCTATGTCGGCCGTTTCCAGACGATCAATTGCCGACGAGAGGGCTTGCTTCAGTTGCATGGAAGGAATGAGTTAACCACGGAGGCACGGAGAACACAGAGGAGTCGAATCCGCTTTATATCAACTTCGACTGGCCAGTATCGCTGGCCATCATTGGGCACGATGGATGACGAGAATTGCGAATGCGAGCCTGCGATTCCTCTGTGTCTCTGTGCCTCTGTGGTTAATGCATTGCCACAGAAGGATCACGCTGCGCCGGCTTCGTCGCCCTTTAGCTTCTCCGACTGAAAGTGCGTGATCAGCGCATCGATCATCGGCTGGATGCGGCCATCCATGAACTCCGGCAGTTGGTGCGCAGTGAAGCCGATGCGATGGTCGGTGACACGGTTCTGCGGGAAGTTGTAGGTGCGGATCTTCTCGCTGCGATCGCCGCTGCCCACCATGGCCTTGCGCTCCTTGGCCAGCGCCGCCTGCTGCTTCTGCTGCTCCATCTCGTAGAGGCGGGCGCGCAGCACGCGCATTCCTTTCTCGCGGTTCTTGATCTGCGACTTCTCGTCCTGGCAGCTCACGACGGTGTTGGTCGGCAGGTGCGTGATGCGCACCGCGGAGTACGTCGTGTTCACCGATTGGCCGCCGGGGCCGGACGAGCAGAAGGTGTCGATGCGAATGTCCTTGGCCTCGATCTTGATGTCCACATCTTCGGCTTCGGGCAGCACTGCAACGGTGACGGCCGAGGTGTGGACGCGGCCCTGCGTCTCGGTCTCCGGCACGCGCTGCACGCGATGCACGCCGCTCTCGTACTTCAGGCGCGAGTAAACCCGCTGGCCTTCGATAATGGCGATCACTTCCTTCAATCCGCCAACACTCGACTCCGAAGTGGACAGAACTTCCACCTTCCAGCGCTGGGACTCGGCATAACGCGTGTACATGCGAAAGATCTCGGCGGCGAACAGCGTGGCTTCGTCACCGCCCGTGCCGGCGCGGATTTCCAGGATCACGTTCTTCTCGTCGTTCGGGTCCTTGGGCAGAAGCAGGACTTTCAATTCCTCTTCCACCTGCGCCAACCGCTCCTCCAGCTTCTTCATCTCTTCGCTGGCATAGGCCAGCATCTCGGGATCGGTTTCGTCGGCGGCAAGCGCTTTGCTCTCCTCGATGCCGCGTGTCAGGTCTTTGTACTCGCGATACTTCTCCACCACCGGCTGCAATTCGCTATGTGCCTTGGCGGTCTTCTGGTAGCGCTGCGAGTCGGAGACAATATCCGGCGAAGCGAGAGCCTGGTTCAGCTCTTCGTATTTGGTTTCGATTTGTTCGATGCGTTCAAACATAAGTTCCAACTTTATTGTACGGAATGCGGTTCAGCGCGTGGCCGGTATTCCATTAGTACCAGCCGCGAGTCCAGGACTCTGGTCCGGGTAAGGTCCAAGCGCGTGGGCAAATAGTTTGCGAAAATCTGCTCGCGGCCGGCACTCCCGAGCACCAGGGGGAAGACCATGAGGCGTAGGCGATCGACCAGCCCTTGCTGCATCAGGCTCTTAACCAGACTGACGCTGCCGATGGTTCGCAGCGGGTCGCCGGGCTGCTGTTTCAGGGCTTTAATCTCGTCTGCGAGGGTACCGCTGAGCACACGGGTGTTTTTCCAAACCAGCGGCTCCTGCAGCTTGCTTGAGAAAACCACTTTGGGCAGCTCCCTCATTCGTACGCTCAGCTCGTCATTGGCGGATGCTGAGAAGCCGGCCAACGCCTCATAGGTGACGCGGCCCATGAGCAGGACCTGAGGCTCGGCAAGATGATCGCGCACCCAGCCCCCTAGTTCCTGGCCGAAATAGCCGAAATACGCCGGTTGGTCGACGCCGGAGGCGAAGCCATCCAACGAAGTAAACAGGTCTGCGATGAGTTCTCTCATGTGATTGCTCCGGACTAGCACGGAAGCAGATCCCTCGTCGGGCTGAAGAGACTGTGTCACGACCGGAAATCATAATTCGCGGTGGAACAAACACTAAGAAATCCGGCTCATTCAGCCGCGAAGCGGCGGCATTTGTGTTAGGCGTGGGCGTAAGCCCGCGCTCCAAGTGGGACAACAAGTGAGCCGCGGAGCGGCGACACCAGGTCGTGACACAGTCTCTGAAGCCCTCCTCGTGATAACAATCTTCATCTCGGTTGCTGTGTAAACGCGGAGAGTAGTAGCGGCGGGCGCCGCTAGGCAATCACCAGCTCGCCGCCACGCTGCTTTTCCAATTCCATGGCTTCGTTGAGAGCGGCAATGGCGGTTTCTACCTGATCGTCTGCGGGAGGCTGCGTGGTGATGCGTTGCAACCACAGTCCCGGCTTGGTCAGCACCGCAAACAGCGACGAACCGTGCTTGGCGGCGAAGCGGATCAGCTCATACGACACGGCCGCGATCACCGGCAGCAGCGCGATGCGTGAAGCGAAGCGCGCCCAGAACGTAGTCGCCGGGATCAGCATGTAAAACAACATGGCGAGCAGCATCACCGTCATCAGGAAACTGGTGCCGCAACGCGGATGGAAGGTTGTGTACGCCTGCGCGTTCCTCACCGTCAGTGGATCGTTGTTCTCGAAGGCGAAGACCGTCTTGTGCTCAGCTCCGTGGTATTGATACACGCGCCGGATGTCGGCCCACAGCGAAATGCCCCAGATGAACAGCAGGAACAGCGAAATGCGGATGACGCCGTCCACCACGTTGAACAAAATCTGATTGCCGAAAGCGGGATAGTGGTTCTTGAGCTTTGTAGCCGCCAGCAAGGGCACGAACTTGTACATGAAGATGAAGAACCCGAGCGACAGGATGAGATTGACGGCGATGACCCAGCCGCTGATTGCGGTCTTTTTCTCTTCGTCCGGCGTCAGCTCATCCAACGCGATGTTGGCCGAGTAGCGCAGCGCCCTGAAGCCCAGCGTCATCGCCTGGCCCAGGGTCATGATGCCGCGCAGGAACGGCCACGCCATCCACTTGTGCTTGTCGGAGAGCTTCTCCAGAGGCTCGGCGTGCGTCGCCAGGGTGCCGTCGGGACGACGAATGCAGATTCCCCACGCGTGCGGCGAACGCATCATCACACCCTCCAGCACGGCTTGGCCGCCGACCAAGGTGGTTTCCTCGCCGCTCTCCAGGGCCGGCAGAAGTTGAACGGCCGCTAAGAACCGCAAATGACGAAGCAATCGACGCATAATGATTGGATGTTCCTCGAAGGGGTACGACGCACAAGTTGCGATAAGTTAGGGTAAGCAGCCAGGCTGAAGATGTCAATCCGCCCAGGTAGTGGGTCAGTTTCAACGATCCACTGCCCAAAACTTAGTAGTGCGCGAGCGCCGATACGGCGCGCCCGGCTCTATCTCACTGCCGGAATTGCGAACTGGTCGGCGAAAAAGCTATAATCGTAGCTTACTCAGCCAGTCTGGCAATCGTCTGGAGAAATCATGGCACAAGTTTGTGAAATCTGCGGCAAGGGTCCGCAATTTGGGAACAATATCAGTCACGCGCACAACGTCACGCGGCGACGCTGGAATGTCAACCTGCGGCCGGTGCGCGCCAAAGTTCCGGGCGGCAGCCGCCGTATGCGAGTCTGCGCCAGTTGTCTGCGCAGCGGCAAGGTTACGAAAGCTTAGTATCCGCCGATCGGATTTTGTCATCCCTCTCCACGTGGAGAGGGATTTTTCTTTCCCTGACGAAGGAGTGGAGACGATGTTGTCGAGTTAGGCAATTTCCAGTTGCGAGCGCATCTTCTCCGCCAACTCCCGCACTGACCTGACCTTCTCAGCCACATCGGGAGAGATGGATTTCTGCCGCAGCGCCAGCTCTGAGTTCAGCAGGATACCTGTCACCTGGCTGCGCAGTTGATTGCGCAGCAACTGCTCCGCGGTGTGCGTTGCCATCAGCTTCTCCTTCTCGGCGCGCCGCAAGGCCACCTGCACCTCGCGCACCACTCGTTCGTTGCTGTGCAATGCGAGATTTACGTATAGCGGAATGGCGATGCCGCAACGGTTCAAGAGAGTGTCGAGGGCGCGAAAGTCGGATTCCAGCAGCGACTGGTCGATCGCCAGGCCGTCGAATTCCGCCGCCTGCATTTTTGTCACCGCCTGCGGCACCGAACTCGCCACATGTGTCTTGTGGCCGGTTCCCTGTTCCAGCGCCGCAGCGCATTCCTTCGCCCGAGATGATGTGGTCACCAACAGAATCATGATTTCCCCTTCTCCGCACGCAAGCGCACACTTCACCTGTCCGACTCGCAGCGGTGCTTGTCAGTTTCAATTGCCGTGGCCGGGCGCCTCGTAAGCTCCTATACGCGGCGCCCCCAGCTTCCGGAACAACTGTCTTCCGGAATCCGCAGCGCCGGCAAGAGGAACATCAAAGGGCCGAACCGTATTCTTTCAGTTTGCGATACAGCGTGGTTTTGCCGATGCCCAGGCGGCGTGCGGCTTCCAGTTTGTCGCCGTCCAGCACCTGAATAGCGTGCAGAATAGCTTGTTTTTCCAGTTCGTCCAGCGGGGTAATGGCGGCCGGATCCGTCGCCCCCTCAGGGGCTGCGATCAGCGCCTGAGCGTCCCGTATCTGCGTCGGCAAATCGGCCACGTGAATCGTGGGCAAAGAGCAGGTTGTACAAGCGCGCTCAATGCAATTCTCCAGTTCGCGAACGTTGCCCGGCCAGTCGTAATTCAGCATGAGCCGCAAGGCATCGTCGCCCACGATGTGCTCGCTGCCGGTAACGGCTTTGTTGATCCGGTCCAGCGCATGTCCAATCAGCAACGGAATGTCCTGCTTGCGCTCTCGCAGAGGAGGTATCCGCAGGGTGAGCACATTCAGGCGGAAGTACAGATCACGGCGGAAGGTTCCCTGGCTCACCGCCGCATCCAGATCGCGATTGGTGGCGGCCAGGATACGAACGTTAATCGGCATTGCCCGGGTTCCGCCGACCGGCCGGATTTCCTTTTCCTGAATGGCCCGCAACAGCTTGGCTTGCAGGTCGACAGGTAGTTCGCCAACCTCGTCCAGGAAGACGGTACCGCCTTCGGCGGTGGCCAGCAGACCTTCTTTCGAACGCACCGCCCCGGTAAAGGCTCCGCGTACATAGCCGAAAAGTTCGCTCTCGATCAAGGTCGGCACCAGGGAGCCGCAGTCTACCGGAATGAAAGGCTTGTCCTTGTACGGCCCGGCATAGTGAATCGAACGCGCCACCAGTTCCTTGCCGGTGCCACTCTCGCCCAGGATCAACACCGGATGCGTACTGTGCGCCGCCTTGGCAATGATGCGATACAGCTTCTCCATCTCCGGGGAATGTCCCACCAGGGGACCGAAGCCCTGTTTCGACCGCAACTGTTCCCGCAGCAGGCGATTCTCGGTGGTCAGCTTAAGGTGGTCGGTCACCCGCTCCAATTCCAGGCGCAGTTCGTCGAAATTGAAGGGTTTGGTGATGTAGTCGTAGGCGCCAAGCTTCATGGCCTGGACCGCTGATTGCACCGTGGCGAACCCGGTCATCACGATCGTGACCGCCTCTGGCCGTCGTTGCTTGATCTCGCGCAGCATCTCCAGGCCATTGCTGCCCGGCAATCGCAGGTCGAGCAAGACGACATCGGTATTGGCGGTGTCCAGAATACGGCAGGCCTCGTCCCGCGATTCAGCCAGTTGGGTGCTGAAGCCCAGAGAACGGGCTACATCCCGGCAGCACTCCCGCACCGACCGCTCATCTTCCACGATCAATAGGTTCAACAAGTTAGTCTCAAGCGTCTGCTCGCTGACGGGAACTGCCTCTGCTGCAATCACGTGACTCGCCTCCTGACCGGCCTCGACAAATCGCCGGCATACGCTGATTTTCAGCGCTTGTTACCATCATCCCTTTTTGGGAAAACGCCGCTAGTGCGTGGGTCACAGTCGCCTGTGAGGTCAGACGAGCTGTCGCCAATCCGTTTTCGAGTCAGCCCGCCTGGCTCGCAGGTTGGCGTAGATTCAATTTCGTCGTCAGGCACGTCCCCGCTTCCAATCTTCGCCTCGACCCGGGCAAGCCGCCGCATTAGCCGTTTCAGCAGCTCACCGCCACGCTGTGCGTTGCGCTCCACTTCCCGTATCGAGCGCTTCAAATGGCTGTAGGGCGGCAGCTTCCACTCCAGCACCTGGGCATTCATCAGCACCCCGGTGACCACATTGGAAAGCTCGTGCAACAGATCTTCGCAATCGCTGCATTGCAGCCGCAAGGGACGTGCCATCTCCGGAACACGCCCCTTGCTGTCGCCGCAGGAGGAGCCCATAGCTTCGCGCTGCCTGCCACCTTCGCTTGCTTTCAAGACGATTTCTGCTTCCACCCTGGTCTCACGCTGCCCGTCGTCAAAGTACGGCATCTCACCACCAATCCGATTGGCGGCGGCGGTCGCAACAGAACCTGATTCAGGCTGCACTAGGTCCCGCGATTTCCTGCCACTTGCCTTCATGATCGCAGCCGCTTTCGATACAGCCTTTACCAATTCGCCCTGTAGTAAAGCACGCCGCGCACCAAACGGCGCAGCTTAGCTCCTTGCTCATTCGAAAGCAGTTACACAAATCTACCGATCCTGCCAATTTCGCTGCCCTCCCGTTTTGAAACTCAATTTCCCCGCACCGCCCGTTAGTCCAACCACTATAAGGACTTACGGTCATTCCCATAATGCGCACGATCCGTTCCCCATTCTCCATTTCGGGAACGACGTCCAGTTTCTCCAGCCGCGCGTCGCGCGAAATCGGCATAGGGGGGACGGTCACCCGTCCTCCCCTGCCACACCACCGTACATGCGGGTCCGCATACGGCGGTTCGGTTGGTTAAGTTAGGCTGCGGACAAGCGTGGCAGTCCCAACGAATCGAAGTAGGCAACGGGATATGCGGAGTGCAGGAGAGGGCGATACACCGCGCTCCAGCCAGCACGCCGCTTCCGCTGTTTCCAGATCACGGATCGCAGCCTCCGCCGTATCCATTGATCCAGACGGTGCAGCACGGAGGGGGTTTCGCAGAAGCCGAAGTAACTCTTCCAGCCACGCAAGTAGCTGGCCAGCTCCTTCACCATCTGCTGCAAACTAATCCCTCGCGTCCGGCGCGTCAGCTCCCGTATCTTCCGCTTGCAGCGCAGCAGGGCCTTGGGCGCAATGCGCCGTTTCGCCTCTGCTCCGCCCGTAAAGCTGAAGCCCAGAAACTTCCGCTGCTGCCCTCGCGCCACCGCGCTCTTCGTCTCGTTCACCTTGAGCTTCCGTCGCTGCCGTAGGAAACTCGTCACGCTTCGCATGACACGCTTCCCCGCCCGCTCGCTCACCACGTAGATATTGCAATCATCCGCGTAGCGCACAAAGCGATGCCGACGGCGCTCCAACTCCCGGTCCAGTTCGTCGAGCACCAGGTTCGATAGCAGCGGTGACAATGGCCCGCCTTGCGGCGTACCCTCGTCCACCGGACTTACCAGCCCGTTCTCCATCACTCCCGCCTGCAGAAACGCGCGGATTAACGTCAGCATCCGTTTGTCCCCTACGCGGCGAGCGATCGCGCTCATCAGCCGGTCGTGGTTCACTCGATCAAAGAACTTCTCCAGATCGAGGTCCACCACCCAGCGGCGGCCGGCGCGTACATACTGCTGCGCCTTCGCCACCGCCTGATGCGCGCTACGCCCGGGCCGAAACCCGTGGCTGTGTTCAGAGAACGTTGGGTCCCATTTGCTTTGCAGTACCTGCATCACCGCCTGCTGGACAAAGCGATCCAGCACCGTCGGAATGCCCAGCTTCCTCATTCCTCCGTCCGGCTTGGGGATTTCCACCCGCCTCACCGGTTGCGGCTTGTAGCTCCCGCTCAGCAACTGTTCCCGCATGGCTGGCCAGTGCTGCTTCAGGTAGCCCGGCAACGCGCCGACTTTCATGCCGTCGATTCCCGGACTCCCCTTATTCGACTTCACTCGCTGCAAGGCCCGCAGCAGGTTCTCCCTGCCGCAGACCTCTTCCATCACTTGCTCACTGCTAACCGGGCTTTCGCACGCGCGTTTCGCCGTGGACGTTTCGGTCCCTTCCTGTCGAGCCCTTGGAGCTTCACTCCTCCCCTCGTCAGTAAAGGCCAGCGCCATCTGTAGCTGGTTCTTCTGCCGCTTGCCGCCCATCGAGTCCCGCCGGCTACTTGCCGCTCCTTCCGTTTGGGCCTTCGCCCCGGCTCGCCGGGACTACTATGCCCGCTGCTGACTTCTGCGACGCGGTCAGAATGAATTGCTCCACCCTCAGTCCCGCTTCCGGGACGCGCCGCAGATCTCCCGAGGTAAGCTCAACCGCCTTCAGCGCACAACCGCCGGATTTACCACCAGCCGCCTTGATGGATGTGGGCTTCGCGGTCTTTTGCCCGCTCGCCCGCTGCCGTAGGCCTCCTCATCCGGTTCTTGTTCATCGGCTCGCGCCTTTGCTCCACGCTTCTTTCAGACCCCGCCTCGCGACGACGCCCTTGCGCTTTGCTATCCCTTCTCCTCCATCAGGATGGGAAGAGGACTTTCACCTCAAAGCTGTTGATCATGCTCGGCACACAAAAAAAGGGGGAGCTGAAACTCCCCCCTCCTCATTCACGGTCGTTCTTGGTTTGTCAGCTATCGACTGCTCGTCTACTGACGGTTTGTCGTCGGACTTGCCGCGCCTACGTGCGCAGTTTCAGGGGAAGCTCCGCCCTCTTGGCCCAGTTGCAGCAATAAACCGTTGTACGAGGATGCGGCCAGCAACCTGCCCTGATAATCCAATACGGTCTTTATCGAAACTCCAGTATCCGGCGTGCGCTGCCAGGTCTGGCCTCCATCTTTGCTCTCAAACACTCCGTGTGTATACAACGCTGTGGCCAACAGGCGCTGCGAGACTGGGTCGTAGCGCACGGCGAAAACATTGCGCGCCGGCAAGCCTCCCAGCACGTGCTCCCATGTCTTGCCGCCGTCGGTCGAGCGCACCGCGCCCTCCCGCGTCGCCAGCCACAACGAGCCGTCGGGCACAACCGTCAGGTGGTAGAGGCCAGTGACATACTGCGGGTAAGCGACCTCGCTCCACGACTTGCCCGCGTCATGGGAAAGGAAGGCACGCTTGGGTGCGACGAGACTAAGCACACCGCCGGAAAAACTGTTGACTGCGATGAAATCGCTTTCGCCCTCGATCATAGCGCCGTACCACTTGTGACCGTGATCGACACTGACAAAGAGTCCTTCGTTCGTCGCTGCATACCAGGTGTTGCCAGCCACGTCGAAGGCGCGAATCCGCGGCGTAAGGTCTAACGCGAACACAGGCTCCGGCGCGGGCTTGCGGGACGCCGTTTTATGTCCGGAGCGAGCCGCTGCCGCCGTCTTGGCTGTTCTGCCGGACGAGGGCGCACTGGCGGTCTCGCGCTGCTCAGGCAGCGGCCCGCGTATCATCGTCGCTGGCTGCCATTCGCCATTTAGTGACGTCAGATAGAAAACTCCGTGATTGGTTCCGGCGAACATCACGCCGTCTTCAGCCTGGTGCAGGCTTAGAATGTCCCGCTCGTCGAGGCCGCGATTCGACTGCCTCCAGTTCGCGCCGCCGTCGTCGGAGATGAAGAAGCCGCCGAGGTCCTTGTCATTGACCACGCCTACATAAATGCGGTTGGGATCCTTGTTATCGATCACCACCCCACCCACTACTCGGTGAGCGAATCCTCGATTGGAGGTCTCGTAATGTGCGAAGCCGTCACTGCTGGCAAGCACGCCGCCTCGATCGGTCGCCACCAGCACATGGTCGGGATTCCGCGGATCCATTAGAACATCGTTAACGATCACCGAGTCATCCGTAACCAGTTTCCACTTGTCGCCGCCGTCCACCGTCTTCCACAACCCGCCAGTGGTGCCGGCGTAAACGATCGACGAACGTTGCGGGTCCTGCTTCAATACGCGTGTGCGGTGTGCCCATTGGGGCAACGCCAGAGAGAGGCGATGAAAATATTCGGCCTTGTTGAGGCTCTTGTACATCCCCGAGCAGGCGCTGGCATAAACGGTCTCGGGATTTCTCGGATCGACGATGATGCTGAACATGTCCGAGTCAAAGGCGATGCCCTTGCTGATGCTGTGCCAACTGGCGCCGCCGTCATCGGTCTTCCAGGGCAGGTGCCAGGTCCCGGCGTAGATGATGTCGGGATTCTGCGGATCGATGGCCAGCGACTCGATGTTCTTGATCTCGGCGTGGTTCTCGGGCGAGATGCGTTCCCAAGTCTGGCCGCCATTGCGCGAACGGAAAACTCCGTCCAGCGCCCCGAGTATCAGGAGGTTGGGATCGCTTGGCGCCATGGCCAGCGCGCGAATAGACTTGCCGTGAACGCCGGGCAGAGCGCGCCAGGTGCGACCGCCGTCATCGGAACGGAATACATCGCCTTCGTCCGCGTTGTAAAGGCTCCAGGCCGCGACATAGATCGTCGCCGGATGGGAGGGATCGAAGATGATGTGGTCCAGCACATAGTCGTCCCCAGGTCCCAGATGGGCAAACAGCGCCCACGAGCCGCCGCCATCCTCCGAAAGAAACATTTGTCCCGCACTGGTGCCCAGCAGTACGCGGTTCGGGTTCGCCGGATCATATGCCAGACTGCGCACGTCGCCGCCCTCCGGTCCGATCAACCGCCAGTCCGAAGCGAACGCGATAAAGGAAAAAAGGAAGAACCCACAAAGAACAATCTTTACCGAAGAACAAATCGTTTTATACATGGTCCGTCGCAAATGCAAAATAGGATTGTTGGTGTCTCTCAAGCATAAACCAGGCCGCGGGATCGTGCATTGAGGAAAAGTCCGAAGTACCAGCAACGTTATCCCAATCTGCCTGAATCGGAACCGCTGGACCACGCCGGGACCTAGCCACTACAGCAAGGGATGCCACACAGGCACAATTGCCGTTGCAATACGCCGCTTCAACCTTCTGTAACCCAAGCAAAAGGCCGGTGAGAGCGTCGAGCTCCCACCGGCAACAACGTTCCAGTCAAGGAACTTGGTTATTGCTGAGGAGCGGCCGCGGGCACCGCTGCTGCAGCTTTCTTGTGATGATGCATCGGAGCCGCCGCCGCCTTAGGTTTCGGGTAGGCGTTCTCGCTCGGCTTCACCACACTCTCATCCACCGGCGTCGTGTTCTGCAGATCGGCGCACGCGTTCTCATCCGCTCCTTGCGGTACCCAGATGATATCCGCCACCTTCTGCTGTCCAGTGCCCTGACGGACTTCAACCCGGCTCGGGTCGATGCCCTGCTCGTGCACCAGATACGCCTTGGCATTCACCGCTCGCTGCGCCGCCAGATTCATCGGGTGACGGTGCTTGCCCGTACCCTCCATCGGCGCCTTCTCGCCATCAGCGTAGCCGACGATGACGATCTTCGCGTTCGGATCATTCTTCAGTTTGCTGGCCACGTCGTCCAGTATGGCCTTGGCAGTGTTATCCACGCGCCACGGACGTTTCAAATCCGGGAACTGGATGGAGTTGATCTTGCTGCACGTCGGCGGCGGCGGTGGAACTTCCACGTTCACCGTACACGTGCCGCTGCCGGTCAGATTGCGCGCATCCGTCGCGGTGACGGTCACGCTCACTGGACCTGCGCCTAAGCCGGCCGTGTCCAGAGTCGCAGTCGCGCCCGTGCCGCTGATCCGGCCACTGGTCGAGGTGTAGGAGTAATTCGTGATCGCTGCACCGTCCGGGCTGGAGGCCGAAGCCGTTATGGTCGGCGCGCTACCCGACTGCACTGTGCTCGGATTGGCCGAGCAGCTCACCTGCGGCGGATTCATCGGCTTTGCCTTCACCGTGAAACTGGCGGCGCACGTGGCCGATCCGCCCTTCTTCATCTTGGCGTCGCTGATGGTGGCGTTGGCGCTGTAGCTGCCCGCCGCCACGCCCGTGGTATCAATCCGGGCCGACTGCTTGTCGCTGCTATCCAGCTTGCCGCCATTGGTGGTCCAGGCGTAGCCGAGAGTGTGCTTGGGGTTGAAGTTCGTTCCCGTCGCGGTCACCGTTACCGGCTCGCCTTCGGTCACTGCGCTGGGCTGCGCAGTACAAGCCGCGGCGGGAACCGGCACGTAGTAGTTGCCCAATCCCAAGACGATGCCCGCTGACAGACGAACGCTGTTCCACTGTTTAGAGGCGACCGCGAAAATCGGGTTGTAATTGCTATAGATGTAGTCGACCTGCGCGACACGAATCGCCAAACTCGGATCGTGTCCGCCTGCCCGCCCATGCCAGACGTTGTAGTCGAAACCGCCGCCAGCTCCCAGGGCAGCGTTCCACTCGTCAATATAGGTAGGCGCGTCCTGGCGTATGGCGCCGGCGAACACGCGGAAAAAGGGCGAGAACGAGTCGGTGTGATACTTGTACTGCAAGCCAGCCAATGCGTAATTAATGCCCTGATCGGATACGCCAAAATGCTCGCTTCCGTCGAACAAAATGCCGAGGTTGTGTGCGAACGGCGTGTACCAAACAATGGACTCATCTATGCCGGTGGCATGGTCGGTGGTGGGCTGACCGTAGTCATAGTGTCCGGCGGGGTGCAACCATGCGTACCCAGCGTAAACTTCGGCTTGCGGCTGGATGGTAACTTGCGCAGCGGCATACGCGCCGCACAGGCACACCATGATCGCCAGTGCAATCGTTGTCGCAATATGGCGTGTCGGAACTACTCCATTAGGAGAAGACATTCTTAATCCTCCGGAACTCAACCGGACCGTAAGCAAAGTGGCCCAGCTCGGTTTCACCATCAAAAAAGTTCGTCGGTACAAGTGGCTGACATATTGGAGCCCAGGGCGATGCCACGGCTAACCATGCGGAAAATTCGCGCCCTCGGCATTTAATCATAAACTCCCAGCGACCGGCCGTATAGCCACAAAGCAAGCACCTCACAGAGAAAGGTGACATCTGGAGGTTACTACCATTTCCGCAATAAAAATCGCTGTCGGCACAGCTTGAACACGATATGACAACAGATGCGGTGAGGGTACTGCGCCGCTCAAGGCAGCATTGCGTTCCTAATCGGCTGCTTGCGCCACAAAAAACCGGTGGGAGCGTCGAGCTCCCACCGGCGACAACGTTCCAGTCAAGGAACTTGGTTATTGCTGAGGAGCGGCCGCGGGCGCCGCTGCTGCAGCTTTCTTGTGATGATGCATCGGAGCCGCCGCCGCCTTAGGTTTCGGGTAGGCGTTCTCGCTCGGCTTCACCACACTCTCATCCACCGGCGTCGTGTTCTGCAGATCGGCGCACGCGTTCTCATCCGCTCCTTGCGGTACCCAGATGATATCCGCCACCTTCTGCTGTCCAGTGCCCTGACGGACTTCAACCCGGCTCGGATCGATGCCCTGCTCGTGCACCAGATACGCCTTGGCATTCACCGCTCGCTGCGCCGCCAGATTCATCGGGTGACGGTGCTTGCCCGTACCCTCCATCGGCGCCTTCTCGCCATCAGCGTAGCCGACGATGACGATCTTCGCGTTCGGATCATTCTTCAGTTTGCTGGCCACGTCGTCCAGTATGGCCTTGGCAGTGTTATCCACGCGCCACGGACGTCTCAAATCCGGGAACTGGATAGAGTTGATCTTGCTGCACGTCGGCGGCGCAGGCTTCGCCTCGACGCTGACGGAACACGTATTGGAACCCGTGAGGTTGCGTGAATCGGTTGCTGTCGCCGTAACGGTGACCGTCTGCGACGAGCTTACGCTCGCCGTATCCAAAGTCGCCGTGCCGCCCGTGCCGCTGATGCTGCCGGCAGAGGCTGCGTATGTGCAGCAAGTAACCTGCACTCCGTCGGGACTGGTCGCCGTTGCGGTGATCGTCGACGGATCTGGTGACTGCACCGTGCTCGGATTGGCCGAGCAGCTTACCACCGGCGGATTCATCGGCTTTGCCTTCACCGTGAAACTGGCGGCGCAAGTGGCCGATCCGCCCTTCTTCATCTTGGCGTCGCTGATGGTGGCGTTGGCGCTGTAGCTGCCTGCCGCCACGCCCGTGGTGTCAATCCGGGCCGACTGCTTGTCGCTGCTCTCCAGCTTGCCGCCATTGGTGGTCCAGGCGTAGCCGAGAGTGTGCTTGGGGTTGAAGTTCGTTCCTGTCGCGGTTACCGTGACCGGCCCGCCTTCGATTACTTCGGTGGGCTGAGCGGTACAAGCCGCCGTGGGAGTCGGAGCGTAGTAATTGCCTATGCCGAACACCAAACCGGCAGAAAGCCGTACGCTATTCCACTGCCTGGTCCCAGTGTAGACAGGCGTCTGGTAGTTGCTGTAGATGTAGTCAACCTGCGCCACGCGGATGGAGAGGCTGGTGTTTTCGCTATGGTAAACAGCGTAATCAAAGCCGCCACCGGCGCCCAACGCTGCGTTCCACTGATCAGTCGAATGGATCGTAGTGTTGGGGTACCCGGGAGCAACCTGACGAAGGGCGCCCGCATAAACCCGGAAAAACGGAGAGAACGAGTCGGTGTGGTACTTGTACTGCAAGCCACCCAACACGTAATAATCACCAGCACTTCCGGGACCGCCATAGTTGCTGCCCCAGTGCATGCTGCTGTCCACCAACACGCCCAGGTTATGCGCCTGAGGCAGATAGAAAACGTTCGAGATGTCTATACCAGTGCTGACGTCTTGGGTCGGTATGCCAAGGTCATAGTGTCCAGCCGGGTGTAACCACGAATAGCCGCCATACACTTCATCCTTTGGCTGGATGCTGACTTGCGCCGCGGCGTACGTTCCCAACATGCACAGCACAACCGCTAACGCAACCGTTGTCGCAATGCGGTGTCTCGGGACTCCAATACGAGAAGACATTCTTGATCCTCCGGAACTCAACAGTACCGTAAACAAAGTGGCCCAGCTCGGTTCAACAAATCGTAGTACCAGCGCAGGATGAGTCCTGCTCGCAACAGCACGCTATTGTACCCCAACGGCTCAAATTAACAAAACATTCATTGTCAATTCCTTGCTATGTAACCGCCGCTGTTTACTGACTTTGTACCCGTAGCAGTATTCGGCTGCCGGATCCCAGCTTCACTTCCTGGCCGCTAGAGGCAAGGATTGAATCCTTCCCTAGTTGCAAATCGGGTAATCCCACGACCCCGGTGGACTGTTCGGTGATCCCGCCAGAATCTTGACCATTGCCTTGGTTTGGCGCAGACGGAGCCCCGGCTGAGGGGTTAGACGGAAAATTCGTCTGCGGCGCTCCCAGTCCCCTGGGATTGGGAACAGCGCCGCCCATCGATCCAGGCGAACCAGGCGCGGAAACTGGGGCTGGGTTCTGCATTTCCGTGTCTCCTGGCCCGTAGCCTGGACGCGGACCCACCGCTTGGATATTCGCCCTCAGCGGCAGATCTGTCCCGTCCTTTAGCGCGATGCGGTCAAAAACAATTCCCAGGGCGGACGCAGGATCGCCCTTGGCACGCGAGGAAGCCTGGGTTATGTGGCCCATCACTTTGGAGCCGCGCGGAACTACCGTTCCGTTCCAGCGCAATTCGGTTGTGACCTTCGCCTCGATCGAATCACCCGCGCTGAGCTTTCGTGAGTCAAGTGACTTCGTCAACTGCACCATAATGACGGATGGCTCGGCGGGTTGCTGGTTTGCCGGCGAGGCTTTCTGTGGTACTGCGGGGTTCGCGGACGAAGAACCCGCCGTCGCCGCAACCAAAGCTCTCGGCATTGCCGCGGCAGTCGAGAGTCCACTTTGTCCGAAGCACAAGCCACCGGCGATCAGCGGGAAGACAATGGCGGACATACGACGGTTCATGACTGAGTCCAATCCATGAGGATGAAATAGCCGCATCGCGACTCCTCCTGCACTCGTGCCTTCCCTTTAAAATGCTATCGAACTGCGATTCGCCTTGCGCCGCGCAAGTGCCTCAGAAATGTTACCTTATTGGCAGCTTTGTGGGTACCCCAGCGGCCATGGTTGAACCAGCACATGCCGGCGGCCGCCGCTCCGCATTTGCGAGCAGTTCTATCGGCCTGCTGGGAGAAGCCGCTTTCATCATCAAACTCGAGAGGCGCTGTTCTCCATGACCCAGGAAAAAGTTCTGATCGTAGAAGACGAAGAAAATGAACGCAGCGGTCTGGCCGAACTGGTCCGTGCTTGGGGCTACGAAACTGAGACCGCCAGCGACGGCGTGGAAGGGCTGGAAGCGGTCGAGCGCTGGAATCCGGCAATCGTCATTACCGATCTGCGCATGCCTCGTTTGGATGGCATGCAACTGCTGGAACACATCGCCGCCCAACCGCAGCAGGTTGCCGTCATCCTCCTGACCGCGCAGGGCAGCATTGATTCCGCGGTCAGCGCCATGAAAACTGGCGCCTTCGACTTCATCGAGAAGCCGGTGAGTCCCACCCGGCTGCGTAACATCCTGCAAAACGCCTCGCGTTTACGTGGCACCGAGCGCGAGCTGGAAGCCAGCCGCCGCAAGCTGCGCGACATCGGCGTGCTGGGTGCGCTCATCGGCCCGTCCAAACGAATGCAGGAAGTCTTCCGGCTCATCGAAATGGTTGCACCCAGTACCGCTTCCGTGCTCATCACCGGCGAAAGCGGTACCGGCAAAGAGCTGGTGGCTCGCACCATTCACTCTCTCAGCACCCGCAAGGCCAAGCCGTTCGTGGCCATCAACTGCGCGGCCATCCCGGAAACGCTGATCGAAAGCGAGATCTTCGGCCACGAAAAGGGTGCCTTTACCGGCGCATTCGAGCGCCGTATCGGCTGCTTCGAGTTGGCCGAGAACGGCACCCTGTTGCTCGACGAGATCGCCGAGATGCCCATCGCTACTCAGGCCAAGCTGCTGCGCGTGCTGGAAGACCGCAAGCTGCGCCGGCTGGGCAGCAAGAGCGAAACCGCAGTTGACGTTCGCGTGCTGACCGCAACCAACAAGGTCCCCGAAGACGCCGTAGCCAGCGGACAGTTGCGTAACGATCTGTTCTATCGCCTCAATGTGTTCAACATTCAACTTCCGCCACTTCGCGAGCACAAGGAAGATCTCTCTGACTTGGTGCAGGCGCTGCTGACCGATTTGAACGAGAAGCACAACCGCAAAGTGGCCGGAGTCAGCGAGCAGGTAAGCGGCCTGTTTCAGTCGTATGCCTGGCCGGGAAACGTTCGCGAGTTGCGTAATACGCTGGAACGCGCTGCCATCGTCTGCGAGGGCGCGATGATCGAGATGAAACATCTGCCGCCGGGATTTGGGCACGTCGTCCCGCGGGCTCCGGTGCAGGAGGCTAACGCCGTGCGCCTTGGAGTCGGTACAACGGTGGCCGAAGCCGAGCGCTTGCTCATTCTGAAAACGCTGGAAGCCACCAACAATAACAAGACGCGCGCCGCCGAAACCCTCGGCATCAGCTTGAAGACACTGCATAATAAATTGAAGGAATACGGCGCGCAGGGCGCCGGCGACGCCGCCGAAGTCGCAAGCTGAAGGACCGCTGTTCGCCCTTCGCTCTTGGCTTTTAGCTCTTGGCTTTTAGCTCTCGGCCGTTCGCTTCTCAGCCTGGCCAGTTCCCCGAGAAATTTCATTGCGCCTGCTTGGACGGGGCGCGCTTCAGCCGCGCCGTTGCAATCCCTTCTTAGTTTGTCATCACGAGGAGGGCTTCAGAGACTGTGTCGCAACCGGAAATTGGATTTTCTGGTGGGACAAAACCGTCGATCGCGCCAAAATCAGCCGCGCAGCGGCGGAATCGCAGTTAGCCCAGGGCGTAAGCCCTGGGTCAAGTGGGAAAAGAGCCCGAGCCGCGGAGCGGCGACACCAGTCGCAACACAGTCTCTTCAGCCCGACGAGGGATCTGCTGTTATCCGCAACCTGTTCAGCTGCGCTGTTGCAATCCCGTTGAAGTTGTCATCCCATGCGGAGTGAGGTCGCGCAAGCGACCGAACGCAGTCGAGGGATCTGCGGTTCGCCTGCGGCGGCAGGATGCCGATGCTACTTCAACAGCCCTTCCACTACGCCATAGCTCGCGTCCAGCGCGGAATCCAGCGCGGCGGGATCCTTGCCGCCGGCCTCGGCCATGTCGGGACGGCCGCCGCCGGAGCCGCCAACCTTCTTCGCGACCTCGGCGATGATCTTGCCCGCCTGCACGCGCGAGGTCAGGTCTTTGGTGACGCCGACGATCAGCGCGACTTTGCCGTCGCTCACCGATCCCATCACCACCACGCCCGAGCCCAGCTTGTTGCGCAGGTTGTCGACCAGCGTGCGCAACTGCGTGCGCTCGAGGTTGTCGGCGCGCGTGGCCAGGACTTTCACGCCTTTCACCTCGCGCACGTTCTCCGTCGCCGACGATACGCGACGACGCAGCCGACTTCATGCGCGCCTGCTCCAGCTCCTTGCGCAGCTTCTTGAGTTCGTCCTCGCGGCGCTCCAGTTCGCGCTTCAGCGCCTCGGCGGGAGATTCGTCATCGCCGCGCACCAGCGTCGCGACGACGTTCTCCAGCTGATGATCTTTGCGGAAGTGGCGCAGCGAGCCTTCGCCGGTCACCGCCTCCAGCCGCCGCACGCCGCTGGAGACGCTGCCTTCTTTCAGAATCTTGATCAGCCCGATCTCGCCGGTCGCGGCGGTGTGCGTGCCGCCGCACAGCTCGGTGGAGAAGTCGCCGATGCGGATGACGCGCACGCGGTCGCCATACTTCTCGCCGAAGAGCGCCATCGCCTTGTACTCGTTGACGGCGACGTCGATGGGCACGTCCTCGATGACCTCGACGCGATCGTTGCGCAGCACTTCCTTGTTGGCGAGGTCTTCGATGTCCTGCAACTCCTCGTCGTCGAGCGAGGCGAAGTGCGAGAAGTCGAAGCGCAGGTGGCCGGGATCGACCAGCGAGCCCGCCTGCTTCACATGCGTGCCCAGCACATTGCGCAGCGCGGCGTGCAGCAGATGCGTGCCGGTGTGGTTGCGCATGGTCGAGTGGCGGACTTCGTCGTTGACCATGGCGTCGACTTTGTCGCCGACGTGGATGGTCTGCTTGGCGACGACGCGATGCGCGCGCACGCCCTGCACCGGATAGGTCGCGCCTTCAACCTCGGCGACGAGGGTGTTGTGATCGTCGGCGTAGAGCCAGCCGACATCGCCAACCTGTCCGCCGGCATCGGCGTAGAAGGGAGTGTGGTCGAGCACGATCTCGCCGCGCTCGCCGGGGTTCAGTTCCTGCGCGCCAATGCCGGCGCCATCGTGCAGCTTGATGATGGCCAGCACTTCGCTCGCCGGTGGAAAGCGTCTTGTGATAACCCTCGAACTCGGTGCGCGGAATTGGGACTTGATACATGCGTGACTGACGCCGGCTAGCCTTCGAGCCGCCCTTCCAGGAAGCGCGAGCGCGAGCGCGTTGCTCTTCCATGGAGCTTCGAACCCTTCGGCATCAAACGCCATGTCAGCGTCTCGAACAGCATCCTCAATAAAATCACTTGGCAGACCCCAGGTGTCATACAACTTGAATGCCTTCCCTCCCGGAAGAGTCAGCGCTGCAATTGCACGGATAGCATCTAAAGGTCGACGCCAGTCATCGCAAAGTATGTCGGGGCGAGTTCGTCCTGTTCGCGAGTTCGGAACATCAGCTTCATCGAATACTGTCGGCCGCGGTGTCATGCTTCTCGGAGAATGATTGCACGTTCGAACATTGGTTCGAACTCGTCTTGTCAGAGGCATGACGTTCTTCAGCGGCCGAATCTCGCCCTGAAGCAGTCCATTCCAATCTTCCTAGCATGCTGTTCGAACCTTTCTTCCTCCGCCTTTACGATCTGCGACAACGCGGTCGGCACTTTCAATAAGTTCTGGATATGCATCCTTCATCAGATCGCGCACGGCGAACACCATCTCAAACAGAAATGGCTTCTCATGGCCGAGCAATCTTCCATGTCGAATCGCCCGGCGAATAATCTTGCGCAGCACGTAGCCGCGGCCCTCGTTCGAGGGCAGCACGCCGTCGGAGATGAGGAATGTTGACGCGCGCGCGTGGTCGGCGATCACTCGCAACGACGCCGCCTGCTTGTGCGTCTGCTCGACGTCTTCTTTCTTCTTCTCCTGATCGACCTTCACGCCCGTTAACTCCGCCGCGCGCTGGATCAGCGGCATAAACAGATCCGTGTCGTAATTCGAGATCACGCCCTGCATCACGGCCGTCACGCGCTCCAGGCCGGCGCCTGTATCGATCGAAGGCTTCAGCAGTGGATCGAACTTAAGCGATGCGACCGCCGACCGCTGACTAGGATTATGACGGGTGCATTGGAACTCAAACGCTTCAACGCGCTCGGGGTGATCCTTGCATGCGTAAAAGGTCGTCGAATTGAACTGCATGAAGACCAAATTCCAGATTTCGACGTAGCGCCCGCACTCGCAAGGGAATCTACAATCCGTGTGGCCCAACTCGCTCGCCGCAGGGCCCATATCGTAATGAATTTCGCTGCATGGGCCACACGGGCCCGCGTCGCCCATCTGCCAGAAGTTGTCCTTCATGCCCAGGGCGAAGATCC
The DNA here is from genome assembly GCA_963789245.1 of uncultured Acidobacteriaceae bacterium. Classification (GTDB taxonomy): domain Bacteria; phylum Acidobacteriota; class Terriglobia; order Terriglobales; family Acidobacteriaceae; genus Bog-257. The sequence continues at coordinate 55,913 of CAWBKE010000016.1, read as the reverse complement.
GTGATTGGGGAACGCCCTGTTCAAGCCAGGACATCTCAGCCTCGGTATCGCGCCCGACAAAAGTCTCGCCCTTGAAGATGGTGACGTATAGCTTGTCTTTGTCGATGCCGTACCACTCGGGCGAGGTCACCAGCTCCCACGCATAGGCGATGGCGTCCTTCTTGAAGTAATCGCCAAAGCTGAAATTGCCCAGCATCTCGAAGAAGGTGTGGTGGCGATTGGTGAAGCCCACGTTCTCCAGATCGTTATGCTTACCGCCGGCGCGCACGCACTTCTGCGACGAAGTGGCGCGGTTGTAGTCGCGCTTCTCGATGCCGAGGAAGACGTCCTTGAACTGGTTCATGCCGGCGTTGGTAAACAGCAGCGTGGGATCGTTGGCCGGAACCAGCGAGGAGGAGTGGACTTCTTTGTGTCCCTTGGAGACGAAATAGTCCAGAAACATGCGGCGAACTTCGGAGCCGGTGAGCTTGCGTGGCATATAGAGATAGATTACAGCAGCCGTCAGGCGTCAGCTATCGGCCGTCGGCCATCGGCTTACTTATGATGTGTCATCCCGACCGGAGCGAAGCGGAGCGGAGGGACCTGCTGTTCGCCGCCAGTGGCAGGGCCGGGCCCTTCGTCTAAGTCGGCCATCATCCCTGGGCGTACTTGCTGATGGCGGGGCATCCCACGTCGCACGGACAGCAGGTCCCTCCGCTCGGACTGAAGTCCTCGGTCGGGATGACACATCACAAAGGGCGGACGCTTTGCGACCTCACTCCGCTCAGGATGACACACCATAGGAGTTTCTGGCTGGCGGCTGATGGCTGAGAGCTGCCACCTCCCGCGCACCCACCTCGCCAATTGACCTCCGCCGTTATCCGTCCCATAATCTTTGTGCCTGACGATTATTCGCTACTCGCAAGGTGGCTGGCTGTGAACGAACAAAACAAGAACGCCCACCGTCCCTTCCAGACGGCTGGGGAGCGGCTCGACGATTTGCTGGGCGACACCGCGCAACGCATCGAGGAAGAGACGCAACTGCTGATCAAGTACATCAACGACGAGCTGGTGCCATCGATTCGGCAAGGCTCGACCAATGCGCTGCGCATTGCCAGCGAGAAGCTGGCGCAGGCCGCAAACCATATGGACTCGCGCAAACCGAAGCCGTAGAGTTCCGCGCAGCGGATGTGCCGCCCCTGAAGGGGCTCTGTGATTTTTTCACGCCCTACCCAGGACTCCGCTGCGCTACGTCCTGGGCTAAATGCGCTTCCACCCCTCCTTCACCCCAGTTCGCGCAACGACGGCGCGAACCGGGGACCCCGGCTTCGGGGTTCGACCTCCGGTACGGCTCACGTCTTTGCCGAAGGGAACCGGGCTCTGGCGACACAGAACGGGGGCTAGAGAGACTGTGTCGCGACTGGTGTCGCCGCTCCGCGGCTCGGGCTCTTTTCCCACTTGACCCAGGGCTTACGCCCTGGGCTAACTACGATTCCGCCGCTGCGCGGCTGGTTTTGGCGCGATCGACGGTTTTGTCCCACCAGAAAATCCAATTTCCGGTTGCCACACATTCTCTAGAGCCCGGTTTATTCGCAGCCCCGCACGGCACGCCTAAAGGCGTGCCCTTTCAAGTCGCAACTGCAGGCTCGCCTCAAGTGGCAACTGCAAGCTCGTCAGCTGCGCGGTTCGGGCGGAGCCTATTCACGGTCCTTCCAATTCTCGCCGCTTTGCTGCTGTCGGCGTGCGGCGGACATAAGACCGCGCGCAGCCAGCCTGTCCCGCCTCCGCCGACCGTCACCTCGCCTGAGCCGGCGCCGCCCGCAACTGCCACCACCGAGCCCACGGTCCCGCGCAAGTCCAAACCCATTTACGTCGAGACCGGGATGGCGAGCTGGTACGGGCCCCCGTATCACCACCGCCGCGGGGCCAACGGCGAGATCTATAACGAGAACGCGATGACCGCCGCGCACCGAACGCTGCCGATGAACTCCATGGTGAGGGTGACGAACCTCAGTACGGGGCGATCGGCGATGGTGCGCATCACCGATCGCGGTCCGTTCGTGGAAGACCGCATTGTCGACTTGTCCCTGGCCGCGGCGAAGGCGGTCGATATCTGGCGGCCTGGGCACCGCAGAGGTGAAGCTGGAAGTGCTGTCGGCGCCGGCGCCGATTGCCGAGGGCGGCCGCTGGTGCGTGCAGATTGGGGCCTTCCATAGCGAAGGCGAAGCCCGCAAGCTGAAAGAAAAGTTGCAGAACCGGTACGAAAACGCCAACGTCATTCAGTTTACCGGGCCGACCGGCGAGTGGGTCCGCATTCGTCCGGAGGGCGACGACAAGCGCAAAGCCCAGGAAGTGGCCAGCAAGACACATGTGAAAGAAGGTGGGGTGTTTCTGGTGAGGCTGGATTGAAGAAGCAATTAGCAATTAGTAACTAGCAATTAGCATTTGGCACTTGGCAGTTAGCCAGTTCCCCTACAAGTTACGACGCGAGAATTCCGCCTATACTCCGCCTATACTTTGTGCAGTTGTGAAGCTCGTCGTGACCCATTCCGTGACCTCTTCTGGTATGCCGGATCGGCCGGCGCTGGTTGTGCGCGGCCGCCGCCTGGAATACCTCACGATTGCGTGGAACAGTTTTGAAGCTGCGGTGGCATTGATATCAGGACTGCTGGCGGGGAGCGTCGCCCTGGTCGGATTCGGGCTCGACTCGGTCATCGAAACCACGTCGGCGGGAATTCTGTTGTGGAGATTGCGCAGCGACCAGAATGCAGGCCAACGGGAGCACGCCGAACGCACCGCGCATCGCCTGATAGGAGTTTGCTTCCTGCTCCTCGCCGCTTACGTCGCCATCGAATCCCTCGGCGCGCTGTGGACGAAAGCGCAACCGGAGAGCAGCTTGCCCGGCATCCTCATCGCTGTCGCGGCGGTAATGGTAATGCCGCTGCTGGGCCGCGCCAAGCGGCAGGTGGCGGCGCAAATCCATAGTGGGGCGCTGCAGGCCGACGCACGCCAAGCCGATTTCTGCGCGTGGCTCTCGGCAATTCTTCTGGCTGGACTGTTGTTGCACGCGCTGCTGGGCTGGTGGTGGGCTGATCCCGCCGCGGCGCTGGTCATGACGCCGATCATCGCGCGGGAAGGTGTGCAGGGTCTGCGCGGCAAGAAGTGCGATGACTGTGGGTGAGGGAATTAGCAAGGATTTACGTCTAGTTGCTCCTGCGGTTTTCCGTTATTCTGTTTCAGCAATCTTCCTGTGCTGATATGCCTACTAAGCAACCTGCCTCGTTCGATCGCAAGTTCATCCCGCTCACCACGCGCTTCGATCATGCATTGCTCTTCGCTTCGCAGGTACACCGCGAGCAAGACCGTAAGAAGAGCGGCATCCCGTACATCTCGCATCTGCTGGGCGTGGCTTCCATCGTGCTTGATTATGGCGGCGACGAGGAGATGGGAATCGCGGCGCTGCTGCACGATGCGGTCGAAGACCATGGCGGGCGGCCCATGCTAAAGGTGATCGATCGGATTTTTGGGGCGCGTGTCGCCAAGATCGTCGATGGCTGCACCGACTCGTACGTGGAAGATCCTAAGAAGAAGGAAAGTTGGGAGCGGCGCAAGTTCCGCTACTTACGCCGGGTGGGGCATGAAGACGCCGAGACGCGCTTCGTGTCGGCCGCTGACAAGCTGTACAACGCGCGCGCCGTTCTGCGTGATTTGCGCTATGACGGCGAGATCGCCTTCTCGCGCTTTTCCGTGCCCAAGGCAAAGACGCTGTGGTACTACCGGTCGCTGGTGCGCGAGTATCGACTGGGTGGCGTGACCCACCGGCTGAAGCCGCTGATCGACGATCTGGATCGCGTGGTGACCGAGGTAGAGCACCTGTCCGGAATACTGGCTTCTCCGATTCACCGCCCCCGCCGGAAATGACGGCGCGCTTATTGTCCCGGCCCCGCCGTTTGTCCCACGATCTGGTATTCGTGCTTCTTGCCTTTGGTGTCGATCACGTTGATCTGGGTGTTCTTCTTGAGCTCGTATTGCACAACCTCGCCAGTCTGCATCTGGGGCTTGGTTTCTTTATGACGGGCGATGGAGTAGGTGGCGGTGTCTGTCTGCAGTTGGTAGACGATCCAGTTCTTGCTCTTGGATTTTTCCGCGTACGTGCCGTTCTCCCATTTCACGATCTTGCCCTGCTGGTAGGTGTCGGCGGCAAAGGCGAGTATCGAAAACATCATGATCAGTGCGAAAGCGGTTTTTTTCATTCGTCCTCCAGCGGTGAAGCGCGCGGCTGAAGCCACGCTCGCAAGTGTGTCGTCCCTACGGGGGCTAAGTGTCCGTTTAACATTCTACCCAGCGCTGAAGCGATGGGCTATGTTATGCCGTCCCACCGCGCGGGACTTGATCCTTTGCGTTTCGGCTTCCAGCGTGTTCACCAAGTATTGAAATAAACACGTGTCCTGCGTTGAGAACGAAACCAGCCGACGAAAGCTGACAGCTGATAGCTGCCGGCTACGCAAACAGCTTGGTCACACCCTCTTCCAGCACGCATATCTTCTTTTCGATGCGGCGGCGTTTGGCCTCAAGCTTCAGGCGTTGCAGCGGCTCTTCCACCGGCTCATGCGACAACCGAAACGTCCCGTAGTGCATGGGCACCATACAGCGCGCGCCCAGATCCACGAAGGCCTGCACCGCATCCTCGGGGCTGGTATGCATTGCGCGATAAGAATCCGGACGATAGGCGCCGATGGGCAGCAGGGCCACTTCAGGCCGCAGGCGCTCGCCAATCTCGCGAAAGCCGTCGAAGTATGCCGTGTCGCCGGCGTGATAGAGCGAATGCCCGCCCGCCCGCAAAACATATCCGCCGTACCCGCGATACATATCACGCAGAATTCGCGCTCCCCAATGCCGCGAAGGAACGTGCGTAATCTCCAGATGGCCGAGCCGCAGTTCCTCCCACCAACCGAGTTCGACAATGCGGCCGTATCCCAGATCGCTTACGAGGTCACGGACATGACGCGGCACCACGATCACAGGCCGTTTGCCGGAGCGGCGGCGGGTGAGCCGCGCAATTGCCCGCAGCGACGGCCGATGCAGATGGTCGAAGTGGGCGTGCGAAACCAGGACGGCATCGATGGGCGGCAGGTCGCGCAGCCTAAGTCCTGGCTGCCGCAGCCGTTTCAGCACGAAGATCCAGCGGGCGAAGTTGGGGTCAATCAGAATATTCTTGCCCGCCATCTGGAGGAAAAAGCTGGAATGACCGATGAAGGTGACGCCCAGCTCAGTGCGATCCGCCAGCACCGGCTTGCGCGAAACTCCAGTGCGCGGGGTCATGGCAGAATGCCGCACCAGAGTGCCAAAGCGGCTGGCCTTGCGTCGAATTGAAGGTCCTAACATGGGCGTTGCAACTAATTAGACGCGCGCCAGGCTTCACACGATGCGATGGGCTGGACGGCACCGTCACTCTCCCTGGTGACTTGAATCACGATCAAAAGCAATCTCTTCCTTGACCTTACTGTTGCACTCAGCTTAAATCATTAGGTTCGGGCCGATGCGCCAGCGGCTCCCTGCCAGCGCGTGTCCAATTCCGAAACCACAAGGAGCGACACATGCGTATTGCCTTTCTCGGTCTGGGCATTATGGGACGTCCAATGGCCACGCGGCTAGTTGCCGCCGGGCACGAAGTTTCAGTATGGAACCGCACCGCCCGCCAGCACATTGACGGCGCGACCACCGCTGTTTCCCCGGCTGACGCCGCCAAAGAGGCCGAAGTCGTTTGGAGTTGTGTTGCCGATACCGCCTCGGTTGAGCGCGTAATGTTTGGCGACGACGGCGCCGTGCAATCGCTGAAAGAAGGGGCGATTGTGGTGGACTCCAGCACGATTTCTCCGTCGGCCACGCTGCGCTTTGCGGAGCGGGTAAATGCTGCCGGCGTGCATTGGGTGGACGCGCCCGTCACCGGCTCGAAGATCGGCGCGGAAAACGGACAGCTGATCTTCATCGTGGGCGGCGCGCCCGAGCCGGTCCAATACCTCGATCCATTGTTCAAGGCCATGGGCAAGCTGGTGATCCACATCGGCGACACCGGCAAGGGGCAGGCCGCAAAACTGGGCATGAACCTCATGATCGCCCTGATCTACGAGGGCTTCGCCGAGGCTTACGTTCTATCCCGCAAGCTGGGCGTTGAGCCGAGCAAGCTGATCGAGTTAATCCAGGCTTCGATGGTGCGCTCCGGTGTGGTGGATTACAAAGCGCCGTTTGTGCTGCGCCACGACTACTCGCCCAACTTCCCGCTGCGCCTGATGCACAAAGATATTCACCTCATGCTCGACATGGCGAAGGAGCATCGTGTGAAGTTGCCTGCGCTGGAAACGGTGGACGAGATTTACGAGCTGTCGAGCGAAGAAGGCTGGGACGATCTCGACTTTGCCGCGACGCTGGGGCTGCTTGAGAAGTGGGCCGGGCTTAGCGGCAAGCCGAAATAGCGCCGTTTGATTCACCACCCTTCGGCTTCGCTCAGGGCAGGCTCCGACACAGAGGGCACAGAGTTTAATTCTTGCTGTTGCACTTGCCGCGCGCCAAGCGAGGCAGGCTGCCGCGCTATTCCGGAATGGCTTTGTATCAGGGCACGACTTCAGTCGTGCCGATAAGCCAATTTATTTTTCTTCCCGAGCCGGCTTTAGCCGGCGGCACCAGCACTGCTTCGACTTTTTCAGCAGCCTCTTCAGCCGTGCGGCAAGACGTTACTGTGAGTTCGGCTTCAGCCCCTGTTCCTGCAGGGGCTGAAGCCCAGATCTTTGTTGTGCGACATGCGGCACGACTGAAGTCGTGCCCTGACACAACCCGTACCCGCACCCCTGTGTCTCGGCGGTGAAATCATCTATTCTTCCCTGATGGACGTTTTCGCTCTCACCCGCAAGCTCATCGATATCGAATCCACCACTGGAATGGAAGCGGCCGTTGGCGAAGCCCTCGCCACTGAGTTAACGCAGCTCGGCTACAACGTCGAGCGCATTCCTGTTGAAGACGATCGCTTCGACATCTGGGCAACCGATCCAGCTCACCCGAAGCCAGAGCTAGCGTTCTCCACGCACATGGACACAGTGCCGCCGTTCATTCCCTCGTCTGAGACGCCGGACCGCATCTACGGCCGCGGTTCGTGCGACGCCAAAGGCATCATCGTGGCGCAGATTGCGGCAGCGGAGAAGTTACGCGCCGAAGGCATTCATGTCGGCTTACTGTTTCTGGTGGGCGAGGAGCGCGACAGTCAGGGCGCGCAAACGGCCAACCAGCAGCCGCGCGGCGTGAAGTTTCTGATCAACGGCGAGCCCACCGAGAACCGGTTGGCAATCGCATCCAAAGGGACGTTGCGAGTGGAGTTGGTTGCACGCGGCCAAATGGCGCATTCGGCCTATCCCGAGCTGGGTGAGTCGGCCATTGAGAAGCTGCTGGACGCGCTGCACGAGATTCGCAAGCTGAAGCTGCCAGCTAATCCGAAGGCCGGACCGTGCACATTGAATGTCGGGCAGATTGAAGGCGGGCGCGCGCCCAACGTCATCCCCGATCACGCCGTGGCGCAGTTGCTGTTCCGGCTGGTGGGCCCGGCAGAGGAGTTGCGAAAACAAATCACGCAAGCGGCGGGCGACAACGCCGAGACCAACTTCAAGCTGGAAATCCCTTACATGGAGCTGGGTTCGGTTCCCGGCATCGAGACTATGGTGGCCGCCTTTACTACCGACATTCCTGCGCTGACACGTTGGGGAAAACCGCTGCTGATCGGTCCCGGCTCAATTCATGTCGCACACACCGACAGCGAGTACATAGACAAGAAGCAGCTGCTGGAGGCGATTGATCTGTACGCCCGGATTGCGCGCGAGCTGTTAGGGCGAGGTTGAGCATTCGCTCGGCTGGTAAATTTTCACCCACCGAGGCACGAAGGACACGGGGCCTCTAGAGAGAGGTTCCTCCGTGAGATCCATGTCTCCGTGGTGCAGATCCGTACACGCTTTTGTCCTTGTGACTTTTTGCTGTTCCAAAGCGCCATTTCTGGCGCACAATGGTCGGCGCGAACTATGCCACTCAAATCCTTTACTCAACATGCGCCGAAGAAGGCGCCGCTGACCACCGCGCCCGGGCAACGTATAAGCCGCGGAGTAGCGCTTCCGCTAGGCGTCACAGTGCGCCGCCAGGGCGTGAACTTTGCGATTTTTTCCAAGCATGCCACCGCGTGCACGCTGGTGCTTTTCCAACCGGGAGCACAGGACCCGTACGTCGAGTTCGCGCTCGATCCTCTGGCCAACCGAACCGGCCAGGTGTGGCACGTGTTTGTCGAGGGACTGGACGCCGGCGGCCAGTACGGTTACCGCTTCGACATGCAGCCCAATCCCAATCCGCAGGTGTATCGCTTCCATCCCGCGCACGTGTTGCTCGATCCCTATGCGGACGCGCTCTCCAACGGCGGAACATGGGGCGAATACAAGCCGGGCGAGCGACCCTACCGCAACGGCCTGGTGGTGGAGCGTGCATTCGATTGGGGAGACGATCAGCCGCTGAATATCCCGCTGGTGGACAGCATTATTTATGAGGCGCATGTCCGCAGCTTCACGCAGCATTCTTCTTCCGGAGTACCGAACCCGGGAACATTTGCCGGGCTGGTGGAAAAGCTCCCCTATCTGAAGAAGCTGGGAGTGACCGCGGTCGAACTGCTTCCGGTCAATGAGTTCGAGGAATCCGATACCGACCGGGTCAATCCTTTCACCGGCGAGCCGCTGGTGAACTTGTGGGGTTATCAGCCGACCGCCATCTTCGCGCCCAACGCGGCGTATTCTTCCAACCCGGAAGACGGCGAGCAGATCCAGGAATTCAAGCGGATGGTTCGCGCCTTTCATCAGGCCGGGATCGAAGTGATCCTTGACATGGTGTTTAACCATACGGCCGAAGGCGACGAACACGGCCCCACCTGGTCGTTTCGCGGCATCGATAATCCCACCTACTACATTCTCGAGCCTGGTACCGGCAAGTATGTGGATTACACCGGATGCGGCAACACCGTGAACGCTAACAATCCCGTGGTGCGCGACTTCATTGTCGATTGCCTGCGTTATTGGGTGATGGAGATGCATGTCGACGGATTCCGCTTCGACTTGGCGTCGGTCCTGGGGCGCGGTCAGGATGGAAGTGTGTTGAAGAATCCGCCGCTGCTGGAGAGCCTGGCGTACGATCCCGTGCTGGCCAACACCAAGCTGATTGCCGAGGCCTGGGATGCAGCCGGGCTTTACCAGGTCGGCACGCTGCCATCGTGGGGACGCTGGGCGGAGTGGAACGGCATGTTTCGCGACAACGTTCGCAAATTTGTGAAGGGTGACGCCGGGATGACTTCGCCGCTGGCGACGCGTCTGCTGGGTAGTCCCGATCTTTATCTGACCAGCGCGCGCGAGCCCTACCACAGCATCAACTTCGTGACCTGCCACGATGGCTTCACGCTGAACGATCTGGTTTCCTACAACGAGAAGCACAATCTGGCGAATGGCGATAACAACACCGACGGCAACAACGCTAATTTCAGTTGGAATTGCGGTGTGGAAGGTCCATCGGACGATCCCGCGATCGTGGAGCTTCGCCTGCGGCAGCAGAAGAATTTCGCTGCGATCCTGCTGGTTTCGCACGGCGTGCCTATGATCCTGGCGGGCGATGAAATCAGCCGCACGCAGCAGGGCAACAACAACGCCTACTGCCAGGACAACGAGATCAGTTGGGTGGACTGGCGAATGGCGGAGACGAACGCCGGCTTGCTACGGTTCTTCGAGTTGATGATCGCTTTCCGCAAACGCTGTGGGCTACTGCGTCGCGCCGATTTTCAACTCAACGGCGAAGGCGGCTTTCACATTACCTGGCACGGTGTGAAGTGCATGAAGCCAGACTGGGGCCACGAATCGCGCACCGTTGCCATGCAACTCACGCAATTGCATGACGGCGACGTGCGCGACGATCTGCACTTCATAGCCAATGCATATTCCGGCGATCTGGAGTTTGAGCTGCCGCAGATTGGCGACCGCGAGTGGTTCCGCGTGGTGGACACCGCGCAAGCCTCGCCACTCGACATCGCAGAAGACGGTCAGGAATTCCCGCTGCTATCGCAGGAAAGCTATCTGGTGAAGGGGCGCAGCGTGGCGATGTTTGTGGCGAAGTGATCAGGCGAATGGCGACGAGCGCCGCCGTTCCTGTCGTTTTAATTAATAATTGGTTTCATGCACCTTGACGACACCATCGTCGCCATCGCCACACCTGCGGGACGCGGCGGCATTGGCGTGGTGCGAATATCGGGACCCGATGCGCGGGCTATTGCCCGTCCCATGCTGCGACTGGCGCACGAGCATAATCTCGAAGCCGGTCGCGCTCACTTCGGTGAGCTGATCGAACCGGCGAGCGGCGAACGCATCGACGAGGTCGTCATCACCTACTTCGCGAAGCCACACTCCTATACGACTGACGATGTGGTCGAGATTTCCTGTCACGGCTCGCCCGTCGTTTTGCGGCACGTGGTCGAGATGGCGATCGCGGGCGGCGCGCGGCTCGCCGAGCCGGGCGAGTTCACCATGCGAGCGTTTCTAAACGGCCGCATCGATCTGACGCAGGCCGAAGCGGTGCGCGACCTGATCGAGTCGCAGACGCTCTACCAGGCACAAGTGGCGGCGCGACAATTGGACGGTGCGTTGTCCAAACGGCTTCAACCCGTCAAGCAGAAGCTGGTGGAGCTGATCGCTACGATGGAAGCGGGAGTGGATTTTGCCGAAGACGATGTCGCGGTGATTGCCGATGAGCAGATCTTGGGGCGCATCGCCGCGATCCGCGCGCCGCTCGACGAGCTGTTGGCCAGCTTTGCCTTCGGAAAAGTGGTGCACGAAGGGCTGACGTTGGCCATTGTCGGACGGCCCAATGTCGGCAAATCAAGCCTGTTTAATCGGCTGGTCGAAAGCGAGCGAGCTATCGTCACGGCCACGCCCGGCACCACGCGCGATCTGGTCAGCGAGACGGTTGCGATTGGTGGCATCCCCGTGAGGCTGGTCGATACCGCCGGCATTCGCGTCGCCAAGGATGAGGCGGAAAGCATAGGCGTGCGCAAGTCGATGGAGGCGCTGGCCGAGGCAGACGTGGTGCTGATTGTGCTGGATGCGGCTAATCCGGCCGAGTCTCGCGACGCGGAAGATTCGAATCCGGATGCCGCGTTGGTCGCAAAGACTGAAGGTCGCGTCCGGCTTGTTGTCCTCAACAAGGTAGATCTTGCGCCGGAGGCGCGCTCTCATGTTGATGGGCCGGCATCGCCGCACTTGCCGACGTCGCTACGTCCTGACGGCTGTGTAGCCACGTCGGCGCTCACCGGCGAAGGCATCGAGGAATTGCGTAAGAAAATTCTCCAGCTAGTCGGCGGAGATACCGGCGCACAGCGAGAGAGTGGACTCCTGACCAATGTGCGCCAGAAGCAGTTGGTCTCCGATGCGATTGGTGCCTTGGACAAAGCCGCGGCCGCCGTTTCGCAGGCGATTCCCCACGAGATGCTCTTGCTCGACCTCTACAGCGCTCTGCGTTCACTGGATGAGATTACCGGGGCCACCACCGCCGACGATATCCTCAACTTGATCTTTAGCTCGTTCTGCATCGGAAAGTGAAGGAATGTGCGAGCATCAAGAATATCCGCGGACGTGCGGCATTTCCGCACATCACGTCGAGATGTTCAAACGTCACAGACGCCGTGCAGTTCATGAGCTGAAATTCTGGTGGATGTCGCGCCCGAGGTGCTTCGCATTTCCCTAAGCCGCGGTTTGGCACTAGAATGGCGTTGATCCGTTAAATGAAGCGAACCCAGAAGGTATGGAGCGCCAGGAGGCTTCCACGTGAGCATGAAAGCAAGTGTTCGTCAGGCAGAAGACGTTATCGTGGTAGACCTGAGTGGACGTATCAAACTAGGCGAGGGCAGCACGACTTTGCGCGAGACCGTCAAGGACTTGATGTCCAAGGGCCACAAGAAAATTCTGTTGAACCTGGGCGACATTAGCTACATTGACAGCTCGGGCATTGGTGAACTCGTGAGTGCTTTTACCTCGGTACGCAACCAGGGCGGCGAATTGAAGCTGCTGAACTTGACCAAGAAAGTGCACGACCTGCTCCAAATCACCAAGCTTTACACGGTATTTGACGTAAAGGACGACGAGACTGCGGCCATCAGGGCGTTCGATTAAATCGGATGCGCGTATGTTTGCGCGACTCATAATTTAGACCGGCTACTGAAAAAGTCGGAACCGGCCGGTTTCGCCTGCCGAAGCCGGCTCAGGCCGGGAGAACAGGGCTTCGACGCTTGCCTGAAGGCCGGCCCTACCTGAATTCTCCTTCGCCACAAGTTTCAGCGGCCTGCTGGACTGGGTCAGGCGAGGACAGTCTTTCGGCATATCTCCCCTTCAGGCCGGCGCTTTCTGGCGCGATTGCTTTTAGTGAGCCAATGCGCGTTCCTCATGGCTGGCTGGCCGGACTGAAGGCCCTACCTCGTCCCTTTTGGCCAAGCGGATACCAAAAATTTGAGGTTGAGCGGACACCCGGTTACGTAGCACAATGGAGTTTTGGATTTACAGATCGCTGGGGGAGTCAATGTCACTCAAACAAAACCGCAGCAATAATGAACCGTCTTTGGAACTCCGCAGGGTTGACCGTCTGACCCTCGGGTTGATTGGGCTGGGAGTGATATTCGCTTCCCTGGGCCTCGGCGAAGCTGTGTATCGGCTGGCGTTCTTCGATTTCGATGGGGCCACCGACCGTCTTCCCATCGAGATGTTGTTTGGCCTGGCGTTCGCCTGGATGACCACGAAGTTGGCGAAGAGAATTTATCAGCATCGGATGGAGACCTCCGCCAGAATCAACTTGATTTGGGACCGGAACCACAAGATCCGTCATGCGGTGGAAGCGATTGCGCCGGTGCCGCACCCTGGTCATCAGCAAGCGATTCGCGTGATTCGTGACGAGGTGGATCGCATCGAATGGGCGCTAAGCGATATCGTCTCGCGCTGATGGTGCGATCGGACCTCGCTTCTTCAATGCCGCACCCGCAGAAAACCGTTTGCTCTTCCGACGTTTCTGCAGCCTGCTGGCGGCACAAGCCTACTGCGGCTTCTTGGCGGCAGCCGGAGCCGCGCTTCCGGTTTCCACGTAACTCTTCAGCCGTGTCACCTGTTCTGTCAGTACCTTGTCCACCGGCGCGGCCCAGGTATTCAGTCCATCCGGAAGGTATCCTCCAACGGCATAGGTGACCTCGAGCCTGGTATCCCGGAGTATCGGCATCAACACGAAGGTCAATGTGCCGGTGGCGCCGAAGCGTTGCAGCGGTCCCAATGCTCCCGACATGACCAGCATCTTGTTGGGCATTACCATGATCACTTCGGCATGGCGCACGCCGCCGTTGTTGGGCAGCTTCTCACAGAAGCAACCCATGGGCTTGTCGTCGATCGACAGATTGTGAGCGTCCTGGGAAAAGGTGTGATCTGGACTCCACCAGTCGCCCACGTTGTGCACCAGCCGGTTGTACACGTCGTCGGATGAAGCGTGAATCACGGTCGCAACCCTGACTGTGAAGCCGTTGGAAGCAGAGTCCATCACGCCGGCGCCGAGCGTCGCTGGGGCCAGAACGCAAAGCAGCAACAACACCAGATTCTTGACGCGCATTTTCCCTTCTTTCCTCGCAGACTGCGGAATTGAAGTGCCCGCAGGTCAGGCGCGGGTAAGCCGCCCCGCGAATTTCCTGAGTAGTTACGAAGTGCCTGCCGTATTCACTGCCGCTTGATATACGGTGTAAAGCTGAGCACCCAAGCAGTCCGAAATAAGGCTTTCCATCTGAGACACATCTACCGTTCCCGTATCAGCTGCGGCATCGGCTGCGTGAAGTGCCGCGATGTAGCAATCTCTGTTGGCTTGGCTATCGGCTATTTGCTGCGGGACAGTTGGGTTCCCGGGAAGGTCGTACCCAAGCCTTGCGCACAGAACAAAATATGAAAGCGCGCGCGAGGTTCGGCCATTTCCCCCAAAAAAGGGGTGAATCCAATTGTGTCTCCACATCACATACGCCGCCAAATGAATAGCGGTCTTGCCAAAATTGCCATTCACGTAATCGCACATATCTTTAACCAACGGTGCGACCTGATCGGCCGGTGGGGGCTGGTGTAGTGTGTTATCCACCACTCCGCCTCGTTGTAGGTATACGGGGCCAGTGCGGAAGTTCCCAGCACAGTCGTATATGTCATGTATCGCCAAATATTGCAGTCGGAGCAGCGTCTCTGGTGTGAGGGAGAATCCAGACAATACGGATGCGGCAATGAGTTTCTTGACTTCGTCAAATTGAAGAAGGGCGTTCCTCGATTCGAGAGACGCCTTCTGTTGCGGTGTATCGAAAAGTTGATGCGGCGCGCGTGGCACGAAGATTCTTGCTGGTTACTTCTGTGACTTCAGTTGTTCCGCAGCTTGGTTTACCGTATCCATCGTAATAGCGTCGTTTTCCAGCTTCGTGTTGCCATAAGCGAAGCTACGCCGCTGCTCTTCCTCTTGCGCGGGAGTCATTTGTACTCGACGCGCCATTTCCAACAGTCGGCTGAGTTCTTCTGACATTAGGTCGAATCTCCTTCGGATCTGCCTAGCCATAGGCTGTTTGTGCAAGCAACTGCACATTAAGTGCCAAACTAGGTTATTGATTGCACACTGTTTTTCCAATTATTTCACAGTAAATGTGCAATATCTTGCGACCTATGGTGAGCGGAGTTTTCACACGTCAACAACACCCGTTTACTTTATTGGTTCGTGAAGTGAAGGAACACTTACCTGCCATATTGACATTCGCCTTTTATTCGCTAACAATTAGGGCTGGAGGTCCAGCGCAGAGTCATGGCTCTTACTCGCCGCCAGAAACAGGTGTATGACTTCATCTCCAACTTCGTGGACTCGCACGGCTATTCGCCGTCGTTTGAGGAGATCGCCGAAGGTCTCGGGCTGAGCTCGCTGGCCACGGTTCACAAGCACATCACGAATCTGGAACAGAAGGAGTTGCTGCGCCGCGACTACAATCGCAGCCGCTCCATCGATCTGCTGAAACCTCGTGGGGTGATGAAGCAGTCGCTGGCTGTCGCCGCAGCCGCCGCGGCGGAAAGCAATATGAGCCTGCCGTTGCTGGGGCGCATTGCCGCCGGCCAGCCGCTGGAGGCGGTGGAAAATCCGGAATCGATTTCGCTGGCCGATTTTACCCGCTCCAAAGAAGTTTATGTGCTGCAAGTGAAAGGCGAGAGCATGCAGGACGAGCACATCCTCGACGGCGACTACGTGTTGGTGGAGAAGGCGAATTCTGCGCGCGACGGCGAGATCGTTGTGGCCCTGGTGGGGGGCAGCGACGCCACGCTGAAGCGCATTTACGTGGAGGGCAATAAGATCCGGCTGCAGCCCTCCAACGCCGCTATGCAGCCCATCATCGTCCCAGCCGCGTCGGTGCAAGTACAGGGAAGAGTGATTGGGGTGTTGCGAAAGTATTAAAGGCTTTGGTTAGTCGCTAGTGGCCAGAGAGTACTGAACAACTCGCGAACCCGAATCAGGTTCAAGCTCAAAATGCCTTCCCGCAAGTTGCGCTACTACTAATAAATCGCCCCCAAACCATCCTGGCTCGACAGGAAAACTTGTCCAGCGTCCGGCCAAACTTTCACGGTTGATGGCAGAAACACCCGCGTAACCCTAATGTTTTCAATCAGGGCTCTCTGGTACGATCCTTGCATTTTCTTACGAGTGCCTGTCAGGCGCCCGCCACGAGTCAGGGGTCGCCTGTAAGAGTTGTGGGTACCCTTCAACTGGCCGCGAACGACATTGGAACTTATTGGAGGAACAAGTATGAAAAAGGTGCTCGTTAGTGGGATGCTGCTGGGATTATTGACCAGCGTGAGTTATGCGCAACACGCTCATGCCATTACTATGAGAGCTGGGGCCGGCGTAAGAATCCCGAACGCCAGTCCCGTGTCTCCCATTGCCGGAATGAACCCTAGCGCGATCAGCATGGGGCATGACGGTATGCACCCTAACGCAATAACCACGGGGACCAACCCCAAGCCTTTGACTCCCAACGCGACTACTACTAAAGGCCCTACTGCGACTAAAGATCCTACTGCCAAGGCCGTCGGGCCCGACGCCGATACGGTTGGGTCACGTACAGTAACGGTCCCCAACAGAGTCATTACGCCTGATGCCCACAGCGGGCCAGGACCGAATCAATGAACGGGATTGAGTATCGAGCGGCTGGGGGAAGCCGTGAGATCGCCGAGGTGGGCTGGCGGTGACGTCAGCCCATTGCGGCGTCATTGGCGGAGCTGATTTTTCTCAGCTGTTTGGAGAAACACCGGCGCTGCGCGGCTTAACAGTTTTGCTGCGAAACTCGGGAATGACAAATCAAGGGATTGAAGGTAGCGCAACTGAAGCTGCGCCGCTTCAAAACCGAATCGCGATCGACCTTTGCAGCGAACTGTAAAGAGCCAAGAAAATGGCGCGGCCTAAGCCGCGCCAGGGTCAAATCTTTCACTTACAGGTTCTTGTCCAGCGCCTTCTCGATCACGTCGCGCGAGACATAACCCACGATCTGCTCCTTCACCTGTCCATCTTTGAAGACTAACAGCGTGGGGATACCGCGCACTCCGTAGCGCTGTGGAGTGGCAGCATTCTTGTCGACATCCATCTTGCCGACCTTCACGCGGCCAGTATAGCTCTGCGCCACTTCATCCACGATAGGCGCCAGCGCACGGCACGGACCGCACCAGGTTGCCCAGAAATCCACGATCACCGGCTGGTCAGACTTCAACACCAGCTGATCAAAATTCGCATCGGTGACTTCCACAATTGCGTTACTTGCCATTCTTCCTCCTGCGGGACACTTCTTGGCCAGCCCCGCCAGGCAGCAGGGGCCCATTTGTCAATCGTAACATCCCGATTACGAGATTGGATGCAGCAGGATGCCGTCGGACGCAGAGGCCGATCTGCAGGCCGCAGCAGAGGCCACCTAAGAATCGAAATGCAATGGCCGGGGAGGCAGGCATGCGGCGGGAAAATCTCACCGCCAGAATCAGAAGGCGCCCTACGGTCTCCCGCAGAGCACCTAGAAGGCAGCCCTCCCCCAGAACTGCCTAAACTGCAAACAGAATTGTGCCCCTGTCGGAAGCATTTGTAAATACGTATCGTGTAACGAATCAGTTAATTCATGCGGGCGGGCAGTTGTTTGAAAACGAAACATGCTATTGGAGATTTTGTCCCAACGTTCGGGAGCGGAGAAAAAGGCAGCCCTCGCTGCTCAGATAGTACTGCACGGCGCTTCCTGGCAGCTCGGGCTGGGACTTGATCTTCGGTGTCCCACCGGTGTCCCCGCTGGCGATCGCTGCCGGTACCTTGGCGCGCGGACCGCTTCCAAGCGAGACACGCCAAATGTCATGTACCACCGTTGTGGGAGGGGAAAGAGCGGGAATCTGCTCCGACCGTGCTCAAATGCGCTATGCTTAGTAGGTAGGAGTTCATATGCTCGACAACCTGTTCCAACCGATGCATTTGCTGGTGATCCTGTTTATCGCTCTGCTGGTGTTCGGGCCAAAGAAGCTGCCTGAACTGGGCAAAGGCCTTGGCGAGGGGATTCGCAGTTTCAAAGAGTCCATGAATGCCAAAGACCCGGCCGCGCCCCCTGAGGACGACAAGAAGAAGTAGTTCTTCGCGCGCTTGCCGCCGCGCCTCGCTGAGCTCCGGTCAAACCGTGCCTGTTTGCCATGCCTGACGTCCTTTTCATCCTGATATTGGCTCTGATCATCTTCGGCCCCAAGAAACTGCCGGAGATCGCGCGGCAGTTGGCGAAGTATATGGCACAGTTTCGGGTGATGCGCGAGGACCTGAAACGCCAACTGGAAGGCGAGTTGCTCAAGATCGAGCTGGAAGAAAAGGAAAAAACGGCGGCCAGTCCCCCACCGCCGTCGGAAGCGCTGAGCCAGCCGGCGCACCAGGAAAAACCAGCTCTGCAGGAACGTTCTCTGCCGTAATCCAACGGCCTCACTATTCCGTCTCCAACAAATTCTGGAGCTTGCTTTCCGCCAGCGATGTAGTGCCGAAGAAAGTCCTTAAGCTGGCCGATCCCGAGCACGCCGGGCATGGGCTCCCGCAGCGGATGCAAGCCCGGGGCTGATATTGCCGCTTTCGACGGTCGCGATCTCGCCGTAGTATCTGCGCTGGAAGTAGAGCGCAACGTTGACCAGGCCGATCATGGCTGGAACCTCAACCAGCGGGCCAATTACTGCTGCGAACGCCTCACCCGAATTGATCCCGAACACCGCAACGGCTACCGCGATCGCCAATTCAAAGTTGTTGCTGGCCGCAGTGAAGGAAAGCGTCGCCGACCTGGAGTAGTCGGCTTTGAGCTTGTAACCCATGTAGAACGACACCAGGAACATCAAGACAAAATAGATCAGCAGCGGAATGGCGATCCGCACCACGTCGAAGGGAAGACGCAGGATGTACTCGCCCTTCAGGGAAAACATCACCACGATCGTAAACAGCAGCGCGAGAAGGGTGATTGGGCTGATGCGGGGAATGAAGCTCTTCTCGTACCAGGTGCGTCCTTTGAGCGCCACCAGGGAAAACCGCGTGATAATTCCAGCGAGAAATGGAATGCCGAGATAGATGAACACGCTTTCCGCAATGTCGCGGATGGAAACGTTGACCACCATACCTCGCAAGCCAAACCACAGTGGCAATTTGGTGACGAAGATCCACGCATAGACTGAGTAGAAGAGCACCTGAAAGACGGAATTGAATGCCACTAGACCGGCGGCGTATTGCGTATCGCCTTTGGCCAATTCGTTCCACACAATCACCATGGCAATGCATCGTGCGAGCCCGATCAGAATCAGGCCCGTCATGTAGGCGGGATAGCCGCGCAGGAAAACGATGGCCAGAGCGAACATCAGCACCGGGCCGATCAGCCAGTTCTGCAAGAGCGACAGCGCGAGAATTTTCTTGTTGCGGAAGACCTCGCCTAGCTCTTCGTAACGAACTTTCGCCAGCGGCGGGTACATCATCAGGATGAGGCCGACGGCGATGGGAAGCGATGTAGTGCCGACACTGAAGCGGTTGAGGAAGGGAACGATACCGGGGAGTGCCCATCCCGCAAGGACGCCAACCAACATGGCGGCAAAAATCCACAGCGTGAGGTAGCGATCGAGAAAGCCCAGGCGGGATGTCACTTTGTTCTGCATAGTCTTATTGCTGCTTGCCAATCTGCTCGATTTCCTTTTGGATGGCGAGTCTGCCGAGACTGGAGAGCGGCAACGACAGAAACAGTCCAATCCTGCGATCCAGCATGAAAAAGGCATCACGATACGCGCGCTCGATTTCGTCAGGCGTGCCGGCGACGGCGGCGGGATCGGGAATTCCCCAGTGCGCGGTCATGGGCTGGCCGGGCCAGAGGGGGCAGACTTCGTTAGCGGCGTTGTCGCAAACCGTGAACACAAAGTTCATCTCCGGCGCGCCGGGCTTAGCAAACTCGTCCCAGCTCTTGCTGCGCAGCCCCGCGGTCGGAAGTTGGGCTACCTCCAATTGGCGAAACGCCTCAGGACGAACCATGCCCGTTGCGTGGCTGCCTGCGCTATAGGCAGTGAAGGTTGGGCGACCTTTGAAATTCAAGATTGCTTCCGCCATGATGGAGCGCGCCGAGTTACCGGTACAGAGAAAGAGAACGTTGTAGTGGGCTGGCATTGTGGTTATCCGTTGGCTTGAGGTTTTCTGGCGCGGATGAAGGCGCTCCAGAACTTGCCGTCCACTTGCGAGGCGAGGACGTCCACGTCCAGGCCCTTTTCGGTCAAGAAAACGCGCGCGTCCTCGGCTTTGTGGACACGCGTGGGTTCGATTTCGATGGCCTCAAACCCAGCTGCGGTCAGCTTGGCGGAGTATTCCGTATCTTGCAGCGCGCCGGCGATGCAGCCCACCCACAGCAGCACGCTCTCACGCACTTCCGGGGGAACATCGCCATGTACCACAACGTCAGATACAGCGAAGCGGCCGCCAGGTTTCAGCACGCGAAAGGCCTCGCGCAGCACCCGATCTTTGTCGGCCGAGAGGTTGATGACGCAGTTGGAGATGATCACATCGACGGAATTATCGGGCAGAGGAATGTTCTCAATCTCGCCCTTGAGGAACTCGACGTTGTCCACGTTGGCCTTGCGCTGATTTTCGCGCGCCAGAGCGAGCATTTCGTCGGTCATGTCAAGACCGTAGGCTTTGCCGGTGGGTCCGACGCGGCGAGCCGAGAGCAGCACGTCGATACCTCCTCCGGAGCCGAGGTCGAGAACGGTCTCGCCGGCATTCAGTTGTGCCAGCGCGGTGGGATTGCCGCAACCCAGCGAGGCCTGCAAAGCGGCTTCGGGAACTTGCCCCGCTTGTTCGGAGTCATAGAGATTGACGGTGATCGGGTCGCAACAACTCTCGAACGCGGATGCGGCGCTACAACATCCCGCTGCGAGTGTGGTCGTTGCGCCCGGAACGGCGGAGGATGAACCACCGGCTCCGGTTTGCACTCGCAGCGCCGCTTGGCCGTATTTCTCTTTTACGATTTCCTTGATGCTCTGGGCAGTCATACTCTTCTCCTATCTAGCAGCCTGGAAAACCTCTTCGGGCTTGACCACTTTGTTGCGCGAGCAGCACTCGTCGAAGAGAAACCCAAGCAGCTCTTTCAGGGAGTCGGTGTTGGCGGTGTACCACAGAAAAGTCCCGTCGCGCCGCACCTTCACCAGGGTCTCGTTCTTCAGCTTGTCGAGATGGTGGGAGAGGGTCGAGCTGGGGATATCCAACTCGGCGCCGATATCGCCAACCACCATGCCGGTGGGGTGGGCGGACAGCAGGAGTTGCATGATGCGCAACCGGGGTTCGGTCCCCATTGCGGAAAGCATGTCGGCACAGCGGGTGGTTTGTTCGGGATCGTGTTTAGCGGGCACTGTCGCCCTCCTTCAATACTTCTATATTTATAGAGAAATAGATTGCTTGTCAAGAAAAAACTACAACAAAATGAAGGGCTGAAAAGCCTATGGCGCGAAATAGCCCGCGATGTCCACGAGCAGGTTGGTCGGATTGAAGGCGAAGGCGTCGATCGAGCCGTTGATCGTCGGCATGATGGCCATGTTGGAGGTGACAGCCCCGTCCGCCGCGTTCAGTGTCGAGGCCACGGGCTGCTGCAGGCCATCAGGCCAAAGCGTCAAGTATTCGAGCGCGGCCGGAGGTACGGCTGTCGCGTTCAGCACGTAGGCAGTGGCGCTGGCCGGCACGGCGCACGGGCTGTTCGCAACATTCACCGCAAGCTCACCCTGAAACTGATGGCCTTGCGCGGGATTGCGCGTGTCCAGCACGCGGCAGGGCGCAAGGTTGTACAGCGACATGGGATTGGGCGCTGAGTTTGCCGGCGCGAAGTAGCCGTTGATGTCGATGAGCAGGTCGGTATTGTTGCCATAGGCATAGGTCTGGATAGCGCCAGCGGTTCCCGCCGGCACAATGGCCGCGTTGGCTGTGATGGTCCCAGTGGGAGCGTTGAGGGTTGAGACTTGCGGCTGCGATTGTCCCGCCGGCCACACGGTGAGGTATCCCAGAGGCCGTCCGTTCTTCGGCAGCGCAGTAAAGTTCAGCGAGTAGGCTTGCGCCGCGCTGGGAATGTTGCAGGCGCTGGCCTGGAGAACCGGGAAATTGCGTTGCTGGCCGCTCTGCAGCACCGGCCCACCTAACTGCCCTGTTGGGTTGCGAGTGTCGGCTACACGGCAGGGCGTCAGCGGAAAGAAAGCCAGCGCAGAGCCGTTCCCGTTTGCAAAGTATCCGGTAACGTCGAGAATAAGCTCGGTCGTATCGGTAGCGTAGACGCTGACAGCTTGCCCGGCGCCAGCGGGAACAATGGCGGCGTTCGCCTTGGTCCGTCCGTCGTAGGAGTTCAGAGTTGAGACAACCGGTTGGCTCGCGCCAGTGGGCCAGATGGTGAGGTAGTTAAGCGAACCGCTGGGCACGACAGTGACGTTCAAGGCGTAGGCAGCGGCTGTGCTGGGAAGGTTGCAGCTGCCTTGAGGCAGCGGGAAATCGCGCTCCGTTCCGCCGACCAGAGCAGGGCCACCGAAGGTACCTGTCGGGTTCCGAGTGTCCACCACCCGGCACGGAGTCAGCGGAAAGAATCGCAAACCTGAAGAGCCTCCGCTGATGGCTACGTCGTCCAGATACATGTAGGTTGGGTAGCCGGTGCCGTCTTCGTGCACGTTGAAGTAAAGCTGGATGGTCTGACCCACGTAGGGAGTCAGGTCAAAGCTGACTTGCGTCCAGGCTTGGGTGTTGGAAGCAACTTTGAACACTTGCGCCAGTTGGTCGCCATTGCTGTCGCGGATCTGGGCTTCCTGCCAGTCATACTGGATTGTGGTCGAAGTGGACGGCCAATACCAGAAGCTCAGCGTGGGGCCGTCTGCGTCGTCGGGAACGGTGACGACTTGATACAGCCAGGAGTCGCCGTTGGGCTCAGGCAGGCCGGTGGCTCCCAGTTGAGCGCTGAAGCTGCCGCCGTGAGCTTGCAAGGTGGAGACGACCGGAAGCAGCACGCCGCCCGCAGTCCAACAGTCCAGAGTGCCGCTTTCAAAGCCACCATTCGACAACGTGTCGGCGACGCAGGGTACAGTTTCCGTGCCGAGCCCCGTCAAGCTAGAAACCCGAGGACTGCCGGGGCCGTTGTCAGTGACGGTCAAAGTGCCCGCTCTAGTTCCCGTAGCCGTAGGCTTGAAGCTGACGTTGATGGTGCAATTGGCATTCGGGGCTAGCGATGTGCCGCAGTTGTTGTTCTCTAAATAGTCACCGGTGACGGCGATGCTGCTGATAGTCAGGCTGACGGATTGTTCATTGCTGAGAACGACTTGTTGCGCGGAGCTGGTGGTTCCTACGTCCTGCACTCCGAAGCTGAGATTGCCGGGATAGAAGCCGATGTAGCTGCCGGTGGCGCAGCCGGAAAACTCGAAGCTAACGATGCGGGTGTTCCAGTTATAGGCGCCGGTGGTGAGCTGATACTGCTGGGTGTACCAGAAGGTGCAATCGTCGGTGGGATCAACCGACATGGAGCTGTAATCACCCCAGCGATTCACGTTGGGGGTTTGCGATCCGCTGCCCAGGATCACGGTCGTCTCCGCTTCCAGGTCGCCCGGTGGATCGGTTGGCAGGCGGCCGGCAAAGGCAATCGAGGGATAGACCCCGCCGCTGGAGACGCTGTAGCCCAGCGCGATGTCGCCAATCTTGTCCATGGCGATGCTGCCCATCCAGCGATAGTTGGAATCGGGAGCGTAGGTGCCCTGCTGGGCCACAACTGGAGTGGTTGCGGGCGATTGAATCTCATACCAGCGCACTCCGCCACCGCCGCTGACAGCCACCGAATGGTTGACCACCAGTGATTCATGATTGCCGAAGTTGCGATAGGCCAGGCGATACATCAGGCGGTCGGCCAGCGAGTCAAGCGTGTTGGTGGTGAGCGGCTGGGGCACGCATTCCGATCCGCCGTTGCACAGCGGCGTGAAGGGCGCGACGTCGATGACCGTCGGGCCGGTAAACGTAGAATTGGAAGGATCGTTGAAGTCCACATGGAACCGATAGAGATTCAGCGAGTTGTCGCCGTAGTCCAGCATGTAGTTGGGCGAGCCCGCCGGCGGCGGAGTGACGCCGTCGACGTCCGACGGAAGCAATCCGCCGACGAACGGCTCCTGCTGAAAGCAGACCTGGGTTGCCGCTTGGCCGGTCAGCATGGCCGCGCGGTTGTAGGCACAGGCATCTGAGCCCATGAAGGTGTTGCCCTCGAACATGTTGAAGGTTTCGTAATAGGCGTCCGGCCAGACGCCCATCTTGGGATAGTCGTCAAAATCGTCGTACTGAAACGAATAGCGATACCAGGAG
The DNA here is from genome assembly GCA_963789245.1 of uncultured Acidobacteriaceae bacterium. Classification (GTDB taxonomy): domain Bacteria; phylum Acidobacteriota; class Terriglobia; order Terriglobales; family Acidobacteriaceae; genus Bog-257. The sequence continues at coordinate 31,964 of CAWBKE010000016.1, read as the reverse complement.
CCGGTCGCATCGGAGTTGACCGAGACTGCGACGCATTGCAGGTACGGCTGAGTGGAAACGGAGAACTGGCCCATCACCCAGCGGGCAGCAAGCTTGTCATAAAGCACGATGGGATCGCCATCGTTATCGGTCTCGCAGCCTCCGCCAAATCCCAGCCACAAGGTATTTCCCGGCCTGGGGCCGGCCAGCAACGAGCCCATGGTCTTGTCGAAGATTGCGAAGTAAGTGTTCACCCACTGCACATACTGCGTAGCTCCCACTGCTCCGTTGGTATCCGGCGGAATGTACTCGACCGTGAAGCCGTACTGTCCGTCGCCAATGCCTTCAAAGTTCAGGCCGACATCGGGAGAAAAACCGGTAGTCGTGAGCTGGCGCACAGGATCCTCGTCCAATGGTCGTAAGCCCGGCGGAAGAGGAATGCCGCGCCGGGGCTCGGCTTCCAGCTTCGCATCGTGGGCAATCGGATGGGCATTGCGGATCATGTCGATCAGTGGCGGCGAGACATCATGATGGAGATCGCGACGGACGATGGTGGGGCCGCGACCGGCTTGCGCCAGCAAGGTCACGGGCAGAATGCCGCTCAGGATGAGAACCATGATTCCACGGACAAGAAAAAATCTCGCACAGAACATGCCGTTACTCCCGCAGAAACAGTTCGGGTATGACGCCGGCGGCAGAGAGAATGCCGTCTAGCGATACGTATTGCATCGGCAGTATTCAGGAGCAATTGATGGGCGAATGTTGCTTAGAAGGAGTTAAGTTTGGATGGGCCGCACACGGGGATTCCCAGAGCGGATCGAGCGGCCGAAAAGGGACGCTGAGAAATCCGCGAGCCTAGGCTCCCACCTTCATCTCGCTCAAGATTTCTTCTACCGCGGCAATCGCGCTGGTAATCTCCTGGTCGGTGTTGTAGAAGTGCGGCGAGAAGCGGACGCCCGCCTTGGGGCGATAGTCCACCAGGATGTCGCGCTTGAGCAGCTCGGCGCAGACCTGCGGCGCGTTGGGCATGTCGATGGAGACGGTACCGGCGCGGCGTTCCGGATTGCCTGGCGTGTTGGTGCGCCAGCCGTGCTGCGCGGCCAGGTCCATCAGCAGAGCGGTCTGGCATTTCGATTTCTGGCGGATGTTCTCCACGCCGACTTCGCAGATGATCTTCAGCCCCGGCTGAGCGACTTTCAGCGCTGGAATGTTGGACGTGCCCTGGGTGAAGCGGTAGATGTTGGGCGTGTAGCGGGTGGCGCCGATCTCGAAGCCGAAGGGATTTTCGTGGCCGAACCAGCCGGTGAAAGTGGGCTCCAGCGTCTTCGCCAAATCGGGCCGCACGTAGAGATACGCCGTGCCCGGGCCGCCGCACAGCCACTTCAGGACGCCGCCCGTACAGAAATCCACGTTGAGCCTTTGCACGTCGAAGGGCAGCGTGCCGGTGGCCTGGAAGGAGTCGAGCAGAACATACGCGCCGACGCGGTGGGCCTTCTCGACGATGGCCTCGACATCCTGAATAAACGCGCTGCGGAAGATAACATGCGAGATGGGCACCAGCAGCGTCTCTTCGTCGATGGCTTCCAGCAGGCGCTCCGTGTTGACGTGGATGGTGTCGTCGTTGGGCACCATCTCGATGCGCGCACCGCGCTTGCGTTGCGCCTCCCAAAAGTACATGACTGAAGGAAAATTCAGGTCGCTGTAGACGACCTTGTTGCGGCGGCCGGTGAAGTCGAAGCAGGAGGCCACCGTCGCCTGGCAGGTGGTGACGTTCTGCAGGCACGCAACCGAGCCCGGCGGCGCATTGAAGATGGCGCCAATCTGATCGCCGACCTCGGCGGCCAGCATCCACCATTCCTCTTCCCAGGCGCGCACGCCGCGCGTGTTCCACATCTCGGTGTACTGGTGCAGCGAATCCCCGACGCCGCGGGGCATTGCGCCCAGCGAGTTGCTGATGAGATAGGTGGTGCTTTGGAGGATGGGAAATTCGGAACGGTAGCGTAGAAGTGCCTCGGACATGAGAAATATTGTAGGGGAAGCGCGCCAGTATGGGAATTTGTACAGAACGGCGGTATTTTTGGTAAAGTTGCAGATGGCCGAAACTCTGAAGCCGGCACTGGGTTCATCTAAATTGACCAGAGGAGCGGAAGCATCAGTCTTATCCGTGTTCTATCCAAATTTCGCGTCGCAAATCATATGAAACCTCTCTCCTGCTTTCTCGTACTCGTCCTGCTGGTCACGGTAACCGGTTGCGGCAGTGGCAACAACACGACCAGCAACGTTGGACTAATGGGCTACTGGAACGTTGTAATGTACCAGAACGGGAGCTCGACGCCTCAGTACGTATTCGGGTTGGCGATGTCGCAGGAGGGCGGTTCGAACTACAGCGGTTCCTCGATCACCTACAATGGCTCGGTCGGTATTCCCAGCAACATGTGCATCAACGGCAATGCATTGTCGGCGACCGCGACCACCAGCGGCACCAATTTCACCATGACGATCACGGATTCGACAACGGATACGGTCATCACGGTGCAGGGCTCTCTGACTACACAAACCACGACCCTCTCGGGCACTTACAACAATCTTGCCAGTGCGTCGTGCAGCGCCTCCACTGGCTCCGCGAGCTTTACGCCACAGTAAGCCGGCGTCGCGTTTTCCTGGCCGAACGGCAGCCTGCAGTCTTCAACCTGTTGAGACTCCGCCGCGAGTTCCTCATCTAAAATAAGCACACCGGGGGTTGAGGACGCCCACACTTATGCGCAAAGCTCTTTCCTGTGCTGCCGTGCTGCCTCTTTTTTCCGGAATCTCACTTATCGCACAGCAAATCCGCGCCGACTACAGCGAGTCGCGCTCGACGGACGTTTACGTGGCGCAATGCTTTGCCAACGGCGGGGCCAGCCTCACCGGCAATCAGGCGCTGCTGGCGTGGCAAATGCAGGAAGGCTTGTGGGACGGCGTAGCGCGTATATCGCCTGCTTCAGCGACGGCGCTGCAACCGTGGCGGCTGCTTCAGAGGAACAGCCGACGATGCATCCTGGCGGAGGGTAGTTGGTAAGTCGTCCGACGATCGAGAGATTGCCTATGAATATTGCTGATGTTCGCACACTCTATGCCTACAATCGCTGGGCCAACCAGCGCATGTTTTCCGTCCTGGAGAAACTGCGCGATGAGCAATTTACGGCTGCAATGAAGAGCAGCTTTCCGTCGATTCGGGAATCCGTCCTGCACATCGTGGCGGCGGAATGGATCTGGGTGAAGCGATGGAAGGGTAGTTCGCCGCGGGCGACGGTGGCTGATACCAGTCAGGCCTCCGCGATGGGCAGTGCGCTGAGCAACGGTGGAGTTGCCGTGGAGACGCTGGCGACGTTGTCAGGATTGCGGAGCTTCGCCGATTCCATCGAGCAGGAGCGGCAGGAATTTCTGGCCACTCTGAATGACGACGCCCTGGAGGCGCGGCTGAAGTACACCGACATGGGCGGCAAGGAGTTTTCCATGCCGCTGCACTACCTGCTGCAACATCTGGTGAACCACGGCACCTATCATCGCGGGCAGGTGACGACGCTGCTGCGGCAGGCGGGCGCGGAGACCGTGGCGTTCGACCTGCTGTTCTTCATCCGCGAACAGGAAGCAGAAGCTGCGACGGTCTAGATCGTCCCGTCGTGCAACGTGTTGGACTAGTCAGGCCGCGTCCCAGATACGTAAGGATTGCCGGCGATCACGAAGCGCAACGGCCGCTCGGCAGCTTTGGTGATGCCGATTCGCGGCGTGGCGACGATGCGCTGCGGACGATAGCCGTCGTCCGCCAGCCATAGGTCCGACTGGGGCGAGGTGAAGTCCTTATCGTTGTCGAGAAGTCGCGTGATGCCGAGCGCCTCTGACATGCGTCCCGGACCGCTGGAGATCATTCGCAACTGCGCCGGGCGACGCGGTGATGGCAGAGCCAGGTCGCGCGCCAGAGACATCGCAGCCAATCCGAAGACTGGCTCCATAGCGCGGAAGAGCACGCCGCAGCCCTCGGGCATGCAGGAAACATTCAGGCAATAGTGATTGCCGTAGATGAAATAAACGTACGCGTGACCCGGCGGGCCGAAGAGCACAGCGTTGCGAGCGGTGCGTCCCGCGTAGGCATGCGCTGCGGGATCGCGCTGGCCAAGGTAAGCCTCATCTTCCACAATGCGTCCGGCGAGCAGACTTCGGCCTTCGCGCCGGATCAGCAGTTTGCCCAGCAGTGCGCGTGCGACGTTCACGGCATCGCGATCAAAGAATTCGCGCGAAAGCCGAGACGCGGCGCGCAACTTTGCGCGCGTGAGCGGTGCCGATCCACCGAGAGTCCCGCTCACAGCTTTACAGCCACCAGCCGGAGCCGCCGATAATCGATAGTCCACACCCCATTGTGAAATAGCGCCGGGGCGGCCAACTGATCGACCAGCCGGAAGAACTCTTTGCGCTGCTCTGGAGCAACCGCTTCGATCGCAAATCGACCAAACATTTCCAGCCACAGCTTGAGCCCGCGGTCGCCGCCCTCCAGGATGGTTGCGCGGTCGAACAGTACCGCGAAATCCACTTCCAGACCGTGAGCTTCCAGCAGCGGGGCGTATTCGCCGATGGAGGGAAACGACCATGGCGACAATTGCTCGGGATTCGCGATTCCCAGTTTTCGCAAAGCTTTGTACACCGCGTCCAGCAGGTGCTGCAGATTTCCCCGGCCACCCATTTCAAAAATGAGCCGGCCGCCACGCTTCAGCGCTCGCGCAATCGAGGCAATCGCTGACGGCTGGTCTCGCACCCAGTGCAGCGTGGCGTTGGAAACTACCACATCGAACTCGTCGGCGTAGGTCAGCGCGGTCACGTCGGCGACTTCAAACTTCACCTGCGGAAAGTTGTTGCGTGCGCTGGCTATCATCTCCGGCGAGGAATCGATGCCAACCACGTCCGCGCCAAATTGCGTGATCTCGGCGGTGAGCTGGCCGGTGCCGCAGCCCACGTCCAGAATGCGCTCGCCCGGCTTGGCATTCAGCAGCACCAGCAGGTCGCGCCCGTATTGCCACACGAAGGAATGGCTTGATTGGTAGAGTTCGGAGTTCCAGCTATCGGGTTTGGAGCTCATGCAGGAATTGTAACTACGCGTGGCGTCAGTTTTCTGTGATACCCGCCTCTTTGGCGCGAAACTTCCAGTAGTCGCCCGCGGTCTCGCTCAAATCGCCAGTCGGCCGTTCGCCGCGGAAGACGCGCGACACTCCGCGCACCACGCGGCGCATGGGCAACTCGCCAGCACTGTCGGTCAGGAACAACTCGCCAACCTTCGCGGTGCGATAGTACCAGCGCTTGAGCAGCGCGAGGTGCTCCATCCACTCCAGCGCACCGCGCAGATTTGGACTCTCAACCGCCGCCAGCGCATCGCCGATGCGGGATTCCATCGACTGCGGCCTGGAGGCCAGCCGCGAGGCTTCGGCCTTGCCGACATTGAGCGCGACCGGCTCGCAGATTTGTCCGGCAACAAGCTTGAACAGCGATACCGATTCATGCTCCGCCGAAGGTTGCACCATTACCCCATTCAACTCGTCGAGGCGGCGCACGATCTCCGGCAACTGTGAGACTGCGGCCTTCACTTTTTCCAGGCGCGCGTGCTGCGCGGCTGCGCCTTCGAAGTCGAGATTCGCGGAAGCTTCATCGCGTTGCCGCTCAATCTCGCGCACCAGCGATTCCCCACCGCTCTGGAAGAACTGCTGCACACGTTCGACCTCGGCGGTATACTCCGCGTCGCTACAGCCTTTGAAGCAGGGCGCCAGGCACATCTTCATCTCGGAATAAATGCAGCCGGGGAACGCGGGATCGGGATGCAGATCGTCGACGCAGCGCCGCATCTTGAAAAGATCGAGGGCGTCATTGCAAAACTTTTCCGCGGCAACCCGCGTGAAGAATGGCCCGTAGTAGCGGGCGTTCGATTTCATTCCGCTGATGCGGGTGGTGACGATTGCGCGCGGATAGGGATTGTCGAGAATCATTTTGATCAGCGGCGCAAATCGCAGGCGCAAGCGTTTTTCGTAGCTCTGGGGAAATTCGCGGCGCAGAACTTTGTAGAGCAGAAACGATGCTTCGAAATCGGAGCCGGTGGAGAACCATTCGACCGAGCGAGCGCGGTCGCGCAGGCTCAGCTTGCGGCTCTGCCCATCGACGGCGCCGAGCAGCCGTTGCAGCCGGCGGCGCAGGTTCGAGGTCTTGCTGACGTACGGCTCCGAGCCTTCGTCGCCGCGCAGCAGGAACACCGCCGCACTCGCCGGAACAGTGGCGAACAGCTCGGCGTCGCGGTCGGGAACGAACTCGATGCGGTGCGAGGTCACCCAGTCATTTTATCTACCACAGAGACACAGAGGCACAGAGAACGAGGTGCTGGGGGTAGGGATTGGTGCCCTATTCCCTAATCCCTTGCTTTGCTGTTCCGCAGTGACAGCCGGCTGGGCGCGGTGATGCGATGGAATTGCGCCTGCTTCGAGTGCTGGCGATAGTCCGAACCGTTGATCTCGATCTTCTTGCACATCTCGTGCAGCCGCGAGCGCATGCGTTCGCCGATGCGATCACCCAGGGTCTCGCGCCGCGCCGCACGCTCCGTCGCCGAAGGGCTGCGCAGATTGTCGACCTCCGCGTTGGATTCTTCTCCGTCAGGAAAGTTCGTGGTGATGATCGTGGTCTTGTTGTTGTTGTAGCGGCTGTTGAGCAGGTAGTTGACGGTGTCGAACACCCACTCGGTGCTACGCACCGCGCCCAGCTCATCCAGCACCAGCACCTCAGCTTCGAATACCGGACGCAGAATTTCCATTTCCGTGGCCTGCACCGACGGATTGTAGGAGTTCTGGATCGACTTCAGCAGCTCGCGATAATCGCAGAACAGGCAGTGGATGCCTTTTTCACGAATCAGGTCTTTGATGATGCCGACCGCCAGATGGGTCTTGCCCACGCCCACCGAGCCGACAAACAGCAGCCCCGTTTTCTCGACGGGATAATCCTCGACAAATCGCCCGGCAAAGGTCCTGGCCTTGATAATGCTCGTCTGGGTTTTGTCGTCGGGATCGTACTGGAAGTTGCTCAGGTCGCAATGCTCGTAGCGCGCCGGGATGTGCGCCGCCGCCAGCAGACGTTCGCCACGGCCCTTGACGCGGCACTCGCAGCGCACGGCCTCGCGCTCCTGGCCATGTTCAACGGTCTGCCATCCAGTGCCGCCGCAGATCGGACATGTTTCAGTTGGGGTGGTCACGGGCGCTCCTGAAAGTGAATCTACCGTCCTGCGGCTTCATGCGCAACGGCTGCGGCAGCGAAAGTTGCAAGCAATCGCAGGAAAAGCTGTGCGGAGCTGTGCATATTCAGGAAAAACTCGCGGCCCGTGCATTTAGAATGACGAACGTCTATGCCAACCGTCCTTCGGTCGGGACCATACCGGTGCTACTTTTACAGCCACAAGCCCAACGAGCCGCCGCATGTTCACATTGACCGCGACGATTTGTCGGCGAAGTTCTGGCTCGATCCGGTGGCGTTGGCGAGAAACTTTGGGTTTACTGCCCGCGAGTTAAACACGATAGAATCGACCGTGCAGGCGAATCAGCAACTCCTGTTGGAGGCATGGCGTGGGTATTTTGGCGATAGCGGCCGGTGAACGAGTTGCCGCAGTGTCGTTTGATGAGGACTCGCTAAGTGTCCGCCTGAAGGACGGACGCACGATCTCGGTTCCGCTTGCCTGGTATCCGAGGCTGTACCATGCTACCGGCGAGCAGCGCCACAACTGGAAGATTGCCGGCGGCGGTTATGGCATCCACTGGCCGGAGATCGACGAGGATATTAGCACTGAAGGCTTGTTGCGCGGAGCACCCGCTCCCAAATCAGGGAAGAAGTAATCGCCCATAATCTGACCCGCCTTGCATGACCCCTTAATAAATAAACAGATCTACCCGTGTCCGCCGCCGCCGCTGAGCTCGCGCACAATCGAGTTCACAAACTGCTTGGCATCGCCGAACAGCATTAACGTGTTGTCCAGGTAATAGAGCGGGTTGTCGATCCCGGCGAATCCCGGATTCATGCTGCGCTTGATGACCATCACGGTGCGCGCCTTGTCCACATCAAGGATCGGCATGCCGTAAATCGGGCTGCTGGTATCGGTGCGCGCCGCCGGGTTGGTGACGTCGTTGGCGCCGATCACCAGGGCCACATCGGTCTGTGGAAAATCGCCGTTGATCTCGTCCATTTCGATCAGGCGGTCGTAAGGAATGTTGGCTTCGGCCAGCAGCACGTTCATGTGGCCGGGCATGCGTCCGGCAACCGGATGGATGGCAAAGGTGACGTCTACTCCCTTCTTGGTAAGCAGGTCATACAATTCGCGGACCTTATGCTGCGCTTGCGCGACTGCCATGCCGTAACCGGGGACGATCACAACTTTGTTGGCCGCCGCAAGAATCGCAGCTGCATCTTCGGGCGTGGCGCTGCGCACGGCTCGTTCTTCCTTCGCTGCCGCTGCGGAGGCCTGCACCTGGCCGAACGCTCCGAACATCACGTTGGTGAAGGAGCGATTCATGGCCTTGCACATGATCACCGAGAGGACGAAACCGGAAGATCCGTCGAGTGCTCCAGCCACGACCAGTACCTTACTGTTCAGAACAAATCCCAGGAGCGCCGCCGAAAGGCCGGCGTAGGAATTCAGCAGCGAGATGACGGTGGGCATGTCCGCGCCGCCGATGGGAGTGACCAGCAACACTCCGAAAATCAGCGCCACAATCACCATGATCGGAAACAGCATGGCGTGTCCGGGATTCACCACCAGTGCCACCGCCAGCCCCAGTGCTGCTGCCAGAACGGAGAGGCTGACGATATTCTGTCCGCGATAGACGATCGGCCGCTGCGGCAGGAACTCCTGCAACTTGCCCGCGGCGATCAGGCTACCCGTAAAGGTTAGCGAGCCGATAATGACTTCCAGGGAGATCTCGCCCATTGCAAAGCGCGTGACCGGAGCCGTGCCCACGTAGAACTCGGCGATGCCGATCATGGCTGCCGAAAGTGCGCCAAAGGCGTGGCTCAGCGCCGTCCGTTGCGGCACCGCCGTCATCTGCACCAAACCCAGAGGGACGCCGACTCCCGCACCGATGATCAGCGGGATGAGGACCCACTTGTAATGGGCCACCTCGGGGTTGAAAAGCGTAACCACGACCGCTAAGGCAGCGCCGATTTCTCCCGCCAGAACGCCCCAGCGCGCGCTGGTCGGCGAACTCAGGAACTTGAGCGAAAGAATGAAGAGAACGACCGCGACAATGTAGGCGAAATCGAGATACTGCTGCAACGCGAGCTGGTTCATGATTGTTTCGACCCGCGAGATTTAAACATGCGCACCATGCGGGCGGTGATCAGGAATCCGCCGACCATGTTGCTGAACGACGCCGCGACTGCGATCGCACCCAGCACCGTGGTGAGTTGCGTCTCTTGCCGGCCGGCGATGATGATGGCGGCAACCACCACAATCGCGTCGAGAGCGTTGGTCAGCGACATCAGGGGCGTGTGGAGCAGGGGGGAAACGGCTCTGATCACTCCAAACCCGACAAACCCGGCGAGGATGAACACGTAGAGATTAGAAATAAAATCTGGTGGCATTTTCGTTTCCTTTGCATTTCTCGGCGGCTCGGCCGCCGAGATTACCAATTACTGTGCCGCCAGCATCGGCAGCTTGAAGAACTCCCGCACCCGCGGATTCACGACTTCGCCCTGGTGAGTAAGTAGCGTGCTGCGCGTGATCTCGTCATCGAGATTGATTTGCAGCTTGCCGTCCTTCACAAGGTGCACCAGAAAGTTGGTCAGGTTCTTGGCGTACATCTGGCTGGCGTGATACGGCACGGCGCTGGCCAGATTGATGGTGCCGACGATGGTCACTCCATGAGCCACGATGGTCTCCTCGGGACGCGTCAGTTCGCAGTTGCCGCCGCGCTCGGCGGCCAGGTCGACGATCACCGAGCCCGGAGCCATCCCGGCGACCATTTCCTTGGTCACCAGCACAGGCGATTTCTTGCCGGGAACGACCGCGGTGGTGATGACCACGTCGCTCTCGGCGATCACCTTGCCCAGCAATTCACGCTGCTTTTGATAGAAGGATTCGTCCTGCGCCTTGGCATAGCCGCCCGCGTCCTGCGCGTCGGCCGCCTCGATGGGCAACTCGACGAACCTTCCGCCCAGGCTCTGCACCTGCTCTTTGACAACTGGGCGCAAGTCGTAAGCCGAGACCACTGCACCTAATCGGCGTGCGGTAGCGATGGCCTGCAGTCCGGCGACACCAGCGCCAATCACCAGCACACGCGACGGCGTGATGGTGCCGGCAGCGGTAGTGAGCATAGGGAAGATGCGGGGCAACTTGTCGGCGGCGACCAGCACTGCTTTGTAGCCGCAGATGGTGGCCATGGAGGAGAGCGCGTCCATGCTCTGGGCGCGGGTGATGCGCGGCATCAGCTCAACCGAAAACGAACTGACACCGGTGGCGGCGATTTCTTCCAGAGTGTGAACGTCGCCCAGCGGCCGCACGAAGCCGATAAGGGCCTGACCGCGCCGGAACAGCGGCAGGTCGGCCCGGCCGGTACGGTCGTTGGAGCCATAACACAGCACCTGCACGATGATGTCGGCGGTGCTGAAGACATCGCCACGGCTGGCCAGGACCTTGGCGCCCTTGTCAGCGTACTGCGCGTCGGGATAGCCGGCTTCGACGCCCGCGCCCGCTTCAATCACGACTTCCAGGCCCGCCTTGGCGAGATTGGCAATCACGCCCGGCACCAGCGCCACACGCCGCTCCCCCGGATAACTCTCGCGGGGAACACCGACAATCATAGGACCTCCTTACAGAAACTTCGCGGCTCGTTTTTCGTGGTTCGCCAGATCGGTGAGCGAGCGAACGCGGCAACCGGTCCCCGCAATTCGCATCTCATCGCGCGAAACGGACGGCAGCAACCGGAAATGAGCATTCTACGCAGAGTACGGGGAAAGTCCAATGTCTATAGTCGCTTGGAACTTCAGGCGGCAATGGGGCAGATCATAACGGCCACGGGTGTCGGATGGGATAGGATAAGGCCTGTTATCGACAACAATCGATGGTGGGACGCAGATGCGGATGTCGATCTGTCTTGCGCTCGTGCTGCTTGCAATTGCGCCGACAACGTTCGCCCAACGATGGACGTCGCCAACGATCCCTCTTGAGACTACGGATAGATGGTGCCGCGATGTAGGAGCACCCCCAGGCTCGCCGCCTCTGCCGCCCAACCCGTACGCGGTCGGCACAAATGAAATGCCATTTTGCTATGTGCCCAGCGACGTAAAGCCGCCTGAGCTGCTACCCCATCCCGACCCGGTTTACACCGGACCGGGCTTCTGGCCAGCTAGTGAACCAAGAGTCACGCTAGAGGTCTTTGTGAGCACAGAGGGCTTGCCTCTGCGCATCGTGGTGGGGCAGGGATTCGGTAAGGAGTTCGACCAGGAGGCCCTTGACGTAGTCAGGACCTGGCGGTGGCAACCGGCCACGAAGAACGGGCAACCCGTAGCTGTCTTGGCAGGCCCGGTTCAAGTAAGGTTCCGCCTGCAAGGAACATCAGCCAAGCCCTACATCGCCTCGCCTCCTTCGGAGAATGGGGATCGGACCCAGTTCCTCGGTGTTGACAGGGCAAAATACCCCCTCACCATATTTTTTGGATGCGAAGCTCTGGGCCGCGAAGAAGAGGGGTACCGGGCCACCTGTAGCGCGACTCTCATACAGCACGCTGGCGACCGGTCGTTAACCCTCCGTTGCACCGGAAAAAACCCAGGCTGCTCCATCGCCAGCCTGGGCTTCTATCCGGCGCGATGGGTGTCGCAGGACCGTGAGGTGGAAGTTCTCGGCAGAGTGAACGCCGGCGGCAGCAACAACGTCGGGAAGGTGAGCGACGAATGGCGTGCCGCAGAATACTCGGTTGAGAACCGCGTCGCCCCAGTTTACAACCCACCCAATGGATGCCCCTTGCCCGAGGACGTTTGGATGTCGTTGAACGAGGGCTGGACAGGGTGGCACCTGTTGCAACTTTCCGCGCTTCGGAGCAGCGACCAATCATTGCGGCTAGAGCATCCCCTCAACAGCAAACATTGTCCGGGAATCAATGAGGGTAAGTTTGACGGAGTTCGCACGAGCTTTGTATTGACCCTCATAAAGAGAACGCACGAGCAGGTTGTCCTGCTGGCAACGGCAGACGGCGACTTTTACAAGATCACGATCCTGGCCCCACCGGCCAAAGTGACCCACTTCAGTGTCGTGAGCGTGTTTCCACCCGGCAAATACAAGGAGTTCTATACAGGTAAGCAAATCCGGATCCGTAATCCATCCATAGCTGTGGAGGCAAGTGAGCACAGCATCGCGCTCTACTATTTCGACAAGGGTCAGTGGAAGTATTTGGTGATTTCAGATTAGCTACGCATTAACTGGTGCAACATCCCCATTTCCTAAGCGATTCGACTGCTTGTGCGGATCTTGTCCCCTTACGGCATGATGATGCGGCTGGGCTCGCCTTCGCCATCGCGCGCGGGCTGCGCCTCGGGGAAGCGTTCGTGCAGGAAATCGATGAACCCTCGCGCCAGCGGCCGCCCGGAGCTGCGCACATGGATCAGCCGCAGCATGAAGACCAGGCCTTGCAGCACGTCACCATCCTTCAAGGTGGTGTAGCCGCGGTGCTTCCGTTCCACCTCGCGGAATTCCTCGAACAGTTGTTGCAGCACGCCGATGACTGCCTGCTGCACGGGATTGGGCAATGCCTCCTGATACACCAGGCCGCTGGCGATCAGCGTCTGATAGCTCTGGGCCATGTTCGCCAGCGAGCCAATCAAGTCGCGGTCATGAAGATTGCGATCGGCCCGCGTAACCCTGCCCAGCGTCTGCAGAATTCCCGCGACCAGCATCTCGTGCTCAGAAAGAAATGCTTCCCGCATCGCAATCGCCGGAAAGATTTCCGCCGGCGGAGTCTCGCCAAACTCCCGCGGCTTCTCATGCTGGCGCGCCTGCTGCAGGTAGGGGCACTCCGCGGGACAGTCGAGCGTCACCTCGCGCTGCTCGCCGCAACACTGGGCGCAAATGCGCTGGTGGAGGGCAAGGCAGAAGCGTTTTTCTTTGCGAAGGTTGCAGATGGAACAGCTCAGAAGAGCACCTCGGTGGCCGGCCGGTTACCGCGCAAGTCTCCCCATTATGGCATTTCCGTGTGCCGCGAGGCTTCTGCACCCGCATGGATGTTGACTTTTCAAGCGCCCCCTGTGGAAAAACCCGCATAAAATATGGCGAAAATGCTTTGCATGAGAAGACGCTTGGTATACGATACGGCAGTCGAGCATTCCTACTGCTCACGCTTCAAGGAGGATTACGAATGGCAACTGGCATGACCAAGACCCAGCTCGTCCGCCACATGGCTGAGAAAAACGAGCTCAACAACAAACAGGCGGCTGCGTTTCTTGATGGACTCGCCGAAGTCGCGATCAAAGAAACCAAAAAGAACGGTGTATTCATCATCCCGGGACTGGGCCGTCTGGTGAAGTCGAACCGCAAGGCGCGCATGGGCCGCAATCCGCAAACGGGCGAGGCAATCAAAATTCCCGCTAAGACCGTGGTGAAGTTCCGCGTGGCCAAGGCCGCCAAAGACGCGATCGCACCCAAGAAATAGCTTTCACATTTTCTGTACTCAGGGCCGGCCATGCGCCGGCCTTTTCGTTTTGCCAGTTGTCGGCTGTCGGCAGCAAATCCCCTGTTTGGATTCTCGATTCGCACTGGCTACTGGCCACTGACTACTGGCCTACTGCTTCTCCACCATCGCCGCAAAAAATCCATCGCACGGCTGCACGCCGGGAATCGTGCGCAGAAATTTGCCGCTGAGTAGCGAGTCAAGATCGCTCCACACCAGCTCACCAGTTGACCGCAACCGTTGTAGCTCCTCGCGACAATCGCGCAACTGAAATTCGCCGGAATCGCGCAGCACTTCCTCGATCACCGCATCGTTCTCCTCACGCTCCAGCGAGCAAGTGGAATACAGCGCGCGACCACCGGGAGCAAGCTGCCCCAATGCCGCGCGCAGAATGGCAACTTGCCTCTGATGGAGCTCGTCCAGATCGTCAGGCTTCAGCCGCCATTTGATTTCGGGATTGCGCGCCAGCGTTCCCGTGCCCGAGCAGGGCACGTCCGCCAGAACGCGATCGAACCCACCCGCGGTGGGCAGCTTCAGCGCGTCGGCCTGGATTACCTGGACGTTGGCTGCGTGAACCCGTTGGCGCAGCAGCTCAGCGCGATGCGGGTGCAGCTCGGCAGCGACAATTTCCGCGGAAGGATTGCGCGCGGCCAACGCCTGCGTCTTGCCTCCGGGAGCGGCACAGCAATCGAGCAAGCGCGAACCGGTGCCGACCAGGGCAGCCACCAGTTGAGAAGCTTCATCCAGAATGAACACGCGGCCTTCCTGAAAGGCGCGCGTTCGCGTGATCTCGCCGCCGGTGACGATGCGGGCACTGGCCAGAAGTGCTCCCCGATCCAGTTTGACGCCTTCGGTCTCTAGTTCCTGCTCAACAGCCGGATCTTCAACCCGGATCGCGACGTTCGGTATTTGCAGGTCGTGGAGGCAGATCAGATGGGCACGCTCCATGCCGTACTCGGCCGCCCAGCGCTCCACCAGCCATTGCGGATGAGCAAACTCCCGAGCCAGCGATGTGGTAGTCCACTCCGACGATTCCGGCGTGGCTTCGATCTTCGTTGCCGCGATCTTCCGGAGCACGGCATTGCCGAACGGCGCGGCTGATCGCTTGTGCGCGCGCTTCATCAACTCCACGCTGTCGTTGATGGCGGCGTGTGCCGGAATTCGGTTGAGATGTTGCAACTGGTAAGCGCCCAGCCGCAGCGCGGTCAGCACCTCGGGATCAATTTTGGCGAGCGTCCGCGCCGATGCCGCAGCAATTGCTTCGTCCAACCGCGAGCGCCAACGCAGCACGCCCATTACCAGTTCGGTGGTCAGAGCGCGATCAGCCTGGCTCAACGATTCCAGCCGCCCCGAGTGCAGCAGTTCGCTGGCATAAGCGCCCTGCTGATCCACTCGCAGCAGAATGTCGAAGGCAGCGGCGCGTGCGGGTGCGATGGACATGGGAAGAATCAGCAGTTAGCACTTGGCATTTAGCACTTAGTAGTCGGCATGTGCCGTTGATCTGACTATCTGCGATCCCAATGCGTCCGTAGAATCGTTCGCGCTACGACCCGCTTGGCTAAATGCTATGTGCTAAGTGCTAAATGCTAACGGCTCCTCACTCTTCGGTCGATAGCCGTTAACAAAATCGCGCGCGCTCATCCGCTTCTTGCCTTCCATCTGCAACTCATGAATCTCCAGCGCCGTGCCGTGCGCAAAGCCAAGCAGCAGGCGCTCGTTCTCAATGGTGAAATGTGCGGCGGCAACGACAGCGACCTCGGGCGCCGGGATCGCAGCATGAAGCTGCAGCGTCTTGCCGCGAAAATGAGTGAAGGCGCCGGGCCACGGCTGAAATCCGCGCAGCCGGTTCCAGGCGTCCACCGCAGTACGCGAGAAATCGATGAGCCCGTCTTCGCGCTTTAGGATGGGCGCGAGCGTAGCCTTGGCGTTGTCTTGCGGTTGCGGTGTGATGGTGCCGTTCTTCAAGCCGGCCAGAGTACAAATCATCAGCTCGGCGCCGCCCTGCGCCAGACGTGGCGCGAGGGTCAATGCGGTATCGTCCGGCTTGATGCGCTCTTCCGCTTGCATCAGGATATCGCCGGTATCGAGTCCAGCGTCAATGCGCATGGTGGTGTTACCTGTGATGGTCTCGCCCATGGCAATCGCCCACTGGATGGGCGCTGCGCCGCGATACTTCGGCAGCAGCGATGCGTGCAGGTTGAGGTTGCCCAGCGGCGGCAAATCGATCATCCATTGCGGGATGATGCGCCCATAGCCGACCACTATGATCGCCTCCGGCGCAATGCTTTCCAGTTGCCGGCGGAACTCGTCGTTGTTCTTGATCTTCTCCGGCTGTGTGACCGGAAGGTCGAGCGCGAGCGCGGTCCGCTTCACCGGCGATGCTGCCAGCTCCATTCCACGGCCACTGCGACGGTCCGGCTGGGTGACGACAAGGTTGACCCGAAAGCCGGCAGAGACCAGCTTCTCCAGCGTGGGAACCGCAAACAGCGGCGTGCCGCAAAAAACGAGATCAAGCATAGGAAGCAATTAGCAACTAGCTCCAGCGATCAGGCCTCATGGCAGTAGCAACAACTTTGTCGCGCGTGTAAGAGCTAGCTGCTAGTTGCTAATGGCTAGCTGCTTCTTCTCACCACTCCCCTTGCTTCATCAGCTTGCGAATCTTGCGCTTGATCAGGTCGCGCTTCAGTGCGCTGATATGTTGCAGGTAGAGTTTGCCGTTCAGGTGATCGGTCTCGTGCACCAAGGCGCGGGCCAGCAACTCTTCACCGGTAACTTCGATGGTCTTTCCCGTCAGGTCCTGGGCGCGTGCCGTCACCTTGCGCGGCCGCGTAACGTTCTCGCGAAACTCCGGCAGGCTGAGACAGCCTTCGCTGGCGCTCAATTTTCCCTCAGTGTGGACGATCTCAGGATTGACCAACACGATCTTCGCGTCCGGATCTTCCTTGAAGGTTACGTCGATGACCGCGATGCGTTTGGCAATGCCGATCTGCGGAGCGGCCAGGCCCACGCCGTGCGCGGCATACATGCTCTCGAACATGTCGTCCACCAGCTTGCGCAGGTCAGCGTCGAACACGGTGACGGGAGCGGACGGTTTGTCCAATACCGGATCGCCAAATTTCACGATGGGATAGATCATTTAGAAGTTTCGCAGTTGTTGGCAGTAGCCTTCGAAATTTCGCCGTAACTCCAGCAGGGAATCGCCACCGAACTTTTCCAGCGCGCAGCGCGCCAGCGCGAGCGCAACCATCGCTTCGGCGGCAACGCCCGCAGCCGGAACCACGCACACATCGGAGCGCTCATAGGCCGCCTTCACCGGCTCGCGCGTGGCGAAGTCCACCGACGCCAGCGGACGCCTCAGCGTCGAAATCGGCTTCAAATAGCCGCGTACGCGGATATCTTCGCCGTTCGACACGCCGCCTTCCAGTCCGCCCGCATGATTCGATCGCCGGGTAAATCCGGTTAGCGAATTGGCGCTGTCCCGCTCGTATCCTATTTCATCATGCACCGTGGAGCCGAGTGAAGCAGCCGCCGCGACCGCGTCGCCAATCTCCACCGCCTTCACCGCCTGCAACGACATCACCGCCGCTGCCAGTTGCGCGTCTAGGCGCTCATCCCAGTTAGCGTAGGTCCCAAGCCCCGGCGGGACGTTGTGGGCAATTACCTCGAAGATGCCGCCGACGGAATCGCCGGTGCGCAGCGCCAGATCGACTTGCTCCTTCATGCGCGCTTCGCTCTCGGGATCGGCGCAGCCGAGCAGCACTTCATCCTTTGCGGCCAGCGATGTGATCGCTTCCCACTCGATCGGCTTGTCCAGCTTTGCACTGCCCACCGCAATAACGTGGCTGAGAACCTCGATGCCCAGTTCACGCAGCAGCAGCTTGGCGATGGCTCCTGCCGCAACGCGCGCTGCCGACTCGCGCGCCGAAGCTCGCTCCAGGACATAACGCGCTTCGGTAAAGTTATACTTCACCGCTCCGGCAAGGTCAGCATGACCGGGCCGAGGCGACGCGACCCGCTTGTGTTTGGCGGGATCGCCTTCTTCGACCGGCAGCGCCTCAGTCCAGTTCCGCCAGTCATTGTTGGCGAGCAGCAGCGCGATGGGCGAGCCGATAGTCTTGCCATGGCGCACGCCACTGAGAATGCGAGCCGTATCCCGCTCGATGCGCATGCGTCCGCCGCGACCGTAGCCTTGCTGCCGCCGCCAGAGTTCGCGATTAACGAAGGCGAGATCCACCACCACGCCGGCCGGCATGCCCGAAAGCAGCGCCACTAGCGCCTCTCCGTGAGACTCACCCGCTGTAGAAAAGCGCAGCATAAGAAGGCTGATTGTAGAGACTGCAACTAGCAATTAGCAATTAGCTTTGTGCCATCGCCGAGCGCAAAGCACGACAGTCCACCACGGAGAACACGGAGGGCACGGGGAAACTTAGGACCTGGATCGGCACCGGATATGTTGGTTCGTAACAAACAGCAGAACAGAATCTGTGGTGAGGGCAGTCCGATTGAATTATGCTTCAACGTCATTTTCCGTGCTCTCCGTGCCTCCGCGGTGAACACGACCTATCGTCTGCGCGACATCGGCCGCGGTGCGGGCGGTCCGCCCTTGTAGTCCTTGGGATAGACGACGACGTGGCGTCCGGCGGCCTCGCCGGCGCTTTCGGTGCGCAGATCGTCCTGGTCGCGCATCGCCAGGTGCAGTATGCGGCGCTCGCGCGACGACATGGGAGCGAACGCGTAGGGAACGCCCGTTTCGCGCACGCGTTGGGCCGCCACACCGGCTGCCAGACGCAGCTCCTGCAAGCGCGACGCGCGGAAGTTCTGGCAGTCGAAGCTGATCTTCTCGTGCTGGTCGGGCGCCAGACGGAGCATCTCCTGCGCAATGTGCTCGAAGGCGCGCAGCAGCTCGCCGCCATTCTCCAGCACCAGCGGGCTGTCGCCGCCTG
Source organism: uncultured Acidobacteriaceae bacterium (assembly GCA_963789245.1). GTDB lineage: Bacteria > Acidobacteriota > Terriglobia > Terriglobales > Acidobacteriaceae > Bog-257. The sequence continues at coordinate 13,336 of CAWBKE010000016.1, read as the reverse complement.
AAAGCTCGACCAGAATATCCGGGCGCTCCCATTCGCGGTCGGCGCCCACCACCGGATCCACGGTGATCTTGTAGCGCAGGCGGAAGTCGCCCGTGGAGAATATCGTGTTCAGCAGTTCACTGATCTTCTTGGCGGCGGCGATTTTGTCGGTTATCGGCATTTTGGAAAACCGTTTTCACCACGGAGACACGGAGGACACGGAGTTTTCAAGAAAAATCCAGAAATAAGATGCCGAACTCCACGACCCAATTATCCAATTCAGTGCTCCGAGACACTCAGCACTTCAGTCGTTCAGATGACAACCTAAGAAACTCCGTGTCCTCCGTGCCACCGTGGTAAACAAAATTCACTCCTACTTACTTCGCCTTCTTCCTGGCGCGCTTTTCCATCTCTTCGCGCATCTCGCGGCCCAGGCTGCTACGGTTCATGATGTATTGCTGACCGATGCCGATGATATTACCCACGATCCAGTACACACTGAGGCCCGAAGGCAGGCTGAAGCTGAACCATCCAATCATCAGCGGCATCATCAGGGTCATCATCTGCTGCTGCTTGGGATCCATGCCCGAGCTGGGCGTCATCTTCTGCATCAGGTAGGTGCTGGCCACGATCATCACCGGCACAATGTACAACTTGTCGGGCGCTGACAGATCGTGCAGCCACAAGAACGGCGCCTGGCGCAGCTCGATGGCGTTAGCCAGCATGGTGTAGAACGCCCACAGGAACGGCATCTGGATAAGCAACGGTAGACAGCCACCGGCCGGATTCACGCCTTCTTTCTTGTACAGCTCGCTTATCTCGGCGTTCATCTCCTGGCGCTTGGGATCGCGCATGGGATATTTCTTGTAGCGCTCCTGGATGGCCTTCATCTGCGGCTGCAGCTTTTGCATCTTCAGCGCCGACTTCATGCTAACGATGCGCAACGGCAGCAGCGCTATGTTGATGATGACGGTCAGGATGATGATGGCCACGCCCCAATTGCTGGCCATGTGCTCGTGCGTCCACTTCAGCCACAGGAACAGCGGGCGAGCAATCAGGCTGAAAAAGCCGAAGTCCACCACATCGCGAAGATCGGGACCGTTCATCTGGCCCGGAGCGCTATTGGAGCGCACCGACTGCAGCACATTCAGCGTCTTCGGTCCTACGAAAAGCCGCAGCTTCGTTACCCCGGTGGTGTCGCCCACTGCAGCGCCCAGGATCTCGTACTTGACCACATTGTTCGGGTCGGGCTTCTTGGGATCCTTGGGAACGGAGATGGAGTTGTGCAGCGTGACCATCGCCGCTGTGTCTGGATTGTCGGGCAGAAATATGGCGGCAAAGAACTGGTCCTGCGGCCCCGCCCAGTTGAATGGCCCGCGCAGGGTGTTGGCGCCGCTTACCTTCTTGGCCGCCAGCCGCTCCACTTTGCCATCGGCCATGTACTCGATCTTCTGCGACGCGTAGGACGGCGCAGTGGATTCGTCGCCCAGACCGGCCGGCCACATGGGATAGGCCGCCACCACTCTGCCAGCTTGGGTCACTTCCGTCTCTACCGAAATGACATAGGTGTCACCGAACTGGAAGGTCTTGCGTACCGTGGTGTCGCCGTTCGCGTATTCGTAGGTCAACTCGCCACGTGCAGCGATGCTGCCGCTAGCGCTAGGCACGTACAAGGCGGAGTTGATCTGGTTGCGCAGATTTTCGTCGTAGGTATAGAGGCTGAGCGGCAGGCCAAGCTTGGTCGTGTCCTTGTTGACCATGTTCAGCGGATTGCCGTCGTCATCCTTGAACTTCTTCAGCACCCACGACTTCACCTGCGCGCCTTTGTTGGTGAAGACGATGCGGTAGAAGTCGTTCTCGACCGTCGTCTCGACTTCTTTGCTCGCGGCCTTCGGGGCTACGGAAGTTTTGGGGGCGTTGGCAGCGGGTTGGTTCGACGCCTGGGCCGGTGCCACGGGTGTAGGAGACTGGGTCGCGGCAGGATTGCTCTGGGTTGTCTCCGCCGGCTTCTGTGCAGGCTGGGTCGCGGGATTTTTCTTGAACAGGAAGATCTGGGCGAGGATGATCAGCGCAATCATGACGGCGAACACCATCATCATGTTCTTGTCGCCGCCACCGCCGCCGCCGTCTTGTTGGGGATTGCGATATTCAGCCAAGTTCTAGACCCTACCCATCCACATCCTCGCGTCAGGGCACGGCTTCAGCCATGCCACAAAGGACCAACTCTGTTTTGGGCTTCAGCCCCTGAAGACTTCTTCTGCGACCCGCGCCACGGCGATTCAACCGTCGAGGAATTAAGGCTTCCCGTCGCCTGCGGCACCAGATCCAATCCCGCTCGCCCAAAGGGATGGCATCGCAACAATCTTCCGGCAGCTAGCATTGAGCCTCGCAGCACCCCGTGGCGCTCCACCGCTTCCATGGCGTACTCCGAGCACGTCGGCACAAAGCGGCAGGAGTGTGGCAACATCGGCGACACGAAGCGCCGGTAGATCCGCAAGACGAATTGCACTGCCTGCTTCATTTTTCGTTCGCCGTGCGCGTCGCTTCCGCCACGCGCGCCCGCTGCCCCGCCAGACGCAAACCTCGCGCCACTTCGCCAACCAGTTCCGCAAACGGCATCGTCAGCACGCTCTTGCGCGGATTAAACACTACGTCCACCGGGCCCTCACAGACCGTCGACGACATCCGCACCGCTTCCCGCATACGGCGCTTGATGCGGTTGCGGTCCACCGCTCCGCCCAGCACCTTGCCGACCGTGAATCCCACTCGTGGCGAACTCGGCGGCCCCGCTTCATGCTGACGCCGCAGGAAGAACACCGTCATGTTTCCCGTAAACTGGCGGCGTCCGTTCTGATAGACCCGCTGAAAATCCGCGTGCTTCAGCAGACGCTTCGACTTGGGAAACTTACTGCTGGCGGCGGAGTTGTTACCAGGCATTCAGCGCTCGCCGCCCGGCGCCGATTACTTTCATACTGCGGTCCGCTCGGCGGCGACCCCTAATAATTCCATCGGAAAGCTGCGATAACGCAGGACTTAGTGACTTGTGGCTTACTCGCGGAAGCCCGGCTTTACGGAGACGCGCTTGCGTCCCTTGGCGCGACGGCGTGACAGCACCGCCCGGCCGCTCTTGGTCTTCATGCGAGAACGAAATCCGTGCGTCTTTGACCGGCGACGACGGTTGGGTTGGAATGTGCGCTTCGGCATGCGAAAACGGCGCTCCTCACTGACACAAAATTAGATAGGGCAAACAAAAAGTATAACGGGCGGTAGGGGTAGCTGGCAAACTGCCGGAGCGGGACGACCGCGCTGCGAATCAGTTGACCCGCGTCGAAATGCTCTGCTCCCGCTCCCGCGATTGCCAGGGAAACGCTGTCGCTTGCCGCATCCACATCACAATCAGGTCGGCGCGGCGATGCACCCCGAACTTGCTCAACAGATTAGAAACATGGAACTTCACTGTGCGCTCTGCCACGAACAGCTTGGCGGCAATCTCTTTGTTCGAGAGGTTTTCCAGCAGCAGGTCCAACACCTCTCGCTCGCGGCGGCTGATCTCGATTTCGGGAGCGAGCGACTTGCTGCCGTAAAGCTCGGGGAGGACGGACTCGATGAAGCCGGTCAACAGCTCGCGCGGGACGCAATAACCGCCGCCCGCCACCTGACAGGCAGCCCGCGCCAGCTCGCGCGGCGGCTGGCTGTACGCCCACAGACCTTTCACGCCCAGCCGCAGCAGCGAATAGGTGTGCGGACTTTCCAGTTTGGGCAGCAGCACCAGCACGGGAAGGCTGGGCTGCTTGATGCGTAGGATGCGGACGAATTCCACTGCCGCCTCGGCGTCACTGCAATCGAGAATCACAAGGCTGGCTGGTGTCGCCTGGTGCGCGTTGTCTTGATTTTGCAGGCGTAGCTCCGGGCTGACCACCACCTCGAATCCCGCTTTGCTCAGCAGGCGGACGAAGCGCTCCTGGGCAACGGGATGCCGGCAAAAGAGAATCAGCTTGCGTCTGCTGCGATGGGCGGAGCTGCGATACCCGGTCGTTCGATAGCCGGCCGTTCGATGGTGGTTCAAGGGGTCCATGTGCCGATAGCCGTTTCTCTGGTTCTATCGGCGGAACCGGGGTCTCGCTTGACCGGAGCCGCTAGAATTTGCCGATCCGGATGCCGCCGTCTCCGGTGCTGATTTCCAGCAGCGGACCGCCGCCGTTCAGCTTGCCGCGTATCCGCGTGCGCTCAACGGAGCCGCTCACCGTCACCGGCATGTCGAGCTGTATGTGCCCGTCGCCGGTATGCGCGTAGAGCTCGCACGCCAGGTCCTGCGGAAGCTTGGCTTCGACACGACCATCGCTGGTGTGAATCAGCCAGCTCCCGTTCATCTTCGAGCCGGGACGCACCGCGAGGTCGATATGGCCGTCGCCCGTGCGCAGGTCAAGATCGGTGAACACGCCGTCAATGGTCATGTGGCCATCGCCGGTGTGGCCATGCAGCGCGCCGGTAAAACTCTGAACGTCAATATGGCCATCGCCCGTATCCAGCCGCGCCTGGCCGGAGATGCCGTTCACCGAGATGTGGCCGTCGCCCGAATGCAGGTCCAGCGCCGACTGCGGCGGCACCTGGATTTCCACTTGCACCCCGCGATGGATGCCGAAGTGAAATCCCCAATCGTTGGGGATATGAATTTGCAGGTCGACCTTGTCGGAATCCTGGTGCTCGGTGATACGCACACCGCTGCCGCCGATACTGATTCCATCCGCGATCACCTTGGCGTAGATCGTGTTGCTGACGCCGTGCGTGACTTCGATGGAGGCATCGTTGGTATCGACATGCAGAGAGGGAGTATTGCTGACCTGGTAGCTTTTGGTCCATTCCTCCGCAGAGGCGGACAGTCCCAGGCATGAAATGCAGAGCAGGAGAATCAGGGAAATTTTACTCACAGCGCTCCTCCTCGTAGTGGTACGAGAAGGAGCTCCTGCAAGTTCCGTTGCGAATGAGGAGAGTAAGGAGGGCATAATGCGGTGCCCGGGGCATGCGAACTAGCGGAGTGGAACGTCCCGCATGCCCCTCATGAGCATCGCTCCCTGCTTGTAGAAATAGACGAGGAAAGGGAAAAAGGGTTAGCGCGGCAACAAATCTTAACAACTACGAACGCTCGACTTGGCAGGGCTCAAATCCGCATCGGCATCACGACGTACCGGTACTTAAACCCGTCGTCGCCGGCGTCTTCGGGACGCATCTGGCCGGCGGACTGGGCGTCTTTGAACTCCAGGCGCACATCGCCGCCATCGGAGGCTTTGAGGAAGTCGAGGAGGTATTCCGAGTTGAAGCCAATCGTCACGGGGTCGGAGGTGTAGGCGGTCTCGATCGAGTCTTCCGACTCGCCCGCATCGGTCGACGAGGACGAAATCTTCAACTCGTTCTTGTCGAGCTTCATGCGGATGGCCCGCGAGCGCTCGTCGGCAAACTGCGCGACGCGCTGGATGGAGGTATTGAGGTCGGCGCCGTGCAGCACCACGAACTTGTTGGCCTCGCGCGGCAGCACGGCTTCGTAGTTGGGGAATTGTCCGGTCAACTGGCGTGAGGTCAGCAGCCGCTCGCCGATCCGGAAGAACAACGTCGATTCGTCTTTGGCGAACTCAATGGCCTCCACGTCGCTGTTCTGTAGCAGCGAGTAAATCTCGCTCATGGCTTTCTTGGGGACCAGAGTCCGGTTCTCGCCGCTGACGTCGAACTTTTCGCCCTGCTTTTCGATATGCGCCAGGCGATGCCCGTCGGTCGCCACCATGGTGATCGACTCCGGCTTCAGCACCATCAGCCCGCCATTCAAGGTGTAGCGCGACTCCTCGCTGGAGATCGCGAAGATCGTCCGCGCAATCATGCTGCGCAGGGTCTGAGCAGGAATCTTCACCGCGCCCGCCGCCGGAAACGTAGGCAGTCCAGGAAAGTTGGCGCGCGCCATGCCAACCATCTTGGTATTGGAGCGGCCAGCGCGAATGTTGACCCAGTGGTTCTCCAGCAGCTTGATGGAGATATCGGTGTCGGGCAGCAATTTGACGTAGTCGTACAGCTTGCGCGCGGGGATAGTGCAGGCGCCCTCGCGCTTCACCTTGGCCGCACACGAGGTCCGCAGGCTCAGGTCGAGATCGGTCGCGGTGATGGTCAGCCGGTCATTGGCTGCCTCAAACAAAAAGTTGGAGAGGATGGGAATCGTGGTCTTGCGTTCGACGACGCCCTGTGTGGCAGTCAGTTCCTTCAGCAACTCGAACTTGCTGACACTGATTTCCATCGCTGTACCCTGCACTGCTCCCGTTGCTTCGGCAACCATCGATCACACCTCGGCAGGCGTTTTGCCAGCCCCTTTATACTGCTACTTCTTATATCAAATCAAAAACATATAAAACCAGTAGTAATAGTAGGCAGTGCGGAAAAGTGGAAATTTAGAGCAGAATTGCGGGCGCCGCAGGCGGAAAGCGTTCGAGGCCGTATAAAATCTGCACTCCGGTCTGTGGCCATCTGTGCCGATCCAGCAGGTGAGCAGAATTCCTGCCGCGGCTTCCACTGAATCCACATCGCATCCACAGGGCACCGGGAAGAAAACTCACTCCCGAAGTGAAAAACCGCGCTTAGCGCGCGGTTCATAGGCCCAAGCTCTCGGTAAGCTTGTTCAGTACCCTGTTTAAATCCTTGTCGGTCTTGCGCGCCTCCTCGATCTTGCCGACCGAATGCAGGACCGTGGTGTGATGCTTGCCGCCGAACTGACGTCCGATCTCCGGCAGCGAAGCGTCGGTGAGATGCTTGGCCAGGTACATAGCAATCTGTCGCGGAAACACAATGACGCGCGAGTTGTTCTTCGACTTAATCTCCAGCAGCCGCAGCCCGAACTGCTCGCACACCGCCTTCTGGATCGACTCGATCGTGATCTTGCGGACCTGCGAATCGATCAGGTTCTTTAGCACTTCCTGCGCCGTCTGAAGATTAATCTCGCCTCCAGTCAGCGACGAGTAAGCGGTCAGGCGGATCAGGGCGCCTTCCAGTTCGCGCACATTGCTGCGAATGTTGGAAGCGATGTACAGCGCCACGTCTGTCGGCAGCATCACGCGCTCCGACTCGGCTTTCTTCTGCAGGATGGCGACTTTGGTCTCCAGGTCCGGCGGTTGGATATCGGCAATCAGACCCCACTCGAAGCGGCTGCGCAGGCGATCTTCAATCTCAGCCAACTCCTTGGGCGGACGATCGCTGGCAATCACGATCTGGCGCATGCACTCGTGCAGGGCATTGAAGGTATGAAAAAACTCTTCCTGGGTGCGCTCCTTGTTCACCAGAAACTGGATATCGTCGACCAGCAGCACGTCCATATTGCGATACTTGTCGCGAAATCCGCCCATCTTGCTGTAACGTAGCGCGCTGATCATGTCGTTGGTGAAGCGCTCACCGGAGACATAGCAGATGGACTTTTCCGGCAGCCGGATCTTGATCTCGTGCCCGATGGCCTGCATCAGATGGGTCTTTCCCATGCCAACACCGCCATACAGGAAGAGCGGGTTGTAGGCCTTGGAAGGCCGTTCCGCCACTGCGCGCGCCGCCGCGTGGGCAAACTGATTGCCGGTGCCGATTACGAAGTCGTCGAAAGTGTATCGGGGGTTCAATTGCGCCGCTCCATCCCAATCGAAACGTTGTTGGGTGACAGGTCCGGATACGGATTTGTCAGAGACTGGCGATGCGGCCACCGGGTGTGCAGCGCCGGCGGCCGCTTTACCATCGCCGCGCTGCTCTTCCGAGGTGACGAATTCCACGTCGCGGAACTCGAGACCCAGGTTCTCCAGGGCTTCGCTGATCAGATCGCCATAGCGCTCGCCGATGTGGCAGAACTCTGGATTGGGAACTCGTACGAACAGGATTGCACCTTGCGCATGATCGTAGCGGGTGGGCTTCAGCCAGGTTTCGTAGGAGTTGCGATTGACTTTTTTTTCCAGTGCGTCCAAAACTCGCACCCACGGATTAGGGGAGGCAATGGCAAAAGAAGACATAATAAGCAAAGTCCTGAGGCGAGAGAGCCTCTCAGTTACAGTGATCGTTACTTAAGCGGGAAAACGGGAATCGAGTACAGCAAAAAATGCGGCACAAACCCAACGGAAATCATTTTGCAAACCTGTCGTCGCGGTGTCCGGGAGCATTGCACCGCATTTGTGCAAACAGCTTTCTTCTTGGCTGCATGGGATACTAGCACGAAAAAAATTTCACGCCAGCGAAAAGATTGCGATTGTCTTTCCCTTCTTGTGGGAGCGATTGATTTCGTGAAAGTTAACGCGAAAAAATATTTTTGTGACTGCTGCGTACGTGGTGCAACGTAGCATGGCGTCTGGCGGAATAATCACCAAGGTGAGCCGACCAACCACCTTGATGCGGGCGGCGATCGGCGTTTGGTGACGCATTACGGTCGCGCCGCCGCCGTGATCGAGGACGCACGATGATCGAAGTGCCGACAGGCGCTCGCTGGACGCGTCGGACGGTAGAGACAATGTACGTTCAACGGTGACGGAGGTCACATCTCCCCGCAGTTGATCGCAGCGCAATCGCGCTCCGCGGTTTGACCCGCGTTTCCACAGGCTGATAAACTAACTTTTTCCCACCTTTGTGACTAACCAGAGAAGGACCACCCGTGCGCAGTTACGCTCGACATCAGCTTAAGCAGGATTCTTTTACTACCTCCACCGCCGAAACCATCACCTGGGCGGTCGAACACCGCTCCAAGCTCATTGCCGTCGGAATTGTGCTGGGAGTGATTCTGGCCACTGTTGGAGGCGGATGGGCCTATGTGAACTACCGTAACCAACAGGCCAGCGCAGAGTTGGCCCAGGCCATCCAGAAATACAACGAACCGATCCGTCCGGACGGAACCCCGGCCACTCCCGACGTTCCCAGCTACGCTTCAACCCAGGAACGCGACAAGACCACCAACGCCGAGTTCGATCGAATTGCCAACAAGTACTCCTTCACCCAGTCGGCGCAGGTGGCCCGCTACTTCGCCGGAGTCACGGCCCGCGATCTTGGTGACAACCCGACTGCCGAAAAGGATTTGCAGCAGGTGGCAGCCAGCCGCTACCCGGAGATTGCCAGCCTGGCCAAGCTGGCGCTGGCCGCGGTTTATCACGATACCAACCGCAACGCGCAGGCCATCGACCTCTACAAGCAGATGATCGATCATCCCACCGTCTCCGTCGGCAAGAATACGGCGCAGCTCGCCCTGGCCACGCTCTACGAATCGATGGACCAGCCCAACGAGGCCCGCCACATCTACGAGCAGATGCAGAAGGACTCGCCCGGCACAGCAGTGGCGCAGCTTGCCATGCAGCGCCTGCAGGCACTCGGCAAGCCGCAATAAGGCTTCGCCGTACCGACGGCTGTTTCCCTCATGCGGACCGTCGGTGCCGATGGCCATCTCACCCCGCTAGCGAGTAAACTGTCTTCGCCATGACCTTGTTCGAAGCTCAGCCGTACGATGCGGCGTCGGCGCGGAAAAAACGCAACATCATCATCGCGCTGGTCTTCGTGGTCATCGTCATCGGCCTGGTCTGGTGGCAGCTCCGTTTCTGGCCGGAAGAGCGCATCGTGGACCACTTCTTCGATGCTCTACAGCAGCAGGATTACGCTCAAGCCTACGGTATCTGGATGCACGATCCGGATTGGAAACAGCATCCCGCCAGATACTCGCGCTACTCCTATGACGACTTCATCAAGGATTGGGGGCCGGGCGGTGAATGGGGTCTAATCAAAAGCCACAAGTTGGATGGGGCAGCCGTTCCCCACGGCTATAGCGGTTCGCGCTTCGCGGTGTCCAGCGGCGTGGTGGTCGTGGTCACCGTTAACGACCGCATCGCCGACAAAGCCCACATCTGGGTCCAGAAGGAAGATAAGACCCTGGGATTTTCGCCGTATTGAAGCACCTTATAGTGGGTGGAGCACCGGCTTCAGCGGTGCATTCAGAGACGGGGAAAGGATCGGCTTTAGCCGCTGAGGTGAAAGAAACATTACCTCAGGCGCTAAAGCGCGGGGCGATTATGGGCAGTCATTCATGCACGCCTGGAAGGCGTGCTCCACCCGCCGCAACGCCCACAGCAATTCTCGAACGGCCCTCACCTGAGCGAACTCCCCCGAGCTACTGCGTCGGAGCGACGAACTCCTTGGGCTTCTCCGAGCCTTCACCGAAGAAGTACGCTTCCATCTGCTGCACGATGAATTCCTGGTGGTCTTTCTTCCAAGGCTGGAGGCGATATTCGTTGAGCAACATCTTCATGTGCTCCTGCCACTGCTCCCAGGCCAGCTTGGAAACATTGTTGTAAATCTTCTGCCCCAATTCGCCGTCGAAGGGCGGCTCGTCAAGACCCTCGGCCTCGCGCCCCAGCTTTACGCATTTCACCATGTGTGCCATAGAAGCTCCCCGTAGGAATGATTGCCAAGGATTGATTTTAACGGCGAAGTATTGCTCTTCGCCAATCGCTTTTCGCTCTTCGCCAGAACTACGCTCTACGCTTTTTCGCCAGAGGCTCTTAGCTCTTAGCAGGCCGTCGGCTTCAAGTGATGCATCAGGCTGATTTCTGCAAGGAGCTAAGAACCTTCTACAGTCCCTTCTGGCGAAAAGCGAAGAGCGAAAAGCGAAAAGCGAAGAGCGGTCACTCGCCCAGCCACGTCCCGTAAGGCCTTAGCCTCTCAATGTGATCGCAAATGATCTTGACCGCCCCGGTAATGGGCACCGCCAGGATAAGTCCCATCGCTCCCCACAGCCATCCCCAGAACAGCAGCGCCAGGGTTACCGCCAGCGGATTCAGCTGTAGGCGTTTGCCCAGAATCTTGGGATAGAGCACATTCATGGCAATGAGGTGCAATCCCAGTACCGCGACGATGATCAGCAAGGCGGTGCCGGCGGTAAGGTGTCCAAGATCGGCAATCAACGGCGGCAGGATCGCCAGCAGCACGCCCAGGTAGGGAACCAGGCTGAGGAAGCCGCTGATCGCTCCCAGGAAGTAGAAGTAGGGCAGCCCGATCGCACCGAACAGGGCGATGCTGAACACGCTCAGAAATACTCCGATGATGAAATTGCCCACAATGAACGAGCGGATCATGCGGGCGATCAGGCCGAGCAACACGTAGGCCGAGTTGCGGTTCTCCATGTTGAACAGCATCACCGTGGCTGAGCGCACATGGTCCTGCCAACTCAACATGAAGAAGACCAGGAAGGGTATAAATGTCAACGCCAGCAAGAGCTCTGACACGGAACTGGCATTCCTGCTCACCAGGTCAGTCCAACTGCTGGATTGCTTCACGGTGACCGCGTGCTGATCCTGCTCGTTTTCGGGCAGCACCGTCTCGGTGGTTGTCTCGATCTGCTCGGCCTGCTCGCGGATCTTGGCTCCCATCGCCTGAATTCTGGCTTTGTATTTGGGAACCTCATGCATGAAGTCCAGCGCCCGGCTGTACGAGCCGTAGGTGGCAACGCCAAGGGCGCTCACCAGCAACCCCACCGCCAGCAGAGCGGCCACGGCCCGTGGAACCTGGAAGCGGACCAACAAGTCCACAATAGGGGCCAGCACAAACGACAGCAGGATCGAGACCAGAATCACAACCAGCAGCAGCTTGCCAACGTAGATCAGAGTGAGCACCGCCGCGCTCGCCAGGATCACCAGCGCGGTGGACTGCACGTGCAGGATGCGCCGCCGCTCCAACTCAGCCACGGTGGAGCGATTGATCGAGACCTGGGGCACTGCCGCCGGTCTGCCGGCAGCATTAGCCTCCGCGTCGGGATCGACATCCTTGCGGGCCGGTGTCGGATTGTCCAGAAGCCGATCAGGCATGTGGTTTATCGTACTCGCAACCGTAAGATTCGCGACATGATACTTTTTGCTGTATCCGAATGGAAAACTTACCTACAGGACCCGCTGTCTCATCGCCTCGCCGTATTCTCGCACTGGACTTTGGCTCGCGAAATATTGGGCTGGCGGTCAGCGATGAACTGGGATTGACCGCTCAGGGACTGCCCACCTGCCGGCGCAGCAACAAGAAACATGATTTTAACCACCTGAGGCACGTTATCCGGCAATATGGCGTTGCCGAGATCGTGATGGGACTTCCACTACGCATGAGTGGAGTTGAGGGCATTCAGGCGGAAAAAGTGCAGGAATTTGCTGAAGAACTGCGCCGCAGGTTCAAGTTGCCGGTCCACCTTTTCGATGAGCGGCTGACCTCAGTGGAGGCGAACCGCGTGTTGCGCGAGACCGACATGAGCATCCGCCGCCGGGCCGAGGTGGTGGATCAGTTGGCAGCGGTATTGATTCTGCAGGCTTATCTGGAGTTTCGGAAGGCGTCAGGGTAGCAAGAGTTGGACCGCTTGGTGTCAGGGCTTGCCTTTGCCATCTCGGGATCAAGCCTTCCGGTTGCTAGCGGAACGGGCGAAGCTGCAGCAAAACAATTCGAGACCGGTCTTGACTACGCTAAGTGCTTCTCTGGGCTGCAGATGGCGATTTGCCACTCGCGACCATTGCCGATTTTCTTACTTTCGTGCGTTTTCTTACGGGTAAGAAAATCGGCGCGGTCTAGATCCGTTTGATGGTCGCGAACCAGGCTGGTGCGCCGTGGTCGTGGATTTTCGTCTGAAGGCGACCCGGTTCGATGGCCGCGACTTCCCATCCATTGCTCGGTTTGAACGCCGCTCTCAGCTCTTCCTGACGAATGGGGTGCGGGCCAGTATCGGGGCCATCGTCACTGAAGCACAACACATACAGAGTTCCACCGCGCTCGGTAACCGACGCCAGACTCGCAACGTATACCGGTCGCTCGTCGCCGTCGAAGGTGTGGAACAGTCCGCAGTCCAGAACCGTCTTAAACATGCGCCCCAAACGCTCCAAGTGGAACGCATCAGCCGCGGCGAACTCAACCTCGATCCCAAGATCGGCGGCTTTCTGCCGGGCGATCGCCAGTGCCCTTTCAGCCACGTCAATGCCAAGAACCGGTAATCCCAGCGAGGCGACGTGCAGAGCGTTCTCCCCGGTTCCGCAGCCCGCATCGAGCACCGCTCCGGCGAATCCGCCTTTGGATGCCAAACGCACTACGGCTGGCTGCGGCTGGCCAATATCCCAGGGCGGGGGGCCGTCGTGGTACGACGCGTCCCAGGGCAGTCCCGTCATTTGTTCGTGACTGGTCGGTTGCCGACCATGGAACGGATCGTCAGCCGGGTTTCCTGATCGCTCCGACATCTTTGTCCCCTCTCTGCAAGTGGCCTAACCGCCCGATCGTAGCACGCCGAACGCATTCCGTTTGCTGCAGTTTCCTTTAATTCCTTAAGAAAACCGATTACAAGATAGCTCACTAGCCT
>CAWBKE010000015.1:0-11852 GCA_963789245.1 uncultured Acidobacteriaceae bacterium | reverse complement strand
AGTAGGCGAAACATAACCCGCGGCAGGAGTGATGGTCGCGAGTCCGGCAACCGCGCCGGTCAGCAGGCCGAGGAATTTGGGCTTGCGCTCGCGGATCCAAGCCACGATCAGCCAGGCTATGGCTGCGAACGATGCCGCGATGTCGGTGTTCAGGAAAGCCGTGCCAGTCACCGAATCCACGCGCATCTCGCTGCCCGCGTTGAAGCCGTACCACCCGAACCAGAGCAGTCCGGTGCCCAGCGCGACCAGGGGAATGCTATGCGGACCGCGGTCCAAGACGCGCCGCTTGCCCACATACAGCACGGATGCCAAGGCCGCCAGTCCGGCTATGTTGTGGACGACGATGCCGCCGGCGAAGTCTTCCACGCCCCAGCGTTGCAGCATGCCTCCGCCCCAAACCATGTGTACGAAGGGGAAGTAGACCAGGGTGAGCCAGCCGGTGAGAAACAGGCAATAGGCTTTGAAGGTCACGCGATTGGTGAAGGCGCCGGAGATCAGCGCCGGTGTGATGATGGCAAACATCATCTGATAGGCGATGAAGACCATCGCCGGGATGGTGTTATTGGGCCCGGAAGGCGTTGTCAGGTTGACACCATGCAGGCAGACTTTGTCGAGGTTGCCGATGATACCGTGCCAATCGCCGCTGAAGCAGAGCGAATATCCGTAGAGATACCAAATGACGGTGGTCCAGCCCATGGAGACAAAGCTCTGGATCATGATGGCGAGGACGTTCTTGCGGCCCACCAGGCCGCCATAGAAGAACGCCAGGCCGGGGGTCATCAGCATGACCAGGCTGGTACATAAAATCATGAAGCCGGTATTACCGGTGTCGAGGTGAAGCATCAAGACCTCCAAAGGAATCGCGGCAAGGCACGGGACGCCCGCTTCGGGATAGACGGGAATGAATCGAGGGCACAAGGAAACTGCAGCATGAGGTCGTGCGTGCAGGCTGGAAGATCGTAGTTTGCCTCGCGCTAGCTCCCGCGGAAAGGACGTCTGGCTACCGCAAGACAAGGCTGCTCTGCCGGGTCACGGAGTGTCAGTGAAGGCGGTCACAGGCTAGCGTGACCTTCATCCACGGACGGCGATCTCGGGCCGGGCTTCTGCGCCTAATTCACGCCCGAATTCGACTGAATGGCGGGGCCGGATTGTTTCTCGGGCGGGCGCATCAAGCCGAAGTTTTGCAGATAGGCCACGGTGCGTTGCGCAGCCCCGTCGAAGGTGAGCTGGCAGTTGACGAACTGAGTGTTCTCCCAGGTGACGTCGCCGCCGCCGTAGACCAGCTTGCATTCCGTGAGGATGCAATTGATAAATCGTTTGTCGTCCATGTAGACGGTAATACCCTGAGGTTGCCAGTTCTCCATTACCTGCATTATGAGTTCCTTCCCGCGAGTGGCGAGTAACTAGGATAAATCACCGGCAAGGAAACGGCGGCATGTGCCGTCCCTACGGAGTCGGGGTCAATTCTGCACGCTACCCAGCGTTGAAACGCTGGGCTATGATATGCCGCGCCTGCGGCGCTGCTCTGGGCGGCCCGCCTATTTCTTCAGAGGCAGTTGCATCGAGCGCCGGAACCGCAGATCCCTCGTCGGGCTGAAGAGACTGTGTCGCGACCGGAAAACAAATTTTCTGGTGGAACAAACGGCCCGAACAACCGATCAAACTAGCCGCGCAGCGGCGAGATGGGGTTAGGCGTGGGCGTCAGCCCACGCTCAAAGTGGGACAAAACGTGAGCCGCGGAGCGGCGACACCAGGTCGTGACACAGTCTCTGAAGCCCTCCTTGGGATGACAGATTGTTGGGAAGTTGGGACGGCGCGGCTGAAGCCGCGCCCCTTCAAAACCCGGCGGGAAAAGCAGGTCCCTCCACTCCGGCTGAAGCCGTCGGTCGGGATGACACTTTCCCACCCATTTCAGATGACCCTACAACGTGCGCTTGAAGAGCGCGGTTGCGATCGTGATCATGATGGCGGCCATCAATGTCAGATACACGATGTCCATGCGGATAGCGGTGAAGCCTGCATCTTTCAGCAGCAGCGCTTTGAAGCCGTGCACGGCATAGCTGAAGGGATCGATGTAGGCAATCCAGCGCAGCCACGCCGGAAATGCCTTGATGGGATAGATGGCGCCGCTGGGGAAGAACAGCAGCGTATTCAGAATGCCGAAGGTGGCGCGCGGCACCAGCGGATCTTCCACGCGCACCATCATCAGGAACATCATGGTATTGAACGCGAGCGAGGTGACGACGATCATCAGGAACACGTAAAGCAGGTTCTGCAGCGCGAAGATGCTGCCCAAGCCCGACAGCAGCGAACCCAGTATGGTAATGACGATACCGGCCATGATCGCCTTGATTGCGCCGGCAATGTTGAGGCCGGCCACCAGTTCGAACTTCGTGATCGGCGTCACCAGATAGCCCTCGTGCACACCGCGCGCTTTGTCGTCGATGTACAACATGCCGCCGCCGATCATCACTGAGACGAACATCGCCAGGGCAATGGAGCCGGGCAGCAGATACTTCATGTACTCGGTGTAGGGATAGAGCTCGACGGTATCGAGCGAGATCTGCTGCAAAATGCGCGAAGGCTCGACATCCGGGTTATTCAGCGCCTGGACAATACTGCTAAATTCGTCTTCCAGCGTCGAGCTCATGATGTTGTCGGTGTTGTCGACAATGAGCGCGATTCGGGGATGGTTTTCCTCATAGACGCGGCGCGAATATTCCGGCGGGATGATGATGGCGCCATCCAACTTACCGGTGCGCACGTCTTCCATGGCCTGCTTGTCGCTGTCATAGGGGATAGGAGTAAATGTGCGCGCGTTGGCTTGGACCGCGGCCAGGGCTTCGCGCACCTTCACCGCTTGCGTGCCATGGTCCTGATCGACCACGCCCAGGCTCGCGTTCTTGATCTTGCCGCCGAAAGCATTGCCCAGCACGATGAGCTGGACGAGCGGGAAGACCATCGCCACCAGCATCAGTGCCGGCGAACGGAAGAATTTGCGCAGCTCGCGCTCGACAATGGCCCACATCCGATTCATAGGCGACTAGACCTCAGGGTGTCGCCGGCTAAAGCCGGCTCGGGAAGAAAAATAAAGGGCCTATCGGCACGACTGAAGTCGTGCCCTATTACAAAGCCTTCGGAGGCGGACTTTTTCAGCGGCCTGTGAAGTCGTGCCCGGTTATAAAGCGTGCTCATGTCTGCACCTGTCATGGCCGCATCCCCGGACGGTCGGGCATTATGAAGCTGAACGCCTTCACCTGCTCGTCACGTAATTGCCGTCCTGTGAAGTGGACAAAGACATCGTCCAGCGTGGTGTTTTGTACGGAGAGCGATTTCACCTGCACATTGGAGCGGACGGCGAGTTCCACCAGCTCAGTCGTGGTCTTGGAGCCATTGCTGGTGAGGATGCGGTACATGTGCGCCGCTTCAGGTTGTACCGAGGTAACGTCGTCGAGCTTTTGCAGCTCGTCTTGCCAGTCGGCTGGCGTGTTGAGGAACTGCGCTTCGATAACGTTCGTTCCGGGGACGCTGGCCTTCAGTGCCTGCGGCGAATCCAGCGCAACCAGCTTGCCGTGATCCACGATGGCGATGCGGTCGCAAAGACGATCGGCCTCGTCCATGTAGTGCGTGGTGATAAGGATGGTGAGGTTGCGGTTGTTCTTGATGTTGGTCAACATCTCCCAGACGGCGACGCGGGAGACGGGATCGAGGCCGGTGGTGGGCTCGTCGAGAAAAAAAATCTTTGGACTGTGTACCAGGCCACGCGCGATTTCAAGACGGCGTCGCATACCGCCGGAGAGCGTCTTGGTTTGCGCGTGACGCCACTTCTGTAGATCGACAGTGGTCAGCAGATCGTCGATGTTATGTTTGCGCTGCTCGGCGGGAACACCATAGAGCTTGGCGTAGATACTGAGGTTCTCTTCGACGGTCAGATCAATGTCGCTGGTCAGCGCCTGCGGAATGACGCCCATGCAGTGGCGCGCGTTGTCGGGCTGTTTGGCAACGTCGAAGCCGTTGATGAGGGCGCGGCCGCCGGTGATGGGCAGCAGCGTGGTCATCATGCGAATCAGGGTGGACTTGCCGGCGCCGTTGGGGCCGAGCAGGCCGAAGATCTCGCCCTGATGGACGTTGAAGGAAACGTCGTCGACGGCGGTGAAGTCGCCGTACTTCTTGGTGATGTGGTCGACGACGATAGCGTCGCCGTCAGGAGGCTCGGGGCAACCAGCGTCGGTGCGGGTCGTAGTGTGTTTAAACCAAGTCATTATGCTCCGGTGTCGCCGGCTAAAGCCGGCTCGGAATCTTATGCGTGCGTTTTCGGCACGACTAAAGTCGTGCCCTGACACCAAGCGTTTGCGGCGCGGCATGATTGTCGTGCCCTGTTTACAAAGCGCCCTGCTCGAAGCTCCGAGCTCGAGCTCGAGTCACGCCCTGCGAGTCGTGCCCCATTACAAACCACGAACGTTGTTCGAACGGCTCATTGCGCGCCTTTCGCCAGGTCTTTGGTCAGCTGTTTCGGCAGCAGGACCTCAGCGGTCATGCCCGGAACCAACGCGCCGTCTGGGTTGTCGACCTTCAGCTTGAGCCCGATGGTCTTGATGTCGCGCTTGCGGCGGCTGACATCGCGCTGGGTGGCGTAGTCGCCTTCAACGGCCTTGAAGATGACCGTGCCTTCGATGGGTTGGCCTTCGGGCAGGCGTACTTTGAGTTTGTCGCCCTCGGCCACGAAGCGCGCTTCGGTCTCGGGCGCTTCGGCGCGTACCCAAGTGTCGTCGAAGTCGATGATGGTGACGATGGGTGTACCCGGATTTACTACCTCGCCCTGCCGCGTGGCGCGCACCGAAACCGTCCCGCTCACGGGCGCATAGATTTTGGTATAGCCGAGCCGGGTATCGGCTTCGGCCAACTGGGCGCGGGCATTCGCCACCTGGGCTTCGTTGGCCGCAACATTGCTGGCCGCGGCACGCTGCTGATGGAGCCGGGCGTTGGCGGTGTTGAGGTCGGCCTGGGCTGCGTCAACGTTTTTCTGCGCGCTCAGGACTACAGCCTGTTGGGCGTCAAGTTGAGCTTCCGCGCGTACCCGATCCTGGTCGGATTCCACTCCCGCTTTTGCCAGCTCGATCATGCGCTGGGAATCGCTCTGGATGCGGACCAGGTCGGCCTTGGCCTGCGCCAGAGTAGCCTTAGTGGAGGCCAATCGCGCCTGCGCGTTGACGACACCACTGTTGGTCTCGCCCAAAGTTTGCGCTTGCGTTGCCTCCAGCGAGGAGACCTGGGAGTCGTAGTCCTTGATCATTGCCTCGGCGGCATTCTTTTCCGCCTGCAATTCGGCGGAGTCGATCTCGGCAATCAGAATCTCCGGCTTTCACCTTCGATCCCTCGTCGACGTACAGCTTCTCCACGCGACCCATGATCTTGGAGCTGACGATGACCTGATTGGCGTCGACGATGCCGATGAGCACGGTGTCGCTGGTGCGGTCGGTGGAGTAAAAGTAATAGCCGGCGGCGATGCCTAAGAGAACGACTAAGAAGATGAAGAATTTATGCGTTTTCACTTTGGCCCTTGCTCCTCGCCGGGTATGATTGGCGACTTTCGTTGCTTCGACCTTGAGCGCTTAGATTCCTCTGCCGAGACCTTGCGGGCGATTTCAACGTCGGGAAACCGGCGGTTGATCCAGGTGTATCCAGGCTGCGGGTTGGGCTGATCCGCAGCGGGATCCACCGCTTGAATTCGCGGCTGCTTTTGCCGGGGCGGGCGTGGTGACGGCGGCGACGCTCCCCAACGGTGTTTGCCTCGCTTGCTAGGTGCGGCAAGGTCGCCGCAGGGGTGCGCAGCGGGTTGCGCCGCGACCCTCGCCGCCAGTTCGATGCCTTCTTCACGGTCCGTGAATAACGCCGCGGCTATGAAGTCGAGCACCGCAACGCGGCGGGCATGGATGGCCGGTTCCGTGGACGTGTCCTCGTGCAGGAACTTTCTCCGCAAGGGAGCAGTCAAGAAGTAATGAACAATGGAACCTATGGCGGAAGGCACGAATTGCTCGGCATCGACCGAACGAAATTCTCCGCTGTCGACGCCTTCCTGCACCAGAGCGAGCACTCGCGAACCGATGGCCAGCACATAGTTCTCGACAATGCGATCGAGATGGACGGAGCCGCCGCGGCTGGCGCTCATCAACTCGCCCATGAAAATGTGGGCGTAATAAGGAGACTCGGCGATGGAATCGAAGTGGGTTTTGGCGTAGGCGAGAAAGCGTTCGCCGGCTGTTCCCGGCTGATCGCAGACCGCCATCACGCGCTGCCGCAACTGCGCGAAAAAACGGTCGAGGACCGCGCCGTAGAGCCGTTCCTTGTCACGAAAATAGTAGTAGAGTAGGGCCTTGTTGACGCCGGCGGAGACGGCAATGCGGTCCATGCGGGCGCCGGCCAGACCCTCCTGGGCGAACTCCACCAGGGCCGCCTGGAGGATAGCGTGGCGGCTGGCCTCGGGCTGGCGACGGCTACCGCGGCGAAGGGCAACGGCCTGTTTCCGACTTTTCATGTTAATTAACTAGTTAGTTAGTTTAGCCCTCGTCCCCGGCCGGAGTCAAGCCAGGTTTCATCTCGCGCCCTGCCGCTCTGGAAGCGCTGCTCCTTAACCAGTAAGAAGCGAAAGGAGACTCAGCAGTCTTTATAAATTCCTTATATCTCGCCTGCTAGAATTCGCCCCCATGAAAGCTTCGCCAGTTCCATTCCTGCTCGCGCTCTTTGCTCTGACCATTGCTTCTCCGGGACAGCAAACTCAGTCCAAGCCAAATTTCTCCGGCACCTGGGTCTTCAGCGCTCAGAAGAGCGCCCTCAAGTGGACTCCTCCCAGCAGCATGACGCTGCAGATCGACCAGAACGATCCCCAGGTCCGGCTCACGCGCACCCAGGTCTACGGCGACAAGAGCTACGAATGGAAGCTCGACATCCTGGCTGACGGTCAGAAGGAAGTCGTGCAAAATTCGTCGCTCTACACCGCCAACATTCGCATGTATTGGGAAGGCAACTCGCTGGTCCTCGATCAGAAGATCACGGCCAGCGACGGCACCAAGGCAACCGACCTGGTGACCTATAGCCTCTCGGGCGACGGCACTACACTCCAGGCCGTCGAGCGCCAGGCGACTGCGGGAGCCAAGAGCACTACCAGCAAGTGGGTATACGAGAAGCAAGGGCAGCAACCCCCAGCGCAGTAGCCGCTAGCGCAGTAGTTCGAAGGCGCGGCCGGTCGCTCGATTCAACTCCGCCCCGGTGACACCTTGTAACAGGGCTCGACCTTCCCGCTGTTGCTTGGTATCAGGGCTCGACCTTCGGGCTGTCGCTTGGTAACAGGGCTCGACTTCACAGGCCGCTGAAAAATTCGCGATTTCGGGACTTTCGGGTAGAGCCAGCCTTCAGGCTGGCGTCTAAGTCCTTTCTTTCGATTGTGAGTCGGCTTCAGCCGACGGCACACTTGGCCGTTTGCGGACTTTTTCAGCGGCCTCTTCAGCCGTGCCGATAAGCCGCTTATTTTTGTCATCCCTCGCGGCCTTTAGGCCGACGAGGGATCTGCTTTCCGGGCCTCAACCCTGAAGTCAGACACAATTGATTTCGCACGGCACGCTTCAAAGAAGCGTCCAAACTTGTGGGTCGCAACGTTTCGAAATCCTTGGCGATAACCCTCGCACTCCCCCTATTATCGCCCTTGTAACACATTGAAACTAAACGATAATGCCAAGAAATTCCCGCTAAAATCCTCTCTCCATTGGACTTATAGGCAAAATCCTCTTAACAAAGGACTTACGGCGGCAAAAAACGGGTACCCAGGGTCTCCCGGGTTTCGAGACCCGGGAGGATGACATGGAAGTGCGTGAAGGTTGTGGCCTTCAATCACAGCTTCAGCTTTCTGGCGCTCATTCGTTTACTCCGACTGCAAGCAGCCAGATCGCGCATCGATGATCGGATTCCCAGGTCTCGAAAACCGCGAGACCTGGGAACGTCCGGCCATGGTTGATATTCGTAACTTCTTCGCCTATATAGGTACTTAGGGGGAGGCGAGCTTCCGCATGGGGCGATTTCCCTGCCCTTGTCATTCCCGACATTTGATCCCACGATAATCATTGTACGAACAGAAGTTTTGCACATTGCGATTGTCGCGACTCAGTCTGTGGAAAGCGCCGGGCGGCTCATTGGACATTGACTTGCGCACGACTGACGATTGTGCCTGCACCAACAACTGGCACCCCTCTGTGAGCGACGTTGAAATCGAGGCCAACTTGTTGGATCCTAAGAGTCAAAATTCCCCAAAACTGTGGATGACGCGGGCCCCAGACTCGTGAAACGTTAACGACGGTTCTTCGTCTATGCCCGAGAATCTTCCACGAATCGGCTCGGCCCTGCTAGTGCGCGATGAAGCCAATCGCATTCTACTCGGAAAGAGGAACAAGGAGCCTCTTCGTGGGAGCTGGGTTATCCCTGGGGGCAAGATTCACGCGTTTGAGAGCATTGCCGACGCGGCCGCCCGCGAACTGCACGAGGAAACTGGGCTCCTTGTGGAGGTCGGCGATCACTTCAACGTCTACGAGATTATCAACCCTCCCAACGAGCATAGAATCGTCATCTATAGCTGGGGTCGGGTGTTGGGGGGTGAGGCAAAAGCATCAGACGACATCTCAGAGCTAAGATTTTTTGAGCTCGATGAACTTGGGGACGTGCCGGTCACGCCGCTGGTGCGCCGAGTGCTCGCGGATGCCGGCTTTGTTGTCAAGGGCGGAGTAAAACCAGACCACCGGGGCGGAGTAAAAGTAGACCAGTGGAGTAGGTAGAAGTTCGGGGATTGTCGGGGAGGAGGACGTCTGGAGCGGAGGCCTGCGTCGCCTGAAAGGCGGCGCGTTTAGGCCGGAGCGGAAGACGTCCTCCTCCCCGAGGCGTGTTCGCCGCAGCAGTAGCAGCCGGGAGTCGGTGGGGCGGTTGGCAGATCAGGAGATCGGCGGTGAGCCTCGCTTGCGTTTGCTCTGCTTCAGGCGGTAGCTCTCGCCGTTCATCTCCAGGATATGAACATGGTGGGTGAGCCGGTCCAGCAGGGCGCCGGTCAGCCGTTCCGAGCCCAGCACCTCGGTCCACTCTTGGAACGGTAGGTTGCTGGTCACCATTGTCGATCCCCGCTCATAGCGTTGGCTGAAGACCTCGAATAGCAGCTCGGCGCCGGACTTGGACAGGGGCACGAATCCTAGTTCATCGACGATCAGCAGTTCGTAGCCGGCCATCTGCTTCTGATAGCGCAGCAGCCGTTTCTCATCCTTGGCCTCCACCAGCGCCTTGTTGACCGCCGGAATGGCCAGGAACTCGAAGGTGTCCAGGCTCTTGACCACGGGGAAGCGTGCCTGGTGGATACGGCGTTCGGTGGCCCGACGCTCGCGGTCCAGCAGTTCCTGTTCCGTTAAACGCAGCAGGTAACGCGGATAATCGGCGCTCTCAGCCGCGCACTGCCGCGCCACTTTGTCATACTCGCGCAGGAAAGTCGGCAAGCGCAACTGTTTCAGGTGATGTTCCAGCAGCACCTGGGGCGTGTCCGCCGTAGCTGGGTTGGGTTCGCCACTCATCGCGTCACCTCGCTCGGCAAGCTGAACGGTGAGGCCGAAAGTAAAGCCATGTAGTCGGCGGCCTGCGTGGTCTGTACTTCGGCCAGTGGCAGATGCGGATAGTTCTCCAGGTCCAGCCGCGGCGGTCGCCGCTCGATGTGGCACAGCACCAGATGCTTAACGGCATCGAAGCTGATCGTGCCCAGATGCAGAGCATCGAGGACGGCTTGTTCGACCTCCTGGACAGAGAATGTCTCCAGCAGGCGCAGCACCTGCACGTACTCTCGCTTGCCGCCCTTGCTCAGTCGCGCTTCCAGCAGCCGTCGCAGGCGGGCGAAACATTCTGGCAACTCCCATCCCACCAGTGGCGCGGCTTGATCCAGCGCCCGTGCCTTCTGTTCCAGTAGCGCCAGATAGTGCAGCGGATCGAAAACCATGTCTTCGCGCTGGTAGCTTCTGCGATGGCGGGCAATCACCCGGCTGCCGCAGACGATCACCACCTCGTGCACGTAGCCCTTCGCCAGCACGTCGCGATGTCCATACTCGGTGGGTACCGAGTAGTCGTTGGTGCGATAGCGCACCAGCGACAGCGAACTGACTCGCGCCACTCGCTTCTCGCAGGCTTCATATTCGCTGACCGGCAACGGCAACAATGCTGCCCGGTCCCGCTCAAAGCGTTCTCCGATCGTCTCCTGGTGGCCGCGTAGCCGCCGCGCTCGCCGCTCACCGCATGCGTCCAGCAACCGCTGGTTTAACTCCTCCCAACTGGCCGCCCTCGGAATCGGCACCAGAAAGTTCCGCCGTGCGTATCCCACCAAGCCTTCCACCTTGCCTTTGTCGTTGCCCTTTGCCGGCCGTCCGAACTTCTCGGCAAACAGGTAGTGACTCTGCAACTCGGAGAACGCCCGCGTCTTCTGCCGGGTGCCATCGCCCAGAATCCGCACCACCGCCAGGCGAGTGTTGTCGTACAGAATCGAGGTGGGAACGCCGCCGAAGTAGGCAAAGGCCTGGACGTGGCCTTCCAGAAACGCTTCGGTCGTTTCCGCCGGAAACGCCATGACGAAGCAGTCGTCTGAGTGCGGCAGATCGATCGCCAAGTAATGGGCTTTCCGCTGCTCGCCACCGACGATCACCAGCGCCTCGCCGAAGTCGGCCTGCGCCGTGCCCGCCGCATGCGTCAGCGGAACGAACATCTCCCGACTGCGCAACCTCGCAGCACGAACATAGTCCTTCACGATGGTGTAGCCGCCGGGGAACGCGGGCTCCGCCCGCAAGCGATCAAAGATCCGCTGGGCGGTATGCCGCTGCTTGCCTGGTTTGCTCTTGTCTTCTTCCAGAATGGCGTCGATCACGCCTATCCACGGCCCCAGCTTGGGCCGCTTCGCTGGCTCTTTCCGCCGGTAGCCCGGCGGAATCGAATAACCCAACATCTTGCGTACCGTCGTGCGCGCCACTCCAAACTCCCGCGCGACCGACCGTTGACTTCTGCCCTCGACTAAAACCGCTCGGCGTATACGTCCCTAGATCTCCACCTGGTACATCCCTCCGGTGTTCCACGATCTCTGCCATTGGTTCAACGGAACCGAACCAGTTCCGTTACCCCCACAGGCCTAGCTACTTCGTGAAACAAAAATCCG
Organism: uncultured Acidobacteriaceae bacterium; assembly: GCA_963789245.1. Taxonomy (GTDB): domain Bacteria; phylum Acidobacteriota; class Terriglobia; order Terriglobales; family Acidobacteriaceae; genus Bog-257. The sequence continues at coordinate 640 of CAWBKE010000015.1, read as the reverse complement.
GCGGTCTATTTTCCCTCCGCCGCACCACGCCGCGTCCGCGGCGTCGTGTGGCCTAGTATTGCTCCGGCGCTCTCACACGTTTTGATGAAAACCTCTATGTCACAGGGAAGCAGCGTTACATGACTGTTCGCAACGGCATCGTTCGTAAGGATCGACTGATTGATCTGATACATGAGGAGGGAACGTTCACAGAACGCGTAAAGATGGTCATGTATTTCCTTTTCCTGTTTAGGGACGCCCGTTATCGGCAATTCATATATCCACAATCAAAGAGCCGATTGTGCGGGAGCTGGTCCGCGCTTCATCGGGAGTAACCGCTCAGGATGACACATCATGAAGATGACACATCATGAAGCCTGCTCGGGAGGACATCAAGGCGAACTCCCTCAGCGGCTGAAGCCGCGTTCATTTGCTCAACTTTGCGGACCGCCTGAAGGCGGTGCCTTTCAACGCAATACGTGGTCAGAGCTTGTAAGCGTGAGAGCAACGCACCTGTTTTATTGCGGGCTGTTGTGATGAAGTGTTGGCATGAGCGAAGAGCAGGTTCCGGTACGGCGTCCCCGTCGCAGTTCATTGGCGATCCAGCAGATGGTGGAAGAGTTTGTAGAGAGCGGCTTGAGGCCGAGTGAGTTCTGCCGCA
>CAWBKE010000014.1:0-145595 GCA_963789245.1 uncultured Acidobacteriaceae bacterium | reverse complement strand
GAAACCGGGGCCCCCGATTCGCGCCTGTTTGCGCGAATTGGGGTGGGAAGCGGAGTGCTGGGTTAGGTGGAAAAAATACCTGAGTCCCTCGGGGACGACACGGTTCTCACGCAGACACTCTGAAGCTCACCTGATGCGCAGCATTATTTTTCGCCAGGCGCCGTCTGCCGACCCTAACGCACTTGCACCAAGAACCGCGCCCACAGTGGCCTGAGGTTGTCAAAGCCCGTCTTGAAGAACTAACTTAGACAAGCGCAGAAAAGGTTGTAGAAGTTCTGCCCGTTGACCTTCGTGGCTGTTGACTGCGATCTGCTGCTTTCATGGGAACTCTAAGCCAGGACTTTCGCTTTGGACTGCGCATGCTGCAGAAGAATCCCGGCTATACCGCGGTGGCGATCATCACCCTGGCCCTGGCGATCGGCGCCAACACCGCGATTTTCTCGGTCGTTTATCCCGTACTCTTGCGTCCCCTGCCCTTTCGCGAAGCCGACCGGCTGGTCACCATCGGCGAAGGCCGTCACCACGTCGGGTGCTGTTCCTACCTCGCTTCGTATCCCGATTTTCTCGACTGGAGGCGGAGCGCGAAAAGCCTTCAGTCGCTTGCCGGCTACGCACCGGACGCGTTCACCATCACCGGCAATGGCGATCCCAAGACCATGTTCTGCGCCATGGTCACCACCAATTTCTTTTCGACTCTGGGAGTGAGTCCGGCGCTGGGCCGCGACTTTGCCGCGGGTGAGGATTTGCCCGAAGGCTCCGGTCCCACGGTGGCCCTGCTCAGCTACAGTTTCTGGCACAGCGACTTCTCCGGCGATCCCAAAATTGTCGGGCGGGTCATTCGTCTCGACGGCAAGCCGGTGACCGTTATCGGCGTCTTGCCGCGCTCGTTCGAGCTGGGTCCCGCCGGCATTGTGCCCATCTGGGTCCCTCTGCACTTGAATCTTTATGAAACCACGGCGCGCAGCGGTCGCTGGCTGAGCGTGATTGCCAGGCTTGCCCCCGGAGTGACTCTCGAACAGGCGCGAGCGGAAATGTCGTCTATCAACGCGCAACTGGCGAGCGAGTATCCGGAACAAAATGCCGCGGTGACTGTAAATGTCGGGCTTCTGCGCTCTGAAATTGTCGGCAACATTCGCCCCCTGTTGCTGGTGCTCTTCGGAGCGGTGATCCTGGTCCTGCTGATCGCCTGCGCTAACGTTGCAAGCTTATTGATGAGCCGCTCCATCGATCGCCGCCGCGAATTCGCCATTCGCAGCGCGCTGGGAGCCAAGCAATTTCACCTGGTGTTGCAATTGATCATCGAGAGTCTGCTGCTCTCTGTCATGGGTGCGCTTCTCGGATTTCTCGCAGCTGCACTGGGTGTCTGGCTTCTGGCGCGATCAATCCCCGAGGCGCAGCTTACCGCCATGCCATACCTGGCCGATGTCGGCATCAGCTTTCCGGTGCTGGGCTTCGTTGCCGGAATCACCGTGCTCACGGCCATTCTTTTCGGACTAGGGCCGGGACTCTCGGTGCCGCAAACACCCATCACCGAAATTCTGAAGGATGAATCGCGCGGCGGCACCAGCAGCTCGCGCGCAGCCATGCGCAACGTTCTGGTCATTGGCGAGATTGCCCTCTGCCTCGTGTTGCTGGTGGCCGGGGGATTGATGCTGCAAAGTCTCCGCTCCGTGCTCAGCCAAAATCCGGGATTCGAGCCGGACCATGTTCTGACGTTTCTGGTGAACCTTTCGGGGCCGTCGTATACGGTGGCGAAGACATGGCCGTTCAGCAATCCCAACGGACTGCGCTTTACTCAGAATTTTCTGGACCGCCTGCGCGCTTTGCCCGGAGTGGTGGGCGCCTCGGCCACCAGCGGCCTCCCGGTCGCTGGGAACCGCAGCACCAATCGTTTTCTGATTGAGGGACGCGCCGTCGCGCCGGGCGAGGAAGAATCTTCTATTTCCCGCCGTGTGGAGAAAGACTATTTTGCCGTCATGAAAATCCCGCTGCTGCGAGGGCGTCTCTTCGCGGCTTCGGACACGCCGACCAGCCCCTGGATTGCTATTGTGAATGAAGCCTGGGTAAAGCGCTATTTGCCCGGAGGCGAAGATCCTACCGGCAAGCGCCTGCGCATGACGCGCTCACCGGAAGAGCCGTACCGCCAGATCGTCGGCGTAGTCGGCGATGTGGCCGAGGACAATCTCGCCGTGCCTCCTCCGCCGGTCATTTACTTTCCGGTGGATCAAGACTCCGGCTATACGACGTACCTGAACTACGTGATCCGAACCAGTGGCGATCCAACGGCTATGTTGAGTGCGGCGCGCTCCACGATGCACTCCATCGATCCGGAGTTGGCGTTTATTCAGCCGCAATCGCTGGAGGAATTTGTGGACCGCTCGCCGGCGGTTTTTCTGCGACGCTACCCGTTTTATCTGATCGGCAGTTTCGCCAGCCTGGCGCTCGTTCTGGCGACCATCGGACTGTATGGTCTGATCTCCTATTCCGTACTCCAGCGCACCCGCGAGATTGGCATTCGCATGGCGTTGGGCGCACAGCGTCCGGACATCCTCAAGCTGGTGATCCGCCAGGGGGTGATCGCAGCGGTTACGGGCGTTGCGATTGGCCTGGTTGGCGGCGTGGTTCTTACGCGGGTGATGGCCAGCCTGCTCTACGGCGTAAGTTCGTCGGGTTGGCTTATCCTGATATGGGTCTCGTTGTTGCTGCTGCTAGTTGCCCTGGCCGCGTCCTACATTCCTGCGCACCGGGCCACCGTGGTCGATCCCATGGTCGCCTTGCGGAGTGAATAGCCGTAGTGGGTTAGTCTCAAATTGTGGTCAAGTGATCTTGGGTGGAGCACGCCTTCACAGGCCGCTAAAAAAGTCGCTTCTGGAATGCTTTGTAACAGGGCACGACTTCAGTCGTGCCGATAGTCCCTTTATTTTTCTTCCGGAGCCGGCTTTAGCCGGCGGAACATGACGCCCGAACTGCAACTTCTCACGAGCCTCTGAAGTTCACTTGACCGCAATTTCAAACTAACCCACTACCGAATAACCTCGCAGTTTGACCATCCGCTACCGTTCCCTTACGCTATCCGCATGACACTGTCTGCACGCAATCAGCTAGCCGGAACCGTCGAGTACGTCACCTTGGGAGACATCATGGCGCATGTCGTCATCCGCATCGGCGACCAGCAGGTGGAAAGCATCATCACCCGTTCCAGCGCCGAGTCGATGGCCCTGAAGAAGGGTGACTCCGTCCGCGCCGTCATCAAGTCCACCGAAGTGATGGTCCAGAAAGACTAGGGCGCCTGCCGTAGGGTAATCGTCGCCACCTGCCGTACACTGCGCGCTTGACGCTTGTCCTGCGGCACGATCACACGCACCGGTCCCAATATATCGTCCAATGGCTTACCCTCATTGCTGATGGCAACCAGCACCTTATTGTCCTGGAGGGACGGATCCAGTTCCGCCAACGCGAAGACGACGCGATAACCGTCACGTCCGGCGACCTCCACGTAGTCCCGCAAATCTTCGGCGTGGAGCTTCTTGCCGATCGTGGTATCCACTTTTGCCAGCAGGTTCCTCAGCAGCACTCCTTCATATTGTTCGGAGGTGGCCGGATTAGGGTTTGCCAGCGAGACGGAATCCTGCGGCATCTGCCGCAATTGCTCCAGCGTAAAGGTCAGCTTGGTGCCGTCAAGACCCTCGACCGTAATCGAAGGCTGGTCCTTCTGCTGCGCGCTGCCCGGCGCAGCGTACAACGCACACATCAACGCGATGATCAAACACGTGAACGCCCTTTTTCTCATGCCATGCTCCCGGGAAAAATGATGCAACGGCGGCCGGGAAAACACAACAATCTGATCGAGAAGGATCCGCACCCGAGCCCGTTCTCAAGAAGAGCCGCACCCAAACGCGAGGCTTCAGGCAGCGCCGGCGGCCTTATGGTTGCAGGCGGTAGCTATCGCCCAGTTTTCCCGCTGCGTGCAGGTGTTTTCGCGCTCTCACCAGCTCAGCGACCTGCCGAATATGTCCCAGATCGTGCATGGTCCACTCATGCAGCATTTGTTGCAGAGTGATTTCGCCGGCCTCCGGGTGTTTCGCGCGGCGTTCACCGGCGCTTCGCGGCAAGGTCCGCAGATAATTCACGTTGGTCTCGCGCTGCTCTTCAAAATGGTGGAAGGCATCATCCGCATTGGCATTGCGGTACAACTCCAGATACATCTGCGCATCATCCGGCTCGATCTCCAGCAGTTCCTCACTCATGAACCGGTCCACGCGGGTTCGATAGCAGTGGCCCTCGGAATGGGAAAGATGCGCGAGCACCTCCGCTATCGAAAAACGGTCGGGCGCGGGCTTCCATTCGGTATCTTCGACCGACAGGTCGCACATCAATCCGCGCAGGATCGCCGGCGTCGCTTGCAACTGGTCGAGGCAGTCCAATTCGAATTCTTGCGTCATGCGATTCATCCTACGATGTTCTCTCGGTCGTCGGCATGCTCGGCTGCCCGGAATAGGATGGGTTACACTGCAGTCACGCTATCATGGCCAACGACGATCTCGGCTTCACTCCGGCTGAGCTGCGCAAGCTGCGCAGCCTGAAAGATCCTTACGGCATTCAGCGGTTCCTCGATGACCTGCCCTATCATCTGGGCGATACTGCCTGGTCGCCGCGGCGGGTGCTGCGCGAGAATACGGCCCATTGCTTCGAGGGAGCGATCTTCGCGGCGGCGGCGCTGCGCGCCAACGGCTATCCGCCGCTGATTCTGGATTTCGAGGCCGAGCACGACACCGACCACGTCATCGCGGTCTATCGCGTGAAGGGGCACTGGGGCGCGCTCGCCAAATCCAACTACACCAGTTGCCGCTATCGCGAGCCGGTCTACCGCTCGCTCCGCGAATTGGCCATGAGCTACTTCGATACCTATTTCAACTTGCGGCGCAAGCGGACGATGAGGACGTTTTCCCGTCCCGTAAACCTGAAGCGCTTCGACGATCAGCAATGGATGACGACCGAGAAGCCGATCTGGTTCGTCATTTATTATCTGCTGGAGATCCACCATTACAAGCTGCTGTCGCGGGCCATGATCAACCGCCTGCATCGCGTCGACGAGCGGACCTTCCAGGCGGAGACATTGGGAAAAAGATACAAATCTCCAAACGCTTAACCTCGGCCGATAGCGGTTCCTTTCGAACTTCTGCGCACGACTAAAGGTCGTGCCCTGATACAACCCGGAACGATCCATGAGATGACCTCTATAATGTTGCGATGGAAATCACACGCAGCGGTTCGCAGCCCTCAGGCAAAGGGCCGGCAGACTGGTTTACCGGCACCGTACGCATCGATCCGCTTTTTCAAGCCCCGGAGCCGGCGCTGGTTGCCGGTGCCAGCGTCACATTTGAGCCTGGAGCGCGCACCGCGTGGCATACCCATCCCCTCGGACAGACCCTGATTGTGACGGCAGGCTGCGGATGGGCCCAGCGGGAAGGCGGCGCGATCGAGGTAATTCACCCCGGCGATGTGGTCTGGTTTGCGCCGGGAGAAAAGCATTGGCATGGAGCTACGCCGGCCACGGCTATGACGCACATTGCTATTCAGGAACGGCTCGACGGCAAGGTCGTCGATTGGATGGAGCACGTCAGCGACGAACAATACCGGCTTTGAATCGAACTGATTAGATGGCAGCAACGTTTGCGCCAGAATCGGCGTATGATGAATATGCGTTCTCGGATGTTCACCCACTACAAGCAGGAGTCCCGCCTATCAAAGCCGGCAGAAGCGTGAAGTACGCAATGAAGGAAGCGCCTAATCCATATGTCGTATCGTTTCAAGTGGAGCCATATCATAAGGGCACGCGCCATCACTGGATGATTTGCCGGGAGCAGAAGCCTGATGAATTGGTGTCCTGGGGACACGCGCCTACCCGCGAACTGGCGGAAGCCGCTGCCGAGAAAGAGCTTCAGGATCTGAACTCCGGACTGACTGAAGGTGGCCAGGCGATCAACAACGTCAAGCCGTTCACGCATCGCATTGCCAATGGGCACTACTGAGATCGATCCAGTCAGCTTCGGCTAAACATCCTTCAGTTGGTCCTCATCCATTCCAAAATAGTGGCCGAGTTCATGAATGACGGTCCTTCGGATTTGCTCCCGGACTTCGTCCTCGCTGGAACAGACCGCTTCGATGTTCTTCTGGTAAAGCACGACGTGATCGGGACCCGTCGGCAGATCGAAGACGCTCTTCCTGGTGGTGGGCACGCCATGGAAGAGACCCAAGAGCAGCTTCTTTTGCTTTCCCGCCTGCACGGATAACTGGTTCGGCGGCACATCCTCCACCAGCACAGCAACATTGCGAATGCGGCTGCGAAATTCTTGCGGGAGCGAGTCCAGCGCCTCCTCCACTACCTTGATGAAAGCTTCACGCTTCATGCTTCACTCACCGCAATAACCAAAGGCGTGGTCACTCCGAGTAGCCGTCGTCCGTGTCCTCATCATCATCGTCGTCTTCATCTTCTTCGCTGTCGTCAAGGTCGTCGTCCTCTTCCTCGTCGTCGTCTTCATCATCGGGCTCTTGTCGAAAGAGGAAATCGGCTGCTAGCCACTGGCTGGAAGCGTCAGAGTCGGGGCAATCTGGATAAGTCATGTCTCATGGTACTGCTTTATAGCGCTCGGCAGAGTACTCCCGCAGGCTGGATTCTGTTCGAGCTGCCCGACCTCGTTTATTTCGGGACGAAATCAGCGTAGGTGAAGCCGTCACGAGTCACAATCTCTCCAGCTTCCAGAAGTATCGTGGAGTTGAACATCGGTCCGGCATAGACGCTGGTATGAAACTCGCCGCGCTCGCCGCATGGATCAGTCTCGCATGGCAATTCACGGAGCAAAGCCTCATCGAACTCACGGCCTGCAAACGTGGACGGCAACTGCCTGGTGTCCACACACGTCAGCCTGGCGCAGAGGCCGCTCGCAATCATCTCGCGGGCCAACGTCGAGGTCGGTTGCTGCCACAGCGGAAACAGCGGTTCCAGTCCGGTCGGCTGCAATTGTCTTTCCCGGTAGGCCCGAACGTCCTGCAAAAACAAGTCGCCAAAGGCAATTGCCTGCACATCTTCACTCACCGCGCGGGCGCAAACCTCACGCATTCTCTGCTCGTAGTCTTCATTGGAGCACGGCCACGGCAGAGGCACCGCCCATAGCGGCAACCCCGCCGCTCTTGCCTGAGCTTCCAGCACAGACCGCCGGGTCCCGTGCATGGCGACGCGGTCGAACTCGGCGTTCACCGTGGTCAGCAATCCCAGGATCTCGCAGTCGCCGCGCTGGCGCAGGACATGGAGTGTCCATGCGCTGTCCTTGCCGCTACTCCACGAAAGCAGAACTCTCTTCATTCATTCACTTGCCTTCCAGGCTTAAGCGCCGGATTATTGTAGCTTCGCATACTCCGCCTTGGCTTCTTTCAAGACTGGAACATCAGGGTCAGCGTCCTTCCAAAGCGCAAAGAAATCTTGATACGCGGCGAGGGCGCGCACGCGGGCGGCATCGGCCTCCACGCCCTGGGATGTTTTCGCTTCCAAGGCGTTGGCACGAGCCACGCCCAATTGCGCCAACGCTCCCGTCCAGCAGTTCCAGACCATGCCGGAGTGCTTCAGGATCTTGTCGAACTCTTCCGCTGCAGCTTTGCCTTGTCCTGAAGCCAGGTACGCCTCGCCGCGGATATACGTGGGATACAGGCAGGAAATATTCAGCTCGAAGGGAACACCGGTGTACTCCAGCGGGGTTGTGACCTGCAGGGCATCGAGAGCACGCGCCGGATCTTTTTGCGTGAACGCTATCTGGGCGTCGATGGCGGGCGACCAATAGCCTTGAACGTCGGTGTCGAGCGGAAAGCGGCTTCGGAGGTCGCGATTCAAGGATTCAGCGCGAGCGATATCGCCAGCAGCGGCGAAGGCCAGCGCCGCCACAATCTGCACTGCCTGGCTGCTGGGAGCCTTCTGCAAGGCTTCAGTCGCTTGCCGGCGCGCCTCAGCGGGACCGCCGAACGCAGCCTCCCGAATCGCGCCACCAGCCTGCCACAGAGCTGCGTTCTCGCGATTGTCGCCGCGCAGAGCTGATGCGATGGCCTTCCGCAGAAGCTCGCGCGACTTCCCAGCCTTGCCATGGAATGCCTCGGTGCGCGTTGCCAGCGCCAGACCATATGGCTCTGTCTCAGGTCGACTGCTGAACCACGCTAACTGTTCAGCCATGGCTCGAGCGTCATTGGCCAGGAAGGCCAGCGCATATTGGCCCATGCGCAGGACGTAATCCTCAAGCCCGTGCGCGTGCGCGGCTGCAATGATCTGGCGCGCTTCATCGAAGCGCTGCAGGGCCATGTAGTCATTGGCAAGGTTCTCATAGGCGTTCACCGAGTCCGGGTTCATGGCAATCGCCTGACGCTCGATTTCAATGGCCCTGTCGAATTGCCCAAGCTGCTGATAAACGCTGCCCAGATTGTTGACGGCGGCTTCATCGCGCGGGTAAATCGCCGAGATCTGCTGGAACGTTTGCGCAGCCTTTCGCAGTTCACCGGTGACCAGAAGATAGTAGTCAGCCGCGATGATCATGGCTTCCCGATCACTGGCGTGCTCACGCAACTCGAACGCCTTGGTGAGATATTCGCTGGCGCGGCCCATCTGCGCCATGTTGGAGTAGTCGAGTCCCAGCGCGCGGTAGGCCATGGCAAAGTCAGGATCCAGTTCGATGGCACGCAGATCGAAGGGCAGAGCGGCCGTCGGGCCTTTTTCGTCGGAGGCCTTTACGCCCAGGCTGTAAGACTTCAGTGCGTCCAGCGACGACGTCGTCGCCTGAATCAGCGGCACATCGTACTTCTGAACTGTAGCCAGGGTTTCCCCGAGTTCCGCGCGGAGCTTGGTCGCGGATTGACCGAGCACATCCAGAACCTTCTCCTTGGCGGGCGCAGTGGCCTGTTCTTGAGCGAGGATGTCACCGCTCCGGCAGCTGACAGCTTTCAAGCCAACGACATAGTCCGTTCCCAGCCGTGCGATGGAACCGGCGATATAGGCTTTGCTCCCGGCGCGCTGGCAGACCTCGCGGGCACGTGCAGCGGTGAGCGGCGAATTCGGTGGCACAGTCATCAAGCGGAGCGTCCCGCTCACCTTGTCGGGTGAGAGCACGTTGAGGAATGGAGACTGGCGCAACGCGACGCTCAGCGCTTGCTTAAGCGCGTCATCGAAGACCGGATCGCCGGTGGAGTTATCGAAATCCGCCAAAACTACGGTGTCCCTTTCGGTTATGCGCTCGCTCCGTTTCGAGCGCAGGGAGACGATCACCCCTATAACCAACGCGAGCAGGACCGTCGCCAGAACGATCCTGACCAGCAAAGTATGGCGCTTTGCAGCGGGAAGCGCGACGACGGCGGGATGAGCGGCCGTACTATCGGTGCTGGCAATCCGGATGGCTTCCGAGTCGCGGCTCAGACGTTTCAGGTCCGTGCGGAGATCGGCGGCGGACTGGTAACGCAGTTCGCGGTCCGTCTCCAGCGCCTTGTTGATGATTCGTTCCAGGTCGGTGGAAACGTCAGGGTTGAGCCGCACTGCCGGCGTAGGCGCTCCGTCCAGAATGGCCTTGAAGATTACTCCTGAACTTTCCCCGCGGAATGGCGGCGAGCCCGTGGCCATTTCATACAGCACAACGCCAAACGAGAACAAGTCCGTGCGGCCGTCGAGTTCCTTGCCTCGCACCTGCTCGGGCGACATGTAGGCTACGGTTCCCAGCGTGGAACCTGGACTGGTCAGGTGCTCTTCGCGTTCCTCAGTAACGGTCTGGGCTGTCGAAATCCGCGTCGACGAAGCCGCCGTGGGTACAACCTTCGCCAGTCCGAAATCCAGGACCTTGGCATGGCCGCGCTTGGTCACAAAGATATTGGCGGGCTTAATGTCGCGGTGGACGATCCCTTCAGCGTGCGCGGCGTCCAGTGCGTCCGCAATCTCAATCGCCAGACTGCGGAGAACGTCGTTCTCAAGGGGCTTGCCGTCGATACGATGCTTCAGTGTGGTGCCGTCCAGAAACTCCATGGCGATGAATGGCTGGTCGTCTTCCTGGCCGATTTCATAGATGGTGCAGATGTTGGGATGGTTCAGGGCGGAAGCTGCCTGGGCCTCGCGCTGGAAGCGGGCCAGGGCCAGCGGGTCTTTGGCTACCTCATCCGGCAGAAACTTGAGGGCGACAAAGCGGTGAAGACTGGTGTCTTCGGCCTTGTAGACGACGCCCATTCCGCCGCCGCCCAACTTCTCGACGATGCGGTAATGCGAGATGATGCGGTCGATCATTAAGAGGTGCGTCGTCCCAGGTGCTTTTCGTTCCGCCCCATCTTAAGGATGAGGCATCTCCCCGTCAACGAATGGCCTGGAACCGTAATGGTCAGCCTGAATAGTGGTCCAAGTTATCTTGGGTGGAGTACGCCTTCAGGCGTACAGTTGTGAACCTCTGTCCAATGTCTCGGCTTCAGCCGCTGAGGTAAGGGGTATATTTACCTCAGGCGCTAAAGCGCGTATCGAGTTGGGGCTGTAATATGCACGCCTCAAAGAGGCCGCTGAAAAAGTCCGCAAGCGGCCAGGTGTGCCGTCGGCTTGAAGCCGACTCACAGTCGAAAAAAAAATTAGACGCCAGCCTGAAGGCTGGCTCTACCCGTAAGTCCCGAAATCGCGACTTTTTCAGCAGCCTGTCAAAGGCAAGCTTCACCCCACATCGCCAAGAGCGCGAACTTCAAACTGACCCACTACCCCTCAAACCGGTTGGATTCGCCATTGTGGGCGACAAAAACTCAACGGCGGCGATCTAAGCCGGCACATTGATCCCGGAACTGCTGCATTCGAGGCTCCCGGATTTCCTGGATAGGTGACGTGACAATTGGTGTCGGGTATTGCGGATGGCAAAACTCCAGATGCATGCCTCGGCCGACATATCGCCGCTTCAGCATGGACCCTCCCCACGTTGAACCCGCGATCGCCACCTGGGTTGGCTCCGGGCAGAACTGGGGATGTCCTGAGATGAGCGCCTTGTTGTCACTCAAAAGCACGACCAGATAACAGTGGTGCAGCGTTTGAATCTCCAGCACAGTCGCGGGCGGCAGGTCGTTGAGAGAAACGCCTCCTTCGATTTCCGACTGCGCAATGTTGCGATTCACTTCATCGCTGAGGTTGGGATGAGAGCGAAATAAATGTGGACAGGTAGACAAGAGAACCCACACCTTTAATGCCGTTTAGTGTAGCACCCTTGTCCGGAAGCTAGCGTGCGTGACCGCAGGCAACACTTACACACACCACGTTCGGGGGATGGTCAGAATTGAGGCGGCGCTTTCGGCAGCGCCTTGGAGCTAATGCCTTCGCATGTCGTGTTGTCGATGGACAGGTCGCCGTTGGCGTCCAGCGTCACCGTCCAGACGGTGTCGAAGTCATTGTCGGGCCAATTGGGCGCCGGTGGGACATTGCCGTGATAGCTGGCGAGCAGAGCATTGACGGTGGGCGGAATATGATCGTGCTCCCATCCCACCAGCAGGGCTTGATTGGAGAAGGTGCCGCCGGTAAAGAAGAAATCGCTGGCCTGCGTGGCGAGCTGGGGCGGATTCTGGGCCATCATCTCGAAGCTGGCGGCCACATTGTAGGGCAAGTTGTTGGCGATGGCGTACGGTAGCACGGTCGTGTTGGTCCTGACATAGGAGTACGAATCGCCTACGAGGCTGGTGCTGCCGGTGAGGTCCTGCGCGGGATCGATGGAGTAAACCAATGTGGGATGGATTTTGCCGCGTAAGGCGTTGGGAAGGTCCAGCGCGCGCCACTGACCGGCCCCAATATAGTTGCCGTCTTCCCACCAATCGGTCGGATGCGCCTCGGCGTGACGAACCAGATAGACAGTTTCGTTGGTATTGATCCCCGCTGGAGCTACAGCGCCGTCGACGCCGCCAGTTACCTGGATGTGGAAAACTGCGTTGGCAGCTATCGGCAGACAAGCCGCGCTGACAATCCCTCCGGCAGGCAGTGTCGGGTAGGAATGTGGTGGATTCACCTTGCTGTTATAGGTGACCAGGCTGGCGCCACCCGACGGCGTTACCGAAAGCGCATAAATATAGTTAGGGCCGGCATAGCTCGCCGGCACAGTAAGGTTGTAGCCTTCGAGGTTGTTGAGCTTTGCCATCAGGGTGCTAACGGTTTCCCACGGCGCCGAGAAAACATAAAATCCCGGCTCGCCGGCCTTGACGATATCGCTCACCAGAGTTTCGTTGGCGTCTTCCAGGTCCCTGAAATCGAGACCCTGGCAACTGAGCGTGAGTCCCGAGCCAATCGTTGGGCAAGGTATGAACGGCTCAGCCACTCCATCCGGCAGCGGCGCTGACGAATACGACACATTGACCGGATAGCTGTTGGCGGTAACCGGCGTACTGCTCTCGTAGGACAGAGCGATCTGATTCAGCATTGCGAACTGCTCAATTGTTTCCAGCCCCACCATGTCAGGATATTTGTTGGCGGTCTGGGGATGGGTCGTTGGTATGACTGAATAGACAGCACTTACATTTTTCTCTCCCAGCACGTCTTGCTGCAGGAAAGTGGCCATGCGCAGCGATCGCTGTAATCCCTGATTGGTGAGGTTGGCGGTGCGAGGGTTGATATCGCCGGGAGCTTGGTAAGTCAAATCCTCGCTTACTACGAAGATCAGGTTAAGGTTGGCAGCGCTCAGCGGAGCGGGAACCGGCGGTGAGGGCGGATCGGGAGCGGCCAAGCCGCCGCATCCGGCGAAGAAGGCCAAAGCAAGAATCACAGATGCCAGCGGTACGACGGTAACTTTGCTCATAGCTGCCTCAGTCTTCCCCAACCACCGCGCCTACCGTATCGCCGATCCGGCCTGCGAAATCACCGACTGCATTACCGGCGTCAGTTGCACCACCAGCTCGGCGTTGTAGGAGTGCGAGGCCGTATCGTCGAGCGGGTAGCTGAGATAGACGCGAGCCGCGCCAATCGCATATCCCCGGGACTTGTACGCCGGCGAACCAGCCTGCACCGCCGGATCGACGTTGGTGATGATGATGGACACCGTATTGTCGCTGTTACGGCGAATGTCAAAGGTGCGGAACTGCTGCGGATGGTCGCGCAGCGAACAAGTTTCGACTTCCCAGAAGGCGAGCGTGGGATCGCCGCTGGGATCCGGTTGTGGAGTCACCACGTTCACATGCCGGTGTCCCGCCATCCACAAAATGAGATTGGGATACTGGTGCAGCATGTTGAGCACGTACTCGTCGGTATATTCCGGTCCTGGCCACATGGGAAACGGTGTGGTATCGGTCAAGCTGTTCTGCGGCAGGATGGGCACGTGCGCGCAGATCACCATCAGCTGATTGTCGGTCTGTCCGGCGTGGAGTTCGTTGACCAGCCACTGGTAGCGCTGGTCGTCGAGCGAGCCGACGGCATATTCGTCCAGGCCCGGTCCCTTTACCGTATCGTCCAGCACAATGAACTTGATGGGTATGTCGGACTTCGGCACGAAGCTATAGCAGGCCCTGCCGCTGGCTAAGTTGGCCTGGGTAAACCCGTGACCCACGGGACGGCTGGTGGTGTTAAAGAACTCCGCCATCCAATTCTGGGTAGTTGAGGCGAGACTGGCCATGGTATGGCGGTGTGCATCCGCAATGACGGTGGGAGGCGGAGTGAAGTCCGCCGTCGGCCCGGCCCCAATAATGTTTCCGTATGGCGTCGTGCCATCGACGACGCCCATATAAGCGCCCGTACTATCGATGATTGGCTTTCCGGGATTGTCTTCTATGTTCAGAATGGTGCTGCCGATGTGGGCGCTCCGGGTCTTGGTGTTTTCAAACGCCGAGCCCATCCAGAACTGATCGTGGTTGCCGATGACTTGGAACCAGGGAATCTCGGGATTGAGGCCGGCAGCATAAAAAGGCATCTGGTAATCGATGGTGGTTGCCCCGACATGAGCGCCGGAGCTGGGAGTGATTACTTTGCCATCGATGGTGTCGAGGAACCAGCGCAGTTCGTTGTATTGCGAGTTGTTGCAATCGTCTCCCAGCGATATCCCAAAATCGAATGGCGTCAGGTGGTGCAGGGCGTTGATGGTCTGCACGGCGGCATCGAGCACGTGTGGCGTGGACAGAATGATGGGCGAGTAGGCCGATGACTCGCGGGAACCATACCCGGCGCTTAGGCCAATGTAGTTGGCTTGCGCCGGCGATTCCTTATCGGCAATGTGAATGTCGGACATGGAGTAGTAGAACAGCAACTGCGCGACGTTGGGCGCCCCCGTGTAGCCTGGCGCCAGGTCCCGACGCACGACATGCTGCAACGGCCCACCAATATTCCAGGCACTGTAGCCGTATCTAGCATAGTCAACCACATCGCCCGGGTTGATCTGGAGCGCGGTTGGTGGGACTGCCACCGGGCAAACTTGCCGCTGTGCGGTGGTGTAGACCTGACGGCTGATCGGCCAGGACACAATCTGCGGCGGCGCCGGTTGAGGCGGCGGCGTTGTATTGCTTCCGCACCCACTTAGTTCCAGCATGCCGAGGCCGACGCCGGCGGTTTGTAACGCGCCAATCCCAATGCCGATAGTTTTGACGAAGTCTCTCCTGCTTATTTCCTGTTTCTTGCTTTGGTTGACCACGGAATCACCTCCGGTTGTTGCAGGCCTTCAAATGCCAATGCGTCGCGATGTCAGGGCGAGCCGGGCCTCAGCGGAGGGTCGCGTCGGCCTCTCGGAACTGTTCCAGGCAGTGCGTCGCAACCGTGCATGGGACACGAATCGTCATTGGCCCCATCGGCATTTCACAGCCCGCCCTTTACCGGGGAGGTCGCGATGGCGGCCACGCGTGCACGTAGCCGGATGGTGGGTAATCAATCTAACTCGCCCGCCTTGCCGCACTTGTGAGAGCACGGTATACTGCGTTGCACTTTCATAAGAAACATCCGCAGCACGTGCTGTCCCACCGGCACCATTCGCACTGTTTGGGTTTCATCGGGAGGGCGATGCATCGCCTACGAGCGCTTATAGGGACCCTTTTGTTGACGGTCAGTGTTCTTAGCCTTGCCGCCGCGGCGGAACAGCCGGCGGTTCCGGCTGAGGTCCTCACTGTCGATCAAGCCGTCCAAATTGCGCTGGCGAACAATCGCGACCTGAAGATTGTTTCCCTCGGCCTCGACAGCTCCAAGGAGAAACTGGCCGCGGAGAAGACGCGGCGATTTCCCTCGTTCAATACCTACGTATTCGCGTCGCAGACTGCTTCAGCCCATAAACTTCACCGTGCAGGCGGGGCAGTTTGGGAGCTATCCGGGCATCGGTCCCATCCCGGCCACCAACACCAACATCACCACCCCCAGCCAGCCGACAGCTTATGTCTTCGGCACCGCTTCGCAGCCCCTGCTGACGCTCTACAAGATCAACATTCGCATTCATGGCGAAGCGTTGTCGGTTGAGCAATCCGTCCAAAAAGTGCGCGAGGAGCGCCTTTCGATTGTTGACGACGTGCGCCAGGCTTACTACTCCATCGTAGAAATCCAGAACGCCATCGCCGCCGCCGAAGCCAGTATCAAGCAATACGAGGAACTGGAGCGCATTAGCACTCAGTATCTGGAGCAACAGGTGGTACTGAAGTCGGAGCTTCTGGAGGTGAAGACCAAACTCGCGGACGAGCAGTTCAAGCTGCTGCAAGATCAGGACAAGCTTGCGTCAACCAAGGAGACGCTGAACAATCTGCTTGGCCGCGACATCAACACACCATTCAGCGCCGTGAATCCGACGGAATTGTCGCCGGCGGAAGAAAACCTTCCCGAAGCCCAAGCTCTGGCGCTGGCGCAGAATCCCAAAGTGAAGGAAGCCGAGATCACGGTGAAGCAGGCCGACAACGCCCGACGGCTGGTGAAGTCGCAATACTTGCCGGACCTGGGCGCATCGTTCCATTACCTCTCGCCCTTCGGCGTCAACTTTGTGCCCCAGAATGTGATGGGCCTGGGAATTGAATTCAATTGGGAGCCTTTTGACTGGGGCCGGCGCCGAGACGAAGTCAACGAGAAGGTCATCGCGGTGGAGCAGAGCAAGCTGAGCCTGGACGACACCAGGGCGCAGATCCTGATCAACTTGGACACGCAGTATAGGGCATTGCACGAAGCGCGGGTCGCCGTCACCGTGGCGACCGCCAAGAAGGAAGCCTCGACCGAGAAGCTGCGCGAGGTCACGCAGAAGTACGCGCAGCAGACCGCTCTGCTGCGCGATGTGCTGCAACAGCAGTCGGCGGTCGAGGGCTCCAACGCAGACTATAACGAAGCGATGGCCAAGTTCTGGACCGCGAAGGCGAACTTCCAGAAAGCGATCGGGGAGGAGTGAAGCCCATGCTCAGAATGCCGCGGATAAAATCCGGACGGGCCGGTTCGGCTGCACTCATCGCGGTCTTGGGTGCGGCCGTGCTGACTGGCTGTAGTAAAGAGACGCCCAACCAGCCAACAGTTGTGCCCGTGCGCACCGCTGTGGTGCAAACCATCGCCACCGATGTTGGCAACACCTATTCGGCAAACATCCAGCCCTATCAGCAGGTGGACCTTGCGTTCAAGTCCAACGGCTACCTGGTCAGCATTCGCCAGGTGCGCGATGCCGAGGGCCACGTGCGCAATATCGATCAGGGCGACTATGTGACCAAGGGGACGGTGCTGGCCAACGTGCAGCCGGACGATTACCAGCAGAAGCTGGCGCAGGCCCAGGCCCAAATGGACAAAGCGCAGGCCGACCACGAACGCGCCAAGTTGTCGTTTGGGCGCATGTCGGTGCTTTACAAGGCAGGCGCAGCGACCCAACCCGACTACGACGACTCGCGCGCGCAAGACCAGAGCACGCAGGCGGCAGTAGATAACGCGAAAGCATCGATTGCGGAAGCGCAACTCGCACTCAGCTATTGCGAATTGCGGGCGCCATTCGACTCCTGGGTGCTGAAACGAAATGTGGATGTGGGCACACTTGTCAGTGCGGCGACGCCTGGCTTTACTCTGGCTGACACGCGAACGGTGAAAGCGGTCTTTGGCGTTCCCGACACGGCCATCGGACGCATCAAGTTAGGCAGTCCGCAGACGGTGACGACGGAAGCGCTGCCCAATCCTTTTTCCGGACACGTTACCGCGATCTCGGCGGCAGCTGATCCCAAGAGTCGCGTTTACTCGGTCGAGGTCAGAATCGACAATCCGCAAAACCTGCTGAAGGCGGGCATGATCGCGTCGCTCACAATCGGCGCATCGGCGCCGGCCGAAAAAGTAACCGTGGTGCCGATTTCAGCGGTCGTGCGCAGCCCCTCGAATCTGAATGGCTTTGCGGTGTTCGTAACCGAGGGTACGGGCGACAAGGCGAAGGTGCACACGCAGGATGTGACGCTGGGCAACACTTACGGGAACATGATCGCGGTTCGCAGCGGAGTAAACATTGGCGATCGCGTCGTAACGTCGGGAACAAACATGATCAAGAATGGCGACGAAGTGAGAATTATTCCATGAAAGAGAGCATTCCGGCGGGAGGTGTGATTTGAAGGGGCACGGCTTCAGCCGTGCCGTTAAGGGCGGCAAGGAGTCGGCCTTTAGGCCCTGAGGACCGTTACCTCAGCGGCTAAAGCCGCTCACGTTCGGGGCCTTGAACTGCACCGCTGAAGCGGTGCTCCACCCTGGCGACACCAGGTGCCGATCGCGAGATTCGAAGACGCGCAATGACGACCCACCACAAGTCCGACGCTGAGATCATCGCGACCACGCACAACACTGCCCGCTTCTTCACCGAGCACCGTCAGGTTGGCCTGATCCTGCTGGTGGCGACCTTCGTTTGGGGTTGGTATGGCTACCACAACATGCCCAAGCGCAAGGACCCGGACATCCCTGTCCGAGTCGCGGCGGCACAGTGCCAGTGGCCGGGCGCCACGGCCGAGCAAGTCGAGCAACTTGTTACCCGGCCCATGGAGCAGGCGGCCGCGCAAAACACCACTATCAAACCACCCAGTCCATCCAACTTCGGTATTCGCTCGCTCAGCTTTCCCGGGCTGTCGGTGGTTTATATCCAGCTCGACGACAACGTCAGGGACAAGCAGAAGGAATTCAGTGACATTAACCTGAAGATGAACCAACTGCAGTTGCCGCGTGGCGCTGGGCCCATCCAGTTCAACAGCAACTTTGGCGACACGGCCGCGCTGATGCTCACGGTCGCGAGCCCCATCGTCACGCCCACTGAGGTCGCGCTGCGCGCCATCGCCATCCGCAAGGCCATCGAGCAGACGCGGAGCGAGCTGCCCCGGAATTCGCCGCAGCCGCGAGTCAGCATCATTTATGCCTTTCCTCTGTCGGTTGCCGCGGGCCCGGTGCGCGACAACTTCGAAAACATCGCCAACATTGCCGAGCGCGACGGCACCCTCAGGGACCTACACTTCTTCGATGGCCCCGGCTACGTGGGGCTTGATGCCAGTACCACTTTCGATGACGAGACCATTCGCCAGCGCGGCGAGCAACTGATCAAGAACAACCTTCAGCGCTCCGAACTTTATCCCGACGCCTGGCGGCCGGCCATTATCCGCAACCCAGCCGACACCGACGCGCAGCTCGTCAAAGTTGCGGGTGCGAAATATTCTTACCGCCAGCTCGACAACTACACTGACCTGATCCAACGGACACTGCAAGGCGTGCCGGAGACGTCGACGATCACACGGTCGGGCGTGCTCCAGGAGCAGATCTACCTCAACTACTCGCAGCAACGACTGGCGCAGTACGGATACGATCCTTCCAAACTGAAAGACGTCCTGAACGCGCAGAACATCACGCTGCCGGCCGGCTCGCTTGAGGTGGGCCCGCAGGACCTGGTTATCAATCCTTCCGGCTTGTTTCCCGATGCGTCCGCCATCGGCAACGTCATCGTCGGAGTTTCATCGTCGAATAGCCCGGTCTACCTCCGCGACCTGGTCGATATCTCGCGCACCTACCAGAGTCCTCCGACCTTTTTGAATTACCTGACGTGGCGCGATGCCGGCGGGAACTGGGAGCGCAGCCGCGCGATTTCGCTCGGGATCAACATGCGCTCGGGCCAGCAGATTGACCTGTTCGGCAAGCATGTCAACCAGAAGCTCGACAGCCTGAAACCATATTTGCCGGACGACCTGGTCATCGTTCCCACCTCCAGCCAGCCGCTGCAGGTGAAGGAACAGATCGATCTGTTTATGGACGCGCTTTACGAGGCGATTGGGCTGGTGGTCATCGTCTCGCTGATCGGCTTCTGGGAGTGGCGCTCGGCGGTGCTGATGGCCATTTCGATCCCGATCACGCTGGCCATGACGTTCGGCACCATTTACATGCTCGGCATCGACATCCAGCAGGTATCCGTGGCGTCGCTGATCATTGCGTTGGGATTGCTGGTGGACGATCCCGTGGTGGCCGGCGATTCCATCAAGCGAATGCTGGCCGAGGGTCATCCTCGCATCATCGCGCCGTGGCTTGGCCCGACGAAGATCGCTACCGCGATCATGTACGCCACGCTGACCAACATCGTCGCGTACCTTCCGTTCCTGATGATCACCGGCACTACCGGCGAATTTATCTACAGCCTGCCGATCGTGATGACGGTCGCGCTGGTCGCTTCGCGGCTGGCTTCCATGACGTTCATCCCGCTGCTGGGTTACTACCTGCTGCGGCCAGACAAACCGGAGCCGCCGATCGAAGAGCGGCGTACTAAGGGTTTCACCGGCAGTTATGCGGCGGTCGCCAAGTTTGCCATCGAGCATCGCTGGAAGGTAGCGATCGGCTCGCTGGCCTTCCTGGTGCTGGGAGGATTTCTGTTTTCGCAGTTGAGGACATCGTTCTTTCCCGACGATGTGCAGTACTGGTCCTACGTCGATGTCTGGCTGCCGAACGATGCCAACTTCGATGCCACGAACACGGCAGCGCAACAAGTGGAACAGGTCATTCGCCAGCAAGCCGATGACTGGGGCAAGCAGCATCCGGAGAAGGATGGTTCGCCTTCGCAGATTTTGCGCTACGTTACGACCTGGGTAGGCGGAGGGAGCCCGCGATTCTGGTTTTCCGTCTCGCCACAGCCCAAGCAACTGAATTACGCGCAAGTCCTGGTGCAATTGACGGACAAGGACATCACTCCGAAGTTTGTCGATCAGGTGCAGCCCGTGCTTAGCGCGAAGTTGCCGGGCGTGCGCTGCGATTACCGCCAATTGCAAACCAATCCCATCAACTACCCGGTGGAGATTCGCGTGGTCAGCGACGCGGACGTGAGTTCCTCGCGGAGTGTCGAGGACATTGCGGAGATGCGCAAGATCGCTGCGCAGGTGGAGGACATTGTGCGCTCCGCGGTCGAGGCCCGGCGGGTTCGCAATGAGTGGCAGAGGGAAAGCTTTCAAGTGACGCTCCAGGTCAATCCCGATCGCGCCAATCTCGCCGGAATCACGAACCTGGATGTGGCGAACTCGGCCACCAGCGCCATGAGCGGCACCACCGTCACCACCTTGCAGGACGGCGACAGGAATATTCCCGTCGTTGCTCGCTTGCAGATGAACGAGCGATCGCGACTGTCAGACATTCAGAACCTTTACGTTTATTCGCAATCGTCGCAGGACAACACCAAGATTCCGCTGGTACAAATCTCCGACATCCAGAACAGCATGACGACGAACCGCATCGTCCGCATCGATCATTTCCGCGAGATGTCGATCTACGCTTTCCCTGCTCCCGGTCATCTGGCATCGGAGATCACGAACGCCGTCATCCCCAAGCTGAAGGAGTTCGAGAAGACCATGCCGCCGGGTTACCGGGTCACGATTGGCGGCGAGTACAACAAGCAACAGGACGGCTTCCGCAACCTGACCGTGGTGCTGCTCATTTCGGTGTTGACGATTTACCTGGCGCTTCTCTTCCAATTTAACAACGCCATTAAGCCGCTGCTGGTGTTTGCGGCTGCGCCGTACGGAGTCGCGGGCGCCATCTACGGGTTGTGGGTGATGCATACTTCGTTCGGCTTCATGGCGTTTCTCGGCATCGCCAGCCTGATCGGCGTCATCGTCAGCCACGTGATCGTGCTCTTCGACTTCATTGAGGAGATGCACGCCAAAGGAGAGCCCTTTGAAGAGGCGGTGATCGATGCTGGTATCATTCGTTTGCGCCCGGTGATGATAACCGTCGGCGCCACTGTTCTGGCGCTCTTTCCCCTGGCCATGCATGGCGGCCCGCTTTGGCAGCCGTTGTGCTATGCACAAATTGGTGGACTGACGGTGGCAACTTTTATAACCTTGCTGATGGTCCCGGTGCTGTACTCGATATTTGTGCTGGACTTGAAGATACTTGTATGGGGTCCTGAGAAGGACGGCGTCGAGTCAAATGCACTGGCGCCAGCGAGTTCTTCCCCTGCGACTGCGGCCTCTGGCGATTAGTCGCGAACCTAAATCTGAAACGCGCCCAAGGCGTACTGGAGACAACGATGAGAATGGTAAGTCGGTTGAAGTTGGACTGCGGAATTCTATTGATCGCCGCACTGCTGGCGGCTCCAGCTCTTGCGCAAATGGGTGGTGGTCAGGGCGGCGGAGGACTTCAGCAGAAACTCGCTGCCTTAAAGCAGTCCGCCGCGGAAAACAAGCAGAAGCTGCATCAGTACCAGTGGGTGGAAACCCAGACGCTCACCCTGAAGGGCGACCAGAAGCCGTCGAAGTCGAACCTGTGCAGCTACGGTCCCAACGGGCAGATCCAGAAGGTCCCCATCGGCGAACAACAGGCCCAACAGCAAAGCGGCCGCCAGGGACGGCTGAAGCAGCGGGTCATCGAGAAAAAGACTGAGGAGATGCAGGATTACATGCAGCAGGTGAAGGCGGTCATCAGCATGTACGTTCCTCCCGAGGCGCAACTCATGCAGAAGGCCTTCCAGGCGCACAATGTCTCGATCGTGCCCGGCGGAGGCGCTGCCCAACTGGTCTTTAAGAACTACGCCCAGCCCGGCGATCAGATGACGATTGCGTTCGACACGGCGACCAGGAAGATCCAGACCGTCAACGTCAGTACCTATCTGGGTGATGCCAAGGACCCAATAACTCTGGCCGTGCAGTTTGCTTCCTTGCCTGACGGGACCAATTATGCGGCGCAAACCGTTCTGAATGCTCCGTCCAAGCAGATCAGCGTAACCACGACGAATACCAACTACAGCAAGCTGTCGCAGTAGGCAACGGAGTTTTGTCCGGTTTCAGAGTGATGGAAAGTGAAGGCGCGCGGACCGCCGGCCTTCACTGGCCCTCGAGCGTGCACACGACGTTCAGCTCTTTGCAGACGTGCAGCACTCCCTGCACTACCAGAGAAGTCGAGCTGGTCTGCGTGTCTGTGAGGTTGGAAGCAATCACCAGTTGGGTCAGCTTCTCGCCGAGCGGAGTGGCCTGCATGCTCGCTACCTGTGCACCCTTGGCGAACATCACTTCCCGTTTCTTCGCGTCGTTGCCGGTGATGGTTATGTCGGTGTGAGACTGCAACGACTTCACCGCGGTCTGATAGACCTTATCGGCATTGGCTGCGAGGACGACGGTGGCGACATCGTAGCCGGGTCCGTTCGCGGGCTTGTTGGACATCTGCTGGATACGTCCCGAGACCGCCCGAGCCACCATCACCCATTGCGCCTGAGCGCCGACGGCGCTGAATACGACGCTGGCAACTGCTACTGATGCCACTAACCACTTGCGTATCGTCATAGCATCCTCAAATCTGGATAGGATTCGCTGCTGCCTGATTGCGGGATCAATACCTGCTGCAGGCAGAATTCCGTTGGAGACAGGTTTACCATCTAACGTCCCGCAGCCGCAAGGGAGTTTGGGCGATGGACATTCAATGACCTGGGGAACGACGAATTCAAGGCGCCTTTGATGAGTCGATCGGCAATGGTACCGGTTCAAACTCCTGTATGTTGGCTCCGTGGAAGCGCTGCGTCTGCTTTAAGTAAAACCCGGCCATTTCCCTTGGACTGACGCTTCCCTTCGCGAGACCCTCACTACCGCAGAGGACCCATAGGTGTTGAGCTCGCGGGGCGAAGTCGCGGGCTGCACCCGATCCACCGGGATCCATCTGCAGGGGTGGCAACCGGGTCCCCGACATGCGCAGGTTGTAATCAAACGGGAAACGGCAATACGGGTTCGCAAAGATCAATCCATCGCCCGGACGAGCATTTTGGGCGAGATAACTGATCGCGCCCTTCCAGTCTTCCTGTCCAGGCTGCCGATAAAACTTCCTCAGACCAATCAGCGAAGCACACCCCAGAACCACTAGCGCCGCCAGCCTGAGCCAATTAGGGCGGATTAAAGCCAGACCCTGGGCAAACAGAAGCAGCGAAGCTGGCAGGCAGACGAGCAGGAAGCGGGCGAAGAAAATCGGCTTCCAATGTGACACAACCAGCGTTACCAGAACCGGAAGCAGTAGCCACAAGGCGACGAAAACGAAGGCCCACGCCTCGGAGGATTCTCTATGATGCTTCCACTGCAACCACGATTCTCGCGTAGCCAGGGCAATGGACAATATAAATATGACAAGAATTACGCCGTTGCCGCTGAGATCGGTGAACAGGCGATAAACGTCCTTGGTTGTGGGATGGGATAGCCAGTCGAGATGGGACCCTCCGCGAAACGCAACGAAGAGCAATAGCGGAAGCCCAATGACCGCGATTGCAATCAGGTAGCGTACGTAGTTCCAGGTGCGGAGCCGAGGCGGTAGTAACATCCATGAGACAAATTGCGCCAGCAAAACCAGGGCAGCAAAAAAGTGTGCGTACAGCGCCGCCGCCGATGACAGAACATACAACACTCCCGCTGCGCGCCCCTGGCTTTTGATGTTCCGCACAAAAAACAGGGAGGAGCACGTCACCAGCAGAACGGCCAAGCTATAGCTTCGGGCCTCTTGTGAATATCTGATGTGGAAGATGTTCAACCCAAGCAGCAAGGCTGCAATGACTCCAACCCGCCGCGAAAACAGAGCCTTGCCGGCGAAATAGATGGCAGGAACCGTTGCGACACCAGCCAGCACGGAGAGCAGCCTGACAAACCAGGGACCGTCGCTCATCTGGCTCCAGATGCGCAGAAGCACGTAATACAGCGCCATATTGGCTTCGTTGTGCGTCAGGGAATACCGGAAATCCGCCCACCGATATTGGGCCAGGGTGATGCTGACGGCCTCGTCGGCCCAGAAGCTCTTAAGCCCCAGGTGGAACAAACGCAAGGCCGCTGCCCCCAGGGTCAGCGCCAGGACCCACAGAGTCATGTGACCGTCGAGCTCTCCAGCAGGTCCGCTTTGTTTTCGAAGCCGCATGCAGATTAGGAAAGATCCGATTAAGCTGGCCGGAGTTCCCTCAGGGGCTAAAGAGACTGTGTCGCAGCCCGGTGTCGCCGCTCTGCGGCTGGCATTTCTTCCCACTTCGAGCGTGGGCTTACGCCCACGCCTAAACCCATCGCGCCGCTGCGCGGCTGTTTTGATCCCTATTTCCGGCGTTTATTCCACCCACAAATTTCTTCGTCAGTCGCGACACAGTCTCTAAAGCCCAGCTTAATATCGGGCAAATACGGACGGCCTGAAGGCCGTCCCCTTCAAAGCCATGACTTAATCACGGTTTCCTTAGGAATTGGGCCGGTCTCCCGGGCCGCTTACCCAACTCAGAAGGAACTGAGGGTACAAGTGTATTGCATAGGCCTGCCGCGACACGCCCCTCGGTGATAACGCTCACTGACAGGGGGTGTGGCCGGACATAGCCTGTAACTTCTGGTTGGAGCCCTCGAGCTCGGCGAGCGGGCCTCCGACAACTCACATCCGATTTTCTGATGCACGAGGAGGGCTCCTCATGAGACTGGAGCAGCGCGCGCAGCAATTTTGGTCGGTACTGGCGTTTGCAGCAGGGGAACAGAAAGTTGTCAGCTATTCGCTTCTGTCGCAGATGATGGAGTTTCCTGAAACGGCCGGCAGCGTCTTGCAGTATATCCATTGTTACTGCAAGCAACATCTTCTGCCGCCCCTAGACGTGATCGTGATTGACCCAGCTACCGGGCGGCCAGGCGATGAGTGCGTCCGCGATGTCCGTGATTTGCCAGCGCAACAGTCACGCGTCTTCCTCTATGACTGGCTCAACTACCCCGTACCATCTGACGAGATGTTCCAAGAGGCGATGGTGAAGGAGGAAGAACTTGAAAGAGCCGATGCGGAATGCTTCGAGGTTCCCTATCGCTGCTAAGAGGCACACGGATCGGCCGTGCCCTGATCGCCGTGAGATGTCAGGATTTTAGTAGGCATAAGGAGGGTAGGTAAGCGTCATGAGTCTTAGTCAGCTCGCTCGAGATATCCGTGAGTCGGCGACTCTCAAACTGAACGAAACGGCCGCTCTGCTCCGCGAAAAAGGAGAGCCGGTCATTCATTTGGGAGGCGGCGAACCCAAGAGCAAAGCCCCCCTGGATGCGGTGATTAACTGCTCGTCGCTGCTGAACACGGGAGAAATCCGGTACACGCCGCCCGACGGAATTCCCGCGCTGAAGAAAGCCATCATTCGCTATACGGAAGAGCACTACCGCAAGATTGTGTCGGCGGGAAATGTGATCGCCTCGGGAGGCGCCAAGCAGGCGCTCATGGTACTGCTTCACGCCATCCTCGACCCCAAGGAAGAAGTGATCTTCCCGGCGCCGTACTGGGTGAGTTATCCAGAGATGGTGAAGCTGGCTGGTGGTGTTCCTGTTCCTGTCACGGCTGAGGATGGAAGCTTCACCCCTACCGTAGACGAGATCGTCAGCATGGTTAATTCCTATACCAAGGCAATTATTCTGAATAGTCCCAATAATCCTTGCGGAGCGATGTATTCGAAGGACTTCGTCCAGGAGATGGTCGAGTTTTGCGAGAGCAAAGGTCTCTATCTCATCATGGACGATATCTACAACCGGCTGGTGTTCGACGGCAAGAGTGCGCCGATTTGCTATGACTTCATGACGGAGCCGATCGAGGAATCGAAGCTGGTGGTGATCAATGGCGTTTCGAAGATGTATGCCATGACGGGTTTCCGCATCGGCTGGGCCATCGGCAACAAACACTTGATCGAAGCCATGGCAACCATTCAGTCGCAGCAGACTTCGGGGCCGTCTTCGCCGGGACAGTGGGCGGCGGTGGGCGCGCTCAACGGCGTGCAGTCGTCCATTGAGAGCCTACGGGTGACGCTGGAAAATAATCGCAATGTCATGGTGGAGCGCCTGCGGGCTTTCGAGGGCGTGAAACTGCACGTGCCTGACGGAACGTTCTATTGCTTCCCCGACTTCAGCGCTTACATGAAGGACTCGCAGAAGCTGAGCCAGATGCTGCTCGACACCGTACGCGTGGTCACCGTGCCGGGCAGAGAATTCGGCTTCGATGGGCATCTGCGCCTTAGCTACTGTGGAACCATGAAGGACATCACCGAGGGCCTGGATCGCATCAAGTGGGCGCTGGATCCGAACTCGCCGAATGAACTGTATTTAGGCGATCACAAGCTGGTGAGGGAGTGGGTATGAACATCTATCTCGATGTCCAATCTCCCGCAGTCAAGCAGGCCGGAAAGCTGGCCAGCAGCTATGGCTTGCAGAACCATGGGCTGGTGAACCTCCGGCGGGTCTACTGGAATCTGCCGACTCCGGCGCTGTATGAGGAAAGCATTTTCCGCTCCGAAGGCAGCTTGTCGCACCTGGGGCCTCTGGTGGTCGACACCGGCAAACACACCGCCCGGGCGGCGGCTGACAAATTCGTGGTACGCGAACAATTCACCGAAGACAAGATCTGGTGGGGGACCTATAACCGGCCGTTTACCAGCGAGAGTTTCAGTTCGCTGCTGGCACGCCTGCAAGGATACCTCCAGGGTCGCGACGTATTTGTGCAGGATTGCTACGCGGGTGCCGACGAGGAGTACCGGCTCCCGATCCGCATCATCACGCAAAAGGCATGGCACAGCCTGTTTGCGCGCACCATGTTTTCCAAGATCCATAGCCACGACGCCTTGCAACGGCACGTGCCGGAGTTCACGGTGATCGCCGCGCCGTCGTTCCTGGCGTCGCCGATGGTGGATAGCACACGGACGGAAACCTTCATCATCATCAATTTCCGCGAGCGCCTGGCTATCATCGGAGGTACCAATTACGCCGGCGAGATCAAGAAAACCATTTTTACGGTGCTGAACTTCCTCTTGCCGCTGCAAGGCGTGCTCTCCATGCACTGCTCGGCCAATGTGGGCGATGAGGGTGACGTTGCGATCTTCTTTGGGCTCTCAGGGACGGGCAAGACCACGCTTTCCGCCGATCCCAAGCGCCGCCTGATAGGGGATGACGAACACGGCTGGAGCGATAACGGAGTATTCAACTTCGAAGACGGCTGTTATGCCAAGGTCATTCACCTCTCGCCGGAAGCCGAGCCCCAAATCTATGCGTGCACGCGGATGTTCGGCACCGTGCTGGAGAACGTAACCTTCGACCCACTCTCGCGTCATCTCGACTTGAACGACTACACCGTAACGGAGAACACACGGGCCGCTTATCCGCTTTCTTATATCGCCAACTGCCTGCCTGAAAAACGGGCGGGGCATCCGAAGAACGTCATATTCCTGACCTGTGACGCCTCGGGCGTGATGCCTCCGATTTCGAAGCTGAGTCCCGATCAGGCCATCTATCACTTCATTTCCGGCTACACCAGCAAGATCGCAGGCACTGAAATCGGCCTGGGCACGGAACCGGAAATTACTTTCAGCACATGTTTTGGCGGGCCCTTCATGGTGCATCATCCGCTTGCGTATGCGGAGTTGCTAAGGGACAAGATCAAGAAGCATGGGGCCAACGTGTGGCTGGTAAACACCGGCTGGACGGGCGGGCCATTTGGAATCGGCAAGCGCATCAGCATCCGGCACACCCGCGCTTTATTGAATGCGGCGCTGAGCGGTTCTTTGCTGCAGGTCGAGTACAGGAAAGACCCGGTTTTCGGCTTCGAAGTGCCTGTCGAATGCGACGGCGTGCCGGCGCAGATTCTCGATCCGGCAAATACCTGGCCCAGCCGGGAAGAGTATTTCAACAAGTACGACGCCCTCGCGGCCCGCTTCATCGAGAACTTCAAGCTGATGGTTGCCGAGTGCCCAGAGCACATCCGGGAGGGCGGGCCGAAGCGCCTCGTAACCAGCTGCGTTCGATAAGAAGCGACGGGTATTTTGGGAGGCTGGCGTAAGTCTCGAAATCGCTGCGAATCGCAAGTAGTACCGGGCGTGTTCCATACATGCTGGGGAGTGCGGAGCCGAGGTGGGAAGAAGACATCAGAATCCAACCTGATGTGCTGTGGCTGAAGATTCCAGGGGCGAATGCGAACTTCACGATGGGCTTCGGAGCCCATCGTGAAGCACACAATCCGCAACTCATGGGCAAACCACCTTACGGCGTAATCTCCCAGACAACACCGACGTTCTGTGTGCCGCCAGCAGAGGCGGTGCCGTAGAGCTTGCCGCTAGTGTCGAATGACACGTTACTAATCGGATTTCCCCCGTCGTCGCCGCCAGTAAAGTCGTGAAGGTCGCTGTAGATCCAAGTATTGCCGGAGGGTGTCAGCTCGAAGACGTTGCCGTACCCATAGGCGCCGTCGCAATACGTTGTGCCATAGAGACTACCTGCGTTCATCGCAAGCGGGCCCCACGGTCCGCACCCGTTTCCGTTCTCTGAGGCTCCCGAAAAGCTGTAGAGTGGGGTGAGCATGTTCCAACTGCCGAGGGGCGACAATTCGAATACCGTGCCGCCGCCCGCTGCACCGGCGGCAGGCGCAGCGCCGTATAGGTTGCGGGACGAGTCGAACAACAGACCGGCACCGACGGGCAGACCTCCATCATTTCCATCCTGAAAACTCCAGAGCGTATTCTCCGTCAGTCCGCCGTTGGAGGGCGCCAGTTGAAAGGCCGTGCCCACCCCATCCGAGCCGCCCCATAGGTTGTGCCATAGACGTTGCCGGAGTTATCCATGATGACGCCGCTAACTGGGTACTGCCCAGCGGCGTCAAAGTTGTAAAGGACGCTTTCCGTCCAGCCGCTGCCCGAGGGCGTCAGCTCAAAGAGAGTTCCGGGGCCGTAGGTGCCGCCGTATATTGTCGTGCCATAGATGTTGCCTGAACTGAAGAGCAAAGCGCCCTCAGGGTTATAGCCGTCGCTGGGGCCTCCGCTGAAGCGGTAAAGCACGGTGTTATCCCAGGGGCAGAGTGCCGTAATACAAACCGTCGCTGGGGGATGCACGTTAAAGACGGTTCCGCAGCCCGGGTACGGAGCGCCGCCGCCATCACAGTTGCTGTTCCCCCCTCCGTTCGTTGTTCCGTAGATGCTTCCATTCGGCCCGATGGTTAGCGCTCCGCCATTGAAGCCGGGGCCAGCACCGTCATTCCCCCCGGCAAAGCTGTAGAGGGGATTAAAGAGCCATCCGGATCCGCGTTGCTTTAGCTGGTAGACCGTTCCATATCCGTGACCACCATTAAGCGCTGTGCCATACAACACATTCCCGGCCATGTTTGCGGTCAAGCCAGCGGTGGGGTTAGCGCCGTCCGATTCACCGGTGAAGTTGTGAAGGACGCTAAAACTACCGGTCTGATTAGTAATGGTTAATGCGAGGCCGGTGTTCTGCAATCCACCGTTCGGGCCGACGGAAAAGATCACCGTCTGGCCAGCGGTCAGGTTAAGCACGGTACCGAAAGGTACGACTTGGCCTTCCTGTGACACTGTTGAGCTGAAGATGACGTTGCCATTGACCACAATGCCCACCACAACTCCGATCCCGTACTGGCAACCCCGCCAATTACCGGTTATCGAATACATGCCGTCGCTGGGAGCGGTAAAGACGAGGTTAGAATATTCCCCGGCAATCCCGCTTACGAGCAAGAACTCGTCTGGAAGGAAATCAATATTTCCGTCATCATAGGCGGGGCCATCGTTGTACTCCGCGGAGGGCGATTCGCCGTAGTTAATCGTCGAGGATATCCAGTACTGTGCATCCGGTCCGTTAATGCCGGGTTGCGCTGTCTGATCATAGAGCGTAATTGGAGTCGTAAAGCTGGTCGACCAACCGTAGGACCACACGCCGTTGGGGTTTGTTTGATTGATGAACCCCTGTTCAAAGGCGGCCGCCGGGTCGTAACTCTGTGCCCAACAACTGTTCGCTGTCATCGTAAGGAAAAACAGCATGGCCAAAAACGAAGAAACGATGACAGCCGTGCTGCTCCTTCCGTGGTTGATTTCGCTCATCCGGATCCGATGTTGTTCGTAGCTGCTCATTGTCATTCTCCTTTCGAACGTTGAGGGCTAGTTCCACCGCTGCCGCGACGGACTCACTGTCCAGGCGGGAGCGAGCTTCACCCGTGACCTTGGGAGCGTTGCCGGTGATTGCCGCTGGCTTTGTTGCTTATGCTTTCTTCGTCTTCTTGCCGGCGTCGCCCATGAACTGCACTTCCTTGCCGGTATGGGTTTGCACCGCTGCGATAATCTTCTTGTACTCGCCCTTCTCCATGCGAAGAACCAATGTCTTGGGGACGTTCTGGTCGTGGTAATCGATATAGAGCCAATGGCTCTTGGACTTGGTCAGCATGACGATGGCGCCAGCCCCCAACGATGCCACCATCACGATGGCGCCCTCGGTGACGCGGTGCTTCTTGGTGTACTCGTAAGAGAACTTGTCGAGCTGGTCATCGGGGATGGTCACGAAGTCACGGTCGGCGACCCGCACGACGATGTCCTTGTTGGTGTCACTGAAGATCAGGCTGGCATCCGCCTGTTTCCCTTTTGCGTCGGCCACCTTCACGCCGCGAAAAGCCACGTCGTCCGCGAAGCTGAAGCTGAATGTCGCGAGGATCATGAGGGAAATAGAAATAATTCTCTTCATTTGTAAGTTCCACCTTTCTGGAAAATGTGTTCGGGTTCCCCGGAGTTGTTTTCTTCTAACCACGCTGTTCCACTTTCTGGGAGTACGGTTAGGTTTTGGCGCAGCTGGTGTCCATTGACACGTTACTAATTGGATTTCCTCCGTCGCTGCCGCCCGTAAAGTTGTAAAGCGACGTAGGTCCGGTCGCCGTCACTTGAACAGGCGAACGGCGATCGAGCACAGGTTGTTCTCACTTAGCCGGCACGAAATCGGCTGCGAGAAACTCGCGGTCTTTAATCATCCCGCCATCTACCGGCTTCATCTCCTTGATCTCGCCCACCCCCTGCTCGGGTTGAACCAGGGTGAGGCGGCCATGACCTTTCCAATATCCCGTTGCGATGTCGATTCGGATGTAATACTCCTGTCCTGCTTTTCCGTCTAACTCAATCTGCGACTGCTTATCATTGGACCTGAACGAGTGTTTGCCCGGCTGCAACGCCAAAACTACATAGCGTCCATTTTGCAGCCGCGCCACGTCTCTCTCATCGACGTAAATCGACGGCCGTAGACCACTGCCCAGATACTGTTTGTAGCGATAGACGTTGACCCGCACCTCATCGGCATGGGACCTTGCGGAATCCTGCGCATGGGCCGACGACGGAATCAAGAGAATCGCTACTGCGGCAATCGCCCAAACAAAACGCATGAGCTGCTCCTTTCATGGTTCCAAGCTAATAGTCTCTTTCTGCCTCGCTGGATCGTCGAGAACGCTTCCGAGAGCTCAGCTGGTACTAGGACGCAAACTACCTGCTCGCTACTGGCCGCCAAAGCGAAAGACGGCGCCAAAGGCGAGGTCAAAATTGTTAAGGTTTGTGGAATAGGGGCGCGAATAATAATAGTCGGCCTGGATCACGCGAATGGCGAGGACCTTGCTCACCTTCACGTCGAGTCCGCCACCGGCTGCCAGCCCAAAGCCGTTGCTGCTGGGCCCGCCGACCGAGACCTTTTGCCCACCGGCAGAGCCGGTGCCGCTAATTGAGGCGTGGTCTAATCCAAACAGCACGTGGACAAATGGGGTGACGGCGTTACTGCCTCGGAACGCAAAGCGAGGACCAAACAGAACCGGAACATCCGTGAACCTTGCACTCGCGGCAACGCCCGCAATGTTGGTATTGATAATGGTGCCGCGATTCCAGCGAGCATCCGCCTCGATGCCCAAGGACTTGGCGACATTGTAGGTAAATGAGCCTGTAACCCCCGCCTTCAGCCACTTCGATGAGGAAAAGCTGGTTGCACCCAGGTCTTCAAGGCCCATCTTTAGTTGATTCAGCTCGTTATCGGGGAGCCCAAGATACTCCAGGGAATACCCTCCGAATACTTCAACCTTTGGATACTCCTGCTGAGCTTGGGTGAGGGCCGCCGAGCAGACAACCAGGGCGACAAGGGCGGCGATTGAAACGGAACGCTTCGTCATCATGATTTTTCCTCCTTTGGCCTGCAATTCAGGCTTTGGAACAAACCCGGCACCCCGATGGCGATCAAACGTGTGACGCGCTACTGACAGGTTTTTCGCTGCGCTGTTTTACTCCCGATACGACTAAGGCGAGTTGGCAGCGTGTCATCAGGTGGATTTTGGACCAAACTCCGCCGTCGATTAAGTAGCATTCGGTAGCATGGGGAGCGCTACGGTAGCATCGCCGCTAAGTGATTGACTTAATTTGCCATTGCTGGCGTGTCAAAATGTGGCTATACTTGCCGCCTACCTGACCGAATCTGGCTGCCCATCATGAAAGGCAAGTGAAAGGTGACGGTCCATGCAGGAAGGGACTATCCCGGCCACAGAAGTTAAGGCTGAGCTTCGACGAATTCTGTCTTCCCCGAGCTTTAGCAAGGCGCCTCGCCATCGCCAGTTCCTGGAATTCGTTGTTTGCAAGGTCCTATCCGGCGAAGCGGAAGCTATCAAGGAATATCTGATCGGCGTGGAGGTATTCGAGCGCCGCGACGACTACGATCCCGGGACCGACCCCATCGTTCGCGCCGAAGCCCGGCGGCTGCGTGTGCGCCTGGCAGAGTACTACCAAAATCCAGGAAAGCACGACCCGATCCACATTGACTTGCCCAGAGGCACCTATGTTCCGGTGTTTTCTCGTAATGGAATGGAAGCGCCGTTGGCGGAAGCGGCATCGGACGCAGAGTTGGCTCCAGATGCTGCGCGGATAGATGAAGCCATCGTTCGCCCGCGCAATAAGGTTTGGCGGCGATGGCTTGCCGCGGCTGCGGTCGTCGTCGTAGCTGCAAGTGCGGTGGGCTATTTTGTCTCCCATCGGACGCCCAAGTTTACCGATAAAGACAGCCTCGTCCTCGCAGACTTCGATAACAATGCCGGCGACGCGGTCTTCGACGACACACTGAAGCAGGGACTCAAAATACAGATGGAGCAATCGCCTTTTCTCTACCTGGTGCCGGACAGTAAGGTGAATGCAACCCTGAAGCTGATGGGGCGCGCCGCCGGGGCGCGGCTGACGCCGGAGGTTACCCGCGAGGTGTGCTTGCGCACCTCCAGCACGGCGATGCTGAATGGATCGATTGCCCGCTTGGGCAGCCAGTACGTGATTGGCTTGCAGGTAGTGGACTGCAATAACGGCGACGTGCTGGCCGAAGCGCAGGAGCAGGCGGCGAATAAGGAAGCGGTGCTGAAGACCCTGGACGCCGCGGCCATCAGTGTGCGCCGCAAGCTGGGAGAATCGCTCAGCTCAGTGGAAAAGTACTCGACACCGCTGGCCCAGGCAACCACACCATCGCTGGAGGCGTTGAAAGCTTACAGCCTGGGCCTCAAGACGAGCCGCCTGAGAGGGGATACAGCTGCTCTGCCTTTGCTAAAGCGAGCGGTAGAACTGGACCCAAATTTTGCCGTCGCCTACAACGCCATTGCAGGAAGCTACAACAACCTCCAAGAAGTCGGGAAGGCGCAGGAGAATGTACACAAGGCATACGATCTGCGGGAGAAGCTGAGCGAACGGGAACGGCTCTCCATCGAGGGATACTACTATCTGACTGCAACCGGAGAGCTGGACAAGGCGGCGCAGACCTACGAACAATGGCATCAGATCTACCCTAGAGATTATCTGCCTTACGCAAACCTGGCATTCATTTATAGCAACCTGGGAGATCTGGAAAAGGCATTCAAGCAAGACCGCGAAGCAATGCGTGCGGAGCCGAACGACGAGATCAACTACACCAACCTCGGCAACGGCTATGTAACTCTTAACCGACTGGATGATGCAGAGGCGGTGTACAAGCAGGCTGAAGAGCACAAGTTGGAGGGCGAGTCCCTCATTGAGAATCGCTATCTGCTGGCTTTTCTAAAGGGCGACACGGCCCGGATGGCGCAGTTTGCAGCGGCTGCTATGGGAAAACCCGGTACAGAGGATGTCCTGCTGGCTGCGCAAGCGGACACCGAGGCATGGCACGGGAAGTGGAAAGACGCAAGCGAGTTGACGCGGCGGGCGATGGATTCAGCCCAGCGCAACGATGCCAAGGAGACGGCCGCAGGGTATCAAGTGGGCGCGGCGCTTCGCGAAGTGGAGCTAGGCAACCAGGAGCAGGTGCGGGCCGACGCCAACGCAGCGATGAAGCTGGCCCCGAACCGCGACGTCCGGGCTATGGCGGCACTGGCTTTGGCTCGGGCAGGCGATACGGCGGAGGCCGAGAGGTTGGCGAAGGAACTCGACACGGCATTTCCGCTGGACACTCTGGTGCAGAGGTATCGGCTGCCGTCGATCCGAGCGGCTGTCGCTTTGCAACGCGGCAATCCGGAGCAGGCGATCGAATGGTTGCGGGTGACGAGCGGGATAGAACTGGGTGACGCAGGCTATCTGCTCCCAGCCTATTTGCGGGGAGAAGCCTATCTCAGGCTGCGCGACGGCAAGGCAGCAGCGGCGGAATTTCAAAAGTTCATCGACCACTACGGCCTGGTGGGGAACTTCCCCTGGGGAGCGCTGGCTCGCCTCGGTCTGGCTCGCGCTTACGTCGAGCAAGGGGACTCGGCCAAAGCCCGTGCTGCATATCAGGACTTCCTAACCCTCTGGAAGTATGCTGACCCCGATGTTCCCATCTACATCGAAGCCAAAGCCGAATATGCCAGGTTGAAATGACCGCTAACAGCCCGTGGTGCAAGTCTAGATTCGTAAGCAAAAAACATCTGAAGTATCCACACAATCTCTTCGTAGAATCACGGTATGGCGATGGGCACGCGCAAGCAGCGGGAGAAGCAAGAGGGGATATGGATCGCGCACACGGAGTTGGCCGCAGCGCCGGGACATCCCTTCTACCAGAAGCTGAATGAGTTGCTGGAGGCCGAGCACTTCGACGAGTTCGTGGAGGGTCGGTGTGCGAAGTTCTATGCGGCCAAGTATGGACGGCCCTCCCTGACGCCGGGGATCTACTTTCGTTCGCTGCTGATCGGATATTTCGAAGGCATCGGGGCGGAGCGCGGCATTGCTTGGCGGCTGGCAGACTCACTGGGGTTGCGGCGTTTTGTGGGCATTGGGTTGGACGAGAACACGCCGGATCACTCGACGATATCGCGCACCCGGCGGTTGATCGATGTGGACACGCATCGCGAAGTATTCGGTTGGGTGCTGGGGGTTCTGGCGGATCGTGGACTGCTGAAGGGGCAGCGGATTGCCATCGATGCCACGACGCTGGAGGCCAACGCAGCGATGCGCTCGATCGTACGGCGCGACACGGGGGAGAGTTACGAGGAGTTTCTGGGCGGATTAGCGAAGGCCTCGGGCATCGCAACGCCAACCCGCGAAGACCTGGTGAGACTGGACCGCAAGCGCAAGAAGCGCACGTCGAACCAGGAGTGGAAGAGTCCAGCGGACGAGGACGCGCGGATCGCGAAGATGAAGGATGGGCGTACCCACTTGGCGTACAAAGCGGAGCACGCGGTCGATCTGGACACGGGCGCGGTGGTGGCCGTCACCTTGCCAGGTGCGGATAAGGGCGACACGACAACCTTGGACGCAACCCTCTGCGAGGCCGGCATGACGCTGGCGGAATTGGCCGGGCGCGAAGCGGAGGTGCGGCCCGACCATGAGCCCCAGGTGAACGTCAACGGGATCGAAGAGTTAGTTGCCGATAAGGGCTATCACAGCGGCGCCGTCCTCCAGCGGGTGAAGAGTTACCAGGTCAGCAGCTACATTCCGGAGAAGCAGCAGAAGGGGCGGCGTAACTGGCAAGGCAAGGCGGCGGAACAGCAGGCAGTCTACGAGAACCGGCGGCGGGTACGAAGCGAGTACGGCAAGAGCTTGCTGCGGCGACGTGGCGAGTTGGTGGAACGCAGCTTCGCACACTGCTACGAGACCGGCGGTATGCGGCGCTGCCATCTGCGCGGACGGGACAACATTCTAAAGCGACAGTTGGTTCATGTCGGAGCGTTCAACCTGAGTCTCATTCTGCGCCACCTGCTCGGTGCGGGTACGCCGCGAGAGCTGAGCAACCGCTCCGGCCAGCTTGTACTGAGCCTATTTTTGCTGCTCTGGTATGGGGATGGTCAGCAACAATGTCGCTGCAGCCGTATCTTCGCACCGGCTACCAAGCACGTCGCAAGATCGCGTGTCCGAATGCGCTGTCCGCTGCGCAGAAAATCGGCTCCTTCCACCACGGCCTGCTAGGGAATTCGGGTCAAAACAAGGTATAAATATCCCCTGTAGTTCTGGAGAATGCGTGTGCCCAATTCGCTCTTTTCTCGTCGAAGCGCAGCGGCGCTCTTAGCAGCCGTTTGCATAGCTCTCACCACTTCGGTGTTCGCACAGGATTCACCGGGCCCACAGCCTGCACCGTTGCCGCCGCCCATTGTTGCGCCGGCTGATACGCCATATCCCGGCACGATTTCCCTGGTCGTCGATCTCACCAACGTCAACGATCGTGTGCTCAATGTGCAGGAGACGATTCCCGTGAAAGCCGGCGAGCTCGTGTTGCTCTACCCGGAGTGGCTTCCGGGCACGCACTCGCCGTCGAACCCGATAGCGAACCTTGCCGGGCTTGTGATCACGGCGAACGGCAAGCGGATTGAATGGGTCCGTGATCGCGTGAACATGTACGCCTTCCACATTGACGTGCCGCAGGGCGCAACCACGCTGGACGTGAACTTCCAGTACCTGGCTCCGATCGATCCGAAGCAGGGACGCATCTGGTCCAGGTTTGCCAACGTAACCTGGAACAGCGTGCTTCTCTATCCGGCGGGATACTTCTCGCGGCGCATCGAATTCTCAACCGCGTTGCGCTTGCCGCAGGGGTGGAAGTTCGCCTGCGCGCTGGACGTGAAGTCGCAGGATGGCAACCTGGTCCAGTTCAAAGATACGACGTTGAACACGCTGGTCGATTCGCCGCTCTACGCCGGCGTCAACTTCAAGCGTGTCGACATCTCCAGTGGCCCCGACAACAAGGTCTACCTCGACCTTTTTGCCGACAAGCCCGAGCAACTGGTGATGACGCCGGAGGAGTTGCAATACCACAAGAACCTGGTGATCGAGGCCCAGAAGCTTTTCCACTCCCATCATTACGATCACTATGACTTCCTCTTTTCGCTCAGCGATACGGTGAGCGGCAAGGGCCTGGAACACCATCAGTCCAGCGAGGACGGTGCGCGCGCGAACTACTTTACCGACTGGGCTGCCGGAGTTGGCGGCCGCGCGCTTCTGCCCCACGAATACACTCACTCGTGGAACGGCAAGTTTCGCCGGCCGGCCGATCTGTGGACACCCAACTTCAACGTGCCCATGCAAAACGATCTGCTGTGGGTTTATGAGGGCCTGACCGATTATTACGGCAACGTTCTGACCGCGCGCTCCGGAATGCGTACCCTGGATCAGGCACACGATGTGTTCGCGCAGATCGCCGCCGGCTTCGAGATCAGCCCGGGACGCACGTGGCGACCCTTGATCGACACCACCAACCAGGCCATCATGTCGTCTCACGGTGCCATGCAGCAGAACTGGCCAAGCTGGCAACGTTCGTACGACTACTACCCGGAATCCGACCTCATCTGGCTCGATGCCGACACCAAAATCCGCGAGTTGAGCAGCGGCAAGAAGTCACTCGACGACTTCGCCAAGCTCTTTTACGGGGTCGACAACGGAAGCTACGTCACCAGGACTTACACCTTCGACGACCTGGTGGCAGCGTTGAATACCGCGCAGCCGTACGATTGGGCAGGATTCCTGCGGACGCGGGTTTACGATGTCGCTCCGCAGACTCCGGAGAACGGATTCACCCAGGGCGGTTACAAGCTGGTCTACAACGACACCGAGTCGCAGTGGATGAAGCACAGCGATCCCTCTCGTGGAGTCAGCTTTGCCACTTCGCTGGGCTTCTCATTGAAGGGCGATGGCAGTCTTAACAGCGTGGTGTGGGACAGCCTGGCTTTCAAGGCAGGCATCACGCCCGACATGCAGCTGACGGCAGTGAACGATCAGAAGTTCACGATTGAAGGCCTGCGGGAAGTGATTCTGGCCTCGGAGAAGAACAACGCTCCGATCAAGCTGTTGCTGAAACGCGGCGACGAATT
Source organism: uncultured Acidobacteriaceae bacterium (assembly GCA_963789245.1). GTDB lineage: Bacteria > Acidobacteriota > Terriglobia > Terriglobales > Acidobacteriaceae > Bog-257. The sequence goes on along the minus strand of CAWBKE010000014.1, from coordinate 107,152 downwards.
TCTCACGATCAGCCTCGACTACCACGGTGGGCTGCGCTATCCGCACCTGGAGAAAGTGGACGGAACGCCCGATCGCCTGGACGCGATTCTGGCGCCGTCAAAATAAGAAACAGGCGACAAGCGACGAAGAGTGGCTGGGATTTCTCAGCCACTTTTCTGTTTGGCGGAGGTGGCTGATTGCAGCCCCAGTTGATCAGACTGGGCGATTCCGGTGGGCACTCCCCTTCAAACCTGGAGCATCGGTTGATCCTTGGGCATAACAACATGGATTCTCTGAGCGATCTTCGCTGCTAGGTTCGCGAAGTCTTTTCGTGCTGCCTGTGCCGCCTGGAAATGGGAGCCTAATGCGCCGTCTGCAGGTCTCAAGTGAAACATAGGTTTTCTAGCCTGCTGCGCCATCGGCATGAGGCTTCGGTAATGCTTCAGGAGAGCTAGACACTCAGGGTCTGTTTCAAAAGACAGAGGTCCCGTTTGCTGCTCATTTAGCACTGCACGCCTGTACGTGGACGGTATTTGAGCTATCCATCTGTCGTACGCCTGGACTGGGCGATCTAACCTGACTGAGTGCTGCTGAATCACGTATCCAATGGGCTGCATGGTGCCGAGCGGTAACTTCAGATCCGCGGCTGGATTGACCTCAAGCCGTTTCTTCCAATCTCCTCGCCATGCACGAAGTCTCGGGCCAAGGTTTCTGAGGCCCTGCAATGAGAACAGATCGGGTGATAGAGGTACCGCGACGTAGTCGCATGATATTAGGGCTGCGCGATTTATCGCTCCTAGGTTGGGACCAAGGTCCAATAACACGAGCTCTGCACTGTGGTGGTCGGCAGCAGCCTGCATAATCCGCCAAAAAGCCGACGTCACACGAAATGCCCGTTCGTCTCCATCCAAGCACTTTGGCCACACTTCGGATAATTGATCCTCAAAACTTGAAAGCGCCAGATCGCCCGGCAAAAGCACAAGACGATGAGAGATTTTCTCAACGTGCGGCGAGGAAACATCCCCGATGCCGCGAATCAGGGGCTGTAGACAGCCGTAAACCGTGTCCGGATGCTCTCCTTCGGGCCAAAGTTGCACCATTCTCTCTTCCGGAAGAAATGCGGCAGTCAGATTTGCCTGCGGATCAAGATCCACCGCGACGACTTTCATCCCGAGGTCGGCATACATCCACGCTAAGTGGTGGACGATTGAGGTTTTCCCAACCCCGCCTTTGTTATTGAAAAAGGCCAATACACTTACATTCAAGGTCGCCTCCTCAATATTGCGAGCACATGTGCGTCCTCGACCTCGTACTGTAAATCTGGGTTGCCGTTCGTCTCCAGAGCCTTTCTCGCCAAGGCTATGCCAACCCCAAAGCGCTGCACGTAGCCGAGATTCTTCAGCGCCTCTGCCAAATGCGGATTCCGGTAGTCCGTGATGCCGGGCTTTCCGAAGTTTTCCCGGGTCACCTGCCCAAACGGACCCCCTGGGTTCTGGATTTCAATTCGATCACTGAACCATGTAACCCTGATGGGCGCATTGGTTCCATCGTAGTTCCTGTGCATGATTGCATTTCGGGCGATCTGCTGCAGTGCGACCAACGGATAGTCCGGAGATCGCATTTCGGTCGGTTCTGAGGTTATGTCAGTCGCAATCGAGATGTGTGCCTGCAAAACGTCGTCAAGGCCTTTCAGGAGCTCCGGGAGAGTCCCGCTGATCTCCTTTTGGTCTTTGATCGCGTCTGTAAGTTCAGTGCCCTCGACTCTTCGGAACTGAATGTAGGCGCCTGGTACATAGCCGAGTACATCCTTCCCCACAACGATTACCCCGAGGGCAGTCGGCTTCTGAGGCTCTGTACCTGCGCTTGTGGCGAATCGCATCGCCGACAGTTGCTGTTCGACAGTTCTGTTGTTGTTAGCGAGGACTTCGGGAGCTAGTGCGTTGGGAAGGTACAACTTGCTAAAGAGATCAAGGTCCAAATCCTCCAGGGATGCCGAGGCGACTGCCGTAATGTCGAACGGCAAGTCTCCTGAACGTCGCTTCTCGCTTAACCGGCGCTCTTCGTCGGCGGAAGCCACCGCGCGACGCGGACCTACGCGAATCCACACACGCCCCCTGAAGCGGACCGGCGGCGCAAAAGACGGCTGAACGGTGACAATGGCCAATTCGCAATCATTGAGTGTCTTCTTCTGGACAGTCATCGAGGGAAGAGGCAGCGTATTACCGTCATCCCTTAAGTGCGCCAACGTAAGCAGTAGATGATCCGTAATCGGCAACCCAGTGCAGGTTCCGTCATTGTTGCAGCCGACGAACACAACACCGGCTCGCTGGTGGTTGGGCATGTCATTGGCGAACGCGCAGATAGCCTGGCAGATTCTCTCCGGATCGGCGAACGAAGCTTTACGTTCAACTCTGTCAGACTCAATATCTGCGAGGAGATCCTGAAGTTCTTCGTCAGTCACCTGAACATGTTAACAGGGCAAAAGCGCGTGGCGCACTTTGCTGGCTGTCCACCCTGTTTTTTGTATTTCCCAGTCCCGGGTTCCTGCTGGAGTAATCGGCAGGCTGCGAAGGCGTGGACCACCGAGGCACATGGCGGACACCGGCAACTGCCCGCACCCTTACGCGCTGTTATCTCATCTACAGCTTCATCGCCGAATTCCTTTCTTTGGGGAGCAATCATGTCCGCTGAGCCGATACCTCCAATCGTCGAGCCTGGTTCTGACGCGTTTCCCATTCTCACTGCGGCGCAGATCGACCGGCTCCGTCCGATCGGGCAGATCCGGCAGGTGCAGCCCGAGGAAATCCTGTTCGAGCCCGGTGACACCAATGTTCCATTCTTCGTTCTGCTGTCGGGAAGATTGGACATTGTGCAGCGCTGCCCCACCGGCGAGCGTGTCGTGGTCACTCACTTACCGGGCGGCTTTACCGGCGAGTTTGCCGTGATTAGCGGGCAGCGCTACCTGATGCGGGGCCGCGTCACCGAGGCCGGGGAGTTTCTCCAGATCAGCGCCGAGGACCTGCGCTCGCTGGTGGCCAAAGACGCCGAGTTGAGCGAGATTTTCATGCGCGCCTTCATCCTGCGGCGGCTGCTGCTGATCGAGCAAGGCGCCGGCAACGCGATTCTGCTGGGCTCGCGCCACTCGCCTGCCACCCTCACCTTGCGCGAATTCCTCGGCCGCAATGGACATCCCTATGTCTATATCGATCTCGATACCGACCAAAGATCGCAGGAACTGCTGGACCATTTCTCCGTCAAGCCTGAGGAAATTCCTGTCGTCATCTGCAACGGACGCAGTGTGCTGCGCAATCCGTCGATTGCCAAGCTGGCCGACTGTTTGGGATTGAACGCGAACATCGACGAATCACAGGTGCGCGATCTCATCGTTGTCGGCGCCGGTCCCTCCGGTTTGGCGGCTGCCGTTTATGCCGCCTCCGAGGGGCTTGACGTGCTGGTGGTCGAGGCCTCCAGCCCCGGCGGCCAGGCGGGAACCAGTTCGAAGATCGAAAACTATCTTGGCTTCCCGATGGGCATTTCAGGAGGCCAGCTGATGTCGCGCGCTCTGGCGCAGGCGCAAAAGTTCGGCGCACAAATGATGGTCGCGCGCAGCGCCGTGCGTCTGCGCTGCGAACGTCGGCCTTACCAGGTCGTTCTGGATGAAGGCAAGCCGCTGACTTCGCGAGCGGTGGTCATCGCCGCTGGAGTGCAGTACAACAAACCGTCAATCGGCAACCTGGCGAAGTTCGAAGGTCTGGGCGTCTACTACGGCGCTACCAACATGGAGGCGCAGCTCTGCGGCAACGAAGAAGTCATCGTCGTCGGCGGGGGAAACTCGGCGGGGCAGGCGGCGGTGTTCCTGTCGCAAACCGCCCGCAAGGTCTACATGCTGGTGCGCTCAGGGCAGCTGTCGGACACCATGTCGCGCTACTTGATTCGTCGCGTCGAGGAGAACCCAGTCATCGAGCTGCACCTTCATACGGAAATCGTAGGCTTGGATGGCGGCGAGCACCTGGAGCGCGTCACCTGGCGGAATAAGAAGGCCGGGGAAGCTTCGACCCACGATATCCGGCATGTATTCATCATGACCGGGGCTACGCCCCACACCGACTGGCTGAAGGGATGCCTGGCGCTCGACAGCAAGGGATTTGTCCTCACCGGCCACGATCTGGATCGGATCACCTTGCAGGATTCGGGTTGGCCACTGTCGCGTCCGCCGTTGCTGCTGGAAACCAGCTTGCCGGGAGTCTTTGCCGTCGGCGATATTCGTTCCGGCAACGTCAAGCGCGTGGCGTCGGCCGTCGGCGAGGGCTCCATCGCCATTCACCTGGTTCACGGCGCGCTGGCGGAACTGTAGGAGGCGCCTACCGCCGGCAAGTGAAAGGGCCTCCGCGACAAAATTGTGGAGGCCCTGTTTGATACAAAAAAGTAGCGAGGCCTGTAGCCTCGCCGCGTCAGTTACCGCTTTTTCTTTTTGGCAGCCTTCTTCGTAGCCTTCTTCTTCGTTGCCATAGGACATTCCTCCTTTTCGGAACGTTTCCCTTGAATTGTGAAAACCTTCAGTGGCCCAACAAATTGCCCATATGTTGCATGAACAATCTTACTATCCCAAGATATTGCGGTTACTTAACCGGAATGTCAAGAAAAATTCGTAAAAAAATTCTTGCGTCGGGTCCGGTTTCGTGATTTTGTGCCCTCGGCACAGCTGACGTACACTGTAGGACGAGAACAAGCGATGACAGTTACTCTGAATCTGAAGCCGGACGTTGAAGCCGGGCTACTCGCCAAAGCGCAGGCCAGCGGGATGACCGTGGAGGAATATCTTCTTTCCGTGATTAAGGATGCCGTGCTTCCAGCGACACATGAGACATTGTCAGCTCGAGGAACGAGCCGCAGCATTTGAAACGTGGGCTGCCGGACACCGCTCTACCCCGCCCTTGTCCGATTACGCTGTCAGCCGTGACGGCATCTATGAAGGCCGCGACCACTAATGCGTGTCCTTGTCGACACCAATATCATGCTCCGCAGCGCCCAACCGAACCACGCTCTTCACCCTCAAGCCATCCACGCCGTTTCGAGCCTGATGCGGCAAACTGATGCGGTCTTCTTCTGTTCCCAAAACATCGCCGAATTCTGGAATGTGGCAACGCGTCCTGCAGACCGCAACGGACTCGGCTTATCGCATGAGGAAGTGCTCCAGGAACTCGGCAGCATCGAAGCATTGCTAACTCTGCTGCCCGACATTCCGGCGATCTACGTCGCTTGGAAGGAAGTCGTAAAGGACCACAGAGTGCAAGGCGTCAAAGTATATGATGCCCGCCTTGTAGCTACTATGAAAGTCTATGGAGTCGAAGGTGTCCTCACATTCAATGCAGCCGATTTCAAGCGCTACCGCGAAATTACTGCGCTTCATCCCGCTGCACTGCTCGCCTGATCCTGCTCCGCCTGGATGCTTTGTACAATTTGCCGGGACCGTGGATCGCTCGGCCCGCTTTGGATGACCCAGAGCGCTTCCGGCGCTTCTGCGCGCCCCTCAGCCCCTGACGCGGCCATCATGCTAGACTTAGTGAAACTCTCCACTGGTTCTTTTCATCAATTCTGTTGTAATTGCCGATGGTTTCATTGCGGTAGGCTTGCTGCTTTCATATCGTCGACACGACTCTGACGTTGTGGGACATGGGGACTGGACGCGAGACGACTTCGCCGTGGTTTAGGAGCAAAACGAAAAATAGCTATGTCCGATCTCGGCGCTGATTATCTCGACGAAATCTTCCGCGGCCTGCGCGGGCACAAGCGCCTGGCCGATGACTCCATCGCTCAGCTCAGCGATGAGCAATTCTTCGCGCAGCCCGATCTGGAATCTAACAGCGTCGCCATCATCGTGAAGCACATGGCGGGTAACCTGCGCTCGCGTTTCACCAACTTCCTCACTACCGACGGCGAAAAGGCCGACCGCAATCGCGACCAGGAATTCCTGATGACGCCGGAGACCACGCGCGACGAGTTGCTGGGCTGGTGGGAGCAGAACTGGCAGCTTTTCTTCGACACCATCAACTCGCTTCAACCCGACGACCTGGAGCGCACCGTCACCATTCGCGGGCAGGAGCACTCAGTATTGCAAGCGCTCAACCGCGCCGTCTCGCACTGCGCCTACCACACCGGACAAATCACCTTTCTCGCGAAACACTGGAAGGGCGCGGGATGGAAATCCCTAAGCGTTCCCAAGGGGCAGAGCGAGCAGTTCAACGCGCAGATGCTGCAGAAGCACCAAAAACGGTCATGAGTCTGGGAAGAGGACTCCTAGAGTCCGGTCAATGCCGCAAATACTGAGGCTTTAAGCCAGTGAGTTGCTCCGCCGTTTTTCATCGGAGTTGCCCTGCGCCGCAACTACTCGATCTTAATCACCATCTGCGACCCCGAATCCAGCTTCACTTCTTTTCCCGTCGTCGTCAGCACGGAGTTGTCGAGCTGCAGGTTCTTGATTCCGATCACGCCGGTTGCGTGGGGATCAATCATCTTGCCTCCACCTGCCTGCCCTGGTTGCATCCCAAGATTGGGGCCTGCTGAGGTTGACCCATTGCCTGGGTTCAGATTATTGCCACCAGCCGCACCTGTTTGCGGCCCAGAGTTCCCGTTCGGGTTAGAGCTGACCGCTTGCAGCGTCCCTTTGATCATCATGTCTTTGCCGCCGGGCACCTGGATTTTGTCAAAGGCAATTCCCAGAGATGCCGTAGGGTCACCTTTGGAACGCGCCGTCGCCTGCGTCACGTGCCCGACCACCATCGACCCGCTCGGGATCGTAACTCCGTCGCTGGTGCGAAGCGTACCCAGGGTTTTTGTTGGGATTTCGTCACCTTCCTTCAGCTTTTTCGAGTCGATGGATTTCGCCAGGCTCACAGAAATTGCGCCACGCAAACTTTTGCCGCTGGCGCCGCCGTCGGGCTGCGTCGCCGCCGCGCTTTGCCCAACGCACACTGCAATTGCGAGCAATGAAAACGTTAGAACCATGGCTAGCCGATTCATTCTGGGCTCCTTCCTGCAATGCTTAAGCTTGGACCTTGGATCCGGGTACAATTCTTCCTCGACTCGTAGGAGCTCGTCAATGACTTTGCGTTAAGAATTGTGCCTCTTGCCGCCCTATTGGCTGCCCGCGGTCGAATTTATGGTGACGATTTTCATGGTTCCGTTCGGCTGCTCGCGGAACCAGACCTCGCCATCACCGATCATCGCCCCCTGGTAGTTGCCGAACAGGCACTTGACCGATTGCTGCGCGATCGCCTGGCGAACGTGAGCGTCAAAAATCGCTTCGTATTGGCCGAGAAACTCCGCTTTGGTCTTGATATGCGTTTTACGGCTGCCGTGAATCATTAGCAAGGGATAAGAAATCATCGCCGCGACTTTGGCTTTGTCGTCTGCCTTGGCAGCGTTCTGCAACTCAGACAGGAAAGTGCGGGACTTCTGCGCGAAGTCTGCTCCCTGCAGATCGACTGTACTACCGTTGCAGGCTTGTGAATCCGGAGTAGTTTGCGCGCCCATCGGCAATGCCGTGCAGAGGAGCAGCAAAACTCCAATCAGGTGGATGCTTGATATCCGGCAGTGCGTGGGTCTAGTCATCGGGTGTTATGAAGTCAGGCTCTTCTTACGTGCGGTTGCCTTCGCCTCCGCGCGCTCGACGACTTCCTTTGCGCGAAACCTAGCGATCCGCTCGATCAGCTTCACGGGGACTGGAGCGGACAGCGGGAAGCGAATCGTACCCTTGTCGACCTCGCATGGTGCAAGTTCGTCCTTGAACGCGGCGACGACGCTATCGGTGGTGCCGTAGAGTGCATAGTGCTGCTTCCATCCGGCGAAGCAGAGCAAGCGGCTGCCCCGCAGTTTGTACGTGGGCATCTTATACGAGATCGCTTCCTCGGCTTCAGGCACCGCCTTGCGTATGGTGCTTCGCACTCGCTTCAATGCATCCCGGAGTTCCTCAGGCTGCGCAGAGATGTACTCGTCCACGGACTTGTAGTCGTTGTTAGCAACCATAACCCGATTTTCACAGCGCCGAGGCTACGGGTACCGTTGTATCACGTCCGCCGGCCTCCCGGAATGCGAGGCGCTATCGCATAGTAGAGCTGCACCAGAACGATGAACCCGATACTCCAATAAGTATTCAGGAAGATGCACAATAGCGCCCCGAAGGCGTAGAGCGACTGCCCAATCACGATGCGGCGCTTGATGGCAACCTGGATCTCCGCCGGCAAATCCGGTTTCACCAGTCCGGCGCCCACTGCACACACCCAACTGAAGTACAGAGTAGTTCCTAACAACGCAATGTTCAGCCAATAGACCAGGAGCGCGGGACGGTACCTGACAAACTCCGCCAGCAGCGCCGTCGAGAAGGGCGTGATGGATACTACGAACAGGAAGGCCAAGTGTATCCACGACAGGCTGCGGTCGGAGCGCGCCAGATGATTCAGTTGGGTCTGCTGACCGACCCAGAAGATCCCCAGGGTCATAAAGCTCATCATGTACATGACGAGCCGTGGTGACAGCAGAATCAGGGCGTGCCAAAGATCACGCTCGCTGTGCACCGCCTCAGCCGCAGGCGCACGCAAATCCAGGACCAGCAACGTCATGGCCACCGCGAAGATGCCATCGCTTAGAGCCGCCAGCCGCTCTACGCTTCGCCCGGCGATCTGGTTGTAGGACGTCGTCATGGGCGACCAAGCGCGGCTTCGGGAACTGCTTGCTCCGACTTGCAAGCGGTTTCCTTCCGGCGAGAAGTCTTGCCGGTTGCAACAGCAAACACTGCTTCGGCGGTTAAGTGTGGAGAGCGAGCAATTGAGTCCCGTGTTGCGGGAAACGGGAACACGACAAGCCCACCGCTTAACCGGGATCACCAAGCGGCGCCGCCTTGGCGCCACTTGGGATGGTTAAGTGCTGGGTAAACTTACAGCATGGAAATTGAGCCCCTTCAGGAGCCACACCTGGGACATGTCAACCGGCCCAGATTCCTTCCGGGGACAAGCAGCTTTCTTCAGCCCTCAGCGTGCACGAGAGCGCCGACCATTCTGTGCTCGGCTCCGCAGAACGCTTCGAACCGGCAAAAGCGCGGTTAGGTCAGTCTGTGCGGCCACCTGCGTGAACACCTGGTTGATCGAACTGGCCAGGCTGCCCATGCCAACGATCGCGCCTAACGCAACTAACAATGCGATCAGCCCGTACTCGATCAGGTCCTGGCCAGACTCATCCTGGTGCAAATTTTTCAACATGTTGATCATCGAAGTCTCCTCGTTTTTCTCCCGCACTCAGTCTTCTACTCCTACTCCGGAAGAGTTGAAGATATGCGATGCGGGTGATTGACAGAAATGTACCAGATAAGCACGACTTCCGGCAAGAAGTCCTGGCCCCTGGTTCTCAGTAACTATTGTTGATGTGACTTTCGTTCGACAAACGCTTCCCGATCATGTCAGACTTCCTGCGAATGCAGTTATAGTGCCTAAGTTGTGTCGGCGTTTTGCCCGGCCCAGAGGTGTAAGGCGGACGCCGGAGCGAACGGAGGTGCCGGGTCAACGTTCCACTTGAGTGCGCAAAAACAAATAATTGTCTCCCATGGTAGAAAACAGTTGCATCCATTGGGGTTGACGACATAGAATACGTCCGAATCCTGATTCCTTTTCAGAACAGCATAATGCCCGGTTGATTGGCTTTCGGTCCCGGCGTTAAGATGATGGAGAGGACACAGGGATAGTCATAATACTTCTGGCCGCCGCGCTCCTGAATCACCCGCCTAATCAGTAGGAGGCACTAAGGGGAGCCGTTTCTGCGGCTGCTTTGGGTCCCTGAATTATTCCAGCTCCTTGCAAGCGTTATATGCTTCGGAGCGATTTTCGGCCTGATACTTCGGGTTTGTGTGCTTCCATGGCCAGAGCGGCCGTGCGGTTTCCTGGCCCATGGTGCAGACCGATGCAGTTAGAACAGTACGCGGTGTCGCGGGTGTGAGTCTTTGCCACGTTGCAGTTAAGGCAGTAGCAGTAAAGGTAAGAGGCGTCAGCCCGACAAAAGGAGGTCCTAGCCAAATGAGGAAAACAAATGATTCCGGTCAAGCGCTCTTAGAGATTGCGTTTTCAATTGGAATTTTTCTTCTACTGGTATGGGGAACCATCGAGTTTGGAGATATGTACTCTACCAAGGTGACGTTGCAAAATGCAGTCCGGCAAGCGGGACGCTACGCCATCACGGGGCAATGCACGGAGGGTAGCGATTGCACTGCAGAGGATAGGTACAACTCGGTCATCGCGACCCTCGAAGGCGCCTCGGACGGCCTGATCAACAGCAGTAATATTGGCGACGTCACCATTGCGTGTACGAATGGGGGCGGAGGGTGTCCCGTCGGCGGTTCTGGTGGGCCGAATGATTTAGTCGTGATTACCGTGACCTACCAATATCGATTTGTGACCGGACCAATCAGCAGACTCTTTCCCAACGGGTACACCATAACCGTAGCATCGTCGGTTACGAATGAAATGTTTCCGCCGGCCACAAGTTAGGGGGGCGTATGAAGACAAGGATGAATACAGACCAGTCGGGCCAGGCCCTGATAGAAGTATCGTTCGGGCTGATTATGCTATGTGTCTTCGTCTTAGGGATCATTGACTTCGGCCGAGCCATCTACGACATTCAGGTGATGAAGAACCTCGTCGGCGAGGGTTCCAGCATGGCTTCCCGCGGAACCTCTGTCTCGACCACTGTGGCCACCATCGACGCGGACGCCGGCAGGGACATGAACATGAGCGCCAACGGATGCGTCATAGTCACAATCGTTGAAAACATGGGCTCGAATTCGCTTCAGGTAACGCAGCAGGCTTCCGCGGGTGGGATCTCTGGGAACTCGTGCAAAACGAAAATAGGCTGCGTCTCAGGAACGTCAGGCTGCTCAACCGACAACGCTACCCTCCCCCAAGCGGCAGTTAACGCGCTGGACTCGGAAGTCACGGGATCGAGCATTGCCGTCACTGAGATCTACTACAATTACAGCACCATCACGCCGCTACCGCGCTTTTTGGGAAGTAATGTACTGCCATCTCAGTTTTACGCCGTGGCGTATTACTAACGAGGGTATGAATATGCGCAAGGCCAGTATTGTGAAGAACGAGCGAGGGCAAACCATACTCATTTACGCTCTGGTTGTGCCCATCCTGATACTGTTCGCAGGGTTCGCCATCGACGCGGGAATTCTTTATGTCGTAAAAGCCAAGCTCGGGACGGCCGTGGATGGCGCTACCCTCACCGGCATGAAGAACCTGGGAAGCAACACTGCGGCAGCGCAGGCGACCGCTTCGACCTTGGCCGCCGATATGTTTACGGCCAATTACGGCAGCGGTGCGCCGACCCCCAGCATCACCTTCCCAACCGATGCCTATGGCGACCAGCAGGTCCAGGTATCGGCCTTAGTTAACGTGAACACCTTCTTCATGCGGTATCTCTCGAATTGGAGGACCGTCCCCGTCAGCGACACCGCTGTGGCAACCCGCGGCAAGTTGATCATGTCCATCGTGCTGGACCGGTCGGGCTCAATGTGCGGTGGGACTGAATCCTGCGAAACAGGAGTGACTGGGGACGACGGTGGGGAAGCACTAGTATCTGCCGTTCCGACCTTTGTCGATATGTTCGATAACTCGCTCGACGAAGTGGCGGAGATTAGCTTCTCTGACAATACGATCGTAGATGTTTCGATCGGTACCGGATTCCAAGGCCCGATCACATCAGCGGTCGGGGCGATGAAGTTCGTCGGCGGCACCTTCGGAACAGGCGCATCCCCGGGGTCAACCCTAAGTCCGGTAAACGGGCAGCCCAGTATCGGGCCGCCCATGACGGTCGCCGATGCACAGAACACCAGCGTTCCCATTAATCCGGGGCAGAACGTATTTAAGGTCATGGTGTATATGACTGACGGTTTGATGAACACCGTGCAGGACAACTTTCATTGCGGAGGTACGACCAGCAGTACTTTGACGCTCATCAACTACGGCGGGGCCGACTCGGGCACAGATGTCACCTTCTTCGATCCTACCTGCAGCCCGAACCTAGCCTTCACCGGCTGCCTGAACTCAGGTGAGACTGGCCATGTGCCTGACTGGGGCTATTGCGACGGCTCGAGTGGCAAAAATCTCTGCTATAACGCCAACGGCAATAAGCTCAACAACGGCAACGCCACTGGCTTCCCCTATAACACCGCCGCCGCCCCCTGCACAAACGCTAGTGGGAATCCCGTAACCACGTTTACCCCTCAGGACCCGGCGCTCGGGAGCTCCGCGTCATTTACCCGCGCCAATGTGACCGAAGAGGCCCAGTACCGTGCCCTTCAAACGGCCAATACGATGCGTGCCGAGACCCCTGTCCCCACCTATATCTACACCATCGGGTTGGGCACTGGCGTAAGCACGAGCACGCAGGCTTTCCTGGCGCAACTTGCAAACGATCCTTCTTCTGAGTGGTCAACCTATTACACTTACAATCAGAGTCAGCCGCAAGGACAGTTTTTTTATGTGGAGGACTGTCCCTCGACGCAATGCACGGCTGACCTGACCCAGGTATTCGAAACGATTGCGGCCAGAGTCCTTTTGCGGTTAACGCAGTAGCGTCAACCGCCAGGATCGGTAACAACGAATCTTTTTCGGCTAGTCGGCCAGGGATCTAAGCAAAGATTCCTGGCCGTTTCGCTTCTATCGACATTTCCGCTCAAACCGTTCTTCAGGCTCGGAGCTGAGAGACTTTGAATTCCGGTAACGAGGCTAGCATCTCTTCCAGTTGGTCGAAGCTGAAGGCCACGCCCCGCTCCATCCCGCTCTTCAGAATGCCGTCACGAATTTCCTTCGAACCGCAGTGCATCCGGAGGGTCACCGTGGTCTTGCCGCCCACTTCCACGAAGGTTGTCGTGTTGACCAGTTCGCCCTCGTACCAGGACGGTTCGAACCGTTCCGTGGCGACCACCCTTTCCGGCGGCACAACTTCGCGAAAGATGCCCTTACTGCTCATCTCATGTCCGTCCGGACCGCGCCACACATAACGGTACGCGCCGCCCACCTGTAGATCGATCTCGCAGATCGGCATGCTGTGGTCCGCCCGCCCAGTCAGCCAGCGCGGAACCAGCTCCGGTTTGGTGAAGGCGTCAAAAAGCATTTGCCGGGGTGCGTCAAAGACCCGCGTCATCACGATCTCCCGGTCGCTGGGCGTGTCAATTGTCATCTTGTCAATGTCTGTCATCGCTATTTTCTCCTGCTGTTTCGTTGCTGACGTTGCTTGAGATGTTGCCGGTTGTCCCCTTCCTTTTGTGCCTTCATCTCTTCCAGCAGCGCGTCCAGCCGCTGGAAGTTGGCTTCCCAGAATTGGCGATAGCGCTCCAGCCATTGGTTGGCTTCCTCCAGCGGACGCGCTTCGATGCGGCAGGGCCGCCGCTGCGCGTCGCGGCTGCGCGAAATTAGTCCCGCGCGCTCTAGCACCCGCAAGTGCTTGGAAATCGCAGGTTGGCTCATGTCAAAGGGTTCGGCCAGCTCGTTAACCGAAGCCTCGCCCGTGGCCAGCCGGGCAAGAATGGCCCGCCGTGTAGGATCGGCGAGGGCGGCGAAGGTGGCGTCAAGCTGGTGTTGCAGTTGCATAACCAATAAGTTATAAAACTATATGGTTATAATATAGGAAGAGAGAAGGCTGTCAAGAGGCTTCTGAAGAAAATTTCATGCGCTTCACGAAGAGGAACGGAGGAGATGCTGAAGCCCTGGTTGTTTGGGCGCGAGTGTTTAGGCGCTCAGCTCCATGACCACGGCAACCCGGTTGTAGTCCACCTTCGCAACCAGGCGGCGATTGCGGCGCGAAACTTTGACCAGACCATACCGCTCCATCGTCTTCAGGGTGCGCGAGAGGTTAGGCTTTCTGCGCCCCGTCTGTTGCGCCAATTCCGCCAGCGATTGCGGAGAATTTCTGCGAATGATCTCCAATAGTTCGCGGTTCTTGGCGGAGAGAATTCGTGCCATACTCTCGGTCGAGGTGAACCAGACCTTGGGATCACGCGGTCCGGGTTTCATTTCGCCACGCGCAATGGCGAGCGTTCGCCGCTTCATTTGCTCATAACTGGCGATTCCTACTCTAAGGGTGCTCATTGGTTCTTTCCTCTCAACTTAAGCACGTGGTCTACCGCTTCCCAGAAGTCCGTGACCAGCTTTGCCGCACTCTCATAGCGATAGGGTTTGACTCGGCCCAGCTTATGCCAATGATCGGTTGCGCGAACGACTCCACCTCTTGTTGGTTTGATTAGATAACCGTGCGCGTTATCAAAACCCACCAGCCGCTGGTTTTGCGCGTCGTGCATAGTCAACGAATATTGAATGCCGTGGGGTCGCTCGGGGCTGGAGGCCACGCGCCTCACCTCGAACTTGACCCAGTATCCGCCCGGCTCATCGATAACATAAACGTCGCCGTCCAGCTCTAGCAGGTTCTCGAGTGTATGGTCCTGCGGCACAAATGGACCACGGTCAGATGTTATCATAAACTGATAACATCTGGAGTCAGGGAAGAGGATTTCTCTGGAAATTGTATTGGGATAACGACGCTTCGCAAAAGGCCCCGGCAATGGAAGAGTGCCGGCACACAGGCCCGAAGACAACTTTGTCTAGCTGAAATCCGCGGGTGCCCCACCCAAGCGGGTTTTGCTTGGGTGGGCTCTTGCTACTGCACCAGCACGCCAGTCTCCCCAGCGCCGTTCTCCGCAACCTCTTCCGATGGGATGACTGACGCGGCAGCCAGGCGATCGCCTTCTTCCAGATGCAGCAGGCGCACGCCCTGCGATGAGCGTCCGCATTCGCGAATGTTCTTGCTGTCGATGCGGATGATCTTGCCGAACTGGCTGATCACCATCACCTCCGACTGCTCATTCACCAGCATGATGGAGACGACCTTGCCGTTGCGCGCCGTGGTCTTCACGTTGATCACGCCTTTGCCACCGCGCGATTGCAAGCGGTACTCGTCCACATCGGTGCGCTTGCCGTAGCCCTGCTCGGTGACCGAGAGGATCAGGCTCGCTTCCTGGTCCTCGGTGCCTTTCGTCTTCTTGCGCTCCTTCGGCGTTACCGCCATGCCGACGATGTAGTCGCCGCGCCCCAAGTTCATGCCGCGGACACCGTACGCCTGGCGGCCCATCGGTCGCACGTCGGGTTCCTCGAAGCGGATCGCCTGCCCATCGTGAGTGGCGAGGAAGATGATCTGATTGCCGTCCGTGCAACTGGCTGCGACCAGTTCATCTTCCTTCTCAATGCCGATAGCAATGATGCCGCGCGACATCACGTTGCTGAAGTCCTTCAGCGGCGTCTTCTTCACCGTGCCATTGCGGGTGGCAAAGAAGACGTAGCGGCTCTCTTCCTCCAGATCGCGAACGGTGAGCCAGGCGCGCACGCTCTCGCCCGGTTGCAGCGCCACCAGGTTGGCGATGGCCCTGCCCTTGCCCGCAGCGCTCAGTTCAGGAATCTCGTAGACCTTCAGCCAGTAGACGCGCCCGTTGTTGGTGAAGACGAGAATGTAATCGTGCGTGGAGGCGACGAACAGATGTTCGACAAAGTCTTCCTCGCGCGTGCTCATGCCCTTGCGGCCGGTGCCGCCGCGACGCTGCTGGCGATAAGTCGAAATCGGCGTGCGCTTCAAATAGCCGGAGTGGCTTACCGTTACCGCAACCTGCTCATCGGCAATCAGGTCTTCCAGATTGATCTCGGCAGCTTCGTCCTGAATCTTGGTGCGGCGCTCGTCACCGTACTTCTTCTTGACTTCTTCCAGTTCCTTGACGATGACGCTGCGCAGTTTCTTCTCGCTGCCCAGAATGGCTTCGTACTCGGCAATGCGTCCGCGGACCTCGGCCAGTTCCTTCACGATTTCATCAATCGACAGCCGGGTCAGGCGATGCAATTGCAATTCCAGAATGGCATCGGCTTGCAACGTGTCAAACGGTGTCGTGAGCGTCGTCGGCGTCACGCCCTTCAGCGTCGCCGTCTTCGCCGACTTTCCTTCCGAGACGCTGACCGTCTTGCCTGTGAAGTAGTCGACGAGGTTCGTGCGGGCATCGGCGCGATTCTCGCTGCCGCGGATGATGCGGATCACGTCGTCGACGCGGTCCAGTGCAACCTGGTAGCCCTCCAGAACGTGTTCGCGCTCGCGCGCCTTCATCAGCAGATAGGCCGTGCGGCGCCGCACCACGTCGATGCGATGATCGACAAAGTGCTGGATGGCCTGCACCAGTCCCATTTCCTTGGGCTGGTTATTGACCACGGCCAGGAAGATCATGCTGAAGCTTTCCTGCATTGAGGTGTGCTTGAAAAGCTGGTTGAGCACGATCTGCGGCTCGCAGCCGCGCTTCAGCTCAATGACGATCCTCATGCCGTCGCGATCGCTCTCGTCGCGCACGTCGCTGATCTCGTCGATGACCTTGTTGTTTACCAGTTCGGCGATGTGTTTGATCATGTTCGCCTTATTGACCTGGTAGGGAATCTCGGTGACGATGATCGCGTCTTTGTCTTTGGTGACGTGCTCAATGGCCGCCTTGGCGCGCATGATGAAGCGGCCGCGTCCGGTGCGATAGGCTTCCATGATCCCGCTGCGGCCGTGAATGAAGCCGCCGGTGGGGAAGTCGGGGCCTTGGACGAACTTCAGGATGTCGGCCAGCGTCGCCTGGGGATTGTTCACCAGCGTGATGGCGCCATCCACGATTTCGGTCAGATTGTGCGGCGGAATGTTGGTGGCCATGCCTACCGCGATGCCGTTCGAACCGTTGACCAGCAGATTGGGAATTCGGGTTGGAAGCACAACCGGCTCGACCGTGGTGTCGTCAAAATTGGCGACGAAGTCGACGGTGTCCTTATCGATATCGGCCAGCAACTCCTCGGCAATCTCCGTAAGGCGCGACTCGGTGTACCGGTAGGCCGCGGGCGGATCGCCATCGACTGAGCCGAAGTTGCCTTGTCCATCGATCAGGGGATAGCGCAGGCTCCAGGGCTGCGCCAGGCGCACCATCGCGTCGTAGACCGCAGTGTCGCCATGCGGGTGATATTTCTTCAGGCATTCGCCGACGACGCCGGCGCACTTCATGTGCTTGCGATTGTGCAGCACGCCCATGTCGTGCATCGCGTACAGAATGCGGCGGTGTACCGGCTTCAAGCCATCGCGAATGTCGGGCAGTGCGCGCCCGATGATCACCGACATCGAGTAGTCGAGATACGAGCGCCGCATCTCGTCTTCAATATTGACGGGCTGCACGTTGGCGGCGCCGGGGCCGATGTTGTCGAGCGGTAGTTGCTGGTTTGGATCGTCAGGCATGTTAGCTATCAGCCGTCAGCCATCAGCCGTCGGCTTGTTCCTTCCTAAACTTCTTACGCGGTCAATTCAGAGATTTGCCGTCGCATCGGCGTCACTTGACGAGTCGCGAATGTGCTCCGATTTGCACGCGCAGATTCAGCCTCGCGGTTTGCCGCCACGAAACTCGCCAAACCGGTGGCAAGTCGTTGCAAAATAAGGAGTTTCTTTGCCGATAAGCACTTCTAATTATAGCACGCCAATGCGCTTGCGGCGTTCGGAAAACGCCGGGCTTTAGTGGATCGAGTTGTTCACGCGCAGGCAATTCCGTCCGCAGAGCGGACAGCATATCTCAGCCCAGCGTTTCAACGCTGGGTAAGCGTTTCCGTCGGCCCGAGTCCCGCGAGCCTTGGAGCCGTGTTCCGCTTGTTGAACGTGCGGGACGGCAGATGAACCATGCTATGTGCTATATATCACCGAACTCGCTTCTGTACTCGGTTAGCCTGCTCCTGTGTCCCATACCCCCGCCTGGGTGCTGGTGCATTGCGTATTCAGCACGAAACAGCGGGCCAATCTCATAGCCGATCCCAACGAGCTATGCCGATATTTGACCGGCGTCGCACGCGCGAAGAACCTGATTCTTCTGGCGGCGGGAGGCACGGCTAATCACATCCATCTTCTGATCTCCATTCCTCCCAAAATTCCGCTGGCGAAAGCTGTGCAGGAACTGAAAGGCAACAGCTCACGCTGGCTTCATGAACACGGAGTCGACTTCGCCTGGCAGGAAGGCTACGGAGCGTTCAGTGTCAGCCAATCACAGAAGCAGATCGTGACCGACTATATTGCAAATCAACCCGAACATCATGCAAAGTAGAGCTTCGAACAAGAGTTCATGACCTTGTTACGCAAGTCGGGCGCGCCGTATGATTCGCGCTACATTTTCGGTAATCATGTGTCGTCCCTGGCGGGACTCCCAGTTAGATCATACGTTCCCCCAGCGTCGAAACGCTGGGCTGAGATGTGTTGTCCCTTCGGGACGCGATCAGAACCAGCATTAAGCCTCCTGCTTGGGCGAGTATCGTTCGCAGGGCTGGCGTGGCTGCGACACATTTTGTGACGCGCCGGCTATTGTCCTTGCCCTGCGGCCGCTTGGCGCACCGCTTCCTGGCATTCGTGGGCTGAGGTCAGCAGCTTGTCGATGGCCGGGTCGGCGCGAAACTTGGCCAGCAGAGGATCGGTGAGCAGGTTGGAATAGGAACAATAATTATTCTGGATAGCGCTCTGCAGGAGATGAACAGCGGCCTGCGTTTTTCCGCAATCGGCAAACAGCGCTCCTTCGTAGTACCAGGTCTCGGGATCGGGATCGGCAGGGAAGCTGGTCTCGGACTCGTGGGCAATGCGGTCCAGTTCGGCCTCCGGGCGCAGTCCCAGACATGATTCCAGCAAATCGCGATGGTAGCGCGGCGCCGTCGGCATGCGCTTCACCGCATCACGCGCTTCCGGAATCTTGCCTTCGCGCAACAACAGCGATGGCGTAACGTAGGCCGCCCACTCCGAGCCGGCGTCCAGGCGAATGAAATCCGCGGCCCGGCCGGTCTTCCCTAGCTCCATGAACGGCCAGGCGCAGGAGCGGAAGATGTAATTGGCCGGATCGAGCCTGATCGCGGTATTGCATTCGTTCGTGGCTTCCTCCAGCATCCCGGCGTAACGGTAGACATAGCTCAACACGAAGTGGGCCTGAGCGTTCTCCGGGAACCGTTTTACCATCGCTTGCGCAGCTTCGTAGGCCTTGCCCAGTTCGCCCCGCTCCACCTGGTTGGTAATCAACTGCCCGGCAGCAATCGTGAGATTAGGATCCAGAGCCAGCGCCCGCGCGCAGGCGGTGTTGGAAAGCTGGAACATCGGCTCTCCGCCGTCGGAGTAGGTCGTGTCCCAGTAAGCGCGCAGGCCCAACTCCTCCCACGCTGGGGCGTATCCGGAATCCATCCGCACCACCTGCTGCAATACGGCGATCGCGTCTTTATTCGGCGCGGGATCGTGAGGCAGCGCCAAAGCGTGAAGATAGAGATCGTAGGCCTCGGGGTCCTTGGGGCGACTGCCGGTGGCGACCGTTGCGCTGGTTACGCCGAGAGTTGGCAGCAGGCCCTGGCGTATCTGCGCCGCCATGTTGGATTGCAAAGCGATGAGGTCCTGCGCCGGGGCGGTAAAGCTGGACTGCCACAGCAAGCGGTTGTCGCGCACATCAATCGCTTCCAGCGTGACCATCAGGTTGTCGCCTTGTTTCAGGAAGTGTCCGGTCAACACCGTCGCAACGTGCAACTCCCGCCCAACTTTTTGCGGATCGGGGTCCTTAGTGGCGTATTTTTGCGCTAGCGAAGATGGACGCACGTCCAAAGTGCGCGAATAGGTGAGTACTTTCGCGATCTCGTCGGCTAGCGCGAAGCGCAGGAAGTCAACGCTGATATCGCCATTCACATTCTGCAGCGGCAGCACGGCGATGGTGTTCTTGGCGCCGACAGCTCCCGAACGATGCTTGAACCACCACAATCCCGCCAGCGTGAGCACCATGACCAGCACCGCGCTGACCGCCAGCAGAAGATAGGTCTGCCAGCGGCTCGTCGTCTGGAATGTGCTGGTCGCGATGCGGTACGGGAAGGGTGAACGCATGCGGCCGCTGGCCGTCAAACTCGAGTCGGTCTCTCGCTTTAGCGCTACCAGGTCGGCCTTCAGGGACAGCGCGTCGGGATAGCGGTTGGCGCGGTTCTTCTCCATCGCGTGGCCGATGATCCCCTCCAGATCGGGCGGGAGCTTGGGATTCAGCTTCAGCGGAGGAATAGGCTTCTTAGTAAGGACTGCCTCCAGAGTGACCACCGAGTTGGCGCCGGCAAATGGTTTCTGGCCGGTCGCCATCTGGTAGAGCACAACTCCGAGCGAAAACAGATCGCTGCGAGCATCGAGCTCTTCGCCGCGCGCCTGCTCCGGCGACATATAAACCGCAGTGCCAAAGATGTCTCCGGCTTCCGACAGATCTTCGCTCACGGGCTCGCCGCTCCACAGGTCGCGCGACAACTTCACCAGTCCGAAGTCCAGGATCTTGACCTGTCCAGTCTGGGTAATGAAGATGTTCGCCGGCTTGATGTCGCGATGAATGATCCCTTTGGCGTGGCAGGCGGCGAGCGCATCGGCTACCTGGATTGCGATGCCGAGGATCTCATCGATGTCCATCGGCTTGCCGCGCAGCCGGTCTTTCAGGCTCATCCCCTCCAGCTTCTCCATAACAATGAAGGGCTGGCCGTTCATGTCTTCGATGTCGTAGATGGTGCAGATGCCGGGATGGTTTAACTGCGAGGCGGCGCGAGCTTCGCGTTCGAAGCGCTCCAGGGCTTTGCGGTCGTTGACCAGATTTTCAGGAATGAACTTCAGCGCGACGTGGCGGCCCAGACGCGTGTCTTCCGCGTCATATACCAACCCCATTCCACCACCGCCGAGTTTCCCCACGATGTGATAGTGGGAGACTGTCTCGCCGACCATGTCCGAGGACCTCGGTCCCGCTCGCGGTTATGGTAGGCCGCGTGCGCAGCCGGGTCAACTTGACAGCAGCAAAAACCGCCAGTCGAGCGCCATTGCTTAGGCGGGATTGAATATTTTTTGGGGCACATCCGAGCTGGGTTGATCCCCTCAGGGTGTATGTCAACCAAACCACACTGGCAAGAAGGTAGGCGAGGCTGTTCACCTGCCACAGGATGCCGTGAGTCAGGCCATTGAATCGAATGCCACTCGCTATCAGCATGTTAACCGCGGCAAATATGCCGAAGCCGAGCGCGATCCCGAAGATTACGTGCCCTCGCGATATTCCGAGGTGCCTGCGAAAGAGCAGAAGAAAAAGGATCAACGCGCACTGCGCAACGCGGGTCGCACTGACACTAGATGATATCCAATTCGCATACGGCCCCTGTGGACTCGGGCCTCGCGCGAATGTCATCAGGACAATGACTCCGGAAAGAAAAACGACGCCCCACCAAAATGAGACGAACGCCCATCTTCTGAGGCCCTCGTGAGGTTTGAGCGCGTTCCTGAAAATCTCCCAGAATATGGCGATCGATATGACGACGCTGGCGATCAAACTGCCGTAGTATGCGTAGTAATAGACTGCATAAAATCGCGTACTCAGCCAGAACATCAGCGGCACGCTAACGACCTGGAGGATCGCATAGGCGAAAAAGTAGGGGTAAGTCTTGTGAAGTTTACGGGAATACATGGCGGCTAGTACTCCGGCCATGACAACGCCAGAGCCAAGCCATAAAGCGTAATCGACCAGAGTCAGGTGCATCTTGCGATCCTTTCAAGCCGGTTGGCCACCAAACAGAAGATATTGTAGGCGCCTGGTCAAGGGTCCTGGCAATCTTTGTTTCATGCGGCTAGACTTGAGGGTTTAGACAATGATCAGCTGCGGCCGGCTTCGCGCGCAGCCTTCATCACCGTTTTCTTCATGCGATTTTCGCCGGCCCAGTACAGGCTGATCTCGTGTCCTTCCGGATCGTTGAGATAGGCGTGGCGCCAGCCCCACGGCATCATCTGCGGCAGTTGCGTGAAATAGAAGCCGCGCTTTTGCAGACTGCGGCAGAAGCCATCGAGGTCGGGCACTTCGAAGTACAGGCGCACGCCCTCGCTGGCGATGGAAGCGCCCGGGCCGGCCTGGTGCAGAGCAATGGTGCCATCGCCGCCCGGAGCCCGCATTCGCGCATAGACGGGCCTGCCCTCGTAACGAAAATCTTCGATCAGCTTGAATCCCAGCCAGTCGCGATAGAAGGTCATTCCGCGCTCCACGTCTTTTACATAGATCATGGCGTGGTTGAAGTTGAGCTTGCCTTCATCGGTTGGAGCCGCGGGAGCTTTCGCCGCGGAAACCTTCTTGGATGGCGCGCTCGCCTTCTTCACCACTGCGCGTTTTGCCGGACGCGCGGCGCTCTTTTTCTTTGCCGAGACTTTCTTATTGGCAGACTTTTTCCTGGCTGGCTTCTTCATGCGATCACCGCTGGATCAACCCTCAAGTTGAATCCGCGACAGTATGTTTTGCGATCAGGCCGGTTGTCAAGTAAGTTCTCTTGGTTATACGGACGAAGCCTTCGACACTCTTGAGAGGTACATCTCCGGTGAACGACTTACGGCCTATTACCGGCTTTCAAGGGGCGATCAGTGGGTTGCGCTCAAACTCTATGAGAAGAACGCCGAGTTGTCGGGTGCTCTCTACGGAGTGATCCAGGGGCTTGAGATTACGGTAAGAAATTCCATTCACAATCTCATGTCTGACAGACTCGCGTGCGGGAAATGGTATGACCGCTTTCAGTTCGCCAACAGCGAGCCGACAGAAATAGACCGAGCCAAAGACAGTCTATTGGGAAAAGGACAGCCGACCACACCGGGGCGGGTTGTTTCGGAATTAACATTCGGGTCTTGGGTAAAGCTCACGGGCCGGATATATGAAGACACGCTTTGCCTTCCGTACCTGTATCGCATTTTCCCTATCAGAGTGAATCGGGCAGTGGCTCATGAACGCCTTGTCGTGCTCAAGAACCTTCGGAATCGCATAGCTCACCATGAACGGATTATCGGTAGAACCCGTCCCCTGCCAAAGGAACACGGACAAACCATAGAAGCGATCCGCTGGATTAATCCAATCGTCGCAGACTGGGTAGAGCACCAGAATAACTTCAAGGAGCTGTACGCCAAGAAGTTTCCGAAGAAGCGGCCGCAACCGGCGCCCGACTCAATGGCTGCCGCGGCCCCGATCCCGAAGGACTGATTTCAAACTGCACCCCTGCCTCATCACGCCCGTTTGTGGGCCGCCTCTGTGATAGTTTAGTTAAATATGCAGCTGGAGGTAGTGGTCAAAACGTCGTGTGCGGAATAGTTGGTTTCACACATAAGGATGGATTGCCGCGTCCGGAGCGGATCGCAGCGGCCACGGCGACACTGGTCCATCGCGGACCGGACCAGCAAGGTGTCTTCGAATCCGCTACCTGCTCTCTCGGCGCAACCCGCCTGAAGATCCTTGACCTGGAATCCGGCGACCAGCCCATACGCTCGGAAGACGGCGACACCACCATCGTCTTCAATGGCGAGATCTACAACCACCTTGAAATCCGCGCTGAACTGGAGAAGCTGGGACACTGCTTCCACACCCACTGCGACACGGAAACTGTTCTCCACGCGTTCCTCCAGTGGGATACTGCCAGCTTCCAGAAGCTGCGCGGCATGTTCGCCATCGCGCTGTGGACCAACTCCGCCAAACGACTGGTGCTGGCCCGCGATCGCGTCGGCATTAAGCCGCTCTACATCGCCCGCGACGGCGAAGAGCTGTACTTCGGCTCTGAGCTGAAAGCGATCCTGGTTCATCCGGAAATTGAGCGCAATCTCAGTCTGCCGGCTTTGGACTGCTACCTCGCGCTGAACTATATTCCCGCCCCCTGGACCATGATCGAGGGAATCTTCAAAGTCATGCCGGGGACGTGGGTGGAGTGGCGCAACGGCGCGACGCGCTCGGAGACCTACTGGGCTTTGCCCGCGCCGCACGCCGGGAAGTACACGCTCGATTCGGCGTGCGAGGAACTGGATTCGCTGCTGCAACAGTCGGTGCGCGAGCACTTGATTTCTGACGTCCCACTCAGCGTCTGGCTCAGTGGTGGCCTGGATTCATCGACCATCCTGCATTACGCCTCGCAGGCATCTTCGTCGCAGGTGAAAACGTTCTCTATCTCTTTCCGTGGGCGCAGTTTCGACGAGAGCAGTTACATCCGGAAGATGGTGGAGGAATACGGTACCGAGCACGAGGAGATGGATTTAAGTCCCGAGCAGGACCTGGAAGGCGCGATCCGGGAGTTTGCCTACTACTCCGATGAGCCCAGCGCGGATGCGGGCGCGCTGCCGTTGTGGTTCCTGGCCAAGTTAAGCCGGACGCGGACTGAAGTTGCCCTCAGCGGTGAAGGTGCCGACGAATTGTTTGGCGGGTACTTGACGTACCGCGCCAGCCGCATCGCCGCGAATCTGCGGCGGCTACCTGCCAGCACGCTTCGCCTCGGGCAGCGCTTGATGCAGGCCTGGCCTGTCTCCGACGAGAAGATAGGCTTGGAATACAAAGTCAACCGTCTTCTGGCGGGCAGTTTGATGTCGGCCGACCGTGGCCACGTCTACTGGAATGGCACGTTTTCCGATCACGAGAAGCAGCGTCTGACCGCGGACGAGCTTCCTCCGGCTCTCGACGGCGTTCTGGCGGACTTGCGCGCACAATTGGGCAGAAATGGTAGCGACCTGAACGCCTACTTATGGTTCGATCAGAAGTATTACCTGCCGGATGATATTCTGGTTAAGTCGGACCGCATCAGCATGGCCCACTCGCTGGAGGTGCGGCCGCCGTTTCTCGACCACCGCATCGTCGAGTTTGCCAACCGGCTTCCGGCGTCGCTGAAGATTGCGGGCTCGCGGCAAAAGGTGGTTCTCCAGCAGTTGATGAAAGACAAGCTGCCGCATTCGATCCTGCACCGGCCGAAGCTTGGGTTCGACATCCCGGCGCATGACTGGCTGCGCGGGCCGCTACGGACTCTGCTGGTGGAAACCCTGCGCGCGGGCGGCGCGGAATACCCGGAGATCTTTCGTCCCGAAGCGCTGGAGGCCCATCTGCATGATCATTTGGAAAGGCGAGTAAATATTGGCTATCACTTATGGGGATTGATGATTCTGTTCTTGTGGATGAAAAAGTGGAACATTCGGCCGCCGAGTCCCGCCCTGGCGACCCAGTTGGTTTCCACTACCGGAGTTGGAGCGTATACCTAGCGCTGCTGTTGATCGCGGGGTCGGTATACCTCACCGGGATCATCTCTCCTCCGTCTTTGCAAGACGATGTGGATTCAGTACAGGCGCAGATCGCCCGCAATATGCTGACGACCGGCGACTGGGTCACGGCACGCCTCGACGGCATTGCCTATCTGGAGAAGGCGCCGCTCGTGTACTGGATGCTGGCCTGCTCCTACAAGGTCTTTGGCGTGCACGACTGGGCGGCCCGACTTCCCATCGCCCTGTTCTCCGTGGGGCTCTGCCTGCTGACTGCGGCCTTCGGTATGTGGGCCTTCGGCAGAAAGGCAGGCTTCTATGCCGGCTTATGCATGGCGACCTGCGTCGGGCTTTACATCTTCACCCGAGTTCTCATACCTGACGTCATTCTCACCTTCACCGTTACGCTGGCGATGTGGGCACTGCTGCGGGTGACCGACGAAGCCGAAACTCATCCCCGCGTTTGGGCTTTTATCCTGGCGGCGAGCCTGGGAACGGGCTTGCTGCTCAAGAGCCTGATTGGTGTGTTGTTCCCGATTGCCGCGGGGATTATTTACCTGTTTCTGACTAAGCAGCTATTCCAAGTACGAATCTGGAAGCGGCTGCATCCCTTCAGCGGATTGCTTATCACTCTGCTGATTGCCGTTCCCTGGCATGTGCTGGCGACGCTGCGCAATCCGCCATATTTCTCGCTCTCGATGCACAGCGGCCGCGGCGAGTATCACGGCTTCCTGTGGTTCTTCTTCATCAACGAGCAACTGCTGCGCTTCCTGAACCTGCGTTACCCGCGCGACTACAACACGGTTCCCCGGCTCTGGTTCTGGTTGTTTCATCTGGCGTGGCTGTTTCCGTGGAGCGTCTACCTCCCGGCGGTCGCTAAGCTGTCGTTCCGGCCGCTGGACCGCGCCGGCCGCACTCGCTTGCTGGCCCTCTGCTGGATCGGCTTCGTGCTGGTGTTCTTTACCTTCTCCACAACGCAAGAGTACTATTCCATGCCGTGCTATCCGGCGCTGGCTCTGTTGCTGGGCTCGGCAATGGCGATGGAAGGCGCATGGATCCGGCGAGGTACAGCGATGCTGACGGCAATCGCTTCCTGCGCTGCGGCCGCAGCTATTGCGATCCTGGTTCTGGTCCGCAACGTGTCTACGCCCGGGGACATCTTCAGCGCTCTCGTTTCGCATCCCTCGGTCTATAGCCTCTCGCTCGGCCACATGGAAGACCTGACGCTGCCGTCGTTTGCCTATTTGCGCGTGCCGCTTCTGCTGGCCGCCATCGCCTTCGTGATTGGCGCTGCCGGTACATTTCGCGCCGGGACGAAACGCGCCTTCGTGTGCATTACGCTGATGATGTTGCTGTTCTTCCAGGCCGCGCGTCTGGCGCTGATCACCTTCGATCCCGATTTGTCCTCGCGCCCGTTGGCAGAGGCGATCCTGCGCTCGCCCGAAGGCAAGCTCATCGTTGACCGCCATTATTATGCGTTCTCGTCCATCTTCTTCTACACGAATCGCACGGCGCTGCTGTTGAACGGGCGGATACTCAACCTGTCCTATGGTTCGTATGCGCCGGGCGCGCCCAATGTTTTCATCGACGACTCGCAACTTAAGGAACTTTGGTCGACGCCGGAGAGATATTACCTGGTGGCCTTCGACAGTGCTCTTCCCCGTCTGCAAAGACTGGTCGGACGGGAAAAGCTAAATATCGTGGCGGAAAGCGGTGGAAAGCTGGTGGTCACCAACGTCCCGCTTCCGAATTCGACGCTGCCGCCAGACGTGGAACACTCACAGCGCTTTGCACCTGCCGATCCGTTGCAGATGTCAGCCCTGGGCGGCACTCCGCGATCGTCAAAGGAGCCGGCAGTTGACCACTATGATTTGGCTTCACAGTTTCTGGACTTGATAAATTCTGCAAGCGTGCTGCAAACCCGGTATATTTCAAGCAGGACGTTGTTGGCATCAAACAAAGCCAATCCTGATGGCTTTCCAAACGACCTAATTATGACTGCCGCGCAGCAAGCTCAAAGCGATGGCAGTAATTTTCCAGGAGCCTCGCTACACTGTACGAGCCCTGAGGAGGATGAATGAGAATTGCAGTGCTAGGCGGAGATGGTTACTGCGGGTGGGCAACCGCATTGTATTTGTCCAAGCAGGGACATCAGGTCGCCATTGTGGACAGCTTCGTCCGCCGGCAATGGGACCGTGATCTCGGCGTCGAGACCCTGACGCCGATCCGCTCTCTGCGCGATCGTTTGCAGGTCTGGAAAGATCTCACCGGCAACGTCATCGAGGTCTTCGTGGGCGACATGACCGACTACGCCTTCGTGTCGTCCCACATCCGCGACTTCTCGCCCGAAACCGTGATCCATTTCGCCGAGCAGCGGTCCGCGCCCTATTCCATGATCGACCGCGAGCACGCCAGCTTTACCCAGGTCAACAATCTCGTCGGGACGCTGAACCTGCTCTTCGCGCTACGCGAGTTCAATTCCGGCTGCCATCTGGTGAAGCTGGGAACCATGGGCGAATATGGCACGCCCAACATCGACATCGAAGAGGGTTACATTCGCATCGAGCACAACGGCCGGACCGACTCGCTCCCGTATCCCAAGCAGCCCGGCTCGTTCTATCACCTCTCCAAGGTCCATGACAGCCACAACATCATGTTCTGCTGCAAGGCATGGGGACTTCGGGCCACGGACCTGAATCAAGGCGTCGTCTACGGCACCACTACCGACGAGACCGCGCTGGATGAAGCGCTGATCAATCGCTTCGACTATGACGAGATCTTCGGCACGGCCCTGAATCGTTTCTGCATTGAAGCCGCGGCCGGCCATCCCATCACCGTCTATGGCAAGGGCGGACAGACGCGCGGCTTCCTGGATATTCGGGATACCATTCGCTGCGTCGAGATTGCGTGCCTTCATCCTGCCGAGCCGGGAGAGTTCCGCGTATTCAATCAATTCACCGAGCAGTTCACCGTGCTGGAGCTGGCGCAGATGGTGCAGGCGGCGGCCATGAAGCTTGGCCTCAAAGCCGAGATCGACCACATCCCCGATCCGCGTGTCGAAGCCGAAGCGCATTACTACAATGCTAAGAACTCCAAGCTGATCGATCTTGGATTGCAGCCGCATCTGTTATCGGATTCGCTGCTGGACTCGCTGATCGGCATTGCGCTGAAGTACAGCGATCGCATCGACAAGTCGGTCTTCATGCCGCTGGTGAACTGGAGAAACGCGACCAACAATCGCAATGACAGCGGCCGGCTGCGGACACCGGCGGCAGCCTCGCTGATCACTTCGGGAGTGTAACGCCGCTAGGTGGCCGGGTGCCCCGTTCTAGCCATCTTTTGGCTAGGGCGGGGATGTTCCGGCCACATCCGTAATCTCACCCCGGAGCTAATTCCACTACCGCATGATTGCTCACATCATCGAAATCGTCGGTGCCTGGATCATCGCCGTCATCTCAGCGGCGGGCTATCCTGGCGTCATGTTGCTGATGGCTATCGAGTCAGCCTGCATTCCCTTGCCGTCGGAAATCATCATGCCGTTCTCCGGCTATCTGGTGTACACCGGCCGCTTCTCGCTGATTGCCGTCGCCACCTGGGGCGCGCTGGGCTGCAATCTGGGGTCGGTGGTGGCATATGAAATTGGCTACTTCGGCGGTCGTCCGCTGGTGGAACGTTATGGCCGCTACATTTTCCTGAGCCATCGCGAGTTGGCCATTGCCGACCGCTTCTTCGAGCGTCGCGGTTCCATGGCCGTACTCATCGCCCGCCTGCTGCCGGTCATCCGCACCTTCATCGCGCTGCCCGCCGGCATCGCCCGCATGAATCGGATGAAGTTTCACATCTACACCTTCGTCGGCTCGTGGCCGTGGTGCTTCGCGCTGGCTTATATCGGCATGAGACTGGGCAGGCAATGGGACACCGACCCCCGCCTGAAGATGTGGTTCCATCGCCTGGATGCTTTGATCCTGGCCGTGATCCTGCTCGCCGTGGGATATTTCATCTGGTCGCACGTGCAGCATCGCGTAGGCGCTGAGGCTGGAGTGAAGGAAGCGGCAGACTGACCCGCTTACTGAAGGGGCGCAACTTTGAAGGGGCACGGCTTTAGCCGTGCCGTCACGCCGCAAAAAGAATCCGCCTTTAGGCCCTGAGGGACTGTCCCTCAGCGGCTGAAGCCGGATTTCCTGTTGGCTTTACCGGCACGCCTGAAGGCGTGCCCTTTCAAAGCGGTAAGAACCTGCTTCAGACGGACGGGTCTCGGACCATTTTGCCCTCACCCGCGGAACGCCGCCAGCCGCTCTCTAACGCTCATCACATGTTGCGGCAACTCGAGCTGCGATCCTTCCTCGAGAATCGGAATCAGCTTGTCAAACTCCGGTCCCGAGTGCGATCCCGTCAGCGCGATCCGCACGGGATGAAACAGTTCCTTGCCCTTTGCGCCGGTCTTCGCCTTCACCTCATTCATGATGGCCTTGAAGCGTTCCGGCGTCATCGGCTCGAGGGTACGGGTGCCCCAGGTCTCGCGGGTTTCGAGGCCTCGGAGAGTGCCGGGAGCCGAATCGTCCTCCGCCAGCCGCGCAAATTCCGCCAGCACTTCGCCAGTCTTCGGCGCGGCCAGCACCTCGGCGTTGTCAGGTAAACTCATCGCGACTGCCGCGTCGTAGCGAAAGATCAACCCCGCCCGCTCAGGGAGCTGCTCCAGCCTATCCGCCGACGGCGCCAGCAACGCGATAACTTTGCCGAACCAGGCGCGCGTGCGCTCATCGGGTCGCTCCGGCAGCAATCCGGCGCGAATGAAATACGGCTCAGCCAGCTTCTCAATCCGATCCGGCTCGCTCGCCTTGATGTAATGCCGGTTCAGCCAGTAGAGCTTCTCCATGTCGAAGACTGCCGGCGACGGCGTCACTCGCTCCAGCGAGAACTCGCGTTTCAGTTCCTCCGGCGAAAAGATTTCGCTGGTGCCTTTCAGCAGCACCAAGCCGACGGCCACTTCCGCGCTCGGCGCCCAACCCAGCAGCGCCAAGTAGTTCATCAGCGCTTCGGGCAGCACGCCCATCTCGCGGAAGTTTGCAATCGAGGTGGCTCCATGGCGTTTCGACAGCCGCTCACGATCGCTGCCCAGAATCGTCGACAGATGCGCGAATTGCGGCACCGGCCAGCCCAGTGCCTCGTACAACGCTACCTGCTTGGGCGTGTTGGAGAGATGATCGTCGCCGCGAATCACATGAGTAATCTGCATCAGCGCGTCATCCACCGCAACCACGTAGTTGTAGACCGGAATTCCGCTGGAGCGCACGATGATCGGATCGCTGACAACCTCGCTCGAAAATTCCACCGCCCCGTGCACAATATCGTGGAAGCGAATCGGGTGCTCGGGAATGCGGAGCCGTATCGCCGCCGCTTCGCCATTTGCGCGACGGCGCTGTGCCTCGGCGGGATCGAGCTCGCGGCATTTGCCCGAGTAAATCGGCGGCAGTCTGGTTTGCCAGCTTCTCCGCTCGATCGCGCTCCAGCTCCTCCTGCGAACAGAAGCACAGATATGCCTTGCCCTCGCCCACCAACCGCTCCGCATGCTCGTGGTAAATCGCCAGGCGATCGCTTTGGCGATAAGGCCCGTACCCGCCGCCCACGTCAGGTCCCTCGTCCCAGTCAAGACCCATCCACTTCAGATCGTCCAGCAGTTGACTCTCGAAGCGCGTTTCGCTGCGCTCCACGTCGGTGTCCTCAATGCGCAGTACCATAACACCGCCCGCCTGCCGCGCGAACAGCCAGTTAAACAGCGCGGTACGCGCATTGCCGACGTGCAACTGCCCGGTAGGTGAAGGAGCGAAGCGAACGCGGACTGGGGAAGAAGTGGTCACTTCTTGATGTTAGCAAGTCGAGGGGCAATTCCGCTGCTTTCTCACATACCACAGACCCGGTTACGTCATCTATAAAAAGGGTAGCCTGTTGCAGCAAGCAGCGGAACGTCCGCTCAGCTCCGCTGCGGAATCCTCTGATCCCGTGAGGTCCTGATGAAGAACGCCCGGCATTCGCTCATGCCACTTGCTCTTCTCTTAATTCTTGCCTGCTCTGCTTGCGCGGAAAATCCAGCTTCCGCTCCCCCGCCAACGGCGCCCTTCACCGATTTCCGTTACGAGAAGCCCGGCACGGTCCACAAGATTACGCCCGAGGACCTGCCCGCGCCTTATGCCACGAAATCGGCCATCAATGGGCCCGACATCGTCGATCGTCCAAGAAATGCCTGGCCACAGGCGCCCGCCGGTTTCAAAGTGGAGCTGTACACCACCGACGTTCAGAGTCCGCGCAACATCGTCACCGCTCCCAACGGCGACTTCTTCGTGGCCGAGATGCACGGCGGCAACATCAAGATTTTTCGTGGCATCACCGCCGATGGCAAGCCACAGCAGCAAAAGGTCTTCGCCTCTGGGCTGACCGAGCCTTACGGAATCGCGTTCTATCCTCCGGGACCGAACCCGCAGTACGTCTACATTGGCGACTCCGACGCCGTGCTGCGCTTCCCCTATCACAATGGAGACCTGAAGGCCGCCGGGAAGCCCGAACATCTCGTCAATCTGCCCAGCGGGGGCAGTCACTCGACTCGCGATCTTGTCTTCTCGCCGGATGGCAAGCATCTGTTCGTCGGCGTGGGATCGGCTTCCAATGTGAACGACCCCGACACCCATCCCGAAGAGAAGTTTCGCGCCGACATCCTGGTAATGAATCCGGATGGCTCCAACGTCCACATCTACGCCTATGGAATCCGTAATGCCGGCGGCGGGCTCGCCATCAATCCCAAGACCGGCGAACTCTGGTGTTCGACAAACGAACGCGACCAACTGGGCGACAATCTGGTTCCCGACTACATCACCCACGTGCAAGAGGGAGGCTTCTACGGCTGGCCTTACTACTACATCGGCGGCAATCCCGACCCGCGGCTCAAGGGCAAACATCCCGAGTTGAAGAGCAAGGTCATTGTTCCGGATGTATTGCTACAGCCGCACAACGCGTCGCTGGAGATGACATTTTACGAAGGCAACCAGTTCCCCGTGGAGTATGCTGGCGACATCTTCTCCTCGCAGCACGGCTCATGGAATAGAAATCCGCGTGCCGGGTACGAAGTCATTCGCGTGCCGCTGCATCAGACAGGCCACGCCAGCGGCGAGTACGAAGACTTCCTCACCGGTTTCGTGCTTCCCAATGGCAACGTCTGGGGACGTCCGGTGGGCGTGACCGTCGCGCCTGACGGGTCGTTGCTGGTCACCGATGATGGGTCGAACTCCATCTGGCGCGTGAGCTATACAGGAAAATGAAACGGGAAGTCAGAAAAGAACGAGACGAGAAAATGTCGGCCAACGCGCGGTGCCGCAGTCGTGCGGCCGAAGTGTCTTCGGCACTTATGTACTGACGATTTATCCCCTGGCGGCTTGCGACTCAGGCGTGAGTTCTGCCACCGCATTCGCGGCTTCCATCCCAGAGCGAATGCAATCCGGCACCCCGATGCCGTGGTAGGCATTCCCGGCGATCGCAAGCCCTGGAATCTCCGCCACATGCTTTTCGATTTTCGCCACGCGCGCAATATGTCCGGGCTCATACTGCGCCATCGCTTCCCGCCAACGGTATACGCGCGAGAAGATGGGACGCGCGTCCAGCTTGACGATGTCGCGAAGCTCGCGGTGAACGGTTTCCAGCATCTCTTCGTCACTGAGCCCCAGTACGGCCTCGTCGCGCGCGCCTCCGAGGAAACACCGCAGAATGCCCTTGTCCGGCGGCGCGCGGTGCGGAAATTTGTTATGGACAAACGTGCACGCCAACATACGCGTGCCTTCGCTTCTCGGCACCAGAAACCCGAAACCGCGGGGCAGTCTCGCGAGTTGTTGCTTGTAGTAGCCGAGCGTGACTGTCACCGACGAACTATAGGTGATGTCCAGCAGATTGCGTGCCAGCGCGCGATCCACCCCATCAAGCAACTCGCCTGCAACATTGGCGGGAGTGGCGAGGATGACGGCATCGTAACGCTCATCGCCATTCATCTCGATAGCGACGCGCCAGCCGTCGTTTTCGGGATAGATGCGTCGAACATGACGGCGCAGACAAATGGCTTCGGAATCAATCCTGGCGACGATCGCGTCCACCATCTGCTGCATCCCGTCCTTCAGCGAAGTGAACAGCGGGCGCGCCGGCTGCTTCTTTGCAGCTTGCGCCATTTTCTTATGCGCCACCAGCATGGCACGGCTCAGGCTACCGTACTTCTCTTCCATCTCGACAAAGCGCGGCAATACCGCACGGGCACTTAGCTTGCCGGCATCGCCCCCATAGACACCTGACAGCAGCGGATCAGCCAGCCGATCCACGACCTCCGGACCGAAATGACGCTCCACCAGTTGCGTTACCGTCTCGTCGTCCTGCATGGGCCGCGGCGGGTGCAGCAACTCGCGCGCCATGCGCACCTTGGTACTCCACGAGAACAGGGGCGACAGCGCCGTCGGAACCAGCCGGGTGGGCACCATGAACATCAGTCCGTCCGGCATTGCGATCAACCGCTCATGTACCACAATGTAGGTCTTGCGTTGTGCATCATTGGAGCCGATGAGTTGATCGGCGATACCGAGCTCGTTGCAGAGCGCAGTCGCCCAGGGTTTTTCTGTGAGAAAGGAATCAGGGCCGGCTTCTACCAGGCAGCCCTCAATGTGATCGGAGGACAGGCAGCCGCCGAGTCGCTGCCCGCTCTCGAAGAGCGTGTACTCCAGTTCAGCGCCCGCCCTTCGCGCCTTCTCCAGGTAGAAAGCGGCGCTCAGTCCGGAAATGCCTCCGCCGATGATGGCGATCCGCTTCATGCAGCTAGGTTCAAGAGATTCTCTCAGTTTCAATCCCGCTGCTGCAAGCGCGCTCGAGCGCCGCGAATCGGGCTCGGGCCAAATCGGCAACCGCCTGCACAAACAGCGGCGAGTCATTCGGCGATTCCGCCCGGTAGAGCTTCATCCCTCGCGCCTCGGCAAATTGGCGGAACAGGATGTCGACATCGAAAAGGATCTCGACATGATCGCAGACGAAGCCGATGGGCTGGATAAAGACCCCGCTGTGACCGGCATCTC
Organism: uncultured Acidobacteriaceae bacterium; assembly: GCA_963789245.1. Lineage (GTDB taxonomy): Bacteria > Acidobacteriota > Terriglobia > Terriglobales > Acidobacteriaceae > Bog-257. Next base: position 72,943 of record CAWBKE010000014.1, on the reverse strand, counting down.
GCAAGCCGATGATGGTGTCCTCCACTGTGGGACCTAGCCATTCGCCGCCCGACATTCCCTGACTTTGAAATGCGAAGTGCCACGCGTCCGATCCCAGGAACTTGTGCGGCAACCAGCGCCGCTGTCTCGCGCGTCTGGGCTTCGTAGGGATCGCCCTCTGCGATGGTGCGCTGGGGCACGCTATGGGCAGTAAACAACACCGGCAAGGGCGAACCATGCTGCTCGCAGGAGCGCTTCCAGCCCGTTCGCAGCCTATCTGCGAAGGCTTCGATCAGCAACGGATGATCGTGCCATTCTTCCACGAAGTCGATGGCGAACGGCGCGCCCGCTCCAAACAACACCTGCTTGTAAAGTCCCACGCTAGTGCGTGAGTTATGCGGCGCAAGGCAGATGGCAACTGCCTGCTCCACGCCGTCAGCCGTCATCTGCTTTAACGTGTCGGCGATGAACGGATGCCAGTTGCGCATTCCGACGTATGCCGGAATACCAAGCTCGCGGGCGACACCATTCGCCTGACCAACGGTCATCCTGGTCAGCGGCGAGACTGCCGATCAGCGAGTACCGATGTTGCACTTCGCGTACCACAGCGTCAGACATCGGTCTGCCACGCGAGATATTCTGCAGGAACTCGGGAATGTCTTCCACCCGCTCCGGACTACCGTGCGCGATCAGCAGCACTGCCTGCTTGCTCATGGCTTCCTCGCCGAAGCAGCGGTTGCCGTGAACTCGTGCACAAACTGAGCGAGATTCTTTACATTGTCCACCGGCGTGTGCGGCAGGATGCCATGTCCGAGATTGAAGATGTGCCCGGGGCGGGCGTCGGCCAGGCGCAAAATGTGTTCCGCGCGCTGCTTCAGCTCCCGCCAGGAGGCGAACAGCAGCACCGGATCGAGATTGCCTTGCACCGCATGGTTATGTCCCACAATGTGCCAGCCCTCGTCGAGCGGAATGCGCCAGTCGAGTCCGATCACCTCCGCTCCCGTTTCCGCCATGGACGGCAGCAGCGTCGCACTGTCAGTACCGAAATAGATGATCGGGACCTTGGTCTCCTTCTGTAGCCGCTGAATGAGCTGCGTAGTCGGGACCAGAACGTAACGCCGATAGTCCTCCACGCTTAGACAGCCGACCCAGCTATCGAAGATTTGCAGCGCGTCTGCGCCGGAGCGTACCTGCTCGGCCGCGTACTCAGCCAGCACCTCGACCAACTTGCCAACCAGTTCGTCCCATACTTCAGGCGAGTTGTACATCAACTTCTTAACTTCCAGATAATGCCGCGAGCCGCCGCCCTCGACCATGTAGCTAGCCAGCGTGAATGGTGCGCCGCAGAATCCGATGACCGGCAACTTCGCCCCGAAATGTTTCGTCACCAGCGCCACCGCGTCGGCAACATAGCCCAGTTCGGCGGCGCGATCGGTCCGCAGCACGTTGACATCTTCGGCAGTGCGCACCGGCCGTTCGATGACCGGACCTTCACCTGCTGCAAAGTGAAACGGCAGTCCCATGACTTCGAGCGGCAGCAGCAAGTCGGCGAAGATGATGGCCGCGTCAACCTTCAGGAACTCGGCGGCCGTAATGGTGACCTCGGCCGCCACTTCGGGCTTCTTGCAGATTTCCACCAGCGAGTAGTGCTTGCGGACGTCGCGATATTGCTGCATGTAGCGGCCGGCCTGTCGCATGAACCAGACTGGGGTGGTCTCCACGGGAAGCCGCCGGCAGGCGCGTATGAAGAGGGAATCGGGCGCGGACATAAGCAATTATCGTAGCACTGGAGGTCACCGGCCCGTGTGATACGGGTCACAAAGGGATATTAGGAGCGGGATGTTTTGCTAGAACAAGTCTGAGTGGCTGCCGGTTCGGACCAGGTAGACATCATCGCCCAAAATCTTGTAGATCGCAGCCAGTCAGCTTCGATGTGGCAGTCCCGGTAGTCCTGCCAGTTACCTCTGAGCGGATGGTCATGGCAGCGTGGCGGCAGATTCGCGCCTTCGCCGAGAAGCAGAATCAACTCACGCAGCTTGGCCATATTCTTGCCGCGTTTGCGCGCGAGCTTAACGTCCCGCCGAAACTGCACGCCGCTTATGAGGTTGCGCAAGGCTTAGATGTCCAAGTCTTTAAAGAGCGCAGCGGCGGATTTGTAGCGCTTTCCCTCGCCGCGATTAGCAGCCTGCATTGCCTTGACCGTCCTGGCGTTGGGCACTTTGACCTCGAAAGGCAGCGCTTTCTCGGCTGCTACCCGGACCAGCAGCATGCGTACCGCATCGGAGACGGAGATACCCATTGATGCCAGCGTCTTTGCAGCTTGCTTCTTCACTTTGCCGTCCACCCGAATGTGAACCATCGTCGTCGCCATAGTTAACTCCTGAGATACATTGTATCTCAGCCCTGGATTCTCTTTCAAGAAAGGCTCGAGGTTCTGACTTTCTGCCAAAACGCAGGGAGGTGTGAGCCCCATCACCGACGGCTGTGCCATTGTTTTCCTATGCTGAATCCAGGCGAATGCCCGACGACAGCACCAGCCCCGTCAATCCCTGGATCGTGACCATCGCGGTGATGCTGGCCACGTTCATGGAGGTCCTCGACACCACCGTCGTTAACGTGTCCATCCCGCACATGGCGGGCAACATGGGCGCGACGGTCGAGGAAGGCACCTGGGTCGTGACCTCCTATCTGGTGTCGAACGCCATCATCCTGCCCATGGCCGGATGGCTGGCCTCACGCTTTGGACGCAGGCGCATGCTGATGACCTGCGTCACCGGCTTCACCTTCGCTTCCCTGCTGTGCGGCATGGCGACCAGCCTGGACTGGCTGATTTTCTTCCGCGTGCTGCAAGGACTGAGCGGCGGCGGCCTGCAACCGCTCTCGCAATCGGTGTTGCTGGAAACCTTCCCTCCCAAGAAGCACGGAACCGCGATGGCGGCCTTCGGCCTAGGCATCATCTTCGCGCCCATTCTCGGCCCCACCCTCGGTGGTTGGATCACCGACAACTACACCTGGCGCTGGATCTTCTACATCAACCTGCCAGTCGGCATCCTGTCTGTGCTGATGATCAGCACCTTCATCGTCGACCCGCACTATCTGCGCAAGCGCAGCAACGGCGGAGTCGACCTTTACGGCATCGGATTCCTGGCGCTCGGCTTCGGCATGTTGCAGATGGTGCTGGACACCGGCCAGCGCAAGGACTGGTTCGGCAGCAACCAGATTCGTCTGTGGACCACGCTGTGCGTCATCGGTCTCATGGGTATGGTAATTCGCGAACTGACTGCCAAACATCCCATCGTCGATCTGCGCGTCTTGAAGGACCGCACCTTCAGTGCGGGAACTCTCCTGATGACGATGCTGGGCTTCGTGCTCTATGCCTCGCTCATGCTGCTGCCCATCTTCTTGCAGACGCTGCTCAACTATCCCGCGCTGCAATCGGGGCTGGCGCTGTCGCCGCGGGGCATCGGCGCGCTAATCATGACGCCCATCAGCGGTCAGCTCACCAATCGCATGGATCCCCGCAAGCTTCTCTTCGTCGGAATTGCGACCGGCGGTTACACCATGTTCCAGCTCTCGCACCTGAACCTGAATGCCGGCTACTGGGACATCTTTTGGCCGCAGATCATTCAAGGCGCAGCGATGGCATTTCTGTTCGTGCCGCTGATGACCACCAGCATGTCAGGCATCGCGAAGGAAAAAATGGGCAACGCCACCAGCGTCTACAACCTGATGCGCAATATCGGCGGCAGTTTCGGCATCGCCACCATGACCACCTTCCTGGCGCGGCGCAACCAAGTGCACCAAAGCCAGCTCATCAGCCACATCACTCCAATGAACCTTCGCACCCAGACTATGATCCACGGTTTGCAGAGCTGGTTCCGTCTGCATCAGCCGCTGAGCGCTTACGATGCCGCGCACAAGTCCTGGGGAGCGATTTACCTGATGGTGCAGCAGCAGGCGGCCATGCTGTCGTTCGTCGAGGCATTCTGGATCATGGGCGTGATTTTTTGGGCAATGGCTCCGCTGCTGCTGCTCCTGCGAAACGCGCGCGACCTGCATCCGCACACGGAACACCCGGGGCCTCCAACACGAACGCGGATGACGGAGCGCCTTGTGGAGCGTGACCATGAGCCGGAGCTGGTGGGCGCCGCGCTGGGTTAAGCAATCGGAAGATTCACCACGGAGACACGAAGATCACGGAGAAGACCCTGCATATTGCTGATGTCTCGCTTCCCGCATCTTTCACTCCACCAAAGAGAACCTTGAGCGCACAAGCCAGCTCTTTGAAAAATATTCTTCTCTGAGCTCTCTGTGTCTCTGTGGTGAATCCTCCGCCGCTACAATCAGTACATGGACGCGGTGTCATCCACGCAGCACTTGCCGTATCGCGGACGGCTCGCACCGTCGCCGACAGGCCTGCTGCACATCGGCCATGCCTGCACATTCTGGACCGCCTATCAGCGCGCGATCGCACATGGTGGCACGCTGGTATTTCGCAACGAAGATCTCGATCCGCAACGCTCGAAGGCAGAGTTCGCGCAAGCCATAATCGAAGACCTGCGCTGGCTCGGCATTCGCTGGCAGGAAGGACCTGACATCGGCGGTCCGTTTGCGCCCTATGAGCAGAGTGCACGCCACGCGCTCTACCTCGAAACCTGGCGCAGGCTGCGGAACGGCAGGTTCATTTACCCCTGCACTTGTTCACGCAAGGACCTTGCGACCTCCGCCGCCGCGCCCAATGAAGGCGACGATGAGCCGCTCTATTCCGGTCGCTGCCGCGAAAAAATTGGCGAAGCAGAACGTTATGACTCGCCTGCGGGCGTGAACTGGCGATTTCTAGTTCCCGACGGCGAGGTCATTGCCTTCGACGATCTGCGCCAAGGTCAGCAGAGATTCATTGCCGGCCAGGACTTCGGCGACCTCGTAGTCTGGCGGCGCGACGACGTCCCTGCATATCAGCTTGCGGTCGTTGCCGACGATGCCGCGATGCAGATCACGGAGGTCGTTCGCGGCGCCGATCTGCTGAAATCGACAGCTCGGCAACTGCTCCTGATTCGCGCCCTCGGGCTGCCGGTTCCCGCCTACTATCATTGCGCTCTGGTCCGCGATGAAACCGGAGCGCGCCTGGCCAAGCGTCACGATGCCCTCAGCCTGCGCGCCCTGCGCGAGCAAGGCCATCCCCCGCAGGATGTACCTAAAATGTGCGTCTCCTAGCAATCCAATTGGCAATAGCTCGAAAGAAGAGTATCGTCTGCCATTGATGAGGAGGATATCTCCGTGCGCTTGAACTGGGCCGCAATTTTGCTAGCGGCAGTTGCGGATTGGATACTTGGCGCGGTCTGGTTTACCGTCTTCGCCAACCAGTGGAGGATGGGACTGCGAATGCCTGCGGAAGAGTTGCAGGCGCATATGTCTCATCCCAACTTCTGGCCGTATCTCATCGCGCTTTTGTGTAGCTTCCTGATGGCTTATGTCATTGCCCGGCTGGTTGCCGGATCCGCAACGCACAGTCTGTTCCGCGGAATCGTCGTAGGCATCCTGATCGGTCTGGCGGCCGCGATGGCCATGGTCACTGAAATGGTCTTCGAAATTCGCGCTGGTTCGTTCGTCCTGATCTCCGCGGGCTATCCGCTGGTTGGCTGCATCCTGATGGGGATTATTATCGGCGCATGGAAGCCGAAAGGGGGAGGCTCGCTATGACAATGAAGATTGAAGGCAATATCGTGCCCGGCTATCTCAAGGCCCTCAGCGGACTGGAGCAACTTCCCGGTCCTGATGGCGAGCGTTCGATCGAACTGTTCCGGCACGGCACGCTTACGGTGAAGCTGTATGCGCCCCGCGGCACCGATCCTCAGACACCGCACACCCGTGATGAGATTTATGTCATCGCCAGTGGAACCGGACGTTTCCTGCGTGGCACTAAAGAAATATCGTTCGGTCTGGGCGACGTGCTCTTCGTTGCCGCCGGCGAGGAACACCGCTTCATCGAGTTCACCGAAGATTTCGCCACCTGGGTCTTCTTCTACGGACCTGAGGGCGGCGAGGCTCAAGTGGTACAGATCTGACAGCGCGGGCAACCTTCCTCATCGCACATTCATTTTCTGGTGGCAACCCTACATTCTTGACAGTGGCGTCCCTGCTATCACAAGGTGAATAATCAGCAGGTCTGATGAAAGTGAGTCGGAGGCGCTGCCATGTCAAAGGACGACAAGAAGGATAGTAAGAAAGCTACCAAAGCAAACACTGGTGAGGTGACGACCGGGGCTTCCTGGCTGGCGGAAGAAGCTCCGCTGGTTGGAAAGTATAGCGATGGCCATCCCCTCGACAGTGTGCAGTACCTGGAAGCCAAGCTTATTCTGAAGCCCGATCGCTTCGTTTCCGTGGAAAGCTTCCGCGACTTTGGCAAACTGGTGCTGCGCACGGCGAAGAACCTCGCAGTGGGATTCGTTACCGATCCCAAGGTCGGCCGGCGGCCCGACATCCGGGAAATTGTTTTCATGGACACCCCGGACTTTCGCCTCTACAACAACGCCTTTATCCTGCGCCGGCGAGTCACCTATGTCGATGGCTTTCCCATCGGCGATCCGGAAATCGTCTTCAAGTTCCGTCACTCGGATGAGAAGAAAGCCGCGGAACTGGATGTGCGGCCCAATATAGCAGGGAAATATCAAATCAAGTTCAAGTCCGAGGCGCTTCCACTCAAGGACCAATACGGCGGCTTTCGCCTGTTGTATTCGCATAACTGTCAGTTCGGCCTGAGCCAGATGCACGAAGGCGATCGTCTGGGCATGTGGGGACTCGCCCACGTTTTTCCCGCGCTCTCCGTTCTCAAGAAATCAGAGGACGAAGAAGTGACGCTGGTGAACGAGGCCATCGTTGAAGAAGTCCTGCTGGAATTGGGCGACCTAGACTTCGGCAAAGGGGTGGTGGGACATTGCAATGTGGCATTGTGGCGCACGCGCGGCGAACACACTCCGCTGGTCGGCGAGTTCGCGTATCAACTCAAGTTCGCTCGCCTGGGCGATGTCCACGAAAAGCCCCGGAGGCTGTCGGAACAGTTCTTCATCACCCTGCAGCGCGACGTGCAGGACTGGATTTCCCTGGGCACGACGAAGACGGGAATGGTTTATCGTCTGCGCGGCAACCCGCCGCAGAGCCATGAATGATCGAAAGCCTCGGTGAGACCGCCGCACCCTCAGCCCACTGCTTGCGTAATGGCGATATTGCGCAAATTGGGTGTATAGTTGCGGAGTTTTGCGGGCCAAATTCAGATCTGGGGTGAGGAGATTGGGGTGAGGAGATGAAGACAACGGCCGGCTGCTTCTTAGTACTACTCCTGCTGATCGCTTCGACCGCAACGGCACAGCAATCTTGTAGCGCGCCACCCGTCACGGCGCTCATCAATTGGGCCCAGTTTCATTCCGATACATGCCACAGTGGCTATAACCAATATGAGTTTGTTTTGAGTCCCGCCACGGTGGGAAATCTGGCTGTAGATTGGACGTACTCGTTGGATCCCGCCTCCTTCTCCTCGCCGGCAGTGGCGAACGGTGTGCTGTACGTCGGGAGTTCCGCCCCCTCCGGCAGCGTCTACGCTTTTAATGCTAGTTCAGGGGCATTGCTTTGGAAAAGCGCGGTTAGCTACGACAGTCAGATCATTTCATCGCCGGCAGTGGCGAACGGTGTGGTGTACATCGGGAACCAGGATGACTATACGTTTTACGCCTTCGACGCGGGCACCGGAGCCCGACTGTGGACGTACACAACCGGAGGATACATTGGTTCTTCGCCGGCAGTATCCAACGGTGTCGTGTACTTCGCCAGTTGGAACGCTGACCATAATCTGTACGCCTTGAACGCCCAGACCGGCGCAGTAGTGTGGAAATACTGGATGGACGGCGCCAACGATATCTTGACCTCACCAGCGGTGGCCAACGGTGTGGTGTACATGGGGGCCGACAAGGTCTACGCCTTGAACGCCAGCACCGGGGCATTGCTGTGGGAGTATGGGACAGGCAATAGTGCTTTCTCGTCAGCGACCGTGGTAAATGGTGTGGTCTACGTTGGAGACTTCGTTGGCAACGTAGATGCCTTGAACGCCGACACGGGAGCCCTCCTTTGGCAGTACGTGACCTCCGGCTATATCCAGAGTACGCCGGCGGTGGCTAACGGCGTGGTCTATGTCTCGTCGGCCGACCATAACGTATACGCCCTGAACGCCAGCACCGGGGCACTCTTATGGAAGTACACAGCTCTAAATGGATTCGACTCGTCACCGGCGGTGGCGAACGGCGTGGTGTACGTAGGGTCTGAGGATAATAATTTGTACGCCCTGAATGCCAGCACAGGAGCAGTCCTTTGGCAGTATGACGCCGGGGATTACGTCATTTCTTCGCCGGCCGTGGTCAACGGGATGGTGTACGTCGACGACTACGACGGCAACCTATATGCTTTCCATCTGCCCAATCATTGAGGCTGAGCGCACGGGCGCGTCCTCAGCTTCGATCGGCTCCAGGTATGCGGTGAAGTGTCGCAGAAAAGGCGCTTGACGGGTCAGCTTCATGCCGCGGATTTCCGCGCGGCGATTCCATACCGCCAGCACCACTTCGATCACGTAATCCACGTGACTCTGCGTATAAACCCGGCGTGGAATTGCCAGGCGCACCAGATCCATTTTGGCGGCCGCCCCGAACATCAGCGTGCCGATTTCGACCGAGCGGATGCCGCCCTCGAGATACAGCTCCGCTGCCAGCGCGACTCCCGGAAACTCATCCAGCGGAATGTGCGGTAGAAAGGCACGAGCATCAAGGTAGATCGCGTGCCCGCCCGGCGGCTGCACGATCGGCACTCGCTGTTCGCTGAGGTGGTTGCCAAGATAAGCGGTCGAGGCGATGCGATAGCGCAGATAGTCCTCTTCCAGCGACTCCTGCAAGCCGACGGCAACGGCCTCCAGATCGCGTCCTGCAAGGCCGCCGTAGGTCGGATAGCCTTCGGTCAGGATCAGCAGGTCCTTTTCCTGTGCGGCAAGAATGCCGTCGTTGGTGCAAAGAAAACCGCCAATGTTCGCCATGCCGTCCTTCTTTGCCGACATGGTGCAGCCGTCGCCCAGCGCGAACATCTCCTGCGCGATCTGTTTTGGCGATTTGTCGGCGTATCCGTCTTCCCGCAGCTTGATGAAGTAAGCATTTTCCGCGAAGCGGCAGGCGTCAAAGTACAGCGGAATGCGATTCTTCCGGCACGCCGCGCTGACGGCCCGCGCGTTTTCCATGGAGACGGGCTGGCCTCCGCCGGAGTTGTTGGTGATGGTGAGCATCACCAACGGAATGCGCGTGCGTCCCACGCGCGCGATCAATTCCTCCAGCGCAGCGACATCCATGTTGCCCTTGAAGGGATGCCACTTCGCGGGCTCACGCGCTTCGGCGATCGACAGGTCTACTGCCTCCGCGCCGACAAACTCGATGTTGGCGCGCGTGGTGTCGAAGTGCGTGTTGTTGGGAACAACATCGCCCTTCTTGCAGGCCACGCTGAACAGGATGCGTTCGGCGGCGCGTCCCTGGTGTGTGGGAATCACATGCTGATAGCCAAAGATGTCCTGGACAGAATCGCGGAAGCGATCGAAGCTGCGGCTGCCGGCGTAGCTCTCATCACCTTGCATGATGGCCGCCCATTGCCGCGTGGACATGGCGCCGGTGCCGGAATCGGTCAGCAGGTCGATAAGAACATCGTCGGCGGGAAGCAAGAACAAGTTGTAGTGGGCGGTTCGTAGCAGCTCTTCGCGCTGCTCACGCGTGGTCCAGCGGATTGGTTCCACACTTTTGATGCGGAACGGTTCAATGATCGTCTTACGTGGCATGGAGATTCCCCTTGCGTAAGCTCCATGCTGGCGCGTTCAGGCGGAACTTGCAGTGATTCCGGTCACAGGTCCTTGCCTCCGGCCTTAGCGAAATCAGCCGGACGACAAACGGGAATCACACCTATTGTTGAGGCTTGTCGGCGCAGCGCGCCGCCTGGTTGGCTAGCTTATTCGCTCGGCGGTTCTGCTCGCGCGGGATGTAGGCGATGGAAAACTCGACGGCTCGGGCCAGTTTGCGGCAGGTCCAGTTGAGGGAGTGCAAGCGGTTGCTGCGGCAAGCGTACTCGCCGGTCATCTGCTTGACCATGACTTCCGAGTCCGAGTACACGTGTAGTGTTTTGGCCTTGGCCTCAACCGCGTGCTGCAGGGCCTCGAGCAAGGCAACGTATTCGGCGACGTTGTTGTCCTGATGTCCAATCCACCTGGCGATGCAGGTGGTTTCGCCGTCAGGACCTTCGATGACCACTCCAATGCCCGACGGTCCCGGATTTCCATGGGACCCGCCGTCCACGTAGGCTACCAAGTCAGACATTCATCTCCCGACTTTACCAAGATGCGTCAGAATCGGCGATTCGTCAAGAATCAGATTCGGTTCCTCCTGGATGCTGTCACATTGGCGCGACATTTCTGTGAAAAAGGTGTGAATTGACCTTGAATTTCTCCCGTCGATAAACAAAACTCGCTTGCATTCTGTCGTTTGCCGAAAAAAATTCCCACACGAAAATAACTTGCGTTTGCACCAACCTTGGGCGTTGACAATTTTCATTCATAGGATAGGATCACTTTCGTCGACGGCAGAAAAGGGCGGGCAACATATCGTAGCCAACCCGAAGTACGCTGAGCGATGGGTTCCGCGGGGCGACCCGAGGGAACCGCCAGACCCGAAAAAACCGACTGCACTGCGAGGTGTCAGCCGGGGTTTGGGACCGCGAAAGCGGTGATCGCGTCAAAGGCTGTGACGGTGCATGCCTCCACGCTGGTAACTTCCTCGCAGGAGTTGGCGGCTAGAGCATAACCAAAGTCACAGCCTTTTTATTTTCTGCCGCAGATAGGTTTCCGTCCCTCAAGCACGCCACCTCATATGAGGATCCCGAACCGGTGTCCTCGGCCAAGGCATGTTGCTGCTTTGGTGAGTTCCAGGAATTTTTTCCCCGCTAACAAATCAGCTCCAAAGTGCCTCTAAGATAGAGACATGGTTTCCCGCTGGGCTCTCCACATTGTGCTGCTGTTTTTTCTGTCGCTGCCAACCTTCCTCCACGCCGATGCAGCCGCATTCGACTTGCCCGGTCCTCGTGTCGAGGTGCGGGTAAGCCGGGCTGGCAAGGAACTCCCAATCGCCGAAGTGCCAAACCTGCAGGAAGGCGATCGGCTTTGGGTCCATCCCGCCTTTCCGGAGACGCAGAGCGCGCACTATCTCATCGTCCTCGCCTTCCTGCGTGGCACCACGAATCCGCCTCCGGAGGATTGGTTCACCCGCATCGAAGCCTGGAACAAGCACGTGCGCGCCGAGGGTGTGATGGTGACGGTGCCAGAGGGTGCGCAGCAAGTGCTGCTATTGCTGGCTCCTGAATCGGGCGGCGACTTCAGCAGACTGCGCTCCAACGTGCGTGGCAAGCCGGGAGCTTTCGTGCGCGCTTCCCAGGACCTGAATCGCGCCGCGCTTGATCGCTCGCGCCTGGACGCATACTTGAACGCCGTGCAGAGCGCCTCCAATACCGATCCCGACAAACTGAAGGAAGAATCGACGCTGCTGGCGCGAAGCCTGACCATCAAGCTGGACGACGACTGCTTTAAGAAACCCATTGACGAGCAGGCCGCTTGCCTGACCCAGCACAGCGACCAACTGGTACTCGATGATGCCCAGAGCCAGTCGATGGTCGCGGAGCTGGCCAATGGTCCAGCGGCTGATTTGGCCGGCCAGATGAGCACCACTCCGTGGGCCGGAGCCGGTTATTACAGCGCCTACGTCGGGGCCGTGGTGGACGTAGTGAAGCTGATGACCAGCTTTCGCAACCCCGAGTATCAATACATTCCAGCGCTGGCGCTGCCCAAGGCCGATCAGCTCAACTTGCAACTTAATGCCGCGCCATCATTCGAGAAGCCGAAGTCGGTATTGGTGATTGGCCTGCCGTCGGTGGAGGCAGCAAAGCTGCCGCCGCTGCGTCCGGTCGATTCCAAAGGCGTGTACTGCCTGCAAAATTCCTCGCTCGTGCTGCCGGTCGAGGGCGCGCCGCTGGTGTTTTCCACCAGCCTGGCGCATGACCTCGTTCTTCACCTCTGGAGCAAGTCCGGTGCGTCGATGAATGTTCCCGTTAAAGCCGATGCGGCGCGCGGCGGCTTCGTCATCGACACCGCACCCAGAAGGACCACGGGTTTTGATTCCCATCCGCTGGCCGTGCCGGCGCAAGCGGACTTGGCGAAGCTGGGGGCCGACGTCAGCGGCACGGTGAGCGGGCAATGGGGATTCGAATCGTTCAAAGGCCCAACCTTTTCGTTGCGAACCGCCCAGCCGGCGAAGTGGACGCTGGCGTCCGCCGAGCAGAGCGCGCTGATCGTCGGCCGCGATGACACGCTGCATCTGCACTCCGACGCAGCGGTATGTGTCAGCGATGTCAGCGTCGAAGATCAGCAGGGCAAGAAGCTGAAGACGACGCACAAACTGGTGAATCCCGGCGAGCTGCAGGTTGACATTTCTTTGAAGGACGCAAAGCCCGGCCCGCTGACCATGCAGGTGAAACAGTTTGGACTGGCCAAAGCCGAGGACGTTCCATTGCACTCCTATTCCGAACCGGGTCACCTTGCCGGTTTCACCATCGATGCCGGCGATCATCAGGGAGTACTGACGGGAACGCGATTGGACGAGGTGGCGAGTCTGGAGATCAATGGAATCCGCTTCGCCCCGGGGACTCTGACGCGCGCCGGCGATGAAGATGAGTTACAGATGTCGGCGCCAGCCTCAGCCGATGTGAGCGGACTGGCCTCTGGCAACAAGCCAACTGCGCAGGTGACGCTGAAAGATGGGCGCAAACTCGATCTAGCGTCAACCGTGCAGCCGTCTCGTCCCAAGGTGGTGCTGATCAGCAAGACCATTCAACCTCACACTCCGGACGCATCTTCGCCGATTCAGCTGCAAAGCGACGATGAGCTGCCGCAGAATGCGCAGTTGTCGTTCTCGCTGAAGAGCGAGGTGCCGCGAGCGTTTCCGCGCGATGAGACCATCGAAGTGGCAAGCGCCGACCAATCCATCCACACCGTGCTCAGTGTTGCCGATGGAACTTTGCTGATGCAGGACTCGCAAACCGTGCTGGCCGTGCTCGACCCGCTCAAGAGCTTTGGGGCCTCGGCTTTCGGGCCGCTACAATTCCGCCCGATCAGCGCCGACGGTAAGAAGGGTGACTGGCAGCCGCTGGTGACGTTGGTCAGGTTGCCGAAGCTTCAGGAGCTGCGTTGCCCGGATACGCCGGACAAGGAATGTACGCTCAGCGGGACTGGCTTGTACCTGTTGGATTCGGTTTCGACGGACCCGCAGTTCCAGCAGAGCACCTCCGTTCCCGAGGGCTTCGCGGGCTCTGCGCTGAACGTGCCGCATCCCAGCGGGCAGGACTTGTACGTCAAGCTGCGCGACGATCGCTCCGCTGTAAACAAGCTGGATCTGCCAGTGTTGCCGGCGCAATCGCAATAATCGCGGCGCCTTCTTCAACCTACCGGTTGTACACCGGCAGCGGGCCGCGGAGGTTGCGCCACGCCTCGTCGCAGGCTTTCAGCACATCCTCGGGCAAAGACCCGTCGTCAAGCGTTGCCAGATTTTCATTGAGCTGCTCCAGCCGCGACGCGCCCAGAATGATGCAATCGCTGGCGGTGTGATGCAGCGACCAGTTGAGCGCCAGGCTCACCAATGAACGCCCCGCCGATTGCGCGATCTTGCGCAACTGCTCCACCGACTGAAAGTATTGCTCATGCCAGTAGCGGTCCTGGTAGAGCTTGTTGTTGTCAAAGCGCGTGCCGGGCGTGATCTTCTCCTGCTTGTGTTTGCCGGTGAGCAGCCCGCCCGCCAGTGGGTTGTACACTGCGGTCGAGATGCCGAATTCCTTGCACATCGGCAAGTATTCCTGCTCGATGCCGCGGGCCAGCAGGTTGTACATGGGCTGCGAAATGTAGGACGCCGGCCAACCGCGCTCCTTGGCAATCCATAGCATCTGCACCACCTGCCATCCGGCAAAGTTCGACACAGCCGGATAGCGCACCTTGCCCTGCTTCACCAGCGATGCCATCGCTTCCATGGACTCTTCTATAGGAACCTTGTGGTCGGGCGCATGGAAGTAATAAATGTCGAGGTAATCGGTGCCTAGCCGCTTCAGACTTTCGTCGATGTTGCGCAGAATGGCCTTGCGCGAAAGCCCTTGCTGATCGGCCTCTTCACCCACTTTGAAAAACACCTTGCTGGCAATGACGAGCCGTTCGCGTTTTCCCTTGATGGCATGACCCAGCATGGTTTCGGCGACACCAAGCTGATAAACATTTGCTGTGTCAAAGAAGTTGATGCCCGCTTCGATGCAGCGATTTACGAGTTGGGTAGCGCCAGCCTGATCGAGCGGCTTGCCAAAAGTCATCGTACCAAAACAGAGTCGCGAGACTTCCAGCTCAGTGTTCTTCAGCTTGACGATAGGGATATTCATAAGTCCTCGACTTTTTTCTTACTACTTAAGACCGTCTTACCAGGAATTAATGGCTTCTTTCCAGAGGTCATCTCATAAATCGGTGCCAGGGTTGTATCAGGGCACGACCTTTAGTCGTGCCGACACAAGCATACCGAGGATCAGGGCTTTAGCCCCTGTAAAATCAGAGTTCTCGGGGGCTAAAGGCCAAATCATTTCAGGGTCCGCATACGGCACGGCTAAAGCCGTGCCCTGATACAAAGCATTTATGAAGTGACTTCTAGTAAGTTCGACAGCCATTCTCTTGCCGGTAAGAAACTCTGTGCGTTAGGGAGACCCTGATTAAGTCAATGCTGAGGCCCTCAGCGGCTAAAGCCGGGTCCATTTGCTCGACTTTGCGGACCGCCTGAAGGCGGTCCCTTTCAAAGCAATGCTTAATCAGGGCTTCCTTAGCGGAAAACCCTCTACAGTGGCTTCGACATGGTGATGAAGTGAACCGGTCGGGTTGCGTTCTTAATCACTTCCGCCGACTGCGTGCCGGTTTCGACGAAGCCAAACTTGCGATAGATTCCCGGCAGCTCAGTTCGTACATTGACAATCCGAATATCGAGCGCCTGGCACCCGGCGCGGCGGCAATATTCCTCCGCCTCGTGCATCATGCGCCTGCCGAGCCCGGATTTCTGTCGTGCGGGATCGACCGATAGCGTGCCCAGATACCCACGATCACCGGTCACCTTCACGAACATGCACGCCACCATCTCATCCCCCTCCATCAGCAGCAGGAACTTGCCGTCCTGCATCATCTGCTGCACCTGTTCAGGATTGGTACGGTCTCCGCTCTTGAAGAAGTGCTCCACCGCGAAGGCACGGTTGATGAGCGAAGCAATCCGGGGAACGTCGGCATGCGATGCTTCGCGCACCACGCCTGTCACGTCTTTCATCGTGCGAATTGACTACTCCTCGGGCGCAAGTCCCGCCTGGAAGACCATCTGGTCACTGGCCCAAAAGTTTAGTAACGAGCAAGCGCCGATACTCAGGATATTGGCCAGCATGTATTGCAGATGCAGAGAGCCCACCAGAAGACGCATAAGCGCCAGGTTTCCGACAATCGAGATCAATCCGGTGGAGAGATTGAAGCGTAGCAGCCGCTGCACGGGTCCCGAGTTACCGTTGCTACTGCGATCGGACCAAGTGTAGTGTTCATGCCACAGAAAGTTGTGCAGCACGGCACACTCTACCGCCAGCCCGGTGGCCAGCAGATAGTTGAAGTGCAGGACGGTCCGGAACAGAAACAGAAAGCACAGTTGAACGCCAATACCGATGACGCCCACCATGTGGAACTTCAACAGGCGGCGCAGCAGTCGCGCCCAGGCCTCGGTGGAGCTGAGAAAGGTCATGGCAGCCGCTCTTCGCGATAGAGATACATACCGTGCCGGATAGCGGCGTAAAGAAACATGATTCCCATCCCAACGATCGCGGCAACCGCGATTGCGCAATCGTACGCCTGGAAAAAGACGTGAAAGTTATCGCCGAACCATTTTACGGCGAGAGCTTAGGATACCCCATAACAGCCATCGCCGGTTGTAGCGCGAGAGCGCATGGCTCACCGACCATGATCCATCGCGGCAATCCTAAGAGGATGAGATGATCGGAACCGACCCATTTGGGCATACGCACTTCAAAGCGGCGTCATAGCCCCGCGGTCTCGTGCAGCAACTCGCCCTTGGCGAAACGTGCCGGGCTCAGCACTTCGACATTATCGATGACATCAGTCTTGCCGTGAAGAACTAGATCGGCCACCATCCTGCCGGTCGCGGGCGAGTGCATCACCCCATGCCCGCTGAATCCGTTGGCGCAAAAGAGGCCCGCCAGCTCCGGCACAGGCCCAATGATCGCATGGTGGTCGGGCGACATCTCGTAGAGTCCCGCCCAGGCGCGCTTCGGGTTGACCGCAAGATTCTCGAAGCATGGAACGCGATCGGCTGCCAGCGTCAGCACCTTCTCGATGAACGACGGCTCGAAATCCATCTTGTAGCCCGTCGTCTCCTCGGGATCGTTCCACGCCAGCAGAAATCCCAGACTCTCAGGCCGGAAGTGAAAGCCGCTGGTCATGTCGACCACCATGGGCACTTCATGCGACACCCCGTCGAAAGGCTCGGTCGGAATCAGCATGCGCCGCATCGGCTCCACGGGAAGCGTAATTCCCGCAAGTGAGGCCACGTGTGCCGCCCACGGACCAGCGGCATTCACCACCACCTGCGTACTCACTGGGCCGCGGGTAGTTTCCACTTCTGTGATTCTCTTGCCGTCGAGATTAATGGCCGTGACTTCGGTCGAACGCCACAGGGTCGCGCCCCGCTCGCAAGCTTGCGTGGTGAAGCCGACCATCACGCTGTACGGATCGACGAAGCCATCGGTCGGGCAGAAGCTCCCGCCCAGCACATCGTCGGCACGGAGCTGCGGGACGATCCCGGCAATCTCATCTCGCGTCATCATGCGAGCTTGCGTCAGTCCCAGCGATTTTTGCAGCGCCTGGTTGGTCCGCAGGTATTCGATATGTGACGGCTTGGTGGCGATGAACAGATAACCCTGATCGCGATATCCGGAAGGATGCCCCAGCCGTTCTTCGAACCCCGCAAAAAACGGAATGGAGTACAGCGACATCTGGATGTTCGGCTTGGTCGCGAACTGGGCCCGCACTCCGCCCATGCTCTTGCCGGTGGAACCTTTGCCCTGGTGCGATTCCCGTTCCACCATCAGCACACTGCGGCAACCGGCTTCCGTCAGGTGCCACGCGATACTAGATCCGACGATCCCAGCGCCAATGATGACTACTTCAGCTGTCTGCATTCCCTGGCCCTTGACCTCGGAGACATTGTATTCTGCGACCGAGCCGGCCGCAGTGAGCAGGGCTGAGGCATAGCCGCACCGCTCTTGCGCGTCACACCTCCCCGTGACCAGCCGCACAGACCCATGTTCTTTAACCGCCTAGCCTTACTTATCGGGTCCCAAGTCAGCGTTCGGCAAATACAACCTATCTTGTAAATCGATTTGTATCAGGGCGCGGCTTCAGCCGTGCCGTAATTGGCTCAATAAGACTTGGGCTTTAGCCCCTGAGGACCCGATTGCTAATCGCTGGCTGGTAAGGAATTTCCATGCCTGTAGTAAACGCCTTCTCCAAAGCGGTTGTTCGCGATTTTTCCATCGAAGAACTGGAACAAGCCGCTCGCCTGATGCGGGGCTACGATCTGGTTGCGCTCTGCGCCGCCGGTTCCGGACACTGCGGAGGCACGCTCTCCATGATGGAGATAGTTGCCGCTCTTTACCTGAAAATCGCCACGCACGATCCGAACAACCCCGAGTGGCTGCATCGCGACCGCGTCATCTGGTCGGCCGGACATAAGGCTCCGGCGCTCTATCTCGGCCTGGCCTTTGCCGGCTACTTTCCCATCGAAGACGTGGTCACGCTGCGCAAGCTCTATTCGCCGTTCCAGGGACATCCTCACCGATTGAAGCTGCCGGGCGTCGAGGTTTCCAGCGGCTCGCTCGGCCAGGGTCTTAGCATCTCGGTCGGCATGGCAATCGCCGGCAAGCTCGATCATGACGATCACACCGTCTTCTGCATCATGGGTGATGGCGAGCAGCAGGAAGGCAACATCTGGGAAGCGGCAATGGAAGCCTCGCACTACAAGCTCGACAACCTGGTCGGCATCGTCGATCGCAACCGTCTGCAAATCGACGGCTGGGTCAAGGACGTGATGGACGTGGAGCCCTTGCCGGAGCGTTATCGCAGCTTCGGCTGGGAAGTCATCGAGATCGACGGCCACGACATCCAGCAAGTCGTAAGCGCGTTACAGAGAGGGAAGAACGTTCCGGTTCCCGGCAAGCCGACCGTGATCCTCGCGAACACGGTAAAAGGCAAAGGCGTCAGCTTCATGGAAAACATTGCGGGATGGCATGGCAAGGCCCCCAGCTATGGCGAGATGGTGAAGGCGCTCGACGAGCTTGGACTCAAGGACGTCATCGCGTATGACGCGCTGCTGGAGAAGGCGAACAAATATCAGTCGGAGGTTGAATGTACGCTGGCGGCCAAGATGCCCCGCTTCTCGCGCGATTACTGGTGGAACAAACGCAGCGAAATGAAGGTGGAGATGGAGCCTACGCGCAAGGGCTTCGGCCTCTCACTGAAGAACAATGGGGACGACGAGCGCGTGGTTTGCCTCGGACTCGACATCTCCGCCTCCATCACGATCAGCGACTTCTACGCAAGCAATCCGGAGCGCAAAGACCGCTGGATCACCATGGGGATTGCTGAACAGTCGGCTACCGCTGCGGCCGTAGGACTGGCGCGCGACGGCAAGCTGCCTGTTTTCGGAACCTATGGAACGTTTGCCGCGGCACGCAACCTGGACCAGATTCGTGTCTCCATCTGCTATGGCAACTTCAATGTGTTGATTGCCGGAGCTCACGGCGGAGTCTCCGTCGGTCCTGACGGCGCAACCCACCAGGCGCTCGAAGATCTATTCGCAATGTGCGGGCTGCCGAACATGTCGGTCGTGGTGCCCTGCGACGCCATCGAAACGCGCAAGGCCACCGACTATCTGCTGCTGGACCATGTTGGGCCGAAATACATTCGCTTCGCTCGCGAGGCCACGCCCATCGTCACCCGCGAAGACACGCCATTTGTGTTTGGCTTAGCGAACGTGAGCCGCCTGCGCCGCCAGGCACCCGAGATGATCGATGCTTTCGAGACTATCCTTGCGACCGACTACGAAAACGAGCAGGAAGATCTCAGCATCATCGCTTGCGGTCCCATGGTGCCGGAAGCCATGCGCGCGGCATGGATCCTGAAGGAAGAGTTCGGATACGAAACCCGGGTGATCAACATTCACACCCTGAAGCCGATCGATCAGGAAGCCATCATTCGCGCTGCCAAAGAAACGGGCGTGATCGTCACTGCCGAAGAGCACCAGATCGGCGCGCTGGCCTGGCGTGTGAGCGGCGTCCTCACCGAGAGTCCCGAACTATTCGGCCTTCCTTTCATCACCGGCGCCATCGGAGTGAAAGACCGCTTCGGCGACTCAGGCGCGCCGTGGGAGCTGATCAAGGAATTTGAGGTCAGCGCTGAGCACATTGCACAAAAGGCAGTCGAGCTACTGAACGTCACCAAGGCAGAGCAGGAAGAAGAGCGTCTGGAACTTGCCCACTAGACGGTTAGTACAGCTGATCTATGCCAGCCCAACCACGGGCAGAATCTCCGGGGGTTGATTCGAATCCGGCGGCATTGCTGCGGGCTCCATCATTGGTGCTGGACGTGAATCGTCCTCGACCAGCGCAACATACCCTGCCAAGCGCGCTAAATACAACAGATCGGCTCCCGCAAAATAGATAAGCGCCACGATCGCCATCAGCAGCATGGTCCACTGCCCACCGATACGGCTAATCCAGCTGAGCGGCGACAGAAACGCCAGCCACATCGTCCCGACCCAAACCAGTCGCAGAGGAAAAAATCCGATGGCCAGCAGAAATAATCGTCCGGCGTGGCGAGCAGCAAAATCGACAGCCTGCTCCAGGGCGTGCATGGCGTCCGCGCCATTTCGAATACAAAAAAGCGGCGCGACCCCGAAGAACCAATTCAAGACGATAGCAACGAACGGCACACCAAGTCCGAAGGCCAAGGCCAGAGCTGCGCGCATCGGATGCTCGTTTTGCGCCATCACCAAGCCGTAGACGAACAAGCCGAACCCCACGGCGACTGCAATCATCGTCCACATGACCCGCAGCAGCTGCAAAAGGAAAATTGGAGCGAATCTCCACTCCATGGATTGCGGCTCTTCATCGGCGCTGAACATCGCAACCAGGCGACGCAATGTCGCCGCGCGTCCCGCGGTAGCTGCCAGCGACCAAAGCACCATCACACCCAGCAGGAGTACTGTCTGCTCCAACACAAAGCGCGAAAGACTTCCGCGAAAGATGTGCCGCAGCGCGTTTTCCAGCAATTGGGGTTGCAGGGTTCGAAGGAGGAACTGGTCAACCGGCGCGACTCTCAGGCTGTCGAGAAAGAGCGCGATCGAGATGATACCCAGTCCCCACGCCGACAGTCCGAAACACCAGCGCCAAGTGAGCTCCGCGGCCAGCAGCGCCGGCTCGTGGCGGAGCGCGGCGAAGCCGTCACGAAATGGAGAAGGCGAGTTGGAAGTCGGCGACATGAATTAGGCGATGACGGCTGGGTGTAAACAGCCTGTGCTAACTAGCGTTCCAGCGCAAGTGATCTAGGGTGCAGGGCCAGAATATTCTCAAACCGGCCAAAGTCTGCGATGTTGAGAGTCAGAATACAACCCACCCCATGGACGTGTATTGCCGCCGCAAGGCGGGCGTCATGTACCTGAACACCCGTCACCGATTTCTCGACGACGATCCTCCGCCACTCCCTGTAAACAGCCTCGCCGTCGGGCAGGAGTGACATGCCAGCCTCGATTGCACACACCTCTTCCTCCGCCTCAATTACCGTTAGCCCAAGACCGTTATGCGCAGTCGGGCGCGTCATTACATTCCACATCTCGGCGATGTTCTGGTGCGTGTAATAGAGTAGGGTGCCTTGGCCCGCTAACGTCGCCAACGCTGCATCTACGAGTTCATGCTGAGGATCTGACCGTCTCGTAATGCGAAGTAAAACGTTGGTATCGACTAGACATGAAGCAATGGCCATCTAATCATGGTCCTGATAAATCCATTCGCGGGAAATTCTTTCTGGCAACGGTGGAATCTTGTCCGAGAGTCGCGCAAGCGAGTCAAGCCAGGCGCGGATCTCATCCGCGGTACGCAATTTGCTAACTGGCTGCGGCGTAACCTGCCGGGCTAGAAGCTGCTCAACATAAGCTTCGGGCCGCAAACCGCGCGCTTCGGCTTCGGCCGCAAGCTCATCGGGAATGTGGACCGTAATTTCCATCCTCAAAATGTAGCACGAAGTGAGCCGCAAATCATCGCACCATCAGGCAGGCTGAAGCGTCAGGCATAAGTCAGCGCGGCCGCCAACTCCGCCGGGCTGTCCACCAGCACGTCGGGAACGACCTCGACCAGCGTTCGTGGCGCGAACCCATAGGTCACGCCGACACTCCACAAGCCGGCATTCCGTGCGGTGAGGATATCGACTTGCGAATCGCCCACCATCACCGTCTCTTCCGGAGCGACTCCCGCTTCCCTCATCAACGCATTGGCTCCCAAGGGATCAGGTTTCTTGGTCTCGAAACTGTTGCCGCCGTAGACCTGAAAGAAATTGCCGGCCAGACCGAGTCCCGCCAGAATGTCGCGCGATACTCTGACGGGTTTGTTGGTCAGCACCGCCAGCTTGCGCGACAATCCATCATATTGGCCGATCTGCTCCAGCGCACCTTGGATACCCTCATAGGGTCTCGTGCTGTCGAGTTTATGCTCGCGATAGTGAAGTAGGAAGTAGTTCAGCGCCTCCTGTAGAAATTCGCGATCAGACGGATCGCCCAGCGCCCGCCGAATCAGCATAGGCGCTCCGTCGCCAATGTAGGTGCCGATGACTTCCATTGGCAACTCCCTGCGACCGTATTTGACCAGCATGGCGTTCACTGAGGCCGCCAGGTCATGCTCTGAATCGATCAGCGTTCCATCCAAGTCGAATAGGACGAGTTTGACTCTTTCCAGCGGAATAGGACGAGAAATCTGTATCATTGCTTTCCAGTATAGCGATCCCGCTTGCCGAGTCGCTAAGCTGGAATCGGGTGCGCACTGTCTGCGGCAAAAGGCGAACGTCGCCCGCACAAGAAACCGCGGCCGAGCGGTTACAATGGAAAAACGCTGGTTTACGAGCCCCGGGTTGGGCTTAGTATTTCACTCCTGAGGTAATGGATGGCCACCACCAAAGCACAGCCTAAGGCTGCCGTCATGCCCGCCGAAAAATACGAAGGGCTAACTACCCAGCAGTTGATCCAGATCTACCGGCTGATGTATCTGTCGCGTAAGCTCGACGATCGCGAGATCCTGCTGAAGCGGCAACAGAAGATATTCTTCCAGATTTCTGGCGCCGGACATGAAGCGCTGCTGGTGGCCGCTGGTATGGTTCTGCGGCCAAGTTACGACTGGTTTTATCCCTACTATCGCGACCGCGCGCTCTGCCTCACCATTGGGATGACGCCTTATGAACAGTTGCTGGAGGCCATCGGCGCTGCTGACGATCCCAACTCCGGCGGCCGGCAGATGCCTTCGCACTGGGGACACAAGAAGCTCAACATCGTAACCCAATCGTCGCCAACCGGAACGCAGTTTCTGCAGGCAGTGGGCTGCGCCGAAGCCGGCCGCTACTTCGATCGCTATCCGGACGCGGCCGCGAAGGCAACGGGCGACTATCGCCAGTTCAAGGACGTGACGTTCCATGGCGATGAAGTTGTCTATGTCTCCTGCGGCGACGGCACCACCAGCGAAGGCGAGTTCTGGGAGTCGTTGAACTCAGCCTCCAACCTGAAACTGCCGGTCCTGTATTTGATTGAGGACAACGAATACGCCATCTCCGTCCCGGTCGAAGTCGGTACGGCCGGCGGCAACATCAGCAAGCTGGTTAGCGGCTTCCCGAATTTCCACTTTGCCGAGATCGATGGCACCGATCCACTAGCCAGTTATGCGGCGCTCAAGACCGCGGTTGAGTACATCCGAGCCGGCAACGGTCCGGCATTTGTCCATGGACACGTAATCCGTCCCTATTCGCATTCCCTTTCGGATGACGAAAAGCTCTATCGTCCGGAATCGGAGCGCAACGCCGAAGTTGAGCGCGATCCCATCACGCGTTTCCAGTTGTTTCTGGTGCGCGAGGGCATTCTCGACGAAAAGGGTATTGACGAGCTGGAGAAGGATGTCGAAGCGGAAGTTCAGGAGGCCAGCGACCGGGCGGTTGAGGCACCTTTACCTGTGCCTGGCTCGTACAAGCAGTTCGTGTATTCGCCCTACCTTGATCCCACATCGTCAGAGTTCCAGACCGAAGCAGTGCATCCCACTCCGTCAGACAAGGGCGCTTCAAGCCCCGAGCGGACCATGGCCGACCTCATCAACGCCTGCCTGAAGGACGAGATGAAACGCGACCCTCGCATCGTGATGTTCGGCGAAGATGTGGCCGACTGCAGCCGCGAGGAATACCTGAAAGACAAGCAGGTAAAAGGCAAGGGCGGCGTCTTCAAGCTGACGGCCGGCCTGCAATACGAGTTCGGCTCCGACCGCGTTTTCAATTCCCCACTGGCGGAGGCCAACATTGTGGGACGCGCCGTGGGCATGGCCACGCGGGGGCTGAAGCCGGTTGCTGAGATTCAGTTCTTCGACTACATCTGGCCTGCCATGCAGCAGCTTCGCAACGAGCTGCCGCTCATCCGTTGGCGCTCGAATAACAATTTCTCGTCGCCTGCGGTCGTGCGGGTCGCAATCGGCGGCTATCTCACCGGCGGCTCCATCTATCACTCGCAGTGCGGCGAGAGCATCTTCACTCACACCCCAGGCATGATGGTAGTGTTTCCGTCGAATGCGCTTGACGCTAACGGACTGCTGCGCACCGCAATTCGCTGCGACGATCCGGTGCTGTTCCTGGAGCACAAACGCCTCTATCGCGAAACTTTTGGCCGCGCACCTTATCCCGGGCCGGATTACATGATCCCGTTTGGCAAGGCCAAGATTGTTCGACCGGGCCACGACCTTACAGTTGTGACCTATGGAGCCGTCGTGCCGCGTGCTCTGCAAGCTGCGCAGCGCATGGAGCGTGAGAACGGCGTAAGTGTTGAGTTGATCGACCTGCGAACGCTCAACCCCTACGACTGGGAGACGATTGCAACCTCGGTGGCCAAGACGAACCGCGTTTTGGTTGCGCATGAGGACATGCTAAGCTGGGGCTATGGCGCCGAGATCGCGGCTCGCATTGCCGACGAGCTATTCGATCATTTGGATGCGCCGGTGAAGCGAGTGGCAGCCAAAGATACGTTCGTCGCCTACCAACCGATTTTGGAAGATGAGATCCTGCCGCAGGCGGAAGATTTGTATCAGGCGATGGCACACCTCGCAAACCACTAAGATAAATTCTCCTTCGCCAGAGAGTTTTTTCAGCAGCTTGCTAGAGCCGGCATTGGGCTTTCCCGAGACGGGTTATTGGGCCATTCCTGGTTCAATAATCCAGTGGCTTCCGGCTGTTTGGATGCTCGTAAACGCCAAGAATGGATCACATCGGCTTTCGACGCTCCAAGATCGTTCGCACCGCGTTCTCGAAATTCGTGTACTCAGGCGACCGCTTGGGATTAGACTTCATGCGCCCATCATAGCTTGATTTGCCGAAAGGATAAGGATGAACGAAGCCCAAAGGAAAACATTTGTCGATCTATTGCGCTTTCACGTTCGAGTATGCGCTGATTTGAAGTACCTTATCTCGGGTTTGAATGCCTGGTATCTTAGCGGCCAGGTGATTGGGCAAGCGGTAGAAGGCCCGCCAAGCATTGCGTTTGCTTCCATTGAGTAGAGCCCCCTAGCAGGCCGTGGTGGAAGGAGCCGATTTTCTGCGCAGCGGACAGCGCATTCGGACACGCGATCTTGCGACGTGCTTGGTAGCCGGTGCGAAGATACGGCTGCAGCGACATTGTTGCTGACCATCCCCATACCAGAGCAGCAAAAATAGGCTCAGTACAAGCTGGCCGGAGCGGTTGCTCAGCTCTCGCGGCGTACCCGCACCGAGCAGGTGGCGCAGAATGAGACTCAGGTTGAACGCTCCGACATGAACCAACTGTCGCTTTAGAATGTTGTCCCGTCCGCGCAGATGGCAGCGCCGCATACCGCCGGTCTCGTAGCAGTGTGCGAAGCTGCGTTCCACCAACTCGCCACGTCGCCGCAGCAAGCTCTTGCCGTACTCGCTTCGTACCCGCCGCCGGTTCTCGTAGACTGCCTGCTGTTCCGCCGCCTTGCCTTGCCAGTTACGCCGCCCCTTCTGCTGCTTCTCCGGAATGTAGCTGCTGACCTGGTAACTCTTCACCCGCTGGAGGACGGCGCCGCTGTGATAGCCCTTATCGGCAACTAACTCTTCGATCCCGTTGACGTTCACCTGGGGCTCATGGTCGGGCCGCACCTCCGCTTCGCGCCCGGCCAATTCCGCCAGCGTCATGCCGGCCTCGCAGAGGGTTGCGTCCAAGGTTGTCGTGTCGCCCTTATCCGCACCTGGCAAGGTGACGGCCACCACCGCGCCCGTGTCCAGATCGACCGCGTGCTCCGCTTTGTACGCCAAGTGGGTACGCCCATCCTTCATCTTCGCGATCCGCGCGTCCTCGTCCGCTGGACTCTTCCACTCCTGGTTCGACGTGCGCTTCTTGCGCTTGCGGTCCAGTCTCACCAGGTCTTCGCGGGTTGGCGTTGCGATGCCCGAGGCCTTCGCTAATCCGCCCAGAAACTCCTCGTAACTCTCCCCCGTGTCGCGCCGTACGATCGAGCGCATCGCTGCGTTGGCCTCCAGCGTCGTGGCATCGATGGCAATCCGCTGCCCCTTCAGCAGTCCACGATCCGCCAGAACCCCCAGCACCCAACCGAATACTTCGCGATGCGTGTCCACATCGATCAACCGCCGGGTGCGCGATATCGTCGAGTGATCCGGCGTGTTCTCGTCCAACCCAATGCCCACAAAACGCCGCAACCCCAGTGAGTCTGCCAGCCGCCAAGCAATGCCGCGCTCCGCCCCGATGCCTTCGAAATATCCGATCAGCAGCGAACGAAAGTAGATCCCCGGCGTCAGGGAGGGCCGTCCATACTTGGCCGCATAGAACTTCGCACACCGACCCTCCACGAACTCGTCGAAGTGCTCGGCCTCCAGCAACTCATTCAGCTTCTGGTAGAAGGGATGTCCCGGCGCTGCGGCCAACTCCGTGTGCGCGATCCATATCCCCTCTTGCTTCTCCCGCTGCTTGCGCGTGCCCATCGCCATACCGTGATTCTACGAAGAGATTGTGTGGATACTTCAGATGTTTTTTGCTTACGAATCTAGACTTGCACCACGGGCTGCTAAGCTTATTAGAGCTCGGAGAAGTCTTTCGACAGTGAACGGCGTGACTGGCCTCGGCTCTTCGATTTCCCATTCGTCGCTTCTGTACCGGACGAATATAAGCTTCTTGCTGTCGCATCCCACGCCAAACAGGGTCTCCGGGCGGTAATTCTGCTCCTCCTGGAAATCTTCAAATCTCTGTTTTAGCTGCTGAATCACCTTCTTTGTGCCCGGAGACGAAAGGGAGTCCCCGATGCCGCCACCCGCGTGAGGGAATTTGTACTCTAGGAGGACGCCCTGATACTTTGAGTCCAAACGCCCACCGCCAATTGAACACTCGTGTCGTCCTTTCACTTGAATGTCTGCTTTTTGAAGGAATTCGTCTATTAGCTTGTTGCACTCGTGCCGAACGTCTTCCTCCGAGTGTGCCCAACCGGCAATTTTCTGCATTTCATTGGCAATGGATTCAGACTCAGTCCTAACCAGCGTTTCGATCCCCGAGCGTCCTATCGATGACATTAGGTTTTTCCCAAGTAGGCGACGGCAGAGAACTGCAATCCACATTCCTCGATTTGAGTGCAGCGAAACAGGATATCACCGGTCCCGGCGGGGCCGAGCTGGACAGCCGGGCCGCCCCCTCATTCGCGGTTTTCGAATCAGTGGGAACAAAGCAACCCCTCCCGCCTTCCATCCCCTTTCATGCCCCATCCTCGCCACCTTCCGGCTCTGCTCGCCTACCCCGCATGGGCGTCTTGTATTGCACAACCAGACAGCGCAGAATGTGAAAACTTCAACAATGCAGTTTCGATTTCCCGATAAGCCCTTTTGTCGGGATTGCGCCTTGGCTCCTATCTTGCGACGCGGTGCGACACGTCGTCGTCAATTTGTTCGTCGTACTTCGGCTCCAACAACATGCAGGCCCTGCTGCATAAGTGATTCAGGTACAGGACGATTCAAACCAAATATCTAAGGAGAAAGAATGAAAAGCACACTGTTCAGGTTTGCAGGACTGTGTACGCTGGCGATGGCCGCTCTCTGGGCTGTGCCGGCCGGTGCACAGATGGCGGAGGTCAAGGAAAAACCACGGATGTACTCCTATGTCTCGTTTTGGAATATTCCCCGCGCGCAATGGGGAGCGATGGAAAAAGCGGATGCGGACGATAAGCCGCTTCTGGACAAAGCTGTGGCCGGCGGTACCCTTGTCGGCTACGGCAACGATGTGAATCTGGTTCACCAAGTCGACGGCTCGACCCACGACGAGTGGTGGTCGTCGATGTCGATGGCGGGATTAATGAACGTGCTCAACCAGTTCTACGCCAACGGCAGCGCCACTTCTTCGGTCCTGGAAAGTGCCACCAAACATTGGGATGGCATTTTCGTCAGCCGCTATTACAACTGGCATCCCGGATCGTGGCAGGGTCTGTACGGCGCCGGGGGTCAGTACAAACTGAAAGACAGCGCGCCGGATAATGCCGTGGACATCGTCAGCAAGGGCCTGCTGGTGCCACTATTTGAAAAACTGCTTGCCGATGGCACCATTTACGAATATGAGGTCGACACCGAAGCGATCCATACCGAAGCGCCGGGAACGTTCTGGATTTTCTATCTTGCGTCCAACGCGGATGCCCTGGACAAGGTGAATGCCGCCGTGCACGCCGCTACCAAGGCGGACCCGCTGGGCGTTGCGGGATTCAGCGGCATGGTCGATTGGACCAGCCACCGCGATTACCTGGCTCGTACCAGCGCCACCTACAAATAGTTCCTACCCTGCCTATCCCGTCCGCGAGCGTCCCATTCCGGTGCCGCTCGCGGGCGGGGTTTGAGACGCATAAACCCCATGTGCTAGCATTGCAGGTTTGTTACAGCTTCACCGTGCCTGGCCCAGGCATGGTGCCCCGCCTTTTTGCCTCACCGGCAACCTCGGGGTTGTGCAAGCACATAACAAATGTGCTGCCGTGGGAATTCGCCTCTGAGATCGAGCGGCGCCAACGGCCTGTGGCTTGAGTTTTGATGATCAGCGGGTGGAGCACCGCTTGAGCGGTGCAGCTATGACTTGAAGAGGAAATCGGCTTTAGCCGCTGAGGTAAGGGGAAAGCGCTACCTCAGGCGCTAAAGCGGGATTCCAGACATCGCGGGATAGTGCACGCCTGAAAGGCGTGCTCCACCCATTCCAACACGACCCCCGCGAAGCTACTCCAGGTCTTATATTCAAGGAGTCCTACGTGAAGAATTACGAAGGCGCAAACATTCGCAATGTCGCCCTGCTGGGGCATTCTCATTCGGGCAAGACCTCGCTCACCTCGGCCATGCTGTTCACCGCCGGCTCAACCCAGCGACTGGGCCGCGTCGACGAAGGCAACACCACCACGGACTACGAAGAAGAAGAAATCGCGCGAAAGATGTCGCTTTCCGCGGCGACCGCCGTCGTCGAGTGGGGCAAGACCAAGATCAACCTCATCGATACGCCGGGCTTCAACATGTTCATTCACGAAGCCGAGATGGCGCTGCCCGCCGTCGAAGCCGCTCTGGTGGTGGTGGATGCGGTCAGCGGCGTGGAAGTGGTCACCGAGCGCATCTGGAATTATTGCGACAAGCTGGCGCTGCCGCGCGTCATCGTGTGCACCCGCATGGATCGCGAGCGCGCCGACTTCAGCCGTGTGATGGAGTCGCTGACCTCGTCCTTCGGACGCACCGTGGTTCCCGTGCAGTTGCCCGTCGGCTCCGAAAAAAGCTTCACCGGCGTGGTCGATCTCGTCAAGATGCAGGCCTACACCTACGAGATGGGCGGCAATGGCAAAGCGAAGATCGGCCCTATTCCCGACAATCTCGCCGAGCAAGCCAAGGCCGCGCACGAACGACTGGTGGAGCTGGTGGCCGAGGGCGACGATGCGTTGATGGAAGAGTTCTTCGACAAGGGCACCATCGACGAAGAGCACATTATCGCCGGCCTGCACAACGCGATTCGCGAGGACAAGATCTTCCCCGTGCTCTTCGCCTCGGGGCTGGGAAACATCGGCACCGACGAAGTGCTCGACTTCATTGTGAACTACATGCCCACGGCAGCCGAGCGCGGCAGCATCAGCGCCGCTCCGACGCCCAATAATGGCGAGCCCGCCACGCGCAAAGTCAACGACTCCGATCCGCTTTCGATCTTCGTCTTCAAGACCATCAGCGATCCCTTTGCCGGGCGCATTTCGTTCTTTAAGGTGTACTCGGGCGTCCTGAAAAACGATGCCACACTGCAGAATTTCACCCGCAGCACGGCCGAGAAGTTCGCCCACATTTCCGCGATGCAGGGCAAGACGGCTGTCCCGGTGAACGAACTGCACGCCGGCGACATCGGCGCGGTTGCAAAATTAAGAGAGACGCTGACCGGCGACACCCTCGGCGACAAAGCCTCGCCCATCCAGTATCCGCAGGTCACCTTCGCCGAGCCCGCCATCACCTTTGCCATCGAGCCCAAGACACGCGCCGATGAAGACAAGCTGAGCAACGGCATTCACAAGCTGATGGAAGAAGATGCCATGCTGCGCTTCTTCCGCGATCCTCAGACCAAAGAGTTCCTCATCGCCGGGACCGGTCAGCAGCACATTGAAGTGGTTGTGTCGAAGCTGAAGAACCGCTATCACACCGAAGTCAACCTGAAGGCGCCGAAGGTGCCGTATCGCGAGACCATTCGCGGGCGCGCCGACGTGCAGGGTCGTCACAAGAAGCAGAGCGGCGGCCACGGCCAGTTCGGCGACTGCAAAATCAAGATGGAGCCGTTGCCGCGCGGCGGCAACTTCGAGTTTGTGAACGAAATCTTTGGCGGCGCAATTCCAAGGAACTACATTCCCGCGGTCGAGAAAGGCATTGTGGAGGCGGCACAGCGCGGCTTCCTGGCGGGCTTCCCTGTCGTCGATTTCAGGGTCATCCTCTATGACGGCTCGTATCACGATGTCGATTCCAACGAGTTGTCGTTCAAGACTGCCGGCCGCATCGCCTTCCGCAAAGCCATGGAGCAGGCGAAGCCAACAATTCTCGAGCCCGTCATGAACGTCGAGATCACGATTCCCGACGAGTTCGCCGGCTCCATCATGGGCGACCTCAACAGCCGTCGCGGGCGTATTCAGGGCATGGATAACAAGGCCGGCAAGACTGTCGTCAAGGCCGAGGTACCCATGGCTGAGATGCTGACTTACGGCACCGATCTGACCTCCATGACCCAGGGTCGCGGCAGCTTCGCCATGGAAATGCACCACTACGATGTGGTCCCGCAAGCGCAGCAGGAGAAGATCATTACCGCTGCCAAGGCTGAGCGCGGCGAAGAGGTGGAAGAAGAAGAGTAGTCGTCAGTCTGTTCCGTGTGAGAACGAAGTTTGATCTCGGGCGGTGGTGTATGGCACACGAAAACAGAACCCCGAGGGGGTGGAAGTGCAGTTAGCCCAGGACGCAGCGAAGCGGAGTCCTGGGTGGGGCGCGAAAAAATGACCGAGTCCCGTAGGGACGGCACCGCTTCTCGCGCAGGCTCCGCAACAGTAGCCTCCTCGCCGCAAACGTCTTATCCTAGTGAGCTGCACTGGAGACCTTAATGTCCCTGAGCTTAACGCGGCTCCGTCCGCTTCTTCTCATCCTGTTAATCGCTTCGTTCCCGATCGCCCTGATTTGCCAGCAACAACCTGACGCCAAACTATTCTCCGGAATGCAATGGCGGCTGATCGGCCCGTTTCGAGGCGGCCGAGTTACCTCAGTTGCAGGGGTCTCCGGCGAGCCGAACACCTACTACTTCGGCACGCCCGGCGGTGGAGTCTGGAAGAGCACCAATGGCGGACGCGTCTGGCGTCCCATCTCCGACGATGTGCGTGTCGCTTCCATCGGAGCTCTGGCGGTTGCGCCGTCCGCATCCAACGTCATCTACGTCGGCACCGGAGAGCAGACTGTGGGCAAGGGTGTCTATCGGTCGTCCGACAGCGGCGCGACATGGAGCAGCGCTGGCTTGCAGGATGTGGCCTACATCCAGGCAGTCATCGTCGATCCGCATAATCCTGATGTTGTTGTCGTAGCCGGTAACTCCGTCGGGGTGGGAATTTTCTGGCGGCCGTTGTCCAAGTCGGCAATGCTGACCAATCGCGGAATCTTCCGCACCGAAGATGGCGGAAAAAGTTGGAAGAAAGTTTATGCCAACGACCAGAGTCTCGGCATCGTCGATATGTGTTCCGATCCTGACGACCCGCGCACACTTTACGCGGTGGTGTTTCATCCTGAGTCCGGCTCCGGCGCCACTGCGGTAGCCGACACTTCCGACGTCATCAAATCCACCGACGGCGGTTCCACCTGGGCTCCTCTGGAGAGCAAAGGCCTGCCTGACAAGGCGCGCGGCAGGGTGGGCATCAGCGTCGCTGGAGGAACAGCCGGGCGTCGTTTGTACGCGATTGTCGATCAGGGCTTGTTCCGCTCCGACGACGGCGGCGCGAACTGGTATCAGTCCAGCAAAGATCCGCGCGTCATTGGCAGTCTCTACTTCAGCCGCGTCTTTGCCGATCCGAAGAATCCTGACGTGCTCTACGTGGCCCAGACTTCGCTCTATCGCTCCACTGACGGCGGAAAAACTTTCGAGGCCTTCGTGGGCGCGCCCAGCGGCGACGACTTTCACGTCCTGTGGATTGATCCGCAAAATTCCGCGCGATTGCTTCTCGGCGTCGATCAGGGCGCAATCGTCAGCGTCAACGCCGGCCAGACCTGGACCTCGTGGTATAACCAGCCGACCGGCCAGTTCTATCACGTTTCCACCGACAACTTGTTCCCCTATCGCGTCTACGGCGCGCAGCAGGACAGCGGAACCACCGGCGTCCTGAGCCGCAGCAACTACGGCGAGATCCTGCTTCAGGATTGGTACTCCATCGGCGGCTTTGAGTACGCCTTCATCACTCCCGATCCGGCGAATCCGGATTTCGTCTACAGCGACGGCTGGTATGGTTCCGTCGTGCGCTATGACAAATCGACCGGCGAAATCGCGGTCGTCTTTGAGAAGGGACAAAAGTATCGCGCCTCAAGTATGCCGCCGCTGGTCTTCTCCCCGCAGGATCCGTCGGTGCTGTATCTGGGAATGCAATTGGTGCTGAAGACCTCCGACGGCGGGCGCAGTTGGCACGAAATCAGCCCTGACCTGACCGGCTACGTGGAGAAAGAGCAGAAAGAAGGTGAGAAGGCCGCACCCGGCCAGGAGCATCCTCCGGCCATTACGTCGCTGTCGCCTTCGCCGATCCAGGCCGGTGAAATCTGGGTTGGGACGACCAACCGGCTGGTGCAGCTCACGCGCGACTCCGGAGCGACATGGCAGAACGTTACTCCGCCGGGGTTGGCCGCTCCTACCGAGATTCTCTACGTCGAGGCCTCGCATCACGACGCCGCCACGGCTTACCTGACCGTCGGCGGGACGCGCGAGTCCACTGCTCCGGCTATTTTTCGCACTCATGATTACGGAAAGACCTGGCAGAAGATCGTCAATGGGTTTCCGCAGGACGAAATGGTCCGCGTCGCCCGCGAAGATCCCAAGCGCAAAGGACTGCTCTACGCCGGAACCGACACCAGCGTCTTTGTCTCGTGGGATGACGGCGACCACTGGCAGTCGCTCTCGCTGAATCTTCCGCCCACTCCTATCACCGACCTCACTGTCCACGGGAACGATCTCGCCATCTCCACTTATGGACGCTCCTTGTGGATTCTGGACGACGTGACTCCCTTGCGTGAATTCAAGCCGAAGGTCACGTCCGCTAATGCGTATCTCTTTCCTCCCGCGAACGGCATCCGAGTGCGCTGGGACAACTATGAGGACACGCCATTTCCACCCGAGACGCCGGCCGGACATAATCCTCCGGATGGCGCCATCATTGACTATTACTTGAAGAACGCGGCTACCAGCGAGTTGACGCTGACCATCTACGACGACAAAGGCGTTGAGGTCGCCAGGTATTCGAGTGTGCCGAAGCCGATTGATCTGCTGCCGGCGAACGCTCCCGAATACTGGTTTGCTCCTCCTGTCGCGCTGACTAAATCGGCGGGCGTGAATCGCTTTGTGTGGAACCTGCGCTATCCGCCTCCACTCACTCTTCCTTATGGCTATTACGGCGAGCTGTTGGGCTACACGGAATACACCATGGCGGACCACGCGGTGCCGAGCGACACGCCGCGGCAGCAGCCGCAAGGTCCGTTGGCCGTTCCCGGCAAGTACCGCGTGGAGCTGAGTTATGCCGGCAAGAAATTGGAGCAGCCGCTGACACTGGATCTCGATCCTCGCGTTCGCGCTTCGCAGTTGGATCTGGTGGAACAACGCGATCTGGCATTGCAGGCCAGCCGAGGTATGGAGGTAAGCTTCGATGCCTATCATCAAGTCGCAGAGTTGCGGAAGGCCCTGGCGGATCGGCAAAAAGGCCTAAGCGCCGACGAGACGAAGAAGCTCAAGGAAGCAGTCGACGGGCTGGATAAGAAGATCGATGCTGCGCAGAATGGTACTCACACGGCTCCCGGCTTCGGGCCCATCAACCGCGAACTGGCCCGCTTGATCTACAGCGTCGAGAGCGCTGACATGCGTCCGGCGGAGACCGTCCGGACAGCGATTCAACAGAGCTGCGACGCCCTCGACAAAGCCCTCGTGCTATGGGCGCAACTGAATGCGAAAGATGCTCCTGAATTCAACGCGACCCTTGCCGGTTATAAGGCGCCGGCGTTGCCGGTGACGACGGTCAGCATGAGCGGTTGCAAACCATAAGCCAGGAATGATGGGGCATAATAACGCCGCCTGCCGGGATTTCCGGATTAAACTAACTCCTAAACTGGCCTAGAATCGTTTGGTGGTGGCATCGAAGCTCACCATGACGGGACGCAGCATATGAAAGCTCTCGATCGCTTCATCAAAGGGGACATGCACGGCGTCCACTACGCGGTGAGCATAGCCATTGCGACCGCAGTGCTGTGGATTTGTCTCCACGAGCTTGCCGCAGTCAATCCCATCTGGGCCATCAGTTCCATGGTCGCCACCAGCGATCCGCTGATGAAGAACGCGTTATTGACTTTCCGGGCTCGCATCATCAACACCATGGTTGGCTGCGCTATCGGACTTTTATTCATCGCCGTCGGAGGCAACAGGATCATTGCTCTGCCGGTCGCCTTGGCGGTGACCGTATTGGTTACCTCTTACATTGTTCGTATTCAAACTATGTGGCGGCAGGCGCCCATCAGCGCGGCCTTCGTCATTGCCGCCGGTCTGGAGCATCACTCCAGACTCAACGGCCTGCGGGCGGGCATGCAGCGCATGTCTGAAGTGCTGTTCGGATGTCTGATCGGTCTGGTGGTCGCATGGTTGGTGTCCATCGTCTGGCCACTGCCGGGCTTGGCGCCCATTGCGGACGCTGCCCCGACCGCTCCGGCGGAAAAGTAACCTTAGTCAGCGGATTGCTGCGATATTCGTGCGCAGCTTTGCAGCGCCCTTATCGTGAGGTGGTCCAAGTGTGATCCTTACTACCCTCGGTAGTTTTATTTTGCTAAATCCTGCGACGAAATCAGCCGCTAACAAACGCGAGGTTGAGTCGGTTCCCGTTGCGGTGTACGATACCTCTACCGTTGTTCTCGTCCTCACGGAAATCGCACGACACAGACAGTTAATCCGGTTCGACTGCAATTCTGCGGATTTGGTTGCATGTGAGTCAAACGTGCATTGTAGGACTTTGTTCCATGAGATACGATTTCCGTCACGTTGCTACTCGCCAGACTGAGAGATCGCCCATGAAGAAGTTACTGACTGTATTGATGGTGGTAAGCGCGTTCGTCGCTCCGGTAGTGCTGTGCGCGGCCAACAAACCGAAGCCGTCAAGCTCTCCCATTTACGTGATCACGAACGACGACGCACTGCGGCATACGTATGCCAGCTTCTATCTCGCCGGAGGTACGCAAGGCGCGCCTACATTGACGTACGTGCAGAGCCTTCTCATCACCAATGGCCTGGGCATTGGAGGCGGGTTTTTCGGGACACCGCGACTGGCGATGCTGCCATCCAGTTCCGCGCAATGCCTGTTTGTGTCCGATGCCGGTTCCAGTGACATCGCGGCCCTTAACGTCCAGACCCAGACGCTGGCGGGGAGCTTCCAGGGTTCGACCAACGACAATGGGACCAGCAATGGCATAGGTATCGTGATGAACCAGAACTACCTTTATGCCGGCTATACCCTGTCGAACACGATTGCGACGTTTTCCGTGGGAGCGGGATGCCAACTGTCGTTCCTGGGCGACATCACGGTCACGCCGTTGAATGGCGGGTGGATCGCCGGTATGGCGATCAATGGAAATATTCTGGTGGTGACCTATATCGATGGCTCCATCCAATCCTTCAATGTGGCGAATGGGATTCCGGTCTCGAACAACGATGAGCAGAACGCGACCGGCTTTGCCTCTGCCTTCTTTCCGGATAGTGTAGACATCACCCAGGACGGCCATTTCGCGATTTTCGGCGACGCCGCCGTGCCCACCACCGTGGAAGTTTCCGACCTGTCCTCGGGCAAACTTGCCCCCACCGTCATGTACGTTCTTGGAACGGCGGCCAATGCCATCGGGCCGGGGGTCAATTCTGCTACCGCGCGGCTGAGTCCGGATGAGAGCCTGATTTACGTCGGCAACAGCCAGAACGGCTACGTTACCGCCGCCTTCTTTAATAAGAACACCGGTAAGGTATCGGCGGGTTGTAACTCCCCACAGCTGACGAACTTTTATAACCCGTGGTCCTATGTCGGATGGCTACAGACCCGCGATACGACGGGAACCGGCAATGTACTTTACGTTGCGGAGTTCGGTTCCTCGATCGGCCTTGTCAACGTGACCTCAACCGGGACGGCCTGCACGCTGACCGAGGCGGCCGGCTCTCCGGTGGTCGACGACTTTAGTCCGGGACTGCTGTCCATCCAGGTGTTCCCTCCGCGGCCGTTCTAGCAGAAAGCGCCACGGCCAAGGGCCCGGCGCAGGGAATTTAGGAGTTAGGAATGCGCGTAATGATGAAAGCAATTTGGTTGTTCCTGAGCTGTGCAATTGCGATCACGGTGGCTTCGGCGCAGGACATCTGTCCGACGCGACCGCTGCCCGGCACTCTGGTCGCCAATCCGGTGGATTTGTACAGCGCGAATGGCAGTCTGACTGTCGACATGACCCTGGAGAATCAGGAAGGCACTGACGGCTTCATGCACTACTGCTATTCCTATATCTACCAGGGACAGCAGATTGAAGCTCCCTCGCTTCGCCTCAATCCCGGCGATCAGCTAAACCTGAACCTGACGAACCGCATTATGGCGCCCTACGACAAGTACCCAAAGAAGATGCACATGAGCATGACTATGCCGGAGCCGGCAATCAAGCAGCCTGACCCCGATTGCAACGGCGGAACGATAACGCCTAGCACGACCAACATCCACTTCCACGGAATGAATATTCCGCCGGTCTGTCATCAGGATGACGTTATCTATACCATCATCCCCTCAGGCGGTCCTCCGTTCCACTACAGCTTTCAAGTTCCTCCCAACGATAATCCGGGAATGTACTGGTACCATCCACATCCTCACGGCCAGGCCACTACGCAAGTCGACGGCGGAGCCGCCGGCGCGCTTTTTATCGAAGGGACTATTAATGGAACGCAGGGCCTGCCGGAGCGCGTGCTTGTCATCCGTCAGCAATTCAACAATCCCAATTCCTGGATTCCCGGCCCCAATCAACTGACGGTTAACTTCCAGCCGGCTCTATTTCCCGATGCGCCGTCGCCGTTCATCAATATGCAATACGGCCAACAGGAATTCTGGCGGGTTCTCAATGCCACCAGTCAATCGTTTCTATCATTTCAGGTGGTTTACGGAACAACCCCGCAGCAACTGGAAATAATGGCGCTGGACGGCGTTCCCTTGTCGCCGCCGATCTATGAAAACCAGGTTGTTGTGCCGCCGGCCGGGCGGGTCGAATTTATCGTGCCCGGTCTTCCCTCCAATGAGGAAGGAATATTCTTGACCAACGGCTATGCCACCGGACCGGTAGGCAATCCCAATCCAGCGCAGCAACTGATGAAGATGTTTGGCACCGACAGCGCGAAGGTCGAGCCTCCACCGGCGCGGCCTGCAAGCAAACCGCCGGCCGAGCGTCCACGATTTTCCGGCCTGCTGACGGCTCAGCCTACGACCACCAGGACCCTCTATTTCTCCGAGCAGACGGTGGGCAGCAACGGACCGACCCAGTACTTCATTACTGTGGCGGGCCAAAAGCCGCACGTGTTTCACACGTACGATCCGCCCGCGGTTACCACCACGATCGGGGCGATTGAAGATTGGACCATCGAGAATCATTCTGGCGAGGCGCACGATTTCCACATTCACCAGCTCCACTTCCTGCTGATGGCGATTAACGGTGTGCCCGTGCAAAATCCGGAGCTCTACGATAGTTACCCGATCCCTGCCTGGTCAGGTACCGGGCCCTACCCCAGTATCACGGTGCGCATGGACTTCAGCGATCCGAATATCGCCGGGACCTTCGTTTATCACTGCCACATTCTCGACCATGAGGATGGGGGCATGATGGCCAAGATCCAGGTGAATCCATCCAACAGGCACTAACACTGTCGTTCTCGGCAGGGGCACGGCTTCGGCCGTGCCTTTTGTCTTTTGCCGCTTACCAGAGCGGCTCAGCCCTAGATATATAGCAAATGGGTGGAGCACCCCTTCGAGGCGTGCAGGATGCCGCGCAACTCATAACTGCGCGCTTTAGCGCCTGAGGTAATTTCTGCCATTGCCGCAGCGGCTAAAGCCGGTTTGTATGACGGGGCTAAACTGCACCGCTGAAGCGGTGCCCCACCCTACACGCCCACTGCAGAATTGCGCCAGCCTGCGACCTCGTGTGCACTTACACAAAGCGATCCCTTGGACAAGCGAGGACTGCACGATTCGAAAATCATTCTATGATTGGCGCATTTCGCCGCCTGCATTTATTCTGAGTGGTCTTCACCGTCTCACCGTAAGCCCTCAATCACATGGCTGACTCCCGGCGCCTCAAGATTTGGAGAATTCGTTTGCTGATGTTCCTGGCCGTCATCGGCCCAGGCTTCATCACGGCGAATGTTGATAACGACGCCGGCGGCATTTATACCTACTCCGCCGCAGGCGCCCAGTTTGGCTATCTGCTGCTTTGGGTCATGATTCCCATGACCGTCGCGCTGGTGGTAGTGCAGGAAATGTCGGCGCGCATGGGCGCGGTCACCGGCAAAGGGCTCAGCGACCTGATCCGCGAAGAGTACGGGCTCCGCATCACGTTTCTCATGATGCTGGGTCTGGTAATCACCAATTTTGGCAACGTGGTGGCGGAGTTTGCCGGCATCGCCAGCAGCCTGGAGCTGTTTCACATTTCGCGCTACATCAGCGTGCCCTGCGCCGCAGTAGTGGTGTGGCTGCTGGTGGTCAAAGGCACGTATAAGAGTGTCGAGAAGGTTTTCCTCGCCGCCTCGTTTTTCTACTTCGCCTACATCATTGCCGGCGTGCTCGCGGGTCCTAGCTGGAAGGCGGCATTCGTCGCCACCTTCAAGCCGCCGCTGGCGGGCGCGTTTCACCAGTCCGCCTATATCTACATGGTGATTGCCGTGGTGGGAACCACGATCGCTCCCTGGATGCAGTTCTATCTCCAGTCTTCTATCGTGGAAAAAGGAATTACGCCACGCGAATACAAAGCGTCGCGCTGGGACGTCATCATTGGCTGCCTGTTCACCGATGTGGTGGCCTGGTTCATCATTGTGGCCTGCGCCGCGACGCTCTACGTCCACGGCATTCGCCAGATTCGGGATGCTGCCGACGCCGCCCAGGCCTTGCGTCCCCTGGCGGGAGAGTATGCCTACATTCTTTTTGCCGCCGGGCTGTTTAACGCTTCCTTGTTTGCCGCTTCCATTTTGCCCATCTCCACCGCCTATACCGTCTGTGAAGGACTTGGTTTCGAGTCCGGCGTGGGCCACAAGTTCAAAGATGCCAAAGTGTTTTACTGGCTGTACACATTACTGTTGATCGCCGGCGGCGCTGTCATCCTTCTACCCAATGTTCCGCTGATAAAGATCAGTATCCTTTCCCAGGTGGTGAACGGAATCGTTCTACCCTTCGTGCTCATCTTTATGCTGTTGCTCATCAATAAGAGCGAGTTGATGGGCAAGTATGTGAACGGGACCTGGTTCAATTTCATCGCCTGGGCTACCACCCTTATCATGATCGGGCTGACGATTGCCTGGTTTGTCACGGGTGGCGGCAGCTAGTTCCTGCATCTAAATCCTGATGCCCACTCGTCGCAGAACCCGGATCCTGCTTTGGACGGCGCTGGGGATTGTT
The DNA here is from genome assembly GCA_963789245.1 of uncultured Acidobacteriaceae bacterium. Classification (GTDB taxonomy): domain Bacteria; phylum Acidobacteriota; class Terriglobia; order Terriglobales; family Acidobacteriaceae; genus Bog-257. Next base: position 33,079 of record CAWBKE010000014.1, on the reverse strand, counting down.
GCGGCGGTCGCGATTGGGTTTATCGCACTGACCATCGTGCTGATCAACGTCCCCGCTCCGGTTGAGCGCTGGCTGCAGGGCCGCATCCAACTCGCCCTGCGCGAACATTATCAAACCGACGTCCAACTGCAGAACCTGCACGTCTCCCTGGTTCCCGGCTTTTACGCCACTGCCGACAACCTTGTGCTGCCCAATCGCAGCGCTCCCGGTCTTCCGCCACTCATCACCGTGAAACATGTCACCGTGCGGGCCGCGACTTTCGAACTGCTGCGCACTCCTGTGCATCTCAGACTGGCTGAAGCTGGATGGCCTGGTGATTCAGGTGCCGTCCAAGCGCGAGCACCCGCCCCAAGCGCCGGCGCAGAAGCAAGGTGGCCGGACGCATCTGTCCGATTTCGTGATCGACAAAGTGGATGCCGACGGCACCGAGCTCTACATCCTGCGCAAAGATCCGGCGCGCCAGCCGATGCAATTCGAACTTCGCAAGCTGACCTTGCGCAGCGCCGGTGTCGGCCAGCCCATGAACTTCACAGCGGAGCTAACCAATCCCACTCCGCCCGGCTTGATCGAAACCACTGGTCGCTTCGGCCCGTGGGTCTTCGACGAGCCTTCGCTTACCAAGGTTATCGGTCACTACAACTTTCAACATGCGGACTTGTCGGTGTTCAATGGCATCTCCGGCATACTTTCATCGGTTGGGGATTATCAGGGCGTTCTGCGTAACATCGTGGTGGATGGCACAACCGATGTTCCCGATTTCAAGCTTGATAGTGGTGGCGAGCCAGTCCACTTGACGACGACATTCCATGCCACGGTGGACGGCACCAATGGCGACACGTATCTGCAGCCGGTTAAAGCGCATTTCTTGAACTCCGACGTGGTCACCAACGGCAAGGTCGCCGGCAAGCTCGGACAGAAAGGCAAGACGATTACCCTCGACGTCGACATGCAACATGCACGAGTACAGGATGTGCTAACGCTTGCCGCGAAATCCGATCCGCCCATGCTGACCGGCAGGCTCAGGCTGAAAGCTAATCTCGATTTGCCGCCGGGGCCCGATCCCGTGCTGCAAAGGATGCGATTGAGCGGCGCGTTCAACGTCTCCGATGCGCGATTCGCCAGCGACCGAGTGGCGATGGCGATCACGGCGCTGAGCCGTCGCGGTCAAGGCAAGCCCGACGACATCAGCATCACTGACGTGCCCGCCGATTTCAATGGCGACTTCGCAATGGGAGACGAAAACCTGAGCTTCAGCAAGCTGGAGTTTGCGGTGCCCGGCGTGGCCGCCGACATGAAGGGTACCTACGGACTGCAGAGCAGCAAAATCGATTTCGTGGGAGATGTGCGGCTGAACGCAACCGTTTCGCAAACCGTGAAAGGCGCCATGCATTGGGTGCTGGTCCCGTTCGATCCCATTTTCATGAAGCACGGTGCGGGAACTTATTTGCCGGTCGCGGTGACGGGGACGCGCGAACATCCCGAGATCGCATTGCAGTGGAAAAAAATCTTGTAGGAGACTTTCGGAATCACACAGCCCCGGCTTGATCCGGCGAACCAAGCCACTCCAAACGGCGAGGCTGAAATCCGAGTTGGCTTTTCGCCTTGGCGTTGGAGGCGCCTCGTGACCGCGTTCCGTAGTAAATCGAGTCCGCATCTCCGGCTTGTTCAGTGGAGATGCACGGGGGCGGCGGAGCACCCAGCCAACGTGCGAACGCAGGGAGCCAAAGGCGCACTGGCAACGGGTCGTCATCGACAATGTTGTAAGCGCCGGCACGTCCCCGATCCAGTGCTAGCACGGCAGCCGCGGCTGCATCCTCGACGTGCACCCACGACCACACTCCCTGTCCATCTCCAACAATAGGGCTCATCCGCTTTCGCACCTGCTCGGCGGCGTCGCCATCGCGCCCGTACCATGTACCCGGACCATACAGAAACCCGTAACGCAGCAACACAACTTCGGGTCCGTGCACCGCGTTTGCAGACCTCTCCAGTTCCTTGTAAAAGCGGCTGCCCTGAGCGATGTAAGGGGTCGCGCTGACGGCAAAACTGGAGTTCTCGTCCGCCAAGCCTGGGCCTTCCTCATACCAGAAGGCGCATGATTGCAGGATGTAGCGTTTTGCTCCTGCCTCGGCTGCCGCCGCTTGCAAGTAGGCTCCGCCTTCTTTGCGGAGCCGATGGTCCGTCGTAATCGCGGCCTGCATCGTTTCCGGTGTGTAGTGCTTGGGAAGGGATGTTAGCTGGTTAACCACGACATCCGGAGCGCTGCGAGCGACCGCATCGCTTACAGCCCGTGCATTCAGGGCGTCGGCGATTTCCGCGGTCGCGCCTTGCCCATGCAACCGGTTCGCGGATTTCTCGTCGCGCGCCATGCCTATCACTACATGGCCTGCCTTGAGTAATTGCGAAACCAGCGGGCTGCCGATAGCCCCTGTAGCGCCTGCAAGAAAAACTCTCATCGCCATCCCTCCGCTTGACGACAGGCAAGTTCGAATCTGCTGGCGAATCCAGTATGGCTTAAGCTATTGCGGTTGCTGTTGCGGTGGTGCGGGCCGTGGTGTCTGTGGAGGCGCAGCGCTCTTGTCAGACTTCGCGCCTGCCGGCTTCGCTCCCGGCTGCACCTTCGGCGGCGCCAGGATCAGGTGCAATGTGTTGCCTTCCTGTCGCGGACGAAATTCCACGATCGCCTTGTCGCCCAGGTCCTTGATCAGGCGATCCAGGATCTCGCGTCCCAATCCTTGCCGCGTCATCTCGCGTCCGCGGAAGAAGATGGTCGCCTTCACCTTGTCGCCTTCGTCGAGGAAGCGCAGCACGTGGTTCTTCTTGGTCTCGTAGTCGTGATCGTCCACGTTGATGCGGAACTTCACTTCCTTGACCGTGATCTGGTGCTGGTGCTTCTTGGCCTCGCGCTCGCGCTTTTCCTGCTGGTACAGGTATTTCCCGTAGTCCATGATGCGGCAAACGGGAGGCTGAGCGGTGGGTGAGACTTCTACCAGGTCAAGAGTTTTTTCGCGCGCAATCTTGAGTGCATCGTAGGGGGTCATGATGCCAAGCTGATTGCCTTCATCGTCGATCACGCGAACTTCACGGACACGAATGCGCTCATTCGTGCGGATAAAACGTTTGTCGATACAGTCCTCCGCGGTAACTGCTACTAGAAAAAGTATAGCATGGGGTCGGGCCGGATCAGTTGGGCTTCGAGCTGGGTGAACGGAAGCGCCCCATCTCGAACGGGGACGCTGACCTACCTCATCCGTGGCTCTGTATCAGGGCACGGCTTTTAGCCGTGCCGCTCGTGATCTCCTTTTACTGTGTCATCCCGAGCGCAGTGAGGCTGATCGCGCAGCGAGCAGACTCACGCAGTCGAGGGGCCTGCCGTTCTCCACGCATGGTCACGCTGCGGGCGTACAGCAGGTCCCTCCACGCGGACTAAAGTCCTTGGTCGGGATGACACTCTTAGGTTATGCGGCGCTTTGGGAAGCGATCAGAGCATCCACTCGTGCTCCAGTGACGGGCAGTCGGACCAGATCATTCGAGTTACGCTCGCCGCATACCAGCAGCTTCAGGTAGTTGTCCGTCAGCGCTTCCGTGTACTCCCCATCGAAGTGCGTAAGCGTGATCGCTTCCACTTCTCGTCCGACGAACGATTCCATGAACACGCGCTTCTTCAGGGCAGCCAGCTCGCGCAGCACGCGATTGCGCTCCCGCGCGATCTGCACTGGCACCTGCTCGGGCATCTCGGCCGATGGCGTTCCCGGCCTCGACGAATAGGTAAAGACGTGCAGATAGGTGAACGGTAGCCGCTCGATCAACGCGCGCGTCTGTTCGAAGTCGTCATCGCTCTCGCCGGGGAAGCCGACCATCACGTCCGCGCCGATGGCGGCGTCGGGCATCGCACGGCGGATGCGCTCGATGCGCTCGGCATAATGCCACGGCCGATACTTGCGATGCATCTTGCGGAGTATCTTGTCGCTACCCGACTGCATTGGCACATGGGCATGTTTGCAAATGCGCGGTGACGACGCCACCAATTCGATCACCTCGTTCGTCCAATCCATTGGCTCGACCGAGCTGATGCGAAGCTTTTCGATCGCTGTCCGCTCCAAAATCGCCCGCAGCATCGCGGCGAAATTCATGCGCGGATACAGCTCGCGTCCCCAGCGTCCAAGATTGATTCCCGACAGCACGATCTCGCGATAACCATTCGCGACCAGAGCATCGACTTCGCGTAGCACCTGATCCAGCTTCAGCGAGCGGCTCCTGCCTCGGACGTAAGGAATGATGCAGAACGAGCAGCGATTATTGCAGCCATCCTGCACCTTCAGGTTCGGCCGTGTCTTCTCGAAGGATTCGGCGTCGAAGACGGGCGCGGCCATGAGTTCGGTATGCGCGAAGATGTCGCCTACGATGACACGCGGCCCACTTGCCGCGCCAATGTGCGCCAGAGGAACAAAGTCGCCTTCCCACTCATCCGAAGACCGCGGATGAGTGGGGCACCCGGGAAGTTGGACAAATCCCGAATCGCGCGGAGCGACGTACTTCGCCAACTCGTGTTTATGCGAGTTGCCAATAACCATGCTGACGCCCGGCAGCGCGGAGATTTCTTCTGGGGCGCGCTGAGCGTAGCAGCCCGTCACCAGGATCTGGGCTGCGGGATTCTCGCGCTGGATGCGGCGAATGGCGGCGCGGGCGTCTTGATCGGCGGAAGCGGTAACCGTGCAAGTGTTGAGTACGACAACTTCAGCCTGGTTCGCGGCAGCGGCACGCTGGAGACCGCGATCGAGCAGTTGCCGCTCGATAGCCGCGCCGTCAGCCTGGGTCGCGCGGCACCCGAAGTTCTCCACATGATACGTCGCCACAAATTGATTATACCGAGCGGGCCGTCGTGTCTTTTGCGCGCGCGAAACCCAGGGTGTAGGATCGACCCAGACAGCATAAGTGGTTTCCGGCAGCAAACCTGAAACACTCAATTTGCATCTCACCACCCGCTTGCAACGGTGGCGTAGTTTTGGAGTTCCCCATGAAACGTCGCATTTTGTTGGTCGATGACGAGTTGGCAATTCTTCTCACCCTCCGCGCGGTTCTGGAGATGAATGGCTTCGAAGTGGACACGGCGGCTTCCGCCAAGGAAGCGCAAAGCAAGTTGAAAAGCGGCGTCTATGAGATGGTCATCACCGACATGCGGATGGAAAGCGAGACCTCCGGCTATGACGTGACCCATGCCGCGCGCCAGCAGCCCTACGATCCGGCTACGGCCCTGCTGACCGCCTATCCCTCGCCGGGGAACGAGTGGAAGAGCAAGGGAGCCCAGTCTCTGCTGGTGAAACCAATCAACACTCAGGAGATGCTGCGTCAGTTGGAAGCGTTGCTGATTACACACCAGGACCACAAGATGCTAGCGCAGAAATCCGGCGCCAAGAAGGGTGCCGTTCCCGACAGCGCAAGGCCGCAGCGGCAGGCCGCAGTGAAGAGAGCGGAATAAGCGAGAACGGGTAGAGATGGGCTTTGGAGCCTAGCGTGAGGACCGTGTCGTCCCTACGGGACTCGGTTACTTTTTCCCCAGCCTACCCAGGACTCCGCTTCGCTCCGTCCTGGGCTATCATGACGCCGCGCCTTCGGCGCTCATTTTTTGAGCTTCTTACCCCACTGCCCAAAAGAAAAGATAGCGCTCCCGCAGACTCTAAAGGCCAGCGTCAAAGCGATATGCACGAAAAATGGGAATGCGGCTGGTCAATCCGCAATGACCAACCGCATCGCAAAATTTGCATGTCCAACGTGGACGCGGCGCTGAAAGCTTGCCCTGAGCACCGCCGAAGGGCGCCGCTCTACCTGATCTGCAGGACCATGGTTACTGTGTAACGGCTGCCCCAAATTCTACTTGTCAGCCGCTCGCGATTCGGTGATCGACTCCAGGTCCGGCAAAGGCAGTAGCCATAGCTGGGCGGGATCAAGATAGACTCCCTGCCAACGCGCCGCGATGTGAAGATGCGGCCCGGTAGCGCGTCCCGTCGCCCCTGATAGACCGATCTCCTGTCCCTTTTTCACCCTTTCGCCATCGCTCACGTCCAAACGCGACAGATGCATATAGAGCGTCATGAACTGCTGGCCGTGATCGATGACGACGCAGTTGCCTTCATAAAACAGCGCTTGCGCCAGCACAACTTCGCCGGAGTTGGCAGCGACTACGGGCGAGCCGGGCTTGGCATGGTAGTCCAGGCCACGATGGACGCTGGCCAGTTTTCCGTTGAAGGTGCGGCGCGTGCCGAATGCTTCCGAGACCGTCGTATCAATTGGAGGAACAAATTTTCCTGACCATTCCGGCGCGGGCGTCTCATGGGAAAACGCGGCGTCTTTGATCTTTCTGTCGGCCTCGATGCGGCGAAGAGTTTCGGCGTCAGGTTGCACGAAGCGATCGGGCACGGTGAGGGTTTCGGTCTTGTACACGGCGCGTCGCACCAGCACCGTGCTCTCTTCGTGAATGAGCTTGCCATTCGCCAGCGCGGCCTCAAGGGCGAGCGTGTAGTTGCCCGGCTTGGCTTCCACGTCAACCCCGGCCAAGCCGTACCAGACGTGCGGATCGGCGGAAGGAAAGAAAGCAATCTCATGTCCCAGCCAGGTACCGTGCAGGCTGGAGATCGAGCTCGCGATCTGGGCCCGGAACAGGCAAGGCGAGCCGGTGGCGATGTTATGGGGAGTCCACGAAACCTGAAGCGGGCTCGGCTTTGCAGCCGCCAGAGGTAAGGTTGCGAGGGTGAGAATCAGGGCGAAAAATCCGGCGCGGGAAAGTGACATCCTTCCTTCAGTTTAATTCCGGAAGTCGTGTTTTTGTTGGCGTGGTAACCAGAGGGGCAACAGTTCGCTGGAGCCTCGAAAAAGCAGATCCCAGCTAAAGATAATGTCCGGAAGACACAACATTCCTGTGCGTCCGGAAACGGGAGCGAGGGGCGCTAGCGGAAGATTTAATTGCGGCTGTTCAGGCGGTGGCAGCGCTGGTTCGGCGCTGCTGGAAACATTCCCGACAGAAGACTGGCCGGCCTTGCGTGGGTTTGAAAGGGACGGTGGTCTCCTTGCCACACCCGGAGCAATTGGTCCGCGTTTCCACCTTGTGGTAATTGCCTGGCGCCGTGGTTCCCAACGTGGATGCCCGCTTGGCCTTGCAGGCTTTGCAACGTTTGGGTTCGTTGGTGAACTGCTTATCGTGGAAGAACAACTGTTCGCCCGCTGTAAAGACGAAGTCAGCTCCGCAGTCGATGCACTTCAGTACCTTGTCCTGGAATTCCATGGAGAGGTGCTCCCTTCAGTCCGCGACTCCCAAGCACACGGACGGGGTAAACTTGCGACTGCCCGCAGAACCGGACTGAGCGTCCACACGGGCAACCACAAATTCCAGTGCCTGGGTACAACTCCCTGGGTTCGGCCCACCATGCATCAGCGCATGGCCCTGCACATATTAAGACTGCGGTTCGACCAGCACCACTCTGAGTAGGAAGGGAACAAAGCAAGGGCCGCCATTCGAACGGCGGCCCATCTGTGAATTAGTCCTGCTCTTTACGAGCCTTCTTGCGGCTGCGCTTGCGCGCCAGCGCTTCCTTTACGCGTTTTTTTTCGCCCGGCTTGAGGTAGAAGGAGTGACGCTTCACTTCCTTGATGATGTCCTCTTGCTGGACTTTGCGCTTAAAACGTCGCAGGGCGTTCTCTAACGATTCACCCTCTTGAATGCGAACTTCCGCCAAACAGGAAACACCCCCAGACTCGTCCTAAATGGACATTAGTAGTTATCCCTATGTTACAAGGGGAAGTCAAGCAAAGACTTGCAGCACTGACGCGACACGGATGCACCACTAAAGTCTTACAGCACCGCTATCCTGCTTAGAAACTTAGCCTTAGCGAGAATTGCACTTGGCGCGGTGCAAAGGCATTCGTCGGAGTCAAAAACTGTGAGTTCATCAGGAATTCGCCGGGATAGACCGTGCCCTTCACGGTCGTTGAATAGTTTACAAATTCTCCGGCGGAGTTGTAGAAGCCGTCATCGCTGATCTGCACCCGGCTGTTGTTGCGGTTGAACACATTGAACGATTCGGCGACCAGATTCCACACCACGTGCTCGCCACATCGTATGGTACGCGTGATGCGCATGTCAGTGCTGAAGTAATCGGGTCCGATGAAGGCATTGCGCTCGTAGCCCGGAAGCCGATCATTGTAGAAATCGCCGTCGCCGTTAGGGTCGCCGGCGACGGTGGCATTGACCGGCCGTCCCGAGCCCGCAGTGACGACGCTGGAAAACTTCCAATTATTGGCTAACTTATTAAGGGTGCCCTGATCGAAGTGAAACTTGGGTTCGGCGACCCATGACGCCACAAAACGATTCCGCTGATCGTTGACGCTTGGTCCCCACTCGAGGGAAGTGGCATAGGCATTCTGTACGTTTCCCGAGCGTCCCACCACCAGTGCGTCGGGGCCGTCGTCCATGGCTTTGGCCAGCGTGTAGCCAACCTGAAAGTACATGCCATGACTCATCAGACGCTTCACAGACACAGTCATGCCATTGTAGATGCTGCTGGCGTCGCTCTGATAGGAATTGATCGCTCCCAGTTGCGGATTGGGCCGCTGCAGAGCGTTGATGCAGGGAGGGTACGGACAAGTGGCGGACGGCGTGGTCTGCCAGGTGCTGAAGGAGTCGACACTGTACATGCCCAGGAAGACCGATCCCGTGTCGTTATACACGGGATAATCGACTACGGTTGGCGGGGGAAGATTGACATCCAGTGAGCGGATTTCGTGCACCCCGCGCACGTAGGCATAGCTCACGGTCGCGACAATGTTGTTGCCGAACTGGTGCTGCATGGTCAGGTTCGCCTGCTCGGTATAAGGCGTCTGGAAGTTTGGGGCAAAGGCCGAAATGTCCGTCGTCACCAGTCCGGCCAACGACTTCGGCAGGTTGCAAACCGACGGTCCTGTTGGGCAATTTACCAGAGGGCTGGGGTAGCTGGGGAACAAGGCGGCCTGCGCCGGATTCATCAGGTTAAGGAAGAGCGAGCTCTGCTGAATGCCGTTGTCCGTAGCAACCTCCGCCGCGTACATGGCAGGGATCGGCATGTAAAACAGACCACCGCCTCCGCGAATGACGGTAGGGTGCTTCTCGCCCATCGAATACGCGAAGCCGATCCTCGGCGCCAGGTTGTTTCCGTTGGCCGGGAGCTTACCGGACGCCGGGTAGAGCGGATTGCTGACCAGCGGGCCGGGGTCGAAGGTCTGCAGATCATAGCGAATTCCCGCATTCAGGGTGAAGTTTCGGGTAATGCGAATGCTGTCCTGCATGAAAGCTGCATACATGCGCGAGTTGGGATGGGAGACGGGATTGCCGAAGTCCTGCATGTAATAGCGCGGCACGTCGTGGGCATAGGCGCGAAGCGGCGACAGCGGCTCGCCATATTCCATGGGAGCGTAGGTAAACGGGTCCACCTTCACATCGTCGAAGTAATACTCGCCGTCAAAAAGATAGGGATAGTAGTTGTAGATCCAGGCCTGGATAAAGTCGCCGCCGAACTTCCAATGCACCCGTCCCGTGTCATAGCTGAGGGTCTCGGCGACATGCAACTTATTTTCGCGGGTGTTGCGGGGCAGCGTGCTGGGATTGCCGAAGCCGTCCATGATGCCGTAAATCTTGGTCCACGGCTGGTCGGAGTTAGCCAGCGAATCCTGCATGTCGTGGGAGTACTGCAAGCGTAGATTGCCGGCAAACTTGTTCGTCCAAGTGCTCATCAGGGAAGCAGCCACACTCTCGGTCTGGACATCCTCGGTGCCATTGGCGGTTGCGGCATAGCTGGTTATGGGACTGGAAGGATCGAAGAAGACATTATTAGTTCCGGTGAGCCGGGATGTATTGATGCGAATGAAAGCCAGTTGCTTGGGCGAGAGGTTGAAGTCGACTTTAGCGAATCCGGCGTTGCCCTGCATAGTGGTGGGATACGTGCCGCCCATGTTGTTCAGCTTCTGCGCGGCAGCGTAGACCAACGCCTGGTCGGTGTAGTCGTAGTCGGTGGGTTGAGGAACGATGGTGCTGGCGCCGTTGGCGAATTGCACCACCGAGGGCATGGTCAGCAGATGCTGATCGAAGCCGGCATAAAAGAAGATGCGGTCTTTGCGAATCGGGCCGCCGATGGTGCCGCCAAACTGCTGCTGGCGGTCGTCCGGCTGGCTGGAGGCATAGGGCTGTTCAGCGTCGAAGACGCGATCGCGCAGATAGTAGAAGCCGGTGCCATGCCAATTGTTGGTGCCTGATTTGGTGGCGACATTAAACACCGCGCCCCCAGAGCGCCCCAGTTCCGCGCTGTAGGAATTGGATGAGACGCGGAACTCCTGGATGACCTCATTGCTGAATTGATAAGGAGCGCGATAGCCGCCACGCGCCTGGGCAAAGAAGGAATTGTTGTCGTCCGTGCCATCCACCAGGAAACTGTTCTGAAAGCCGCGAACTCCGCCAAACGACAGGTCGCCATTGGAATTGGAGGTGAGGCCACGCGGGTCCTGGACCACGTCCGAGGAGAGCAAAGCGAGATCGGTGAAGCGGCGTCCGTTCAAGGGCAGGCCGTCGATGGCCGCTTGCGTCACGACATTGGAAATTCCGCCGCTCTGCGTGTCGATGGCGATTGGAGTTGCGCTGACCGTGATGTTCTGCGTGAGCGCTGCGGGAGCCAGCCGCAGATGTACGACCGACACGCCGCCGACGAGCAGTTCCACGCCGCGGCTGGTTTTCGTCGCCATTCCGGGAGCGGAAGCGCTGACGTCATAGCGGCCGGGAGGCAACATGCCGAAGTTGAACATCCCTTGCGCATCGGTAACCGCTTGCATGTGGAAGCCGCGGGAGGAATCGGTTACGGAGATTGCAGCCGAGACAATACGCGCCCCGCTGGCGTCCTCGATAACCCCTTGCAGTGAGGTGGAACCGTCCTGCGCGCGGGCCGCCGGCGCCATCATAAGAATGAGCGCGACCAGGAAAGCAGCGTAGAGCAAGCGCCGGGCGAAGTGGAAACGAGCAACGAGTTCCAAGCCAGGAAGCGTTCGCATTCGGCACGTCCTGCTAGCAGTAGCTACTTGTTATCTTGAAAAACGCGGAGGGATGTGGTCTGTGATAAGCGCCGACTTGGATCGATACGAAAGGCCAATACCAGAATGGAAAGCAATTGTACTTTCGTAACTGTTTAGGACTTGGACAGTGGAGAGTGTTGGGAAATAAACTTGCTTACCGCAACCGCCTCGCTCACCAATCCTGGCATGTCCCCGACCTTGTGATGCGTGTCGTTGACCGGCGAAAATCGCGCGTGGTACCGTACTTAGTTACACCAACCTTGACCGCGCGTTCTGTGCGCTGAAGGATTCCCATTTGTCCTCCGAGACCCAGGTTGCAGCACCGGTTCGCAAAACTGCCTTGAATGCCGTCCATCGCCAATTGGGCGCCAAAATGGTCGATTTCAACGGTTGGGACATGCCGGTGGAATATCCCTCCGTCGGCGGATTGATGAAGGAACATCTGGCGGTCCGCACCGGGGTGGGCGTCTTCGACGTGAGCCACATGGGCGACATTCGCATCTCCGGGCCGCAGGCGCTGGAGGCGGTGCAGCACATCACCATGAACGACGCCGCGGGCATGGCGATCGGCCAGTGCCGCTATTCGGCGATGCTGTATCCCGAGGGAACGTTTGTCGACGACGTGATCGTGCATCGCATGGGCGAAGAAGACTACATGCTGGTGATCAATGCCGGCACGCGCGAGAAGGACGTCAACTGGGTGACGGCGAACACGCGCCAGTTCGATTGCAAAGTCGAAAACCTGAGCGACGATTACACCCAGATCGCGATCCAGGGACCGAAGGGCGTCGACACGCTCCAGAAGCTGACCGACGTGGACCTGTCGAAGGTGAAATTTTACTGGTTCACGCACGGGACGGTTTGCGGGCTGAAGAACATTCTGATTGCGCGCACCGGATATACCGCGGAGGACGGCTTCGAAATCTACGTTCCGACCGATGAGGAGACCAGCGCCCGGGTTTGGAACGAAGTGCTGGAAGCGGGGAAAGAATTCGGCATCGTGCCCTGCGGCTTGGGCGCGCGCAACACGCTGCGGCTGGAAGGCAAGCTGCCGCTCTATGGGCATGAGATTTCGGATTCGATCAATGTTTGGGAGGCTGGGCTGGATCGCTTCCTGAAGATGGAGAAGGGCGACTTCATTGGCCGCGCCGCGCTGGAGCGCGCCAAGGCCGCCGGGATCAAGCGGACGCTAGTAGGACTGGAGTCGGTGGATCGCGGTATTCCGCGCGACGGCTACACAGTGTCTGATCTGGACGGCAAGGAAATCGGATACGTGACCAGCGGCTCCTACGCGCCGTTCCTGAAGAAGAACATTGCGCTGGCGTATGTTCCCATCGAGCAGTCGGAGATAGGACACGAAGTGTGCGTCCAGTGCAGGAGTACGCCGGTCAAGTGCAAGATTGTGCCAACGCCGTTTTATAAGCGGCCGAAGAAGCAGTCGTAGTGGAGCTCGAAGGGCGAAAGTAATTAGCCCAGCGCGGAAGCGCTGGGTAGCGTTGAAATTCTTTGTTGAGTCCCTGGGGACGACAGGTTTTTAGGCGCGAGACAAAAAGCAGGTCCCTCGACTGCGCGTCCGCCCAACTCGCAAAACACGCGAGTTGGCAAGAAAGCGGACGCTCCGCTCGGGATGACAAATTCTTATAGAGGCGAGAGCGACACGCCTGAAGGCGTGCCCCTTCAAAGCCGTCAGGAGGCGTACACATGGCTTATCCCGCGGATTACAAGTACACCAAGGAACACGAGTGGCTGAAGATTGACGGCAACACCGGCGTCATCGGCATTACCGATTATGCGCAGAACTCGCTGGGCGATATCGTCTTTGTTGAGCTTCCCAAGGTTGGCACGGAGCTCGCGGCCGGCAAAACCTTCGGCTCGGTGGAATCGGTGAAGGCCGTCTCCGACTTGTTCGCGCCCGTGACGGGCACGGTAACCGAGATCAACGAAGCGTTAAACACCGCTCCCGAGCAGGTGAACAAGGACGCCAATGCAACCTGGATGATCAAGGTCAAGCTGAAAGATGCGGGCGAGGCCGGCAAGTTGCTGTCCGGCGCCGATTACGAGAAGTTCATCGCCGAAGAGGGCGGACACTGACAAGCAGCAGTTAGCAGTTAGCAGTTAGCAGTTAGCAGTTAGCAGTTAGCAGTTAGCGAGGACCCGGGGCGACGATGGTCCTCGCGACCATTTATCATTGAGCTGAGAGACTCACCATGGATTTTGCCAATTTCGAAGAGTTCTGGAAAGCGCTCGGGCGACTGTACGACAGCACGCTTAAGAATACCGAAGATATCCGTGAGCTTAGGGCCTCTATCGGGGAACTGCGGGTTTCGAGCGAAGAACTTCGTCGATCTACGGAAGAGCTGCGCGATGCCAGTCAACATCTGCTGAACGCCGTGGAGAAGCATCAGGTTGTGGTCGAGTCGCACGAGCGTCGTCTCGACCGAACCGAGATCACCGTCGACGCCATCCTGGAAGATCTGCGTCGTCATCGCGAAGGACGTTCTCCGCAGTGACCGTCCGGCCTGCATCGGGCAGCGCGCGAGCGTTATCTATAACAGGTTCCCCAAAACTGTTCCCTCGCCGACTACAGTCGGCTCGGGGTGACAAAAACAAAGGCGATCATGCAATAGGCCTTATATTTTCGTTCTTACTACGCCCAGGAAAGCTACAGGTACCCATGCGCTATCTTCCTAAGTCGCAGTCCGATCGCGAAGTCATGTTGCGCGAGATCGGGGCGAAATCGATTGATGACTTATTCGCCGGCATTCCGGCCGAATATCGCCTGAAGGGCGACCTCGACATCCCGCGCCAGTACGCCGAAAGCGAGATTGTGGAGTTCTTTCGCCAGCGCGCCGCCAACAGCGCGCAGGGCTATGCCATGTTTCTCGGCGCGGGCGCGTATTCGCACTACCGGCCGCTGGTCATCGATGCGCTCATCTCGCGCGGAGAATTCTTCACCGCTTACACGCCGTACCAGCCGGAGATTGCCCAGGGAACGCTGCAATCGATCTTCGAATTCCAGAGCATGATCTGCGAGCTGACCGGCATGGACGTGGCCAACGCGTCCATGTACGACGGCTCGACCGGCGCGGCGGAAGCGCTGATGATGGCCGCGCGCATCACCGGGCGCTATAAATCGGCGGTCGCCTCCACCGTGCATCCCGAGTATCGCGAGGTCATCACCACCTACTCGCGCTACCAGGGCATGCCGGTGTCGACTTTTGGTTATGCGAAAAATGGCCGCATCGATCTCGACACGCTCGACATGGCGCTCGACGAGGACACTGCCGGCGTGCTCATCCAGTCGCCTAACTTCTTTGGGACGATCGAAGACGTGGCGGCGATCGCCGACATCGTACACAGCAAAGGCGCGTTGCTGATCGTCTCCATCGCCGAGGCAGTTTCGCTGGGCATCGTGAAGCCGCCCGTGGAAGCCGATATCGTCAGCATGGAAGCGCAGTCGTTCGGCGTTCCGCTGGGATTCGGCGGACCGTACTGCGGTGTGATCGCCACGCGCGACAGGTTTGTGCGCCAGATGCCCGGGCGTCTGGTAGGCGAAGCGCGCGATAAGCAAGGCCGCCGCGGCTTCGTGCTGACGCTGTCCACGCGCGAGCAGCACATCCGCCGCGAGAAAGCGACTTCGAACATCTGCACCAACCAAGGGCTGGTGGCGCTGATGTGCAGCATCTTCATGACCGTTTATGGCCGCGAAGGATTGAAGGAGCTGGCCACGCAGAACCTGGCCAAAGCCCACTACGCCGCTGAGCAATTCAAAAAGGCTGGCGCGACGCTGTTGTTCGAAGGCGCGCCACGCTTCAACGAATTTGTGATCCAAACAAAAACCGATCCGTACGCCATTAACGACAAACTGCTGGAGCAGCGAATCATTGGAGGCTTCCCCCTGAAGAAGTTTTATCCCGAGTTGAACAATGCTTCGCTGTGGTGCTGCACCGAGACCACGGCGAAGGCATCGATTGACGCGGCTGCGAAGGAGGTGGCGCTGTGAACCTGAACGAGAAGATCAAGAAAGCGACCACTCACATCAGCCAGAACGAAGGACTGATATTCGAGAAGTCGTCGCCGGGCAAGAAAGGTTACAAGCTGCCGCCGCTGGATGTGCCGGCGGTTGATCCCACGGAGTTGCTCGGCGCGCACACGCGCGAAGATCTGGGCAATATGCCGGAGGTGAGCGAGATCGAAATCATCCGCCACTACACGCGCATCTCGACCTGGAACTATGCCGTCGACCACGGCATGTATCCGCTGGGCTCGTGCACCATGAAGTACAACGCGCGGGTGAATGAGTACGTGGCGCGGTTGATGGGATTGGCGGAGGCGCATCCGTATCAGCCGGAGCGCGTGAGCCAGGGCGCGCTGCGCATTTTGAAGATGCTGAGCGAGCAGCTCATCGAGATCACCGGCATGGATGCGATCACGCTGCAACCGGCCGCCGGCGCGCATGGAGAACTCACCGGCATCCTGATGGTGCGGGCGTATCTGGAGTCACGCGGCAATCCGCGGAAGAAAATCCTGATCCCCGATTCGGCGCACGGCACGAATCCGGCGACGGCGGCGATGTCGGGCTACGCCGTGGAAAACATCAAGTCTAATGCCGCCGGAATGGTCGATGTCGCGTCGCTGGAAGCGCAGGTGAACGAAGATGTGGCCGCGCTGATGCTGACCAATCCCAACACGCTGGGCGTCTTTGAGCAGGAGATCCATAAGATCGCCGACGTGCTGCATGCCAAGGGCGCGCTGCTCTACATGGACGGCGCGAACATGAACGCGCTGGTGGGCAAGGTTCGTCCCGGCGACTTCGGCGCGGACGTGCTGCACCTGAACCTGCACAAAACTTTCTCCACGCCGCATGGCGGAGGTGGGCCGGGATCCGGGCCAGTGGCATGCAAAAAGATTTTGGAGCCGTTCCTGCCGGCGCCGGTGGTCATCAAGAAGAAGGATGGCACGCTAGGCTTCGATTACAACCGGCCAAAGTCGATTGGTCGTGTACGCATGTTCTACGGCAACTTCGGAATGCATGTGCGGGCGCTGGCCTACATCATGGCCAATGGTCCCGACGGCCTGCGGCAGACGACGGAAGATGCGGTGCTCAACGCGAACTATATCCGCAAGAAGCTGGAAGGCGTTTACGACCTGCCCTACAGTACGCCGACGATGCACGAGGTGGTCTTCAGCGATCGCCTCCAGAATCCCCAAGGCATCAAGACCGGCGACATCGCCAAGCGGCTGATCGATTATGGCTTCCATCCTTATACGGTCAGCTTCCCGCTGGTGGTGCACGGCGCGCTGATGATTGAGCCGACGGAAAGCGAGTCGAAGGAAGAGCTCGACCAGTTCGTCGACGCGATGAAAGCGATTGCCGAAGAGGCCGCGGAGCATCCGGAGATCATCGTCGATGCGCCGCACAACACGCGCATCTCGCGGCTGGACGAGACGACGGCAGCGAGAAAGCCTGTGCTGCGCTGGAAGCCGCAGAGCGAAGCGGTCGCGAAATAGGCGGCACTTGGCACTTAGCATTTAGCATTTGGTTCCAGGACGACGACTAGCTGTTTCGGGGTGACCAAAGGCCAAGTGCCATTGTGGGTGGAGCACTGCTTCAGCAGTGCATGAAGACGTCATCAAATGCCGGCGGCTTTAGCCGCTGAGGTAAGTCGTCCATCCGGAACTGCGGATTCAACGACGGGGTATATATCTCTGCTCTGCCGACCAAACCTGCCTGAGGCGGGTTTTGGTGGATGTAATTCTTGTGCCTGCCGCATTCCGATGCATCCCTGACCCGGCGGTCGACAAAACTCTTCTGCCAAAGTGGCCCACGAATTCCGAACAGCTTACCCGCCTGATAGGAGAATCCGCCCTTTACGTGCTGCATGACTCGCTCCAATGTCATGCCTTCAGGAACCGTGATCAGCAGGTGGGCATGATTTGGCATCACGACAAAAGCGTGAACCCTGAGCTTGCCGGAGTCTCGGTAGTGGAGGAGTGTCTGACAGAATAGCTCGGCCATGCGATCAGATTGCAAGACATGAATCTTGTTGAAGGTTCCGGCGGTAATGAAGTATGTGGAGCAGGGGGTATTGCCGCGATTCGGGATGGTCATGGTACCTCAGCGGCTAAAGCCGGAGATTACTGATAAGGAGTGAATGCACTGCTGAAGCAGTGCTCCACCCATTTTGCTTCGAGAGCGTCCCCTTTTCGGTGATAACTGTCACTTAAGAACCGGTCTTCGCTGGCTGCGCTGGAGGCCGCAGAGCGAGGCGGCCGCCAAATAGTTTCACCACCCTTCGGCTTCGCTCAGGGCAGGCTCCGACACGGAGAGCACGGAGTTACGCCCAGGAGTTTCTTCTTCACTCGCGACGCAGTTCTAAAGACCGTCCCCTTTGAGGAGGCCGCACTAAATCAGAACTTCGCTTGGTTCGGTCAGAGGTTACTGCGCAGACGCAACGATTCGGAAGTCTGGCGCCCGAATCGGCGCGGGAAAAAAGTACCGCTAGTTGCCTGAATCTTTTGCCTGATGGATTTTGTGGCTCTCCTTCAGACCGCAGATCTTACAGGTGCGAAAGCCGTCGGTTGGCTTGAAGTGATGCGCATTGTCTGACGCGCGCCGAGCCGGGTGATTCGTCTTTTCCTTTGCTTCTTCGTTGCCAGTTCTGGACACACAACCTCCCCTTTGTCTCTCTCGATACCCAGGTCAGCAATCAGCCGCGAGCGATGTGAGTTGATTGGTGCGCAGGGCGCATTTTCAATTTACACGAGGCCGCTGTAGCTTGGGGGTTGAATTTTGCCGATAGGAACAGCGTGTTCCCGAATGAGGAATGCTCGAACCGGGACAAATCGCCCCGAGAGGCTTCGCCGGTGCCAGCGTAAGGGCAAGAAAACGTTTGACGCACATGTGCGTTTTGTGTGTAATAATTACTCTTGCCGTGACAGGGCTGTCGTTACTCGCGCTGGCGCAAGTTGGGGCAGCCGCCCCAAGTTTTAGTTACCACCCGATACGTATAGCAGTCGGTCGTGATGTGAGGTTTACCAAAAATGTCGGTGTAGCTTACGGTCGGGTTGATGAAGACAGCTTCTTTTCCTGTAAGCACTCGGTCTGCTGGCATAGTACCGTCGGGAGCCTCAATACGTATGTCGTTGCCCGCAGCGCCTTTAAAACGCAGGGTTGGCACGACGATATGTTTCGGAAAAAGTGGTTCTCCCACTCGGAAACGATAAATGCGGCTCTTCCCCGGCCCCAGGCTTGGCCCAGTAACCCTTGGGCGTGGAGTGGCTGTCCCAGGAGACCACGCTGGACGCGGTTGATGTTCGAGGTTGACCGATCCAAACTGTCCCCACTGGTCGTCCATCGACAATTCGTGGGCAACCGTCGCCCCGTAATTGGTGAGGGCAATAGTCACATCGACTACAAATTTGTCGCCTTTAATGATCTCCGCCTGGAAGTCTTCAAAGACAAGCCGCGCCGCTTGTGTGATCTCGAAGTCCTCCAACTGCCGGCTAAGATACATGACCTGCTTGTGCGCCTCTTTAGCAGTGAGCAAGCCAGCCTTGGCAGCATGGCGTGTATGGGTCGCTTGTTCTTTAATGGCGAACAGAGTCCAGACGGCGGCTACGGCAGCGCACAATCCGACGAAGAAGAAGGCCCAGTTAGACCAGAATGGCGACCACCACGCTGGTGGCCACCGACGCGATTCTTCCTCGGTGGGGTGTCCTTGCTCGGAGGCATGATAATGATTCTCCGATATGGATACCGGAGAATCAGTCTGGGGCTGTGTCGCACTGCGTTGTTTGCTATCGGATGGCTTCTGCTGCTGGCTCCCCTTGGATGGTAAGGCGAGAAAGCATAAAAGCAGAGCGGTGACACAGAGGGGGCGCATAATCAGATGGTGAAACGTAAAGCAGAATACATCGAAGGCTCAATAGCAAGAGAAAAGTTTGAACGCTTCACCTCCGCTCTTCTCCAGCTTCCGAAGGCTGGAACGAAGAGAACAGCGAAGGCGAAGCAGAAGGCTACTGCCCGCAAAAAGCGCGGCAAGAACAAAGGCTAGAAGGGTTCCTCTTGCCCCGTCCCTGCCGCCGAATGGTGGAGCGAGTCAGTGCCTTTGCCCGTCAGTTGGGCGTAGGTTGAACGCTTCCCGGCGACTTGCGACATGAGATAGGTGAAGCGGTCGGAATCATTCAGCGGATTGTCTTTCGTCGCACGATAATTGAAACGGAACGCTTGTTCATCAACGTAACGATCAAGATGGAATGGCTCAACAGCAACGTAGGTTCCGCGCAGGGTTCGCTTCAACAGCGACCAGAAGTTTTCTATGCCCTGAGTGTGAACTGCTCCGCGCACGTACTCCCGCGCATGGTTAACAACTTCGTGGATGAACTCAGACTCGCCAGCGCCCCACTTGTACGTGGTGGAATCGTCGGTGTAGAGCTTGCTGCCGGGAGCGATGCAGTTCAAAATCGCAGCCTGCAAGGTATCGCGCCTAACGTTGGGAACAACCGTGGCACGGACTCTACGAGTCTCACGGTCAAGTATTCCAGCGACCGCAGTTTTGCCGACACCAACATCCCCGCGCCGTTGCTCTCCGCGCCTCTGCTGCAACCTGATCTTCCGGCTCCTGTGCATCTTCGCGGGATTTGGGCCAACAAAAGTTTCGTCGCTCTCCACTTCGTTACCGGAGCCACCAAGACTACCACCGGGCAATTCCTTCATGGCTTCGCGGATGCGGTGAAGCATGAACCACGCTGTTTGCTGACGAACTCCAATAGCCTTATGGAGTTCGTAGCTGCTGATACCGTTTTTGCAGTTCGCCAACATCCAGAACGCAGACATCCACTTGTCCAAGGTGATGGGCGAATCTTCCATCACGGTTCCGACCTTAACGGTGAACTGCTTCTGGCAGACGTAGCAGAACCAGATGCGCCGCGTCTTGATGAACGAGTGCTTAGCCTTGCCGCAACGTGGGCAGGTAACATTGCCGCCCGGCCAGCGCATCTTAACGGCATAGTTAAAAGCACGCTCAGCATCGGAGAAGTGCGCGATTGCATCTTGCAAAGTCTTGGGATCGATAGCCATAAAGAAAGCGTACTCTAAATGCACATGTGTGTCAAACATGTTTTTGCCAGCGTAAGTCTTTTGTTTGGAGGATTTTAGCTATAAGTCTAATGGGGAGAGGATTTTAGCAGGAATTTCTTGTGATTCTTGTTTGTTTTCAATGGGTTACAAGGGCGATTAGAGGGGGAGTGCGAGAAGACAGTTGTCAGTTGTCAGTTCTCAGTTGTCAGTTGCCAGTTGTCGGTTGTCAGTTGTCGGGAAAGAAAACAGCAGGTTCCTCCTGTCGTCAAGCGGGCTCATGAACACACGTCAGAACGTTTAGTCTGCCAGTTGTTCACGGTCGTTCGACTTTGCTGCCGCTTATAATCGCTTCTCGAATGGACAGCTACTTCGCGCGTCGCACGTCGTGGGACCTCACGACCAATCGTTACACGGAAGCGCTCGACGCGCATCGCCGAGCGGGCAGAGCGTTGCTCGACTTGACGGCTTCGAATCCCACGACAATTGGGTTGCAATATCGCGACGAGGTATTGTTGCGAGCGCTTGCCGATCGCGAAGCATTGCGTTATGAGCCGCGGCCGAAAGGCTTGCTCGCAGCGCGTGAGGCAGTCGCGGCTTATTATGCCGAACGCGGCAGCCGGATTTCGCCCGACGATATTCTGCTGACGACGAGCACCAGCGAAGCCTACTCGTTCGTCTTCCGGCTGCTGTGCGATCCCGGAGACGCGCTGCTGGTTCCGACGCCAAGTTATCCGCTGTTCGACTTTCTGGCCGACATTCAGGATGTGAAGCTGCTTCCTTACGAGCTGGTTTACGACCACGGTTGGCAAATGGATTTCGCGTCGCTGCACAGCGCGATAGCAGCAGGCCAGGACTGCGGGCGCGCGCTGCCGAGCCGTGTTGCTGGTGCATCCCAACAATCCGACTGGATCGTATGTGAAGCTGCATGAGGCAGAGGAGTTGGATCGCATCTGCGCGGAGAACGGTCTGGCGATCATTGCCGATGAAGTCTTTCTCGACTATTCTCTGTCGCGCGAAACGCCGCTGACGTTCTCGGCGAATCGCGATGCGCTGACTTTTACCTTGAGTGGCCTGTCGAAGATCTCGGCGCTACCGCAGATGAAGGTCGCGTGGATCGCGGTCAGCGGTCCGCAGACGCTGAAGACTGATGCTCTGGCGCGCCTGGAGTTGATTGCGGACACGTATCTCTCGATGAACGCGCCGGTGCAGCTTGCGGTGCCTACGATGCTGAAAGAGCGGCACAGCATACAAGCGCAACTGATGCAGCGCGTCAGGGAAAATCTTCGGGAGCTCGATGCGCAGCTGGCGGCGCAGAGGCTGTGTCATCGGCTGGAGGTTGAAGGCGGCTGGTATGCAGTGTTGCGGGTTCCGGCGACCTGTCTGGATGAAGATCTGGCGATCGCGCTGCTACAGACGAAAAACGTGCTGGTGCAGCCGGGACATTTCTATGATTTCCCCGCTGAGGGTTTCCTGGTAATCAGTCTTATCACGCCGCCGGAGGTTTTCCGAACAGGTCTGGCCCGGGTTCTGGAATATGTTGCAACCATCGGGCGCTGACCGTCGTCCAGTTAAGTAGGGCTGCGGGAAGGCTGAACTGGCAATCTTGGTATTGTCCTGACTTCGACACGGACGTTCCCTCAGTGGCTTAAAGCCGCTTTGGTGGGAACCGCTTTACGGCACGGATGAATCCGTGCCCTTTCAAGACCGGATGAAATCAGGACACTACCGCAATCTGAAAATTGCTTCGTGCATCGCGGCGACTCGGACGGTATAATAAAAAAACCTGTGCTCAAGTACTCCATCGTCGTTCCGTTCCACAACGAAGAAGAGAACGTCACCGAACTCTACGACCGGCTGAAGGTGGTGATGGAAGCGGCGGGCGAGCCGTTCGAGTTGGTCTTCGTGGACGACGGCAGCCGCGACCACACATTCTGGTTGCTGCAGCAGATTGCCGCGGTCGACCGTCGCGTGGTGGTGGTGAAGCTGCGGCGCAACTTCGGGCAGACGTCGGCGCTGGCAGCCGGCTTCGATCACGCCGAGGGCGAATACGTGATCGCCATGGACGGCGACCTGCAGCACGATCCCCACGACATTCCTCTGTTCCTGCAAAAGCTGCGCGAGGGTTACGACATCGTCAGTGGCTGGCGCAAGCAGCGCATCGACAACTTCGTGATGCGGCGTATTCCCTCCAAGATTGCCAACTGGCTGATGGCCAAGTTGAGCGGCGTCAACCTGCACGATTTCGGAACAACGTTCAAGGCTTACCGTCGCGAGGTAGTGCAGGAAGTGCCGCTCTACGGCGAGCTGCATCGTTTTATTCCGGCGCTGGCTTCGGCGTACGGCGCGACCATCTGCGAGATTCCGATTCGCAACGTAAACCGCGAGCGCGGCGAGTCGCATTACGGCATCTCGCGCACCTTCCGCGTCTTCTTCGACCTGATCACGATTCGCTTCCTGCTGAAGTACATGTCGCGGCCGCTGCACTTCTTCGGCACCGGCGGTGCGTTAAGCTCGGTCACCGGAACGCTGATCGCCTTCTGGATGCTCTGGGAAAAGTTTATCCGCGGCAAGAACGTGATGGACGAGCACGGACCGCTGCTGGTGTTTGCCGCAGTGCTGATTGTGGCCGGCGTGCAGTTGATTGCGCTCGGCCTGCTGGGCGAATTGCAGGTGCGGCATTTCCACGAACCCAGCAAGCGCGCGCCGTATACCGTCGATCGCGTGTTGCGCTCGTCGCACAGTCAGGGCGCGCTGGCGGATTGAACAAGTGAATCGTGGTTGGTGAATGGTGGATCGAGCCGGACTTTGATCGCGATTCACGATCCACCATTCACGATCTACAAACCACTGCTCTGAATGACGACGCGCAAGATCATCGTCTTTACCCAACCCGATTCCCTGCCCTGCGAGGCAGTCAAGCTCTTCCTCAAAGATCGTAAGGCGAAATTCGAGGAGCGTTGCGTAACTGATGACGCTGATGCGCTGCGCGAGTTGGCGGAGAAGTACAATAGCCGTTCCCTTCCAACTGTCATAATCGACGACGAAGTTCTCATCGGCTTCGATCCTGAACGTCTCGACCAGTTGCTTGGACAGTAAGTCTCATCCCGCTCGCGGTTACTTGTACATCGCTGCCGCTACGTTTTGCTGGGGACTTTCCGCGACGATGGGACGCGCCATCTTCACCGGCAGGCTTTCCGGCGGAGCGCACGTGCTCGGCGCAATCGATCCGCTTATGCTGGCGCAGGCGCGCAGTACAATCTCGCTGCTGATCCTGGCGCCGATTCTGCTGCTCAGGAGCCGCCCGTCGCTGGGTGTGCGCGGCAATCACCTGGCGCAATTCTTTCTGCTGGGAATTCTGGGGATCGCGGGCTCGAATTACTTCTACTATTTCGCCATCGAGAAAACTACGGTTGCGACGGCCATTGTGCTGCAATATGTCGCTCCAGTCTGGGTGCTGCTTTATATGCTGGCGCGACGTTTGCAACGACCAACCGCGCTTCGCATCAGCGGAGTGCTGCTCGCGGTAATTGGTTGCGCCTTGGCAGTTGGCGAAGTCGCCGCTCGCGGCAGATTTCCGTGGCTGGTGATCTCCGGAGTGCGCTTCAATCCGCTGGGAGTTGCAGCAGCCGAGCTTGCGGCCGTCACCTTCGCCTTCTACAACGTCTACGCTCAGCATCTGCTGCAGATCTATCAGCGCTGGACGGTGCTGGTGTATTCGCTGCTCGGCGCGGCGGCGTTTTGGATACTCGTGAATCCGCCGTGGAAGATCGCCGCGCAACATTACAGCGGCGGACAGTGGCTGTTCATGCTGGTCTTCTCGATTACCTCAATGCTGATTCCGTTTTCGCTGTACTTCATTGGACTGCAACACCTCGACCCGACGCGTGCGATCGTGACTGCCTGTCTGGAACCGGTCTGGGCCATTCTGCTGACGGCGATGATTTTGGGTGAGTTGGTTTCGCCGATGCAGGTGGTGGGAATCGTGGTCGTGCTCGCGGCGACGATTGTGATACAACGTCCCGACCGCAAAACGCCCGCGGAGCCAACGATTGCGGTTGAGCCGATGGAATGAAGTGATGGGGTTTCAGATTTCCGGGTAGCGATTTTCCGGAGTGATCTGTGCGACGAGCTCGGCGAGAGTGGGAACGTCGTTTTCACGGCACAACCTCACGTGACCTTCGCCAACGGCTTCGATCTCCAGCCAATCGCCTTCCTTCAGCTTGGCTTCTTTGACCACGCGCTTGGGAATGCGGACGCCGAGGCTGTTGCCATGTCTAATAATTCGTGACTTCACGTTTGTCTCCGATTTTCGGTGTTCCAGAATCAATATTGCCTCAAACGGATCAGATCGTCCAACCGGTGTCTCACCTTTAAAAAACGCCCGCCTCTTGCGAAGCGGGCGTCATGCAATCCAACAATAGACTGCGGACTGTGAACTACTTTCCGACCAGCCCTTTATCAACTCCTACTCCGGTGCAGAAATCCCAACCGGTCGTGGCGCTGTGCGTGCCGCAACTGCCGGAGGTCACATCGGTGAGGTCGTTGGTGTTACCCAGGTTGCCGTAAATCACGGTGTTCTCCGCATTGCTGCTGGTGGAGAAGTGTCCCGCATTGTTGACGATTCCTGCCAGTGAAGGCGAGGCCACGCTGGTCCCGTAGACTTCAAGCCAGCCGTGGTAGCAATTCGAGTTGTAGACCGCGACCGGCGAGCCGCCGCTGGAGTCGAAGGAGAAATCGGGAGTGCCGCGCTTGCTGCCCACGATGCTCTCAACCGCATTCTGGAATGAGGGCCGCGTCTCGTATTTGCTGGCGCCGCCGCCGCCATCGCTCCATGCGGTCTGGTTGGTGTAGTTGCCGCCGCTGCGATTCACCTGCGTGCCGCCGGCGGAAACCACGTTCACCGACGAGCTGGGATAGATCACGCCCGGCGAATCGCCCGCCGACGCGAAATACACCACACCCGACTGCGTGAAGTAGTGGTCGGAGCTGGTCTCGCTTGAGGTCTCGCTTCCACCCCAGCTCATGGAAACTTCGCCCTTGCCGCCATGTGCCACAATGTAGGAGTTGGCCGCCGTCACCGCCTGGTACAAGGCGCTGTTGCTGGCCGACGAAGCTTCCATCAGGATGATCTGCGCATTGGGCGCCATAGCATGGGCCCATTCGATGTCCAGCGATTCCTCACCATTCCAGCCGGAGCTGCAGCCGTTTGCCGGCTTGCTCCCGCTGGCATATTCCACCGCGAAGTTGGGCGCGGGCAAGCCGAAGGTGCTGGAGAACGTCGCCAGATCAGCGGCCGCCGATGGATAGTCGTAAGCATCGACAATCACGATCACGCCGCTGCCGCCGGTAGGAACCTCGGTGGTGCCGCTGATCGGGCAGCCGGAAAGGGGATTCGACACGATGTCATACACGCACCCCAGCGAAGCCGGCGTCTCTCCTGCCGGTTGGGCGAGCGGGACAATCGATCCTGTCGGCGCATAGAAAATGTAGTTCGTATGCATCCTCACGCCGACATCCCATGGGTGTTCAATGCTGGATGGAGGATAGATGCCGACTCCCGCTTGCGCGTTGAGCAAGGTGGCGCATGCGAGCAATACCATTAATCCTGCAACGATGTGAACCGCTGCGCGTATCGGATGCCGTTCAGATTCACTCCGCATAATGTGTGCTCCTCCTGATGGATTAGCTTGAGCTTCAGGTGAATGTCATGCAGTTCACGCCGCCGATTGCAGCTCCGCAGTCCGGGCCAAAATCGTTTGCCGAGAACCGCCGGCAATTGCGAAATCCTGCGAGAAACGAGGGGCGCTGCGCCAGCCAGAGGCGCAAGTTAACCGGATGCTCTGGATCCCCACATCAACTTTCGAGTCCAGAATGAGCGGAAGTATACCCCAAACGGGTGGGCCGGGCTACGCCGGAAAGTGCCACTTTAGCGGGATTTATTGCTTTGCCGAAGCCGGCGCGCGTTGATGCGACTCCGACTCGGCGTAGAGCGCGTCGATCTCTTTCTTGTAACGGCCGGTCAGATGGCGGCGGCGCAGCTTCATGCTTGGCGTGAGAGTTCCGTCGGCGATGCTGAGTTCCTCGGGTATGACCAAGACTTTCTTCAGCTTTTCGAATTGCGCGAGATTATTGTTGAGTTCATCGACAATGCCCTGATACAGCGATTGCACCTGGTGCGACTTGACCAGCTCCTTGCGCGAGGAGAACTTTACGCCATGCTGTCGCGCCCAGGCTTCCAGGTCCTCGAAGCTGGGAATGATGAGCACGGCGGGAAAGCGCCGGCCGTCGCCGAGCAAGGCAGCCTCGCCAATATACTGGTTCACCTTCAGCGAGTTCTCGATCGGCTGCGGCGCAATGAACTTGCCGCCTGAAGTCTTGATCAGATCTTTCTTGCGATCGGTGATGGAGAGATAGCCGTCCGGATCGATGCTGGCAATATCTCCGGTCTTGAACCAGCCGTCTACGAACACCGCGGCGGTTTCTTCCGGCATCCTGAAGTAACCTTTGAAGACCGACGGCCCGCGCACCAGCAGCTCGCCATCCTCAGCAATCTTCACTTCGACATTCGGCATCGGCTTGCCCACCGTGCCCAGGCGATGGTTGATGGGATTATTCAGCGCGATGACGGGAGAGGTTTCCGTCAGTCCATAGCCTTCGTGGATTCGGATGCCGATGTCGGCAAACCACGTAGCGATCTCTTTACCCAGCGGCGCGCCGCCTGAAACGAAGATGCGGGCGCGTCCGCCCATTCCTTCGCGGACTTTTGAGAAGACCAGCGCATTGGCCAGCTTCCAGGAAAACGACTTTGGCGTCTCACCGCGAAGAATGGTTTCGCGATTGGCCGCGCCCACCGACAGCGCCCATTGGATGAGCGATCGCTTGATGCCGTGCGCCTTGTTCTGCACCTGGTTGTAAACCTTCTCGTAGACGCGAGGCACGGCGACAATCAGCGTGGGATGCACTTCGCGCATGGCGCGTGGCAGCTCATCAACCACGGGACAATACGCCAGCGGCACGCCCGCGTTGAACAAGGCGTAATCCAGATGACGCGCCGTCACATGCGAAAGCGGCAGGAACGAGATGCACAAATCGTCCTTATCGAACTCGTACATGTCCAGCGAGACGTTCAGGTTCGACGCGATGTTTCCGTGGGTCAGCATCACGCCTTTGGGCGTGCCTGTCGTTCCCGAGGTGTAGATGAGAGTGGCGAGATCGTCGGGCTCAATTCGCTCAGCGATCGCGTCCAGCGCAGGATCGTCGCCCTGCGGCGCGTCCCGCAGGAACGATTGCATGGGGACCGCGTCGGTGATGTCCGGAGCGTCGTCCATCAGGACGATGTATTCCAGTTTGGTTTGCGCGCGGATGGCTGCGATCTTCTCGTACTGCTTGCGGGTGGAAACAAACGCAACGCGAGCTTCCGAGTTCTGCAGCACGAAGAGACACTGCTCGCCGGTCTGCGTGGCGTAGATGGGGACATCGACCGCTCCCAGCATGAGGCACGCGAAATCGGCGACGGCCCATTCGGGACGATTCTCGCTGAGGATGACTACGCGATCGCCTTTGCGTATTCCCCAGGATTGCAGTTGGCGAGCGGTAGCGTATACCCAGCTCTGCAGTTGGCCGGCTGAGATCGTGCGCCAGGTGTCGCCTTCGCGAGTGAGCATCACCCGGTCGCTGTTGCGCTTCACCAGCGTAAAGAAAACGTCGTTGAGGGTCCGAAGATTCATGATAGTTGTGCGGCTTTGAAGGGGCGTAGCTTTAGCTGCGCCGCAAAAGCTTAATTTTTGTCATCCCGAGCCGACTTTAGTCGGCGAGGGATCTGCTGTTCCAGTCTTCCGCAGTGGCTTCTGTCGCAACCTTAAAGCAGATCCCTCGTCGGCCTGAAGAGACTGTGTCACGACCTGGTGTCGCCGCTCCGCGGCTCACTTGTTGTCCCACTTGGAGCGCGGGCTTACGCCCACGCCTAACACAAATGCCGCCGCTTCGCGGCTGAATGAGCCGGATTTCTTAGTGTTTGTTCCACCGCGAATTATGATTTCCGGTCGTGACACAGTCTCTGAAGGCCTCCTCGTGATGACAAAAAGCGAAACACTCTTCTGCACGCCTGAAGGCGTGCTCCACCCATTCTGCAAAGATCAATCCCGAATGCGTGTCTACTTCGTCCGCATTCCATTCAAGAAAATATCCACCACCACGTCCGCAACATTCGAGAGCTGATACTCGTGCCCGCTCAACACCCACGATGTGACCATCTCATCCAGCGCTCCGAAGAAGCAGTTGGCAGCATATTTGTCCGACATCTCACGGCGGAAAACTCCGCTCGCTTGTCCGTCGGTAATCGCCGCGCGCACCAGGCTGAGGTATTCGATCATGTGCTGGTGCGAGAACTCCGACAGGAAGCGCGTGCTCTGCCGCAACTCCATCTGGAAGACGACCGCCAGGTTGCGATTCGATCCCAGCGCCTCCAGATGCAGAAACGCCAGCCGCCGCAGCCGCTCCGCCGGATCGGCCAGCTTCTTCAGCTCCGTGCGCGCCAGGCTCATGAAGGCGTCGAAGGCCGTGTTGATGACGGTCATCAGGATCTCGTCCTTGCTCTTGAAGTAGAGATAGACGGTGCCATCGGCAACGTTGGCGCGGTCGGCAATGTCGGCGACGCGCGAGGTGAAGAAACCTTTCTCGGCAAAGACGGCGACCGCGGCGTCCAGAATGCGCTGGTACTTGTCAGAACCTCGATTTACCGATGTAGCCATGGCACCTGTGGGCGTCGAAGGAAAGTGAGGGGCGTGTTTGTTGGGCACTTGGCATTTAGCACTTGGCATTTAGCCAAACCACGGGCACCAAAAGCTAAGTGCTAACTGCTAAATGCTAAGTGCTGTTTTTCCGAATGAATACTCATTCACTTTAACGCCCACGTAATGTTTCCGCAATCGGGAACACCAGAGCGAAGCCCGTCGAGTTCCAAAACGGAAAACCAGCCTCTGGTCACGTTGAAAGAATGCCTCCACTGGCTGCCTCTGGCGGGATGCGCTCCAGTAATGGGACAATGACCAACACCAGACGCACGCCGAGTCACCCGTCCTGTATAGAACTGTTCGAGAGGAGAGAAGCGATGCAGAAACTCTTATTGGCGCTGCTGATCGCCGGCTCGTTGTTACCGCCGGGTTACGCCGCCAACAAACCCAGCGACATGCCGCCGCCAAAGATCAAGGTCGGCGACATGGCGCCCGACTTCACCCTGCAAGACCAGAACGGAAACAAGGTTTCGCTGCACGACTTTCGCGGCAAGAAGAATGTCGCGCTGGCCTTTTACATCTTCGCCTTCACCGGTGGTTGAGCCAAGCAGATGAAGGCCTTCCAGCAGAACCTGAGCAAGCTGGAAGCCGCCGACACCCAGGTCCTGGGTGTGAGCATGGATTCTCCCTTCTCGAATAAGGCGTGGGCGGAACAAATTGGAGTCACCTTCCCGCTGCTCAGCGATTGGGGCGGCGACGTCACCAGGGAATACGGGCTCTACAATCCGAAGTACAAAGCCGCCCGCCGCGTGAACTACGTCATCGACAAGAATGGCAAGGTGATCGAGATGCAGTTGGATTCGGATGCCATCGATCCGAGCAAAGTCGTGGTGGCGTGCCAGGCGCAGAAGCTGGGACGGTGAGGTGCGAGTTTCTGAGCTGCCTGACTGCTTTGTAACAGGGCACGGCTTCAGCCGTGCCGTAAAGGTCTCGAATGTTATAGGGCGATTAGTCCCTCGACGAGGGACTAATCGCCGTCTTTATTGTTGCGCGTTTCGGCACGACTAAACAGGCCGCTGAAAAAGTCGATTTCGGCGAGTTTTGAAGGGGCGCACCTTTAGATGCGCCGTCACAAGTCCTTTGAATTTGTCGTCACGAGGAGATCTTTAAGAGTCTGCGTGAGAACTAACTTTTCTTTTGGGCACCGGAGTAAGAAGCTCGAACAACGAGCGCCGTAGGCGCGGCCATCATGATAGCCCAGATGTAATGAAAGGAGGCGTGTACCCGAGTACGATTTGTTTGCACACAGATCGACAGGAGGACACGCCCCATGATCCACCTAGGAGTGGACCTTCATCGCACATTTTGTTACGTTACGGCGCTGGATGCAAACGGTAAGGTGTTGCCCCAGGGCAGAATCAACAACGAAAGGATAGCGATTCAGCGCTATCTATCAGGCTGGCAGGAACCGCTGCGCATGGTTTTTGAGGCCTGCAGTTTCTGGCCGGCATTTGTGGAGGCGGTGGAAGGGAAGGTGGCGGAGCTGTACATGGTGCATCCGCAGCGGGTGAAGGCGATCGCTTCGGCCAAGCTAAAGAACGATCGTGTGGACTCGCACACCCTGGCGCATCTGTTGCGCGCCGATCTGCTGCCGCAGGCGTGGCTGGCGGACCGGGAAACCCGGCAACGGCGGACGCGCACGCGCACGCGCATCGAGTTGGGGCGGCTGCGCACCCGGCTGAAGAACCGGATGCACGCGCTGCTGCACCAGCAAGGGCTGCGCTGTCCTTACAGCGACGTGTTCGGCAAGAAGGGACGAAGCTGGCTGGCCGAGGCTCCTCTGGGTACGGCCGAAGGGGAGGCTATGCAGGAGTATCTGGCGTTGCTGGACAGCTGTGAAGAACAGGTCCGGCAAAGTCAAAACCGCCTATTAAAGGCGAACCGCGGGGACGAGCGGGTGCGCTGGTTGAGCTCGATACCTGGCATCGGGGAGTACGGGGCCAACATCATCCTGGCCGAGATCGGGGATATCGGACGCTTTGATCGTAAGGCGCTATTCAGCTTCGCCGGGCTGGTGCCGCGAGTGCGCGAGTCGGCGGACAAGAGCTGGTATGGACCGATCACGCGCGCTGGTTCTTCGCGCCTGCGCTGGATCATGGTGGAGGCGGCGGTGACGGCGGTGCGCACCTCGCCGGGAGCGCGGGCGTTTTTCGAACGGCTGTGCCGGCGCAAGCCGCGGCACGTGGCGCGGGTGGCGCTGGCGCGGAAATTGCTGGGCGCCGTCTATGCCTTGTTGCGGGATGGCGTCTGCTTTGATGAACAAGTGTTTGCGACGATGTAAAGGGCATCCGTCAGCCTGTTGTCGTGCTATGTGCCCGCCAGCGATGGCGTGAGCACCAAGCCCAGAGGGGGCGACGGAGCAAACGAACGAACCTTTTGTGCCTACGAGCACGCATAGAAGCTTGTCCGCATCGCCCGCAGACTTGACGGGGCACGTGTCTTTCATAGAAGCACGCAGCGGAGCGGAGTGCTGGGTTAGGTCGGAGAAGTACCTGAGTCCCCCGGGGACGACACGGTTTTCACGCAGACTCTTTAAGGCCGACGAGGGATCTGCTTTTGACTTTTTCCGCAGCCTGTTCGGCCGTGCCGTAAAGGTCGTCAAATGATTATGCGGCGATTAGTCCCTCGACGAGGGACTAATCGCCGCTTCCGTGTTGGGGCGCGTTACGGCACGACTGAAAGTCGTGCCCTGATACAAACCACCCCAGTTCGCGATCTCATGTTCCTGTTGTGGAGCCGAACTCGGACAGCAGCGGCGCACGTCACCGCGCCTTGTCCGACTCATCTTTCACTCGCGTCTGATCGGTGATCCAGTTCACTTCCCAGGTCTTGCCTCCGTCATCGGAGAAGGACTGCTCAAAGTGAGGCTTATTCGTGGCGACGTCCGTCCAACTGTACCGCACCAGGATGGCCCTTCCCTTATATGGCTCCTGGTCGATAAACTCGCCGCGTCCCTTCTTGAACTCGCCGGTCGGCGGAGGCAGCGAAAGCGCTCCGTCCTTGCTGTTGGCCCAATACAAACGCCACTGGTGGGATTGGGGATTGAATAGACGCAGGGTCAGACCTTCGATGTGCCCGCTGGGACTATCGAGCTCGACCGTGTCCAGCTGAGCGCGGCCATCCCAAACCTTGTAGCAAGTGCCGGTGCCTTCAAGTTCGGTCCAGGTCGTCGAGCCGGTCAAGGGATGATCAAGCTTCTGCAGGTGAAATTTCCAGCTACCAATCAGGGAATCGAAATCGTGCTGTCC
Source organism: uncultured Acidobacteriaceae bacterium (assembly GCA_963789245.1). GTDB lineage: Bacteria > Acidobacteriota > Terriglobia > Terriglobales > Acidobacteriaceae > Bog-257. Next base: position 872 of record CAWBKE010000014.1, on the reverse strand, counting down.
ATCGCCCGTCTGTTGAGACGTTGTTGTCGCTGATTCTGAACTCGGCCACGCTGGTCCTTTGCCAGATGCATTACCGACGCGCGTCTGATCGGTGATCCAGTTGACTTCCCAGGTCTTGCCGCCATCCCCGGAGAAGGACTGTTCAAAGTGAGGCTTGTCGGTATTGGTCTTCGTCCAGATAAATCGAATGAAGATGGGTTTGCCATTCAGAGTATCCTGGCCGTAAAACTCGCCGACTCCGTTCTTGAATTGGCCAACCTGGACTGGGTCAACCGCGCCGACCTTGGCATTGGCCCACCACAGATACCACTGGTGAGTTTCGGGATTATAGAGACGGAGCGTCAGTCCCTCGATGTGGCCGGCATCGGGGCTATCGGTTTCGAATTGCTCCAGTTGAGAGCGGCCATCCCAAATCTTCCGGGTGACAGAGGTACCGTCAAACTCCACCCAGGTATTGGAGCCGGTCAAGGGATGTAGACGCTTCTTCAAATGAATCTTCCAGCTCCCGATTTCGAAATCGAAATCGTGCTGGCCATCGCGTTGCGCGGTCGGCTTAGCGGCACTTGAAGTTTGCTGGGCGCGTCCTTGTAATGGTTGCAAGACGACGATCAGAACGCACACAAAGAGATAAACGCAGACGAGTTTGAACGGGTTCACCATCGTGTCCCTCATAATTCATTTGACCATAATCAATTTGCAGGGTTGTTGGCGAGGTAGTTTTCAGGAAAGGGATGAACTGCTCTTGTGGCATGTCGAGCTGAGGTGCCACCGTCCTGATTCCTGGGTCCAAGAAAATTGAGCCGGCAAATTGCCCTCCGGCGGCGAGGGCAAAGACACCCAGGTTAGCCCAACCGAAGGGCGAACCTGGGGCA
>CAWBKE010000013.1:0-299487 GCA_963789245.1 uncultured Acidobacteriaceae bacterium | reverse complement strand
GCCGTGAAAGGGCGATGTCCTAGGCCGGGCTAGACGACGGGGACGTTGGCATGGCGGGAAATACAACTCATACTAGCAGCCGCTTGGAAACAGTGTCAAAGACAGTTCGGATCGCGTGGAGACAAGACAAAGGCAACGGCGACGCCTATTTACGCGCGGAAATTGCAGGCGAATTTTGACGGTGTTACACTTTGCTCACGACGCGCTGAGCGGGAGTAACTTGAGCCGATTTGCGGGCGTCTGAGCCCGCAGGCTAAATCCCGACCCTGAGCGAAGTCGAAGGGGAGGGATCTACAGTTTGAGCGGGAGTAACTCAGTGGTAGAGTCACGGCTTCCCAAGCCGTTGGTCGCGGGTTCGATCCCCGTCTCCCGCTCCAAGCTTCTCGGAATCACATTTCCTCCAGGAAGACAAAAGCCGTCGCTCCCACTCGGCATTTCCCGGCTATCACAGCGTGAAGCGGCAGCGGTCACTGACAAACCTTAGCCGGCAGGAATGAAATCCTGGCAGATGCTGCGGAAGAAGATTCCTTGAATTCTTTCCTAGCCCACTTCCGTCACTCCATGGGCCAGAAGCTAAGGCTTCCGACCTTTGTTTCCCAGCATCCGCGTGCGCCCATCCTATTGGCCAGTTTCCGTTCCGCCACAGGGCGAGGAGGTAAAGCCCATGAACGGCAAAAGGCAATTCTGCAATTTACTTTTGAACCTCATCTCGCGGGCGGCGACGGCCGCATTGGCGATGGCAGTTGTATTTGCGCTGACGATGGCCTTAGCCCAACCAGCGCAGGGGCAGAGCCCCGCAATGAGCGGGGGTTGGGCAGAGAAGGTGCTGCACAGCTTCAACGACAACGGCATGGACGAGTACTATCCCTTTGCTGGCCTGATCTCCGATGCCGCCGGCAATCTCTACGGCACGACGGCGGCGGGCGGCACATACGGCGGAGGAACGGTGTTCGAGTTGACGCTTCAAGCGGGCGTGGGCTGGACGGAACAGGTGCTGCACAACTTCGGTAACGGGACTGACGGGTCGGGCCCCTTTGCTGGCCTGATCTTCGACGCCGTCGGCAATCTCTACGGCACGACGGAAGAGGGCGGCAGCAGCGGCTGGGGTATTGTGTTCGAGTTGACACCCACGTCGGGTGGGGGCTGGACGGAGACGGTGCTGCACAGCTTCCAACACAACGGCACGGACGGCTACGTGCCCGTGGCGGGCCTGATCTTCGATGCCGCCGGCAATCTCTATGGCACGACCAGCGGGGGTGGCACTTACGGCAACTGCACGTATTTTGGATGCGGGACGGTGTTCGAGTTGACTCCCACGTCAGGCGGAGGCTGGACAGAGCAGGTGCTGCACGACTTCGGCAACGGCACGGATGGAGCTAAGCCCTCGGCCGGCGTGACCTTCGATGCCGCTGGCAATCTCTATGGCACGACCGTCGAGGGCGGCACTTACACCGACGGAACGGTATTCGAGTTGACGCCCACCGCGGGCGGGGGCTGGACGGAACAGGTGCTATGGAACTTCGGCAGCGGTACGGACGGGGCTGGCCCCTACGCGAGCCTGATCTTTGACGCCGCCGGTAATCTCTACGGCACAACTTGGGCGGGCGGGGTTTACGGCGCTGGGACGGTGTTCGAGTTGACATCCACAGCAGGCGGTGGCTGGACCGAGCAGGTGCTGCACAGCTTAAGTGGTGACGGCACGGACGGAGCTAATCCCGATGCCGTCCTGACCTTCGATGCCGCCGGCAATCTCTACAGCACGACCTACGAGGGCGGCGCTTACTCGTGCGGGGGCCCAGGATGCGGGACAGTGTTCGAGATGATGCCGACCGCAGGCGGGGGCTGGACGGAACAGGTACTGCATAGTTTCGGCAGCGGTAGGGACGGGGCTGAGCCCGCCGCCGGCCTGATCTTCGATGCCGCCGGCAATCTCTACGGCACAACTTGGGGGGCGGTACCTACAGCCTCGGGACGGTGTTCGAGATGACGCCGGTTTATCCGTGCGCCAAATGTAGTGATGGCGTTCTCCGCGAAGGCGATTTGCTCCCAGCCCAAGGGAGAAACGTGCTGGAGCGGGGTGATCCAAATGTGTTTTGGTAGCCGGGGTTCCGTTGTTCGCCTGGAAGGTCGCTAGTAGCGGGTTCGATCCCCGTCTCCCGCTCCAAACCTGTCAGCATCGGCGGTCTTAGCCGCCAATCAGGCCGCAACCTCCGTCGTGTCGTGCAGGAAGCTGCGGCCGCGCTTCTCTGGGCCGAAGAACAATACCAGCGCCAGAGCGGCGATCACTACCAGCTCGAAGGCAGTCAGCGCCCAGGCGTATCCCAGATGGTCGCGGAGCATGAACTCCACGGTTGGGGTGGAAGCGGCAAACAGAATTCCTATCTGATAGGTGAATCCCGGCAGCAGGCCACGCACCGAGGGCGGCGATAGCTCATTGAGATGGACCGGAATAATTCCCCACGCGCCCTGCACGCCCATCTGCATGACAAACGCGCCGACGGCCAGGATGAGCATGGTGCTGCCGAAAGCCCATACCGGGATGATGGCCAGCGCGACCGCCAATGCTGCCAACATGCTGTAGCGGCGTCCAATGCGCTCGGAGAGCAGGCCGAAGATAATGGCGCCCGTGACCGCTCCGATGTTGTAGAAGATGGTGATGTAGGCGACGGTGTTAGGCGCGATGCCGTGGCCATGCTTCAGGAAATCGGGATAGAGGTCCTGCGTGCCGTGCGACAGGCAGTTCATCAGGAACATCAGGGCGATGAGGTACAGTGACAGCCATTTGTGCTGCCAGGCGATGCGTGGGCCGTCGATGGTTCGGGCTACGCGATGCAGTTGCCAGGCTTCGGATTCCGGGACCTTGGTGCGAATGTAGAGCGCCAGCAGCGCGGGAATTCCGCCTACCCAGAACATGGCGCGCCAGCCGAAATTCGGCAGCACCAGTCGCGCGGCCATTGCGGCCAGCAGGTAACCGATGGAATAGCCGCTCTGGAGAATTCCGGAGAGCACGCCGCGCCAGCGCACCGGAGCGGTTTCCATGACCAACGATGCTCCCACGCCCCACTCGCCGCCCATGCCAATGCCGAACAGCATTCGCAGGATCAGAAACACGGTGAAGTTGGGCGCGAAGCCGCACAGCACCTCGATGGTCGCAAAGAATATTACGTTGACCATCAGCGGACGGCGGCGGCCATAACGGTCGGCCATCATGCCGAAGAGCAACGCGCCGATGGGCCGCATGGCCAGCGTGGCGGTGACGCTGAGCACGATGTCGCGCTTGGGAACGTGGAAGTGGGCGGCCAGCGTGTCGAAGAGGAAGATGACGACGAAGAAATCGAAGGCATCCAGCGTCCAGCCGAGGAAGCCCGCGGACATGGCATGCCAGCGATCGGAGTTGAAACCGGACTGGGAAGACTCGGTCCGAAGTTCACTCATGGTTCGAGCGAAAATAACAGAGAGGCAGGGGAAGAGCAATAGCTTTCGCGGAGATCAAGTGAGTTTCGAGTTTCGAGTTACCGATCAGCGACGCCGATCCTGATGCGGAGATGCCTGCTTGTGGCCGGTCACGAATGCAAAACAACCTGAAACACGAAACTCGAAACTCGAAACTTTCTTGCTCAATCCATCTGCTGTTTCACGATGTGGACATCCACCGCGGGCGCGTCGCGCAGGAAGCGATGCACCGCGGAGAGGAACAAATATCTGCGCCAGCCGCTGGTGGCCGAGTGTCCAAAGATCACCTGCGTGATGTGCTTTTCGCGGACAAACTCCGCCATCGCCGAGGCGACATCTTTGCCCTTTAGTTTGACGACCTGCGCGCCCAGGTTCTCCGCAAACTGAAAGTTGGCTTGCAACGAACGCTGCCGCTCGGGCTCGCTGTCGCCGCCGATATCGACGTAGACGACGAACAGTTCGCCATTTCCCGCTTGCGCCATGCGGGCCGCGCGTGCCACCAGGTACTGCGCCGCCGGGTTGGAGCTGACGCCCACGGCGATGCGCTCTCGCACCTGCAGCTCCCGTGTGGGATCAATCTCGGACTGGATATAGGGTTCCAGGCTGCGGTCGACTACCTGCGCTACCTGACGCAAGGCAATCTCGCGCAGTGCAATCAGGTTGCTGGGCCGGAAGAAACTGCCCAGCGCGCGGTCAACCCGATCCATCGGATAAACATCGCCACGGCGCATGCGCGTCGCCAGCGCCTCCGGTGTCACATCGGACAATACGATCTCGTCGACGCGTTTCAACACCCAGTCAGGAACCGCCTCACGCACCACGATGCCCGTGATCTTATGCACCAGAGGCGTCACGCTCTCCAGATGCTGCACGTTCATGGTGGAGAGAACATCGATCTCATTGTCGAGCAACTCGAAGACGTCCTCGTAGCGCTTGTGGTGCTTGCTGCCGTCGATGTTGGTATGCGCCAGTTCGTCCACCAGCACGACCTGCGGATGCCGCGCCAGAATGGCGTCCACATCCATCTCTTCGAACATCGTGCCCTTGTAGTTGATTTGCTTGCGCGGGATGGTTTCCAGCCGTCCGGCCAGCTCCTTGGTGCCCAGGCGGCCATGGCTTTCGACGACTCCAATCACCACATCCTCGCCGCGGCTTTTGCGGCGGATGGCTTCGCTCAGCATGGAATAAGTCTTGCCGACGCCGGGCGCGTATCCCAGAAAGAGCTTGAAAACACCGCTCTTTTTCTCCGGGACGGTTACCTCAAGCCATTGCTCGGGGGTCTTTTGCATGAGGAATCCATTCTGCGTCACCGTACGGAAAAAGTCGATTCTGTACAATCATGCCGTGAGTGGGCAGCAGCAATTGGAACGGGAAGGGACGCAGCGGGCGCGGGTCGCGATCTCGCCCAAGCGTCTGCGGTCCCTGCTCTACCATTATGCGGTCGCCATGGTGACAGTCGCGATCGTAGGGTTTGTCTACACTCGGCTGCCGGTCAACCCCACCACGGTAGCGCTGACGTTCCTGCTGGTAGTGCTGGGCGTTGCCAGCCGCTGGGGACTGACGCTCGCCACCACTACGGCGGTTGTGGCGACTCTGGCGTTCAACTATTACTTTCTGCCTCCGGTCCACACCTTCACGGTTGCCGATCCGCAGAACTGGATTGCCCTGCTGGCTTTTCTGGTTACCGCAATTGTTGCCAGCCGGCTTTCCGAGCGCGCTCGCCGCGAGGCAGAAAATGCCAACCGTCGCCGCAAAGAGGTGGAGCGGCTTTATTTTCTGAGCCAGCAGTTGCTGGCTACGGAAAATGTGATGGAGTTGCTGAACTCCATCCCTCAGTTCGTGCGCGACGCCTTTGGCCTGAAGGCTGCGGCCATGTATCTGCCCAAGCGCAAAGAGGTCTATCGGACTGGCTTTGACCATCCGGAGCTCAGCGAGGAACAACTGGAATCGGTGAGCTGCCGCGGCGAGCTGGTGGTGGATGAGGAACAGCAGTTGTGCTTCGTGCCTTTGCGCATAGGAGTAAGACCTGTGGGCAGCCTTGGACTGGAAGGCGCTCTCCTCTCGCGCGAGACATTGGAAGCGGTCGGCAGCCTGGTCGCCATCTCCATTGAGCGCGCCGGCGCGGTGGAAACGCTGACCCGCAATGAGGCGTCGCGGGAGAGCGAGAAACTGCGCTCGGCTCTGCTCGATAGCGTCACTCACGAATTTCGTACGCCGCTGACCGCAATTAAACTCTCGGTCACGACGCTGCTAAGTCCGGATCACGTGAGCGCCGATGCCCGCCAGGAGTTGCTCACGGTGATCAACGAGGAAGCCGATCGTCTGAACCGGCTGGTTGGCGAAGCGGCGGAGATGGCGCAGCTCGACGCGCAGCAGGTGGAACTGCGCCGTGAGTCTCATCCTGTCCGCGAGGTGATTGAATCCGCGCTGGGTCGTGCGAAGCAGGTGCTGGCAGGACGCGAGGTCGAACTCCATATCCCCGACGCGTTGCCACCAGTGGGAGTCGACCTGGAGCGCATCGCGGAGGTGCTGGTGCAGCTGCTGGAGAATGCAGCCAAGTACTCGCCTCCGGAAACCCCCATCACCATCACCGCTGAGCCGGCAGGCAAGATGGTGAGTATCAGCGTGGCCGATCGCGGTCCGGGAATCGATGATATGGAGCAGTCGCTGATCTTCGAGAAGTTCTATCGCGGCCGCGACCAGCGCTATCAAATTCAAGGCACCGGGATGGGACTGGCGATCGCCAAAGCCATCGTCGAGGCCCACGGTGGAACCATCGGGGTGACTTCGCAACTGGGCAGCGGCTCAGTGTTTTATTTCACGGTGCCGATTAGCAGCTAGCAACCAGCAATTAGCAATTAGCAATTAGCTAAAAGCTAAGAGCTCCTGGCGTCCCAGTTTGGATTGAGTAATGCGGCCTTTTGAGTCTGCGTCTGGCAGCGTCGAGGGAAGGTCCATAACGAAGTTGTCACGATCGAACAGATAGCAAGTGGAAAACGAAAGCGCGAGCGGTACATCACCAGGCCAATTGCTGACTGCTAATTGCTAATTGCTTTCTTCACTCACCGTATCACCAGCACTTCCCGAATATTGTCGCGACCGAGAAAGAATTTCTTGGAGGCGTATTCGCGGAAGAGGTTTTCCACGTGCCGGTTATTAAAAACGCGCTGCAGCCGGAAGCCGCGGACCGGTTGCAGCTCCAGAGTGTCCTTCGACATGATGTTGTAGCGATAAAACGGCGCATCGGGGCCGGCATCTTTGGTGTGGAAGAAAGCCAGCATGATGCCTCCCGGCTTCATGGCGACCTGAATGCGCTCAATCACCGGCTTCACCAGCGGCTCCGCCAGAAAGTCGGCGAGGTCCCAGAACATCACGGCGTCGAATTCCTCGCGGGAAAAACACAGATTCTCGCGCAGAAACCGCTCCTCATCGATCACCGAGCCTCCATCGCCATTGGGAACCAGCAGCGACTTGTCGCTGGACAAGCGCAAGACATCCTCCTGATGGAAGCGATGTCCAAGTCCCGTCATAAAGGTGATGTTGGCGGGCGAGGTTGAGCCTAGATCCAGGACCTTCAAGCCCTCTTCGCGCGAGATGGCGCGAATGAACTCGCCGAAACCGGTAGAGCGCCGGCTTATCTTCTGGCCAGGGACGGCGTCCCCGTCCTCTGACTGCCGGCCAAAGCCGAATAATTTTTGAAAGATGCCTGGGGCCACAAGGCACCATTGTAGGGGCTGACCGCCGAAGCAGCAATCTTTCCGGACCGACGGCACGGCTGGCGTCACTGCCGGAGAAGACAGCACGCCACGCCGCGGTGATCTTGCCTTACAGCTTCTTGGACTGCAGCAACGTACCCTGAGTTGAAATCGGTGCGGCGACCGGGGCTGTCGTGACCGAAGAAGCTTGCGGCCTAGCTTCGATCCGTGGAGCGGCCTCCGGCTTCTGAATATCAATTCCGCCCTTGAAGAATGCTCCATCTTCTATGGAGATGCGTGCGGTTGAAATGTCGCCGGTCAGGGAAGCGCTCTTGCGCAGTTCAACCCGCTCAGTGGCATGGATATCGCCGTCTACCCGGCCATGCACAATCACATTCCGCGCTTCAATATGGGCGCGCACGCGGCCGTTAGGGCCCACCGTCAGGCTCTGGCCGCGCAGGGTGATGGAGCCTTCCACCTCGCCGTCGACAATTAAATCCTCGCTGCCCGAAAGCTCGCCTTTTACCACGACGGACTTCCCGATGGTGGCGACTTCGCTGCCGCGCAAAGTATCGCTGCGCACCGGTTCGGCGGGACGTGACGGCGCAGGGGCGACCGGCATCGCTGAGGAGCCGGCAATGCCGGACTCGGGGGGATTGGTGTACTCGTCTTCCTTCCGCTTCCACATATTATTTTATTAAGCTCCGTAAGGACGCCGCGCCAGCCAGCAGGGCCGCACGGTAACGCCCAATTATAGTGCAGTAACCACTCCCGAAGAGCATACTCAACCTCCCGCGAGGCCGCAAACGATTTTCTCCGCGAAATGTGGATTTTGGGATGACTTTCGAGGTCACCGGGGCCTGTGAAAGCCCAGAAACCGATGGCTGGCCGTCACAGAAGCTGCTCGCCGCCTCCCGTATAATTGGCTGGTTTCATATTGCTCGCGCCTCGCATTCGCGAATCCCATGGGCGGGAGAGCAGGACTTTTATGACTGACATTGAACTGATTCTTGGCCGCGAGGTTCTTGATTCTCGCGGAAATCCTACGGTCGAAGCTGACGTGATCTTATCCAGCGGAGCCCGTGGCCGCGCCGCCGTTCCCAGTGGAGCTTCAACCGGCGAACACGAAGCCCTGGAGCTGCGCGACGGCGATAAGGGCCGCTACGCCGGCAAGGGCGTGCTCAAAGCGGTAAACAACATTAACGAAGTCATCGCGCCAGAACTGGAAGGCATCGACGCCAGCGAGCAGCGTGAACTGGACAATGCCATGCTCGCCCTCGACGGCACGCCCACGAAGAGCAAGCTGGGCGCGAACGCCATCCTTGCTGTCTCCATGGCCGCGGCCCGCGCGATGGCCGACCATCTGGGCATCGAGCTTTATCAGTATCTCGGCGGATTTACCGCCAGCCTGCTGCCCACGCCGCAGATGAACATCCTGAACGGCGGCGTACACGCCGACAACAACGTCGACTTTCAGGAATTCCTGATCATGCCGGTGGGCGCGACGTGCTTCAGCGAGGCGCTGCGCTGGGGCGTCGAGACATTTCATGTGCTGAAGGGCGTACTGAAGAAGCGCGGCTACAGCACCTCCGTCGGCGACGAAGGCGGGTTTGCACCTTCGCTCAAATCGAATGTCGAAGCCATCGAAGTGATACTGGAAGCGATCACGCAAGCTGGCTATAAGCCGGGCGAGCAAATCGCGATTGCACTCGATCCCGCGGCCAGCGAGTTTTACGACAGCGCGAAGAAGAAGTACGTCTTCAAGAAGTCCGACAAGAGCGAGCACTCCAGCGAAGACATGGTGAAGTTCTGGGCTGACTGGGTGCGGCAATATCCCATCGTGTCGCTGGAAGACGCCTTTGCCGAAGAAGATTGGGATGGCTGGAAGCTCCAGACGGACGAGTTGGGCGGCAAAATCCAGCTTGTCGGCGATGACATCTTTGTCACCAACATCGATATCTTCCAGCGTGGGATTGACGCGGGCGTGGCGAATTCAATCCTGATCAAGCTGAACCAGATTGGTTCGGTCAGCGAGACGCTCGATGCGATTAATCTGGCGCGCCAGAACGGCTATACCACCGTCATTTCGCATCGCTCGGGCGAGACGGAAGATCCATTCATCGCCGATTTTGCTGTCGCCACCGGCGCAGGGCAGATCAAAACGGGTTCAGCATCACGCAGCGATCGCATCGCCAAGTACAACCAGCTGCTCCGCATCGAAGAAGAACTCGGCCCGGCGGCACGGTTCCTGGGATTGAAGGCGCTGAACTATCACGGGGAGCTAACGAAGAAGGCGAAGCCATAATGGGGCTGGGCCCTTGCCATTGATTTCATAAAGGTATGCACTCGTGACCCCACCACGTCCGCTCATCCTCATCATCCTCGATGGCTGGGGCTATGCTCCGCCTTCGAATGCCAACGCCATCTCGCTGGCGCGTAAGCCCAACTATGATCGCTTGCTCGCCGAATATCCCAACACGCTGATCCACACCAGCGGTCGCTATGTTGGCCTGCCGACTGGGCAGATGGGCAACAGCGAAGTCGGACACCTCAACATTGGCGCGGGGCGCGTGGTCTACATGGACATCACCAAAATCGATCTCATGATCGAAAATGGCGAGCTCTTCACGAATCAAGCGCTGCTCAATACGATGACAGCTGCCCGCACGGGCGAGCGGCGTCTGCACCTCTTCGGACTGCTCTCCGATGGCGGCGTGCACTCGCACCAGAACCATCTTTACGCTCTGCTGCGCTTGGCCAAGCAGAACGGCGTGGAGCGGGTCTTCGTCCATTGCTTCATGGATGGCCGCGACACGCTGCCCACCAACGGCGCGGGCTATATCGAACAGTTGCAGCAGAAGATGCGTGAGTATGGCATCGGCAAGATTGCGACCGTGAGCGGGCGTTACTACGCAATGGACCGCGACCGCCGCTGGGAGCGCGAAAAGAAAGCTTTCGATGCGATGGTCTACGGCGACGCCGAAGGCGGTCGCCACGCCGACGCGGTGCAAGGCGTGAAGGACTCCTACAACCGGGGAGTTACCGACGAGTTCATCATCCCCTTCGTCCTGACCGGCGCGCGCGGCGAGCCGCTGGGCAACATTCGCGACGGCGATGTCTGCCTCAACTTCAATTTCCGCGCCGACCGCGCCCGGCAGATCACGCGCTGCCTCGGGCGCAACAGTCACTTTACTCCGCAGGATGGCCAGGAACTGGAAGGCGCCGAAGACCTTGACCACACGATTCCGCGCAGTCGCGTGCCCAAAGATCTGACTTACATCTGCATGACCCAGTACGACAAACATTTCACCCTGCCGGTGGTCTCGCCGCCGGTGTCGTTGGCCAACATCCTGGCAAATGTAATGGCCGATCGCACGATGCGCAACCTGCGCGTTGCCGAGACCGAGAAGTACGCGCACGTCACCTACTTCTTCAACGGCGGCGTGGAGAAGCCGTTTCCCGGCGAAGATCGCGTGCTGGTGCCGTCGCCCCAGGTTGCGACCTACGACCTGAAGCCGGAAATGTCGGCACAGGGCATTGCTGACGCGGTGGTAAAGGCGATAAGGGAAAACACCTTCGACGTGATGGTGGTGAACTTTGCCAACGCCGACATGGTGGGACACTCGGGCAAGATTCCGCCGACGATAACGGCGGTCGAGACGGTCGATGGCTGTCTGGGCCAGGTCTACAGTGCATTGCGCCAGAGCGGAGGAGCGATGATCGTCACTGCCGACCACGGCAATGCGGAGCAGATGATCGATCCCGCAACCGGCGGCCCACAGACCGCGCACACCACGAATCCTGTCCCGTTCATCGTCGCCGCCGAGCACGCTGTAACGATCCCAAACTTCAAGGGTGATCCGCGACGCTTCACGCTGCGTCCTGACGGCGCACTGCAAGACATCGCACCGACGATGTTAGGGATCCTGGGCATTCCGCAGCCCAAGGAGATGACCGGGCGGGATTTGCGCGTGATGGCAGAACCTGGGAAAAGTTTAGGTTAGACGGCATTTAGCACTTGGCACTTAGTATCCGGTCTTGAGCTAAAGGCTAATTGCTAACTGCTAATTGCTCTTGTTGCCCTTCGCGTTCTGCGAATCACAAACGGCATCACGCCCGGGAGACGCAGCATTTCGAATGCGACGGCCTGGGCGAGACCGGGCAGCGACAGCAGCGACCTCATTCGCGATGCCGCCGCCAATAGCGGTGCAAATTGCCGTGAATATTCCTCCTCGTACAACGCTGCTGATTCCCTTAATTCCGTTTCGCCCGAAAGAAACCGGCAGATACATTGCGCCGCCAGTCGCCCGCTGCGCAGGGCAATGGAGATGCCGTCGCCGGCGAAGGGATCGATGAAGGCAGCAGCGTCGCCCGCAAACATTGCATTGCCGCGCACCGGCTGTGGGTTGCGGTAGATCAACGGAGCGGTGCTGATGGGCTGGGTCACCGCAGTCCAACTGGCCGCGCGTTCTGCCAGCTTCGCGTGCAGCGCGAACACCTCCGGCAGCGATGTAGCGCGATCAGAGCGCACCATGGCGCAGGTATTGATTACGTCTTTCGCGACCGGTTGAACGCCGCAATATCCATTTGCGAAAAAATAAAGATCGGTTGAAGGATTGGGACTGACCTCGCGAAAATGACCCTTCACGCCAATCCATCTGGGGCCGGCTGGAACGGTCCGGTCGGGCGTGAATTGCGACCATCTGCCTGCTGCGATGATCAGAGCCTTTGCGGAATGGTTTCCGCCAGACGTCGCCAGGCGGAACGGCCCGCTGCCTTCAGCGGCGGTGACCTCGCAGTTGCTCCGCGTCTCAACGCCGGCAGCTTGTGCTGCCATCCATAGCTGAAAATCGAGATCGTAACGAGTGATGCTGAGTGCCGGCGGTGATACCGGGGCTTCGATCATTCGCGTACCCAGGAATAGGCGTGTGCGCTGAATATCCGGCGCAGAGTCGAGGAGCGCCCGGCCGGCCGGCAAGTTCTGCAGCAAGCTGGCAAGCACATCCAGCGCTTCGGCCGATACGAACTCTCCGCAAACTTTGTGACGGGGAAAGTTTCGGGCCTCGAGCAGTACAACGCTGGCCCCCAGGTGCGTGGCCGCAATGGCGGCCGAACTTCCCGCGGGGCCACCGCCAATGATTGCGAGATCGAATTGGGAAGCGGCATTTGGCATTTAGCGATTAAGGCCACCACGTGGTAATGCCATCAATTGCGGCAATTACGGATTCGGCGCCTGATGGACCGCAGGCCGCGGCAAACAGACGGCTGAGGCCCGCCAAACATCGAAGCAGCTTGCACTACAAGGAATCGCGCTTTCCATGGGATGAGGGCTGTAAAGCCCACATACGTGAAGCGCGGCCTTTGCCGTTTGTGCCGACGACCGCTTCGCCAGCATAGCTAGCGTAACATCGCCATAGCGCAAGTAATCCCTGTCGTCAGGATTGGCCCCCGCATGGCCCGTTCTCGCCAACCAGGCAGGCTTAGGACACTGGCAAGGGCTGTAACGGTTAGCAGAGGCGGCCCAGATCGATATATAATTCCGCGCCTGGTACCCAAACTGAAAATCTCGGTTTCAAGAGGAGACGGCTATGTCAAACCATTTCACTGGACTCAGTCTCGGCCCGCCGCTGGGCGATCAACGACTTGACCTGTGCGACCTGTACGCATTCCAGTCACCCGCTGACAACAACAGAACCGTGATCATCCTCAACGCAAATCCCAATGCGGACGCGCTTCATCCCGACGCCATCTATCGCCTCAACATCGATAACGACGGCGACTACCTGACGGACATCGCTTTCAGCTATGTGTTCTCGAAGCCGCAGAACGGCAAGCAGACGGTCAGCGTATTCATGGCGAAGGGCGCGGAGTCACGCTCGCCCGAAGCCGTAGGGACGAAGATCATCGCCGAAGCCGACGTCTCCTTCGGCACCCAATATCATCCGGTCGGGCCCCTATACTTATTTCGCCGGCAGCCGAAGCGACGCGTTCTTTTTCGACTACGACGGGATCAAGAACCTCTTCGATACACGCGGCAAACGGAACTTCACCGAGCCTCATCTCGGCGGCAAGTCTCCGTGGACCGGAGTGGATTCGAATACGAAAGCCAATGTGTTTTCGACGGTGATCGAGCTGCCGACGAAGGAACTCGATCCTAAGCCCGTGATCCACATCTGGGGACGGTGCAGCGTGCGCGAGGATGGCAAGCTGATTCACGCTGATCGCGCGGGCCATCCCAGCGTCAGCAGCTTTTTCAATACCGATGACACCAAGCTGAAATACAACGCGAGCGAGCCGGTCAACGATCGCCAGCGCTGGCTGGAGCTGTTCATCCACCTGATGGGGCACACCGGCAATTACACGCGCGAGGAAGCCATTGCCGCGATCGATAAGGAGGGAACGCTTCCCGACGTGCTGACTTTCGATTCGTCGAAGCCCGCACACTATCCCAATGGCCGAACCTTTGCAGAAGACGTGATCAATTACCGCATCGCCTTCCTGACGAAAAATGAGTGTCCGCCCACAGGTCTCAAGCCCCACACCGACACCCTGAAGGAGTTCCCGTACATTGGCACGCCACATTCGAAAGGCGCCGGAGCCTGAAATGCGATCTAGAGGGTTGCCGCGCGGCGGCAACCCTCGCCGCTGGCACGTAGCTGGTTACTGCTTCACGAACTCGAACGTGCAGGGACGACCGACAATGCCGAGCCCTTTGTCGCGGCTGCCTGAGCCCTCTGTCTCCTTAAATTGGGCCTTGATGTTGTAGCTGTAGTCCGTGCCCTCTGTTGTGAAGACGCCAGTGCCGTATTTCCTGGAGCTGACCTTGCCTGTGGCCGATAACTTGGCGGCACCGTCGTCCGCAATCTTGCCTTCGATCAGCAGGTAGCCAGGTTCTCCTGCGGTGCCGTGCTCTCCGCGAAAATTGCCGTCTTTCACCACGCTCGGTAAATGCATTGTGTAGCCTTCGGTATTCCCTTTTGGAGGGCAGGTGACCGTCGTCAGCCAATTTCCGTCAAACTGCTCCCCTGCCAACAAAATCCACGGCACCAGCGTGAGAGAGCAAACCACCAGAAGCCGCACCGTTTTCCGCATTCCTTCTAAGATCGTTCTCCGTGTCTCAGTGGTCTTTGACATAAGCTTCCTTGGCGCGACCCAGCCGTTTTCGGCACTCTGTTTCGGCCAAGCCTGCAGACAAAAGCATCCTGTAACGGCGCATGCACGGCTGTCGGTGACGGCTATCACGCGCTAGGTGGTCGAGTAAGCCTCACCGGGCTTCGGATCTGGAGGCACAATCTCGTCCCATAAGGATTGGCATAGCCGGACCGCCTCGTACGCTTATCGGCGAAAAACAGGAGCGTGCGCTTACTCGCACGCTCCGCTGGTGTTACTTGCAACGATCTGCTCAGTCGTTACTCGGAATAGGAGTTGTCTTGTCCATATCCTTCAATTGTGGTACGGGATTTTCCGGAGTCTGCAGGTCGGGAATCAGGTCGGTCGATGCGCCGCCCGGGAACCTCTTTATGTTGGGATATTTGATGATCGATTCATCAAATTCCCGCATCACCTTGCCCACTACCGCTCCGGTCCAGCCGTTATCCTGACCGGCGTATCGTCCTGGTGAACTGGTCAGCACCCGCGTGGCAGCTGCGCCATTGAAGATCATGTCGTATTTCTCGTAGGGATCCATGGTGAGGTTATATAGCGCGCCGATAGCTCCCAGTGGCGCCTGTACTCCCAGCCAGGAGTCCTTTGCTGTGTACAGGTATTTCCAGGCGATATGAACCCAGGGTTCGTTGGGATCGCCACCGATGTCGGCGCGTGCTCCTCCGAAGGTCTCGCCGTTGATATAGATCCATGAGGTCCGCGCCGAGTGCTGCGTCTTGCCCAGGATGTAAGCGCTGTTATCGATGCTGTCGAAATAGATTGGCTTACCGTCGTTGCCTTTCCATTCCCCGTGCGGAGGCGGAGTGATGCCCGCCATCGCAGCCAGTGTCGACCAGCAGTCGATGTGCGACATCATTTCGCCGAATATCGAACCGGCCCGGATGTGATTGGGCCACCACATGATCGCCGGAACGCGCCAGCCGCCTTCGAAGGGCGTACCTTTTGATCCACGGAAGGGCGTAGTGCCGGCGTCCGGGTAGGCATCCTGCCATGCGCCATTATCGGCCGTAACGATGACGATGGTGTTGGGCGCATCGGTCCGGATTTCATCCATGATGCGGCCGAGGTCGGCATCCATTTCCATCAGTGAATCCGAATAATTGCCCAGGTGCGACTTGCCGCGAAATTCGGACGCTGGATTCGTCGGGTTGTGCATCTTGATGAAATTGACATCCATGAAGAACGGCTTGCCGCTCTTGGCGTGCTCCTTGATATAGGCCACGGCCGAATCCGTCTGTCGCACGTCCATGGTGGCAATGGAGTCGTAGGTAATTGTGCCAACCATTTTTGCGGGTTGGCCCGCTACGCCCTCCCATTCGCCCAGATTCACCACGCTGTCATACGTCTTTTCGAAGTCGGGATTGAAGGAAGGAAACCAGGGATGGAAAAATGGCGAGGTGTCGTTGTAGGCGTAGACGCCTGCATAGTAGGCCGCGAAATGCTTCATCTCATCGAAGCCGTGCTCGGTGGGATACGAAATGGGTTTGTCGCCCATGTGCCACTTGCCGGAGAAGTACGTGGAGTATCCGTTCTTCTGAAAGAACTCGGCGATGGTCGGCGTCTCCTTGCGAAGATAATTCATGTCGCCCGGCCCGATCACAATCGACAGCGCCGAACGGATGGGAATTCGTCCGGTCATGAACGAAGCGCGCCCTGCGGTGCAACTCGCTTGTCCATACCAACTGGTGAAGAGCGCGCCCTCGCGGGCCATGCGGTCCACATTGGGCGTGGGGTGGCCAAGAAACTGGCCTCCTCCCAGATACGCACCGAAATCACTCCATCCGGTGTCGTCGGTCATCAGCATGACGATGTTGGGTCGTTGCGTGCCAGGAGATTGCGCGGTGGCCATTCCGCCTGCTGCAATTACAGCTGAAATGGCTAGAGCGCCGCTGGTTACTGCGCGAAAACTTGCTCCAAGATCCATGATTCCCTTCCTCCTATACGCGAATGCCTAGATCTGGCGATGGGATGATTTCGTCGGAAAGATACCCACTAGATTGCGATGATGGCTTTGACGGAGTTATCAACCCAATTTATTCGCAAGCGGACAACGATTCAGTGATTCATCTCACGGCGGAGTGTGACCCCAGGAAATCTCCTGTCTCCATGGCATGTCGGACCCTGAGGCATCTCCGGCTATAACTTTGGGAGTGACAGCGGTCACCGACAAACGATTTCCAACAAGCTGAATATGGTTTTGGGCATTACTGAGCGAGGCATTCCCCGGCCCTCTTTCCTATGCTTCCAAGAATGGGACTGCTGCCATGCGGGGACGGCCGGAGAAGCTTGCTTATGTCACCAACTTCGACACGCATTTCATCAGAGCGTGGAAAGCATCACCCGAAAAAACCAACCTAAGGTACTTGCCGAAGGCGAAGGAGGAGTATCGAATGACCAGAACGCTAACCGAGGTACTGGAGCAGTCCGGTAATCCGATCCGATTGCAGGTGGGCGGCAAGGCTCCCGACACAGTGGTTGATCGCGAAGTAAAGAAGGAACCGTGCCCACGCGCGAAAAAGCTTCGGGATTTGTATTTTCAGACACTCTCCTCTGCGACCAATGAGTTTCCCTACTGGTATACCCGAAAGTACTTCGAACTTGACGGCGAGGTCCCGGTAGTCCGCCGTGCCGCAGCTCTGAAGGAAGCGTTCTCCCATCTGACGCCGACAATCCTGCCGGGCGAACTGCTGGTGATGGGCAAAGCGCACTATTACCGCGGTTCCTTTCCAATGCCATGGCTATCGGAAGCCTATTACATGGCCAAAGAGGACGAACTCTACAAAGCCGCATTGGCCAAGGGCAGTTCCAGTGTTGACGAACTTTCGAAGTTCGGCAGTGGCGGCGGCAACGTCACCGAGAGCTTTGGCAATATCGTTTCCATCGCGGGCAAGTTCGGCATGCGGCGGGAGGAGGTTCCAGCCCTGCTGCACACTGCCAGGGAATGAGTGGGCAGGTCGGTAGACGATGTGGGACACAAGTACGAGCAGATGGTGCCCGAGTATCCCATGAAAGAAGCCGTCATGCGCGCCGTCGTCTGCATGTTCGACTCGGGCTACACCCTGCCGCAGGGTCGTGAGGTCATTAATTACTACTATCTGCTGGAATATGGCTTCGATGGTTTGATCCAGATCGCCAAGGAGCAAAAAGCGGCGGTCGCAGGGCGCGCCGGTGGGGACGGCTTGACCGGTATGAACCGCCTTTACAACTACGAAGCGGTCATCCTGATTCTGGAAGGCATCCAGACCTGGATCCTGAACTACGCGAAGGAAGCACGCCGTCTCGCAGACCTCGAGAGCGAGTTGTCGCAGAAGAAGGAGTATCAGGAGATTGCTCAGCGACTGGAATCGGTAGCGCACAACAAGCCGGCGACGTTCCCCGAAGCCATTCAGATGATCTGGGCAATCCACGTTGCCGTTCTGAATGAAGATGCCATCTCCGGCTTGTCGCCGGGTCGCGTAGGCCAAGTCTTGTATCCGTACTATGTGCAGGACAAGGCTGCGGGCCGCATCACGGATGACGAGGTTCTGGAATGGCTAGAGTTGCAGCGCGTGAAATTCACCTGTATCGACTGCTTTGCCTCGACTGGTGTCGTGGGTGGTGTGCTCTCCGGCAACACCTTCAACAACCTAAGCCTGGGCGGACTAACCAAGGAAGGCAGCTCGGCAGCTAACGATCTGGAACAACTGATCATCGAGGCCGCCATCTCCTGTACCAGCACCCAGCCCACCCTCACCGTGCTGTACGACGACAAGCTGCCTGAGGATTTCCTGCTCAAGGCGACCGAATGCAACAAGACCGGCACTGGATATCCGGCGTGGGTCAACAATCGGGGAGCAATCGATTTCCTCCTGACGCAATACGGTCCGGAAGGCATGGCAGTGGAAGAAGCCCGCGCCGTGGCCATCGGCGGATGCCTGGAGACGTCGCCATGTTCCTGGCTTCCGCTGCACTTGAATGACAAGGAGTACTGGATTCCCGGCGGCTCCGGCCAGCCGACCAGCGTCGGCGTGCACTTCATTTCGCTGCCCAAGGTTCTTGAACTCGTATTGTTCGACGGTGTCGACCAGAGGACCGGACAGCCAGTCTATCCGCCGCACGGCAAGAAGCTGGAAACCTATGAGGAAATCGTTGCAGTCTTCGAAGACTACTTCCGCAAGACGGTGGACTGCCTGGCCACCACCAACAACATCCAGCACGACATCTGGCGCAAGCAGAACATGGCGGTCTTCAACTCGCTGCTCAAGCCGGATTGTCTGCTCAAGGGCCACCTGATTAATGAACTAGGTTACCGCTTTAACGGTACCTACAACGTCGAATCGTGCGGAACGATTAACCTGGTCAACAGCCTGGCCGCAATCAAGAAGGTCGTGTTCGACGACCGCGCAGCTAGCCTCGAGGATCTCAAGCACGCGTTAAGCGACAACTTCGGTTTCACAACCGCCTCGGAAGTTGGCTCGTTCTCGCTCGCCGACCAGAAGAAGAAGGATGAAAGTGGCAAGTGGGACTACATCCACTACCTCTGCCTGACTGCGCCCAAATACGGCAACGACGATCCCTATGCAGACACCATCCTGAAGAACTGGGAAGAGTGGTTCTGCAGGATGTGCCACGACTACGAGTCGCTGAATGCACGGCCTCGGTATGCCTGCCAGATCTCGGTTTCCACCCATGCTCCCATGGGCATGGCGACCATCGCCACTCCGGATGGCCGTTTGGCTGGGACTACGTTCGCCGATGCGTCCCTGTCGGCGTATCCCGGCACGGACCGTAACGGTCCCTATGCGCTGTTCGAATCGGCGACGGTGTGGGACCACTCCCTGTCGCAGAACTCGCAGATGAACCTGAAACTGCACCCCACCGCGGTGGGTGGCATGCAGGGATGCAAGAAGTTATTGGCGCTTACTCAGGCTTACATGCGGAAGGGCGGTTTCCATATCCAGTACAACGTCGTGGACAGCAAGATGCTCCGCGACGCGCAACAGAACCCGGACAACTACCGCGACCTGATGGTCCGCGTAGCCGGCTTCACGCAGTATTGGGTGGAAATCGGCAAGCCGATTCAGGATGAAGTGATTGCCAGAACCGAATACGAGGGGGTGTGACCGATGAACACTGCGCTGAAACACATGGACTGCCGAAACTTCGCCGTCGTGGATGTGGCGAAAGGCATTTGCCATCGCACGAAGGAATTGGTCCTCGCGGATGCGGAACAGTGCGAGCACTTTATCGCCACCCAGAAATGTAAGTTCTGTGATCACTTTGTTGCGGGCGTCCAGTATTTGGGTACCTGCAATGCGGTCCACCGGAAGCCGATGACCTATCCCGACCTGATCACAGTGACTTGCGAGATGTTCACGGCCGCTCCCGCGAAGGCGTAGGCAACAGGAAGGCCCGAGGTTCGTGATCTCAAGGTGAGCTTGGCAAACGACGGACACATGCATGAAGGTGCGAGCAGAGGCCTGATCTTCGATATCCAAGGCCACTCCATTCACGACGGACCAGGCACGCGCACGCTGGTCTTCCTGAGCGGGTGTCCGCTGCGCTGTGCCTGGTGTTCAAACCCGGAAGGCCTCGTATTGCGGCGGCAGCTCATGTACAAGGCGCAGCTCTGCAAGGACTGCCCGGGGCGCTGCGTGCCCGGATGTCCCAAAGGCGCGGCGCAGCGATCGGAGAATGGCGGTCCGCCCATCCTCTTTGACCGCATGCAATGCGATAGCTGCAACACCATGGAGTGCGTCAAAGTCTGCTACATGCGCGCCTTGCAAACCAGTGGCAGGTGGTACACGGTTGACGAGCTCATGCGCCTTTTCAGCCGCGATCGCTGCTATTGGGGTCCGGAAGGTGGCATCACTTTGACCGGCGGCGAACCGCTTCTGCAGCAGGAGTTCGTTCTCAATCTACTCGCACGCTGCCAGGAGGCCGGCATCGCAGCTTGTGTTGAAACCAGCGCCTATGTTCCGCGAACCGTACTGCTGGCCGCGTTGCCTTATATCCAATGGCTGTTCATCGACATTAAGCACATGGATTCGGCCAGGCACCAGGAAGGCACGGGCGTCCCCAACGAACTTATTCTCGACAACATTCGCTGGATCAGGAGCACCAACTGGCCAGGACGAATGGTGCTACGAATGCCCGTTGTTCCTGGCTTCAACGATACTGTCGCCAACGCGAAAGCAACCGCTGAATTTTTGGCCGAGGTAGGTCTTAGCGAGATCAACCTGCTGCCCTTCCATCGATTAGGAACGTCCAAGTACGAGCAACTGGGTCTGAATTACGAATATGCGGAGCAGGCTCCTGTGGGTCAAGAAGCTCTTGAGGCGCTGGCCGCGGTCTATCGTGAAAAGGCCATGACCTGCCACCTGGGCGCTGACACGCCATTCTAGCTGTGCGCCGGCGCGCCTCTCGGTGAACGAACGCGATGGGGATTTCGCGGCAGTTACAGCAAAACTCCGAGCCGGACTAAGACTTGTCGGCGAGTTCCTTCAGCCGTTCAGGATGCGTGACCTCTTCTTCGTCATCCGTGGCGAGGTTGACGGCGGCCCATTTGCGCCGGGCGTGGGTGACGGGCAACATTTTGCCGGTAAACGTGTGGCATCTCTCGCCCACCTTCGCGCCGCAGACAGGACACTCAAAATCGGTTGCGTTCATATGCATAGTTTACGACGAAGCGCGGCGATATCAAGCTGATGGAGGTACGCACAGAGATACCAGGATTCCCGAAACGCCCCGGCGTCCCGGTTCGCAGCGCAGTCCCGAAGCCAAGGCCGATGATGAGACCTGTCATCCGGCAAATGGCTCTCGCAACCCGGGATCGTGGATCATAGGTTCAGTGTGGGGGAAACTGTGCCGTACGGGATGTCAAATCTGGCTAGGTCCGGAGTGATCGTCGCGTAGGGTCCGCCATCCGCCGCAAATCTGTAAATTCCGCCGGTAAGCGAGATCGTGGTTGGCGAGGGCGCACCAAGATAGCGCCAGTCGAGTCGAAAAGAAGGCGACACGTGGATGCGGAGCCCTGGCGTCGCGGAATCCACGGTGACCACAAAACCGACGGTCTTCAGCCGCAACCGGCCAGGCCGAGGCAGCGACAAGCGTGCCACTGCATAGAGGCTCTCTCCATTGCAGTGGAGAAAATCCACCACCGACGCGATACGGGACGACAGGAAATCTGCCACGCCTCGCCGGACACGCGCAATCGTCTTGTCTACATCGTCGAGTACGTTTCCCCCTCCATCTCGCTGACTCCAACGATCAAACAACCGGTCGAAGTATGCGACCGTTCTGAACGGGGAAAGACCATCGAAACAGTTCGAAAGGGCCACCGGTACGTCCGTGTTCTCGTCCATTCGGATGCACGGAAAGCTTAGTCCAGCACGCCGTAGAAAATCGGCATCGTGATTAAATTGGCGGACTTGCTCACGGACATCTTCGACGTACAACCCTTCGCGAAACCCCTCGTCGCTGCTTCCGGGAATGAACAAGCGCTGCGTTATCTCCTCTGCTTCCGGCAGAAATTCCTGTGCGCGCCCGTTCATCAGGAAGCCAGTCCTCCTACATTATTTGCCCAGCGCATGCGTAGAAAGGGAATCAATCGTTCGCGCGAGCATGAACGTGAATGGAACCAATTCGCGCGTACCTAACGGGCGGCGGGCAATCACTAAGCGAACACAGCAATCTCTGGGCGTAATTCACCGCTGTCGCAGCGACGCCACGTCACTCGCTTGCTCAAGCAGCAGACCGTTGTAGGAGGATGCGACCAGCAGATGTCCCTTGTAATTCATGGCCGCGCGAATCGAGACTCCCGCCTCAGGTGTGCTCTGCCAGCTTTTTCCGTCATCCTTACTCTCAAACACGGCATGGGAATGGAGGGCTGTAGCCAATAGCCGCTGGCCGCTGGAGTCATAAGCAACCTGCAGAACGTCGTTCTTGGGAAGGCCGCCCAGCATGTATTGCCAGGTCTGCCCGCCGTCGGTGGAGCGCACCGCGCCCTGCCGGGTACCCAGCCAAAGCGTGGGACCGGGCGTCAGCGTTAGGTTGTAAACCCCGCTAACATACTTGGGAAGCGCCACCGGCGTCCAGGTCTTGCCCGCATCCCGTGAGATGTAAGCACCCTTCAGGCCGGCCAGCGTCATGGTGCCGTTCTCGTAGCTGTTGACCACACTGAAATCACGCTCTCCGTCAACCGCCTGGCCGTACCACTTCTGCCCCTGGTCCACACTGATGAATAGCCCGTCATCGGTGGCCGCAAACCAGACGTTATCAGCCATCTGCAATGACCGCACTCGCGGGGCGGTCGCCAGCGGGATCACTGGTTCCGGCGGGACCTTGGGGTTGGAAGCCGCAATTCTGCGCTTTGTGGCCGAAGCCGCCTTTGTTGTCTTCGGTTCGGATGGCACTGGCTCCGCCGCTGCCGGCTTCGGCTGCCATTCCGGCACTGCTCCCCAAATCATCTTCATCGGTAGCCACGACGCGCTTACCGACGCGAGTTGGAAAATACCGTGATTCGTGCCCGCCAACAGCGTCCCGTTTTCCGCCTGCTGGAGGCTCAGGACGTCGCGCCCTGCCAGTCCGCGGCTGGATTGCCGCCAATTCTTGCCCGCGTCGTCGGAGAGGAACAAACCGCCCAACTCTTTGTCATTGGCCAGTCCCACATAGAGCCGGTTCGGATCTTTGTGGTCCACGATCACAGCACGCACCACGCGATGAGAAAACCCCTGGTTCGAGCTCGTATAGTGGGCAAAACCGTCATTGCTGGCCAGTACTCCGCGGAGGTCCGTGGCAACCAGCACGCGATTGGGATCGCGGGGATCGATCAGCACATCATTGACGATCAGATCAGGCGAGGAGACCAGCGACCACTTGGTGCCGCCATCAGTCGTCTTCCAGAGTCCACCGGTGGTGCCGGCGTAAACAATCGAGGGACGCTGCGGATCCTGGCGCAGCACCCGGGTGCGGATTGCGGAATGCGGCAGTCCCTGCACGCGATGAAAGACTTCAGCGCCATCGTCGCTCTTGTAGATGCCCGAGCAGGCACTGGCATAAACGCGTGACGGCACCTTGGGATCCACGATGATGCTGAATACATCAGAGTCGTCGAGAATTCCATCCTTCAGGTTGTGCCAGTTCGCGCCTCCGTCGGTGGTCTTCCATGGCAGGTGCCGCGTCCCAGCATAGATAACATCGGGATTCTGCGGATCGATGGCGACGGAGACAAAGTTCTTCAGCGAGGAGTGGTTCTCGATCGCCGCAGAGTTTTCCGGCGTGAGGCGCGCCCAGGTAGCGCCGCCGTCGCTGGAGCGAAACACTCCATCCAGCGCGCCAATTACCAGGGTGTTGTGATCGCTAGGCGCCATGGCCAGGGCGCGAATCGACTTGCCGTGAGCTCCCATCAGCTCTCGCCAGGTACGGCCGCCGTCATCGGAGCGGAAGACACCGCCATCGTTGTCATCAAACAGTCCCCATGCCGACACATACACCGTCGCCGGGTTGGTGGGATCGAAGACGATGTGGTCGAGAACGTAGTCGTCGCCCAGGCCGATGTGGGCAAAAATCGCCCACGACTTTCCCCCGTCCTGGGAAATGAAGAGTTGCCCCGCACTGGTGCCTAGCAGGACGCGGTTGGGATCGCCGGGATCGTAGGCCAGGCTGCGCACGTTGCCGCCTTCGGGCCCAATCAATTGCCAGTCGGACGCCCAGGAAAAAATGTTGAACAGCAACC
The DNA here is from genome assembly GCA_963789245.1 of uncultured Acidobacteriaceae bacterium. GTDB lineage: Bacteria > Acidobacteriota > Terriglobia > Terriglobales > Acidobacteriaceae > Bog-257. The sequence continues at coordinate 275,460 of CAWBKE010000013.1, read as the reverse complement.
CGACGCAGAGAAACAACTTTGCAACCAACACCGCTTGACTACGCATAGAAACCGACCGTCTGCCTCGCCCTGTTGAAGTGGAATAAAAAACAGCCTCTTGCAGATCATACCTCCGCAGTCCCGCGCGCACATCTATGAAAACCGCCGCCCGTCTTCAATCTGCCCGACGAACTCGTCAGCATAGCTCGATAAAAAGCCGGCGAGAGGAACATGCCTCTCACCGGCTTGAGTTGAGCTACGGCACCTCAGCTATTGCTGCGCTGGGGCTGCGGCCGGGGCTGCATCTGGAGCGGCTGCTGCTTTGGCCTTGTGGTGGCTCTTCTTGGTTGGTGCAGGCGCATTACGCGACTGCGGCTGCACTGCGGTTTCGTCAACCACGGTTCCTTCTTCCAGTTGTCCACCGCACAGGTTGCCTTCGGGGACAAAGTAGAAGTGAGTGGCCTGACCCTTGGCTTCGCCCTGACGCGGCTGGACGCGGCTGGCGTCAACCTTGTTCGGGCCGTCCGTGGTCAGGTAGTACTTTACGTTGACGGAGCGCTGCGCCCCCAACGTCTGCTCTTTCACAACTTCCTTGTCGTTGGTGTAGCCCACGACGTCCAACTTGCCATTGGGCATCTGCTGCAATCGCAGAGAGAGTTTGTCCAGCGTGTCCTTGCAATCGTTGTCCACACGCCACGGTTTCTTGGGGTTCTTCTCAAAGGTACACTCGCCCCAATCCTCGATGGTGGCGCACTTCTGGATGGCCGGCACGTTAATGCTGCCGGTGCAGCTCGCGCTCAGGTTGGCGCGTGCATCAGTCGCCGTACCGGTAGCGGATATGGTGTTGCCGGCGTCGGCATTGGTCGCGGTCACCGTGACGGAAGTGCCGCTGCCGCTCATCGTGCCACCACTGTTGGTCCAGCTATAGGTCAGCGGCCAACCCTGCGGATCGCTGGCCGTCATGGTGACGGTAGCCGACTCGCCAATGGCGATGGTCGACGGACTGGCCGAGCAGCTGACGACGGGAGGAGCCGGCTGCTTAATGGTGAAGCTGGCCGCGCATGTCGCGGTGTTGTTCTTCTTTTCCTTGGGATCCGTGACAGTGCCGCTGGCAGAGTAGCTTCCCGGCGCCAGACCCGTGGTGTCGATGGTCGCGGTCTGGGAGCTAGCTCCCGACAACTTGCCACTATTGCCGGTCCAGGCATAGGTCAGGGTATGTTTCGGATTGAAGTTGGCGCCGGTGATCGTGACCGTCACTGGGTCACCAGACCAAACCGGACCAGGTGCCGTTGAGCAGCTGGCAGTTACCGGAACTGGCGGCGCGCCGCCCAACAGGAATTCCAATCCGCCAAAATAGCGGAAGTTGTTCTGGTTCGCCGTGTAACCGGCAACGTGGTTGGCGCTGAAGCGAGTCAGAAGGTAATCCACTTCGACTGGCCGGATGGCGAAATGCTTGGCTACCTGCAGATCGATGCCGCCGCCCAGGGCCATGGAAAATCCGTTGTTGTTACCGTTGCCCCCGAGACATCCAGTCTCTAACTTGCAGATACTTCCATAGAGATTGGTATGCGCGGCCCCAAACAGGGCCTCTCCAAACGGCTGAAATACGCCGGTGTGTTTCTTAATCTGGGGGCCAAACATATAGGTGAAGACGTTGCCGTTCACCTTTCCCAGAAATTGCCCGTCTTGGCTCACCTTCAGACCGCTGTTTTGGGTATAACCCATGAAGTCGGCTTTAATGCCGAAATAGTTGCCGAAGTTGAAGTCGACCTGTCCCCCACCTCCGAAAACATTGAAGCTGGTGATGTCATTTATATTAGGGTGTACGTTGACCATCGAAAAACCAAGCGGTATTTCGACCTTAGGGGTGTCTTGTGCGTAGGCGCCGAACGCCAGCGCCAATGTTAGAAAAAGCAAACCTGCTGTCTTCACGATTTCATCCTCCGCCTTAGTAAATTTCCAGACTACGCCCTGAGCCAGCGGCGCGTCTTAATGCTCGCCACTCGTTCCTGGTGGCGTTGATTCAAACCCTGGGTGCGGTGCCGGTCGACTACTTGAGATTGAACGTCACACCTAGTAATGCCCCGCTCGTGTGGGCGTTTAACAGGAAACTGGTAGGTGGATTGTTGCGATAATCAACATACAAATACCGGTAGCCCAAGTCCAGGACCATCAGTCTTGAGACCCTGAAACCAAGCACACCAAGCGCCTGGTAGTCCAGCTGCGAACCGCCTCCGCCCGCATCGCCCGCGACCGTTATAGAGGCCTTTGGTGACAACGCGAATTCAAACTTCCCTCCGGCAATGCCATCCACCCAGCTCTGTGATGTTGAAAGACCATTGAACAGTTGGGGCTGGAAAGCCAGGCTCTCTCCGATATACCAGTAACGAAAACCGACCAGCGCGTCGATCTTGACCTTTTCGTTATCCACGATGCGGTAACCGATCTTGGGAGTAAAAATCGTCTCGGTTAACCCTAACTTGACCGAATTCACACCCGCATCAAAGGGCAGCCCCTTGTCGTTCGTAAGGTGGATCCACATGAAATCAATCGGTATCACCAAACGACCTTTGCGAGCTTCGAGATTCCCCATGAGTCCGATCTGGAAATTCGAGAGCAAATCGCCTGGGCTGGCATGCACGCTGACGTCATGGCCTCGCGCGCCTGCCGTCCCGCTGACCCCGGGAAACCAAAGGTAGGGGGTGACATTGAAGTGCCAACCGTCATCTTCGGCCGCGGGCACAGCTTTCGGCGGAGCGGGGGCGTTGGTTGTCTGCTCCTGAACGCTCACATCTGTCGAATCTGCCGGCCCTTGCGCGACCGCAGGCAGGCAGAACATCAGCAACAACAGAACTGTGCCTGTGACAAGAAACGTCCTACAAAAACTCATTCATTCTCCTTAGCATCCCGCGAGCGCACTGCGGGAGCCGATTGATATTTGGTTCTGCAGCGAATGGGCGAGGACCATAAATCTGGCTACCATCTCGCTCGTTGCCGCAGTGATGTTCCTAATTTCCCGCAACTCCCTTGTTCTGCAGGATCCTGACCACCACGCGCCGATTATCGGCCTGCCCTTCGGCGGTCGTGTCAGGCGCTACTTGCCGGCTGGTGCCCATGGCGCCCGGGGCCAGGATGTTGGTCAGTGGAATACCTTGCTGCTCCAGGAAGCTGGTAACGTTATCGGCCCGCTCGGTGCTGAGTTTCTGGTTCAAGGCGGCCGATCCCACAGCCGAGGCGTATCCCTTCACCTGAATTATGTAAGCATCAATCGTCTTGGCCTTCTGCGCCAACTGCACTAACTGCGGTTTGTACTGGGGCTCGATCGCGACCTTGCCGTTGGCGAATAGCACGGTCACTTCACCCAGGATGTTGTAATCACCCAGTTCACCAAAGCGCTTGTTCGCTGCCGTGATGGCAGCCTTGTTGGCAGCAATCTTTTGTTGCTCGGCGGTAAGCTGTGCCTGTTGAGCCTGCATTGCCGCCTGCTGCTGCTGCATCTGCTGTTCCGTCTGCTGCAACTGCTGCTGCTGTGCCTGGAGTTGCTGCTCGGCCGGGGCCACGCCAGCCTGAATGTCCTGCGCGTTCTTGAACTCTGAACCTTTGAACTTGACGCTATCGGCCACCAACTGGTTCTGAGCGTTATAGGAACCTTTCACCTGAACCGGCAGACCAGGCACCAAAGCGGTCAGGCCCATCTGCTTCTTGCGCATATGGAGGCCGCCTTCAACTTCCTGCACATCGGTGCTGTCGGTAAGCAGGACGACCACATTGCCGGAGTCCGGCAACTTGACCGTCATGGTCGCGCCGCTCCGCCCATCGATTACTCCCTGAACCTGTCCACTCTGAGCAATAGCAATACCACAAAACAGCAGGGCTGTCAGTGATACGATTGCGGCGAATGTGATCCTGGAAAGCCCGGTTTTCATGCACAACTCCTTCTAACCTTCGGTCGATTCACGATAATTCTGGCTGGCGTCCACCTCGTTGCCAGCTCTGCCAGTTCACTACAATCAGGGCTGCCTGTGAACTGTCACTTGCGACAGGTGCCTTGGAGGGGACGGTCAGGACGTACTAAGCAGTCTGCCCGGCTTTCTTCCATGCCGGACGCGCCATCAGCAGCGCCAGCACGGCATGAAGGATACATGCCGGCCAGAGCAGATAGCTGACAAAACCTTCGCCGACTCGGAGGTATCCCAGATAAAACGCTGCCAGCAGGTTGTAGGCGAACAGGCCTCGCGTGGCCGCTGCGGACACGCTCTCTCCACTCGGCCAACCGGCCAGTCCCAGCGAAAGCAGCGCAATGCCGCATAAACGCCCGACAGCGACGCCACTGCCGTTGAGGCCAGCGCTCAGGAGTGCGTGGGCTACCAAGTCAGGAGTGGCAATTAATGCGACTCCCACCGCTACCTCAATCGCCGAAGACACCATCACCAGCGTTCTCGTCGTCATCTGTGATCCCAGCTGCACTGCCACTATCGTCTGCCGCCAAACCCACCACCGCCTCGACCGCCGCCGCCCCAGCGGTCGCCGCCGCCGCCGGCGGAGTGCTGATACTGCGAAAAGCGCTGGCTTTGCTGAGCACCACGGGAGCGGTCTTGCGCTTCCTGGTTCAGGTCGCCATACGACGATCCACCGCTCGGCTTCGACCCGCTCGATCCCGATGGATGCTGCTGGTTGTAGCTCTGCGCCTTCTGCTGATTGGCCGAGTAGTTGGGGTTGCTCTGGGCCTTCTGCTGCGCCGATGCATAGTTTGGATTACTGCTCGTGGGATGTTGCTGGCTATAGCTCTGGGCCGAAGTTGTAGTTGGCTTCTGCACGTCGTTCCAGCTGCCGTTGTCGTATTTCTGCCAACCTGAGCCGGTGTTCTTATAGACATTGCCATCGTGGCCGGCGTACATGTCGCCGTTGGCTGTTTTTCCTGCCGCGGTATTGCCGTATGCCGTGCTGGTAGCCGCACCCTTGCCACCCGCCGACGTCTGCACTGTTCCTGCGGAGCCGTAGGCGTTGGTCGCGTGTTGCGTGTAAGCAGTATTGCCATTCTTGCTGACTACCGATTGCCCCCATGATCCATAGGCGTTTGATCCCTGATGCGTCGCTCCGTATGCGCCGGTGTAGGGGTTATAAGCCTGACCTACGGACTGAGTACCGTACGCGGTAGATGCTGTGGCTCCGCGAGCATAGGTTCCAGTGTTGGGGTTATAGGAAGTTCCCCAATGAGCGCTGCCATATGGTCCGTAGGCAGCACCTCCGTAGCCATATGCTCCGGTATAAGGATTGTAGGTGTGATACCCGTAAGTAGCCGCGTACGGATAGTAAAATCCGCCGTATATATAAGGCGGATAATAATAGCCAGTGCCACAGGTCAGGACAGCTCCCACCGCTGCGCCAGCAACAAACATGCCCATATATCCCGCGGTGTAGCTAGCCGTCACATAGCCATCAGTAGCTACCACCTGGGTCACATAAGTAACGTTGTACACTGGAGAACTGGGCGGGATAGTGTAGATAACCTGGGGCACGGTCTGAGCTGTCTGCCATGGTCCCTGGGCACTAAAGGAAACAAACCATACGCCCTGATAGCACAGATAGTACTGGTTGCCAACCTGGATTACTTTGTTGGGCGTGTTGGTCGCGTACATCATTGTGGTACCTTCAATCGGCGCGAACTGCGGCTCGCCAACATAGGACACCTTCACTTCTGCCGGAGCCTGCGCCGCATTTACCGTTACCGTGGTCGGAATCTGCGCAATCAGCACTGCATCTTCGGCTTCGGGCGTTCCCGGGACCGATGCCAATACCTTCCCTGCAGGACTAGCGGGAGGGATCTGGGCAAAGTCGTGCGGCAAGGTATAGGTGGCAAATGTCCATCCGCCCAGAAGCGGCGTGGTAGTGGTGAACCAGCGGCCCGATGTCAGGTAATAGAACGCGCCTGTCGGGGTGTACTTGAAGACAGTGCTATCGGTGTTCGACGCATACGACAGTTGCGTGCCGGGAATCGGCGTCCACTGCGGCCGTCCGCCAAAGACAACAATCTCCGCCGGTGTGGCGCTGTAATAGACCATCGGTGAGCTGGCCGCGCTTCCCGGTGGTGGCGGAATGAATTCCTTCAAGCTAGTGAAATTCGCGTTCTCCGGGACCTTCGACATCTGCTTGGGCAACTTGCTGGTCGGCGTCCATGTCCCTCCTAGACTGGTGCAGGTAAGCCAGCCTTTGCCGTCAAATAGATAGTAGGTAGAACTTCCCTGCTCGACGAACACCGGCCAGTTGGCGTTGACGACAAACTGAAGATTGGAGTTTGCGATCGGCGCCATTGTAGGCGCACCGTTCACCAACAGCAGGATCGCCGGGCGCATGCTGAGGAAGATGGTTGGTGGCTCGTTCTTTACGTCGGCAATCGGCGGAGCCTTTGTCTTCTTCACGCTTGCCACCAGACGGTCGAGCGAGATGGTCATGGTAGCGGCTGGGTTGAGGAAAGTCCTCACCGTTTGTTCCAACTGCGTGGCGGTCGCGGGATCGAGCGAGGGAAAGCTGACGCTCGTGATCTGGGGATCGCTGAGGAAGACGGTGTGATCGTCCATGTTGACGGCGGACTTCATCTGCACAGTAATAACGCCGACATGGCTTTTGCCGCCGGTGGGAGTTAGGCTGAACGCCATGCGCGCGTCCACCTGCTGATAGTTCTCCCAGTCGTCAACCTGCGGCTGGTAGAGAATGATGGTCCCGCCTGGCTTGGTGATTTGGCGCGGCCATGCGCCCGCATCCTGCGCCGGGCTCAGCGCCACAACGAACAAGACCATCAGGAACAGGAATGAAATTTTCTCTAAATTGCGCAACATGCTTTTGTTCATCGCTCGACCACTTTCCTAATTAGACCAATTCGCAGCCGGAACTGGTCCAGCAGCGTGCCTGGGTTCATTTCCCAGCGGTTCGGCGCGCCTTGGCGCCTAGTTATTGACTCTGGCCATCGCGTCGTCCACCTTTTTCTGGTCCTCCGCCGTCAGCTGCGACGGACCGAGGTTGAAGGTCAGCTTGTCGATGGCCCCGGTGAAGGGGAACGGACAATCATACGTGAAATCCACCGGCGTACGGGTATCGAGCCCGATGTCGAAGCTCTCGTCAGCGGGCAAGAGAAACGGAATGGTGTGCTCGATCGTCTTGCGGGCAACCTCTTTACCATCCACGCTCAGCACGCCGGAACCGCCCTTGGCGAGGCCGGGGCCGTCGTACTTGAAGTCGAAGACGATGGTGTGCTTGCCTTCATCGAGTGAAGACAGCGATTCCCACCGGTAGCGCTCCAAGTCCAGCATGTTGTAAACGAATACCGGCCTTCCCCGCCCGATGTGGAACATGTCGGTGGCGAAAGTCAGAATCAGTCCGATGCCCGCGACCAGCACGAATGCGTAGCCGAAACGTTTTCTCCACTTACCGGCTGTGCCCACCAGGATCAGAAGCAATCCAAAAATCAACAAACCTAATTCGATGTGCTTGAATGGTTTGCTGTTGAAAAACCAGCTTGCCCCCGGACTCAGCATGATCCCGTAGCCGCCGGATTGGCCGCCCGCCGTGGCGATCATCCCCTCGGCGCCGCCACTGGGGATGGTTACGTCCGCAGTGATGGTGTAGTTCCTGCCCAATATGTTGGGAGCATTGCCCATGGGGATGTTGGGATTCACGCCTGTGTAGGTGAATACCGTCTTCCCTGCGACCGCGCTCGGCCGCGCCGTAAGGGCGCGCACGAAGCCCGAATTATCCAGCGGAAAGACCTGGTATTTTCCGGCTTCTTTCAGGAAGAGCGCCTGCATTTCCTTCAGTTTGTCAGGCATTTTCGCTGCCAGGTCGTTGTATTCCGAATAGTCCTCTGCGATGTGGTAGAGCTCCCAGTGGTAGTCGTCGAGGGCCGTCTGCTTGCCCGTTCCCATCTCCCAGGATGGGGAGGGCGGTGTGGTGGCGGCAACCCAACCGTCGTGGTAGATAGCGCGGTTGCCGACCATCTCGAAGTACTGCGTATCGCGTTTCGAGGGCGCGTTGGCGTTAGCCGAGTCGAAGGTATAAGCCATGCTTACGCCTTCGATTGGCTTCTGCTTGATGCCGTTGACCTCGTCGGGCGCCTGGATGCCGGCGGCTTCGAGGATGGTCGGCACGATATCAATGACGTGGTGGAACTGAGTGCGAATGCCGCCCTCATCCTTGATATGTCCGGGCCACGAGATCGCCAGACCCTGGCGGGTACCGCCGAAATGCGAGGCCACCTGCTTGGTCCACTTAAAGGGCGTATCGAACGCCCAAGCCCAAGCCACAGACATATGCGGATAGGTCCTGGGAGAGCCCCAGTCGTTGTAATGCAATGCATTGAGGGCCAGGACGGGCTTGACCTCTGGCTCATTGATGATGCCGTTGTAAGCCGTGTACTGGTTGAAGGTGCCATACACGGTTCCTTCAGCGCTGGTGCCATTGTCGCCGTCGATGTAAATAATCAGCGTATTGTCGAGCTTGCCCATCTTCTGCACTTCGTCGATCACACGGCCAATCTCATAGTCGGTATAGGCCGTATAAGCGGCAAAGACTTCGGCTTCGCGGGCATACATCTTTTTTTGCAGCGGAGTAAGCGAGTCCCACTTGGGCAGCTTGGCTCCCGCATACTCCACCTGTCCGTCCGGCCACGGCGTCAGCTTGGTGTTCGGCGGTATGACACCCAGCTTCTTCTGGTTTTCGAAAATCTGCTCGCGCAGTTTTTCCCAGCCCATGTCGAACTTGCCTTTGAACTTGTCGATCCATTCCTGCGTCGGCTGGTGGGGCGAGTGTGAGCCGCCGGGCACGTAATACAAGAAGAACGGCTTGTCGGGCGCGGCCGCGTTCAGGTCCCGCAGATACTTGATAGCATCGTCGGCCAGGTCGGTGGTGAGGTTGTAGCCGGGATGGCCGACCCAGGGATACACGGCCGTGGTGTTGCGGAACAGATAGGGCGTCCACTGGTCGGTCTCACCACCCAGGAAACCATAGAAATACTGGAAGCCCATGCCGATGGGCCATTGGTCAAACGGCCCCGCCGTGGTGCTGTAGGTAAATCCCGGTGTGTTGTGGTCTTTACCAAACCACGAAGTCGCGTAGCCGTTCTCCTTCAGGATCTCGGCGACGGTAGCGCTCTCTGGACCAATGACCGAGTCATAACCCGGATATCCCGTGGACAATTCCCCGATTACGCCAAAGCCGACGGAGTGGTGGTTGCGGCCGGTGATCAGTGCCGCGCGCGTCGGCGAGCACAGAGCAGTGGAGTGGAACTGGATGTAGCGCAGCCCGGATTTGGCGATGCGGTCCAGGTTCGGGGTTGGAATGACGCCACCAAAGGTGCTGGGCACGCCATAACCCTGATCATCGGTCATGATGAGGAGCACATTGGGTGCGCCCTTCGGAGGCACGATGCGCGGCGGCCACCACGGCGTGGAATCTTTGTAGGTTTCCTTGATCACACCGCCAAATTTCGGCGGCGGCGGCGGAAGTTGTTTTCCGTTGATGGTGGTTGTGGCGTCGGCCTGACCCAACGTGCCCGTGACTTGTTGCGCGTCGGCAAGCCTGCCGGCCGCGAACAAACTCGAGACGGCAAGCGCTCCCAATGCCAGATTTCGAATGCCTGCTCCCACATCCATTCGATTTCTCCTCGCTAAGTTGCTGGTTAGCCTCGGTCCTCGGAGGGTTGCGGTGAGTTGGTCCTACGACCAACCTGCAGAATGAAATCTGTGCTGTTGGACTAACGGGAGATCCTGCCTCCCGAATTCGAAATAATCCCCGAGGTGCGATCTCTTATTGAAAGTTTGCGGCTGGGAACATTTTATTGTTATCTCGCTGCAAAAACGATGGATTGCAACTCCGTGACTGCCACGACCGGCACGACGAGGTCGCGCCAACATCCTCCCCTGATTTATAGCAACAGATTGCCGCCAGTATCGATGCTTCTCAAGTTGCCGTCTACTGTCGCTTGCGACAGGTGGGGGACTGCCCGAGCCTTAGGTTCTGCGATTCTGTGCCGATAGTGGAGGATGAGTATGGTCAGTGGACTTGTGCGCCGCATTTTACCTTCGCTAGGCATCATCGCCGCCGGCATCGTCCTGACCGCGATGGTCTTCACCACCCTGCGAAGTCTGGAAAGCAGGAACGCCGAGGCTTCGTTCAACGGGGTTGCCCAGGAACGACTCGATGCCGTGGAGACAAACGTCAGACTGACGGTCAATAATCTGGTGTCTCTGGGGGCGCTCTACGATGCTTCGCCCGATATCGATCGGGAGCAGTTCGGCCAGTTCGCCGGACCTCTGCTGGCGCGCAACTCGGCCATTCAAGCGTTGGAATGGATTCCGCGCGTTCCCGGGCAGTTGCGGCAGAAATATGAGGACGACGCACGCCGCGACGGCTTCCCGCAGTTCCAATTCACGGAGCGGGTCTCGCCCGTGAAAATGGCCGCAGCCAGGGAGCGCGCAGAGTACTTCCCGGTTTTCTATGTTGCTCCCTTCAGAGGCAACGAAAAGGCCCTGGGCTTCGACCTTTACTCAGATCGCTTCCGCCGTGAAGCACTGCAAAGGTCGGTGCACTCCGGCCAGATGCTCGCTACCAACCGGATCAAGCTGGTGCAAGAGACTTCCGACCAATATGGGTTTCTCGTCTTTCGTCCAGTTTACCGGGGAGGCATCGAGCCGCTCGACACCGCGGAGCGACGGAACGCATTGGTAGGATTTGCCCTCGCTGTCTTCCGCATCGCGGACATCGTGGAAAAAGCTGGAGCCACTCCCAGTTCCGCAGCGGGCCTCAGCCTGGCCATCTTCGATCGCGATGCCAATCCCGGCGAACAGCTTCTTTATCCGAAGGGCGCCCACATTGATGGCGTCGAAGACTTCCCCCAAGGTTTCCGGGCGACACGAACGATTTCCGTCGCAGGACGCACGTGGGAGCTCGCTGCTTATCCCCTCTCGAACAGCTTCAAGCCGGTCCGCTTGAGCAGTTGGGGCACGCTGCTGGGGGGCCTGCTGCTGACCTCCCTGCTGACCGCGCATCTAGCCATTCGCCGGCGTGCGGAAGCGGCCTTGCACCAAAGCGAAGAGCGCGCCCGCTTGCTATTCGCGACCATTCCCCATCCGGCCTATGTGTTCGATATCGCGACCCTGGAGTTTCTCGAAGTCAACGACGCTGCCGTGCAGCAGTACGGGTATAGCCGGGATGAGCTCTTGCGGATGAAGACGACAGATATTGCTCCAGACGACGACACGGAACGCTTCCAACGGCGGGTGAACCAGCAACTCTCAGTCGTCAAAGGCGCCGCGGGACAATGGAAACATCAGAGCAAGGACGGCCGCGCCATTGACGTGGAAATCCATTTTCACGACATTGACTACGATACTCACACCGCCCGTCTGGCCATCGCTCAAGATGTGACGGAGCGCAACCGGCTGGAGATTGAGCTTCGCCACTCCCAGAAGCTTGAAGCCGTAGGCAGTCTGGCCGCCGGTATTGCCCACGAGATCAATACTCCCGTGCAGTTCGTTGGCGACAACCTTCGCTTCCTGCGTGATGCTTACCTGGACCTTAATAAGGTGCGGGAAAAATATGAACACCTGCGGGACACGGCTGCGGCCGACGGCGAGGCAGAGCGGCGATTGGCGAAGGAGGTAACTGAGACCGAACGGGAGGTGGACGTTGACTACCTGATGGAAGAAATTCCAAAAGCTATCGAGCAGTCCCTCGACGGCGTGACGCGGGCTGCCACCCTGGTGCGCGCCATGAAGGAATTTGCCCACCCTGAAGGAAAGGAAAAAGCCGCGGCCGACATCAACGAAGCCCTGCGAAGCACGCTGATTGTCGCCCGCAACGAGTTGAAGTACGTTGCGGACGTAGACACAGACCTGGGTAGTGTGCCTCCCGTGATTTGCAACATCGGCGAACTGAACCAGGTCTTCCTTAACCTGCTGGTGAACGCCGCCCATGCCATCGGAGAGGCGAAAAAGCTAACCGGCCAAAAAGGTTTGATCGGCGTTCGGACCTGGACTGAGGGAGACGCGGTGCTAATTTCCGTTTCCGACACGGGATGCGGCATCGCGGAAAATATTCGCGAAAAAGTCTTTAATCCATTCTTCACCACCAAAGCGATCGGGCGAGGGACGGGCCAGGGTCTGGCCATTGCGCGCTCGATTGTGGTCGAGATGCACGGTGGGACACTCACCTTCAAGAGTGAAGTTGGTAAGGGAACCACGTTTTATGTTCGCCTGCCGCTGGATGCAGAGGCAAAGCCTGGCGAACGAAATCCCTATTAGCATATTGTTTCAGGACGCCTGATTGCCCGTAGTCCCGAATTTCTTGCCGGTCCCGCGGAAGCCTACGAAGCAGCCTTCACGAACGCCAGGCTGGTTGTCGGCATAGAGACACTCACGCTGCTGCCGATTGCCCGCCGTGCGTGAAAATTTTTCAGCTTGAAAGTGACGGTCGGAGTGACCTCCTGACCTTCGGAGACTAACAATGTCCCGTCATGGGTGCGGATTTCTTGTTGGATGATCATACCGGGCACCAGTTCATCGATGCGGCAGGTTCGTATTTCGCCTTCCTCGGCGTTGGGATCCAGGGCCACCAGATTCTGAAAGAACTCAGGGCTGAACTCCGTGTTCTGACGACTGAGAAAGTGCGCCGCTTCGGTCCGCGATTTTCCGATGTGAATCAATCTTTCGTAAGCCAGGATCACCCGCAGTATCTTCGCTCCCATGCGCACATCCGGGGATTGGGAGTGGTCGGACTCGGGCGCGGGCTGGTCTTGGTACTCGATCATCCACGCGATGGGTTCCAGGCGCGGGATCTTCGAGAGGAGATCATAAGCCACGCTCGGGTGGGCGTCGTATTGGGCCTGCTCTTTCGGTAGCAGCTTCTCGCCCTTATACACAGCATCGATGGTTTCCGGAGCCAGCGTGACGCAACCCAGTTGCGACATCATGGCCGCAACCTCGTACTGCCAGGGATTTCCCAGCTTCATCGAGATGGCGATGCGGTGGATGTAACGGCGGGCGCGCTCGGCACGGCTGAAGGCCGCGGGATTGAGCAGGCTGAGCACCTCCGTCAGAACTTGAATGCTGCCGCTGAGGGTTTGCTCCAGGAGCTGCTTTTCGGCGGTCACCAAGCGGTACTGAGCTAGCGCCGCAGTCAGGGTTTTGGCCATCATCTCCCGGCTGCAAGGCTTGGTGAGAAAACGAAAGATGCTGCCCTCATTAATGGCATTGACGGCCGTACCCATTTCGGTGTTGCCGGTCAGCATGACGCGAGTAGTGTCCGGCGACAGCGTCTTGATCTTGCTCAGCAATTGGATGCCATCCATCCCGGGCATGCGCATGTCGGAAACCACGACCGCGTACGGGCCGACGTCGGTAGCGAGTTCCAGGGCCTGGACACCACCGAGGGCCGTTTCCAGCACAAACTCGCGGCCCAGGCTGCGGCGATAGCCGTCGAGGATGTTGCTGTCGTCATCCACTAAAAGGATCTTTTCAGCCACGATGCACCTCGTCGCCCTCGAGCTTACTGCGCCACGCTGCCTCTCGTTCCGCGCAACCAATGCCGGCCAGGAAGGCTGTATCGACAGGGGTGCGGTCGCGCAACCGCGAGCTGCCGTTTTCATCGTGATAAGCGCTTGCCATGTGCACCGCAGCCAGCGGCGAAAACTTCGCGCTTAAGCTAACGGCAGGATCGTGGTGCCATGCAACCGCCTCGACAATCGTTTCAGGCAGCCCCCATAAGCCATACAGATAGGCCGCCACCTGGGCATGGCTGCAGCCCAGCAACTCGCGCTCCGCTGCATAGAGGCCGACGTTCGCCTTCTGGCTGTACTCCAGCACCTCGCCGTATTGCTTGCCCAGGGTAGAGGCCAGGATGAGCTTGCCGGCATCATGCAACAGGCCGGCGGTGAAAGACCCATCCTGGGTCGCCTGATCGGCGTGCTCCAGGAGCGCGATCGTCCTGGCACTTTTACTGACGGCCATGGAGTGTTCTGAAATCTGGCGCACATCGTCCGCCGTCAGCAGCGAGCTTTGAAATTGCTCGAAGATGTGCGCCGTCAGTACCAGCGTGCGCAGTGTCTCCAGACCCAGCAGCTTGACCGCGTGCTCAGCACTCGAGATTTCGCATGGCAGGCAAAAGAAAGCCGAGTTCACCAGCTTCAGGACCTTGGCGGTCATGGCCATGTCGGCCCCAATCAGCTCGTCGATTCGTTGCAGCGAGGGTTCACCACAACTCAACTCCTGGTTCAGTTGCAGATAAATGTCCGGCAAGCTTGGCAGATAATCGAGCTTGGTCAGCAGTTCCCGCAGGACTGGATTCTGCAGCAGGTCTTCGAGCGCAAAGATACGGGCCAGCCGGGACTTCAATTCTTCGCTTTCGCAAGGCTTGGAAACAAACTGATGAGCCGGATTGACCGAGCGCAGAATGGTCTCCCGATCCGACTGCCCGGACAGCACCATACGCAAGGTCTGCGGTGACCGTTTCTGCACTTCCTTCAGCAACTGCGCTCCGTCCATTCCCGGCATTCGCATGTCGGTAACGACGATGTCGAAGGTTTGCTGGTCCATCGCCGTCAGGGCTTCGTCGCCGCCGCCGGCAAAAACCATCTCCCATTCCGAGCGCATAGGGCGCAGACTGCGCTTCAGTCCGGTCAGCACCATGGGCTCGTCATCGACAAATAAGATTCGTTTGGCCATGATCACCCTTCCAGCGAATTGGCAAATGGGATGCGAATGTAAAAGGTCGATCCCTTTCCCACTTCAGAGTCGAACCAGATTTTTCCTCCGTGCCGTCTCACGATGGCGGTGTGGGCCAGGGCCAATCCTTGTCCAGTGCCCTTGCCCACCGGTTTGGTAGTAAAAAACGGCTCAAAGACCCGGGAGCGCACGTCCTCCGGTATTCCTGTTCCGGTGTCGGAGATGGAGATTTCGGCCGAGTCCTGAGCGCGCGCGGTAGAGATCACAATCTTTCCTTTGCCGCCTGAACCGTCTTCCAGCGCTTGCGCAATTGCCTGCGCAGCATTGATCAGCAGGTTGAGAATCACCTGGTTGACCTCGCCGGCATGGCAGAGCACCAAAGGCAGTTCCGGGTCAAAATGAGTTTCCACGTCAGAAACGTACTTCCACTCATTACGGGCGACGGTGATGGTGGTCTCGATCGCCTGGTTGATGTCAATCGATTTCTTCTCTTCCGATCCGGGATGGGAAAATTCCTTCATGGCGTGAACGATCTTGGTCACTCGTTGAATGCCTTCGAGGGACTGTTCGATGGAGCGGGGAATCTCCGTCTGCATGTATTCGAAGTCCGCCGCCTGGGCCAGGGCATCGAGTCGTTCTAACGTCAGCGGCGAAATCGGTCCTGATTTGGCTTGCTGCTGCAACTCCCGGATAACGGTAAATAAGGAAGGGAATGTGTCCCAGAATTCCTGCAGGAAGCGGGTGTTGTCGCCCACGTACTGAATGGGAGTATTAATTTCATGCGCGATTCCGGCAGCCAATTGTCCAATCGCCTCCAATTTCTGAGCTTGCCGCAACTGTTGTCCCAACATCTCGCGCTCGGTCACATCGGAGCCAATGATCAGCAGCTCATCAGTTCCTTCCTCGCGCGCGCCAATCCATTTCAAGGTGAGGCCCAGAAACCGCGTCTCGCCACCGAGGACAAATGGAAGCGCATCAATGCGCGCCGGCTCCCGGTGGGCACACCAGGAATCAATCTCAGCTCTCATATCCGCACGCGGCCATTGAATGCCGCAGTCCGCCAGGTGCCTGCCAGCCACCACGGCTGCGCTGAGACCAAACACCTGCCCGGCTGCCAGATTCCAGCGTTTGATCCGTGCCTCCCGGTTGATTCCGATGAGAATCGAGGGCACCGAGTCGATGAATAGCTCCGCTTCTTCATGCGCCCGGCGCAGTGCCTTCTGGGCTGTTCTTCGCTCAGTGATATCAACGAAGGTCACCATGCAGCCCACCACCTTGCCTTCGCGTTTCACCGGGTGCGACCAGTATTCGACAGGAATACAGGTGCCGTCGGAACGCCACACCACTTCGTCGTCGACATGCATGACGCTGCCGTCCCGAAAAGCCTGGAAGATGCAGCATTCCTCCACCGGATAGGCGGAGCCGTCGGCATGGCTGTGATGAATGACCTCGTGCATGTTTTTTCCCAGCAGGCTGCCGGCATCCTGGTAGCCCAGCGTCCGCAAGAGAGCCTGATTGCAAAACGTACAGTTGCCGCTCAGATCCACGCCATAAATGGCCTCGGCGGTGGAATCCAGGAGCAATTGCAGGGTCTCTTCCCGGTCTTTCAGCTTCTGCTGAGCAAGAATCCGGTCGTCGATGATGCGGGAGATCACGACGATGCGTTCCAGGCCGCCGCGGCTATTGCGCACCGCACAGCCGTGGGCCTCCACATGGTGCCAATCGCCGTTCTTGTGACGGAACCGTAGCGCCGTGATGATTCCGTTGCTTCCCTTCCCGAGCATTTCCTCGATTGCCCGGTGAATAACGGGAAGGTCGTCAGGGTGGACCAATTCCATCGGATTGCGATCCTGAAGTTCGTCGACCGAATATCCCAGAAGCTTGCGGTGGGCAGGGCTGACGTAGAGCGTCTTCATCGTGGCGTAATCGACGATCAGAATCAGGTCGCCGGCGTTTTCGCCGATGGTTCGAAACAGCGCCTCGCTTCTTTGCAGGGCTTCTTCGGCAGCCTTGCGCTGGCTGATGTCTTGCACCAGCCCGACCGCCAAAACCGGCGGGAGGCCATCCGATCGCGGGATCAGGACCGCCGTCAGCAGCGCCCACACCGGCCGCCCGCTCTTGTGGAGATATCGCTTCTCCAGCTGGCTAAACTTTGCCTCCCCGGAAGCCAGCCGTTGCAGCATCTTCCGGCTTACCGCTGCGTCATCAGGATGGGTAAGCTCGGCCACAGTGCGGGCCATGACTTCTTCCGCGGTATATCCAACCAGATCGCAGAAGGCCTGGTTGACGCAGACACATTTGCCGGCGAGGTCCAAAACCAGCATGCCTGCCGCAGAGCATTCGAAGATGGACTTGAAAAGCTGCTCATATCCAGACAGACCGGCGGCGGGCGCGAGACCGGCCGCCAAAAGCGCCGGCGTAACATGGGTCGTCGAATGCAAGCTCCCTCTCCTGGTCCGGAGTGAGGACCGGCCTTTGCCGGGACAGGCTGGAACATGAGCCTCGGGGAACGATGCTCAATCCACAGCCTGACAACAGTAGGCCGTTATTGAGATAGTCGGCGTTGAGGCTCCTCAACTTGAGCGTCCACGCCCTGATGGGGCAGCGACCGAGGCGATTGAGAGCTATCTCCCTTGGGGTGCGGGACGGCGAATTGTGGTATTACCATTAAAGAAGTAAGTAGTGGGCTGATGCTGGACGGAAATTCCGTTGCTGTCAGGAGGAAACTCGCAATGCGAAAGCTGGTCATTGCCGGTATCGTCGTCGGGCTGTGTGTTATTGCGTTGGTCGCAAACATGATCTGGGTCGACTCGCGGATACGGAAAGCGAAGCCGCGTGACGGCGGTCAGGTCATTGAAACGCAGGTCGTGCCCGCAAACGTCACCATCGACGGGGTGGGTCCGACGATCGTCCTCATCCACGGCTTCGGTGCTGCGATCGATTGGTGGGACAACATCGAACCCGGGCTCGCCGCCGACCATCGCGTCATCTGCATCGACCTGATCGGCCATGGCGGCACCATGGCGCCGCGCTCCGGCTACTCCATCGAGCGGCAGGCTGCGCTGGTGTCGGCGCTTCTCGACCGGCTGGGTGTGGATCGTTTCACCGTCATCGGTCATTCCATGGGTGGCGAGGTGGCGACGGCGCTGGCCGAGATCAATCCGCAGCGGATTGAGCGCATGATTCTCATCGATAGTCCGGCGACCGCCGAGCGCGGGAGCTTTACCATCATGAGCGACGCCTATTTCCACCCGCCTCTTGGCGAGCTGCTTTCGCATATCGAGAGCGATGACGCAATTCGCCGCGGGCTGGCGCAAGGTTTTGCCCCGGGCTTCGCGGTCCCGGACAACTTCGTCGACGACGTCAAGCAGCTTACCTACAGCGCTTTCCGCCAGGCGCACGATGAAAGCGTTGCCTACCGCGTGACCAAAGCGCCCTACGAGCGCATCGCAGCCCTCAAGCCGTTGCCGCCGCTGCTCGCCATCTTCGGCACTCGCGACGCCATTATCTCGCCCGACGACGCGAAAGCTTTTGAGCGCGTTCCGGGCGCTAAAGTCGCCATGATCGAGGGCGCCGGCCATTCTCCGATGGTCGAGTCGCCAGCGAAGGTCTTAGAGTTGATCCATGGGTTCCTGAGCCCTGCACCCTGACGCATCCTGAGCTGTGCTGTCTTAGGCGTTGGTTCAGGTCGACAATAAAGCCGGCGTAGCGGCGACCAGTTTTTTCTTTTGCGGAGGCTAAACGAAGAAAATGCGATGGCGCGCCCTGAGAGATTCGAACTCCCGACCTTCTGGTTCGTAGCCAGACGCTCTATCCAGCTGAGCTAAGGGCGCTCCGAAAAGCGGCACAGCGATTATAACAAAGGCACGCGCGCGCCCGCTTTGTTTTTGACGGCGGCGCAGCGCGTCCCTGGCAGCAAACCTCGCCTGCGCTCTGTGGTCACTGCAACATCGCCAGATGCCAAACTTTGCCGCCGGCGATCGGGCCGGCAAACTGACTACATTGCAGTGGCTTTGCGTCTCTTCTTACCTGGTTCGCGTCGCCGAGTCTGGCATCGAACTGCCATCCGCCGGATGGTACCCCACCACGAAAAAAATAAAAAAAACGCGTTGATTATAATGGGCTTATATTAAAGTATTCCATAATAAGGACTTAGCTCGTCAGCTAACTTCCATATTTTGCAATAACTTGCGATGATTTCCCCAAAGTATTGAAAACAAGCGACAATTTGCAATGCATTGCGGAATAAGGAGTTAGCCGCAGATCTCGGACGAACCCACCTTCTCGAAATCCCGAAGCTCCTCTGTCGCGCTCCCAGTTCGCACCCTGATTTTTCAAAGAACGAATCCCGCCGCCACATCTCGCGACGGCGTGTGGGCCGATGCGGCCCAACTTACCAAGCTACTTCACCGCCCTCCACAACACCAATAGAAAACGACACTCGAAAAAACTAAAGTAACCATGCACGGGAAGAAACGAGAGCGAATCGGAATGCCGTTGCGCATGAAGCTGGTCGAAAATCCCCACCCGAGCAAACCCGGCTTGCATGGGGCACCCTCAAGGTCATAGGCTGGGCCACTCGCCCACTCTCAAAACGGTAGACTGGGCCACCCGCCCGCGTTCGCTCTGTTCCCTCTCATCATCACCACATAACCGACTACAGCTGTGACAACTGTGGAGACGCAATACATCAGGAACAAAAGACCCAGCACCCACGGCACGAGGAAGCCGGGCTTATTGACAGTGAGCCGCTCAAGCAGCAGGCGCGGACCAGCATGCACCAGTTGCATTACTCTTGCGGGGCGTACGATATCGCTGGCCGGAAGGTGCGAAATTATTCCTGTGTAATATGGAAGCATCAGCGCAAGAACGCCGTAGAAGTCGACTGCCGCAAATGCTGCTGCCGCCCCCGGCAGTACCATCCAGCACCAGCGTTTGGGAAAAACAGAGTACAGACCGCAAGTGACGAGCAGCACTTCGGGAACGACAACGGCGTACATATACCAACCGCACGACGCCGAGACACCTCTGGCGATGTAGATTACGAGCACGTCGCAGAGCAGGGCGACCCAAAACCAGCCGTACAAAGCGAGCAAAACAACTAGGCGTCCGTCCGATTTCAATCCGAGTCGGAAAGTGGTCTTGGCCAGACCGAAGAGGGCCGCCGCCATGCCGAACGCGAAAACAACATAGGCCAATTTTGGCAATTTCAGAAAACTCCAGCCCCCGAACCAGGTGTGTGAGATCAGCACCGACGCGACACCGCTGATCCAGTTCACATTGCTGACAGCGATAATCAGGTGCGGCAGGCTGGCGTGAGCCGCGACTGCGGCATCTTGTTCTCCCGACCAGGCGCCCGTAATCACATGGTTGCGCCAGTACCAGCCAAAACCGATCAACAACGCGAGACCGATTCCCATCGCGCTGTTGTAAAGGATCTGTTTGCGTTCCCTTCCACAGCGCCAGAGCGAATACAGGGCCACCAGCAGGAATGCAGGAATGGCGAAGAGGAAATACGCTTTGGTTAGCAAGCCCACGCCGAGCAGAGCTCCAGCGGCAACGAACCATTGCGAACGTCCTGAGCGGACTGCCAGCAGCAAGAACGCGGTCAATAGCGAATAGACGACGATCGCGAGGCCTTCGTTCCCAACCCGGCTGACGTCGACCATAAGCTCGGGCATGCAGGTGACGACTGCGACGGCGCCAAGCGCTTGCGCGTCATCGCCCAGAAAACTCTTAGCGGCAGCGTAAGCAATCGGCACAACCAGCGAAACGAACGCTACGCTGAGAATTCGGACCAGTACTACCCGGGCAGGCAAGGACCATCCCGAGGCAAGTCTCAGCGGAACAGCCATCATCCAGTAATAGAGCGGTGCCTGCTGCGCCTCATACAGAGCCGGAGCTGTTCCCGGTTGCATTCCCCAGGCGGGTGGGATCGCATTGAGTTGTTGCTGGAGCTCGCTCCGGCCAGCCGCTGTGAGCTGCCAATAGGAATCTTCTGTGTAGATAGGCGGCGCCAAAGCATGCAGCCGTTGCTCCCAGGAGAGCGGCAACAAGTGCAACGACTGCTCCACCTCGCGCGAAACCGGCGTCGTCGGAACCGGCAAACTCCTGTGTGCAGCTACATATTGGATGAACGAGAAGTGGGACGGCTCATCGTAGCCTTCCCAGATGGGCAAGAGCGCCGAGTAGAAGCAACCGCGCGTGATGAAGCAAAGCCATAGGAGCACGACCAGTTTCTTACCGCGCATCAACACACGACTCCGCCGCTATTACACCAAAATTTCCTTCATGACCTCGAAAATGGCACCATAGTACCACAGGTGGCATCGGCGGGCGGCCCATCTTGGATGCACTCGTAGCTAATACCATTTCGGATCGTGGGACGTTTCCTTCCGAGTTCCATAAAAGGCGGGCGACCGCTTCTATGTTGAAGGCTTGCGGCGCGGTATGGGAGGTCGCGCTCTAGCCAGTACAGGCGGGTGTCCCAGCCCGACAGTTTGTCGGTTTGCGAGTGGGACACCTGCGAGTCTGGCCGCCAAAGACTGGCGGAGCTAGGCGCACAGAGCGCCACTCAAGGTTGCAGCAGGTAACGACTCCGCCGGAACGGCGCACTCGAAAAACTCTATCGGCGGGCGGTGCCGAAACATCTGATCGCTGCCCAACTGCATCTCTTCCCGCTCCTGCCAATGGGTCGCGCACAGCGGCACGTTGTCCCAAGTCACCGCCGTCATTCCCACCGACTGGCAGATAGCACAAGGCCGTTCGTCGTTGTATTGCATGGCATTCCTCCACTTGCTGGTAACCGTAGAAGCTGACCGTCCCGTAGAATGAGACCTGCCGCGGGACGCAACTCGATGACGATTGGATTTGTCTCCACAACTGTGCCTTCCTTCGGCAAAGCAGCAGAAATCATCAGATGGCGAAGGCCCACATTAGATTGATCCAATGAACTCAGATGAGGACCGCACTCCCATAAAGCACGTATCTGGCCAACCTCGCCATCCCATGCCTCATCTCAAGCGCCACGGCTACCTGTCCTCGCATGTGAGAACAGCCGATCACTCTCCATTACCGTCTTGCGGGCGCGGATCCTGGAGATAGGAAGTGAAGAAGCGAAGCAGAAACGGCGTCTGACTGTTGATGCCGTTGAACAGCAGGATGGGAACATCCGGCCGCAGCAGCTTCATATCGGCGCGCACCGCTGCGCCGGTGACGCCGGGCAGATCGTATTCCAGAAGCACGCCTTCAATCAGCTCGGTCAGCAGCAGGCCCAGAGCTTCGTTGGCAGTCTTTGCGGTAAGCACCTCGCACCCGGTCCGTTCCAACCCGTGCTTCAGCGCTGCCATGTAGTCAGGCCGATTTTCTACACAAAGCACTCTCATCGGATTCACATCTCTCAGTTGCCGGCAAGGAACCTTGTCTTTCGTTTGACCATGTCGCCTTTCAGCCCTGGATCGCTTGGCTTGCGACTCAGGACGAACGCGGAGGCCTAACGGGACGCCGGCTTGCTACTTAGTTTGAATGGGCCAGATTATCTACGAATGCGAACACGGAAATGACGACCAAGCCCGCACCGCTCCAGCAGACGCGTCCTGGAGCCAGTCTGGGTTAACTGGAAGGTGGGGGACGATTGTAATGAAGCCCTTTGAAATCGAACGCCGGAATTGATTCCGTCTCCGGGATTGCCCCAAGGTTCAGGACAGGCGGAGGAGCCAGTTGAGACACTCGAGGTGGAGAATTCCACTCGAATCCATAGTGCTCGAAGCACTGCCTGTGCTTGACCTGCACGTTGCATTTAACGGTTGACTTGAGCGAGAGAGCGTGCGGGAACGACGGCGGGGAAATACGAACCAGTATCAGCAGCAGGACCGATGCACACAGCAGTCCGTTGCGAGCCGAAGCTGCTGTTGGTCTCCTTCGCGAATGCCCACAGTACGGCAAGAGCATCCCCCACAAATTATTGGACGATTCCGGATCGGATTTGGTTCACTTAAATCGGCTTTTTATCTCCGTTGCCCACGCCGACACACAATAGCAGCTTTGTGGGCAACGGACGGGACAGCTCTCGCGGGCTGCCCGGTTTTTCTGCAGGTGCGGCAGGGCGATTCGTAGCCATTCCGGTACAATTCGTTTTCTGAGCCAGGCAACCGATGGCAGGAGGTGACGATGCGAATTTCGCAGGCGGCTTTCACATTCGTGGTTGAGAACCCAGCGAGTTGGACCTCCGACTGGGCATGGGGCTTGCCCTTGATCGTGCTGACCGTGCTCATCCATGTCCTGGGCCTGGGACTCGTACGACAAAGGACGGTTCGAATTACCGCTCGCCATGAGGCACACCGTCACCCATTGGCTATTTTCGTGATCGTCATGGGCGCCACCACCTTGTTGGCCACCTGTCTGCACGGGCTGGAGACAGGTATCTGGGCCGTCGCCTACCGGATTCTCGGCGCGCTACCCGACAACAGGGAGGCGATGCTCTATTCGCTGAACGCGATCACCAGCTACGGACACACCAACATCGACCTGGCAAAGCACTGGCAACTGATGGGCGCTCTGGAGGCGCTGAACGGCTGGCTGCTGTTCGGCCTGACTACGGCTTTTCTGTTCGGCATGCTGGAGAAAGTCTGGTTAGACCTCGGCGGACAACGGCGGTAGGGTGTGTTTTGTCAACCTGAGCGGAGACGGCTTTAATTTCCAATGTGTCATCCTGAGCGAGCGCTTCAGCGCGAGTCGAAGGACCCCTATTCGCGCTGACGCTCTTCGCGTTCAGGTAGAGTTGGGTGCCCCACCCATTCGCGGGTTTCGAATGAGTGGGACCGCGCTTCCAGGTAGAGCGGGGTGCCCCACTCATTCGCGGGGTTCGAATGAGTGGGAGCGCGCTTCTGCGTCCGGGTAGAGCGGGGCTTCAGCCCCGCGTCCAACGTCCCCAATCATTTGTCATCCCGACCAAGGGCTTCAGAGACTGTGTCACGACCTGGTGTCGCCGCTCCGCGGCTCACTTGTTGTCCCACTTGGAGCGCGGGCTTACGCCCACGCCTAACACAAATGCCGCCGCTTCGCGGCTGAATGAGCCGGATTTCTTAGTGTTTGTTCCACCGCGAATTATGATTTCCGGTCGTGACACAGTCTCTTCAGCCCGCGAGGAGGGACCTGCTTTTTCTTTCTTGCGCTCCGTGCTGTCGGACTCTGTCAAGCTGTGGGCGGCGCTGATAACAACGGCAGGTGATGAAGTACAGATCGTGCCCACCATACCAGCGCCCCAAGCCTCTCGTCATGCCCCGAAGCTATTGAGGCACGATCTTTCCGTCTGTGATGGGAATTACCGGAGGCTGTGACTCGCGGAACCCACCCATTCGAACCCCGCAAATGAGTGGGGCACCCCGGCACGGTTCACTGGATGGCAAGCGGCGGCAGGGCTTTCACGATCTTCATGGTCTCCAGGCTGACGGTGATGACCTGGCCGATGAGACGCACAATGTACTCGGGGTCGTCGGCACGGTTGGGATCGTTGACGATGCCGCTGCGCTTGTCGGTCGAAACCTGATACTGATCGATTACCCACTCCAGCGCCGAGCGGTTGCCCAGGCGGTATTCGTAGGTCTCGGGTGGAATGCCTTTCAAAGTTAGAAAATCGTTGTAGACGAGCGAGGTCTTGTCCTTGCTGAGGCGCATCCTTTCCACGCGCCAGTTGAGTTGTCCTTTTTCGACGCGCTCCAGCGGATATTCGGTTTGTTGTTCGTAATTGACGTGAAGCTCGGCGAGTCGGCGGCCAGCTTCGACAAAGCGCCAAAACACTTGGGTGTCATCCTGAGCGAGGGCTTCAGCCCGAGTCGAAGGACCCCTATTGTTGCCGACACTGTCCGCATTTGGGTAGAGCGGGGCTTCAGCCCCGCGTCCCGCGTCCCCCAAAAATTTGTCATCCCGACCGAGGGCCTCAGCCCGAGTGGAGGGACCTGCTTTTTCTTTGTGGCGCTCCGCCGTTGGCTCCGCGCTGGCCTTCGGCAGAGTGGAGGGGTTCTGTGGCACGGCGTGGACGCTGGCCTGAAGGCCAGCTCTACCCATGCGATCGTCATCCCGAGCGGAGCCCGCTTCGGGCGGAGTCGAGGGATCTGCGGTTGGTGCCGTCCCTGAAGGGACTCGGGATTCATTAGGGACGGCTGACCCAGGACTGGAGCCTGCCCTGAGCGGAGTCGAAGGGTCCTGGGCTACGATTGTGCCGCGCTCCGCGCTCTCATTTGCCGCGACGAACGGAATCCGCGGCAGCTCGCGCTTGAGGTTGGCGGCGTAGCGCTCGCGATACTCGGGATGATGCAGCACCGCATAGACGTAGTGGAAGATGTCCCACTTGGTGATGTTCGGGTCGTGGTAGTGCGTGCGGAATTCGTTGAGCGCCCAGTCGGTGATGTTCTCGCGGCGGTTGGAGCCGTCCTCGTCATAGGTGTAGAACGGGAAACACTGCGTACCGCTTCCCGCGCCGGTGAGGTGGTAGTTTGGGACCTTATTGCACGCCATAGCGACGAACGGCTTCTCCGAGCCACTGCTCGTTACGCAGATAGCGCAGTTTTCAGATTCGGAACTCAGATCGGGGAAGAAGTTGGCGAGCCTACCTAATTCGTCAACGGCAATGTCGCCAAAGAACAGATTACGCTTATCAAACGGTCGATATAGCGAACATCGAATTCCCGCAGGGTCGAACGTCCTGTGATCGCCATTCGCCAAATGTCTCTTTAGATTCCTACTCCACTTCAATCTGTCGTAATTGACAAATTCGTCGATTTTCTTCGGCGTCCGGCACGAATCCACCTGTCGACTTCAGAATTGTAGGCGTCAATGAATTCGCGTACTCGCGACCCCAGATCAATAACGTCGTAGGAATACACAACCGAGTCCCTTGATGTGTTAACGCCAGTGCTAAATTTAGCGAATAGCTGAATTTCCGTGGTCGATCTGTTCCCAAGCGAAATGAACCGATTGAAGACATCCGACATTCCCTCCGTCAGCCAAGTGCCGTCAACGGGTCTGATCCGAGTGTGCGCTACGGATCGAATATCGGCGTGCTCCTCAAGGAAGCCATACTTCTGCTCTTTCCGCCAATCTATGGGTACGCTGTAATAGTAGATATCTGCCTGACGCGCCGCTGGTCCCGCCCTGCGAATCAGTACGGTGACGCTTACTCCGACTTGAATTCCAAATACGTTGTGCGTAGTGCCTGACAGGGTTGGGTTTTTTCGGACGTTTCCTCCAAGGTTCAGTACATAAATCACGTCAAAGTCGGCCTCCAGACACCTACGCATGCCGTCAAACGAGAGTTGATCGATAAAACTGTTGTTGCTGACGAACGCAACGACGCCCTGATCCTCGATTCGGTCGGTCGCCCAGCGGAATGCTTTTACATACGGATCATTAAGGCTCGACAGCAAGGTGGCGGAAGACTCGGTTGCATAAGTCTTCGACACCCTTCCGTCGATGGTTTTGTATTTTCGGTTCTTGTTATTGTCGTTCTCATTGACCTGGCCCACGTTGTAAGGCGGGTTGCCAATAACTACAAAGATCGGCGATTGTTTCTGTCGCTTGACACGCGCCGTGTTCTCTTCGCTCATAAACGACAGTTTGCTCTGCTCGGGCTCGGCCAACTCAAACGTATCTACCAGACAAATCCCCGGGAAAGCTTCGTACTCGCCGGTGCGCTCCATGTACTCGTGCTCAATATTCATCGAGGCGACGTAGTACGGCAGCAGCATCACCTCATTGCAGTGCAACTCGTTTTCGTACTTGTAGGGCAGCGCGCTGGTCTTGATCTCCTGCATCACGCGAGTAATAAAGTTGCCGGTGCCGACAAACGGGTCGAGGATGTGAACGCCGTGGTCACTGAGCGAGCGGCCGAACTCCTTTTGCAGAATGTCTTCCACGCTGCGCACCATGAAATCCACGATGGGCTGCGGGGTGTAGACGATGCCGTGGGTGTCGGCTTCTTTCGGCGAATAGCCCTGGAAAAAGCGTTCGTAGACGGTGTTGATGAAGTCCTGCTTTTGCTTGTAGGTCTCGGTATTCTCCGCTGCGGATTCAATGGCGCGGTAAAAGCGGTCAAGGTCCTTGAGGAAAGCGTCGCGGCTGAACTGCTTCGCCGTCATGGAATCGATTACCTCTTCGATTTCGACGGCGATGACGTTGCGACGCGTGAATTCGGGGTTAGCGAAGATTTTCCGGAAGATGCGCTCGGTCAATAGATGCTGGACGAGCATCTCCTCAACTGCCTGGATCGAGAGGTTGGGATTGATGGACTGGCGGCAGAGTTCATAAAACGCATCGAAGCGCTGCACGAAGGCGGGATTAGTACGGCGTTGCTCTTCGATCTTCGCGGCGACGGCCCCTGCAATTTCTGGGATGTAGTCCTTGAAGTCGGCGACCGCTTCGTCCCACTCCTCGTAGTGCGGCTCGCGATAGCCAAAGAATTCCTTCAGCAGCTCGACCAGGTTGGCGCTGTCGCGTATGTCTTCGTTTAGCCCTTGCCGCACTCCGTTCTGGATAAGCACCGCGCGCTCGGGTGCCTGGAAGATGATGTTGGTGCGTGGATAGCCTTTGTCGAGCTTGGCGCGGATTTCCTTTTCCAGATCGTCGTGCTCGTCCTTGGCTTCCCAATAGCCGCGAGCCAGGCGGAAGGTGTCGATGAGTGCGCCGTCGACGCTGATGAGGCCGGACTTGGGACGTTGAATCTTCCATTCGGGAACCAGCGTCCAGTCGAACTGGCGGCCACAACCGGCGAGCAGGCTCTGAAAGGCGCTGCGGACAGCCATCTCGTGGTCGATGTTGAGTTGCCCGAATTGGCCCAGCGCCTCGTAATAGTTCTTCACCAGCTTGTGCGCGGGCTTGAGGTTGAGCTGCTGCATGGGAACGGCTCAGTGTACAACGGTGCGGCTCGGCTGCCTTCGGAATTATGGGCACGCGTGCAAGGGGGTATCAAGGTTGTGCCGCCCCCGAGGGGCTCGAAGATTGTTGTTGTCGCCTTCCCAGCGTTGAAACGCTGGGCTATCTTGTACCGTCCCTACGGTGTCTGTGTCATAGCCTCAATTCGCGTTAAGCGGTGGAACCGAGCGTCGCATTTGGGATGGAATCAGCCGCGCAGCGGCGACATTTGTGTTAGCCGCGGGCGTAAGCCCGCGGTGAAGTGGAAAAAATAATTGAGCCGCGGAGCGGCGGCACAGCTATGACACAGACTCCTACGGGACTCGGAATGTTGATGACCACATGCCTTCCCAGCGTTGAAACGCTGGGCTATCTTGTACCGTCCCTACGGGACTCGGAGTATGGATGACCACATGTCTACCCAGCGTTGAAACGCTGGGCTTAGATATGTTGTCCCCTTCCGGGAGGGGAGTCACGGGCACTAATGCCGCTGCCACGGTGTTTGTGTCGTAACCGTGTCGCCGCTCCTCCACCCCAATCCGCGCAAGAGCGGCGCGGCTTGGGGGCCCCGGCTCCGCGGCTCGGTTGTTTTTCCTGCTTCGCCGCGGGCTCACGAGGCTGTTACGAAACCGTGCCGTCCCTCCGGGACTCAGAGAATTTTTCCCACTGTACCCAGCACTCCGCCTTCGGCTCCGTGCTGGGCTATCATGACTCCGCGCCTACGGCGCTCGGTTCTTACCGTTTGTTCCACCGATGCGACAACGAACGGAATTTCGTAGTCGCCTCTCAAGGCCGCGGCCAACACAAATGTCGCCGCTGCGCGGCTGCGGGCTCCGCTCAAGGACACCCGTTAGGGAGGCGGAATTCTGCGTCCCGAACGAGCGTTCGTTCATTAGCATCAAAGTGCAGACGCCTGTTTGTTTTCAATCGCTTGGCAGGTTACTTTGTGATATTTTGCAATTGTTCCACGTGGAACAATTTGTAAAGTTACCCGTCGGCCGGAGAAGGAATCGGCCGACTGCCAAGAGCAGTCGAGGAAAGCTCGATGGCAAGGCAAGCGTCGCTGGCTCTCGCAGGGTTTTACGCTCAGCCGTCCGCTGGGCGGGAGTTGCGAACTCGCAACTGCGGAGCGCGGGTTCACACCCACAGCTAAAGCTATCTCAATGTTCTGGTGTGCGAGCTGTGCCACTCCCACGCGCTGCGGACGATGGCTTCAATGTCGGAGTGCTGCGGCCGCCAGCCCAGCTCGCGCCTGATCTTCTCGGAGCTGGCGATCAGCACGGCCGAGTCGCCAGGACGGCGCGGCGCCTCGACCACAGGAATCATGCGGCCGGTGACGCGGCCGGCCACCTCGATGATCTCGCGCACACTGAAGCCGCTGCCGCTTCCCAGATTAAAGATGAGCTGCGAGTCTTCGCTGAGAGTCTGGGTCTGGGCCAGCGCGTCGAGGGCCAGCAGGTGCGCCGTCGCCAGATCGTCGATGTGAATGTAGTCGCGAATGCAAGTGCCGTCCTTGGTGGGATAGTCGGTGCCGAAAATGGAGATGGCCTCGCGCTCGCCGAGCGCGGCTTGCAGAAGCAGCGGAATCAGATGCGTCTCCGGCGTGTGCGTCTCGCCGCGGTCCGCGGTCGCGCCGGCGGCATTGAAGTAGCGCAGGCTGGCATAGCTCAGGCCGTGCGCCTTGTGGAACCACGCCAACATGCGCTCGACCATCAGCTTCGACTCGCCATAAGGGTTGGTCGGCTGCAGTGGATCGTCTTCCACGATGGGTAGCCGCGTGGGGTCGCCGTAAACCGCGGCGGTGGAGGAGAACACGAATCGCGAGACGTGATGTCGCAGCATCACGCGGAGCAACGTGAGGGCCTTCGTGGAGTTGTTGTCGAAGTAGAGTTCCGGCCAGAGCATCGACTCGCCAGCCTCGATGAAGGCGGCGAAGTGCATCACGGCGTCGAAGCGCGCGGCGTCGAAGATGCGATCGAGAGCCGGCTCGTCGCCGGTGTCGGCCAGGACAAAGTCGGCCTGGCTGGGCACGGCTTGCTGCGAGCCTTTGCTAAGATTGTCCAGCACCGTGACGGAGTGGCCGTCGCGCAGCAGACGGTCGGCCACCACGCTGCCGATGTACCCCGCTCCTCCCGTGACCAGAACGCGCATTGCCCTCCTCGTATTTCCGGATTCGATTGTATGCGTGATGAGAGAAACTTGCGGTGCGGTCGTTGCGGCAGGGCCAGCAGATCACGGGAAGCGTGGCGGCGGAATCGGGGGCGTTTCTGCCGAATGTCCAAGTTTAAGACGCTGCCGTTCAAGAATTGGACACTCACCCTTGCTCCAACTTCCCGGTATCGGCGTTGTCAGCTGTAACCTGCAGACCAGCATAGGTTTAGATTTCCACAACCGGGAGATCCAGGATGGTAGAGCACTTGCTCCTACGATATGGCACGTTGGCGTCATAAATTTAGGCATAAATATATTTGGCTAATCAGATTTTGCTTGACTTGATTAGCCAAGTGAAATACACTGTTCTCATGAAAGCGGATAAAGCACCAGAACCCAAGACCTTACAAGAGGCAGTCCTGTATTTCTCCGACCCGGATAACTGCATCACTTACATGGTGCCTCTCACTTGGCCGAATGGCGTGGTCACCTGCCCGACTTGTGGTCGGACTGACCCGAAGTTCCTCGCCAACCAGCGCCGCTGGCAGTGCAAGAGCGTACATCCCAAGCGCCAGTTCTCGGCCAAAGTGGGAACGATCTTTGAGGATAGCCCCATACCCTTAGAGAAATGGCTTCCCGCTGTCTGGATGCTGACTAACGCCAAGAATGGCATCTCCTCGTGGGAGTTGCATCGGGCGCTTGGCGTGACACAGAAAACCGCGTGGTTCATGCTCCATCGAATCCGGTTGGCGTTGCAAGACCCGCACAGCGTAAAGATCGGCGGCGGCGGAACTCCGGTTGAAGTGGATGAGACTTTCATCGGCGGCAAGGCTCGCAATATGCACCGTGACAAACGCGAGAGGTTGAGTGCGCTTCCGGGTTCCGAGCAGTTTCAGGGCGGTAAGGGCAAGGCTGTCGTCATGGGTATGTTAGAGCGCGGCGGTAAAGTGAAAGCGCAGGTCATCCCGAAACGCTGGAAGGAAATCATGCAGAGCGTTGTGCGGGACGGCGTGGAAAAAGGCGCTATCGTGATGACTGACGAAGCTCGCATGTACCTCGGCCTGAAAGATGAGTACGTGCACGAAGTCATCAATCACATGGAGGGCTACGTAGACGGCCACATCAGCACGAACGGAATTGAGAACTTCTGGTCGCTGCTGAAACGCGGATTGGGCGGCACCTACGTCAGCGTAGAGCCGTTTCACTTGTTCCGGTATTTGGATGAGCAGATGTTCCGGTTCAATAACCGCGCCACGCGGGATAACCCGCTGAATGACTCGGATCGGTTCGCACTGGCGCTATCACAGATCGTCGGCAAGAGATTGAAGTATTCAGAACTGACGGGCAAAGACGATAGTCACCGAGAAGTGTTCTGACTTTGATCGTCTGAAACGTGGTCCGAAGCGGAAGCGGGTTTAGGCTTCCGCTTTCCTGTTTTATGCGGGTCCGCTTCGATTCGTGCCTGTAGCTCCTGCTTCGACACACTCATAATCCTGTGCATCGCAGTATCAAACCTTCGGAACTCGGAAGATCGGCGCGCAGGCATCACAGATACTCGCTCAAAAGATCCACTCGTTCGATGTAAACCTTGTTGTCGTCATACGTAAACCAAACACGAATTGCGGGAATGTCAGGTGGTGTTTCCCTAATCATTATGCGACTCCATCCAGTTGGATCATCCCGCCTCAATCTCTCTGGCGCCACGGCGAGGGAGAATATCAGACCCTCCAATACGTCGTCCAGCCTTCGCTGGGAAATTCCGCATCGACGCAGTTGTTCCTTCAGGTCGTCGGGGTCTACGACATCACGCATCCTAGGCGGCATTGGCGGCTAGGGGGAGAGCCTTCCGTTCTTTTTCCCGCTTCAGTTCTTGCGCTCTGTACCTCTCCGCATCAGTCATCGGCGGATTGTAGAAGTAGGCGGTATTGTAAGGTATTGTTTGGCCTTCCTCTACGACCAACCACCCGACCATTTCATGACTTTTATCGCTGACTTGCTGAGCGTCCATATCGCGCAGTGATTCAATGACGCGATCTACCATCGCAATCTCCGGGCCGCTAAACAGTTCAAGTTTCGGAGGGCGAAGATTTATCGTGCGCAGTTGGGTTCTGCCGCTCCGCAACGGTACTTCCTGCATCGCTAACTCGCGCTTCTCGATCATTTGGATTCTTACGGGAACCAAACTACGAGGAGCGGGCCCAGCCGGAAGTTTTTGATACTCGACCTTCGTAATGCCGACTCCGTTGTAAGCGTAGTAGAGAAAGTCAGAAAAACACAGAATCTTGTTAAGTTTCGTGGCTCCAAAAGTGGGATCGTTCGCACACTTCTGGCTGATGTACAGAATCAGTTCCGCCAATTTGGTTTCGTCAGCCATAGACACATCTCCCGCTAGGGTGTGAACCGAGGTCACGGTTGCAAGTTGCTTGCCAGAACAGGTGAGAATAGCACTTGTTGTGAATTTAGATGCCGAAAACACCACAAAAGATGTGGGAATTTGATGCGAAATCCATTAATTTGTTGCACTTAAAGCTGCAGATTCGTAACTAAATAGGTACTTGACAACAGTTTACAGCAAGACGGTTTACTGGCCGATTCTGCCACAAAAGGTTTCGCCGTGTGTTCTCCCATGAGTGAAGGGGACTTAACCCCTTGACCTTAGTTCCATCTGGGTGTATCAAAAATGGGAAGGCCCGCTTGAGCAACGGGCCTTGCGAAGTGAATCCGCGTTTTCGGGGTTTGAGAACTCTTACCGCTTTCTACTCTAGTTCTCTCCTCGAAAATTTGTCAACCAAAACGTCGAGGGAATTCCTCGCCCAAAAAATCAGGAGAGAGCTATATGAATGTTTACGATTTGATCCGGCAGGCGATCCTGCAGAAGAAGATCGTCCATGCCGCCTACGACGGGCTGCGGCGGGAGATGTGCCCGCACGTCATCGGTCTGAACAGAAAGGGCTATCAGCAGGCCCTTTTCTACCAATTCGGCGGAGAAAGCAGAAGCCGTCCGATTGAGCCGGACGGCTCCCCGGTCAACTGGCGCTGCGTAGAGATTGCCAAGCTGACCGACGTGCAGTTATTCGATGGCCCGTGGCATACCGCACCCAACCACTCACGACCGCAAACCTGCGTATACCAGGTTGATGTTGCGGTCGGGTTCTAACCAACCATGCGCAAGGGTTCGGAGACGGCGGAGTTTTTCCACTCTGCGTATTCTTCGGCCCTTGCCTTTGCGTCCGGCCCTACGAAGATGGCGGTATAAACCTCTCCGTCGCTTTCCGAGTCGATAGCCTCAACGCGGTAATCGCCAGAATGGCGCTGATCCTCGATAACATCGTAGGTCATTGGTGCACCCCTCACCTTTGGTTTTGAAGCGCCAAACACTTTATATGCTGCCCTCCCAGTTTGGGAAGAGATTTGTGTCCGGATGCACTAGAAAATATAGTGCACACGCGCTTTACGGAATTATATCCCTGTCACGGCACCAACAGGCTATCAGATTTTGATTAGCGAAGTATATTTGTGCCTAAATTTATAGCACCTTGATGGTTTCAAAGTCGCGGCTCTTGCCCGAGCGCAGCCGTCGTCGCGTGCTCGCTCAGCCCACCGGTTGGGACTGAGAGTGGCGAAGCCTTGCGCCGACGGTCAGAACTTATTTTGCTTCAGAGCTTATTCTGCTTATGGAAGTGGACAGACAAAATCGCAGATGCTGGCTGGCAGCCTACACCCGCTCGCGTCACGAACAGCGCGTCGCCGATCAGCTTAAGGTGAAGAACCTTGAATTCCTCTTGCCGACGTACCAGCACGTGGCGCGCTGGTCAGACCGCGTCAAGAGTTACGCAGCCCCGTTATTCCCTGGCTATATCTTCGTTCACGTCTCCGATCGCGAGCGTGTGCCGGTGCTGGAGACCATTGGCGTCGTCTATCTTGTCTCCATCGCAGGCAAGCCCGCCATCCTGTCCGACGAAGATGTCGAACGGCTGCGCTCCTGCGCCTTGCGGCCGGGCGATGTCGAACCGCACCCTTATCTAAGAATTGGACACCGGGTCAGAGTGAAACACGGCCCCTTTGCCGGATGGGAAGGAACGCTGGTGGAAAAACAAAACTCCTTCCGTCTGGTCGTTGCTATTGATCAGATCCTGAGATCGGTGGCCGTGAACCTTCACGGTGCGGACCTGGAATCGCTCGACTAATTCTGTCTACCTCAACGGCCAGTCATCGCACGTTCTCGAACATCCAGCCGCGTCTTCGCTCCTTCTGACATTCTTCTATGTCCAACTTCTGAGCTCGCACTCAGCTTCCGGCTAAAAGGCTTCCGCCCTCCCCCAATACCATGAGTAGCTCTACCCGCTCGCTAGCCGCACTCGACCTTCCGCTCCAGAGCTTCGCTGAGCCGACACTTCCGCTCTCATCATTATTTGCAGCTTCAGAGAAGCTGTTGGACCTCGCAGCCGTGCTCGGCGCGGTGTTGGTCGCCGACGTCCTCTATCGCGCGCTGGAGCCGACGCGGGCCGCAGCCTGTCCGCCGTCCACCGTCTATCTCTGTGCTGCCGGGCTGGCTCTGTT
Source organism: uncultured Acidobacteriaceae bacterium (assembly GCA_963789245.1). Classification (GTDB taxonomy): domain Bacteria; phylum Acidobacteriota; class Terriglobia; order Terriglobales; family Acidobacteriaceae; genus Bog-257. The sequence goes on along the minus strand of CAWBKE010000013.1, from coordinate 241,153 downwards.
GTTCGTCTTCTTGCTCGATCGCTATGGCGGCTATCGCCCTTGCCTCAGTCTGCTGGCCATCCGCGAGACCGAACGGGTCCTGCGCGTCACCCTGCAAGCCTTCCTGCTTGCTATTCTCGCCGCCTACTTCTGCGCCGTCCCCGTCTCCCGTCTGGCCTTCTCGCTCGCTCTGGTCACGGTTCCACTCTTTCTCACGCTGGAAAAATGGGAGATGCACAAGCTTCTGCACACCCTGCGCGGTAAAGGATTCGGAACCCGGCGGGCCGTGATCCTGGGCGCTGGCCCGGCAGCCAGGAGAATCTATTCCGCGCTCGTGCGCTCGCCCAAGTTTGGCATCGATCCCGTCGCTTTCGTGGACGACGATCCGCAAAGCACCACCACCGAGATTTACGAGTCGTCCTATCAGGGCAAACATTCAGCCCAAGTGGTGCCCGGGCCGCTTTGTCACGAACTGTTCCGCCAACTGAACGCCTCCGTGCTGGTGATCGCGACTTCTGCCATCGACCGGGACGCGCTGCTACCTACGATTACAAGTGCAGCGGCGGCTGGCGTCAGTACATATTTCGCGCCCGGCGACTTTCTGGAACCCGGCTACTGGGTGGACTACGCCGAGCTCGACGGCGTCATGCTCGCCCATCTTTCCCGCGGCACCAACCGCGTGTTGTACGAGCTAGGAAAGCGCGCCCTGGACATATTCGCCGCGGCCATGATGCTGTTGCTTCTGGCCGTCCTGGCACCCATCATCGCGATCATGGTGAAGTCGACCTCTCCAGGTCCGGTGCTTTTCCGGCAGCAGCGTGCCGGCAAAGCAGGCCGGTACTTCACCATTTATAAGTTCCGCACCATGTATCGGGACGCACCGCAGTACGAAACTTCTCCTGGAGCCGGAGACGATCCGCGCGTCACTCCGGTTGGCCGATTTCTCCGCCACACCAGTCTGGATGAACTTCCGCAACTGATGAATGTGCTTCTCGGGCAGATGTCTCTGGTCGGCCCGCGGCCGGAAATGCCCTTTATCGTTGAGCAGTACACGGTGCTGCAGCGCCAGCGGCTCGTCGTCAAGCCCGGAATCACCGGCCTCTGGCAGATCAGCCCCACGCGCGCCTTTCCCATTCACGAAAATATGGAATACGACCTTTACTACGTCCGTCACCGCAGCCTCTTTATGGATGCCGCCATCCTGCTGCATACCGTACTCTTCGCGGCACGCGGTGTCTGAACCTCACAGAGATCCTGCCTCCTGGCAGGCTGTATCTGTATAAAGAGTCGCTGCTCGCGTGGTTTGTATCAGGGCACGACTTTAGAGGCCGCTGAAAAAGTGGGCTATGGAAGGCTTCGTGTCAGGGCACGACCTTGGTCGTGCCGATAAGCCCTTTATTTTTGTTATCCCGAGGAGGCCTTTAGGCTGACGAGGGATCTGCTTTTGACTTTTTAGGCGGCCTCTTTAGTCGTGCCGAACAGGACCAACAAGAAACAGGGCTTTAGCCCCTGCAAGAATGCGCTCCTCGGGGGCTAAGAGGTCCAAACTCTTCACGACTGAAAACAGGCTGCGAAAAAGAGTTGCTGTCGTTTCGCTCTTGAAGCGGCGTGCCTTTACCCATGCCCTTCCGAGTCCTTCATTTTTCCCTTCCGAGCGGGCTCAGCTCGCGCGGGATCTGCTTTTCGCGCATTTCTGCGAGGAGAAACATCATGCGCCTTGCCGTTGTCGGATCTGGATATGTTGGGTTGGTCTCGGCCGCATGTCTGGCCGAGATCGGTCACGAGGTCATCTCGGTCGATACGGACCTGCAAAAGATCACAGACCTCAACCGCGGTGAAGTGCCCATCCATGAGCGCCTCCTGCCGCAACTACTGGAGCGGCACGGCGGCCATCGCCTGAAATTTTCTTCCTCGGTGCGTGACGCGGTCAAGCAATCGGAGGCCGTCTTCATCACCGTTGGCACTCCCCAGGGCGAGAGCGGCGAACCCGACCTCTCCTATGTGGAATCCGTGGCCGCGGAGATCGCTGCTGCCATCTCCGAGCCCAAGCTCATTATCGAGAAAAGCACCGTTCCGGTCTGCACCTGCGAATCCATTCGCAAGGTGCTGCTCCTTCATGGCGCCGAGCCCGGACGTTTCTCAGTCGCTTCCAACCCGGAATTTCTGCGCGAAGGCACAGCCGTCACCGATTTCCTTTATCCCGATCGCATCGTGCTGGGCGTTGACGATGACTTCAGCGCTGCCATGCTCTACAGCATCTACCGCCCCCTCACCGAAGGCAGTTACTACCAGCAGGAGGGTGCAATTCCCTGCCCTCATCCTCCGCCGGTAACAGCCCGCGCTATTGTCACCAACGCCCGCAGTGCCGAGCTCATTAAGCATGCCTCCAACGCGTTCCTGGCGATGAAGATTTCCTATATCAACATGGTGGCGAATCTCGCCGAGGCTGTCGGCGCGGATATCGACCAGGTTTGTGCCGGGCTCGGCGCCGACTCGCGCATTGGGCCGCAGTTCCTCAAAGCCGGTATCGGCTATGGCGGTTCCTGTTTCCCCAAAGACGTCTCCGCCTTTCAGTCCGTGGCCTCGCAGTGCGGAATCGACTTCACCCTGCTGGCCGAGGTGACGCGTATCAACGACGCGCAGCGCCGTCATTTCGTGAAGAAGGTTCGCACCGTGCTGTGGACACTGCGGGGGAAACGCATCGGCGTCCTGGGATTGGCTTTCAAGGGCGGCACCGACGACATTCGCCAATCGCCGGCTATCGCCATCATCCAGGAGTTGCTGAAGGAAGGCGCCTGCATCTGCGCCTACGATCCGGCTGCCATGTTGAAAACCCGCGAGCTGCTGCCGCCGGGCGTCATCGAATATGCCGGGAACGAGTACCAGGCTGCCGCCCGTCGTGATGCCCTGCTGGTGCTCACCGACTGGCCGCAGTTCGCCCGCCTCGATCTGCAAAAGCTGCGCGCCGCCTTGAAGCTACCCATCATCATCGACGGGCGGAATCTCTTCAGTCCCAACCAGATGGCGGCCGCCGGCTTTTTGTACTACAGCGTAGGACGTGCTCTCCACATCACCGAGACCATGCCCAACCTGTGGCACGGCGTCCGTTTTGCCCCGCAGGCTGTTCCGGTGATGACCGCGCCCGTGCAGGCTGTCCCTGCCTGACGAGTTTGGAGAGCGTTACTTCGCCCGTAGCCGTGACATGCTCTTTCAGTTTTGTCATCATGAGGAGGGCTTCAGCCCGACGAGGGATCTGCTTTTCCGATGGGCTACGGAGAGTCGGGGCTCGAGGTTTTGAAGGGGCGCAGCTTCAGCTGCGCCGTCATTGCTCCGTTCCTTTTTTGTCATCAAGCGGGCTTTAGCCCGCGAGAAATCTGCTTTTCTGACCACGAAACGATTCACAGGCTACACACGATTCCTAACCATCCGAGCTCGCCGTGATCCTGCCTGCCAATTCTGAACTCCGGCAGCACCAATCCTCCGACATCCGCAGCTACTACCATTCCGGGTCGCCTGTCCGCGATCAGGAGTTGGTGCTGCTGGAACTGTGGCGAACTCTGCGTACCCGCTGGCCTGTCATTGCGGCATTCGCTGGCGCCTGTCTGCTCTTGGCGACGCTGTATGTGTTGATCAAGAGCCCGCGATACGAAGCCAGCGCTCGGATTGAAGTCAGTCCCGCAGGCACCAATTCAATGGGGTTGGATGAGGTGAGCTCCAGAATCCTCAACCCTTCCGATCCCACCATCCAATTGGAAAGCGCGGTGACCGTGCTCGAAAGCAACACCGTCGCCTTGGCTGTGATGCAGCAGACCAAGCTCGCCGAACGGCAGGATTTTGCCGGCCGATGGACCCAGCCTCCGGGCACGGATGTCTCCGCTCTATCTCCGGAAGCCCGCGACAGACTGCTGCTTCGCTTTCACAAAAATCTCAAGGTCGAGATCGTTCCCAAGACCGATATCATCAGCGTCAAGTTCCGGACCACGGACCCTCGAGCTGTCCGCTGCAGCCGTGAATTCCATCGTCAGCAGTTATGCGGAGCGGAATTTTCGCAGCAGTTATGACTCGGCGACCCAGGTCTCCAACTGGCTCTCGGCGCAGATGGACGATCTGAAGCTCAAGGCCAATGAAGCGCAGGAGAAGCTGGCGGCACTACAGAAGCGGCGGGGGTTGATCGGCGTCGACGAGACCGACAACATCATCACCGATAAGCTTAAGGACCTCAACGAGCAACTGACTGCGGCGGAGTCAGACCGCATCATGAAAGAGGCGCGTTATCGCATCGCCGGTTCGGGCAATCCCGAACTGATCGCCTCCACCGTGCCTGAGCCCACGCTGCAGGTCCTGCGCTCGCAACAGGCGCAGTTGCGCGTGGACTACGCTCGCTTGAGCACCAAGTTCGGCGATGGCTATCCCAAACTGGCGGAGTTAGGCAGCCAGATGGCCCAGGTGGACAGCGCCATCAACTCCGAACTGAAGAACCTGGCGCAGCGCTATAAGAACGAATACCTCGCGGCCGCCAGCACCGAAAAAGCGCTGCAGGGAAAATTCGAGGAGCAGAAACAGAAGGCTTATGACCTGAATCGAGGGGCTGCGCAATACGCAATTCTGAAGCACGAAGTTGAGACCACCCAGGACCTCTATCAGACCTTGCAGTTAAAGCTGAAACAGGCCGGCATCGTTGCCGGCCTGGCAGCCGCCAACATCGGTGTAGTCGAGCCGGGACAAATACCATCCCAGCCGGCCGATCCTCGGCCCGTCCTGGACCTCGCTCTGGGACTCGCCGGCGGTCTGGTGCTCGGAGTCTTGACGGCGGTCGGCCTGGAAGGCCTCGATACCACCATTCGCAGTGGCGAAGAAGCCGAGGCGGTCAGCGCCCTGCCCACGCTGGCCGAAATTCCCCAGGTCGCGCCAGGTCGTCTAGGCGGGCGGCGCTGGAAATCCTCTGCATTTGCCATGAGTCCCGAGATGCAGCTTATCGCTCACCGCCAACCGTATTCTCCGGCAGCGGAATCCTATCGCTGTTTGCGCACTTCTCTTCTCCTGCACTCGCCGGAACAGCCGCCGCAAACCTTGACTGTAACCAGCTGCTTGCCTGCCGAGGGAAAAACTCTGACCGCCGTCAACTGCGCCGTCGTGCTGGCGCAACAAGGCGCGAAGGTTTTGCTGGTTGATGCCGACCTCCGCCAGCCTGCGCTTCACAAATCCTTTGAGCTCACACAAGATCCAGGACTGACCGGGATACTGACGGGGCTGTGCACCGGGGAGGACGCCATCGCGGTCTCAGACTTGCTCCCTAACCTCGCCGTCCTTCCAGCCGGAGCCGCCTGTCCCTACCCTGCCGAGATGCTCGCGTCTCCACAGATGGCGGAACTGCTGGATTACTGGCGCCCTCGTTATGACCACATCATTTTCGATACCCCACCGGCGTCGATGTTTACCGACGCTGTGGTGCTCAGCTCCCGCGCCGACGCTGTTCTTCTCGTAGCTCGCTGCGGCGTGACCACCCAATACGCTTTGCGTCACACCCGGGACTTGCTGCAACGCGCCAATGCCAACCTGGCCGGTGTGGTGCTCAATGGCGTCGCCCGGCAACATGAATGTTCCTATTACCGCCGCCGCGGCTATGGCCTCACCGGCGGACAGCCGGGTCCAATTGACAACTAGATTCAACAGCGAAATCTCAACAGCGCGGCGGACGCTCACCAGGAGCGCTGCTTTGCCTGTCCTCATGGTCGTGCTGATTCTTGGTCTCTGTACGATCGCATCCGCCCAATCTCAGGCCGGCGCTACGGCAATGCCTGCGCCTCCGCCGCAAGTCTCGGCTGCGGACGCCAACACCTCCAACGCTTTGCTGCTCGATGTCGGCGATCTTCTTGAGGTTCGCGTCTTCGATACTCCCGAGCTTTCGGAGAGACTTCGCGTGGACGATCGCGGCGAAATCGTCCTGCCCGTCGGAGGCACCGTCAGCGTCAAAGGACTGACCGCAGAACAAGCAGAGATTGCCATTGAGCAGCGCTTTCGCCAGAATAACATCCTGCGCGACCCGCACGTGGAAGTCTTCGTGCTCGAATACGCCACCCAGGGCGTTACCGTCTCGGGCGAAGTCAAAACCCCCGGCGTTTATCCCTGGGTCGCCAAACAAACTGTACTTGGCTTCATCTCCGTAGCTGGCGGAGTGACGCCTTCCGCCTCCAAGACGGTCACCGTTAGCCGTAAGGACCGCGAACAGGTCATCACCTTTCAGCTCAACAATTCACCGCAGGGGAACGGCGGTGATATTGATGTGCAGCCCGGTGATCGCATTCTGGTGACCCGCGCGGGAGTGGTCTACGTGGTCGGCGATGTCGGACGTCCCGGCGGTTACCTCATCGAAAACAAAGACACGGTTACCGTTCTGCAGGCTCTCGCTCTGGCCCAGGGCATCAACAAGACCGCGAAGTACGATGCCAAGCTGATTCGCAACTCTCCCGCCGGACGGACCGAATCCGATCTCCCGCTCAAGCGTATCCTGGCCAACCAGGCCACCGATCCCAAACTCCAGGACGGCGACATTCTCTTCGTGCCCGTCAGCGGCAGCAAACAGTGGGCTGACAAGAGCCTGACTTCCGTCCTGCAAATGGCCGTCGGAGTGGTGATCTACGGCAGGTTATGAGCTCACATAAGACCACCAGCAGCGCAGCCTCTCCGGGGCTTTGCATCGCCTTCTTCGGTCCCGATGGCATAGGCAAGTCCGCCGTCATCGAAGCCTTGAAACTCGAGCTCGGCAGCTTTTCCTATGTCGTGCAATTTCATTTTCGCCCTATGTTTGGCCGTCAGGGCGATCGGCCACCGGTCCTCGATCCTCACGCTCAGACTCCACGCAGCCTGCTGATCTCCGCCGTCAAACTCCTTTACTGGCTGCTGGACTGCTGGTACGGATATTTCATCGCGATCCGCCCGGCCCGGCGCTGCTCCGGCCTGGTGATCTTCGACCGGTACTATCCGGACATTCTTGTCGATCCCGTGCGTTATCGCTTGCCCGCGAGCAGTCGCCGCATCGCAAGCTGGCTCGCGGCCCTGGCGCCGCAGCCCGACCTGTGCGTCCTGCTGGATGCCCCCGCACAAGTTGTGCAACTCAGAAAACACGAAGTATCGCTGCCGGAGTCGCAGCGTCAACGGCTGGCTTATCTGGCAATGTTTCAATCGATGCACGCCCGGCTTCTGGTCAATGCCGATGCTCCTGTCAATGAGGTAGCGCAGCGGGTAAGCGTCGCCATCTCCACTCTCCTTCAGAACTCTTCCATGCAACCACACGAGGCTTTCCTTCTTGCTGACTTCTGATCTGACGCAACAACTTCTTGCAGCTCTTCCGCTCGGCGAGGCCCACGCTCCATCGGAGTTCTTCGCCGTGCCGGGCGACCAGCCGCGCTGGCTGATCCCCGCTCGTGGCGAAAATCTCCACGCCACCCTGGCGGCATGGGTCCCGTATCGTATGTCGTCCCGGCTCAAATGGAGCGCGATTCGAGCAGCCAATCGCACGGGGACGCTGCACGCGCTGCCGCGTGTCAAAACCGTGCAGCTGGGCGATGCCAACGAAATCGATTGGCGCGCCATAGGCTGGAGCCGCGCCACTCCGCCGGTCCCGCTTATCTATGTGGGAACACCCGGCCCTTGCCGGAAAGCCGTCATCCATCTTGTCGATCCGGCCTCCGGAAACTGCGATGCCATCGTCAAAGTACCCCTCTGCGCAGGGGCCGGCGATGCTATCGTTCGCGATGCCTGCACGCTCGCCGTGCTGCGCAGCGAAGGATACTCTTGCGCGCCGCGGCTGTTGTACATGGATCGCCGGCGCGGCGTCGCGACCCAGCAGTTTATGCCCGGCAAATCAGGAAGCCGTCGTTTCCGCCCTGAATACTTCGGCTTGCTCGGCTCCCTTGTACTCCGCGATCGTCCCACCAACATCGCCGAGCACGCCGCAGCCTGGCACCAGGCGTTATCGTCCCTCACACGCAAAACTGATCTTGAGCTTATGGGAGCGGCCCTAGCCGAGCTTTCTGATGACCACTCTCTGCCGTCATGCTGGGTCCACGGCGATTTTGCGCCCTGGAACATCCGGTGCAGTTCATACGGCGCTGTTGCTCTTATCGATTGGGAAGAAGCTGAACGGGGCGGCCTGCCCTTGCAGGATGCCTATCACTTCCTGCATATGCAGGATTTCCTCTTCGGCGCCCGCCCCACGACGCACTGCGCGGACGTGGAGCGGTTCGCCGAGACACCCGGCATCGCTCCGGCGCAGTGCCGCACACTGGAGATCGCATACCTGGTGCGATCTCACGTGAAGTGCACTTCGCACCACCAGACTCAACGCGGCGAGTTTCTGCTGAAGACGCTTGCGCTCCTGGTTCGCAATCGCGCTTCCTCCCCAGCGTTCGCCACCGGACCGCCGCGACGCCTGCAACTGGTGTCGTCTCATCCGGCGAACCTGCACAGCGTCCGTGCCCACCTATTCGATGCCTTGGTCGCGCAACTCAACCAGGCGGAAATTCCCTACTGCATCCTCAGCGGCTACGAGTGTCAGTTGGAGTCGGACATGTCGGATGTGGACGTCATGTTTCGTCCCTGCGACCTGCCACGCGTTCCCGCTCTTCTGGCTCGAACGGCGCAGTCCGCTGGCGCTTTGCTGGTGCAGTCGATCCAGCACGAGACAACTGCATGCTACTTTGTTCTCGCTCGTCAACAGGGCGAGCACGTCGCCCATCTGGCTGCGGATTGCTACAGCGACTACCGCTACAGCGGACGCAACTGGCTCCTCGCAGACGAACTCATCGCCGGCCGTCGCAAGTATCGTGAGTTTTGGTTGCCATCCGTCGCCGACGAGTTCACCTATTACCTCATCAAGAAGGTCCTGAAACAGGACATCACCCCGCACCAGCTCAAACGCCTGCAACATCTGTTCGCACGCAACCCGGTGGACTGCCGGCAACGGATCGCGAGCATCTGGCCTCCGGAAACCGCCTTTATGTTGCAGCGGGCGATAGTAGAGCAGAATCTCGGATACTTCCAGAGACAACTGTCGAGCCTTCTGGCGGAGCTACAGCGGTCGCCTGCCGTAGAATCCCGCCTCCGCCGCAGTATGCAAAAGCTCCGAGAAATTGTACGGTGCCTTCGGCGCATCTTCTTTCCCACGGGCTTGTCCGTGACGGTCGTTGGGGGCGACAGCGCGCTCAGTTCGGAACTGGCCGACAGCCTCGCGTGCAACCTGGCGCAGGTCTTTCGCCGGGCACGGAGCACGTTGACCACTGACAGCCCGTCGAGTTCCTTCGCGCAGGCATGGGAAGTCGCGGCCGCGCGAATTCGATCAACGCTTCTGGTTCGTTCGGTTGACCACAGCGCCTCCGTCGGCAGCCTTCGGCAAGTCATGCGCTGGGTTGGATCTCTGTGCCTTCATACGCAGCGCGACGTGGTGCTGTCTCTGCGTTCAGGGCAAGGGGATAGTGCTGCCAGTGAGAGCAATTTTCGCAAGGACCTCATCTGCGTAGATGCCGACAGCTCACCGGACCAGATTCTTCAGAATGCGAGCCAGGCAATCCTTCACCGGCTGGCGCTGCGCACTGAGAAGCGGTTAAAGCTGAGCAGCATGACTCGCGGCGGCGTAATCGGCAACCTGGCCGGGCGCTCCGAGGTTCGCTCCGCGGGGCTGGATTAGGTGGCCCGAGTCCTGCTCTCCGCTTACGCCTGCGAGCCCGGACGCGGCTCGGAACCCGGCGTCGGTTGGAGTTGGGCTACGGAATTAGCTCGGTTGGGACACCAGGTTACGGTCATCACCCGCGCCGCAAATCGACGCGCCATCGAACAGGAGGCGCCGCGCCTATCGCAAACCATTAGTTTTCTTTATTACGATCTGCCTCCGTGGATACAGCACTGGCGCAGCTGTCCGGGCGGCAAGGCGCTCTATTACATCCTCTGGCAGTGGTTTGTGGTGCAGCGCGTTCGGCAGGTTTTCCCTAGCCTGCCCTTCGATGTCGTACACCACGTGACCTATGTCAGCGCGCGCTACCCCAGCTTCATGGCAGCGCTCGGCATTCCTTTCTGGTTCGGCCCGGTTTCCGGTGGCGAAGTTGTTCCCCCACTGCTTCGCGCCGGATTCTCGGCCGGCCAAAAGCGGCGCGAGCGCTTGCGCGACATCTCTAACTATCTGGTGGCGCTCGATCCCCTGATGCGCCGCACCTTCCGTCAGGCCGAGCGAATCCTCGTCACGCGCGACACACTGGCGCTGATTCCCCAACGCTGGCGTCACAAGAGCACAGTCCGTCTGGCGGTTGGGTTATCGGAGCAGCGCTCGACTGCAACTCACTGCCAGGCGAAGCGCAGCGCCCATGACTTCCGAGTGCTCTACGCCGGACGGCTGCTGGAGCTTAAGGGAGTCGATATCGCCCTTCGCGTCATTGCGCGCGTGAAGCAGTCGTATCCCGGTATTCGTTTCACCATCGTCGGCGATGGGCCGGCCAAACGGGAACTGGCCAAGCTCAGCCGCGAACTCGGCCTTGAAGCAATCGTGACCTGGGTTGGCTGGCTGCCGCAGAGGGCGGCGCTCGATCACTACCGTACCGCCGATGTGCTGCTGTTTCCCAGCCTCCGCGACTCCGGGGGCATGGTGGTGCTGGAGTCGCTGGCCCACGGTGTCCCCGTGCTCTGTACCGATCTCGGCGGTCCGGGCAGCATCGTGAATCGAACTTGCGGACGGGCAATAGCAACTGCGGGCCGCAGCCCAGAGCAACTCGCGTGCGCTATGGCCAGCGCCCTGCTTGAGATCGTCACTGTACCCAACATGCTTGAGTCGTTGTCCTACGGAGCCAAAGTGCGGGCACGCGAATTCAACTTCCGGGACCTTGTGCGATCCGTGTACCCGTCTCCTCCGAAGAGTGCGTCGCAACTGGAAACTGAATTTTGCAGCGGAACAAACGTCGCGAGATTCATCCGGTCCAGCCGCGAAGCGGCGGCATTTGTGTTAGCCGCGGGCGTAAGAGGCTGTTACGAAACTCAGGGCCAGAACTGCTTGGTGGATCAAGGCGACCTAGCCAGGCGATGAAAACAGCCGCAACGCGGCGGCATGATGTTAGGCGGGGGCGTTAGCCCCCGCTCTGGTGGGAAATAATGCGAGCCGCAGAGCGGCGACACAGGTTTCGTAACAGCCTGGTAAGCCCGCGGTCAAGTGGAAACAAAGACGAGCCGCGGAGCGGCGGCACTAAGTTGCGACAAAGTCCGTCTTCGACACGCCAAATGGTTCGGGATCCATGACGACCGCGCTGTGGCCCACAATTTCGTCCCGGGATATTGCGCTACGCCCTTGGGCCATTTCCTTCTGGCGCGCGCTAATCTGCTGCTTGCTGTTTTCGATCATTTTCCTGCCGGAATTCGTGCGCGACGGCGTCAGCGACCTCAGTCTGCCCTATGCGAAGGTGGCCGGCGGCTTTCGCTTCATCGACCTGGCAATCCTGTTCGTGGTCTTCGTCCACGTGGTGGCCCTCGGATGTCTGCGCAGTAACGTTATGCGCTTTCCCCGGCCCCTGGTGCTGCCCGGACTCGCTTTCCTTGGCTGCATCGGCGTCGCCATTGCCTATGGCCGCAGTCGCGGCGGCTCCAATTTTTTCTTTGACTGGCGTGGTCTGGCACTCGGCATCGGCCTGTACTTCGTCTGGTCGTTGTGGCTGCGGAATGGCTTTGACGTAGCTGCTGCCGTTCGCGTGTTTGCCATTTACATGGCTGCCCGAATCGCGCTGCTATATGTCTTGTACCTTGCCGGTTACCGCGACACTCTGGCGGGCGTCCCCATACCCATCTTCGACGGCCCGGTGCTCTCCAGCATCGTGTTTACCGGCCTGCTCGCATTTCGTTACCGCGAGAGTTCCAGAGGCGCCGGCAGGCTCCTCTGGTCTTGCCTGGCTGTGGCAGCCTACATGTTCGTCCTGCTCTGCTTTCGGAGAACCTACTGGGGAGAATTGGCTGTTGGGACCTTCATCCTTCTCTTGCTGCAGAAGCGCAATCGTATCCGCAACGCTGTCCTTCTCGCCGGCATGGTTGCGCTGGCCGCAATCATTCTCGGCGCGTCGTTCTCCAGCCGGATACAGAGCCTCGACGTGACTCGTGATGACGGCGAGTTCAGCGCCGACAACGCCAATCACGTTTACGACTTGATGGATGCCTGGTACCAGGTGCGGCAATCTCCGCTCATGGGCATCGGATTGGGCACGTCTTACTCCACCTGGCACATCAGGAGCTGGAAGACCGAGTCGGTGATGGTGCATAACGCGCCCCTGCACGTCTGGCTGAAATATGGAATCGCCGGCTTGATTTTCTATATATGGTTCCATGTCGCATTGCTGCGCTGGTTATATCGCCGCTCGACGGCCGCAAGGTCCTCCAATCCAGCTTTCTTAGTCGCGGCTTTCGCCTATCTGGCGGCGCAGTTTGCCATGACCCTCGGCTTCGCTCCCTGGCCCTACTCAGAACTGCAATTGACCACCCTGATGTCCTTCCTCCTGGCCGCGGCTGTTGCGACCGGTAACCCACTACCGATTCGGTCGGGGTGACCGCAGAATGTCTAGTCACGGCAACCTTGATTAGAGTTCGGCTCTTCAAAGGGGACGGCCTTCAGAGACTGTGTCGCGACCGGAAACTAATTTTGTGGCGGAACAAACAGCCCGAACAAGCGATCAAACTAGCCGCGCAGCGGCGGGATGAAGTTAGCCGGGTGGCGTAAGCCCCCGGTCAAATGGGAAACTCTGCCGAGCCGCAGAGCGGCGGCACCGGTTGCGACACAGTCCCTTCAGGCCGTCCGCAGATGCCCGACATTAGGCCGGGCTTTAGCCCCTGAGGGAAGTTCTGACTGACTTCAGAGTTCGTGCCTCCAGGTAAAGCTGGCCCTTAACCCGGCGTCAGCCGGAGAAGCGTTTCCGAACGGATTTATGAGATAGCTCCACATGACTCTTCCCTCTCTCTCCGTCATCACGCCCGCCTACAACAGCGCTGAGTTCATCGAAGATGCGCTCTTGAGCGTCTCGCGTCAGCAAAATGTCGCCGTCGAGCACATCGTCATCGACGGCGCCTCCACTGACCGCACCCTGGAAATCCTGAAGCCCTACGCCCAAGTGCAATGGATCTCCGAGCCTGACCGCGGACAATCCGATGCCATCAACAAAGGCTTCCTCAGGGCCGCCGGCGACCTGGTGGGCTGGCTGAACGCTGACGACTACTACCTCCCCGGCGGCCTCGCAGCCATCGCCCGCGCCGCACAGGAGCATCCCGAAGCTGACGTCATTCACGGCGACTGCGTGTTCGTCGACCGCGCCGGAAAAATTGTGCGCTCCAAGGTCGAACATGATTTCGATCGCGCCGTCCTGATGTACTTTGGCTGCTACATTCCCTCCACTTCGACCTTCTTCCGCCGCCGCATCATCGACTCCGCCTTCCTGCTGGATTGCGACTATCGGGTGTGTATGGACTTCGAGTACTTCGCCCGCCTGGCTCACGCAGGCTTCATCTTTCACTACATGCCGCAATTCATCGCCGCGTTTCGCTGGCACGGCAGCAACGTCAGCCTCAAGCAACTGGCGCGGCGTGCCGAAGAGCGCCGGCTGGTCCAGCGCCGTTTCGGCAAGAGCGCCTATTCGGAATCGACACTTGAGTTTCTCGCCCGCGTGCACCGCGCCAAGCGCGTTCTGCGCAAGGCCCTCAGCGGCAACATCGCACGTGAGGTTCGCCTTCGCCAGATGATCGGCCAGAATACCGATTGGCTGGCGGGCCGCGCCGGCTTACAAACATGCAAAACCTTAGCGTCCTTGTAATTCACAATCAATACCAGCAGCCCGGAGGCGAGGACGCGGCCGTCCGCGCCGAGGTTGATCTGCTGCGCAGCGCCGGAAATCGCGTCGCGCTGTACGCCCGCAACAACTCCGATATCGCCGGCTACGGCCCACTGCGGAAGGCGTCGTTGTTGGCCAGCACAACCTGGAACCGGAGGACCTATGCCGAGGTTCGCGCGCTCATTCGTGAACACCACCCGGACATCGCCCATTGCCACAATTTCTTGCCGCTGGTGAGTCCTTCTGCCTATTACGCATGCAAGTCGGCCGGCGTGCCCGTGGTCCAGACTTTGCACAACTACCGGCTCCTCTGTCCGTCCGGGACCTTATTCGCGAATGGACGGCGTTGCGAAGGATGTTCGCACAGCACCGCCAACGCTGTCCGCCGCGGATGCTACCGGAACTCGCGCGTACAGACCGCGGCCGTGTCTCTAATGCTGGGTACTCACCGGCTGCGCGGGACCTGGAAACGCACCGTGGACGCCTACCTTGTGCCCAGCGCATTCTGTCGCAACTATTTTGTGGCCGCCGGTCTGCCGGAAGCAAAGGTACATCTGAAACGAAATTTCCTGGCGCACGATCCCGGCCAGCGCAGGGATCCTGGCGACTACGCGCTTTTTGTCGGTCGCCTTAGCCCCGAAAAAGGTGTGCTGGAGATGATCGAGGCATGGAGCCAGTTGCGGGAGGTGAAGCTTCTCGTAGCCGGAGATGGCCCACTCTACTACGAAGCGCGCGGCGCTGCGCGCCGCACCAACGGGCATGTCAGGCTCCTCGGACAGCTCACTCCGGCCAAGACGCTCGCCCGAATCAGAGGGGCGCGGTTCCTGGTCTTTCCCAGCCGATGGTATGAACCCTTCGGCATGGGCCTGCTGGAGGCTGCGGCCTGCGGCGTTCCCGCCATTGCCTCGCGCATCGGCGCCATCCCTGAGCTGGTCGCCGATCGGCGCTCTGGACTGCTCTTCGATCCCGACGATTTCAACGAGCTCGTTGAGCGCGTCCGCTGGGCTTGGACGCACCCAGCCGAAATGGACGAGATGGGCTCCGCCGCACGGCAATTTTATTTGCAGAATTTCACCGCAGAAAAAAACTACGAGGCCCTGATGCGCATTTATCGCAAATTGCTGCCTGGGTAGAGCTGGCCTTCAGGCCGGCGTGAGAACCAACTTTTCTTTTGGGCAGTGGAGTAAGAAGCTCGAAAAACGAGCGCCGCAGGCGCGGCGTCATGATAGCCCAGCACGGAGCGAAACCGGGGCCCCCGATTCGCGCCTCTGGAGCCTGCCCCGAGCGAAGCCGAAGGACGCGAATTGGGGTGGGGAGCGGAGTGCTGGGTTGGGTGGAAAAGTATCTGAGTCCCCCGGGTGTCTGTGTCGTAGCTGCAATTCGTGTTGAGCGGTGGAACAAACCATCGCTGTTGGTGATCGAAACCAGCCGCGCAGCGGCGACATTTGTGTTAGCCGCGGGCGTAAGAGCCCGCGGTGAAGTGGGAAAAACAACTGAGCCGCGGAGCGGCGGCACAGCTACGACACAGACACCCCGGGGACGACACGGTTCTAACGCAGACACTTCAGGCCAGCGTCTAGACCTTATTGTTTCTCATCCTGAGCCGGCTTCAGCCGGCGCCACCATGCCCATATTTCGACTTTTTCAGCAAAGTTGTTTAGCCCCGCCGGGAGTGGTGCTTTTTGATCCTTTCATCGCCGACTATCCAATAGGAATTTGAACAACGCCAACGCATGCGATCTTGTCCTTACCGCTCATGCAAATGCGATTGATCCGCCACCTGTCGTTATTGGTGTTGCTGGCCGTGCTGATTGCCGGGACAACCTCGGCGCAAAGCATGCCTCCACCGACGGGTTCGGCTAAGGCGATACCGTCTCAAAGCGCGGACGGCACTTCTTGCTCCGAGCCCCCGCATCCGCAGTCTGTCAACGCCGACGTTGACCTCTGCGTCGACGCTCTGGTCAAGGCCGACGTTCAGGACGCCCCAGGAGTCCGTTTGGATGTAATCGTCTTGCCTGGCAACGATCCCGAACTGCTCGCCTCCCAGGATAAGAATCGGGTTGCATCGCGACATCAACTGCCAAGCGCAACCTCCTGGGGCCCACAGCGGTTCAGACAGGAACTAGGAGCGACTCCGACTCCTTCGGAATCGGCCAGTTTGTCTCCAGCGCAATCGCCGGCCTTCACAATCCGGCCCTCCCCGGAAGTTGCCGACAACACCTCGCTGGATCTCGTTAACGTTTCCATCCTGGATCGCAACCTCGCGCGAGCGCGCGTCCGGAAGCAGGAGGAGGCACGGCTGCGACAGTCCCGCCAGATGGCAAGAGACCAGAAGGAGCAGTGCCGGCAAATAAACCTGAGCAATCTGGAATGCCGCCTGCAGCTCAAAAACCAGAAGCTGTTGCCGACGGATCACACCGGCGCGTTACCGATGTCCGAACAGCCAGCGAATCACTAAATCCACATGGCTCCGCCGACGGTCCTGCGTCGAAGGGGCACGGCTTCAGAGACTGCGTGAGAACTAACTTTTCTTTTGAGTAAGAAGCTCGAGAAACGAGCGCCATAGGCGCGGCGTCATGATAGCCCAGCACGGAGAGGAGCGGAGTGGTGGGTTAGGTGCGAAAGGTGCCTGAGTCCCCCGGGGACGACACGGTTCTCACGCACACTCCTCAGAGGCTGCGGAAAGAGTTGCTCCTGTCACGTTCTTGAGGAGCGCACGATCATACGCTACCCTGCGTTTGCCCAAGGGTACTCCGTTGTTGAAAGTGCTTTATCCTTGCCATCGCGAGCGACCTTCAGAGACTGCGTGAGAACTAACTTTTCTTTTGGGCAGCCGAGTAAGAAGCTCGAGAAACGAGCGCCATAGGCGCGGCGTCATGGTAGCCCAGCACGCAGCGGAGCGGAGTGCTGGGTCAGGTGGAAACAATACTTGAGTCCCCCTGGGACGACACAGTTTTCACCCACACTCCTCAGAGGCTGCGGAAAGAGTTGATCCTGCCACGTTTCTGAGGAACCCACATTCATAGGCTGCCCTGAGCTTGCCGAAGGGTACGCCGTTGAAAGTTCTCATTCTTCTCATCACGAGCGGCCTTCAGGCCGCGAGGGATCTCTGTTTCGACTTTTCCTGAAGCCTTTGCTTACAGCTCTAGAATCTCCGGAACTTGAAACTCGAACTCCACTAAATCGTAATCCCTGCTTTCTGGCCACTACTTTCACATCACCACTTCGAATTCCCACTTCACCACAAACAAGAGGCATCTCATCATGAAATCAGCTACTCGCGTCTTAGTCACCGGGGCCGGTGGCTTCATCGGTCATCATCTGGTCAAGCGTCTCAAGAGTGAGGGCTATTGGGTACGCGGCGTGGACATCAAGGAACCGGAGTTCGAGCCCACTGCCGCCGACGAATACGAACTCCTCGACCTTCGCTTCTGGCACAACACGCTGCAAGCTACCAGTCACATGAACCACGTGTTCAATCTCGCTGCCGACATGGGCGGCATCGGCTACATCACGGCAAAGCTTGCTGAAATCGCCCGTAACAATATCCTCATCAACGCCCACATGCTCGAAGCATCGCGCGTGAACGGCGTCACGCGCTATCTCTTCTCTTCCTCTGCGTGTGTCTATGCCGGCTACAAACAGAATGTGGCGGATCTCACTCCGCTGAGAGAGGAAGACGCCTATCCTGCCGATCCCGAGGCCGGCTACGGTTGGGAAAAGCTCTTTACCGAACAGCTCTGCAAGTATTTCCGCCACGACTACGGCCTCGAAACCCGGACCGTTCGCTTCCATAACGTCTATGGCCCGTTGGGGACGTACGATGGCGGAAAAGAGAAAGCGCCCGCTGCCGTCTGTCGCAAAGTGGCGCTGGCGGACGACCGCGGCGACATCGAAGTCTGGGGCGATGGCCTGGCCACACGGTCGTTTATGTTCATCCCCGACTGCGTCGAGGGCCTGTTGCGCTTGATGGCCAGCGATTATCGCGAGCCGCTGAACCTGGGAACAGAAGAGATGGTCAGCGTCGACCAATTGGTCGACATGGTTTGCGAAATAGCCGGCAAGAAACTCGCCAAGCGGCACGAACTGGATCGTCCCCAGGGGGTGCGCGGCCGTAACAGCGACAACTCACGCTTGCGCGCTGTGCTGGGGTGGGAGCCGCAGACTCCACTTCGCGATGGCCTCGAGATCACCTATCGATGGATCGAGGGCGAGCTGCGCAAAGCGGGACACCTCGAGCCCGAGTTGGCTTATGCCTCCGATTGATAACGCTGTGGCCGCCCGCGCCAACCTGCTTGGCGTCGGCATCAGCGCCATCGACATGCAGGAAGCGCTGCGCCGCTGTGAGCAGCTTCTTCAACAGCGGCGCAAGGGCTACATCTGCGTTACCGGCGTCCACGGAATCATGGAAGCTCAACGCGATGCCGGTTTCCGCGCGATCCTCAACCGCTCGTTCTTGTGCACACCTGACGGAATGCCGACCGTATGGGTGGGGCGAATGCAGGGACATCGCCGCATGCGCCGCGTCTATGGTCCCGACTTTATGCTGGAGATGTGCCGCCTGTCGGCGAGCCGAGGCTATCGTCATTTTCTGTACGGCGGAAACCCCGGCGTCGCGGAGAAATTGAAGCGGCGTCTGGAGAGTCGGATCCCTGGCATCAGCATCGTCGGAACCTTCACGCCGCCTTTCCGCGCGCTCACGCTGGCGGAAGAGGACCAACTTGTTGCAACGCTGGCGGAGGTACGCCCCGACGTCATCTGGGTCGGCCTCAGCACACCAAAACAAGAACACTTCATGGCCGGCATGATCGCTCGCCTCGACACTTGCCTGATGGTGGGTGTTGGTGCGGCGTTCGATATTCATACCGGCCTCTTACCTGACGCTCCCATGTGGATGAAGAGCGCCGGACTGCAATGGCTGTATCGGCTGATCAAGGAGCCGCGGCGGTTATGGCGCCGCTACCTGACAAACAATCCGCGATTCCTTTGGAGCATCAGCCTTCAGTTGGCGGGAATCAGAACGTTTGACGTCGAACAATCCTGAGATGGAAATCGCAATGTAATTCAACAAAGAGCAGAGAATCTCCTTACCCCCTCCTTCAGGCGGACCTATCTCTTCAGGTCCGCCTTTTTTTTCAAAGAACGAACATCTTTCCGTGACCCACATCACAGCCCGTTCCCCGAACAGCGTAGAAGATTACAGACAATAAAAGTTGCCGATCCGCCTTGATCTTGGCCGCCTCGCAAACTAGGGCCATCGGCGATCCACCTCTGGTGGTGGACCCTCAGTTCCTGATTCTCGAATAATTTTGCAGGCCCTCGCGCGACTCTTCGTGTCCACTAAGGATGGTGAGGGCTTGAACAGAATCCTCGTCGTCGATACCGATCCCGTCATCCGTTCCGGCATCTGCAGTTTCCTCGCAGCGCAGGGTTATGCCGTCTCGCAAGCTTCCAACCCTACCGATGCCGACTTGCAATTCGATAGCTTTCGTCCGAATGTCATAATCCTTGATCTGGATCTTCCCAGCGGGGATGGAACGAAAGTTTTTCGCTTCGCAAAGCGTCTTCAGCCCGATTTTCCCATCCTTGTGCTCAGCGGTCACGCACCCAAGAGCTTTGAAACCAAGGCGCTTGAGCGCGGCGCAGCACACGTTTTCGTCAAGCCGGTAGAACTGGCACAGCTTCACACCGTACTGCTGCGGCTGCCGGCGCAACTGAAGTCTGCGCGCTTGGCTGAGTCTTCTCCGGCCAAGGCCCAGCGCGAATATCTCGACCCATTCATCGGGACCAGCGCTGCGATCCGCCGCCTCCGCGAAATCGCCAGTCGTGTCTTGCCCAGTGAGAGCCCCATCCTCTTGCAAGGCGAAACCGGCGCCGGCAAGGGCGTCCTCGCTAACTGGATCCATCACAATGGCCCCCGCGCCGATCAGCCTTTTCTCGATCTGAACTGCGCCGGCCTGTCGCGTGAACTGCTGGAGTCGGAGTTGTTCGGCCATGAAAAGGGCGCTTTCACCAGCGCGGTCAGCGCCAAGCAGGGACTGCTGGAAGTCGCCAATCACGGCACGGTTTTTCTCGACGAAATCGGAGACATCGACCTGCAGGTGCAACCGAAGCTGCTGAAGGTTTTAGAGGACCGCGTCTTTCGCCGCCTGGGCGAGGTGCGCGACCGCGCTGTCGACATCCGTTTGATCTCCGCAACCCATCGCGAATTGCTCGAGTTGGTGCGCCAGCAGAGGTTTCGCAGCGATCTCTACTTCCGCGTCAACATTGTCTATATCCAGGTCCCATGCCTTCGCGAACGGGTCGAAGACATCTCGCCCCTGGCGCAGCACCTGGTACAAACTATTGCCCGCAACTGCAAACGGC
Organism: uncultured Acidobacteriaceae bacterium; assembly: GCA_963789245.1. Taxonomy (GTDB): domain Bacteria; phylum Acidobacteriota; class Terriglobia; order Terriglobales; family Acidobacteriaceae; genus Bog-257. The sequence continues at coordinate 220,967 of CAWBKE010000013.1, read as the reverse complement.
AGGAAATGCACCTCTCCAGCTCAGCCATCATGGCCCTGCAGCGTTACTCGTGGCCGGGTAACATTCGCGAACTGCGCAACGTGCTGGAGCGCGCCGCTCTGGTCGCCGGACACGATACGGTCACGCCAGACCACTTGCATTTCCAGACTGCGCTGGCTCCTGAGCTCTCGCGACTGGGCGGCTTGAGCGGCACTCTGAAACAAATGGAGCGCGCCTACATACACCACGTCTTGCATGATGAAAGCGGTTCCATCGAGCGCGCTGCCCGACGGCTCGGAATTCCGCGCAGCTCGCTGTACAACAAGATGAAGCGCTTCGAAATTCCCTACGGCACTGGGCGCATGTGAGAATTGAGCGGAGCAGGCCTTCAGAGACTGTCCCGCCGAATGGAAGCGTGCCTTCCGCCGTCGAGATCTCGGGAGGCGGAAGCGAGTTATGTCCAGATCCCGAACGCGTGTCTGAAAGTCGCGCACTCCCCCTCACCAAAGCGAAACCGGGCCAGCAACCCCGCCGCTTTCCGCACATCTTAATGTATAGTTACTAGCTTATGTGGGGTTTCGACCGGCTTCCGGAATTCAACAAGATTTACCACTCCAACGATGCGACGTGGACCGCGAGCGATGCCGCTGGCCTGAAATTCGCGCAAGGCTTGCTGTTTTCCTTCCTGCTCGTGACTCCCTTCTGGACTGCCGTCGGCATCGCTCTTCACCTCCTGACGAGGTAAGTCCCGCAGCAGTCTCTGTCCTGTCCTGCTACTTTTTTTCCGCCGCACTCGGGTATCATGGCTTCACTGCTGTTCATTCCATCAATAATCTTCTGGGGTAGACTTCTCAAATGTCCGACGCTTTCATCTGCGATGTAATTCGAACTCCTTTCGGCCGCTATGGCGGCGCGCTTTCCGCGGTCCGCACCGACGATCTGGCCGCGATTCCAATCAAGGCCTTGATGGAGCGCAACTCTTCAGTGGATTGGAGCGCCGTGGACGACGTGATCCTTGGTTGCGCCAATCAGGCGGGTGAAGACAATCGCAATGTCGCGCGCATGGCCCTGCTGCTCGCCGGTCTGCCGCTTACCGTGGCGGGCAGCACCGTCAATCGGCTATGCGGTTCCAGCCTGGATGCAATCTCCATCGCAGCCCGCGCCATCAAGACCGGCGAGAACGCGCTGGTAATTGCCGGCGGCGTGGAGAGCATGTCGCGAGCGCCATTCGTCATGGGGAAGGCGGACGCCGCATTTTCGCGCGGTGCGAAGCTGGAAGACACGACCATCGGCTGGAGATTCGTGAATCCTCTGATAAAAGCGCGGTACGCCGTGGACTCGATGCCCGAAACGGGCGAGAACGTCGCCGAAGAGTTTGGGATCTCACGCCAGGACCAGGACGCGTTTGCTTATCGCAGCCAGCAGCGTGCGGAAGCTGCTCTGCAAAGCGGCGCACTGGCAGAGGAAATCACACCGGTCACGATTGCGGCGCGCAAAGGAGTGCCGGTTGTCATAGACAGAGACGAACATCCGCGGCCCGAGACGACGTTGGCAGCGCTGGCTGCGCTGAAGCCGTTTGTCAAAGCAACTGGCACCATCACTGCGGGCAACGCTTCCGGCGTGAACGATGGCGCTGGTGCCGTGTTGTTGGCTTCGAAGGACGCAGCCAAACGTTACGGTCTGAAGCCGAAAGCGCGCGTTGTTGCTGCCGCGGCGGCGGGCGTAGCGCCGCGCATCATGGGCATGGGACCCGCTCCGGCAACGCGTAAGGTGCTGGCATTGGCGGGTCTCACCATCGCAGACATGGATGTGATCGAGTTGAACGAGGCCTTCGCCTCGCAGGCGCTGGCCGTGCTCCGCGATCTGGGAATTCCAGACGACGCTCCTCACGTAAATCCGAACGGGGGAGCTATCGCCCTCGGTCATCCGCTGGGCGCAAGCGGAGCGCGGCTAGTCACGGCTGCCGTCTTGCAGTTGCAGCGTACCGGCGGTCGCTACGCGCTGTGCACTATGTGCATCGGAGTGGGACAAGGCTTGGCAATAGTGTTGGAAAAGGTTTGAGTCGTTTGAGTCGGCGAGGGATCTGCCTTTTCGGACCTGAAGCGACGCTCCGTCCTACGCAAATAGCGAAAGCGGTTTTCGCCGTTAAGGCCGTATCCCCGCGCGAGCCTCAACAACATCAGGTCTTCCAAATACTATTGATCGTGTGACGTCGCAACTGGAAGTCGGCCGGCAGATTCCGCACGTTGCGCTGATAGGTGATCTCAAGGTTCAGCAACCACAGCGCAACCGCCGCTACTATTACCACCAGCGACCAAAGAATTGGCTTCCTCCACGCATTCAGCACCGCGTTCCGCCTCGGGCGGCCGGGTTTCTACTTCGGGTTGGCGAGATCATAATCCACCATAGCTTTGACGGCATCGTAGGGTGTGCTGTTAGCCGAAAATCCCACGATGCGGCGGCCGTTGATGAAGAACGTCGGGGTGCTGGTGACATCCAGTTTTTCAGCCAACGCTATCGATTCACGAACTCGCTTCTCGGTTTCCGGCTTCGCAACACACGCCGCTACCGCATCGGGATCGCCGCCCGCATCCTTTACGTAACCCTTCAACATCTGGTCGACGTTTTGCGGGTTAATTTCCGCCTGGTGGTCATAGACCGTGGCGATGAACTTCCACACTGCCTGGTTGTTCTGCCGCCCCAGGCAATCCAGATATTTCGCCCCCGTCAGGGCCCATTTGTGGATTTGCTCCAGTGGATAGTTCTGAAAGACGAGCCTAACCTTGGGCTCCTCCTCGATCAGCTTAGTGATGTTGGGTTGAGCCGCCTTGCACGCCGGACATTCCAGGTCGCCAAACTCGACAATCGTAAGCGCCGCGTCCTGCGGCCCGTGCGACGGTCCATTGGCCGCCTTCAGGAGCTGGCGGGTCTCGGCAAACGGATCGGCGCCGAAGGGCACAAGTTCCGCCATGAAGGAGTACTTCTGGTCGGGCGTCACGTAAAGGCGTATCACCTGCGATCCCTTCGGCGTATTGAAGACTACCGTTGCCACTGCGACGCCGGCGGCTTCCGAAGGCTTGATGTCGACCACCTTCCAGCTCAGGTCCGAGTTCCAGCCAAACATGTGCTTCAGATAAGCATCGACCGTAGCTTCGCTGGGAAGCGCAGCGCCGCCCGTACTGGAAGTCGACTCCGCCTTGGCGGGAGAAGTTGGCTTGGCCGCGCCGGCATTCTGGGCGGAGGAATACAAACTGACGATACTAAGACCAGCGATCAAGACTATTCGCGTAACGTTATTCATGGATCCTTTCGAAGTAGAGCTAGCAATTCGCAATTAGCAATTCGCATTTGGCGTTTAGCTTTAGCAGGTAGTTACTTTGATGGATTGACGAACACCATAACAACATTGTCAATCATCGCTCAGGAAAGACCTGTACACAGCGGCAATCAATTGCTGGCCTTTGCTAAATGCTAAGTGCTAAATGCTAATTGCTGCTTCTTCCACACACTTCAACTTTCGCGGCAATCGGATATCTGCGGCCAAATCCGAAGGCTTTCTCGGAAATCTTCAAACCCGGGGCTGCCTGCTGGCGCTTGTATTCGCTCTTGTCCACCATGCATGCGATCTTGCGGACCAGTTCCAGATTGTAGCCGTGTTCCGCTGCGATCGCATCCGGCGCCTTGTTGTTCTCTATGTAGTCCTCCAGAATTGCATCCAGGACCTTATATGGCGGCAGGGAATCGCTGTCCTTCTGGTCCGCGCGCAATTCCGCCGACGGCGGCTTCTCGATGGTCGACCGGGGAATAACCGGCGAGCGTGAGTTTACGAAGTTGGCCAGCCGATACACCAGCGTCTTCGGCACATCGGAGATGACAGCCAAGCCTCCGCACATATCGCCATAGAGCGTGCAGTATCCCACGCCCAGCTCCGATTTGTTTCCCGTCGTCAGCACTAGGCAACCGAACTTGTTGGAGACGGCCATCATCAGCGAGCCGCGAACGCGAGCCTGAATGTTCTCCTCGGTGACGTCAGGCTGGCGGCCGGCAAACACGGGGCCGAGCGCTTTCTCGTAGGCGTTAAAGATATCGCCAATCGGAACCAGCTCAAAGCGGATGCCGAGATTACGTGCCAGTTCGGCAGCGTCGTCGATGCTCCCGCGAGACGAGTACGGTCCCGGCATGCCTATTCCGACTACATTCTCACCCCCCAGGGCATCGACTGCGATACAGGCAGTGAGCGCGGAATCAATGCCGCCACTCAAGCCCAGCACAACCTGACGGAAACCGCATTTGCGAACGTAATCGCGTGTCCCCAGTACGAGCGCGGAATAAGCGCTCGATTCCAGCCCTTCATCGCGAGAATGCACATCGCCCGACAGCGTTTCGGTGTCGAAGCAGATGAGATCTTCCTCGAACGACTTGGCTTGCGCGATCACTTCCCCACCGGGCCCCAGGACAAAACTGGAGCCGTCAAATACCAGACTGTCATTTCCGCCGACCTGATTGACCATGGCGACCGGCACGCGATAGTTGGTTGCGATGGCGGCCAGCATGTCATGTCGCAGCTGGCGCTTGCGCAAATAAAACGGCGACGCCGAAATATTCAGCAGAACTTTTCCGCCCGCCCCGATTAAGTCCTCCACCGGATCGACTCCGTAGAGCCGGCGGTCCCAGAAGTGTTTATCGTTCCAGGCGTCTTCACAGATGGTGAGGGCCAATTGCTGCCCTTCGAAAGCGAAAAGCTGCTGGCGATCGGCGGGAGCGAAGTTGCGCATCTCGTCGAAGACATCATAGCTGGGCAGCAATCGCTTCGATTGCACAAACGCGACCTTGCCATCGCGTAGCAAAGCCGCGGAATTCAAAACCGATTTGCCAGTTGCCGAGTTGGCGGGTGTAACCAGACCGCAAATTACAGCGATGCCTTGCGTCTCCCGCGCAATGGCTTCCACCGCCTGCCGGTTGCGCTCCACAAACCATGGCCGCTCCACCAGATCGCGGGGCGGATAACCGCAGACCGAGAGCTCTGGAAAGAGGATAAGATCCAGGCCGCCGCTGCGCGCACGTCGCGCATACTCAATAATCTTTTCGGAATTGCCGGAGAAGTCCCCAACAATGGTATTGATCTGGCCGAGTGCGATCCTCACTCTACCAGTGTAACGGCGCGGAGTTCAGCGCGCCAAATGGCAGGATATTGAGCAATCACTACACACCCGCCGGCTGCCAATGAGGCGACGTTCCACCAGGAGGATCGGTTGGGGTTGTGGTGCCGGGAGGCGGATAAGGCGCCTGTGGCGACGGCTGCGCGCCAGACGAACTTGCCGCTTGCTCGCCCGGGCGAAGCAGAGTGGGAGCATCCGCCGGCTTTTGCTCAGGCTTCTTCGCCGCCAGCTCGTTCTCCTGCGACTGCAAGTCCACTTCCTTCTCGGTGCGTACAATCTTCGCACCATCCACCGTCATGATTTCAAGGCGCGACACGAAGAGTCCCTGAAAGCGCACGAAGTCCACTTCTTCCGGCGGATTGCCATAGATCCATTCTTCGTAATCCACGCCGTTGTCATCCTTGTCCCGAATCTTTCTCGGCGGGCGTCCCTTGGCGTAGATCACCATGTCGCGATCCATGCCTACCAGCACCTTATGGTCCTTTATCGCTTCCTGGACCTTCGGAGGCAAGGTCTTCTGATAGGCCTCGGCTTGGCTCAGCGCCTTAAAGTCGAACACCGGAGCCAGCATGTCGCGCACCTGCTCCCCCGTCAGCTCGGGCACATATTTGTCGAACTCGAGCGTAACACTCGATCCCTTGGCTTCGAGGCTTTTAGGGGCGCCACCCACCGGCGCGGTTGTCCCGTTCGCTCCTAACTCCACATGCTGAAACCACTTCTCGTGCTTCTTCCCTCCGCCATTGATCTCGAAGACGATGGACTTTTCCTTGATCAGGACGTTGGTGATGACAACGCGATCGCCCGGCTTGGCGGCAAATCCATGTTCCATGACCAACCGCTCCACCTGCTGTTCGCTGGGACTCACCTTGCCGTCCTTGATTTCCAGTCCCCGCTCGCCCAGCGGGAGTTGAGTACGCACAAACACACGCTCGGCTGTGAGGTCGCGCATGATCAGCAACTTCGTTTGCGGCGTCAATTTGTCGGTGGAGCTGGGCGTCTTCGGGTCGCTTGCCGATGCGGAAAGCGGCAACAGCAGAATTGCCGTTGCGAAGAGCGAAAAACAAGCGCGGTTCATCAGAGGTCCCCGGTTGCGATCAATTATATTCTCATTCGGCGACCCGTCCCAACACGCGCGAAAGCGCCGTGTGTCCGGGACACCAAGCGCTGGCGTCAGATACTATGGATTGATGCCGGAGAGACTATGCAGAGCTGGTTCCGCTGACGATTGTGTGGCCGGCTGAAGCAGCTTCTGAACCGGCAGCTTCCAGACAACGAGGATTCCGATGAGAATCGCGACCGTTCCAGTGGCGGAGCCCTCTATTCCGTAGTACGCACCGGTAAGCCATTTCGGCCCGTACGCTTGGGTGTAAATCCACAGGTTGAAGAAGCGAAAGCCACTGACCGGCAAGCCGAGCACAAGCCCTAATGTGGCGTTCCAGCCGAAGTGAATGCCCCAGGGTAGCCACAATGCCCGGGTGCGCAGATATGCAATGCTGAGAAGGATTCCAATGAGGACGGTATTGGCGACTCCCCACAAGCTGATCGCGGGATTCAGCAGATGCAACAGTCCATAGAAAATCGAGAAGACCAGGACAGCAGGCGAAACACCGATTGCCTGCTCCAGGTGCTGGAATGGATAGCCGCGAAACATCAACTCTTCGGCCAGTGCACCGCACAGCAACGTCAGGATCACCGCAACCAGATTGGGGACAAGATGCCAGCTCATGAGGTTTTTGGCCCTGAAGTGTCCCAGAAAATAAATGGGAGCAACGGCCAGGACGGTGAAGATGCATCCCAGAACAGTGCCGAGCACAAACTGCTTCAGCCAGCCCTTTGCCCGCGGCAGCCCCTGCGCGGCGATGCGGTGCTCCTCAATGTGATCGCCAACGGTAAGCAGCCAGACGAAGATGCCGAACAACAGCAGCGTCCACAGCACGCGAAAAACCAATTCGCGACGGAAGGGGTGGTCGCCTGCGGCTTCGAATGCAATATTGCCGGAAACAACAAATGCCAGGGCACCGAGAAGCACCGCGAACAGAAACGCCCAAATCGGTCGTAGTTTTCCCCTACTGTCAGTAAACATGCTCATACCTTGGCCGTTTGCCGTGTGCGTATGGAGTGGAACTGCAACCCTTCGCGCGCGACCTCGAAATCAAGCGGCTGCCCACCGTGCCGGCGGATGGCATCCTCCACGCGCTGTCGGCTACCCTTCTCGATGAACGCAATCACGCAGCCGCCGCCACCGGCGCCGCAGACCTTGGCTGCTCGCGCCCCGTTGTGCATGGCAACTTCGATCAGCTTATCAATAAGTGGGGTCGCGATCCCAGGCGCGTTGGTGCGGCGCAGCTCCCACTCCTCGCCCATCAGCCTCGCAACCTCGTCCCACCGTTCGCCGGCAAGCGCACAACGCATGTCTTGGGCAATCCGTGAAATCTCCGCAAAGTTGGCGGTTACGAGTTTATCGCCATTGACATGTTGTTTGAAGACTTCCCAGTTGTTGATACCCGACTGCCGCGGCGCACCCGTATAGAACAATACAAAACGCTGGTTCACTTCGTCGAGGGATACCGCAATTCGCTCCCATCTGACGCCGGCGACTTCCAGATGCACTGCACTGACGCCGCCGTACATCGCCGGGTAATAGTCCTGGCAGCCGGTGGGCACGCCGATAAGCTGCGCTTCCACATTTTGCGCGATGACCCGAATCTGCTCAATCTCGATTTCGCGTCCGACAAAGCGGACCAGCGCCGCGCTGGTGGCGATCATCAGGGCCGACGAGCCTGAGATGCCCGCGCCCGCGGGCGATTCCGAATGAGTTTCCAGGGTGAAGCCGCGATCGGGCCTGAAGAAGCGAACCAGATACGCCGCCAGGGGATGGGCATACGACTTCGCGGTCAGCAACTCCTCCAGACAGGCGAAGCGGTCCTCGCGCTCGGTATCGTGCGACCTAAGTACGATCTCACGCCCGGCTCGCGGCGTGATCTTGCAGGCCGTCAGGACGCCGAGAGCAATGTTTACGCTTACCGCTCCGGGATGAAACAGGTACAGCGGCCAGATATCGATCGTTCCTCCGGCCAGATCGGCGCGGCACGGCGCCGTGGTGACGATCGAATCTTCGCCGGCTTGCGACAAGAATTGCGAGAAGGATTGCATGTTACGGTTCGGCCCGTGGGCGGCGGGAAATTCATTGTATCGCGAGAGTATCTACAGTTCGTGATAGCTGATCAACTCAATGTTGCGTTGGCGCAAGATCTCTCGTGCCTCGGGCGAGGTCAGCAGTTGCAGTTCCTGCTCGCGCGAGCCGCGCAGCCTGGTCTGCACCTGGTCGAGATCGGCGTCATTGTGGCCCGGATGGCAGACGAACTCCCACGTGCCCTCGGGCATGCTGTCGGCAATTGCGGTAAACAGCGGCAGATCGAGCACGCCTGTGACCAGCACGCCCAGCGATCCGTCCGTGGTGCGAAGTCCGTGCGACTCGACCTCCCGCCGGAAGTTGGTCGCGAAGTTGCGCAATACGTTCAGTTGAGCGAACCGCTTCCATAGCCGGCGCGTCCGCAAAATGCTGCTCCAGGGCAGCGGCCAAACCTGCCCGAAAGGGTTGCGTACTGAAGGAACCTTGCAAGCCCTTGCTGCCCGCAGCAGCGGACGAAGCACGGCGGGAAACATATGCGCGTGCTTGTGCGTGTCGAAGTGCGATAGCTGTACCCCGGCCGCCTGGATGCGCTCCATCTGCGCAGCTGCTTCTGCCTCAATCTCGCCCGCAGCGAGCCGGTGACGAAACGAAGCGATGACAAAGTCGTTCAAACTATCGCGAAATCGGCAGCGGCCGTTGCCCGCGTTCGACTGCAGCAAGCTGGCAACCTGGTTCGTCGGCAACAACGGCTCGCCATCAAGCAGTACCACGTGGCAGCCGACGCTGAGGTGCCCGCCGCCGGTGGCAAAAGAGCGCGCCAGCCCCGCTGCTTCCTCAAACGCACGCGAGTTGGCCATGAGCGTCGTCGAGGTCACAATGCCCCGTTCGTGCGCTTCAGTAATGGCGCGATTGACACCCGAGGTCAGTCCAAAATCGTCGGCATTGATGATCAGCCGTCGCACGGCTTCAGTGTAGCAAGCAGGTCGTACGTGAGAGCGTGTCGCACGCAAAAGCGTCTTCCAAGGCTGATGTAGTTTGGATCGCGCGATCGAAAAAGCCGCTGATAAAATCGAGGCGGGAGTAGGAACGCTAGTACGACTCGGTGAAGTTTTGTCCGGCCGAAAGCACGACCGAGGGCCTAAACGCTTGCCTCGATCCGGATCAGGATCCTACCGCTTACGGCCTGGCTTTTTTCTCGCAGGTTTCTTTGCCGGGGCTTTCTTCGGGGCCGCCTTCTTCGCGGGAGCGGCTTTTTTCGCAACGGCCTTCTTGACTGGCGGCTTCGCCTGTTTCTTCGCCGCCTTGGATGGTCCGGCCTTTTTTGCTGCCGTCTTCGCCGGTGCAGCAGTCTTCTTCACTACAGCAGCTTTCGCAACCGGCGGAGCTATCTGCTTCCCCGTCGGTGCAGGCTTTACTTCTTGAATGGCCTGCGCCGGAACCTGTTGCGCAGGAACCGCCGCTGGCGCCGCAGCGCCTTTCGGTTTACGCCCACGCTTTCCCGGAACCACCGCTTCTGCCGAACCGGCGGCTGCTGTCGCCTTCCCACGTCCGCGCTTCGGCGCTGGCGGTGGTGGTGGCGGCGGCGGCTCGTACGGCTTCAGGAAATTCATGATCTCGGAATGCGAGCGCAGCCGACCATCCATCAGCAGCAGAAACGCCTTCTCCGTGATCTCCGGGTATTCCGGCAACTGCGGCGTGATGCGCAGCTCTGCCATCTCCGGGAAAGGCAACTTTTCCTTCACTTGCCGCCATTTCCCGAAGAAGTTCTTCAGCTTCTGGTCCACTGCCTGCTGCCTCACCGTGAGACTGAGGAACAGGATGTTCTCGGGGGTGGCCTGCGCCAGGATCTTCCATGCCCCCGACGGTACAGCCGCCTCCTTGCCGGACAACTTCTTCGTCAGCTCGTGAGCACCGCTCTCCAGGTGCTTCCACTTGTCCACGAAGTCGCGGCGCGGAATCATGCGCTGGATTTCGGATGTGTCCTTATCGCTCATGCGGGAAGTAAGGAAGTACATCACGAGCGGCCCCGTCTCGATCGAATAGCCGAGCTCGTTCATCATCTGCCGCGTCTTCACCAACTGGCCCAGGTCGCCGGAATCGATTTTGCTCATGGTCCAGTGCGGATGCAGGACCTTGAGCCAGCCTTCTTTTTCCAGCGCGCGCATGATGTTCAGCGGGTCGTCTTCATGCGCCAACTGCTCCAGCTCGGAGCCGATCATCCGCTTGCCGAGGTACTCGATATAGTTGTTTTCTTTCGCCGCGTCATAGCGCGTCTGGGTGCGCTCTTCCAGCGGCCAGTGAAAACGCGCGCTCAGCCGGGTGGCGCGGATCAGCCGGATTGGTTCTTCCAGAAAAGCGTAGTTGTGCAATACGCGAAGTACCTTCGCCTCAATGTCGGCCACGCCGTTGAAGGGATCAAGCAGCAGGCCACGCGATCCGGGGTTCAGCGAAAGTCCCATGGCGTTGACCGTAAAGTCACGACGCCGAAGGTCTTCGTTAATGGTGGCAGGCGTGATCACGGGCGGCTTGCCGGGCTTGTCGTAGGCCTCGGCGCGCGTCATATTGAGTTCGGCGCGCACGTTCCCCGGCAGCAGAAGCTGCAAAGTTCGCAGGTCTTCATCGACCCCCTGCACTGAAATGCCGGCTTTCTCCAATTCTTTCTGAAGCTTGAGCGGATTGCCCTGGATGCTCAGGTCGATATCGCGAATCGGGAAACCGGTGATCAGGTCGCGGATGGTTCCGCCGGTGAGATAAAGATTCAGCCCCGCATGACGGGCAATTTCCTGCACCAGGTTCACACCACTTTGCTGGTCCGGTGTGAGCCGGGTCTCCATGCTATAGATGTAGTCTGCCATCTAAATATATGACTCTAAAGGTGAAAACCGGAGATGTATGGATCCAGGCAGAGATTCCTGGCCGCTTGACCTAAACCCTCTGCCTCTGCCCAGAATGAGAGCTCTGCATTTTCAAATTGCCAACTAATTTTTAGACAAAACGGCAACTGGCTCTCAAGACAGCACTTATATGAGCTTTGCACCTTGATCGCTGCAAAGCGAACAATAACATATGGTTGACAATTTGGCTACACCGGAGGTGGAAAAGAGCACATTTCCAGCAAAAGTGCGACAATCGGGGCTAGTGCAGCCACTCTAATCGCGCAACTATGGCAACAACGCACAAGAAGGTCATCGTTCGCAAGATGGACCGCGATAGCGTGCATGGCTATGTCAGCGCGACCTTCATCTCCGATGGCAAGCTGGAACTGATGAATACCGCCGGCAACGTTGTTGCCATCGACTTGCACGATGTGAAGGGCATCTACTTTGTGCGCGAGTTTGGCGACTCGGAGTCGCTCACGCGAAAGACCTTTACCTCGCGGCCGCGCACGGAAGGGTTGTGGGTGCGCCTGCGCTTTCGCGACAACGAAATTATCGAGGGCATGATGCCCAATGACCTGCTGCACGAAGGCGGCGACGGCTTCTCCATTATTCCTCCGGACGCTCACTCCAATACCCAGCGAATCTTTGTTCCTCGTTCGGCGCTGGCGGAGATGACGGTCATCGGCGTAATCGGTGATAAGAAGTCCGGACGGCGAGGCCGGCGGCCGGAAGATACCCGCCAGGTGCCAATGTTTACGTGAGATTGGCGGATTCAGTTGTTGTGACAGTCCATTGGAAGGAATACGATTCTATTATGAATTTCGCACCGGACATCATCGTCACCGACGAAGATTCCCCACGTTTGCGAATTGTTGTCGAAACCAAGTTGGGCGACGGACGTGAAAAACAGAACGAAGCAGCCCTAAAAAACTACATGTTGGGCATGAGCGCACCCCTAGGCCTCATTGTGACGCCGACGCACCTGTCGATTTATCGCGACAGTTTTATAGATTTTTCCAACGAGTCAGTAAAGCTTGTTTCGGAGCTTGACCTCCCGGCCGGCTTGTTTCCATCAACAATGGCGGGCGAGTCTTTCAGCCAACGTGCTCGATCCCCGGAAGCAGGATTTCTCTTTGAGCGGGATGTTCAGCAGTGGCTGGAGGCAATGGCTTCCGGTCGTGACATTGGCGGCTTGGCGCCAGAGGCTCAGGAGGCGTTGGCGGAACACGTGCTGCCCGCGCTTATTGGTGGAGTGATTCGGGCTGCCGGCCCCAGAGAGCTAAGGGCCAGCTAGGTGCGGCACGTCTTCGTCGAGACAAATTGGGTAGTGGACTATGCCGCACCGGCCCATCATAAGGTTCCCGAAGCCGTTAGACTCCTGAGTCGCGCTGCGGATGCAGAGATAAGAATTTACCTGCCGGCTATCTGCATCTCAGAGGCCCGTCGTCCGCTGCAAGAAAAGTACCAAGTCCGTTCCACTGCCGATCGGGTGCGGAAATTTCTGCGCTGGGCGAGGCAAGAAGGAGCTGTGGATAGCTGGGATGATGAAGCCGTACGGCGAGTTCTCGACAGAATGGAATCAAAGGTCAGGTCTGATCTCGACAATCTGGATAATGCGTTGCAATCTCTCAGAAATCATCCAGGGTTAGACGTCTTTGATCTGACCCAACCAATGCTGGTGAGATGCACAGAGTTGTCATTCCTCAACCTGGGACTCCAGCCGTTTGATCAGGTCATCCTTGGTGCAGTCCTGGTCAAAGCTGACGAACTTATAACTCAGGGATTCACGGACTTGGCATTTTGCGAGCCGGACGCCGATCTTCAACCGTGGAGCAAGTCCGGCCCCAGAAAGGACGCATTGACCAAGTTGTACGACGATGCCGAAGTTTGGGTATATGAGGATTTCACTCTCATCGATCCTGATCGACCGGCAGACTGGCCGCGCCGGAGCTGAAACGGCCGGCATGGCCGCGCAGGTAAACCGTAATGAAACTTTCCGATATCGCGTCCGCTCTGGACGCCACGCTGGAAAACGGGAATCCGGAAACCGAGATCACGGGCGTTGCCGGAATCGAAGAAGCCGCTGCCGGGCAGATCACCTTCGTCGCCAATTCCAAGTACGCTGCTGCCGCGAAAACTACATCCGCCTCGGCGGTGATCGTCTCCCAGGACTTCCCCGCTATCCCGACCGGGATGTTGCGCAGCAAGAATCCGTATCTCGCATTTGCGCGCGCTATTAATTTGTTTTACCGAGCTCCGCAATATGGAGCCGGCGTGCACCCGACCGCTGTGATTGCGTCGACTGCGAAAATCGGGGCCAACGCGCATGTCGCCGCCTACGTTGTGATTGACGACGACGTTGAAGTTGGCGATGACGCGGTCCTGCTCCCACACGTTGTCATCTACCGCGGAGTGCGAATAGGCAAGAATTTTTTTGCGCATGCCCACTCCGTGGTGCGGGAGTACTGCCGGCTGGGCGACAATGTCATCCTGCAAAACGGAGTCATTGTTGGCTGCGACGGCTTTGGCTTCGCCCGCGACGGCCAGCACTGGGACCACCATTGGGAGAAGATCACACAATCCGGTCCGGCGGTGCTGGAGGACGACATCGAAGTGCAGGCGAACTCGTGCATTGATCGCGCCAGCGTCGGCGAGACCCGCATCGCGCGCGGCGCCAAGATCGACAATCTGGTGCAGGTCGGCCATGGCTCCGCCGTTGGCGAGAACACTTTACTGTGCGCCCAAGTGGGGCTGGCTGGATCAACCGTAGTCGGCAAGAACGTCATTCTTGCCGGACAAGTGGGGGTCGCCGGACATTGCAACATTGGCGACGGCGTGATTGTTACCGCGCAGAGCGGCACCCACGGAGACATACCTCCCGGTACCATGGTGAGCGGCTCGCCGGCCTTCGATCACAAACAGTGGTTGCGCGCCGTCAGCATCTTCAATAAGCTGCCAGAACTGGCCAAAGCGGTCCGAAACTTGACGGCCCGACAGCCAACCAATGAGCGGGCCACGAAGAAAGAAGACTGACTGACTGACTGACTGACCGGTCGGTCAAGGTACTGTTCGTCAAAAAAGGTTTACCGGCGATCAGGCAGAAATAGAGTCACTCAAGCGACCCCATACGCTTCTAATTGCTTAATGAGCGAAGATGTCTCCAATTCAGGACGCGAGTCGAAGCTTGGTCCGCAAGCGGTACCTGTTAATCCTATCCGCGTGTTGCTGCTCGACGATCGCGAGGAGAACCTGGTGTTGCGCTCCGCGATACTGCGGCAGAAGGGTTATCGCGTGGTGACCTCCAGCTCGATCGAGGAGGCCGAATCCAAACTGGCTGCCATCGACATTGCCGTGCTCGACTACCATTTGGGCGCAGGTCAGTTTGGCACCGACGTGGCCGAGACGCTGCGCCGCAAGCGTCCGCAGGTACCGATCATTATTCTGTCGGCGACGTTGGAGCGAAAATTCGGTGGCATCGCCGATATGCACTTGCTGAAGGGATACAGCTCCGTTGATGACCTGGTGAACGCGCTGCGGTCGTTCGAGGCCAAAAAGCGAGGACGTCCGGTGGTGGTGGATGCTCGCGATTTCTACTACTCGCGTATTTCGATGGCGATGGGCGACGACATCGTGCTGGAAGTCCTCGACGAAGGTGGCAACTGGCTGTTTGTCAACGATTACTTCGCCGCCATGAATGGCCACAAACGCGCCTGGTTCGCCGGCAAGAACCTGTTCGAGCAGTTTCCGCAGTTGGGCGACGAGTGGCGCGAGATCATTCGCACCGTTGTCGAGACACGTGAAACCTATATCGATCGCCGCGGATTTCGCGGTGCCTCGCACCTGCCTCAGAAAAGTCCGCATTGGACCTGGAATGTGCTCATCTTCCCTATCAAGCTGCACGACGACCGCGATGGCGCGGTGCTAACGGCGCGATTGATTGAGAAGAAGTAGGAGCGCGCGCATCGCGAGGACTTCACCTGCGCTCAGGCGGCAGCGCGCTAGCGATGGTGCTTCGGACCGCCGTCATGAGCGCCTCGCGATCCTTGTAGTTGTGAGGATCGATGGCCGGATGAAAGACGACCGTCGCCGTCCCGGGCCGTAGCGCAAACCGCGTCTTCGGCCAGCTCTCAAAAGTTCCCAGCATAGTGACCGGTACCACTGGCACGCCCGAATCCATGGCCAGATGAAATGGCCCCTTCTTGAATGGAAGCAGACGCCCATCGCTGGAGCGCGTGCCTTCGGGATAAATCACCATATGTAATCCCTCGCGCATCACCCTGATCGCGGCTTGAACGCTTTCGATCGCGGCCTCATGATCGCCGCGGTCTACGGGGACAAGGTGGCCCAGCTTCATGCCTGTGCCGAACACGGGAACCCGAAACAGCTCCTTCTTCACCAGCACCGAGCAGCGTCCCGGAATACTTGGTATCAAAATCGGCGGATCCAGATTGGACACGTGGTTCGACATGAAGATGTAGGTGCGGCCCGGTTGCAGGTGCTCGCGACCGCGAATCTCAATTCTTACGCCGACCAGCAGCACTCCCAACCTTCCAAGGCCCGTCGCTATGCGGTAGAGAAAATCGGCATTGCCAGTAATTGCGGCATAAAGCACAAGCGGCGGCCCGACCAGTAGGATCGAGAATCCCCAGAAGCACAATATCGCCACCGCTCGAATCAATGAGTGCCCCCAGCTTCGTCGTCGCCGTGGATCCACGCCAAACGATGTGACCGCTGCTGGGGTGTCACGGCCGCAAGGTCCTGCAATTCGTATGAGTGTTCTTCGCGCGCGGCGAGCCGCAATTCCAACTCCCGTTTTCCGCGCCGATTCTCCAGCTCAAGGCGGATGGTCGTTCCAGGCTGCATCCGCGATAGCTCTTCGTCCAGAGACGCGTCGGCAGGTTCACCGTTAACCTTGGTCACACGATCACCGACAAGGATTCCCAGGCGTTGCGCGTCGCTGTTTGGATCGATCCGGACTACCTCCGGCTGGCCACCCAGGTTCGCCGTAGTGGTGAAACCGGCAGTTGCATATTGGGTTAGGTTCGCAACAATGTGCAGTCCGGCAAATTGAACAAAATCGTCGTATGGAATCTCTTTCACACCGGCGACGTAGTCGTGAAAGAAATCAGAAAAGCTCTGTCCGGTGACGGTCTCCGCAGCCTGTTGGACTCCGGCGGAATCGGGGAAGAAGCGATGCTGCTTGGCGTAATGCTGGTTCATCCACTGAAACAAATCTCGCAGCGATTTAGCGCCATTGGTTAGCCGGCGAATGCGCAGGTCCAGCAGAATGCCGAGAATTTCACCCTTGTTGTAGTAGCTGATGCTCCGCTCCGGCGAGCGGTAAAACGCGATGCCTTCAAACCAGGCGTCGAGGCTCGATTCCTCCACCGACTGCCATTGCCGTGCCGGCCTTCGCTGCAGCTCGGTGATCTCTTCCGAAATACGCTGCAGATAACCCCGCTCATCGATAAGCCCCGAGCGCGCCAGCAGCATGTCGCTAACCGTGCTGGTGACGCCCTCGCTGAACCACAGCGCGCGCGTGTCTTGCTCGCCCTGATAATCGATCGGCTCAAGCGATTGCGGGCGAATGCGTTTCACGTTCCACAGATGAAAAAACTCGTGGGCGCTGACGCTGGCCACCGGCATGAAACCATTGCGCAGCAAGTCGGCATTGAGGTCGATCGCTGTGCCATACGAGTGCTCCATGCCGCCTCCGCCATAACCATGCGGGAAATGGTAGAGAAATGTGTACTCGTCATAGGGACGGTCCTGCATCCAGTCCACCGCGGCATGGGTGATTTTTGCCAGGACCTCGTCCAGCTTCGCCATATCGTAGTCAGCCGGAGTGCCATCTACCACAACGTGGTAGGTTGCTCCATCCTGCTGAAAAGCCGACTGGCGAAAGATGCCGACCTCTGCCGGACTGTCCACCAACTCGTCGTAGTCGCGGGCAATTCCAATCGCCTGATCGACCTTACCCGGCGCAGCCTCTCCGAGAATGTGTAAATCGCGTAGCTCCCACGTTGTGGGAGCGTCCAGCAGGCGAATGCTGACCGCTTGCGAGCGCAAGGCCGGCGAATACATCAGGACCATTGCCCAATTGAAGAAGCCGTGGTCGGCGTTCAGAGTGCTGCCGAACGGGCCAGGCGAGTCGAGGTGAATGTCGTAGCTAACCACGACGCAGCCAGCGGGCGCGGTGATTTCCCATTCGCTGGTTTTACGGTTGAAGACGCCGGCAGGCGCACCGGATGCATCCTGTGCCCGCACGTCTTCGATGTTCGCCGCGAAGTTGCGCACCTGGTAGAGCGCGTTCCAGACGGGCATCTCCAGCATGCGGATGCCATCGCCCTGTCGCAGACGGATACTGACGTGAGCCAGATGCTTAATTGGATCGGCCAGCGAGACGAAGTATTCGGTCGGCTGGGGCTGGGCGCTGGCCGGTGAGGCGCAAGTTATCGGCGTCTCGGCGGAGGCGCGAGCCGTGAACACGAAGAGAACAGTGATCATCGAACATGCTAGAACTGCTGTGCGAGAGCGTTTCACGCGGTCGTCTTGACCTCGTCTAGTGACTGGAGTTTTGCCGGCAGCTTTTCATAGATGCCGCCGAAGCCACCGTTGGAAAGAATCGCGACGACGTCTCCCGAGCGCAACTCTGAGGCGATGGCCTCCACGATCGCATCGGCATTGCTGAACAGCCGCGCCCGCTTCCCGCTTGCATTCAAATCTGCAACCACCGCAGCAGGGTCGAGCCGTTCGTGCTCGGGAATGGCCTCGGACTTGAAGACATCGGCGAGAACAACCTGATCAGCGACGGTGAGGCTTTCGGCCAGCTCGTGCTGAAAGACTCTGCGGCGAAGAGTATTCGAGCGTGGCTCCAGCACCGCCCAAAGGCGCCGCCCTGCATAGCGAGCGCGCACCGCCTTCAGCGTCTGCGTAATGGCCGTGGGATGATGGGCGAAGTCGTCGATGATGGTGATGCCGCGAACCTCAGCTTTTACTTCCAGACGTCGCTTCACATTTCGGAATGTTTGAAGTGCTTCCGCGATGACATCGCTGGCGATATCGTAATTGGCTGCCGTGGCGGCAGCGGCGGTTGCATTCAAAACGTTGTATTCGCCGGCAAGAGAAAACTCGAACTCAGCCCAGACCTTGTTATCGCGCAGCACGCGCCAGCGAGTTGCGGCCGGCAGATGTTCGACGCTGGTGATTCGCCAGTTAGAGCTTTCAGCAAAGCCGTAACGCTCGACTCGGCAAAAGGCGCGACTCACACACTCGTCAACATCAGGGTGACCATCCCACGCGATAAGCAACCCACGGCGTGGGACCAGGTTGACCAGGCGCTTGAATGCAGTCTTCACCTCGTCAAGACTCTTGTAAATATCGGCGTGGTCGAACTCAACCGAGGTAAGAATCAGCGCGTCGGGAAAATAGTGTAGAAACTTCGGTCCCTTGTCGAAGAAGGCGGTGTCGTATTCGTCGCCCTCCAAAATGAATTCAGGTCCTGACCCCAGAGCGAACGAGCTACCGAAGTTTTCAGGAATTCCACCAATCAGAAAGCTGGGGGCGCGGCCAGCGCGCTGGAAAATCCACGCCAGCATGGATGAGGTGGTCGTTTTGCCATGCGTTCCGGCAACGATCAGACGCTCCTTATCCAATAAAAACTCGTCGTGCAGAATCTGCGGTAACGACTGGAAGGGGATGCGCTGATCGAGGACGAATTCCAGCTCGACGTTGCCGCGCGAGATGGCATTGCCCACGACCACCAAGGCAGGCTGAATCTGGAGGTTGTCCTGGCTGAAAGGCTGCGAGACGCAAATGCCGAGGGATGCCAGGAAGTCTGACATTGGGGGATATGCCGCAGCGTCAGAGCCCGTAACCCGGAAGCCGCGCTGTTGGAGCATCCCGGCGAGCGATGCCATGGCGGTACCACAAATACCGATCAGGTGAACATGGTTGGGCTTCATTGAATATTTGTCGAAACACAGGTCCATTCGCTCGGACTGGAGTCCACCGTCAAGAGACCGCGCCTTGCACAGCCGGCTCATACCTCAGCGCAACACTCTTACCAACGGACAACTCTGCCCTGACCCCGAAAGGCAAGGTAATGCTGCCGCTGGAAACATGGCCGGACTTCAGCCCAAATGCTATCGGAAGCTGCAGGTCGGCCAGAACGCGCATCACAACGTCTTGCAGCGTGTAATCCAGAGCGTCGGGCTCGCCACAATCGATCATTTCGCCCAATATGATTCCCTGCACGCCTTCAAACTTGCCCGCCAGCTTCAACTGCATCAGCATGCGATCGATGCGATATGGGCGTTCAGCACGATCTTCAAGAAAGAGGATCGTGCCTTGGGTGCGAATCTCATACGGGGTTCCCAGCGAAGCACACAGCAGCGACAAACAACCCCCATAGAGCACTCCGGTCGCGCTTCCTGCCGCCAAGGGCTGCACGTCGTCAGCGCTGAACTCTCGCCGATAGGCTTCTCCCGAGAAAAGCGCCGTGAGCCAACTCGCCTCGTCGACGCCGCCGGGGCGAGCCAGGTCGCCTGCCACCATGGGGGCGTGAAAGGTCACCAGTCCTGCGGCATCGCAGAGATAAGTCAACAGTGTGGTGACGTCGCTGCAGCCGGCGAAGATCTTTGGATTCGCGCGGATCAATTCCAGGTCGAGATGCGGGAGCAGGTAATTACCGCCGTAGCCTCCGCGCGCACATAAAATCGCTTTCACCTCAGGCCGTGAGAACATCTGGTGCAGTTCGTCCACGCGACGCCGCACAGGTCCGGCGAAGTATAGTTGGCGCTCAAAAATGGAAGGCAGATAGAACGGCTGGTAACCCAGTCGCAGCAGTTCGGCGCAACCCGCTTCCAAATCGTCGCGACGGAAACCGCTGGCCGGAGCAATGATGCCCACGGTATCGCCGGACTTTAGAGCCGGAGGACGGACGCGATGGGGCTGGCCAGATTGAGTCATGTAGACCGCTAATCTTAAATGAAAAACTCGCCGCGGCAGAGCAGGGTCGCGGGGCCGGTGAGAAACACTTCATCGTTCCAGTCCACGGTTTGTACTCCGCCGGGAGCCTGTACACGCACCGGCGACTTCGTCTTGCCGGAGTAAATCGACGCGACGGCAGCGGCGCATGACCCCGTGCCGGACGACATGGTCTCGCCCACGCCGCGTTCGCAGAAGCGGACTTCGATCTCGCCGGGGTTCAGAATCCTGACGAACTCGACATTCATTCCGTGCTTGAAGTCGTGATGCTTGGAGATCTGATCGGCCACGGCCTGCCAGCCCAGCTCGAATTCCGGAACAAAGACAACGTAGTGCGGATTGCCCATCGAAACCGGCGTGCCGGTGATTTCTCCATAGGTAAACTTGATGGGAAATTCGTCGCCTACCTCGGGCGCGCCCATGGAACTGCGGAACTCAAAATTGTTTCCGTCACGCGCTTTGAGCTCACAGGTCTTGAGGCCAGCACCGGTGCGAATCACCACTGAGCTGCGATGGTTTTCCGCGCAATACCAGGCCGCGACACAGCGCGTTCCATTGCCCGAGATCTCCGCCTCGGAGCCATCGGAGTTCAGCAAGCGAACGCGCAGGTCGGCATCCTTGGCGGGCAGTACCCACTCCACACCATCGGCGCCAACGCCATTGTGGCGATCGCAAATGCGGCGCGTAAAGGAGTAAATGTCGTTGGGAGCGTGGGCAAAGTCGATGATCAGAAAATCATTGCCACAGGCTGTCGCTTTTACAAATGGGATGTTCGCCATATCAGGTCGCGCTGCGCGGATTGTAGCAAAGGCGGAGCGAGCGGGATATTGGATGCCAGAGTCGCCAAGAGCCATGCTAGACTTAGACGAAATTGAGCATGAAGCTCGAAGACTACAAAACAGTTTTGTACCGCCAGCCGGACAACTCCTGGGTTGCCGAGATACCCGCTATTCCCGGCTGCTATGCTCTCATGCCTAGCCGTGAAGAAGCCCTGCGAGAGTTGGCCGAAGTGTTTCAGATGATCGCAGAGGAGTATCGGGAAAAGCGCATTCCGCTGCCGGCCGACTCAACCGAAATCGTACATGCCTAGCGCTACGGCGCGAGAATTTCAGAGTGTCGCCCGCAAGCTGGGCTTTCTCAAGACTCGGCAGACCGGCAGCCACGAGCGCTGGCACCACCCTGATGGTCGCGCCGTGACGATTCCTCTCCACGGTGGCCGCGAAATAGGACCGCCGTTGTGCTTCAAAATCCTTCGACAACTCTGCATCACGCACGAAGAATTCGTGACGTTACGGTAGGCATCGCCTACTTGGGCTTATAAATCGTGCAGCTTGATTGCCCGGGAACGGTGATCGAAACCATTTGCGTAAGCTCCGCATGGTGGTGTCGCACCGCTGCCCACACCGGATCGCCCTCGCAGGCGACGACATAGTCGGCATGCTGGGCCGGATCGAGCTGCGCCAGTTCCCAGTCGGGATGCTCGGCTTCCGAGATAACGTGACGCAGCGGAATGCCTGCCAAACGCAGCGCTCCGGCGTGTTCGGCTTCATACATCAGGAGAGTTGCAGACGGCGGCATCTGCTCGAGGACATTTGCCAGCCCTTGTTCCAGCGCAATGCGACCGCGTGAATTGACGATGGCTTCGCGCAAAGTGATGGGTGACTCGGCGTAGACAGAAACACAGCCCGCAGCAACCAATGCGATCAACGCGCCCCAGACAACGACTCGCATAGGCGTGGTGCTTGCTTTCTCAGCAACGTAACCAGCCAGCACGGCGAGGAAGACCGCGAACACCGGCAGCAATTCCAATCCATAACGCACGTTGTAGTACGAAAACGGATACCAGACCGGAATGTAGACGGGCACGCTGCCATAAGCGATTGACAGAGCATAGAAGGCCAGCGGCAACCAAAGTAGGAGAAAAACTCCATAGCGTCGAAAGCGCCAGACGGCGAGAGCTGTGCCGAGTAAAGTGAGCGCCAACATCACGTGGCCCAACAGCGATGATCCCATGTTGAGTTGAGCGGCCTTCAAAAAGTACAGCCCGGCAGTGATGACATGATGTTGCCCCGGATACGGCGGCGATCCCTGAACGGTTGATCGCAGAGCGATGGCCTTCGCCGAGTAAGGGCCGGTGGCGAAGTCGAGAGCATTGCCGGAAACGGCCCAGGTGTAAATCAGCCAGTAGACGGGCACCAGGGCGTTGAGCAGCAGGACTTCCAGGAACGACTTGGTTGCTGCGCGACACAGACGCGGATCGGTTATGCGCTGGCGCCAAACGACGAACACCCATGTCAAGATGACGCCGAGGACAGCCGCAGCAAACCAGCCGTCGTAGCGGGTGAGAGCACCTGCGGCCATCATGATGCCGCAATATTCGAGCGCGCGCCGCGGCTTCATTTCAGGCTGAGCCACGGTGGCGTCACGATTCCGAGACGTGGCGCGAAGAAACTCGTCAAGATAAACCAGCGCCCAGATGAAGAAAGCCAGAAAGATGGGCTCATTCATCGCCGTGGTCTGCATGTAAAGCAGGTTGGGATTGAGGGCGTAGATAGCGACGGCAAAGTACGCGGGGTGTTGCCCGGCGCGAGCACTCACCAATCGGAAGACGCCGAGCGTGCCGAGAACGAAGGCCACCATGCCGGGGATCGCACCGGCAATTCCGCTCTGCCACAGAGTATTCACCCAGACGAACGGCAACATAGCAATGTGCTGCAGCGGGAGCCACACGGTGCCGAGCTGCCCATAGGACTCGAGCGGATGCCGGTTGTCGACAACGCGTCGCGCAATGTTGAGATGGGCTACGGCGTCGCCGTAAAGCAGGATCTGCTGATGAGCGTAGTAATAGAGGAGGGTCGCAATGGAAAGCGCCGCGAGCAGCAGAGTGAGGCGAGCCTCGTTGCGCTGCTGGGCGAAACCCCGTCGCAGAGCAGCAAGGTCATTGCGTTTCCGGGCGGGATCGCCTCGAACGCCTTTGTCCTGCTTTCCCTCCGTTCCCTCTTCTACGGCCACCTCTGCGCTCCATGCACGATATTGAGGACCAGCACTCGCTCTGGAAACACTTGGTAAACCACGATGTAGGGCGATGGCACGATTACTAATTCTCGCGTGCCTTCGACCCGACCAGAACGGCCGCGATTCGGCATCGTTAGAAGGCCCTGAATTGTGTCATAGATGTTTCGGGTAACTCGGTTGGCGGTAGAGAGGTCGCGGTCTTGCTCGATGTATTCAGAAATTGTCTTCAGATCTGCGACTGCACGCCAGGACCATTCGATCCGCATTCAGGAGCGTTCCCGTTGCTCAATCCAGGCACGGACGTCCTCGTCCGGAACGATGTGGCCTTGCTCCGCCCCCGCCTGGCTACTTCTAACTTTGCGTTCGAGCCACTCGTTATAAACCAGTAGATGGTTTACGGCCTCCTCTAATAACTCGTCTTTGCCACGACGAGTGCGCAGCGCCAGTTCGTCCAGCTTAGCTTCCGTTTCCGGTGTCACGTGTAGAGCCATTAGGTGAAGTGTAACCCTTCGCACGCCTTCATTGCCAGACTCCGCAACCAAGTCCTGATGCAGGGCACATCCGCCAACGACCGGCCTTGCTAGTCCAGGTGAGTCAGCTCACGAAAGATGGCGAAGCGCTCGTCGATTTCATCGCGAGTTAGCGACTGCAGCCGTTCGGTACCGAAGCGTTCGACCGCAAACGAGCCCATGACGCTGCCGTAAAACATGGCATGCTTCAGCACGCGGCGATTGACTTCGCCTTGTGACGCGATGTATCCCATGAAACCACCGGCGAAGCTGTCGCCGGCACCGGTGGGATCGCGGACCTCATCCAGCGGCATGGCGGGAGCGCGGAAGGGATGATGTCCTCCGGCAAACTCGCCGTCGCGGAAGAAAATAGTCGCGCCGTATTCTCCATGCTTGATGACCAGGGCGCGCGGGCCCATCTCCATTACCTTCCGAGCAGCGCGTGGCAGGCTGTTGTCGCCGGCCAGCATCTTGGCCTCGCCGTCATTGATCAACAGTACATCGACGCGCTTCAGCATTTTGTCCAGGTTCTGGCGATGGCCGCCGATCCAGTAGTTCATGGTGTCGCCGCCGACCAGTTGCGCGTTCTGCATCGCGTCGCGGACGCGGGTCTGCAGCACGGGGTCGATATTGGCGAGAAAGAGGAATTCGGAGTTGTGATACTCCGCGGGAATCGACGGCTCAAAAGCTTCGAAAACGTTAAGTTCTGTGTTGAGCGTTTTGGCTTCGTTGACGTTCTCGCCGTACTCGCCGGTCCAATGGAAAGTCTTCCCTTTCGCGTGCTGGATGCCGCGTGTGTCGACGCCGCGCTTATTCATCACGGCTTCGTTTTCAGGCGTGAAATCCTCGCCCACGACGGCCACCACGCGCACGTCGGCAAAATAGCTGGCGGAAAGCGAAAAATACGTAGCCGCTCCGCCCAGGATTTTCTGGCGCTCGCCGTAAGGGGTTTTCAGGGTATCGAACGCAACCGAACCAACGACCAAGATGGACAAGAGCTATGTTCCCGCTTTCTGCTCGGAGTCAAAGTACTTACCAACCAGCAGCCGCAACCGATCGAGAGTGGCTGCCGGCACTGTGTTCTTCTGGGTGATGATGGCGTTCTTCAGGGCTGAGCCGCACTTGCAGCTTCGCGTGTTCGGCATTGCGGCGACCGCCTCCCGGACCACATTGCAAGCGTGCTCGGCATTTTTTAGCAGCACAGCGACGATCTGATCGACGCTGACTGAATCGTGTGTTTCGTGCCAGCAGTCGTAATCGGTCACCATTGCGACGGTGGCATAGCAAAGCTCCGCTTCGCGCGCCAGCCGTGCCTCGGTGAGATTGGTCATGCCGATGACATCAAGGCCCCAGCTGCGGTACAGATTGGATTCGGCCTTGGTGGAAAACTGTGGACCCTCCATGTTGAGGTAGCTGCCGCCGGATTTGACGTTGACGCCGACGCGCCGGCAGGCGTCGATGGCAACATTTGCCACTTCGCCGCAGATGGGCTCAGCGAAGCCGATGTGCACGACCAGGCCGTCGCCGAAGAAGGTGTCGACGCGATGGCGCGTGCGATCGACAAACTGATCAGGAATGACGAAGTCGAGCGGGCGATGCTCTTCCTTCAACGAGCCCACGGCGGAGAGCGAAAGCACGCGCCCCACGCCAAGCTGTTTGAAGCCGTGAATGTTGGCGCGATAGTTGATCTCAGTTGGCATGAAACGATGCCCGCGGCCATGACGCGACAAGAAGGCGACCTTGCGGTCCGCGAGGGTCCCGAGCACATAGGCGTCGGAAGGCGCGCCAAATGGGGTCTCCAGCGATAATTCATGGAGGTCGCTGAACCCCGGCATGGAATACAGGCCGCTGCCGCCGATAATGCCGATCTCTGCCTGTTGCAATCAGAGCTCCTGAGATGAGGTGTGCAAACTCAAGATTATACAGACAACTGAAGCGTCTCCGAATCCGCCCCGCTTGCCACAACACGGCAGGAGCGACTCGCCAGCGCGGCGTTCCAACCCATTGCCTTTCTTGATAAACTGTGGTTCCACCTCGTCTGTTGCTCTTGCGCCCCCAACGTCGTTTCTGGAGAGCACGATGAGAATTGCTCAAAATCTATTACTTCTGTTTTCTCTAAGCTTAGTGGCATTCGGGCAGACGGCAACCGCGCCTCCGCCGAGCGGCGTGCGCGCCAGGAGTGCGTCTACGGCTCCAATCCTCGCGGATCTGGACCGCCTGCAAGCGGCGGCATCGCAGGCGAATGTAGACCTCGCACACATGCGGATCGAGAAGTGGAAGGCGGACAGCAGTTCCAAGCAGCAGGCGCAAGGCAATGCCGATTCCGTCCAGCGAAACTTGACCACGGCTTTGCCGGGCCTGATCGACAATGTCCGGAGCGCCCCGCAGGACGTGAATGCGGAGTTCAAGCTGTATCGCAATCTCGATGCTCTCTATGACGTATTTGCTTCTCTGACCGAGTCGGCTGGCGCGTTCGGCCCACGGAGCGATTACGATGCGCTGACGCAGCAACTTGGAGTGATTGATTCCGTGCGGCGCAATCTGGGCGACGAATTGGAAAAACTTACTTCCTCGACTCAGTTGGAGTTGAATCAGTTGCGCGCCCAAGTTCGTACGCTGAAACAGCAGTCGGCGGCATCGACACCTCGCAAGAAAGTGGTCGTCGACGATACCGAACCCGCGAAAAAGACGGCGATCCACAAGAAAAAGCCAGCGCCGAAATCCACGACGCCCAACACTGGCAGTTCGAATTCTGCGCCGGGTTCCGCGAGCAGCAGCGCGGCACCTGACACGAAACAGCAATAGCGGCTTTTCTGGCACCTACGTGTATCACTCTCGCCGACTTCCTGGGAACATTCCGTCGCTGCGCGGGGTCTAACAAACTAGTCCTCTTCCGGGCGATGGCGTAGGCGTCTGTACGGAGCGCTGTTTCTGAATTGGGACGAAAAGCGATGTTACCGCGTCGAGTGTTGTCGTAGCTGGTTGTTGCAGGTCGCGAAAGTATTTATCATTGAGGTGCCGCCCGTGGCGGGAGCAACAATATTGAGTGACCTGGCAAGTGCGATTGGAGTCCGCACCGAAGAAGCCTCCGTTGTGGCCGAACTAAAGGCCGGATCGGAAGCGGCTTTTTCCTGGCTCATCGCCCATTACAACCAGCCCGTTTACAGTTTGATTTACCGGGTCCTCGAAGACCCTTCCGACGCCGCCGATACGACCCAGGAAGTCTTCCTCAAAGTCTTCCGCGGAATCAAGAGCTTCAATGCCGATTCCAGCTTGAAGACGTGGATCTACCGCATTGCCTTACATGAGGCTTCGAACCGCCGGCGCTGGTGGTTTCGTCACAAGTTTCGCGAGACTTCGATTGAGGCCGACCCCGACCGCGACGAAGGAAACCGTCTGTCTGCCATGAAAGATATCCTCGTGGACGAAGGCAAGTCGCCTTTGCAGAACGTCTTCGAGGACGAATTGCGGGAGCGGGTGGAGACGGAACTAAGGGCCATGGCCGAACCATATCGCACGACCGTAATCCTGCGCGATGTCGAAGAGCTTTCCTACGAGCAGATTGCCGAGGTGATGCAGATCTCGCTGGGGACGGTGAAGTCGAGGTTGGTTCGCGGGCGAGAGGCATTGCGCAAACGTTTGGAGAGACATTTGCCGGCATTCGGAATGGAAGCTGGCGAGGCGCGTGCGAACAGACGCCGCAGCGGCCCGGTTGGTGGCCGCGAAGTTGAGGTTCTACCATGACGTGCGCAGTTGCAAGAAGACTCATGTCGTCTTACCTGGATGGTGCCGTCACGCGCCGCCAGATGGCCGAGATGGATGAACACCTGCGCGCCTGTGGGGAATGCGCCGCTCGCTTTGCCTCGGTGCAGCGCACGCAGTCTCTGGTTGGCTCGTTGGGCAGGCAGGCAGCTCCGCCGGATCTCGCCTTGAAGCTGCGGGTGGCACTTTCGCAGGAACTCGCCAATTCCCGGCGCTCGCGTTGGGACAGCTTACGAGTGCGGTGGGAAAACGCCTTCAACGCCACCATGGTCCCGGCGACAGCCGGGCTGGTCACCACGCTCATTATCTTTGGGCTGCTGATCAGCTTCCTTTATCCGGCACAAGTACGCGCATCCAATGACGTGCCTACGATGCTGTACACCCCGGCGGAGCTGAAGTCGACTCCGTTCGAGCTGTCGATGGGCGTGGCGAACACGGATTCTCTGGTGGTGGAAGCCTACGTCGGGCCCGATGGCCGGGTTCTGGATTACCGCGTCCTCTCCGCTCCGGAGAATGCGGAAGCGATTCTTCCCCAATTGAAGAACATGCTGATCTTCACGACGTTTAATCCGGCAACCGCCTTCGGTCAACCCACCTCCAGCCGAGTGATCCTCACCTTCTCCAAGGTGCAGGTCAAGGGGTAGCAGGCAGACTTTCTGAGCCACTGGCATGTCATAATTGAAAACGGCGGAGTCCAGAGAACAAGCTCCGCCGTGTGGCGGGTCTATGCGTAAGTCGGTACAAGCGGAATTCAAACTTTTCGGTGTCATCAAACGACAAGGTCACTGGTATGTAGCACACTGCCCTCCGTTGGACATAACTACTCAGGGAAGGTCCTCGACGGAAGCCAAAGAGAACCTGAAGGAAGCTTGTTCTCTGTTTATGGTGAGTTGCTTCGAACGAGGAACGTTTGAGCAGGCCATGCGCGAACTGGGCTGGTCTGTCGTTAACGGTAGCAACTCCGGCAAACGATCCGCGAAGGTTCCGGAAGGCGCTTTTCACTTCCCCATACCCATTCCGTTTGGGTTTGATAAGACTGCCGGATGCCGCGCCTGACTCCGCTTCCCTGGCGCAAACTCGTGTGCGTCTTTGAGCAGATTGGCTACAAGCAAGCCGGCCAACGAGGAAGCCACCTTAAGCTGGAGAAACCGGGCGTGGCGCGTCCGCTGATTGTGCCGCAGTACGACGAAGTAGGATTGGACATTATTACGAACTTGATACAAACGTCGGGCATCACTCGTGAGGCCTTCTTGGCCTTGCTAGATCGGTGCTGATGGTCTCTGTTGCTAAGCTAGCAGCGATCGGGAGGCCCCGCTGAGCGCTTTTCTCCGGACCGTTATTTTGACCGTTCTCATGGCGTGGCTGAGTAGTGCAGCCGCGGCGCAGTCGAGAGCTACGCTCGACGTAAGCGAGACGCTGTTCAGCGTCGTTGCCGCCATGAATGTCTGCGGTTACGACCAGGAACTGCAGTCTTCGTCGCCAATCCGCATGGAAGTGCGCGCCGACCTGGTCGAAGCCAGCAAATCTCCTGCCGCATCTGCCGCCGCCAAAGAAATGTGCCGCTTCTATCGGGACCATCGCCAGGGCGACGCAACCCATGATCTCGCGCAGTACGTATCGCTGGCCCTCAACCTTGGGCCGCCTCCAGATTTCTCTCCCAAGTTAAAAGAGGCGGACCTGCCGCCGGATGCGATTTACGTTCTGGGGTTCGTTCCATTGGTGAAGGATTATTATGCCGCCGCCAAGCTGCACTCGATCTGGCTGAAGCACCAGGCGGAATATCTGGCCTTGATCGATCAATACCACGGGCCGGTTTCCGAGATGATCAGCTCCACCGACCATTACCTGCGGCTGCCGATCTCCGGATATGCGGGGCGCAGCTTCAATGTGTATTTAGAGCCGATGATCGCCCCCGGGCAGGTGAACTCCCGCAACTATCTGCAGGATTTCTATTTCGTTGTGGTTTCGCCTTTGGCGGATAACATCCACATGGAAGCGCTGCGGCATACCTATCTGCACTTTGTGCTGGATCCGCTGATCGCGAAGCGCGGCACCGCACTGGAGCGAATGAAGCCCATCTTGCTGTCCGTACAAACCGCGCCCATGGCGGAAGAGTATAAGACGGACATGGGCTTGCTAGTCATTGAGTGCCTGATTCGAGCCATTGAGGCGCGCACTGATGCCAAGCTGCCGGAAAAGGAGCGCCTGGCGCTGGTGCAGCGGGACGAGACAGAGGGCTTTGTCCTGACCCACTACTTCTACGAGCAGTTACGCGATTTCGAAAAGGAGGGCACGGGTCTGCAGGACGCGTTTCCCGACTGGCTGCACAACATCGACGTCGCGCATGAGAAGAAACGGGCCAGCGAAATTACCTTTGCCAGCAAGTCGGAGCCGGAGGTGATGCAGGCCTCGAAACGCGCCGCCCGGAAGAAGATCGATTTGGCGGAGAGCGCTTTAGCCAGCGGCAATCCGGCGGAGGCTGGCAAGCTGGCGCAAGATAGCCTTCGATCCAATGAAGATCCAGGCCGCGCTTACTTCGTGCTAGCCAAAGTGGCCACCTTTAGCGGCGACATGCAAGGCGCGCAGACCGATTTCCAGAAGGCGCTGGATGCGGGGAACGATCCGCACGTAATCGCGTGGTCCCACATCTATCTGGGACGTATTTTCGACCTGCAGGGCGAACGGGACAGCGCAGTGGCGCAGTACAAAGCGGCACTTGCAACCCATGACGTGCCGCCTGATGCCAAGAGCTCCGCTGAACGCGGATTGCAGCAACCCTACGAGCCCCCAAGGGCTGAGCACAACGATCAATAGGCCCGGCATTCGGAAGCGGCGGCCGGCTTCGAGCAGAAAGGGAAAATTATGAGATCGACAGCAATCCTATCGGTTGTGCTTTTGGCCGCAATGGCGTCGTTGGCCCAGGCGTCAGGGCAGGCGTCAACCCAGAGCACGAGTCCTTCGGCCCAAGGCAGTGCACCTACCCAGACTCAGGGCAACGTCCAAGCTCCGCCGGTGGGCGGCAGCCACCGGGTTCTGCAAGCAAAGTCCCAGGAGGAGCTGAAAGCCTATCAGGACGCGTTCGCCAAGACCGATCCGGCGCAACTGGAAGCTGCGGCCGACGACTTTGCCGCTAAGTATCCGACCAGCGAGTTGCGGGCGTCGTTGTACCAGCGCGCGATGAATCTTTTCGCGCAGTCGAACGACACCGAGAAGGTCGTCGTCACCGGGCGTCTGGCCATTGCCGCCGACCCGACGAATCCAGTGCCGCTGGTGCAAGTGGCCTCGGCGCTGGCCGAGTCAACCCGCGATACCGACCTTGATCGCGAACAGCGCCTGGCTGAAGCCGCCAAGGACGCGCACGCTGCCATCGACAACATCGATACCGGGCTCCTGGTTCCAGCCAATGCCGATCCGGCTAGAGTTGAGGCCGCAAAACATAGCATTCTGACCATGGCATATGACACGCTCGGCATGGTCGATATGAACAAGAATGATTACGCTTCGGCGGAGCAGAACCTGCAAAAGGCGGTTGAGATCAGCAAGGGCAACCCCGAAGCAGTGCTCTATCTGCGGCTATCCGTGGCCCAGGACAAATTGAAGCAGTATCCGCAGGCTCTGGACTCAGCCAACAAGGCGGTGCAATATGCCAAGGACGGAACGCCGGCGCAGAACCTGGCAAAGCAGCAACAGGCGCGTCTGCAGAAGCTGATCGGCGCACAGGCTCCAGCAGGAAATCCGGCAACGCCGGCACCGGCTATGCAGCCGATTCACTCGTCGGCCCCGACTTCGCCGAGCACGCCTCACTAGCCGTTAGAGGGCGATAGGTAGAGCCGGCCTTCAGGCCGGCGTCTGGCGGGAGTCGGAGATTTCCTCGGGCGCCGAGGTCGCGGACCTTGGCCCTTGCAGCGGAGGTTTCTGGGTGTTCGGAACGCGGCCCTAAAGGCGCGCTCTACCTGCTGACGGCAACATCGGATAACAAAATGAAACCGGGTGCCAACGACACGAGGGCTCTGGAGCAGGCGCTGGGCCACGTCTTCTGCAACCATGATCTCCTCGATCAGGCGCTCACCCACGCCTCTTATGCCCGCGAGCTGGAGTCGCAGAATGCGGCGGGCGGCCTGCCCGCGGTGGAATTCGACAATGAGCAGATGGAGTTCCTGGGCGATGCGGTGTTGTCTTTCGTCATCAGTCAGGAGCTGTTTCGCCAGTTTCCCGAGTATCAGGAAGGCGAGTTGTCGAAGTTGCGGGCCCACATCGTGAGCGCGCGCCGCTTGCTGCGCCCGGCGCGCGAGCTCAAGATCGGCGACTATTTGCGGCTCGGCAGGGGCGAGGAGCGCAGCGGCGGGCGCAACAAGAGCGCGCTGCTGGTGAATGCCCTGGAGGCCATCATTGCTGCCCTGTTTCTCGATGCCGGCCTCGACGCGGCGCATCGTTTTATCCTCCGAAATATCCTGGAGCCCGAGCTTGCCGAAGTGCACCAGCACGGCAGCGAGACGCTTCCTGTCATGGACTACAAGTCGGCGCTGCAGGAGGCCATCCACGCCAGCGGGCGTCCGCAGGCCCGCTACTTGATGGTGAAAGAGGAGGGTCCCGACCACCGCAAGATGTTTACCATCGAGGCGCATATCCCGGCGTCGCCGGCGGGTGGGGAGGGTTTTGTTTGCCGCAGCGAGGGGAGCACGAAAAAAGCTGCCGAACAAGCGGCCGCGCGTCTGGCATGGGAACGTCTACAATTGTTAGAAGGCCGCTCCGCAGTTGCAGGCATCGCGGCGAGCCCAAAGAGTTCCGAGCCGTCATGAGTGAAGTGGGTACCTCAGAAGCAATCAAGACAATTTCTGCAGAGCAGCCAGCGGCGGCTCCGGCGGGGACCGCGCGCGGCCTGTATTCGTTGCAGTCGTTCGCCGGCACTATTGTGATTGCGGTCTTCGTGATTACGTTTGTGGTGCAGGCATTCCAGATTCCCTCCGAGTCGATGGAAAAGACGCTACTGGTTGGCGACTATCTGCTGGTAGACAAAGCGCATTACGGACATTCACGTCTGTGGAACTGGTTGCTACCCTATCGGCCTATCCGCCGGCAAGACATCATCGTTTTTCGTTATCCGGTCAATCCGCGCCAGCACTTCGTGAAGCGGGTCGTCGCTGTTCCGGGCGACCATCTGCGGCTGGTCAACAAGCATGTTTATGTCAATGGAATCCGCCAGGACGACGGCTATGCCATGTTCAACTGGGCCTGGCGCGATCGCTTCCGCGACAACTTTCCCGACGGCGGCCTTTATGGCGACAGGAGTTCGGCAAAATGGTTTCTTCAGGTGCAAAGGCTGATGGACGATGGCGAGCTGATCGTGCCCGAAGGATCGTACTTCGTCCTGGGTGACAATCGCGATGACAGCTATGACTCGCGTTACTGGGGCTTCGTACCGCAGGAAAACGTGGTGGGACGTCCGCTGCTGATCTACTGGTCGATCAACCGCACGGAGACGGCAATGGCAGGTGAGCGGCGGTCTGATAAACTTTCGAATCTGACGGTAAGTGTCACGCAAATGTTAAGTGGCCTGCGCTGGCATCGGATGCTGCGGATTCCGCAATAGAGCGCCGGGTGTTTTGAGGGGCGCGGAATAAGCCACGCCGTCCTGCGCCCTATTAAGGCCTGGGCATCGGCCCTTGAGGGAACGTTTCAGTGACACGGCTCCCTAAACACGGGGCTAAAGCCCAATTTTCTGGGGGTATTTACGGACGGCCTGAAGGCCGTCCCCTTCAAGACCTGACATAATCAGCGCTCTCTTGAAGGCTGATCGGATCAGCCCGCTCGTAAGGGAACGTAGTGTTCCGAGGAAAAACGAATTTGCCTACGACCAAGAAACCTGGGAAGGCCGCTAAGGAAAAAGCGCAGCCGGTGCAACCGCAGCAACCGGTGAAACCCGATAAGCCCAAGGAGACCACACCCGAGTTTATCGCCTCGATTGCCATCATCCTGGTGATAGGGCTTTTTATCATTACCTTCACCCTGCAGGCCTTCACCATTCCATCGAGTTCGATGGAAAACACGCTATTGATCGGCGATCACCTCTTCGTGGATCGGATTCTGCTGGCGCCCGCGACCAAGTGGATCGGCAAGCTGATACCTTACCGCGATCCCCAACACGGCGATGTGTTCGTCTTCATCGCGCCGGCGCAGCCTGGTTTGTATCTGGTCAAGCGTGTCATGGGTGTTCCGGGCGATCGCATTCATTTGCAGAATGGCGTGGTCTACCGCAATGGGGAAGCGCTAAAGGAGCCATACGTTATCCGTCAGGGAGATTACAACAGCTACCGCGATAATTTTCCGAACGTGCCTCCCGGCGAATACGAACAAGTGACGCCAGAGTGGCGGGATACGTTGCCCTCGTATGTGCAGAACGGCGATCTGGTGGTACCGCCCGGACACTACTTTGCCATGGGCGATAACCGCGACGTCAGCCTCGACAGCCGCTATTGGGGCCTGGTTCCGCGCGAAAATGTGATCGGGCGCCCCATGTTTATCTACTGGTCGTTCGTGACGCCGCGCGACGAGTACGAACGCCAGAGCATTGGTGACCGCGTTGCCTGGATGTTCAACATCGTCATCCACTTCTTCGACCACACCCGCTGGTCCCGAATGTTCCACGTGGTGCACTGATGCCAGGCCGTAGGTCACGGCGGATGATGTGGGCGATCGGGCTGGTTTTCCTGCTGGCCCTGGTGCTGCCTCCGTTCGTCAATGTGAACCGGTATCGCGGCCGGATAGCCGGCGCCATCAGCCGGGCGCTGGGGCGCGAGGTGACGGTCTCCAATATTGAGCTCAAGTTGCTGCCGCGCCCGGGAGTCGTGCTCGACAACTTTGTCGTTGCCGAAAACCCCAGCTATGGGGCTGAGCCGATGCTGCGGGCTGACACGGTCACGGTTTATCTCCGTCTGACATCGCTGTGGCGGGGCCGGCTGGAGATCGGCACACTGGATCTCGACAATCCCAGCCTGAACCTGGTGCGTCGCGCCGATGGCCATTGGAACCTGGAAGAACTGGTGGAACGGGCATCGCAATCCAGTCCTGCGCCCACTGCCAAGAAGCGGCCCCAGACGCGCCCGCGCTTTCCTTATGTTGAGGCGTCGAGCGGACGCATCAACTTCAAGCTGGGCAACGTCAAGAAGGCGTTCGCCTTCACCGATGCCGATTTTGCCCTGTGGCTGGAGTCGGAGAACCTGTGGGGCTTTCGAGTAGAAGCGCGCCCCGTTCGCACCGATGTTGCGATCAACGATACCGGCACCCTCAAACTTGATGGGCGGTTCCAGCGCGCTCCCAACCTGCGCGAGACGCCAATTTACCTGAAGCTAAACTTCAACGATGGCCCGCTGGGGCAACTCACAAAACTCTTCTACGGACGCGATCGCGGTTGGCGTGGAGATGTTCGCGGCGGCGCGATCCTGACTGGGACGCCTGCGGCTTTGGGGATTACCCTCGACGCACAAGTCGACGACTTCCGCCGCTACGACATTGCCCTGGGCGAGGCTTTGCGATTGCGAACCCACTGCACGGCAACCTATTCCTCCATGAATGACTCGCTCTATGACGTCCGCTGCGAATCGCCGGTCGGCGCCGGACTTCTGCGAGTGCGGGGAGACGCGCAAGGCTGGGGACCAGGCGGCGGCTACGAGTGGGACATCGCCGAAGATCATATTCCCGCTGCGCGCGTCGTCGCTTTTGCCCGCCATGCCAAGAAAGATCTTCCCGTCGACTTGACCGCGACGGGCGAGGTGGAAGCGGTGTTCTCAGTTCGCAAGCCGCCCGGCAGCGCGGCCCAGTGGTCGGGCGGTGGCAGGACCAGTTCCCTGGCGCTGCAGGCAAATGTTCTGAAACAGAAGTTGGAACTTGGGGAAGTGCAGTTCGCTATCCCCAGCAACAAGCCGGAAGCGGCTGGCTCGAAACGCAAGCGCTCTACTCGCCAGGCCAAGCCGCCGATTACGCATGCCGGGTTTCAGCTGGTTGTGGAGCCCTTCGCCATGCCTCTGGGTGCGCCCTCGCCTGCCACCGGCAGCGGAGAAATTGACGCGGAACACTATAGCCTGCACGTGAGCGGCGGCGCGGAATTGGGACGCTTGCTGAACGTCGCACAAGCCTTTGGCATTGGAACGCCCGGCATCGGGCTGGCTGGGGTAGCACAAGTGGACGTGGGCACGGTCGGATCATGGACCGGATTCGCGTCCCCAGCGCCCTCAGGGAAAATCCAGGTGCGGACGGCCACGGCGGAACTGCAAGGTGTGTCCGAGCCGCTGCTCATCGATTCAGCCTCTGTTCTGCTCGCGGACCAGCTGGTGAACGTTACGTCGTTCTCCGGAGCCTTCAGCCAAGGCACCGAGCTTACGGGATCGGCCAGCTTTCCGGTGCACTGTACTACTCCGGAGAACTGCGTCCTGCAATTCGACGTTCGCTCCAGCGATGCTTCCCTGGCCCGGGTCAATCAGCTGCTCAACCCCGCGTTCAGCCGTCAGCCTTGGTACCATCTGCTTTCCATCGGAAAGCGGAATGACAACGCGTTGTTGAAATTGCGCGCCCGTGGACATTTCTCCGTGCCTCATTTCGCGCTCGGCAGCGTGATCGCCAGCAACGTCGATGGATCGCTGGAACTAGCCTCCGGCAAGCTCCGAATACATGAGCTGCGCGCCGATCTGCTGGGCGGGCATCAGGATGGCTCGTGGCTGGCCGATTTTACGGTCTCGCCGCCGCGATTCATGGGCAACGGTATTATCAATAAGCTGTCCATGACCCAGCTCTCATCGTTGATGCACGACAATTGGGCGGCCGGGGCCGTGGATGCGGAATATAGCCTGACACTGTCCGGACTAAGCGCCGACAAACTTCGCAGTTCAGCTTCGGGCACGGCAGATTTCACCTGGAGCGGGGGATCTCTAAGGCACGTCAGTCTCGACAGCCGAGGCATTCCCATTGTGTTCTCGAAATTCTCCGGCAAGGTCGCCCTGCAGAATGGAACATTCACGATGTCGGATTGCAAGATGCAGTCGAACGGCGCCAGCTATAGCGTGAAAGGCACCGCATCCTACGGCCGCGAGCTCGCGGTGCAATTGGAGCGCTCCGGCGGGCAGTCCTATGTGATCTCAGGAACGCTCGACAAGCCCCACGTGGAAGCCGTGACCAACCCGGCGGCAGAGGCGGCGCTACGATGAACCGCCGGCGTTGCCTGATTGCGTTCCTGGTGCTGACCCTTGGCGTGGCCGCTAGCGGCCAGCACCCATCGCCTCCGCACGACACTCACAGCGCAGAATTTCACGCGATAGAGCAGAAGCTTGCCTACCTGAAGCTGAACGCGGCGAAGGCCCATCCGGATCCCAAGCCGACGGAGCTGACTGAAGCGGAGGCGAATGCCTATTTCAACGAAGGCGGAGTAAAGCTGCCCAAAGGCGTGAGCCAGGTCCACCTCACGGCGCGGCCGGGCGTGCTCGATGCTCACGCCAAGATCGACTTCGAAGAGATTATGCAAGGGCATGGATCGACTACTAATCCGCTGTACGCCATGTTCAGCGGGAAACACGATGTTGAGGTGGTGGCACAGGCAAGCGGCACCAACGGTACCGGCAGCATCCAGGTGCAGTCGATTCTGTTGGATGGTAGTGAGGTACCCAGATGGGCGCTGGAGTTCTTCGTCCAGCGCTACATTACGCCAAAATATCCCAACGTCGGGATGACGACCACGTTCAAGCTCCCGCTGAAGATCGAGAGCGCAGCGGTGGAGAGCGGACGAGTTCGGCTGGCGCAGCGATAAGAATCGGTCTTTGCTGGTAATGGGCGCGCCCGAGTCGGCTCAAATCCCTGCAACCCCATGCACGGCTGTAACATCTAAACCTTGACAGCAATTGACTCAAGTTCTATAGTCATTCTGCTGTAATACGTTTTTGTTGCTAATATTGCACTTATTTTTCAGTGACTTACAAGATTTCAACCCTGAAGGAGGGTGCTGCAATGGGAAAGATTATCGGAATTGACTTGGGCACGACCAACTCAGTGGTCGCCGTGATGGAAGGCGGCGAGCCCAAAGTCATCCCCAACGAAGAAGGCGGGCGGACGACGCCCTCGGTCGTCGGATTCACGAAGAACGGCGAGCGGCTGGTCGGCCAGGTGGCCAAGCGCCAGGCGATCACCAATCCGGAGAACACGGTTTACTCCATCAAGCGCTTCATGGGCCGCCGGTACGACGAAGTGTCGGAAGAGATGAAGATGGTGCCCTACAAGGTGGTGCAGTCGGGCGATCACGTGGCCGTAGTCGCGCAGGGCAAGGAATACACCCCGCCGCAGATCTCGGCGATGATTCTGCAAAAGCTGAAGAAGGCTGCGGAAGACTATCTCGGCGAGAAGGTCACCGAAGCTGTCATCACCGTGCCGGCGTATTTTAACGACGCGCAGCGCCAGGCGACGAAGGACGCAGGCCAGATTGCCGGCCTCGAAGTGAAGCGCATCATCAACGAGCCGACGGCGGCCGCGCTGGCCTACGGGCTCGACAAGAAGAAGGACGAGACCATCGCCGTGTACGACTTCGGCGGCGGTACCTTCGACATCTCCATTCTGGAAGTGGGCGAGGGCGTCATCGAGGTGAAGTCCACCAACGGTGACACGCACCTGGGCGGCGACAACATCGACCAGCGCATTGTTGACTGGCTGATCGACGAGTTCAAGAAGGACGAAGGCCTGAACCTGCGCGACAAGGGTAACGAGATGGCGCTGCAGCGTCTGCGTGACGCAGCCGAGCGCGCCAAGATCGAGCTCTCCACCACCATGCAGACCGAAATCAATCTGCCCTTCATCACGGCCGATGCCAGCGGTCCCAAGCACCTGGTGAAGACGCTGACCCGCGGCAAGCTGGAAGAGATGGTGAAGGACATCATCGACCGCTCCATCGGCCCGTGTAAAGCGGCGATCAAAGACGCCGGCATTTCGCCCGACAAGATCAACGAAGTCGTGCTGGTCGGCGGCCAGACGCGCATGCCGAGAATTCAGCAACTGGTGAAGGAGATCTTCGGCAAGGAACCGCACAAGGGCGTGAATCCGGACGAAGTGGTCGCGATCGGTGCTGCCATTCAGGGCGGCGTGCTGGGCGGCGAGGTGAAAGACCTGCTGCTGCTCGACGTGACACCGCTGACGCTGTCGATCGAAACGATGGGTGGCGTGGCGACGGCGATGATTCCGCGCAACACCACCATCCCGACCAAGAAGTCGGAGATGTTTTCGACCGCGGCTGATAACCAGACGTCGGTCGAAGTTCACGTGATGCAGGGCGAGCGTCCGATGGCGCGCGACAATCGCACCCTCGGCAAGTTCCACCTCACCGGCTTGCCGCCGGCTCCGCGCGGCGTTCCGCAGATTGAGGTGACGTTCGACATCGATGCTAACGGCATCCTGAACGTCAACGCCAAAGACATGGCCACGGGCAAGGACCAGAAGATAACGATTACGTCGTCTTCCGGTCTAAGCAAGGACGAGGTCGAGCGCATGGCGAAGGACGCCGACGCGCACGCAGCCGAGGACAAGGCGAAGCGCGACGAGGTCGAGGCGCGCAACCAGCTTGACGGCATGGTTTACAGCATCGAAAAGATGCTGCGCGAACATGGCGACAAGATCAGTGGCCAGGAGCGCAGCGATGTGGAGAACGCTCTTGCCGACGCGAAGAAGGCGCTGGAAGGCACCGACGCGGGCGCGATGAACAAGGCCCGCGAGAACCTGACTTCGGCTTCGCACAAGCTGGCGGAAGCCATGTATAAGGCGACTTCGGCGCAGACGCCTCCCACGGGCGGCCCGGCTCCGGGAGCCGATGGACACGCTTCAGGCGCTGCCGAGCCGAAGAAGGACGAAGGCGTGATCGACGCCGAGTACGTGGATGTCGAAGACAAGAAATAAGCTCTCAGCCGTCAGCTGTCAGCTATCAGCCAGAGCGGGGGCGCGGTTAGCGCCCCTTCTTGGCAAAGAGGGAACAGCGAGAGCGGAGAGCTAAAACTTAAACGTGAACCGGTTTAGCTGACGGCTGAAAGCTGACGGCTGACGGCTCAAGATTGAACTCCCCGGATCGAAGGAACAATTTGAGGTTTGAAGTAAAGAATCAGTCGTATATGTTGAGTTTCAATCGCGAAGACGAAAGATGGTACCTGATTACCTCCGAAATAACGGGCAGGATGAAGGCGATTCCGGTGATCAGCGATGACTTCGGGTTCGTCCCAAACATCGTCGTCCCTATGGGCGACACGGGACAGGCGGGCGTGAACTAAGGAGAAGCAGGTCCCTCGACTCGCGACCGCCCGACTCGCAGAGCGAGTCGGAAAAAAGAGGCGGTCGCTCGCTCGGGATGACAAATTCAGTTTATGTTCGTTGCGGCGCAGCTGAAGCTGCGCCCCTTCGTGCGATTTTGCTAATTGCTAGTTGCTAATTGCTAGCTGCTAACCATGGCCACAACCACCAACAAGGACAAAGACTACTACGGCGTTCTCGGGGTGAAGAAGACTGCCTCGGCGGAGGACATCCGCAAGGCGTTCCGCAAGCTTGCGCGCAAATATCATCCCGACGTGAATCCGGGAGACAAGTCGGCGGAGGAAAAGTTCAAGGCGCTGTCCGAAGCCAATGACGTTCTTAGCGATCCCAAGAAGCGCAAGATTTACGATCAGGTCGGTTTTTACTCGGACAATATTGACCCCGCAACGGCGGAGGCGTATGCCCGCGGGGGCGGCTTTGGCGCAGGCGGATTCGGCGGTCCGGGGCAAGGCGCAGGTGGCGGCGGCGGCAAGCGCACCCAGACCCAGGAAGTTCCTTTCGACTTCAGCGGCTTCGACTTCAACGATTTCTCCGAAGGCGCAGGTGCAGCCGGACGGCGAGCGGGCACGGGCGGCGGATTCCGCGACATCTTCTCCAACATCTTCGGAGGCGGCGGGCGCGCCGAGACGATGGAGCGGCCTGAGGCAGGCAGCGATCTGGAATATCAGGTCAACGTCGGCTTCTGGCAGGCGATCAAGGGCGCAGAGATGCAACTCACCATCCCGCGCCTGGAGGTTTGTGCGAATTGCCACGGCCAGGGTTACATCGAAAGTCCCGGCCAGTGTCCGGACTGCAAAGGTAAAGGGCAGCTCACGCAGAAGAGCGGGAGCATGAAGTTCAACGTGCCGTGTCCGCGCTGCGGCGGCAGCGGCAAGAACCGCACCGTCTGTCCTGTGTGTCATGGCGAAGGACGTGTGGAGCGCAGCGAATCGCTGAAGGTGCGCATCAAGCCGGGAACGCGCGATGGCCAGCGTATCCGCCTGGCGGGCCGTGGCAATGCCGGAACTATGGGCGCGCCCGCGGGCGATCTCTACATCATCGTGCGCGTGGGCGAGCACCCGGTGTTCAAGCGCGAGGGCGACGACATTCACCTTACCGTTCCAGTGACTCTCAGTGAGGCTGCCCTGGGAGCGAAGGTTGAAGTTCCTACGATTGATGGCCGTGCGCTGCTGCGAATTCCGCCGGGCACGCAATGCGGACAGAAGCTGCGGCTACGCGAAAAAGGCGTGCCCTCGGCGGTCACGGAGGGCCAGCGTGGCGATGAGATCGTCGAAATTCAAGCAGTCACGCCGAAGATTGGTGACGAGCGCTCGAAGGAAATTCTGCGTGAGCTGACGAAGCTGAATCCGGAAGATCCGCGGGAAGAGTTGTGGAAGAAGATCGGTAGTTAGCAGTCAGCAGTCAGCAAAAGACTAAATGCTAAATGCCAACTGCTAGGTGCTAATTTATGGCCAAACGGAAAAAACAAGGCGCGTACATGATCAGCGCGGTGGCCGAGATGTATGGCATCCATCCCCAGACGCTGCGTCTTTATGAGCGCGAAGGGCTGCTGAAGCCGTCACGCACCGAGGGCAACACGCGCCTCTACACTGACGAAGACCTGGAGCGGCTGGAGTTGATCCTGTCGCTGGCGCGCGAGCTGGGCGTGAATATCTCGGGCATCGCGATCATACTGCAGATGCGCGAGCGGATGGACGAAATGCAGCGCCAGATGGCGGAGTTCGTGAGCTACGTTCGCACTGAAGTGATGGCGCGCGCCCAACACGCCAGCGTCGACGCCAGCCGCGGAGCGATCGTTCCGTTGCGGCAGTCGCTGGTGGTGAAGAAGAAGCAGTGAGAATCAGTTTCGAGTTTCCAGTTTCCAGCACCAGAGGCGCGGCGACTTGAAACTCGAAACCTGAAACTCGAAACTGTCTTTCACTTCTGCGCCGTCTTCTCTTTGAGCTTGTTGAGCGCCTCGTGCGCCTTCTTGGCGTAGGGACCATTCGGCAGGATCTTCAGATAGGCTTCGTAGTTCTCCCTGGCGCCGGCGGTATCTCCGGTCTTGTTCAGCACTTCAGCCAGTTTGAAGGTTGCCTCGGCGTCGTGGGGCTTGAACTCCAGCGCCTCACGGTAGCGACTGATGGCCGCCGGATAGTTCTCGCGCTTGAAATAGAAATCTCCAACCTCGACATCCTTCATCGCCTTCATGGGATTGTAGGGAGTGAATTCGTCGACGCCGGTGTCATTCAACGCAGCCTCGGGATGGGACTTTTCATCGTTCGCCGGCGGAGACACATCGATTTGCGTCTGCTTGCTGGAACTTTCACCGGCAGGAACATTGTCGGTGCGAGGAGGGTTTGCGCGGTTGTCCTTGGGAGCAGGCGCCGACTTGTCGACCGGGAGTTGTTCTACCGGCTTCGTGTCTTGCGGCGACGCGTCCTGATCCGGCGGGTTTTGCGCTGGGGTATCTTGTGCCGGCGGATTTTGCTGCGGGGTGGCCTGCGCTGCCGCCACGCCGGTCAAAAACAGGCACAGAATCACGAAAAGAAGATAGCGAAATCGCACAGTCATATTGTATGTGAACCCGGGAGAGGCGGTGGGGACTCGGTGCGTGTCTCTGCCTCAGCAGCTACAGCCGCAGCAATTTTGCCGAATTAGAAGACGCCTTGAAGTGTCTGCGTGAGAACCGTGTCGCCGCTCCGCGGCTCGGCTCAATTCTCCCACTCCACCCGGCGCTTGCGCGCCGGGCTAACTTCATGCCGCCGCTGCGCGGCTCAATTAGCGCCGACCTCAACAGTCTTCTCCCACTCTAGACTTCGAGTCGAGTTCTCACGCAGACCCTGAAGGCAGTTGCCCTCAAGAGCGGCGCAATCGGAGTGATCCTGTGCTCATTTTCTGCGGACGTGGATCACCTTTTGCACCTCGGCGACGACGTCGCCA
Organism: uncultured Acidobacteriaceae bacterium; assembly: GCA_963789245.1. GTDB lineage: Bacteria > Acidobacteriota > Terriglobia > Terriglobales > Acidobacteriaceae > Bog-257. Next base: position 178,297 of record CAWBKE010000013.1, on the reverse strand, counting down.
GCTTCGTCTCTCACTTCGATCAGGAACGTCGGCTCGTACTTCGGCTTGGTCGTAAGCTCGGTGCGGATCTCGTTAAGCTGTTGCTCGGTCAAGCGAAATTCCGCCTTGACTCTTCCCTTCCCCGGCTTGCGGAACCGAATGGTAGCTGCCTTGTCCCAGACGATGTAATCCGGGCCGAGGCCTTCCATCAGCATCAGCATGTAGAACGGGTCGGTCATGGAGTAGAGCGAGCCGCCATAATGCGTGCCGACGTAGTTGCGGTTCCAGAGACGAAGCTTCATTTCGACGTCGACTGACTTGTGATCGGGGCTCCATTTCGTGCGGATACCGGCGCCAAGTAACGGCGGCCAGATGTCGATGGTGCGCAGCATCAGGCGTTGCAGTTTCGTGCTCATGGTCTTGATGATACGAGTCGCGCAGGTGTGCCGGTAGATCCACCGTGCCGACCCGAGAGACAACTTGACTAGTCAGATGACTAGTCTTAATCTGAGGCACGGAGGTGTAGTTTGTCCGCCTGGCAAGTGCAAGACGCAAAGGCCCGATTCAGCGAGCTACTGGATAGCGCCCTGAAAAAGGGTCCGCAAGTTGTTACGAAGCGGGGAGTCGAGGCAGCGGTGCTGGTGCCGATCGAAGAATGGCGCAGGCTGCAACGAGTAGCCCGTCCTGACATTAAAGAACTGCTGCTTGGCCCTGGCCCACGCTTCGAAAACCTTGTTCCCGAAAGGCCAGTGCACAAGCGACGCGGGCCGGTAACATTCAAATGAGACGATACCTCCTGGATACGAATGTGATTTCGGAGGTTCGGAAACGAAAACCTCACGGCGCAGTGCTGGCGTGGCTCGAGGAGCTACGCAGTGAGCAAATTATGCTTTCCGCCGTTACCATGGGCGAATTGCAGTCCGGCGTCGAGCTGATACGGAGGCACGATCCGCAGAAGGCCAGGGAAATTGAAACCTGGGTCGATCAGCTCGAAAGCTCATACCATGTCCTCCCGATGGACAGCGCTTGTTTTCGGGAATGCGGCCGGTTCATGGGTCGCAAGCCTAGCCACCTATTCGAGGACGCGATGATTGCCGCCACAGCTCAAGTTCATGATTTGATCGTGGCGACGCGGAACGAAAGTGACTTCCAGCAGTTCGGAGTGCCTATCTTTAATCCTTTCAAGCCGAATATCTGACCGCCAGAGGCGAATAACGCCACATCAAAAAGGCCGCCCACCCTCGTAGACGGCCTTCTCTCCAAGGGCCCGATGGCCATTGGCTCCGGGCTGAGGAGACTTTGCGAGACCGTGCGCCTAAGCCGAACGGCCGCGCCTGGTCATTGCTCTTCCATGGGCTGTGGCTGGTTAGGAGCGTTGCTTTGCGCTGACTCGGTCAGGCTGTTCGCCATCAGACGCACATCGACACGGCGGTTCTTGGCACGGCCTGCCGAGCTGGTATTTTGCGCTACCGGATTGTCCTTGCCCAATCCGATGAGGAAGATTTTGTGCGCCGGAACGTTGTACTTCTGCGCCAGGTACTGGATAACGGCGTCGGCGCGGCGTTGACTAAGTTGGTAGTTGTAATCGGCTGGACCGGTCGAATCGGTGTAGCCCTCGACCTGGACGATGTAGTGCTTCTGGCTCTGGAACTGAGCGGCGAAATCGTCCAGAGTCTGCTTGTCCTTGCGCGTCAGGTCGGCTTTGTCGAAGCCGAACAACACCGTGGTATCGGCGACGGACTTGTAATTGTCGAGGTTCTCAACTGTGCCGGCCAAGCTGGTCACACGATTGGAAGCTTGGGTTGCATTCTGGTTGGCCTGATCGGCAGTCTGTCCGGCGGCCAGCGCCATCTGATCGGCAGCGGCGGACTTGTTGTTCACCTGCGCGATGCCCTGCAGAGCGCGAGTGTCCGTGTCCTGGATGTCGCGAGTATTTTTCGCTGTCTGATCATCTAATTCATTGACGTTGTTGACGACCGGAGCGGTCTGGTTGCGAACGTATTCCTTGGTAGCGCAAGCTACGGTCATCAGGCTGCCAGACAGCAGCACAGCAAGCAGAGAAAATCGGTTCATGAGCGACGGCTCCTGGGAAAATGGTCGGCCTCGGCGAGAGATAAGCCCGTTGGCCTGAATATGCAAGAGCAAGCCTGGTGCCACGAAGGACACGGCAGCCCGCTGAAATTGGGCACGCATTTTCAATTGGTTAGGATCGCAGTCCGACTTGGAAAACAGGCCCGGCGACGGCGGCCGGATAATCCTGACGTAGGGAGTAGAATTTTTACCGTGCGATGAGTGCGCGGGAGCAGGGTCGTCAATATAGGGGTCCCTCGACTCCCGCGGCCAAAATCGGGCCCGCCTGCACTCGGGATGACACAGCCTCACTCTTGTCTGAAGTAAATGGACCTGCACCAGAAAATTCGAACGCTGCCGACCTCGCCTGGCGTGTATCTGTACAAGAACGCCGACGGGCAGATCATCTACGTGGGCAAGGCGAACAACCTGCGCTCGCGAGTGCGCTCGTATTTTCTGGAAGGCGCGGCGGCCAACGCCAAGACTGGGACGCTGCTGCGCGAGGCGGTCGATCTCGACTACGTCGTCGTCGACAACGAGAAAGAAGCGCTGGCGCTCGAGAACAACCTGATCAAGCAGAAGAAGCCGCGTTACAACATTCTTCTGCGGGACGACAAGACGTATCCCTACATCAAACTGACGATCGGCGAGCGCTATCCGCGAGTGTTTCCCACGCGGCGGCTACGCAAGGATGGCTCGCTGTACTTCGGCCCGTACTTCCCCACCAGCCTGGCATACCGATTAGTCGATCTGATTCACCGGCACTTTCTCATTCCCTCGTGCAAGCTAGACCTGAATCGTTATTATCCGCGGCCATGTTTGCAGTACTACATCGGGCGATGCCTGGGACCTTGCGTCGAGGGGCTGACTACGCCCGAGCGGTACGCGGAGGCGGTGCATGACGTGAAATTGTTTCTGGAAGGCCGCGGCGCGGACTTGTCGCGATCCTTGCAGCTGCGCATGAGTGCGGCGGCGGAGCGCGAGCAGTATGAACTAGCGGCAAAGTATCGCGACCTGATCTCGACCGTCGATTTGCTGGAGCAGAAGCAACGCATTGCGGCGGTCGAAGGCGATGATGCCGACGTCTTCGGCTATCACTACGGGAACGAGATGCTGGCGGTGAACTTGTTCCATATGCGCCGCGGCAAGATCGTCGACAAGCGCGAGTTTTTCTGGGAAGACCTACCACCGCAACAGGTCCAAAACCGGGACCTGTCGGGGACCCCGGATACCGGCGAGATGATCGGCGCGGCAGGTTTCGCGCCGGGCGAATTCTTCTCAGCGCTGCTGAAACAGGTGTATCTGGATCAGCAGTACGTACCGCACACAATTTACGTGCCAGTCGATTTCGAAGATCGAACGACGCTGGAAGAAGTGCTATCCGAAGGCCAGAAACGCCACGTGCAGATACATGTCCCACAACGTGGGGACAAGCGATCGCTGGTCGATCTGGTGGGGCAGAACGCGAAGCAGGCCTACGATCAGCGCTTCCGCGTGATGAAGCCGGCAGCCAAGGCGATCCAGGAAGCAGTGCAGGACGCGCTCATGCTCCCCGAACTGCCGAAGCGTATCGAGTGCTTCGACATCTCGCACATCCAGGGCGCAGAGACCGTCGCCTCCATGGTGGTGTGGGAAGAGGGCAAGATCAAGAAGGCCGACTACCGCAAATTCATCATCAAGGGCGTTACGGGCGTGGACGATTTCGCCTCGATGCGCGAGGTCGTGACGCGGCGCTACAAGCGCGTGCACGAAGAAGAGCAGAAGATGCCGAGCCTGGTGCTGATCGACGGCGGCATCGGACAACTACACGCGGCCGCGCAAGCGCTGGAGGAACTGGGCATTGTGAATCAGCCGCTGGCATCCATCGCCAAGCGGGAAGAAATCATTTACATACAAGGTCAGGAAGATGAGCCGGTGGTGCTGGACCGGCATTCGCCGGTGCTGCACCTGGTGCAGTTGGTGCGCGATGAGGCACATCGTTTCGCGGTGACATTCCACCGCAAGCGGCGCCAGATGCGCGACCGCCAGACGGAGCTGCTGGAGATTCCCGGCGTGGGAGAGCGGACGACGAAGCGTCTTCTGCAGCACTTCGGGAGCCTGCAAGCGGTGAAGGCTGCGGATGCGGCGGCGTTGGCGTCGGTGGTGAGCCGATCGCAGGCGGAGGCGATTCTGCAGCATTTTGGCAAAAGCAGCTAAAGCTGCGGCCCTTTCAAGTATGGCGCGTCAGATTTCCGCATCTGGGGCTGCCGATCTGCATCCTGTCCCGCTTTCACATTCTGTTAACGGAACCTTTTCCCTTCTCGCCCGTACAAAGCTGCAGAAGTTGATCCAGTGAGTGCAAGAGCACACGCGGACAACTCCAGGGTCCTCAACAACTCGAGATTGTTGACGGAAGCCACTTCTAAAGGAGAACCAATCATGGACGCGAAATATAACTGGCTGATCGACAACGGTGCGATCCGCGTCACCTTGAACACGGTGGCCTTTGCCCTGTGGATGGTGATGGCTTTGGGATTGCTAGAGCTGGCTACGAAGGTCTAGCTCGGAATACCGTTAACCCAACGTGACGAGCGAGCCTGGATAAGGCGATGGCCGCCGCCAACATGGAAAGAGTGCCGCCGGCTGAAGCCGGCTCCGCTTCACAAACGCAGGTTACCCAGGGCTTACGCCCTGGGCTAACTTCGCTTTCGCCCTAACGGGCTCGATTTGCAACTCGTCCTACAGTTGCGCAGCGACGAGCTCGATTTGCGATTCGCTCTGCGCGCTCCACGCTTCTCGCTCAATACAGCCGATCTAAGTTCGTTCTAGCTGCGCGTAGTTTCCACTTCGCGCAGGCGGGCGGCCTTGCCGCGCAGCGCGCGCAAGTAATACAGCTTGGCGCGGCGCACATGCGCCGAACGCAGGACGTCGATTCTGTCGATGACCTTGGAGTTGATGGGGAAGATGCGCTCGACGCCTTGCCCGAAGCTCATCTTGCGCACGGTGAAGCTGGGCTGCGCGCCCTTGCTTCTGGCGATGACGAGCCCTTCAAAAGCCTGTAGGCGTTCCTTGTCGCCTTCCTTGATCTTCACGTGGACCCGAACGGTGTCGCCGGGCTTGAAGTCGGGGATATCGGTGCGCCGCGTCTTGGCGAGCAGGCGGTCAATGATTTGCGAATTCGACATTGTGTCCCTTTCGGAAGTAGCAACTAGCAATTAGCAACTAACAACTAGCAGCTAGCTTTTGGCATTTAGCACTTAGCTTTTAGCTCTTAGCAAGCAGTCCTTGGAATCAGCCTTTGACTGCTACAAGCTAGCGGCTAAGAGCTAATGGTCTGTAATCTCACTACGGTTATTCCAGCTCAATCTCTTTCAACAGCTTCTGATCTTCGTCACTCAAGAGTCCTCGTCGCAACAGATCAGGCCGGTTGTGCAGCGTCTTACGCAGCGCGCAACGGCGGCGCCACTTGCGAATCTCACCGTGGTTCCCGTTCACCAGCACCTCGGGAACCGGCATGCCACGAAACTCTGCCGGCCGCGTATAGTGCGGATAATCCAATAAGCCACCCGAACCACACGTCGAAGTTGGCGGCTCACCCGGCAAGCTCGGCCTAACATCCGGGGCGCTCGCCGTAAACGACTCCTGCTGCGACGAGGCCGCATTGCCCAGCGCTTCGGGAACCAGCCGCGTCATCGTATCGACGATGACGGCTGCAGCCAACTCACCGCCGCTCAGCACGAAATCGCCAACGGAAATTTCGCGATCGGCAAGGTGCTGGCTGACGCGCTCATCAACTCCCTCGTAGCGCCCGCAGATGAGCACGATCCGCCCGCGACTCATCAACTCTTGCGCCAGCGCTTGCGTGAACATCTGGCCTTGCGGCGATAGCAGCACAACCGATTCGCGCGCCTGCTCGCTGATGCGCTCCTCGCGCGGCCCAACGCCGAGCGACTCCAGGCATTCAAAGATCGGTTCCGGCTTAAGCACCATGCCTTCACCGCCGCCGAACGGTCGGTCGTCCACAGTGCGATGGCGATCGTGAGTGAAGGCCCGCAGATCGTGAATCCCAATTTCAATGAGCCCGGCTTCGCGCGCCCGGCGCACGATGCCATAATCCAGCGGTCCGCGAAAAAAGTCCGGAAAAATCGTGATGATCTCGAACTTCATTCGGACCTTGCTTATTTCACTTCCGCCTTCGTCTCTCGCCGGCCGATCGCGTTTCGTCGGCTTCGGTTTTCTGGCGCTGCTTCTCTTCGCCGCTCAGCGGCGCATCCAGATCCAAAAGGCCTTCAGGCAATTCCAAATCGAGCCGTTTCGCCGGCAGATCCAGCTTTTTCACAAACTCCTCGGCGTACGGCACAAGGAGCTCTGTCGTTGTCTCGCAACGACCGACCCTACGCGCCGCACAGATTGGCAGGGTCACGACCAATAACGGCGCTTCTCCCGCTCCAAACTGCACGTCGCTTACGCGGCCCAAAAACCTCTGCCCATCCCAAACATCGCAGCCCACGATCTCGCTCACATACGCCGAGCCTGTTTCCAACGGGCTGCGCTGCTCCTGCGGAACCTGCAACTCGAAACCGGCGAGTTGCTCAGCATCGCTGATGCTATCCACGCCGGCAAACTTCAGCACCACGCCGCCTTTATGAAACCAGTGCTCCTGCAGTTGCAACTCACGGCGGCTACCGTTCGGCGCCAATCCTGACAACTCCCGGCGTTCGGCGAAGCGTTGCGGAAAATCGGTGTGCAACTCGGCCAGAACTTCGCCGCGCCGCCCCTGCGGCTTCAGCACGCGAGCGATCGTGATGAACTCGCCGGCTATTCCAGAATCTCCAACTGGTAGCGTTTGCGCGTGCGCAGGCTGGCCGAGTGCAGTATCGTCCGCAGGCTGCGCGCGGTCCGTCCATGACGGCCGATGACGCGGCCCACGTCTTCCTCGGCAACCTCCAGCTCCAGTACCGTCTGGCCGTTTTCCTCGAAGGGCTCCACGGTGACGTCGTCGGGCGCTTCAACCAGCACCTTGGCCAGGTATTGCATCAACGCGATGATGTCAGGCTTGCTATCCGACATTGTGGGACTCTCCTGCAATGCGACCATCCAGGCTGGTTTCGGAATACGCTGGCCTGAAGCGACTGTGTCACGACCTGGTGTCGCCGCTCCGCGGCTCACTTGTTGTCCCACTTGGAGCGCGGGCTTACGCCCGCGCCTAACACAAATGCCGCCGCTTCGCGGCTGAATGAGCCGGATTTCTTAGTGTTTGTTCCACCGCGAAATATGATTTCCGGTCGTGACACAGTCTCTGAAGGCCAGCTCTTCCGCCCAGTTTCGTCACCTAGGCGACACTCGGCGCCTCGGTGGCAGCTTCGGTTGAAGGCGCCGGCGCGCTGGCCGGATTCTTCTCCACCAGCTTCCGCACGCGGTCCGACAACTGCGCGCCCTTCGACTTCCAGTAGTCGATGCGCTCGCGTTTCAGCTCCACGCTGGCGGGATTGGTGCGCGGGTTATAGGTGCCTACCACTTCCACCGAGCGGCCATCGCGCGCCCGATCTTTTTCAATGACCACGATGCGATAGTACGGCTGTTTACGCGCACCGCGGCGCGAGAGACGAATCATCAACACAGAGAATGTTTCCTTTCCTGCAAATGAGCGGCCACGCAGGCAAGCGCTTGCTCGAGACAACGTTCAGGCTGAGCGCTTAACTCCGGCGGCAACTTTTCCTCAGGCGAGATGACCAGCCGCCAAACTCCCATAGGGCTTGGCGAAATGAGTGCTCCAGCGATCAACGTCGCTACCGCACCCCAATGAACGCAGCGAAGGCGCTCATCGGACCTCACATACCTGGAGGCAACAACCCTTCAATTATTGCGGATAGAGAGCGGTTTTGGCAAGGGACAGTACTGGCTCGGTTTGAAATGCCCGTGCTTTTCGATTTTGGGTGGAGCACGCCTTTGAGGCGTGCATACATCGCAGCCCAACTCGAAACGCGCTTTAGCGCCTGAGGTAAATTGCCTCAGCGACAAAATGGGCTGCTGAAAAAGTCGGAAACCGTGCATCGTGGCACCGGCTGAAGCCGGCTCGGGAAGAAAAATAAACGGCTTATCGGCACGACTGAAGTCGTGCCCTGACACGAGGCCTTCGATGACCGACTTTTTCAGCAGCCTGTAAAGCCGAGACGTTCAAAGAACCTCAACTGCACGCCTGAAGAACCTGCCCTGAGTTCGTCGAATGGGCGTGCTCCACCCAAAGATCGCATGAGCAGAACTCAAACTGAGCCATTACCCAAGGAACAGCTGCCGACCTGGCCGTGAACGGCTGGGCTAGCTTATATCGCGCCTACGGCGCTGTTCTATCCTTGCACCTGCAAGTTCGCTCTGTTCATCCAAACGATCTATGCGCAAACTTCTTTGTGTCACTGCTCATCCAGATGATGAAGCCGGTGGATTTGGTGGAACGCTGCTGCTCTATCACGAGCGCGGAGTCGAGACCTTCATTGTCTGTATGACGGCCGGAACGGCTGCTCGCAATCGCGGCCCTGCCCGCACCGATGAGGAACTCGCCAATCTGCGGCGGGCCGAATTCGCGGCCTCGTGCAAGCTGCTTGGCATCGCGCGCGGCGAGGTGCTCGACTATCCTGACGGCAAACTCGACCGCGTTGATCTCTGTCGAGCAGTGGGCGACATTGTTCTGCGCATTCGGCAGATTCGTCCGCAGGTGATGCTCACCTTCGGCCCCGATGGCGGGCTCACCGGACACGTCGATCACGCGATGGCGGGAACTTTCGCGACCATGGCATTCGAGTGGGCCGGACGTCCCGATCGCTATTCGGAGCAACTTGAGCATGGCGTCGCGCCGCATCGCGTGCAGAAGCTGTATTACCACACAGCCGACTTCGTGCTGCCCGATCGTCAGATCATCTCGCCGCCCACGGTCAGCGCGCGCATCGAAATCGGAAACGAGCGCTTCGAGAAGAAGGTCGAGGCGTTTCGTCAGCACACCACGCAGGCGCCGCTGTTTGAGCGGGTGCGGAAGAATCTTGGATACCGGCTCGGCTCGGTCGAGATGTATCACCTGGCCGCAACGCGCCAGCCCCGCGAGGCGAAGCTGGAGAGCGACTTGTTCGAGGACGTGACCGAAGAGTAAAAAACAGGTCCCTCGCCGACTGAAGTCGGCTCGTGATGACAAAGTCACTAGGAGGCGTGACGGCGCACCCTTCGGCAAGCTCAGGGCAAGCTCTAAAGGTGCGCCCCTTCAAGACAGGTCGGACTGGGAGTCTAGTGCTCAGGTTCGGGATGAGGATCGAGCGAGTCGGCGATGCGATCCAGCGCAGCTTGAATGCGATCCAGATCGCTCTGCAAGCTGTCATTCAATTCCAGCAGACGATCGGGCGCTTGCCGAAAGCGCCTGGAGATAGCGCGCAGAGCAGTTCGTCCTCGCTCGCTGAGCAAGAACGCGCTTACTCCGCCAAGTCCCAAAACCGTGAGCGACACATACCAGCGGCGCATCGGAACATCCCCGGTCCGACGCCAATCTTCCCAAGCGGCGCCTAGCGACAACATATCGTTACTTCACTGCTGCCTACAATGGTTGGATTATGGGGGAAGCAAAAAAGTACACACCCGATCTGATTTGTGAAGAGACTCTGATTAAGTCGATGCCGAGGCCCGCAGCGGCAAGCCGGGTTCATTTGCTCGACTTTGCGGACCGCCTGAAGGCGGTCCCTTTCAAAGCAATACTTAATCAGAGGTTCCCTAAGACTAACGAACCGCTCAGCTCCCTTCCAGCGCTTCGACGATCGCGTCATGCACCTGCGGACGTACCTGGCGAATCAACTGCGACGCACGATCAGGCCAGATGCGATTGGTGAGCAGCGTGACCGATAGCTTACGGCCAGGATCGATCCACAGCGAGGTTCCGGTGAAGCCAAGGTGACCGAATGACAGCTGCGAGAACAATCTTCCCGAGGACGAATGAAGTTGCGATGGCGTGTCCCATCCCAGCGCGCGCGTGGTTCCGGGCGGCGATGGCTCGCAGCGGGCGAACAGCTTCACCGTGCTCTTGCTGAACAGTGGCGAGCCGCCGCGCAGCAGGCATTCGGCGAAGCGGGCAACGTCGGTTGCTGGCGCAAACAGGCCCGCATGTCCCGCAACGCCGCCCATTACATAAGCGTTCTCGTCGTTCACTTCGCCCTGGATCACGCGCTGGCGAAACTTTCGATCGTCCTCCGTGGGCGGGATCTCGGCCTTCCACTGCTGCGGCGGCTGAAAGCGCGTCTGCCTCATGCCCAACGGCGCGAAGATTTCCTGCGCAGCAAACGAGTCGAGTCCTAGCCCAGCTTTCCTGGCCAACAGTTCGCCCAGAAGAATGAACCCAACGTCGCTGTAACGGGCGCGTTCGCCCGGCGTCGCCGTAAGACGTGTAGTGAGCGCAGCATTGATCAGGTCCTGACGAGTGCCGGCAAACTCGAACAGCTTTTCGTAGGCGGGCAATCCGCTGGAGTGCGCCAGCAACATGCGAATGGTTACCGCCTCGCGTTTGGCCTGCTGATGTTTGGGCGCGAGGGTCACGAATTCAGACACGGTCCGCGCCACCGGCTCGTCCAGCAACAACTCGCCGCGATCGTAAAGCAACATCGCGACCGCGGTGGTCGCAACCACTTTGGTTAGCGATGCGAGGTCGAACCGGGTGTCAGGCTGAACCGCTGCTGACTTCTCGTCATAGGTAAAACGCCCGAAGCCCTGCGCGGCAACCAGGGCTCCGCGATGGGTGATGGCCAGGGCAGCGCCGGGAAAAGCGCTCTCGGCGATGAACTGACGAATGATGGCGAAGGCCCGCGCGAATTGCCGCTCCTGGCGTTCGAAAGCGGGACGAGGCGAGACGAATTCCTGCGGCGATGAAGTCAGAGGTCCTCTGGCGTGCAGCGAAATCCGAACGCAACTTATAATAGTCTTACCGCGCAAATGCGGGTCATAATCCATCCATGGAAAGATTGTCTTGAACCTGCGTTTGCGCCAGCCAGCCAATGTGCTGGTGTATGTCTGCTTCATCCTGCTCGCCAGCGCGCTTGGTAGGGCGCAACAGCCGGCGTCGTCCGGAGCCGCGAAAACTCCATTTGCTGCATCGGGCACGGCCAACTCCAGCGCTGCCAGGTCAACACAACAGTCCGCAACCGGCGTCGCCTTGAATCCTTCCTCCTTTGCTCCGCTCGACACCGTGCTGAAAGACGCGGTGAAGAATGGCAGCGCTCCGGGCGCAGTTTTGCTGGTCGGGCATAACGGCGCAATCGTTTACCAGAAGGCTTTCGGTAATCGCACGGCTGGGCAGAACCCGGAGCCGATGACGACCGATACCATCTTCGATCTGGCGTCGCTGACCAAGGTGATTGCCACTACGACCTGCGTTATGCGCCTGGAGCAACTCGGGCAGATCAAGCTCAACGATCCGGTTGCGAAGTACATTCCGGACTTCGCGCAAAATGGCAAACAGGACATCACCATCCGAATGCTGTTGACGCACTATTCGGGCCTGCCTGCCGACCTCGACCTCAAGCAATCGTGGAATGGCACGGACGAAGGTTACAACCGCGCCAACGCTGCGCAGCTCGTCAATCCTCCGGGCTCGACGTTTCTGTATAGCGACGTCGGCTTCGTCGTCCTGGGCGAGCTGGTGCAAAAAGTCAGTGGCATGCCGCTGGACCAATATGCGCAAACCTATGTCTTCGGTCCGCTGGGCATGACCACGACGCGCTTCAATCCTCCGATGTCTTGGGGACCGCGCATTGCTCCCACGCAGCGCGACGAGCACACCGGCCAGATGGTGCGAGGCACGGTACACGATCCCACGGCGCACCAGATGGGCGGAGTCGCGGGCGATGCCGGACTGTTCGCCACTGCTGACGATGTGGCGAAGTTCGCGCAGGCCCTGCTCAACGGCGGCGCGCCCATTCTGTCGCCGCTCATCGTGGAGAAGATGACCACGCCGCAGCAGCCCTCCAACATGCCCAACGTGCGCGGCCTGGGATGGGACATCGATTCGCCCTTCTCATCCACTCGCGGCGAGTTGTTGCCGGTCGGCTCCTTCGGCCACACCGGTTTCACCGGCACCTCGCTGTGGATCGACCCCACCACGAACACCTACGTCATTCTTCTGACCAACTCGACCATGCTGAAGGATGGCAACGTGATCGGGTTGCGCTCTGAAGTTGCGACGGCAGTTGCCGCGGCCCTGCAACTGAATCCAAGCCAGGAGCAGAAGATGCGGCTGGCACGCATCACCGGCTACAACGAAACTCAAATGGCTGAGCGGCGGATCGTGGTCCGCAATGGCAAAGTGCTCACTGGAATCGACACGCTGGAAGAGCGGCAATTCGAGCCGCTCAAAGTTCCGAACGTCCCAACTCCGCACATCGGACTGCTCACCAACCCGACCGGCGTCGACAGCCGCGGCAAGCGCACCATCGACGTGCTGGCGCAAGCGCCAGGAATGCAACTGGCAGCAATCTTCACTCCCGAGTACGACCTGCAAGGCACCTCCGAGACGAGCGGCGCCGCACCCACCAAGGACAGCGCGACCGGCGTGCCGATTTACAACGTCTTCGGCGAAACCGATGCCAAGCGTCGCCCGCCGCTGGATGTGATCCGCAAGCTGGATGTACTGGTCGTCGATCTGCAGGACCTTGGCGCTCGCTTCTCCAGCTACGAAAGCACACTGGGATATTTTCTGGAAGCCGCGGCCAAGGCGAAGAAGCCGATCGTCGTGCTCGACCGTCCCAATCCCATCACCGGAGCGTACGTGCAAGGTCCAATGTCGGACGCCGGGCAGGAGAGCTTCGTCAACTACTATCCGCTTCCGATTCGGCATGGCATGACCATCGGCGAGTTGGCGAAGCTGTTCAACGAGGAGAAGCACATCGACGCCAACCTCACCGTGGTGCCCATGCGCGGCTGGCTGCGCGGCGATTGGTTCGACTCCACCGGGGTCGCCTGGGTTAACCCAACGCCCACCATTCACAACCTCGACCAGCTAACGTTGTATCCGGCAGTGGCGCTAATCGAGAGAACCAGCCTTTCCGTGGGTCGCGGCACCGACATGCCGTTCCAGCAGATCGGCTCGCCCTACTTCACCGCCAAAGAGCTTTCCGGCTATCTGAACGCCCGCAACATTCCCGGAGTGCGCTTCGTGCCCACGTCGTTCACTCCGACCTCAGGACCGTTTGCTCGCCGCGAGTGCTACGGGGTCTACATCATCGTGACCAATCGCGAGGAGTTGGACGCGCCGGAGCTGGGCCTGGAACTGGCGGCAGCGATGCACAGGCTCTCACCTTTGGGATACGACATGAGCCACATGAACCAGCTGCTGGTGAATAAAGCGGTCTTCGCCGCCTTGCAGGCGGGAGAGGATCCGAACCGCATTGCAGAAGATTGGCGCGAGCAACTCGACAAATTCATGGATGTGCGAGTGAAGTATCTGCTGTACTGAGCCTGGTTATTTCGATGCTGCTTGCACTAAAGTTGTATTGTCCTAGGGCGTCAAAGTGCTACTATGTGGTGTGGCCTTGGAAAAGCTAGAGCTAGCTTCTTCCGGGGCTTTTTGTTTTGAGATCGAAAAAGACGCAGTATCGGTCGCGGAGCAGAACGGACAGGCCCAGTGCAGGTGTTCGGCCGGTTCTTTGACAACTAAAGAGCTGCGATATCGGATTGGCATAGAAGGAGAACTAAGCCGCTAAGTCATTTATCCGCAATGCATTGGAGAGATCTACTTTGTTTTCAATATTTTGGCGTTGATCGCGTAAGCCATTAATAACAAACGGCTTACGGTGTTAGCTAAGTCTATATTCTAGAATACTTTAATATAACCCCCTTTAGAATCAACGCCGATTTTTTATTTTTTATATTTCTGGCCCGCAGCCAAGTCGGAGGCTGCTGGGCGGGGTACCTTTAAGGTGTCTGAGCGGGCATCGCCGCTCCGCGGCTTATTAGTTTTCCCCACTTCACCGCGGGCTCACGCCCACGGCTAACACAAATGTCGCTGCTGCGCGGCTGGTCTGATCGGGAATGCGATGGCTTTTCCACGGCCCAGCGCGAATTGCACAGCACGGACACATTTCGGAACGGCTGAAATATTTCGTTTACTGGGGATGAATGCACCCGCTCACCGCGAGGAGGTAAATTCCGGCTGGCGAGCCGTTACCTGGCGCTGCTTCAGGGCTCGTGTCGAAAGTAGATAGACGATCACCTGAAGCACGGCCGCTCCCACGGTATCCAGCACCACATCCTGCCAGCGTCCGGTGCGCGAAGGAATGAACGTCTGGTGGATCTCGTCAAAGGACGCGGTGACGATGGTCATCAACATGCCGATCCACACCCATTCCGCTCGCCACAGGTCGCTGAGATAAATTCCCCACGTGCGTCGCAAAAGCGGCCGCACACGATCGCGGTTGGTGTTGCGCAGCGCGAGAAACACAAGCACGCTGAGGATTCCGTAGCCCAGGAAATGTCCGCTCTTGCGCAGGACCTCATCGAGCTGCTGCACGAATGACGGTTTCACATGAGGAGCGATGACCGCAATCACTTTGTACAGGACCACCGTGGTATTGGCTGCTGATGCGGTGTCGGTGGACTCCATGCGGATGACGCCCAGCCAGACGATGACCAGCCACCAATTGCGCACCAGAGATCGAAATGAGGGCTTCAGCAAAGGTTGAGTTTATCCTGTGTGGGTTTGTTATCCGCCGCTTTGTGTCAGGGCACGACTTTCAGTCGTGCCGTTCGAAGCGAAAATAAATCTGGGCTTTAGCCCCTGAAGAACCGAGATCCCGCCAGGGGCTAAAGAGACTGTGTCACGACCTGGTGTCGCCGCTCCGCGGCTCACTTGTTGTCCCACTTGGAGCGCGGGCTTACGCCCACGCCTAACACAAATGCCGCCGCTTCGCGGCTGAATGAGCCGGATTTCTTAGTGTTTGTTCCACCGCGGAATATGATTTCCGGTCGCGACACAGTCTCTAAAGCCCGAATCAACAGTCCTGTTGTCCGGCACGACTGAAGTGCCCTGTTACAAAGCACTCTAAAGGTGACTCTTTCAGCGACCTGTGAAGTCGTGCCCTGACGCGAATCTATTCCACGCGATAGTTCGGCGCCTCGCGCGTGATCATCACGTCATGCACATGGCTTTCGCGAAGACCTGCGCCGCTGATGCGCACGAAGCGCGCCTTCTGTTGCAGCTCCGCAATGCTGGCGCAACCGACGTAGCCCATGCCGCTCTTCACGCCGCCGACGAGCTGATAGACGATCATGCCGACGGTGCCGCGATAGGGCACGCGTCCCTCGATACCTTCGGGCACCAGCTTTGCCAGGCGATTGCCGTCGCCGCCGTCTTCGGAGATCACCGGCACCGAAGAATCCGAGTCGGTGGTCTGGAAGTAGCGCTCGCTGGAGCCTTGCGCCATCGCGGCCAGCGATCCCATGCCGCGATAGGCCTTGAACGAGCGCCCCTGATAGAGAATCGTTTCGCCGGGGCTCTCTTCCGTGCCGGCCAGCAGCGAGCCGATCATCACGCAGTGCGCGCCCGCGGCAATCGCCTTGGTGATGTCGCCCGAGTACTTGATGCCGCCGTCGGCAATGATCGAGACGTCGCTGTCGCGAGTGGCGCGGGCCGCCTCGGCGATGGCCGTGATCTGCGGCACGCCTGCGCCAGTCACCACGCGCGTGGTGCAGATAGAGCCTGGCCCGATGCCGACCTTGATGCCGTCAGCGCCGGCGCGCGCCAATTCGCAAGCGCCATCGAACGTAGCGATGTTGCCGGCCAGCAGATCAACCTGGGGCAACGTCGCCTTGATCTTGCGGATGGCTTCGATCACGCGGGTCGAATGTCCGTGCGCGCTATCGATGGTCAGCAGATCGACTTTGCTGCGGACCAACTCTTGGGCGCGCTCCAGAAAATCGCCTGTGGCGCCGACAGCTGCGCCCACGCGCAGCCGGCCATGGTCGTCCTTGGCGGCAGTGGGATACTTCAGCCGCTTCTGAATGTCTTTGACCGTAATCAGGCCCTTGAGGTTGTAATGATCGTCGACCACCAGCAGCTTCTCAATGCGATGTTGATGCAGGATCGCCTCGGCCTCGGTAAGCGTGGTGCCGACCGCAACCGTGATCAGGTTCTCCTTGGTCATCACTTCGCTGATGGGAATGTCGGTGCGGGTTTCGAAGCGCAGGTCGCGATTGGTCAGGATGCCGACCAGCTTCTTGTTCTTGGTCACCGGCACGCCGGAGATACGGTAATGCCGCATGACCTCCAGTGCGTCGGAGATCTTCTGCTCCGGCGAGACCGTGATGGGGTCGACGATCATGCCGCTCTCCGAGCGCTTCACCTTGTCGACTTCGCTGGCTTGCTGCTCGATGGTGAGATTGCGATGGATGATGCCGAGCCCGCCCTGCTGCGCCATGGCAATGGCCATGCGCGATTCCGTCACCGTGTCCATGGCCGCGCTGATGAGCGGAACGCGCAGCTCGATGTTGCGGGTCAGGCGGGTGGTGGTGTCCGCCAGCGCGGGCACAACGTCAGACTTGGCGGGCAGTAACAACACGTCATCGAAGGTCAATGCCTCAGGGACAGGAAAATGGATCATGATTTCGGTTCCACGGAGGGTAAACGAATATTGTAGAGTTGCGGTCGCGGTTAGGCAAACGGCGGAACCGTCTAAAGCGTGTGCCGGTGAGTCTTTTCGTCGTTTTCGAACGTATAGTTAGATAGCGGTGGCTCGCCCGGCCATCAGTTTGGGAGGTGGTCCATGCAGCGCAGGTCTTTCCTGAAAGGCGCGGGAGTGTTGACCGTCGCGGTCGTAGGCGGCGGCGTTTGGCGGGCTTGGGACCAAGGCGTCTTCAGCACCGGCGAGGGCCCAGCTTACGAGCCTTGG
The DNA here is from genome assembly GCA_963789245.1 of uncultured Acidobacteriaceae bacterium. GTDB lineage: Bacteria > Acidobacteriota > Terriglobia > Terriglobales > Acidobacteriaceae > Bog-257. Next base: position 161,363 of record CAWBKE010000013.1, on the reverse strand, counting down.
AAAGACTGGCGCAACGCCAAGGACAGTCCGCTCGCGCTGGTCAGTGCCGCAATCCTCGCCGCCACCGCACAACACCCAGCCCTGGCTCTTCAAGGTCAGCGATTCCTCCATCGAGTTACACATCGACACCAGCAGGAATGTAGGCGCGCTCGATCGCTATCTGCGCGAAGAACACATCGGCATGGGTTGCGCTCTGGAAAACCTCATGCTGGCTGCGCCTGCCAACGGCTACGCCGCCATGGTGACGCTGGTGCCGGGACAGCTAGCTCCGATTCCCGCTGAACCTAAACCGCAGCTTCTGGCTCGCATCGATCTCACCCCTGGAAAACGTGAGGTCGACGAGCTGTACGATGCCATTCCGCTGCGCCATACCAATCGCGGTCGCTACGACTCGCACAAGCCGCTGCCGCCGGATTTTCTGGACGCGCTCGGCCATCTGCCCGAAGACGACTCGAACGTGAAACTTTTCCTCTTCACCAATGACGCCGATCGAAAAAATATTGCCAAGGTCAGTTCTGCCGCGAACAAGGAAATCTATTCCGATCCGAAGGTCGTCGCCGGCAGCGATCGCTGGGTCCGCTTGCGGTGGAGTTCGGTTCAACGGCATCGCGATGGCCTGACCGTTGACGCCTTCGGTCTGCCACCCATTGCTACGGGCGTCGTCAAGACGTTACCCCAGCGAATGGTGGAATGGCTCGGCTCTCACAGCCAGAAAGATACCTACTCTGAATTGATGCTCAGCGCGCCGCTGATCGGCTTCATCGCCGTACGCGACCGCTATGACCAAGAGCAGTGTTTGCAGGCCGGCCGCACGTGGCAGCGGTTGCATCTGTTGGCTACGGCGCGGAGCGTCGCCGCTCGGCCCTGTAACGAGGCCGTAGAAATGGTGGACCACGAGCGTGCGTTGGGGCAACCGGCATCGCGCGTTGCTCTGCTGAACGAAATTACCGGCGATTCCTCGTGGCAGCCGACCTTCGTTTTCTATATGGGCTATCCCACGCTGACGGCGCACGCCAGCCCGCGCCGTCCCGTGCAATGGGTGGAGCTGTAGCGAGACATTTTAGGTCGTAGAGGGTCAGCATCCGTCTTGAGTTCCCGCCCACTCAGGCGTATATTTGTTTCTGTACTGTGGTTTGAGGTTCCTGTCATCGGCTCCCGGCGGCAGCGAACCGGTGCAGATTCGGCGAAGCACACCGGTGGGCGATCGCCCACTTTTTATTTCCACCCCGTAATCCGCTGTTACACGGCGAGTCCAGGTGGTAGCGAGGGCCTGACGGGCTCTCTTCGTTTAAGGGTCGGGAGCCGTGAAACGCGATGGCAGCCGGGTTGGACAAAATTCGCGAGATCGCGGAACGTATCGCACAGTCGAGCGGCCTGGAGTTGGTCGATCTGGAGTTGCACGGCGGTGGCAAAGCCCGCATGTTGCGGGTGTTCATTGACAAGCCGGGCGGCGTGACCCACGAGGATTGCGCGAATTTCAGCCGCGAAGCAGGAACCATTTTCGACGTTGAGGACGCGGTGCCGGGCGCCTCGTACTTGTTGGAAGTTTCGTCGCCGGGTCTGGATCGCAAGCTGGCGAAGGCGGAAGATTTTCAGCGCTTTACCGGCAGTCTGGTGAAGCTGATGACGCGCGATCCGGTGAACGGTAACCGGCATTTCGAAGGGCGCCTGAAGGCGTTTCAGGACGGCCGCCTCAGCCTGGAGCTGACCGGCAGGAAAAAGTCGAAGAAGCACGAAGCGGTTGAGGCGGGAGCGGAAGTCGAGATCGAACTGGCGAACGTCGAGAAGGCGAACCTGGTTCCCGAGTTTTAGCCGTGAGCTTCGGGCTAGTAACCCTGGGGTATGAGCGACCCAGAGCCTCTGGCTTCTGAGGGATGGAATTGCGACGGAGCCCGAAGGGCGAAACTGATTAGCCCAGCGCGGAAGCGCTGGGTAGAGGCGCATAACGAATGCTGGAGTCCCGTAGGGACGGCACAGCTTCTGTCGCGGACAGGGGTCCTTCGACTCCAGCGGCCAAAACCGGGCCGCCTCCGCTCAGGATGACAATCGTTTTTTCGAATTAGGGTAAGGTGGCACGAATTTATGGCGAGTGAACTGTACAACGTAATCGACGCTCTCAGCCGCGAAAAAGGCATCGACCCGCAGATCGTGGTCACTGCGGTCGAGGATGCGATCGTCGTAGCCACCCGGAAGTATTACAAGACGCAGGAAAACCTCCGCGCCGAGCTCGACAAGGAGAGCGGCCAGATCCGCGCCTTTGCAGTGCGGTCCATTGTCGAGGGCCCCGACCAGGTCGAAGATCCGGTCGCGCAAATCACGCTGGACGATGCCAAGCGCATCGATCCCGCTGCCGAAGTCGGCGGCGAACTCCGCACCTACAAGGCGACCGATGTTCTGGGACGCATTGCCGCGCAACTGGCCAAGCAGGTCATCTTCCAGAAGGTGCGCGAGGCCGAGCGCGACACCATTTACAACGAGTACATTGGGCGCGTCAACGAGATCATCAACGCCACCGTCAAGCGCACCGAAGGCCAGGACGTCATCGTCGATCTGGGCAAGGCCGAAGGCCGCATGCCGCGCAAGGAGCAGTCGCGCCTGGAGTCATTCGCTCCCGGCGAGCGTGCTCGCGTCATGATCGTACGCGTGGAGAAGGCGTCCAAAGGTCCGCAGGTTGTAGTCTCTCGCGCCGCGCCGGAACTGGTCTCGCACCTGTTCCAGACCGAAGTGCCCGAGATTTACGACAACACCGTCGTCATCCGCGCCATCGCCCGCGAAGCCGGCGAGCGCACCAAGATCGCGGTCATGTCGAAGGACAAGGATGTCGATCCCGTGGGCGCATGCGTTGGCATGAAGGGCATGCGCGTGCAGTCCATCATTCGCGAACTGCGCGGCGAAAAAATCGACATCATCGAGTATCACGAAGATCCCGTGGTCTTCGCTGAAAAGGCGTTGCAGCCCGCCAAGGTCAGCCGCGTCACCGTGCTCGAAGGCCACGAAAAGCATCTGGAAGTGATCGTGGATGACAGCCAGTTATCGCTCGCGATTGGCAAGAAAGGTCAGAACGTTCGCCTTGCCGCCAAACTGCTGGGCTGGAAGATCGACATCAAGAGCGAGGAAGAAAAGCGCCAGGAAGTGGAAGAGCAGATGCGCGGCATGATGACCCCGCAAGCCACGCCGCTGGAGTCGGTGCCCGATCTTGAGCCCGGCATCATCGAGAAGCTGGTCGCGGCCGGCATCACCACCGTCGAGATGGTTGCCGACATGACCCCCGAGCAGTTGGAAGAGGTCCCCGGCATCGGCCCCAAGACGGTGGAGAAAATCAGTATCGCCGTCAACAATTACTTTGCCAGCCTGGACGCTGCCGAGGCCGGTATCGCCGAAGAAGGCCTGGTTGCCGAAGGTGAAGTTCCTGCCGAAGGCGTTGACGAGACTCTCGCAGCCGCTGATGAGCAAGCTGTCGCAACCGAAGAAGCATCGGCGGAGGCCACAAGTGACGCCGAGGGAGCGCCTGAGGATGTCGAAACTGCCCGAGCCGCTGAAGAGGCGTCGCTAGCGGAAGAAGAAGCATCGCTTGTCGCGGCTGAGGCAGAAGGGGCAGGCGATGATCTTGGACCCGACTCGGCTGGTCAGTCTGGCGACGAAGAAGGCTTGACCGAAGAGCCGGAAGCAGATTCGGAGAGCGTCGAAGAGCTGGCTGAATCGGGGCAATACTACGAAGCCGAAGTAGTGGATGGCGTCGAGAACGCTCCTCTCGCCGACGAGCGTGAGCGGATCATCCGCGAGCGGCCGGAGACCGACAACGAGAATGTTCCCGACGAAGAAGAGCCGGGCGAAAAACGATCGTAACGCAGTGGCCAGTGGTCGGTGTCCAGTGGCCAGTTGAAAATCGGGTAGCGCACGCGTTCAGGCGTGCTTCGAGGTCAGCCGGTAGAGACTTCGTGCTCCAGAGGCTGAACTAATTGAGGAAATCCTAACTGGCCACTGGCAACCGGCCACTGGCCACTGAACCGTGAGGATGCTATGCAGGCGTAAAGCGGACGGGACATAACGGAGGAAACAGGGCGGAATGCAACACAAGATTCGCATCAACGATCTGGCCAGAGAACTCGAGGTCAAAAGCAAGGAAATCCTCGACGTTCTGCTCAAGGTCGGCGTAACCGAAAAGAAAACGCACTCCAGTTCCATCGAAGTGGACCAGGCGGAGCGTGTCAAAAAGTATTATCAGGAGCATGAGCCCAGCGCGGGCCGCAGCTCGCGCGTTGCGCCGGCGCCGGACGAGTTCAAGCCGAAGATCGATCTTTCGCACATCTCCAAGCCCGGCGATGTGCTGAAGGCCATCACGCAACGGGCCGCCCAGCCTGCCGCACCTCCGCGTCAAGTCGCGCCTCCCAGCCACGCCGTCCCCACGCGGCCTGCTGTGGCTCCGCAGTCGGCTGTTCCGCCCAAGCCCGCCGCTCCGCTTACCGCAACTGCCGGCACGCCGCTGGTAACGGCCGCGGAGCCGAAGCCCGCGCCGCGTTTCATCACGCCTCAATCGGTGGCGCGTCCACCAGCCGCAGTCATTGTGCGGCCCAAGCCGCCAGCGCCTCCAGCCGCGCCGCCGGTGCAGGCATTCCCCGTTTCTGAAGCTGCCAAGCCAATCGAGGCCACCATCGAAGATCAGGTAGCAGTCCTGGACGAACCCGAGACTGCAGTCTTAGCGCCCGAGACTCTCGTCCCAGAATCTGGAGCCGAGATTGAATCGCCGTCTGCCGCTACCGTGGCTGCGCGTCCTGCTGCGGCAACACCGCCTGGCGTGCGTCCTCCGCAGCCCGGAGCTCCAACTCGTCCGGGACAGCCGTCGCAGCCCGCTGCAGCCGCTCGCCGGCTGATTGTTCCGCAGACCGGACCGCGTCCGGTCTACCTGGCGCCTGCACGTGCGGCAACGCCCCCACGCCCCGTTATGCCCGAGCGTGGCAAACCCATCTTCCAGCGTCCGCGTCCCGGAATGCCGCCCACTGGCGCTCCCGGCACTCGTCCGCCCATGCGGCCGGGTGAGCGACGCGGTCCGCATCCTACGCGTTCTGGTCCGCCGGGAGCTCGTCCTGGATTTGCGGGCGGTCCCGGCGTCGGAGCTCCGCCTCCGCCGACAGGCCGTCCTATGGGACGTCCGGCGCGTCCGGGACAGCGCTATGTTCCGCGTGGTGTGAAGGAAGGCCCAATGAAGGGCTTCGTTCCGCCGCCTCGGCTATCGCTTTCCACTGAGCCGCTGCCCATCACGCGCGCCATCACGATTCCCGAAGGCGTCAGCGTAAAAGACCTGGCTGAGAAGCTGGGCATTCGGGCCAAGGACCTTATCGCGCGCTTGCTGGCGCGTGGCGTGTTCGCCACCGTCAACCAGACGCTCGACTCCGATCTCGCCACCGACATGGCGCGCCACTTCGGCGCCGAAACTTCCGTCATCACCTTCGAGCAGCAGTTGGCCAAAGACGAGGCGCCCACCGAAGGCGCTGGCGAAGACGGAGCACAAGCTGTAACCCGTCCGCCGGTGGTCACCATCATGGGCCACGTCGATCACGGCAAGACCAGCTTGCTCGACGCCATTCGCTCCACCAATGTCGCCGGAGGCGAAGCGGGCGGCATCACCCAGCACATCGGCGCGTACAAAGTCGCTATCACCGACCCGAACTCTCCGGCCTTCGGCCGCGAGATTGTTTTCCTCGATACGCCGGGTCACGAAGCCTTCACCCGCATGCGTGCTCGCGGATCGAAGGTCACGGACATCGTGGTGCTGGTGGTCGCGGCCGACGACGGCGTTATGCCGCAGACGCTTGAAGCCATCGATCACGCCAAGGCAGCCGAAGTGCCGATCATCGTCGCAGTCAACAAAATCGACAAGCCTGACGCCTTACCCGAGCGCGTGAAGAAGCAACTCGCCGATCGCGGCTTGATGCCGGAAGATTGGGGCGGCAGCACTGTTTTCGTGGATGTTTCGGCGAAGCAGAAAACCAATCTCAATCTGCTGATGGAAATGATCTGCCTGGTCGCCGATCTCCAGGACCTGAAGGCCGTGCCCGATCGTCTGGCAACCGGCACCGTGCTGGAGGCCAAGCTCGACCGCGGTCGCGGTCCGGTGGCGACTGTGCTGGTACAGAACGGTACGCTGCACAACAGCGACAACTTTGTCGTAGGCAATGTCTTCGGCAAGGTCCGCGCCATGTTCAACGATCGCGGGGTCGCGCTGGAATCTGCCGGCCCGGCTACTCCCGTCGAGATTCTCGGACTGGAAGGATTGCCGCAAGCCGGCGATCAACTGGTTGCCGTAGCCGATCGCGAGAAGGCACGCGGCATCTCCGAATATCGCGAGGCCAAGGCGCGCGAAGCCGCGCTGGCCAAGAGCTCGCGTGTCTCGCTGGAAGGCCTGGCCGAACAACTGAAGACCGCCGGGCAGAAGGAACTGTTCGTCATCCTCAAGGGCGATGTGGGCGGCTCCATCGAAGTCCTCAGCGATGTGCTCGGCAAGCTGTCCAACGAGCGGGTGAAGATCAACATCATGCGCGCCAGCGTCGGCGCTATCACCGAGAGCGACGTGCTGCTGGCCTCCGCGTCGAATGCCGTCATCATCGGCTTCAATGTGCGGCCGGAGCGCAAAGCGCAGGAGTTGGCCGAGCAGGAAAAAGTCGACATCCGTTTGCACTCGATCATTTACGAACTCCAGGATGAGATCAAGCGCGCCATGACCGGCCTGCTTGAGCCGATCGTCAAGGAGACTTACCTGGGACGCGCCGAAGTCCGCGACACCTTCCGCGTTCCCAAGGTTGGCGTGATTGCCGGCTGCTATGTCATCGACGGCGTGGTCAAACGCGACGCCGAAGTGCGGTTGCTGCGCGACAATGTGGTTGTCTTCAAAGGCAAGATCGGCTCGGTGCGGCGCTTCAAGGAAGATGTCAGCGAAGTGCGCACCGGCATGGAATGCGGCATCTCGATCGCAAACTACGGTGATATTAAAGTCGGAGACGTGATCGAAGTCTTCGTCACCGAGCGCGTCGCCGCCGAAGCGTTTGTGTAGGGGCAGTTGTCAGTTGTCAGTTGTCGGTTGGCAATTGTCAATGGCCAGTTGGCGGCGGGCAACACAGCCGCGAGTTGTTTGGCTTTGAAGGGGCGCAGCTTTAGACGCGCCGGTGCAAGTTGTTGCTTTGTGTCAGACACGACTTTACAGGTCGCTGAAAAACTTGCTTTTGGGATGCTTTGTATCAGGGCGCGCCCTTGCGAGCCCCCTGGTTAGCATCAGGGCACGACATTAGTCGTGCCGGCGCGAGTTGCTGCCTTGTATCAGGGCACGACTTCAGTCGTGCCGACCGCCGTCTTATTTATTTGTCATCCCGAGGAGGGCTTCAGAGACTGTGTCACGACCGGAAATCATAATTCGCGGTGGAACAAACACTAAGAAATCCGGCTCATTCAGCCGCGAAGCGGCGGCATTTGTGTTAGGCGTGGGCGTAAGCCCGCGCTCCAAGTGGGACAACAAGTGAGCCGCGGAGCGGCGACACCAGGTCGTGACACAGTCTCTTCAGCCCGACGAGGGATCTGCTTCTAAGCCGCGAAGCGGCGGCATTTGTGTTAGCCGCGGGCGTAAGCCCGCGGATCGCGTTGAGAAAGACGGTAGAGCCGCACGAGCGGCGGCACAAAGGACATCGCGTCCCGGAACTGAATCCTCCGCCGAGAGGAGCCGGTATCCGGGATTATTTCGCACAATGCCCTCATAAAGGATTCTTGGACAGAAATGCCTCGGTGTCCTCTGTGTTTCCGTGGTGAAGGGGTTTCGCAGGGACCAGGATGATTGCGTATCTCATGCTCGAGATTCGCATCGAAGGCGCGCACTCCCTCAAGGACAAGCGGCAGGTCATCCGCAGCGTGAAGGACGGGCTGCGAAACCATTTCAACGTGGCCGTGGCCGAACTTGATCCTACCGACGCCTGGCAGCGCGCCACTCTCGGCGTGGTCAGCATCTCCGGCTCACGCGAGTATCTCGAGGGCCTGATGCACAACGTCGAGCGCCACGCCACGCGAGTGGCCAACAACAGCGGCGGAGAGGTCACGGATTCCTTTCTGGACTTCGTTCATGAAACGGAATTCGGCGATCATCTAACCGGGGAATCGTGATAGTTATCACCGCAAACTTGGACAACTGGCGTATGCTCTAACGTTCCCCTTATGGTTTTGGGGCAGATGGAAGATCAGGAGCATGGGAGCATTTGGCATTTAGCAGTTGGCATTTAGTGAAACCGTAAAGTGCAACAGCTAACACTAATTGCCAAGTGCTAAGTGCAGCAGCTATGGAGAACCGGGGACAGAAATATCATCGCGAACGCATGGAAGAGGCGTTACGGGAAGAGATCGTCGCCCTGGTGGAAGGCGAACTGGGCGATCCGCGCATCGGTCTGGTGAGCGTCAGTGAGTTGCATTTGGTTCCTGGCGGCAAGACCGCGCGCGCGTCTGGTCGTCGCCGCCGGTAACGAGGATGAAGCGCAGCAAAGCATCGAGGGATTGAACGCTGCCCGCGGTTACATCCGCCATGAGCTGACCCGGCGGCTGGGAGTGCGGCAAGCTCCAGAAATATTTTTTGAGCTTGACCGCTCCGAGCAGTACGGCGGTCGGATTGAAGAGCTGTTGCAAAGAATTCAGAAGCGAAAAAGAAGCAGTTAGCATTTGGCAGTTAGCACGTAGCCAAAACTGCACCCGCGGGCATTAGCTGAATGCTAGTTGCTAAGTGCTAAATGCTGGAACAGGCCCCATGCTGAACGAAGTCCTCAACCAGATCGGTCGCAGACAGAAGTTTCTCCTCACCTCCCATGCCCGTCCGGATGGCGATGCGGTGGGATCGACGCTGGCCTGTGCCCAGATTCTGCGCACCATGGGCAAGCAGGCAAGCGTGGTGCTCAGCGACGGCGTGCCTGGCATCTACAGCCCACTTCCCTTCAGCGACACGGTGCTGGTGGATACCGAACAGGCTCCCGAGGCTGAGGCCGTCATCATCCTGGAATGTGACAGCGTGCAGCGCACCAAGCTCGCTGGCCTGGAGCAGCACTACCTCATCAACATCGATCACCATGCCACCGCGCGTCCCTTTGCCGACGTGAACTGGATCGATCCCGATGCCTGCGCGACCGCGGAGATGATCTTTCGTCTGGCACGCGAAGCCGGTGTCAAAATCTCGCCGGAGGTAGCGACTTGCCTCTACACGGCCGTGCTGACTGACACCGGCTCGTTCTGCTTCCACGGCACCAGCGAGCGGACTTTTTCTTTGGCGCAGGAACTGGTACGCTGCGGCGCCGATCCCGTGCGTATCGCTCATAATGTTTACTTCTCTACTCACATATCGAAGATGCGCCTGCTGGGTGCGGCGCTCACCAGTCTGCACCGCGATGGCACGCTGGCCTGGATGCATGTCGATCGCGCCACCATGGAACGCTGCGAAGCCAGCGACGAAGATTGTGAAGGGCTGGTCAACTACGCTCTCGCTATTCAGGGTATCGAAGTGGCACTGTTTTTCCGCGAGGAGCCCGATGGCCGCTTTCGCGTGAGCCTGCGCAGTAAAGGATTGGTGAACGTCGCCGCCGTGGCCGCAGCCTTTGACGGAGGCGGACACGAATGCGCCAGCGGTTGCGCAGTCGACGGCCCGCTGTCGGTTGCCACCGAGCGCGTGGTATCGCAACTCCGCATTCGCGGCTACGACTCCAACGTGCAATAAGAGATCATGAATCTGAAACGCAGCGCCAGTTGGCTCTCCACCTTTTGCCTAATACTATCGCTGTTTTCGATCGACACGGTTGCTGATGGTCCCCGGCGTTCCACTCTGTCGGTACAAACGATAAAGGTAGAGGCCGGCGAGCGGATTGTTTCTTTCGAGATCCGCATGACAGCAGGAGTATTTCGCACAATCTCTGATTTGCCATTAGGATGGACAGTGGACATTGACAATGACCCTTCGTGGGATACGAAGGTGACGGGAAGTCTAATGGTCGGAGCGGCGGCGCTCTCTCCTGCAGAACTCAGGAAGCTAAAGTTCTTTATTGAAAAGGACGAGTTCGAAGACTTGAAGTTCCAGGTTGAAGGAACAGTGGGTGTGACGAAAGACTTCGTCAAGACCAGAAACATACAGCTCAATAGCAGCGCTTTTCGCCTGACTCCTACACAGTAGAACCTGAAAGCGGTTGCTCGGACAGCAAACCTTGAAACCTACTCCCACTCCCAACCTCAGCGAACGCGCCCGCCGCTCCACCGACGCTCTCGCTCTCTTCGCCTTCTGCGGATTTCTTTTCATTCTCGGGTTGCAGCTTGTCGGACTGGTCGGCGTCGATGAACCGCGCTATGCCCAGGTCGCGCGCGAGATGCTGGCCCGTCACGACTGGGTCACGCCCGTGCTCTACGGACATCCCTGGTTGGAGAAGCCGCCACTGTACTACTGGTGCGCGATGATCGCCTACAAAGGCGCAGGCGAAGTCAGCGATGTCGCGGCGCGGATTCCGTCGGCGGTTCTCTCGATGCTGCTGACCATCTTCATCTACGTTTGGGCACGCCGTTTCCGGCGCGGCATGCAGCTTGACGCGGCACTCATCACCGCATCTGCCGCCATCATCATCGGTTTCGGACGCAGCGCTTCCACGGACATGCCGCTGACGGTCATGTTCACCGCAGCTATGCTCTGCTGGTATGGCTGGTATCTAAGCGGGCGCCGAGGCTGGCTGCTGGGGTTTTATTTCTTCAGCGCGCTGGCGACATTAGCCAAGGGGCCGGTCGCCATCTTTCTTGCAGGACTCATCATCATCGCATTCGCCGCTCTGCGCCGCGACGGGCGGTTGCTGCTACGCACGCTGTGGCCGGTGGGGATCGCGCTCTATCTCGCAGTAGTAGCTCCGTGGTTCATCGCGGTACAGCGCGCAAACCCTCAGTTCTTCCGCGTCTTCTTTCTGCAACACAACCTGGAACGCTTCACCAGCAACCTGTATCACCATCCTGAGCCGTTCTGGTTTTATCTGCCGGTAGCGCTGTTGGCGCTGGTGCCGTGGACCGTGTTCGTTGTAAATGCCGTCGTCGACGCGATACGCGACTGGCGCTTCTCGGTGCAACAGCCGGCCGGGCAAGAAGACCTGCGCACCTACCTGACGCTATGGTTCCTGCTGCCCATCGTCTTCTTCTCGCTCTCGCAATCCAAGTTGCCGGGATACATTCTGCCCGCGATTCCAGCGGGAACTATTCTGCTCGCCGATTTCATTTTCCGCCGCGAACAAGATGCCGCGAAGCCCGCAATGTGGATGGTCCTGCTGCACGCACTGCTTTCCGCGGCGATGCTTATAGCCGCGTTTATCGTGCCTTTCAAGCTGTTGAAACTCGGCTTGCCTCGCAACGTGATCATCGTGGCGGCGGCGCTGGCGATCGCGACCATTATCATGCTGTGGTTCACGCTGCAGAATCAGGGTTATCGCGTGCTTCGTTTTGCGACCCTGGTTCCGGTGATAATCGCGTTCTCGCTCACTCTGCGCGGCACGGCGCCCATGATTAACTTCCTGGATTCGGAGCGCTTGGTGCAGGCATCGCTCCAGCAAACCGAAATCGGCCGCATTCCGGACATCGCGGTTTACGATGTTCCGCCGGCCGTTGAATATGGCCTGGCCTTCTACCGCAATCATCCGGTGGCCAGCTATGAGCGCAACGAAATTCCCGTCGGCGATCACATCGTCGTCGCCGCCAGTGGTACCAAAGCTGAACTGGAATATCGTTTACCCGGCCGCAAGGTCATCCACTTTGGCGGTTTCCAGCTACAGCATCTCGACTTTTATCTGATATCGGCTGCCGGAAAGGGCCAGCATCCGTAAACTTTAGTGATGCGCGTGTTTGAATACGCAATAAATATTTACTTTCCAGTGTCAAGTACTGCGCAAACCTCTTGACCAGATTCCACCGCTCGTAGAGAATCATCCCGCTTCAAACATGGTTGCTCATTAGTTCACAACCTGGCCGGTTGTGTTGCCACTGTTATTTCGTCTCTCCGATTTAGTCAGACCGCATCGGGAGCCACACCAAGCCCTTAATGCGGAATCCGGTCGCGGTAAGAGTTGTTCCTGGCGTGCGGCGGCCCGCGCGGTCCGGCAGGCGACGTTCGTAAATATAAGTGAGGCGCGTTTGTCAGTGATCTGACTGGTTACGAAAGTCCAATCGTCGGTTAGTACTTTCGTAACTTTCAGAAGGTAAGCAAGCGCGGTAGGGTCATGGCTGGAGGTGCGTCTCTTCTAGTCACGTTCTCGCGACTGTCAGTGCGAGGGCGCTGACGGATGGAAGGCGATTATGCATTCTCTGGCCGAGAAACGGAAGCAATATTGTGATGTTGAATCATGGGCAATCGCAAGACTTTATCTCTAGTCGTAGCTGGCGTCTGATGAGGTGCGCATGCTCCGCCTCACTCGTCGCGCTTGTGCTTATCGTAATCATCACTGCCATGACACAAACGGCCCTGGGCCAAACTTTCAGTGTGATCCACGACTTCACGGGCGGACAGGACGGCGCTAGTCCCGCTGCCGGCTTGACCATCGATACCTACGGCAACATTTACGGAACGGCCTTTGGCGGCGGCGGTACCGGTCGCTATGGAACAGTGTTTTCGCTAAACAACAATGGGGGAGGCTGGATCCTGACCTCGCTCTACCGTTTTGCTGGAGGCGATGACGGCGCCGGTCCGGCCAGCCGGGTAATCGAGGCGCCGGACGGCGTGCTTTACGGCTCAACCTCGGCCGGCGGCGGAGGTCCTTGCATTCAGTCGAACGGAGACCACGGTTGCGGCACGGTTTTCAGCATAAGGCCGCCTGCCCGAGCTCCTGTCACGGTCATTTTCGACTGGACTCCGTCGATCCTCTATCGTTTCTCCGACACCGATGGACAGTATCCCCAAGGCGATCTCACCTTTGACCAAGCCGGAAACATTTATGGCACGACCGTCAATGGAGGCTCTGCCGGCTGGGGCCTAATTTACAGCCTGACCCCATCCAACGGCAGCTGGACACAGAACATTCTCTATCAAGCCCAAGGTAACGGCGATGGAGAGTACGCCTGGGGCGGTGTCGTCTTCGACCAATCCGGCAACCTTTACGGAGTGTTCGCACAGAACGGTCCTCACGGTTATGGCGCACTTTATAAGCTGACGCCGTCGGGTTCGGGCTGGTCGGAAAGCACCATCCACGGCTTCACCTACGTCGGCGACGACGGAGGCTTTCCCCAAGGAGGATTGATTCTCGATGCCTCTGGCAATCTCTATGGAAGCACGGTCCACAGTCTAGTCGGCGGTGGCACCGTGTTTGAGATGGTGGCCTCGAGTGGCGGTTGGTCCTACGACTTCCTCTACGGCCTCAGCGGCGGCATTGGCTTTGGTCCCTACGACAAGCTGTTGATGGACGCTTCCGGAAATTTGTACGGAACCACCTTCGCTGACGGACAGTACGGCTTTGGATCAGTCTTTAAGCTGACGCGATCGGAAGGTGGCTGGACCTACACTTCCCTGCACGATTTCACCGGCGGAAGCGATGGAGCCAGCCCCATGTGCACGCCGGCGTTGGATTCCAGCGGCAATCTGTACGGGACGGCATCCGGTGGCGGCGCTCACGGCAAAGGTGTCGTGTTCCAGATAACACCGTAGCCCTTCGGTTGGTCCGCATTCTTTTCGGCCGTAGAAGAGCCCTGAGCGAGAACCTTGCAGATTACGGTTGCCCTAAGATGGACCGAGTCTGCGGCGCTGCATAAACGACCCACTCCAGCTTTGGCTTGAGTGGGTCGTTCACCTCCTGGCCTGACCCTCGCGGAAAGTCCTAGCGAGGCTCTTCTTTTCTAGGCTCGCTGTGTTCCGCCGGTGCAGCGTGTTCGGCTGGCGGACGCGGAGCAGCAGCGTGTTCGGCTGGCGGGCGCGGAGCAGCAGCGTGTTCAACGGGTGGACGCGGAGCGCTCTCGTGCGGCGTGACCGCGCTGCGTTCCTCCGGCGGCCTGCTAGCGTGCTGCGCAGGGTGGCTCTGAGTTGGAGGCCGCGACGCCTGTCTGGGCGGTTCCGCCGGACGGGGTGTGCTGTGCTGCGCTGGTGGACGCGACGTCTCAGCAGTGCTCGGATGCGGCGTGGTTCGCTCCGCTGGCGGATGCGGGACCGATGCAGTGCTCGGGTGCGGCGTCGTCTGTCCCTCAGGCGGACGTGGAACATTGTTGGGGTGCGCAGCGTTGTTAGCTGTAGTCGGTCGCGCAGTATTAGCACTGGTCGGTCGCGTCGATTTGTTTGCCGCCACCGGACGCGTTGCCGGAACATTCACGGGGGCATTCTTCGCAGCCACCACGCCGGCTCCCTTGAACGTGCCGGGCTTGGCAGTTGCCGCGATTGGCGGACGGCCATGGTTCTGAGAAGCTAACAGGGCGCGGTCATGACCGGCAGCCGTTTGGTGCTGAGTCTGCGCGCTGGTTGGGGCAATGTGCCGCTCGTGGGCTGCGGCTTCCTGTTGTGCGGTAGGCCGCGCGGTGATTCCGCCGGTCCCGCCGTTATAGCTGACCCGATTGACGGTAGTATTGTTGACGACCGTCTTATTGTAGACGTTGTGAATGTTAGTGACGTTCACATTGTTGACCGAGCGGTTGTAGTAGAAGGCTCCATTGCGCCATTCTCCACCGTAGTAACCGCCGCCCGTATAACCGAAGCCGTAATTAACACCGCCATAAAACCCGACCGTCGGTCCCCAATAGCCGGCATTCCAGATGAAGGCCGACCCTCCCCACCCCCAGTAGCCGGGTGTCCACAGAAAACCTACCGTAGGCGCAATTACCCAGGTTCCAGGTACCCAGAAGTATCCGTCGGGACCATAGGCCCAATAGCCCGGAGTCCAAATGTAGCCGGGACCGGGGCACAGCGGCTGCGTATAGACAGGCAATGGGGGCGGTGCAATGCCCACCGAGACAATGAGTTGCGCGCTCAACGACATCGATAGAGCGACCAGAACGAGAGCTATCACCAACAACCGACTACCACGAAACGCAGTCATGTTTTCCTTCCTTTCGTTATCATTGATCGCCCGGCCAAGCGTCTAAATTCGACGGCACATCCGCCATCGACCCTGCAAATTGAGTTCAACCTACTGCTATTCTGAAAACCCCGGTTACACGAAATTAGTTGCGCTTCTCGCACCAGCGTGTCTGATGCGGAATTTCTTTATGAGGATTCCCTTTACAGACGCAATCAAAACGCTTTTTTGCCTTACGGTTTTCGCCTTAGATTTTTCGATTTTCGCCGAAAGACTCTGCCTTCCCGCTGGCGCGCGAGGAGGTATAGAACTCGCCAAAATCGATGGCTAAACTCGCTTGAACTTGGGCTCTTATTGGAGCAAAGGCGAGGGGCGAGGGGCGAAAGGCAAAGACCGGAATTCCGGCTACCGCAGCGTACCCAGCTTGGCAAACGGCCAATAACCAAAAACAGCCTTCCCATAGATAAAGCTTTCGTCTACGGAACCGAAATCGCGACTGTCATTGGAAAGGTTTCGATGGTCTCCCAGAACGAAGTAGCAATGCGGCGGCACCACCGTGTCCGGATAGGAGCGGACATCTTCATACATTCGGGGCAGGTACTGTTCGGACAGGCGATGACCGTTGAGGAACACAACCCCGGCTTCGATTCTGACGTTGTCTCCCGCTACGGCAATCACCCGCTTGATGTAGCTCTTGGCGGGATCGCGCGGATAGCGGAACACAATCACATCGCCGCGCTCGATCGGCTCCAGCTTGTAGACAAACTTATTGATGAACACGCGCTCCTGGTCCTGCAGCGTCGGCATCATGCTGGTGCCTTCCACTTTCACCGGCTGGTAGAGAAAGATGATGAAGAACGCCGAGACTGCCAGCGAGATGACGACGTCTCGCAGCCAGCCCGAAGCAATGCGCTTAGGTGGTTGCGCCGGAGCGCCGGCTGCGTCTCCCGTCAATCGATCCTGTGTTGGAGGAAGTGGCTCGGCTGAATTCTCTTGCCCGGAGTCGGAGGTCATGTCAATTGGTTAGACGATCTGTACTCATTATAGTTTCGTCGAGCGCAGTAAGGACAGCCCTGTTTTTTACTATCGCCGCCGGGCTACAAACAGGCAGGCAGCCGCTCTTGCGACCCTTGTGCGGCGTCGCCCATTCTCCGATACAATGCATCGCAAGGGTTTTTCCTCCATGAAAAAATCTGCACTGCTTCTATTGATCGCCCTGCTGGCCGTTGTTTGTGCAGCCCAGGGAGACCACGTGCCTGCTTACAACCATGGGCCGCTGAAGCCCGGCGATGCACTGCCCATTCTTCCCAGAGACCAATGGCGGGGCGAAGCCTTCCAGTATCCCTACCAGGTCCGGGCCTATGAGTTGGCGGCCAAGATCCCCAATGTGATTTACCAGATGCCGTGCTACTGTTACTGCGAGCGAATAGGGCACAACAGTCTGCACAGTTGCTTCGAGAGCACGCACGGGGCTCACTGCGCGCTTTGTATGAAGGAAGTCTTCTACGCTTACGAGCAGACCGTGCTTAAGAAAACTCCAACTCAGATCCGAGCCGGCATCATCAGAGGAGACTGGAAGGCCATCAACTTGGAGTCAGCGGCAAAGAGCGATTAGCAACGCTCGGCGCTCTACTCACGAAGGTGGGTTGACGAAGCTCCCGCGTTCCGGTTATAACTCAGCGCAACCGCCTGCACGAGATTTTGGGGTTTTCCACAGCCCATAGCAGTTCTCTGTCGCAATGATCTAAGGGCAGTTTACCGGATGAAGAAGAAAGTTACAGAAAGCGTCAAAGGAAGCTCTCCCAAGGGCATCAGGGCAAAGAGCTTGCCCAGGCCCACAGCAGGCTTTGAACAGTCTGGCCGAGGTGCCAGGCCAATGAAAGTCTCGGAAGATCCGCGTTTTTCACAGGCTGTGCAAAACTATGAGGCTGGTCTGAAGGCTCTCCAAGGCCACAAATATGACAAGGCCAAGGCGTATTTTGAGAAAGTTGTCGCCGGTCCGAGTCCTGAACTTGCCGACCGGGCGTCGGTGCATCTGCACAGCTGCAACCAGCAGATGAGCCGAGCTTCCAACACCTTCAAGACGCCCGAGGAACAGTATGACTACGCGGTGTCGCTCATGAACCTGGGCGACTACGTAACCGCGCGTGAGAACTTCGAACTGCTGACCAGGAACTCTCCCAAGCTGGATTTTATCTGGTATGGTATGGCCGCCTTGGATTGTCTTACCGGCCACTTCCCCGAAGCGCTGAGCAACCTGGGTGAGTCCATCCGGCTCAATCCGGCAAACCGTTATCAGGCGCGCAACGACTCCGACTTTAAGAACCTGGCCGACGACCCAAGATTCACCGAACTGCTTTACCCTGATACCAGCACCGAGGCCGCAGTCGAAACGGACAAGTGGCGCTATTAGACTTTGCGATTCGAGCCGACCATGCCAGGTTACCAAAATTCCGCTCCAGGACGACCCGTCAAGGTTGTGGCGATGGGCGGCGGCACTGGTCTGTCGACCTTGCTTCGCGGCTTAAAGCATTACGTTAGCTCTTCAGTGGAAGACACTCAGCCGGAAATCTTACCCAACATCTCTGAATTGTCGGCCATCGTCACCGTCAGCGATGACGGCGGCTCCAGCGGACGTCTCCGCAAGGAGCTGAACCTTCCTGCACCCGGCGACGTGCGCAACTGCATCGTCGCGCTTTCTGAAGAGGAAGCATTGCTCTCGCGGCTCTTCCGCTATCGCTTTCCCTCCGGCGAGGGAGTCGGCGGACACAGCTTTGGCAACTTATTTCTGTCGGCCATGACTGCCATCAGTGGCGACTTCAACCAGGCGATCGAGCATTCCTCCACGATTCTGGCTACGCGCGGCCACATTTATCCCGCCACGATCAGCAATGCGCAGCTTTACGCCATCATGGATGACGGTTCCGTGGTCCGCGGTGAAACCAACATTACGGCCAGCGATCGCCGCATCGTTGAGCTTCGCATGACGCCTGAGGACGCAGAGCCTCTGCCCAAGGCCATGGAAGCGATCGAGAGCGCCGACCTCATTACTATTGGCCCCGGTTCGCTCTTCACCAGCCTGGTCCCGAATCTGCTGGTGCATAACGTTTCCCAGGCAATCGCCAATTCGCCGGCGGTGAAGGTCTTCGTGTGCAACCTCATGACCCAGGCCAACGAGAGCCTGGACTTGACTGCTTCAGATCACATTCGCGCTCTCTACAAACACGCGCGGCATGAGTTCTTTGACTACGCATTCGTGAATCGCACGCCGGCGTCGCCGGAGTTGGCAGCCAAGTATGCCGAGAGGCGGCAGTCGCAGATCGAGGCCGACGTAGACCAGATTGAGGCGCTCGGAGTGAAGCCGGTGTTGGGCGAGTATTTAATGGAAGAGGAACATCCCACTGAGGGTCTGATCGCTCGCCACGACACCCATCGCGTTGCACAAGACCTGCTGCGGCTTATGATGGAATTGCGCGAATCACCCGTCGCTGCGCTGCACCTAAAGCAATAACTCACCACGGAGACACAGAGCGCACGGAGAATTCGGAAATCAAACTTCATGGATTCTGTGGTGTGAGCCTTCTACCGCTGCAAACAGTCTTTCACCACGGAGATCGGTGAGAGCAGGAAAGGATTTGAAAGCAATTCTCTGTGCTCTCTGTGTCTCCGTGGTGAAATGGGTGTCTGGTCCTTACGCACATGCCCAAACGAGCCTCCGCAAATCCCGCAAAGAACAAGCGCTCCACTTTCGCCATTGCAATTCTCGCTGCCGGAAAAGGCACGCGCCTGAAGTCGCGGCATCCCAAGGTGCTGCACGAGATTGCCGGCAAGCCTTTGCTGACTCACGTTGTCGCGGCCGCAATGCAGGTTGTTCCGGCTGAAAGCATCTTTGCCATCATCGGGCACGAAGCCGACAAAGTGCGCTCCGCTCTCGCAGCAACCGGCATCGGCTTCGTGCTGCAAAGCGAGCAGCGCGGCACCGGACACGCAATGATGCAAGCTCGCGAGGCACTGCGCGGCTTCCAGCACGTGCTGGTGCTTTCCGGCGATGTACCACTCATCGCTCCGGAGACGATTGCGCGCGTCCGCGATTTTCACACCGCACACCAAGCCGCGATGACCATCCTCACCGCCGAGCCTTCCGACCCCACCGGCTACGGACGGGTCTTCCGCCGAGTGGTCAAAGGCAAAGAGACCGACGAAGTAGAGCGCATCGTTGAGCAGAAGGACTTGCGCGGAAAAGAAACAGAACGCCGCGAAATCAATTCCGGCATCTACGCCTTCGCCACCGCGCCGCTGTACGCGCATATCGGCAAGCTCGGCACCGACAATGCCCATCATGAGTACTATCTGACCGACCTCGCCGAACTGCTGCGCAAGTCCAAAGAAAAGGTGCTGGCGCTGCGAGCGGACGATTCCCACGAGGTACTGGGCGTCAACACCCGCATGGAACTGGCGCAGCTTGACGCGCAGCTTCGCGCCAAGAAAGCTCGCGAGCTGATGCTGGCCGGCACAACCATCTTCCGCCCCGACAGTTGCGATATCGACGCCGATGTCGAGGTCGGGACCGACACCGTGATCGAGCCGTTCGTGCAGCTCATCGGCAAAACCAAAATCGGCGCGGACTGCCGCATCCGCTCCTATTCCGTGATCGCCAATTGCGAAATCGGCGACAATGTCCTGATTCAGCCCGGTTGCATTCTGGAAGACTCGGTTGTGCGCAACCGCGCGCAACTCGGGCCGTATTCGCATCTGCGGCCAGGTAGCGATATCGGCGAGAGCGCACACGTCGGCAACTTCGTTGAAACCAAGAAGACGCGCCTGGGCAAGGGATCCAAGGCCAACCACCTGAGCTATCTGGGCGACGCAGAAATTGGTGAAGGTGTGAACGTCGGCGCCGGAACCATCACCTGCAACTACGATGGCGTGCATAAGCACAAGACCGTAATTGAAGACGGCGCCTTCATCGGCAGTGACAGCACGCTCGTCGCTCCCGTTCGCATCGGACGCGGAGCTTATATCGGCGCAGCCTCCTGCATCACTGACGACGTTCCCGAAGATGCCCTGGCCATCGGCCGCGGCCGCCAGGTCACCAAAGAAGGCTGGGCCAGCCAACGGCGGGCGCAAATAAAATCGACATCCAAATAGCCGCCTCGCACACGGACTTGTTCCACTATCCCCACGCGCCCCGAGCGACACTGCTCTACAATAATTCGTTATGGATATTCGCACGCGGCGTTCGCTCTTGCGACGCTGTCTCCCGGCCTTCGTCGCAACCGCGCTTTTGCTTTTCGCCGGCTGCTCCCATCAACCCGCCGCCAAGCGTTATGAATTGCAAGGCCGCGTCGTAGCAGTCGATGCCGCCAATCATGAGCTCACGATCGCACACGGGGACATCCCCGGGTTCATGGAAGCTATGACCATGCCGTACCTCGTCGGCAGCGGCAATGACTGGGTCTTTCGCGCGATTGCCCCCGGCGATCAGATCCACGCGACATTGGTCGTCAGCGATCACGCGGAGCTTCAGGACATCAGCTTCACCAAAGGCAGCGACACCGCTGGCGACGGAACCTCGCAGCTACGTATCCCGCAGCCTGGCGACGACGTTCCCGACTTTACTCTGACCAATCAGAGCGGTGAAACCATCCATTTCAAGCAATTCCACGGCAAGCCGCTGCTCTTGACTTTCATCTACACGCGTTGCCCGTTTCCCGATTATTGTCTGCGCATGAGCAGCAACTTCGCCCAAGTCCTGCAGCAGTTGCAGAAGAATCCGAAAGCGTTTGCCGACTCGCAGCTTCTCAGCATCAGCATTGATCCAGAGCATGACAAGCCTGCGGCCTTGCGCAGCTACGGCCAGCGCTACGTCGGCCGTGTCGATCCCAACTTCCAGCACTGGCAGTTCGCCTCGGGCTCGACTGACGAGGTCCGCAAAGCTGCCAACTTTTTTGGATTGGCTTACAACACGAAAGATGGGCAGATCGTGCATGGTCTGAGAACGGTGCTGATCGGCAAAAACGGAAACGTGCTCAAGGTATACTCAGGAAACGCTTGGAAGCCCGACGATGTCGCTGCCGAAATCGTTGCGGCGACTTCTGGGGGATGAGACGTTCCCGAATCTCGCTTGATGTCGTGCAATAGTACCGAATACAAACTTAAGGAGCTTACATGGGACAAAGCTACAATCCGGTTGCTAAATTGAACGACCTAGTGTCGGGCATTGAATTGGCCATATTGACCACGACTCGTCCGGACGGCAGCTTGCACAGTTGCCCGATGGCAGCCCACGGCGTCGACCCCACCGGCGTACTCTGGTTCATCTCCGGCAGCAACACCGAAAAAGTCGAGGCCGCCAGGAGCAATCAGCGCGTGAATCTCTCCTTCGTCGATCACGCGGCCCAGCGCTACGTTTCCGTCAGCGGCTTCTGCGAGCTGGTGCGCGACCACGTCAAAGCCAAGGAGTTGTGGAGCCCCAGCTACACGTCCTGGTTCGCCGGCGGACTGGACGATCCCAACCTTATCCTCCTGAAGATTGCCGTGCACCAAGCCGAGTATTGGGATACATCGGCCGGCCGCATGGTCGACCTCCCCGGCTTCAACAAGCCGGCAATCCAATAGCAAGCCGGCGTAGGCTCCGTCGAGACTAGGGCCAGCGCTACGCACCCGTCCACCAGCTGCATTCACCTTCACGGCAAGATCGCAGCCGCACCATCGATTGCGTCCTGCTTGACCGCGAGCAACGCTTCATTCGCTTGCTCCAGCGCAAACGAAGTGACCTTCGGTCGAAGGTCGATCTCAGCCGCAAGCTTCAGGAAGTCGCGAGCGTCGGCGCGGGTCATGTTGGTAACGCTGCGGATCTGGCGCTCGCCCCACAGCAGGCTGTCATAGTCAAACTGCGGAATATGATCGAGGTGGATCGCGTTGATCGCTACTACACCGCCCTTTCGCAGACTCGCCAACGCGGCCACCACAACATCTCCGCTGGGCGCGAAGGTCACGGCGCGGTCGAGCTTCACCGGGGGCCTTTCAGTTTCGGTTCCTACCCACTTGGCGCCCAGCGATTCGGCCAGCTTGCGATGGGAAGCTCCTCGCGTGGAAACGTAGACGTCACACTTCCAGGCACGAAGCACCTCGATCCCCAGCGACGCTGACGCGCCGAACCCAAACAGCCCCACGCTCTCGCCCTGTTCAACTCCTGCAACTCGCAGGCTGCGAAAGCCAATGATCCCAGCGCACAACAGCGGCGCGGCATGTAAATCGTCCAGTTCCGGCGGCAACGGAAACACAAAGTCAGCGCGAGCCAGCGCATACTCCGCATAACCACCGTTCACGCTGTAGCCGGTGAACGTCGGCGCGTCGCAGAGGTTTTCCATCCCACGCTTGCAGTACCAGCAACTGCCATCAGTCCCGCCAATCCACGAGACTCCTACTCGCGTCCCAGCCGGAAGCTCAGGAGTGGCGCCTTCGACCACGTCGCCAACGATCTGGTGACCGGGAATGACGCGCTCCAGGCGCATCGGAAGCTCGCCCTCGACAATATGCAGATCGGTACGGCAGACGCCGCAAGCGCGGATCTTGAGCAAGACGTGACCGGGTTCGACCGCCGGCTTAGGAACCTCTTCAACCCGCAACGGCCGCTGCGCAACGTCACCCGGAGTAATAAGAACCGCGGCTTTCATACTCTCCCTCTAACGATAACCACCGAATGATTCTACAACTCCGGCGACAGCACGCCGACATCCCCCGTTTCTGGGACAATGTTGTGCATGACCATCCGGTCCATCCGCGTCCCGCTCATTCTCTCTCTGCTCTTCTCACTAGATGGAGTCCTCTGCGCTGCCGACAAACCCGCCAGTCTCGCTCAGACGCTCACGGAAGTTTCTGCGGCATACGCCAAGCTGGAGCCGCAGTCGATTCGTCCCGCCGAAGGCTTCATTAAGTATGACTACCTCATCCCCGCCGGCTACTACAAGCAGATGTGGGACTGGGACGGCTTCTTCATCGGCTCGCACCTGGCGCAGCAAGGCAAGCCGCAGTATCTGAAATGGTGGGTGCTGGATTTTGCCGGCGCCATCGATCAGGACGGCTACGTGGCCGGCTGCATCACCACCAAGGGCCCGCGACCGCTCATGGGCAAGTTCGCCATGAAGCCCTTTCTGGCGCAAGGCGCGGTCATCGCATCGGAAGGCCTTGGCGACTATCACTGGGTCGCACCCATCTGGGAGAGCCTGCGCAAGGTCATCACTTATCGCGAGCAAACCCAATTCGATCCCAAGTACGGGCTGTTCTTCTGGGAGAATGCGATCTCCTCTGGCGCGGATAACAATGTCGCGCTGACCAACGATCCCCACGACAAGAGCGCCATCCTCGCCACGGACATCAGCACCTTCCAGTTCCGTGAGTACAAGGCCATGGCACAACTGGCTGACAAACTCGGCAAGCCGGACGAGGCCGCTGAATACCGCAACAAGGCCGCCGATCTGAAGGCCGCGATGCTGCAACACATGTGGTTCGCGCAGGACGTGATGTTCTACAACATCCGTCGCGACACCGGAAAGCCGGTCAAGCGCATCAGCTACTCCAACTTCGTTCCGCTCATCGACGACATCCTGCCGGAAAAAAGCGCCAAAGAAATGATTCGGCGATATCTGCTGAACAAAGACTACATGCTCGCGCCTTATGGAGTTCGCAGCCTGAGCAAACGCGATCCCGACTACAACAACGCCGCCATCATTGTTCCCTATTCCAATTGGCAAGGACCAATCTGGATCAACGCGAACTACCTGAATTACATCTCGCTCAAGCGATACGGCTTCAACAAAGAGGCCGCGGAGTTGTCAGGGATTCTTGGACGAATGGTGTTGGCCGACATCCAGAAGTGGGGATCAATGCACGAGGACTACGACGCCGAGACTGGCGAAGGCCTAGCGCCCACTCCGGAGCAATCGCCGAATCACGTCTTCGCCGGCTTTGTCGGGTGGAACCTGCTGGCGCAAGACATGCTGCAATGCGAGGTAAAAGGCGAATGCGGCTTTCTGCGGACTTACGGCAAAAGCATAAGCCAGTAGGATCCCTCAACGCCCGGCCTTCACCAGCTTGCTGAAAGCCCCCCACGAAAGAGAATCCCGGCAGAGCCGGCCTTCAGAGACTGTGACGCAAGGGCGACTGGAATCGACAAGGTTGACGAGTCCGCGCTCAAGCTAGCCGCAACGCGGCGGAATGACGTTAGGCGTGGGCGTCAGCCCACGTTGGGACGGAATCCAAAACCTCAGCCGCGCAGCGGCGGCATTTGTGTTAGCCGCGGGCGTAAGCCCGCGGTCAAGTGGAAACAAATATGAGCCGCGGAGCGGCGACACTGGGTGCGACACAGTCTCTCTAGCCCAGCCACCTGACGACAAAACCGCAATGAGGTACCCCCCCCCCCGCATTTTTAAAGTCTTTTTCTTGAATACTTTGAAGTTGGTTCTGAACACCTTTACTGTAAAGTATTCAAAATGCTGGTGTTGCAATATCGGGCAAGCCTATATTTTTCAATACTTTGAAAAATTTTCCGCCCAAAAGTATTCATTCTTTGGGAGATACACGTAAGGTACTGCGCGCAAAATACTTAGCTCGCGGCCTGCGCAGTTCACGCAACCTTCTCATGAGATTTCAAAGATCCTCGCCGTAACCCACCGAGGCGGTCTTCCGGCACACGGAGTCTGGCTCCGGCTACCCAAGTTTACTTGCCGGTACGGGACGAGACTGAGAACAAAATGCAATCCGCAAAACGAAGGTAACCATAATTCCCGAAATGGACACCACCAATAGGACTATCCGGCCAGCGCGAAAGAAAACAGCCGCAACGCGGCGGCATGATGTTAGGCGGGGGCGTCAGCCCCCGCTGAGACGGAAATCTAAATCTGAGCCGCAGAGCGGCGACACATCCACACATGATCGACCTCACCGCCCCCTGGCGCAGCAGGAAATACCCTGCCCTCATGGCCGACACCTACGCTAAGATTCTGGTTCACTGCGTCTTCAGCACAAAAGACCGGCGACCTGCGATTTCAGAACCGGAGAAGCTCTGGGCTTACCTTCGAGGGATCGGCCGTAACCGCGGAGTCGATACGCTCGCAATCGGCGGTACGGCCAATCACGTCCACATGCTTGTCGCGTTATCCCGCAGTATCACAGTTTCCGCATTCATGCGTGATCTAAAGGCCAATTCATCGCGACACCTTGAGGAAAAGCAGCCAGGCTTTGCATGGCAGGACGGATACGCCGCAATCAGCGTCAGCCCATCGCAAGTCGAAAATGTTACACGGTACATTGAGACACAGGCCGAGCATCACGCTAAGCGCAGCTTTGAGGCCGAGTATGTTGCGATGTTAGATAAATCAGGAATGCAGCATTTGGCGGATTACGTCTTTGGCTAGTGTCGCCGCTCTGCGGCTTCTACCTTCTCGCACGCTTAACGGGGGCTTACGCCCCCGCCTAATATCATCCCGCCGCTGCGCGGCTGGTGTTACGCCGATCCCAGTTTTATCCCGACTGCCAACAATCCGCTCAGCCAGAGAGATGGTAGCCTACAGTCTCTCGACCGTGCCAAGCCCTCGGGTTAGACGGACAAGCGCTTCTGCGAACTGGGCATAATTTCCGGCTGGCAAAGACGCCCTGATAACCACACTTCCCTCGTTACACTCAATGTGGGTAATCACGCCGTCGTAAGCCGAGAGCTCATGCTGTACCGCGCCGGTGAACTCCACCGGAGCGACAATTTGGGTGGCAACCTCACCATCGAACTGGTTCGGATGAGGCTCTGGATCGACATTCATGATGCGCGTCATTCGCGCTGAAAGCTTCCCTATGGCGTCCCGTAAACCCTCTTGTATACCTCGGCGTTACGCACGATGGCCTGCACGTACTCTCGCGTTTCGGTGAACGGAATCGATTCCACAAACTCTTCCACGTCGCGATAGTTGCCGGAGGCGCGCCAGTCAACTACACGCTCGGCGCCCGCATTATAGGCTGCCAGCGCGTACTCCACTTGTCCCCCGAACTCATCCACCATCTGCCGGAAATAATGTGTTCCTAACTCAATGTTGGTTGTCGGGTCCAGCAGCGAGTCCGTGCTGTAGTGTTGTAGTCCTTCTTTCTTGGCCTCGCCCTTGCCCGTTCTTGGCAGCAACTGCATTAGCCCATAAGCGTTGGAGTGGGAGACAGCGCTGGGATTAAACTCCGACTCCTGGCGAATGAGCGACGCCACCAGGTAAGGATCGAGCCCGTTCTCTTCAGAGTAGGTCCGCAACGCGTCCCAGTAAGGACGTGGGAACAGTCCCTGCCAATACGGTGCGGGTAGCGCGTTTACATCCATCGAGAAATATCCGCTGATGGCGCGCTTCAACGCCTGCAATGCGCGATAGTACTCGCCGCCGCTGGTATAGATTTTCGCGATCTCAATCATCTCCCAGCACGGGCCACTCGTGCTGCCCGCCTGCAATTCGTGCACGGCCAGGTCGGTCATGCCGGCATTCTCCAGCAGCTTGGCGCGGTTGTAATGCAGATCGTCTTCCGGAGGTTCGACAATTTGCGACTCCGGATCGAGCGCAGCCGCTGACGGAACGTGTTGCAGCGCGGCCACCATTACCGCGGGCGCAGCAGGCAATGTCGCCAGGCGCCGTCGTGCCAGAACAGCATAGTAATAGTTGTGGTATCGCTGGGATAGCTTCTGGTAATAGGCGCGGGCCACGCCATAATCACGATCGTCCTCGGCCATGCGGCCGCGCCAGTACATCGCATTGGGAACTTCGTTCGTTCCCGGATAGAACTCCACCTGCTCCTCAAAATATTTCTTGGCTTCGTCTTTGCGATTCTGCCGGTAGGTTAGCCACGCACACTTCCAGTGGGCGTACGCGGCCTTCGTTCCGTCCGGAAAGCGCTCATGGATTTCGCGGTAGTAGTCGAGCGCATGATCGTAATCCTTGCGCAGCAGATACATATTGCCGGTGCTCAGCAGGGCCTCTTCTAACCACGGCGACTTCGGCGTGGACGCGCGCATGTGTTCCAGGATGTTGCTGATCGACGCGTCGTCATTGGCTTTGCGATCGATCTCGACTTGCTGGTACCACTTCTCCGCGCTGGCCTCGCTGCCATCGTCAGGGATTTGGTCCAGCGCCTCGCGCGCCTCACGCGTGTTCCCATCATGCATGTAGGAGTTGGCGAGCTGGATCAATCCCGCAGACTGCTTCCCTGCCGGAGCAAAGTCGACCACGTAGCGGTACTCATCAGCAGCCGCGCCGTAATGTCGCGCGGCGTACAACGAGTCGGCCCGCTTGAGGTGCTGCGCATAGGTCACGGGCGGCAACGATGTTTCCTCGGGAATCTTCCTCAGATCGGCTTCTGCCTGGTCGGCAAAGTAGCTGGTCGCATATTCGTAGTAAACGCGCTGCAGAATCTCGGCTCCATTGCGGCCTTGCCCATCCTGCACGTAGGCCTTGCCCAGGAAATATTCGGTCTCCGCCTTGGCAGGCGTGCGATGCGCCTCCAGCAAGCGGATGGCATCGCTGGGCCGATTCATTGCCAACAACGCCTTGGCATTGGCAACGGTCGCATCGTGCTCGTACAGCGAGTCGGGAAAGCGCGTGCCGAAGTCGCGCAGATAGGCAAGCGCCTCTTCAGGATTGTTGCTCAGCACATACGAATTGCCGATGAAGAATGCGACATAGTCCTTGAGTTCGCCGATCTGCGGCTGCGCCTTTTGCAGCGCAGCGATTGCCGCCGGGTATTGCGCGTCAAGATAGTGGGCATAGCCAATGGCGAACCAGGCCAGCGCGCCGGCTTCGGTACCGGCGTGAGTATGCGCGTAGTTCTCCACGCCAGCGTAGGCGGCAGGCGTACGGAGGTCAACAAGCTGCCGCGCCATGGGCCGCAGATCGCTGGAAGCCACAAAGCTGCGCCGCATCTGGTGCGCGCGCGCCGCAGTAACCTTCTTGCGAGAGTGCGAATGGGCAGACGCCGACTTCTTGTGCGCGGTGCTCTTGGTTTTCCGTGTGCTCGTCGCTTTCTTCTTGGGCGTGGTCGAAGACGAAGACGTGCTGCCTTGCGCGAGCAATGCATTGCCCGGCGCAATCAACAGGAAGGTTAGCGTGGCGATGAGAAGACGGCTCGAAAAATTCACTGCACTAAGTTTAGCGCGATTGCCCTATGTGAGCCTATGCCGATTCGTTGACCGAATCGGTTCCTGCGGCCGCGTCCTCACACTTCCTGACCTCCACCAATCATCTGGCCACGAGGAGCGCGAGGCAGCGTGAAGACAATGATGAGGCTGACGAGCGCCAGGATGGCGAGGGCGAAGATGCTGCCTTCAGGGCCAGTCGCTCCGCCGCTCAGAATTGGCTTCCCTACCGGATGCGTGGCGAGCAGATGATGCTGCACCATCAGTCCGCTGTCAGCAACGCCGTACAGAAACGATTGCGCCCAATCCCATGAACAGTGGAAGCCGATGGCCCACCAGAGAGAGCCAGTGCGCCACAGGCTGAAGCAGAACACCATGCCAGCTAATCCGGCCGCGAGCAGTCCGATGGGCGACTCGCCTGGGTTATGGCTGTGGCCCATCCCAAAGAGAATGGAGAAGATAATCGCTGCCGTCCAGAATCCTAGCGCTTTGCTGTGACGGGTCTTGAAGATCCACTGGTAGATGCCGGCGAGACCGCGCGTCAGCGTGTACTGCAGGTATCCGCGCGTCAGATACTCCTCCAGCACTCCGACCAAAAGGAAACCGAGCAGCCAGATTGCTCCGTAACGAAGCACGTCGCCGCCAAAGATGAGGCGCCTTTCGATCACCAGCAGTCCGGTCTTCCACAGCGTCAAGACGAGCAGGGACAGACACGTGACTCCCCACGCCAATCCGGCGAAGAAGAGCGGGAGTTTGCGACTACCGCCGAGCCCGTAAACGGAGTTGGGACGTCGCTCAATCTTCGACATGATCCAGGTAACGAGGAGCACCAACACGATAGGGATGGACTCCTGGATGAAATCCGCCTTGATCGTTATGACTGAGGCGTCATTCGCGAGTTTGGAATTGCGTGGGAAGAATTTGTGGGCGATGACATTCACAGCCACGATCAGGATCGCCATTATCGCGACGAAAATCAGCAGGCTCCAGCCCGCGCGAAGGCCGTCTTTGCCGATGAATATCTTGCGTAGCTTGGATGGCTGCGGCGGCAACGCCGGTTCCGTGGGTATTAGAGTCGCATCTTGCTGGGGCAACAGTTCGCCGGTTTCAGGATTCAAGGAGATTCCTCAGTGTCACAAGAGGTAATACGCAAGCAACGGCGTAATGGTTCCCGCGCATTTTATAACGCAGCCGCAAGAAGTCAACGACGTCTCATCATCCCAGATATCGCAAGAAGGCCTGCGGCGAGTTTTCGAAGCCGGGAAAAAAGGGACGGCAGCTCTGCTTGAGCGATCTACTTCGCCAATTGCCTCTCGATGTCGGAGGCGATTCGCGCGGGAGGTGTCATGGGCGCGTAACGCTCGATCACCTCGCCCTGCTTATCGACGAGGAACTTGGTGAAGTTCCACTTGATGGAGTCGCCCAGCAGGCCACCCTTTTCGCTCTTCAGGAACTTGTAGAGCGGGTGAGCGTCGTCGCCGTTCACCTCGATCTTCGAGAAGAGCGGAAACTCCACGCCGTAATTCGTCTCACAGAATTCCTTGATGTCGTCATCCGAGCCCGGTTCCTGATGGCCGAACTGGTTGCAGGGGAAGGCCAGCACCTCGAAGCCGCGATCATGGTACTTGGCGTAAAGTTCCTGCAGACCATGATATTGCGGCGTGTTGCCGCATCGGCTGGCGGTGTTCACGATCAGCAGGATTTTGCCCTTGTAGGCGCTCAGCTTCTTATTTTTGCCGTTGTTCAGCGTCGCAGAGAAATCGTACAAGCCCATGATTGCTCCTCAAATCATTTCACCACAGAGACGCAGAGGACACAGAGAATTGAGGGCTTTGGTTTTGTCGCCCCAAGCCTCCTTGGCGTCAGAAGTAATCCAATTCGTTGGTTCGGCCGAGGCCCGAAATTAAAGAAACAAAATAAGGGTTTTTTCTCTGTGTCCTCTGTGTCTCTGTGGCGAAAAATTCCTTCTAGTATGCTTTCGCGATCACCACGCGCCGGTCAACCTGCTCCCCGGTGATGATGCACTTCCCCGGACCGTCATATTCATCGACCAGAGGAATGCATCGTATCGTCGCCTTGAATTCCTTCATGCGCGCATCGCAGCGCTGGTCGTCTTTCACGTGGGCCATGACGAACTTGCCGCCGCCCTTCTCGGCCGTCACGTCCTTAAGGACTGACTCCACTTCCTCGATCGAGTTCGCCAGTACAGTATTAGCTTTTAGCCGCTCCTTCGCCGCTTCATACATCGCCTTCTGCATTTCACCCAGAAGCGCCGGCAGCTTCGACGCCAGCTCGGCTTGCGGCATCGGCTCCTTCGTTCCCGTATCGCGCCGCTTCACCACGACGTTACTTGCCGCCAGATCGCGCGGTCCAAGCTCCAGCACAACCGGCACACCACGCCGCTCCCAATGAAAGAACTTCGCGCCCGGAGACTGCCCTTCGCGATCATCGACCTTCGCACCAACATCCTTCGCGATCCGATGCGCCGCCTCGAGCACTTTGTCTTTCTCTTCGTCCTTGCGGTAGATCGGCACCATTACGGCCTTCACCGGCGCAAGCTTCGGCGGCAGCACCAACCCCTTGTCATCGGAATGGCTCATGATCAGGCCGCCGATCAGGCGTGTGCTCACGCCCCAACTGGTCTGCCACACGTACTCAAGCTGGCCTTCCTTGTTCTGGAACTGCACATCGAACGCCTTGCCGAAGTTCTGACCGAGGTCGTGACTGGTTCCGGCTTGCAGCGCGAATCCGTTCTGCATCATGGCCTCGATCGAGTAGCTTTGCAGTGCGCCGGCGAACTTCTCTGACTGCGTCTTCAGGCCCTTGATCACCGGCATCGCCATCACGTTCTCGGCAACGTCGGCGTAGACACCGAGCATGCGCAGCACTTCCTCGCGCGCTTCGTCGTGGTTGGAGTGCGCGGTGTGGCCCTCCTGCCAGAGAAATTCCGTGGTGCGCAGAAACATGCGCGTGCGCAGCTCCCAGCGAATGATGTTGGCCCACTGGTTCAACAGCATGGGAAGATCGCGCCAGCTCTTGATCCACTTCGCGAAGAAGTGGCCGATGATGGTCTCCGACGTGGGCCGCAGGACGTAAGGCTCTTCCAGTTGTTTGCCGCCGGCCAGCGTAACCACCGCCAGCTCCGGCGAGAAGCCTTCGACGTGCTCAGCTTCCTTGTGCAGAAAGCTCTGCGGGATGAGCATGGGGAAGTAATAATTCTGATGGCCGGTGGCTTTGAAGCGGTCGTCGAGCTCGCGCTGCAACAGCTCCCACACCGCATAGCCATTGGCCTTGATGACCATGCAGCCTTTGACGATTTCCGCCGGTTCGGCCATATCGCCTTGCAACACGACGTCCTGGTACCAGGTTGCAAAATCCTGAGCGCGCGAAGTAATAGGAGACTCTGCCATGAATGCTCTTTCGTTTGGATGAATGAACTTCTCTTACATTATGACAGGTGGATGGGCTGGACCAACGCTTGTCAGGGACCGTTTGAAAGTGATGGCGGCACCCTGTGCACAGAGGCCGCCATCCACGATGCTGTGCTTCCCGGTCTCCGAAACCTCAATCCATGATGCGGTGTGAGTGCTGTGGGCTAGGTCCTAAACACTCGTTGACGTCACTCTCCTCTTGTGCCGAGAAGGTTTCACTCCGCTACTTGGCCTTGGCTCCAAAGGTGAATCCCAGGCCAGTGGTAAACAAGATGTCGTTGTTCTTGTTGCCCAGTACAGGCAGGCTGAAGTAGCGATCATTGAACAGCATGTTGGCCGTCATCCAGCCGTTCAGCTTCGTGGTGATGCCAAAATTCCCGGTGACCCGGTAGTTGCTCGTCTCATTCAGCGAGGGCAGATAGTAAAGGTTCTGCATGATCGAAGTGCGGGAGCTGAGCTTATACGCGAACTCATCGCCCAGGGTGGCCGTTATCAGATTGTTTACCTGGTAAGTCGGTCCACTGCTGAAGGATTCACGCGTGTATCCCAGGCCGAAAAGCAGATCCAGCGTCGTCTTCGGAGTCGCGATGGCATGGAAGCCTAAGCCGCCGCCCGGCATCAGGCGATAGTTCAGGTCCTGCAGTTCGTCATAGCCGCCGGAGAATACGCCATAGGCGAACAGACGCTTATTGATGTTGCGGTCGTAACGGACCAGTCCCTGGAAGGAGTTTGCGCTTGTGATGCCCGTGCTCCCATCGGTGGTATAGATCGAGGCGGCGTTGATCACCCAGGCGTCGTTGGTGGTCTTGCGCGTGGCATCAAAGCCGAGCGCGACGTTGGTGGTATCGCTGTTGCCGCGCGCCAGAGCTAAACCAAAATTGCCTCCGCCCGTCCAGTCTTGCATCATGCCGGGATGCAGCGATTTTTCGTAGGCCGCCTGGTCGGCGGGCGAACGCATCACCGCGACCTCCGATTTGGCCACCGTCTGGGCGCCTTGCGGAGTGGTTACGACATAGTTACCGTCCTCAGTCTTCACGGTGCCGGTGACCGTTTGCTGATTCGCCTTGGTGACCACCAGGGGCTGGTCCGAGGCAAACTGCTCGACCGAATCCCAGTCGATCGATACTTCTCCGGCATACGTGGTCTTCAAAACCAGCTTCTTTCCATCCATGCTGACGATGGTTCCCGTCAGATGGTCCCCGTTCTTCAGTGAAACCTGCTCGGCACTTGCAATTACGCCAGCGCACAACAACAATGGCAGTAAAGCTTTCGAAAGTTTCAGCACGACTTTTCCCTCTCTTCGAGATGAAGATTTTGAGTTCTCAACGAAGCTGCCGCATCTGCGCACGCTTCGTGAACAATGCCCGACACAAAGAAAATCAGGGCTCAGAATTGGTGCAGCGCCATGCCTCTGCCGGTGGCCGAGAACATGGCGCTTCGCTTTAGGCTGAATGAGCCGGCGCAGTGGCTCCCACGGCCGCAGTGCGAACCATGTAGTGCTGTTCCGGCACGGCAAAGCCAGCCTGACCAAATGCGTCTTTGATCAGGGTGTTGGTAGCGAAATAGACCTGCCAGTAGTCCTTGTTGTTGCAGAACGGACGTACCGCCAGCACCGGTCCTGCCAGGGTGAAGGTCAGGATCTCGACGCTGGGCGCCGGATCCGTCATCACGTTGGGAATCTTTGCCAGCCCTGCCTTCAGGATGGCAATCGCCTGATGGGGATCCACGCTATGCGACAGTTGGGCCTGCAGATCGACACGCCGAAACGGGTTCGTCGAAAAGTTCTGGATGACGTCGCCGAGGATCTTTCCATTGCCAACGATGTTCCGGATGTTGTCGAGAGTGTTGATCGAGGTTACGAACAGTCCAACTTCTTCTACCGTGCCCATAACTCCACCGGCCAGGATGAAGTCTCCCACCTTGAAGGGCTGCAGAATAATGATGAACACGCCGGCAGCGAAATTCCCCAGCAATCCACTCCATGCCATGCCGATGGCTACACCGGCGGCGGCAAGCAGCGCGGCGAAGCTTGTCGTTTCAACCCCAAAGAAGCCGAGGATCGCGACAACCAGGACAATATTCAGGATGGCGGCGACGGTGTTATTGATGTAGCGGATCAGAGTTGGATCAATCTTCTGCCGCGTCATCGCCTTACCAATCATGCTGACGGAAAATCCGATCAGCCAGCGGCCTACGATCCATAGCGCGATCGCTTCCACAACCTTGATGGCGAGCGCGATCAGTAATCCATACCCTTGCTGCGCCAGGCTGCTCATGTGCGTGAAGTCCATAATCACTCTCCTCCCAGAGTTAAGGCTGCGAAGATCGCAGCCCCAGATTCGCGGCCCGCTGCAGCGGACCGCTCAGTTTGCCTTCTTGTGTTTCCATTCAACCGTGGTGGTGTGGAGCACCAGATGGCTGTAGCCCGACAGCACCGGCGCTGCCGATGACCAGTCCGAAATCAGCGCAAAGATAGCTGAGTTTCCAGGCTGCAGCAACGCCGCTACGTTCCTCACAAAATCCTTGTCCAGCGCCGGATTCTTCAGCCAATCGCTGGCGGCCGAGTTTATGCCACGAAACTCAAAACTGACCTCACGTGTGCTCGACACCGGAGTGTGCGGCAGCGGCACGATCGCACTCAGAAGCGCTTTCCAGCGCATCAGATCATCCACCCCGCCGGCGGGATCGAGCATCTGGCTGTGCATAACCCGCAACCGGCCATCCGGTTCAACTTCCACCGCGATGGCATTGCGCAGGTTCGAACTCCATGGGAACCTGAGCCTCTGTAATTGCGCCAACACTTCCAAGGCCCGATGCTTTTCGCCAAAACCCATCACTACCAGTTCTTCCACCGGTCAGACCTCTTCGTTGATGAGAATCGAGCATCTTTGTAAAGAAACCGCGGACACCTGGCGCGAGTAAACATCGTGTGTTCCACTACTGCGCATCTTCCCCCTGCGCCTCATCTTCCGTGTCTGCGCCGACCTTCCGCCAGGTGGAATCTGCATTGAACGAAGTCATCGCCTTGGCAGCGTCGGCGGTGTGGGGACCGAGATCTTTTTCGTAGATGACACCCTGGCTGTCGACCAGGAAGGTCATCACGCCTGAGTTCCGGTAGGTGGATGGGTAGGCAAGGAAACCGAAGCCGCCGGTCATGGCTCCGTTAACGATGTAGTTCTTGGCGCCGCCGGGAGCTTTTGGACCCTGACTTGTGAGTGCGCTGAAGAAGTAGCCGTGGAAGGCTGCATCCTTATCTTTGTATCCTTCGCCGCTGGCATAGGCGACGAGTGGACCGATGGGACTTTCCGGCTCACCCTCGGCGGCCTTCCAGTACAGCCCGTTCTGCTTGCCGGGATCGCTGGTGAGCTTCTGCGCGTATTGGTGGACAGTAGAACCATCGTGAAGTCCAGCGTAATAATCGATCTGGCCGTCAGCCAGAACTCCGCAAACCCTGATGGCGGCGTATTCGTTGTGCCCTATGCGGCGGTAAAGAATTTCTTCCAACCCGGCCTTGGTGTCGAAGTACCATTGGCCGCCGGCGTCTTTCTTAAGCGGGATCGGGAAGGGCCAGTTCTCTACGCCGAGGAACAGCGTCTGATCGCCGTTGAGTTCCTTCCCCCATCGATTCATCTGCTCGTAGCGCCGAATGAAGTCGTCGGCGTTCTTCTGGTCCACTACCGCATCACCGGAAGAAATGACACTTGCGGACGAGGCGCCTAACACGCTTTCGATCGCAGCTTTGTCGCCCGACTTGGCAGCTTGGTACAGCGCTGTAGAAGCATCCTGGAGCGTCGCAAATGTCTTCTGCCCAGCTTCCTGTGCCATTGCACTTGTCCCGAACATTATCGGAAGGAGCGCGATCGCTATGGTCATCGTGGTTCGCCATCCGCTCCGCAGCTTGTTATTCAATTTGTGTCCTAAGTCAGTCATCATCAATCTCCACTCAATCGCTGGTTGCTTTTCGTCTGAATGCCATCGTGAATAGCGACGTTACAGGCTAGCGTTTCCGTCCGCCGCCCCCACCGCCGCCGCGCCCAGCTGCTGGTTTAGCTTTGGCCGCGCCGCCTCCGCCACCCATGCTCTGGCGGCCGCGATTGCCGTCGGCGCGAGCATTGCCGCCTTGCTTAGCTCCGCCGAACGCGCTGGAGTTGTTACCGGCAGCAGGCTTTTGGCCGTACCCGCGGTTCGCCATGTTCTGGCCGTTGTTGTTGCCGCCGGGACGATTGTTGTTGCCGACGTTGGGATTTCGATTGCCAGCGTTGTTGTTCGCGCCGGGGCGATTGTTGTTGCCATTCGGGCGGTTAACGCCGTTATTGTTGCCACCAGCATTCGGCCGGTTGTTATTGTTGTTATTCCGGTTCCCGGTATTGATGTTTACGTTGTTCCCACTGACGTTGGTGTTTCGATTGTTGCCACCATTAACGCGGTTATTGCCGCCGTTGTAGCGGTTGTTCGCGTTGTAGTGAGTAGGCCGGTTGCCGCCGTAATAGTTGTTGCGATATTGCTGACGGTTAGAGCCGTAGAAAGTGTTACTGCGCGAGACGTACACGTTGCGGTTGTAGGTCACGCTTCCGCCGTGCCAGCCGCAGCCCCAACTGTTCCATCCCCAGCCGCAGCAACTGTTATTGATTGCGGCTCCCACTGCTATCCCCGCTCCAAAGGCGAGCAGCCCGGTGGCAACCATGGCGCCCGTGCTATATCCCGGAGGGTAATACGGTGTGCCATAAACCACGGTGGGGTTGTACGTCGGCACGTAAACTACCTGAGGATTCGCCGGCTGAATGACGATGGTCTGCGGGTCTTGCTGCACCACCTTGATCTGCTCGCCCGACTTCAGGTTGCCTGCCGCCTTGGCCTCCTGGCGCAGCCGTTGGATCGCGGCCATCACGTCTTTTTGCTGGTTGTAAGCAGCATCGCCCAGCGCGGACGTCCAGGCGAGGTTCTTCGCCATCTGGTCCAGCACGGTGGGAAATTGCGTCAAGGCCTTCACGCTGGGGTCCCACGGTTGTTTGTCTGCGGCTTGCATTAGGGCATCGCCCTGCAGACCTTGATTGGTATTAAGCCAGTTGCTGGCTGCGGTAACCTGATCGGGGTAGGTCGCGGCCGCAAGAATCTGCGCAACCAACTGGTCGGGATAGAGCGCAATCGGCGAAACGATAGAGTCGATTTCGCTGCTGGAAAGGTTGGCTTGCTGCGCTTCCTGCGCGCCGGCAACCGGCGAGGTCGCCGCTATCAAGGTGCAGGTGAGTAGCGTCGCGAGGAATTGCCTGATGATATTCATTTCGTATGCCCCTGAAATTTCCCTTAACGAATCTCTTGTAGGCGTCGCCGTCGAATTCGGTTTCTACCGAACGCACAGCGTCCACCAAGATATGCCTCTGCTATGAAGGATGGAACCCGAAAAACTACGTGGTTTTACCGCGGAATCTACGTACTACTTCGGCGAAGGCACTTCAGTGGACCTCTGAAGGTTGGTCCCCTTGAGGGCTAGAGATATACTAGCCGCTAGAAAACCAGCTCACGCCCAAAGTAGTCACGAACCATCGATGAAGGCTTGCACCAACCCGAAGCGAGTGGTCGCCGTCGTGTGGTTGATCTTCGCCTTTTTCTCGCTGGCGCTGGCCGAACCGCTCCCCCCTAAGCGTATCCTGCTGGTCTTCCAGAACGAGGAATACTCTCCGGCAACGTTGGAATTGCGGAAAGGTATCTTGGATCGATTGCGTATCAACCTGGGCCAGGACACAGAGTTTTTTGGTGAACAACTCGAGGCGACCCGGTTCCCGGAATCCCAAGGGCAGGCCCTCTCGTGGGTCCGGACGCGTTATGCCGGCCGTGGTATCGATGTCGTGATCTTCGTGAGTTCGGTCCCCGTCGATATTTTGCCCGGTGTGCCAACGGTGTATGCCGGTCACACCCCGTTTAAGCTACCCGCCGATATCCCGAACCCCGCAAACAAAGTTACAGTCTGGTTCAAGGTCGACGTCATTAAAACCATCTCAGCAGCTCGCCTGTTACAGCCAAACGCGAAGAAGATATTAGTAATCGCCGGGTCCGGATATGCAGATCACATCCTCTTAGGAGAGATCCAGGATCAGCTCAAAGAATCAGACCTTCCAGTGGAATATCTAGCTGACGCCTCCGTGGATGACCTGCTCCGCCGTGTTAGCCACTTGCCGCGTGACACCATCGTCTTGCCGGTTTCCTATACCCGTGACCTGAAGGGAAATATCTACTACACCCGGGATGTGGTCGCCTCGCTGTCACAGGTGTCCACCGCTCCCATCTATGCTATGGCCGATACCAACGTCGGAAGCGGCACGGTAGGCGGCTACGTTGTAAATTTCGAGAGGATGGGAGCCGTCATCGCGGACATCGTGCTCGAGACTTTGGCCGGCAAGACCGCAGCACAGATTTCAGTCCCGGCGGAAAACTCCGCAGCTTATATCTTCGACTCCCGGCAGCTAAAGGAGTGGGGGTTCTCCGAAAAGGACCTTCCCAACGGAAGCATCGTTTTATTTAAGACGACGAGCGTATGGGAACAATACCGCGGGCGCATCGTGGGAACGATCGCGCTAGTGGTGGTGCAGTTCTTCCTGATTCTAGGGCTATTGATTCTGCAAAGGAAGCGCGCCCGTGCGGAAGCGTCGTTGCGCGACATGACGGGGCTCCTGCTGGAATCGCAGGACGAAGAGCGCCGCCGGATTGCCCGCGATTTGCACGATGGGACCGGCCAGCATCTTTCGGGAATGGCTCTAAGCATCGGCCAGGTGCTCGCCGACTTTCCACCCGGGCACGAGCGATTACGACAACTGTTGCAGGACTCTCATCTGGCAAGCCGCCAGGCATTGGAAGAGGTGCGCACAGTTTCCTACGTCCTTCACCCGCCTATTCTCGATGGTCTGGGACTGGTAGCCGCGTTGCGCTGGTACTCTGACGGGCTGCAGAAACGGACCGCTCTCAAGGTTCATTTCGATGCGCCGGCTGATCTCGCGCCGCTTTCTCCCGAAATCGAGCGGGCCTTGTTCCGGATTGTGCAGGAGAGCGTGAATAATGTGCTTCGGCATTCCGGCGCTACCGCGGTGATGGTCAATCTGTCCAACCGGGGAAAAACGGTCGTGCTTGAGATCCACGATAACGGCACGGGCATGCATTCCGATCAACTCGCGGAAGTGGATGGTGTCGCCTCTCTCGGAGTGGGGATCGCAGGCATGCGGGAGCGAGTCCGGCAATTGAAAGGTACATTCAAAATCAGCTCGATCGCGAGCGGCACACGAGTGGTCGTCTCCTTGCCGATCGATCAGGAGCAGCATGTTGCGCATTCTGTTGGCTGATGACCATGAGCTGACCCGATCGGGCCTCCGTTACCTGCTGGAGAAGCATGAGGATTGGAGTGTGTGTGGCGAAGCCTCCAATGGAAGGATGGCGGTCGAGATGGCCGAGAAACTTCGGCCAGACTTCGCCATCCTCGACATGAGCATGCCAGAACTGAACGGACTGGAAGCCACCCGCCAAATTCTAAAGAAGCAGCCACAACTCAATATCTTGATTTTCACCATGCACGAAACAGAGAAGATTATCGTAGACGTGCTGGAGGCGGGAGCGCGCGGCGTGGTCCTGAAGTCTGACATAGGCGAGAACATGGTTGCGGCGGTGGAGAGCATTTTCAAGGGACGACGCTTCTTCACCTCGCGCGTTGCCGAAACCTTGGTCGACGCATACCTATCAAAGAGAGTGCGTTCCGAAACAGCCGATTCTCACGGCCAGGGCGTTTTAACTACAAGAGAACGAGAAGTCGTTCAACTTCTGGCGGAGGGCAGGAGCAATAAAGAGGTTGCCGACCGGCTTGGCATCTCGACCCGTACCGCCGAAGGACACCGCAGCGAAATCATGCGCAAACTTAAGCTGGGTTCCTTAGCTGAGCTAATCCGCTTCGCCATCCGAAACGGAATCGTACAGGCATAACCGGTCCCGGCCGAAACCTCACCGCTTCTTCCCGCTGCTGCAGAACGAGCCGGTGGGCAGCATGCTCTGGGTATAAATGCAATTGCCCGCCGTAGTCGACGAGGCAGCCGTTAAGGGCACATTCCACGTGGGATCCTCAGTCAGGCAGGTTGCTGCCGGCGGTGCCTGATCGTTGGCCAGGAAGGTGCTGGGCAACGTGAAGCCGAATCCATAGCACGCGCCGGTGGGGCCGGTCGAAAAGTCCGAACTGTCCCAGGGGCAATCGATGGCCTTGGTGGCCCAGTTGGAGCAGGCGTACTGGCATTCGTTGTAGCCCGGGTCGTTCGACTTCAGCGAGCAACCGCAACTCTTGCTGGAAGCGCTCCACGAGCAATAGCTCTCCGGCTGGCACTGCTGCGCGGTGGCCTCGCCGTATTCTTTCGCGAACTTGGAGAAGCCCATGTCCATAGTCACTGAGAGATAGCCGCCGGA
Organism: uncultured Acidobacteriaceae bacterium; assembly: GCA_963789245.1. Classification (GTDB taxonomy): domain Bacteria; phylum Acidobacteriota; class Terriglobia; order Terriglobales; family Acidobacteriaceae; genus Bog-257. The sequence goes on along the minus strand of CAWBKE010000013.1, from coordinate 121,323 downwards.
GCCATCGTAGTCATAGCACCAGGAAAAATCCGTCCCCGGCTTGCGCGCCGAACACGGCACCATGGTATCGTTCGTATCCTTGTAGAAGACGAACGGGCTGGGGCCCTTGTTAACCCGCGTCACCCACAACTGGCTTGTATCGGAAGGATCGAAGCCTGTTCCCACATACAACTGATAGGTCTGGACGGTCGTGGGCTTGGCAAACAGCAGGAAGGTGTAGTACGTGTTCCCCTCGGTGAACACGTTAACGCCGAGTGGGCTGAAGTCCCACTTATTCTGCGTGGTCAACGATACGGCAGTGTTGATGTAGTAGGTGCCATGGTTGACTGTCAGGGTGCTGCGCTGGCAATTAGCTTGCGAGGCCATCCGTATGAACTGCGCAGTATTGCCGTCGGATGGCACCAGGTCCTGACGATAGAGCGGTACTCCGTAGCAATTGGGGCCAGTGCAATCGACCGCCCAGTTGGGTTGCGGGGCGCAGCTGCCATTGCCGTCGGTGGTCGAGGGATAAACGACCGCAGTCACGTAGTCGTATGGGCTGGTATTGGCGGTTCCACACAGCGGCTCCGGCAGGTTGCAGCTTCCCCAGGGCTGCGGCATGTTGTCGGGAATATCGGAGGCGCACTCCACCGTCTGCACCGGCGCGCTGAAGAAGGGATCTTTGTTGACCGAGATGGCGGGACGATGAAGCGCGGTTTGCGGGATAGGCGCGCCCAGCAAGCCGGTGAGCGAGCCGTCATCGTCAGACAGTTCCGTCTGCCGGTCGATGTCGGTGAAGCCGTTGAACATTCCTGTAGGTCCGTTGGCGCCGCCTGCGTTATTAAAGTAGCGGGTCAGAGTCAGCGATCCATCAGTGTCGTAGGTGCCGGGATTGAACAGGGGCTCGATCACGAAATGCTGGATGCCAACATTGTTGAAGTAGAGATTCCTCGAGTGGAAGGCAGGCGGATAGAAAAATCCATTGGGTTGCTTCCACGCGATGGCGGCGTTCGGCAGGTAAGGCTGATACGTCGTCGATAGGGGATCCAAAGGTACGCCGTTCGTGTTGCCATACATCCATCCCAAGCTTTGGCACGCCGCTCCGCCGCCGCCGCCGGGCGTCGGCGCACAGTTGCTGAGCGTGGTGGGAGTGATGTCCAAATAGGCATTGGAGTCCTGGAACGACGGCCCATCATAGACATTGAACAGCCGCTGGTTGACGCCAAAGGCATCCAGCGACATGGTGATGCCCTGGTTCACGTTGAGGCAGAACTGGGCTTCCGGCATGTTGTTATCGGTACGCAGTGCGCAGGTCAGCGTGGAATCCAATAGCAACGACATGGGATTGAAAGGCCCAGCGTTCAGGGCAAATGCGTTGCTGGGCTGGGTGCTGCCGACGAAGACATTCTTGTGGGCCAGTGCCCAGTAGCCGGGGATCTGGTCGGAGTTGGTGTAGCCGCCGCCGCTGACCATCGTCAGGCCGCCATTCTGCACATCGGTGATGGCGCTGTTGGCTACCAGGTACCATTGGGGACGCAACCACATCGCCGCAAAATTTGTCTGGGCCCAGTTAAACGAGGTCGTGAAATGGTCTAATTGCGTCACCATGCAGTCTTGCATGGAGCCGGCAGCGCACACCGGAACACCGGGCAATTTACTGGGGCAACTGGCGCCGGTGGGATCGGAGCAACTGCAGTCCGTTCCCGCGGGACACTGAGTGGCCTGGCGCGATCCGGCCGGGTTCACCTTGGGATAGTAGGAGTCATAGTTGCCATCGGTCGGTGTGGGTGCCAGGGGATTCGGCACCTGCTTGACCTGGGGCGCGCCGGTGTCACCGTTAGCTACCACCCCGAGGCAGGGCGTGGTTTGTCCAATGGTAATGAAAGCGTTTTGCGAGCTGACACACGAGTTGCCCACGAAGGTCTTCAGCGGCGTGGTGCCGGCTCGGTTCCAGTTGTCGCCCCCATTGTTTGGTTGTGTGACTTGTTGCTCGGCCGAGTAGCTCGTCCAATACTCATTGCGCGAGGCGCCTGAGTTTCCTGCCGGTGTCAACCAGTAGCACATGCCACAGGTACCGGCCCCGGCTGCCGCGTTGTACTGGAAATCGTTCCACCCGTTGGTCATCCAGTAGTCGGTGGGATGATCGCTGTCGGTAGAGAATGGAATCTGGTCATAGTTGTCCGACTGGTAGGCTTCCGCCAGAATTCCCGGCACGCAACGCGGATTCTGATCGTTGATCACCGCTGCGCGCGCAAAGACGCCCAGGTTGGCGCTGAGCCGGTTGTTTGTCTCCGTCCCGTCTTCGAAATAGTAGCCGTGCCCGATGGAAAGATAGCCGACGTTTCGCGCCAGCGTTACACCCTGGGTGGCGTGAATGGTGTACCAGCGCGTCATGGAATCCCACACCGAGGAGTCCTTCACGAAGGTCGCCGCCGGGGTCTGGCGCGCCATGTGGAAGTGGACGGGATAATGCATGATGCGGCCGCCCTGTCCCAGTTGGTAGAACTCCACTCCCTGCACCTGGAATTTGTTGAAGCCCTGGCGGACGATGGTGTGTCCGCCGAAATAGTAGCAATCGCCCGCAGTACTGCTGCACGTGGGCGGAGTCCCGCTCATGCAGTTGCTATAACCCGGGAACGGCGCCTGCAGGGTGTTGCCGCCGGAAACGATTTGGATACTGCGCGTCAACAGGCCGACAGCCGCGCGCGTCTCCACACAGCGCGCCTGGATGCCTGAGCAGGTCACGTTCGGATCCTGGTCAGGACCAGTAGTGCTGGGAACGTTTTTCAGGTCGTAGGTCGTGCCATTGTGCGCGTAAGCCACGGCGGAGGTGGTGGTGATGGTGGTGACGCCGCTACTCGTGCTCACCGAAGCGATGGTCAACTGCTCCGAATGGCCCGGCAGGTAGTCGGTGGTGGAGAGGACAATCTGGTCACCTGCTTGCCAGTCCACGGTGCGGTCCAGAACCAGACTGGTGCCGCCCGCACTCACGTTACTGTTAAGTCGCGCCCAACTGGTCGCCGAACTCGACGGCCTAACTGACTCGTAGGTCGCACCTTTCTTGCCGAACAGTTGCAGCGTTCCTCCGTAAGACACGGCCAGCACTTTGTAGCCGAAGTAGCCGACGGGAGGGCCTCCGCCGTCGTAGTCCAGCGGCATGTACTGATAGAAGCAGTCATTGACGCCGCCCGGCAACGCGCTGGAGGTGCATGAAGTCGGGTCCACCGTCGACATGGTGTTCGAGTCCCAGACGGTGGCGGGAATTCCGCACGGGCCAACGGTGCTCGAAACCGGTGTCTTGCAAACGATGCCCTGGCCGCCGCTGGTTCCCGAGCCGGTGCCTTGATCGGGCCCCCACAGATGAATGGTGAGCTGTCCGCCGGCGGTTCCGACGGGCGCAGCGGGAGTCCCGGCCAGTAGACTTCCGTTGTTCTCCACCAGGATGGACTCTGCCCAGAAATTGATGACAGCGTCCTGGAACAGCAGCGTGCCGTTGGACGTGCCAGTGGAAATGATATTCACGTTCTTATACAAGTAGGTGCCGGAGGGCGCCGTACCATCCACCGTGCACATGCCCGTCACGATCAGGTCTCCTCCATTACCTGCCGGCAGCACCTGGTTGTTGCAGATGGTGGGCTGGGCGCTGGCGCTGGCGCTCAGAAACGCTATCGCGAAAAGCACGGCCAGAAGATTAGTTGTCAGGCTCTGAACGGCGGCGCAGTTGTGGGCAGGTGTCCTGTATGTCTTCATCGTTCCTTTTTCTCCGGCCCAGTCGATCCCGAAGGATCGCAGAGACGGCAGCATACTATTCCGGGGCTACATCGGGCGTACTAGAATTCACGAACCGGGTAGGCTGTAAATGGCGCAAGTAGTCTATACACGGCTGGCGGGAAAGCAAGTGAATTTCTGGGTGGGGGGGTGTACAACATGCACCGTCAAATCTCTTGGGGCACTCCTCGACATATTTCGGGAGCGCTACGACGACGTGGAATCAGGCCGGCTGATTTTGGTTCAGGATGCGAAACAGGAGCAACCAGCGTTCCACGTTTGTGGTCATCAGAAAATTCTCTTTGACATGTTCTTGCCCGTTTCTCCCCAATTGCGCGGCAAACTCGGGATGGGTAAGGAGGTAGCGAATCTGGTACGCGCACCCTTCCACCGAATGGACCAACATGCCCGTGAGCTGATGAATGATCTGGGTGGGAATTCCTCCGACCGCGCTGGCAATGGTCGGCTTCCCTTTCCACAGTGCTTCCGTGACGGTAAGGCCAAAGCCTTCACGAAGAGATTTTTGGACAACGATGGTGGATGCACGTTGCAGCGCATTGATTTCCAGCGCGCACCAGGGCGGAAGATCGAGAATAATGACGTCCGGGTCATCGCCTGCCGCTGCGGTCACTTCCCGAAGCACCGTCGCGCCTTCGGGATCATCGCTGGCGCCGCCGCCCGCCAGCACCAGCTGACAATCCGCATATTGCTTTGCCATCTTGTAAGCCCGGATGACGCCAACGGGGTCCTTTAAGCGGTCGAAACGGGAGACTTGGGTAACGATCGGACGGGAGCGGTCGATGCCAAAGTCATCACACACTTTTTGCACTACGCTGTCATCGAGGTCTTTGTTTTTCTCCGATAGTGGATCGATACATGGAAAGAACAAGAACTGCGGTATGGAGAGCTGACGGGCAAACGCGGGTGACGAGAAGATTGCAGCATCGAACTGCACGACCATCGGCCGCAGGAAATCCCAAACTTCGCGGTTAGGATTGGAAAGATCGATGTGGCAGCGCCAGATCCATTTGCCATGCGTGCCTTCTCGCGCACGGATCAGCGCTGCCGGTTGCGGGTCGTGAATTACAACCATGTCTTCGTTGAACTGCATGCGCTGCCGGTTCTGCTCGTTGTAGGCGAGAAAGATCCGCTCAACCTCCGGCGTAAGCTGGTAATCACCGCCGTGCAGCGCGTTGTGGAAGGCCTTCGTGATTTCGAAAAAGTCATTGCCTCCCGTGATCACCTCCCAGTGGGTTGGAACCTCCAACTCCGATAACAGCGGAACCAGGCGATTGAGCATCTCGGCAACGCCGCCGCCTACCGCGGTGGAATTGACCATCTTGATTGTCTTGCCGCGGAGTTCCGCGGCCAGGAACCTCAGCTCGTCGAGTTCGCCGTTTCCGATGATGGTCGCGTAGTCGGCCAGCCTCGGCGGAGGAGCAGGGGCGGGCGGCGTTTGCGACGTCTGCGCTTTAAGGCGACGCTCGCGGAGGGGGATGACTGGTTCTGCGGGTCCGGCGGCAGATTCAATACCCTGCCGCGAAGGCTCCGACGGCGCCTCCGGAACTTCCATTACGTCCTGTTTCTTAGTATCCATAGGCTAGTTGAGAGCACTCTTAACGATATGTATGATCTGGCGGCGCACTCCCTCCATGGTGGACGTGTAGATGTCAATACGGTTGATGCGGCGGGCTGCATCTTTGGCGTCTGCCTCGTCCTCCAACCACAACGAAAAATCATTCGAAATGAGCTTCAGCCGGAGCCGCGCCTCGATGAAGTGATGGTGGATGGAGTGCACGCTGACATGGCTGAGTCCATCTATGAATTCCCCCAGGTTGTGAGCGGCAAACGCAGTCGGCAGGACGACGACATCAGCGGCACAGAAATAGAACGGCTCATCGGCCAGCCGTTCACTGCTGCGCGGGTTTTCCTGCATGTATTCCTCCACGGTCTGAATTATCTTCTCGCGCACAGCCTGCAGCGAGGTGAACTCACGCACATCCACGCTGGCCAATCGTTCCGCTAGTCCAGGTTCGTTGCAAGCTGACAATGCCCAATGGGCGAAGTCGTTGGAAAAGCCCTCGCGAATGAAATGGTGTTCCTGCAGAGTGCGAAACGTGTGCTGGAAAACGGAATTCTCCGAGCAGGTGCGGAGCGCTTGCAGCAACTCAGAAAGATTGGAAGCCCGCTCCCGTCCGATTTGCAGCAGATGCGCTGAGGTGTTGAAGTGAAACGGTTGGTGCTCAGCATTCGACGGACTGCTCTCCATAATGCTCATCCTCTCGGTAGTGCACGATCTCGATCGTCGCTTCTGAGTAGCGGTGGCCATTGTGCGCTGAGGCATGCATCCAGCCAATCGCAGAAAAACGCCAACAGCTCAGCCGGAGGCCTGAGCCAAACGGTGGCTGCTGTTTCCCTCCACTGCGGACGTACCAGGACGCATAACCCGCGGCCCTGCAGCGCGCGGAAAGCATCTTCGTCGGATTGGTCATCGCCCAGGTAAGCCACGGGGGCTTCGATGTCCATTTCCTTCAAGATTGTCCGCACGGCGTCAGCCTTGTTACGGTCCGCCATGCGTATCTCGACACCGCCGTCGAACTCCTGCAACACCATTCCAGCGCTATGGGCGACCGGCGCCCATCCCAGTAACACCAGCTTGCGTAGGTCGGACTGGTCACCCGCTGATAGGCTGCGCCAATGCATCGCCAAGCTGCCCGGCTTATGCTCCGCCAAATGGTGAACACCCAGCCGCACGAGCCACGTGTCAGCTTCGGCAAGCGCCAGCCCAGAGACCTCATCCAAGTGCGGCAGCTCACAAGCGCCGTCGGGTCTCAGCCGCTGCAATCCGGTCGCGCCCCATATCTCGGGATGGGGCTGAATGCCAAGCAGCCTGGCGACTTCATGAGCAGGCCGCCCTGAAATTAGAACCACACGCGTCTGTCCTGTGTTCATGATTTCTGTCAACAGCATCCGTAGACCCGGATAAGGAGGTGCTTCGTAGCGGTCCCGCCGGAAAGGCGCCAGAGTTCCGTCATAATCGAGAAGCAGTGCAGAGGTTCGCGCCCGGCCCAGTTCGTCGAAAAAGGATTGCAAGTCGAGTTTGGCATCGGTATCAAACATGGCTTCCGCCTTCAGTAAGAAAACATTCGCCCTCAAGCCGCGTAAATGCCGATCTCCACGCTTTCCTGGGCCTTCCCGGGGGTGTCGACCCGGACCTCGCAGAGCTGGCCAATCAGATCTCCGGCCCAGCGATAGATGTTCTGTTTGCGTATCAGGTTTCGCATACGCTGCATACGCTGTTTCTTTTCGTCAGGATCCATTTCCAGGGCGAAACGTATAGCCTCTGCGGTTTGGTCAATGTCGTAGGGATTTACCAGCAACGCATCGCGCAGTTCCCGCGCGGCGCCGGTGAAGCAGCTCAGCACCAGCACTCCATCTTCATCATCGCGGGCGGCCAGAAATTCCTTCGCCACCAGATTCATGCCATCGTGGAGCGAGGTAACCAGGCACAGGTCGGCAGCGCGGTAGTAACGCTCAATTTCGGAATGACTGTGCTGCCGCTTGAGGAAAATGATGGGTTTCCAGTTCGCTGTCTGGAACCGGCGATTAATGCGCTCTGCTTCAGCTTCGACCTCCTCGAGCAAGTCATGGTAGCGCTTGATATGCGTCCGGCTGGGAGCGCCGATTTGCACGAACACGAACTGCTTCACGTAACCCGGGTGCCGTTTGAACAACCGTTCGATCGCCAGGAAGCGTTCCAGAATCCCCTTGGTGTAATCGACCCGGTCCACACCTACGCCCATGAAGATAGCTTCAACTCCATGTTCCTTGAGCAGCGCAGAACGTTCTAATTGGCTGCCGGAAGCCGCATCGGCCTGTAGCTCGGGCTCCGTGAAGTCGACGCTGATGGGGAAGGGCCGAACCATCGTGACATGCTCGTTGCGTTTGACCGTGAAGTGCTCCCGATCGATCTGCGATTCAAGCGCGCCGTCCACCGTTTGCATGAAGTTGTTGCAGTGGGCCTGCACGTGGAAGCCGATCAGGTCGGCGCCCAACAGGCCGTCCAGCAATTCGCCCTGCCACGGGCAGATGCCAAACGCTTCCGGGTTGGGCCACGGGATGTGCCAGAAGATCGCAATCCTGGCGTCGGGCCGCTTCTGCTTGATCATGCGCGGCAGGAGCGCAAAGTGATAGTCCTGCGCCAGAATCACCGGGTGCTCAGTCCCGGCCATCTCCTTCAGTGCAGCGTCCGCGAATTTACGGTTCACCTTCTTGTACTGTTCCCAATCGGAGGTGCGAAACAGGGGGCGGGTGTGCGCAATGTGACACAGCGGCCATAATCCTTCATTGGCGAAGCCGTAGTAATAGCCACCTTCTTCTTCCGCACTCAACCACACCCGGCGCAAGGTGTAGCGCGGGTCTTCCGGAGGGACGCGGAGCCGGTCATTCTGGTCCACGGTCTCACGGTCGGCACTGGCGCTACCGTGCGCGATCCACGTTCCATCGCACGCCTGCAGGACGGGATCCAGGGCTGTTACCAATCCGCTGGCGGGAATCACCACGGCCACGTTCTTGCCTTGCCGGATGTGGTGGAAGGGCTCGCGGTTGGAGATCACAAACAGCCGGCTCTGGTCCAACTTCCTTCGCACATGCACGGCCAGCCGCTCGGCAGTCCAGATGGATTCTGCCGTCTGGCGCAACCGGGCCTCGGTTTTGGCAGCCGAACGCGCGTGGTTCAGGCTCGTGGCAATGGTTGCTACCTCACGAGCCAGGGGCTGAAAGAGGTCAAGCTCTGACATGGTGGGACGAGAAGTGGCCCGCCCCGTACGCAGAGCACGCATCCACTGTGCGGCGCGCGCAATTGGGCGGGTTAGACTCCACCGGACAACCAGCAGGGTGACGAGTGCAATGATTACCATCTGCGCCAGCACCCGCACAAAAGTATCGCGCCACGCCCGCCACGTTTCCGCCGCGATGTAGCCCATATTGTGTACGATCGCCAAACTGCCGATCACACGGCCTTCGTGATGCAGTGGCATCACATAAAGATGGAGGGACGCTGTGCCGGCCCGAGTGAATTCAGCTTTTCCCTGGTCGTCGGCAATTGCCTCCGCCACAACCGCAGGCTCCGTTCTCAGAAGATCCGCCAATCCCGGGGTCTCGGCAATCAGGTTACCCGCCGCGTCATACACCGCTATTCCCGCAAGGTGCTCACGGTTGCCAAACCGCTCCACGATGCGCTGCAAATCGCGTGGCGATCCTTTTTCCAGATTGCTCTCGACGTTGCCGGACAGAGTTTCCGCAAGCAACTCGGCGCGTCGCCCCACATCTTGTCGCAGACCGTTTTCTTCCACGTGTACGGAATAGTAGGAAGACGCCAGTGACACAAGCGTTATGCAGACGATCAGCGAAGCTATGAGCCGGACACTTAGAAGACGCAAGCTCACCTCCGCACCCAAACAACCAGCGCCGGCAGTGGAAACAGCTCTAGGAAGTTGGCTTGTGCCATTACTCAAACCTCCAACGGGAATTTCTAGACACTCTTTTGTGGCGGCACGTTTTATGCCATGGTCGGAGGAGCCAATGCACGTGGTTAATTCGTCGTTTTGCCGCCAGAATTCCGCCCTCTCCCGAGTGCAGTTATTAGACGCCGGCGGAAAAATTTACTGGGTCCAAGTGCAAGTCCCTAGAGGGGAAAACAAGCGCACGGCACCGGGCTGCAAGGCTAACCACGAGACGAGTGTAGCAACTCGAAGACCTCTCTTCCATAAGGTTAATCCTGTAGATGTAATGAGGAACTTGCTTAGCCTGACTATGGACTACCATGGCGACCTTTCCCGATATGAGTAAAAGTTTCCTACTGCTTCCCTGAACGTGCGGGATAAACGTAGTGTCTTCTTTTCCATAAGTTTTGGCCTACTCGTTGCACTTACTTCTCCAGTGTGCGACGCGCTTTGCGTTGCACAGGCAGGGAACTTCAAGTAGGCAAGTAGTGCCACTTGAGTGGCCCGAAGCTAAAGTTACGGGAGGGGAAAGTGAAAAAAACAATTTTGTGTGCGATGTTGGCGGTCTTTCTAAGTGGAGTGGGCTTCGCGCAGCGGGGTGTTGCAAGGCCCGGTCCTACTGCGGGGGCGATGGCTCCTAATGCCACGATGACTCCTAACGCGAGGACGATCCCTCCCGATGCGGGTGTGCGGGTGGGACCCACCGCAACAACAACCGCTCCAAATGCGAAGACGGTTGAGCCCAATGCGACAACCGCCCCGAACGCCAAGACCGTCATTGCCCCGAATGCGAAAACCGTTAGTCCTAACGCGACCGTCGCGCCGAACGCGACCGTTGCTCCCAATTCGCGAACGGTCGCTCCTGACACTGTCGTGAACCGTCCGAGCCCCCAAAAGTAGCCGCTGTGAAGGCTGTCCTTCGAAAAATGGGCCGCCCTCGGCTGGTCCATTCTCTTGCTTTGGTCTGAACTACGCACGGGACAAGATTATGAGTAATGGGCTCTTCTTTCGGTTTCTCTCAATTTGCGGCAGGGCAGTGCAAACCTGCTTCCGCGTCGTAGCTCTGACGGCAATGATTCTTGGTGCGATTGCGTTCTCTCAAAGTGCAGCCAACAACACTCCTTCCGATTCATCGGGGGTAATTCAATTTTTGGGGCAGACGATCGATTGGTATCGGCATCTTGCGGCTATGCAGCAAATTGCCACGGACCCGACTGACGTTGTGGTGGTGAATGACGATCGGCAAATAGCCGATCAAGTGGTGCGGCTTGCCTTCGATTATGCCCGGGCGGAAGCCGCGTCCATAGCCGGCCAAAGCACGGTTGGCCAGGGCCAAAATCAGAGCAGTGGTCGGTCACGGTATCAAACGCTGCTTCAGATGGAAGCCAAAATCGACACACAAACCCAGCAAACCCAGGCGCAAATAGAATCGCTTCAGCAGAAACTGGCAACCGCAACCGGCAAGAAGCGTCAGGAGCTTCAGTCGCAACTGGCAGAGATGCAGAGCGAACTCGAACTGGCGGATGCGCGTGGGCAGGCGATGCACAGCATGGCCGAGTTCGAGAGCGGAACCAACGGCAACGGTCTCGGAGCGACCGGATTGCGAGCACAAATACAGGCGCTGGCCGGTTCCCTTCCCGCGGTCTTGACCGCTCAAGGCAACAGCAGTGAAGCCACTTTATCTTCCAAAGAGCAGGTCAGCCCGGCTCTCATCGCCGCGAACCAGTCAGCGCCCTCCGGCATCTGGGACTTGACAGCAGGCCTGCTGGCGTTGTCGCACAAGATCCGTACAGTTGACACAGCGATTCAGCAGACAAATGCTCTGGCGAACAGTACGACGGAAATCCGGGCCCCTTTGCTAACGCATCTTAGAGAGTTGTCCAGCCAAGGCGACAAGCTGGCCAAAGAAGCGGCCTCGGCGAATCAGTCCGAAGTCGCACAGCAGGGACAGCAATTCGGCACGCTCGCCACGCAGTTCAAACAGATCTCGGCAGCCGCGCTTCCTTTAAGCAAACAAAAACTATTGTTGGAGCTTTACCAAAGGAGTCTGACCAACTGGGAGAGTGCAATTCGGAGCCGCCGTACGGAGGCGCTGAAAGGCTTGCTTGTCCGCCTGACATTCCTTGGCCTCGTTCTGGCGATGGTATTCGTCGGGGGCGAGCTGTGGCGACGCGCCGTGTATCGCTATGTCCGTGATCCGCGTCGCCGATATCAATCTCTGTTGCTGCGAAAATTTGTCCTGGGATTCCTGGTTGCAGTGATCATCGCGTTTGCCTTTGCCAGCAGACTGGGCTCGGTGGTGACGTTCGCCGGCCTGATTACAGCCGGCATAGTGGTCGCGCTGCAGAATGTCATTCTGGCGATGGTCGGATATCTCCTTCTGATTGGGAAATTCGGCATCAGGGTCGGCGATCGCGTGCAGATCGGCGGCGTGACCGGCGAGGTAATTGATATCGGCCTGGTTCGTTTCCACCTTATGGAACTTGGTGGCGGCGACTACACTCCGACTGGACGCGTGGTCGCGTTCGCGAACACCAGTGTGTTTCAGCCAACCGCAGGTCTGTTCAAACAGATTCCAGGCACAAACTTTCTCTGGCACGAAATTACCCTCGTACTAGCTCCCGATACCGGTTACGTCTCTCTCAAGGAGCGCTTGCTTGGAGTCGTGGAACGTGTTTTGGCGGATTACCGTGAAGAGATGGAACGGCAAAACCGTGCCATCGAGAGATCCGTGATCTCAACTTCTGCAAACCAGTTCCGGGCAAAAGCTCAAGTACGGTTCACCTCGTCGGCTCTTGAGGTCATCATCCGCTTTCCGGTTGATCTGCGACAGGCAGCCGAGATCGATGAGCGGGTAACGCTTGAGCTAATGAGGGAGCTTGACCGGGAGCCGAAACTGAAATTGGCGACTTCCGACGGTCCTCGCATAGTGCTCAAAACCGATTTTGCTCCCGGCGCCATGGCCGCGTAACGGGAGTTCATTAAGAGCTCTGCCCTACATGATTAACGCAACGAAAGAAAACGTAGACAGCCCCACGATTTAGATCTGCCGAGTGGCATATCTAGCTTTCTTGCCGAAACATGTGTTTGTGCAACATAACGAGCACGGGGTCTAAGGTTATAATCGGTGCCACTCATGGTGCTCGCTTCCGGGACAAAGCTCGGCCCGTATGAAATTCAGTCGCCGCTAGGCGCGGGTGGCATGGGCGAGGTGTATCGCGCCACCGATACGAAGCTCGGCCGCGACGTCGCGCTCAAGGTGTTACCTGCCGAGATGGCGGGCGATCCGGAGCGGCTCGCGCGCTTTCGTCGCGGCCGTCGATCTCGACCCGTCCGGTCATCGCGGCCATCAAGCCCTGGCCGCTGTTCTCTTCCACCGGAAGGAGATACAGGCCTTCCGCACTGCGGCGGAACGGGCCATCGAACTGAACCCCATCGATGGATGCAACCTCGCCCATCTGGGTGCGCTGATCGCGTACTCCGGAGACTGGGAGCGAGGGTGTGCTCTGGTAGAGCAGGCCGTGCATCTCAATCCTCATCATCCCGGATGGTACTGGTTTCCGCTCGTCTTCAATGCCTACCGCAAACGCGACTACCACGGCGCACTGAGCTTCGCGCTCAAGATTAATCTGCCGGGTCTCTACTCTACGCACACGGTGCTGGCCGCAGCCTATGGGCAGCTTGGCCAGCGTGACGAAGCCGGTAAAGCTGTGCAGGAACTGCTCAAGCTGAGGCCGGACGTTGCCCTGATAGCGCGCCCAGCGCTGGGGACGCGGTTCGGTCCGGAACTCGCCGAGCACATGATCGAAGGCCTGCGCAAGGCAGGCCTGGAGATTGCAGACGCGAGCGGATAGGTACTTACACGCCGGTCAGTGTTTACGAAATCCGTGCGCTCCTGGATCAACGTGGAATCGATTAAATCGCCTTGGAATCGGCGCGCTTCGGCGACCGGCGTGCCGCTGTTGAACGAGTTTTAGTAACCGCTTTGTCCAGGCGTGATGCGAGCTCGTCAAACGAGGAGGGCGTCGGGCCGCTCCAGCGCAACTGGTCCACGTCATCGAAGAGTGCAATGTCGGTACGAAGTGTGGCGAGCGTGCGAAACAGTATTGCCTGGTCCCGCTCCCGAGCAAGAGTGTCGGCAAGCGGGCTCGCCCTGGCGACGTTCACATGCCACTCGCGCCAGTCCGTCGGGATAGATTCAAGGTGTCCAAACTTCGCCAGGACAGCAGCCGCCGACTTCGCGCCCCAGCCCGGCAGGCCCGGATAGCCATCGGCCGCATCACCCACTAGCGCGAGATAGTCAGGGATCGATGTCGGCGAGACCCCGAACTTCTTGACTACACCGGGCTCGTCTATAGTGACGCCGGTACGACGATTCAGTTGGACGATGCGCGAGCCCCGCACACACTGCGCCAGGTCCTTGTCTGGCGTACATATGATCACGCGCTTAACCCGAGTATCATGGGCCGCTGCGACAGCCGCGGCCGCGAGCGCGTCGTCGGCCTCAAATTCAACCATCGGCCAGACCACAATGCCAGCTGCCGACAAGACTTCTTCGAGTAGTGGGAATTGGGCCAGGAGGTCCGGTTCGACACCTTCGCCGGTCTTGTAGCCTGGCCACAACTCGTTGCGAAAAGACTCGATTACATGATCGGTTGCAACAGCGATGTACTTGGCACCGCCCTTGATCATCCCCAGCACCGACGCCAGCACGCCGCGGACGGCGGCCACTTCTGCGCCGGTTGCATCCTGTGCGGACGGCAGAGCGTAGTAGTGCCGGAACAATTCGTAGGTGCCGTCAAGCAGATAGATTTCCAAAACGTTTCCCCGGCACAACGCTTAAGGGCCACTACGAACGGCAGGGGCACGAAATCCGTGCCCCCTGTGAAAGCCGTCGCCTGAGACGGCGTTGAACCCGCTTCAGATCTTTATTGAGCTGAAGTGTAGGTGTATTGGTTGTACAGCCACCGACCGTTGATCTGCGAATACATGGTCACATAGACGGCGCTGCCATTGGTCGGCAAGCCGCTCACCTTGGCAGAGAACGTCGTCGTGGGCAGGGGCTGCGACTGGTAATACTGGTTGCCGCCCGGCGTTGAACCCACATCGATCCAGTAGGCTGACGCCTGATCGCAAGCATCCCACTGGAAGGTTACGGCGGAGCCCGCCAGGGTGGAGTTGGGAGCCGGACTTTCGATATGCGCCGGCTCGTTGAAAATCGTGTTATTCAGCAGTATTGATAGGTTGCTGCCATACTCGTTCGCTGTCACCAAGTCGGGCTTCCCGTCGCCGTTGAAGTCTCCCACCGCCGCCGAGAAGGGGCCGTAGCCCACGCCGTAGTTCATACCTGCCTGGAAGGTGCCGTCGCCGTTACCCACCAGTACGCTCATGGTCTGGACAAGGAGTGCAACCGCCAAGTCGGGCTTGCCGTCGCCGTTGAAATCGGCCAGCGCGACCGATTCTGGTTCATTGCCCATACCGTAGTTGACCGCAGCCTGGAAGGTGCCGTCGCCGTTGCCCAGCAGCACGCTAACATTGTTGCCGGCGAGGTTGGCCACCACCAGGTCGAGCTTGCCGTTGGCCCTTAAGTCTCCTGCCGTCACCCAGTAGGCACCGGAGCCCGCAGCGTAATTCACCGCCGCCTGGAAGGTGCCGTCACCGTTGCCCAGCAACACGCTTACGTTGTTGCTGCTTTCGTTGGTTACGGCCAGGTCCAGCTTGCCGTCGCCGTTGAAGTCCCCCACCGCAACCGAGGTGGGAACAAAGCCCACGCTATAGTTGACTGCTGTCTGGAAGGTGCCGTCGCCGTTGCCCAGCAGCACGCTTAGGTTAGCGCTGCCGTAGTTCGCCACTACCAGGTCGGGCTTGCCATCGCGGTTGAAGTCCCCTACCGCGACCGATGCGGAATTTGCGCCCGTCTTGTAGCTCACCATCGTCTGGAAGGTGCCGTCGCCGTTGCCCAGAAGCACACCGACGGTTCCGCCGCTTTGGCACGTAGGATCGTTGCCGCACTCGTTAGCCACGGCCAGGTCCAGCTTGCCGTCGCGGTTGAAATCCCCCACTGCCACCCAGTCGGGCATGGAACCGACGCCATAGTTGACCGCCGTCTGGAAGGTGCCGTCGCCGTTGCCCAGAAGCACGCTCGCGTCGTTGGCGCCGTAGTTTACTGTCACCAGGTCGAGCTTGCCATCGCCGTTGAAGTCGCCCACGGCCACGGAGTAAGGAAACAAGTCCGTGCCGTAGTTCACCGCCGCGCGGAATGAAAGCGGCGAAGGACCGCTCAAGTTGTAGGCCGTGTAGGTGTAGCCTTTGCTCAGCCACTGTCCTCCAACGAAGGAGTACAGGGTGACGTACACCGGAGTGCCGTTGGTCGGCAGGCCATTGACCGTCACGGTCAGGACATTGCCCAGGGGCTGCGACTGGTAGTAGTTGTTGCCGCCGGGAGTGCTTCCCACATCCAGCCCATAGTTTGAGGCGCCAGAGCCCGCCGTCCAGTCGAAGGTTACGCTGCTGCCGCTGAAGGTGGAACCCGGCGTCGGCGTGGTGAGCACACCTTCCTCCAAGGTCACGTTAAACGCGGTGTATTGATACTCGATGTATGACCACGATCCGCCGACTTCGTACCACCAGGTTACATAGACCGTGCTGCCGTCACTGGGCAGGCCGTTGACCGTCAGCGAATATTGGGAACCGGGCAACGGGCCGGATTGCAGATAATTGTTCCCGCCATAAGTGGAACCGATGTCCAGCCAATAGTTGCTGGCGCCGGGGTAGCCGGCCCACCAGAACGTCGCTGAGCTGCCGGCTAGTGCGGATTGGTTGACCGGACTGTAAATTCCAGGAGTCGTGGTCGGCGGATACATGAGCGACCGGTTGTTACCGCCGTCGGCAATGTAGAGATTGCCGCTGCTGTCCAGGGCAACTCCCCACGGATAATACAAGCTGTTGGCGCTGACCCCACCTTTGTCGGGAGTGGCGGTGGTGAAGCTGCCCAACTGTCCATAGACCTGCGCGGCGGTGGTGCTGCCGACCGGATAGAACAGGACCCGATGGTTCCTGCTGTCGACCACGTAGAGATTGCCGCCGCTGTCCAGGGCGATGGTAGTCGGATCATTCAAGCTGTTGGCGCTAATCCCGCCGTTGTTCGCGGTGTTGGTGGTGAAACTGCCGAATTGCCCGTAGACCTGCGTGGCAGTGGTGCTGCCGGAGGGATAGAACAGCACCCGGCTGTTACCGTAGTCGGCCACGTAGAGATTGCCATTGCTGTCCAGCGTGACGCCTTCCGCCTCAAACAAGCTGCTGGCGCTGATCCCGCCCTTATTCTGCGTGCTGGTAGTGAAGCTGCCGGCCTGTCCGTAGACCCGCGTAGCGGTAGTGCTGCCGGAGGGATAAAAGAGCACGCGATTGTTCCCCCAGTCGCCCACATAAAGATTGCCGTTGCTGTCCAGGGCGAGTCCTTCGGGAGAATTCAAGCTGTTGGCGCTGACTCCGCCCTTGTTCTCGGTGTTGCTAGTGAAGCTGCCGCCTTGTCCATAGACTCGCGTGGCGGTAGTGCTGCCGGAGGGATAGAACAGCACGCGATTGTTTACGGTGTCGGCAACGTAGAGATTGCCGCCGCTGTCCAGCACGAGTGCCAACGGCTCTTCCAGGCTATTGGCGCTGATCCCGCCGTTGTTCGGGGTATTGGTGGTGAAGCTGCCGGCCTGACCGTAGACCCGCGTGGCGGTAGTGCTGCCGGCGGGAAAGACCAGCACCCGGCTGTTCCCGGTGTCGGCCATATAAAGATTGCCGCTGCTGTCCAGGAGGACTGCATACGGAGCGTTTACGCTGTTGGCGCTGATCCCGCCGTCGTTCGTGCCGCTGGCGGTGAAGCTGCCGGACTGCCCGTAGACGACGTCCGCAGTAGTGGAAGCCTGAGCGAACGCCGGTTGCGCCGTAAACACACTTAAGCCGGCGATGAGGAGCGAAACCGCGAAGTGGATAAAACGAGTGAACATTTTCATGGGGGTGAACCTCGCTTTCATGAGGGCACCATGCGCCTGTTCGCCCGGGCGATCAATACTGAGGAGATCATTTGGAGGTAAGTTTCAGGTCAGCGGCTAAGCGGCTCAAAAACCGCAGAGTTAAGCCAAGATGTCATCACGAAAAACTCTGCGCGGGAGGTCGGCGTTACGCTTTGTCGGCCGAAATTCCGCAGCTCCGCGCTGGTGGATTTTATCGTGCAATGCGGTTTTGAAGCCCGACCGCCCCCCCTTGCCGAGTGGGCCTGAGTCTGACTCCGTGGCAGTGGCGCACTCTGGCTTTGCGATCAATGTGCGGCCGAGATGACTCTGGGAGTGGAAAACGGCCATGTTGTCGCGATTCCTGTGTTAGCTAAACCAAAGTCGCCGCGGCGCGTCTGAAATATGTTGACTTGGAGGTCACAGTATGCCGAAGACAGCAGTTGGACTATTTGACAATGCCGCCGCCGTGGAGGATGTCGTTGGCGAAATCGAGCGTCTTGGTTTTCCTCGACAAGACGTTCGCACCCTGGAGGAACCGGGGGACTTCGAAGTCACTGGCGTTATGAGTTTTCCACGCCTCGATTTCGAGGTCGAGTTGAGGCGGGAACTCGCCAGGATCGGGGCGTCCGAGGGTGAAGCGCAAGTTTTCCTCGATGGGTTGCGAGCCGGAGGCGCCCTGGTCTTGGCAACGGGCTTGGACCAGCAAGTAGACGCGGCTGCGGCTGTAATGAATCGGCGTGGCGCCAAGGGGGTCGAGGAGAGCAGCGGTCCAGAACCGCATTTGCCCGACGCGACTCGCGAGAGGATCTCGCCGACCCGCAATAGTCCGGTGCTAACCGGGCGTGTCCGCCAGGGCGGCGCTGGCGCCTGCATTTTCGCCTGGTAATCGGGCAGCTAGGAAATCAACCGCTTTCCTTGTTATTGACTCCAGATGGGGCGACCCGGCGAACGGAGTGAAGTCGCGCCGCCGTTAGCACACGGCGGCAACAGCCCCGGCAAGGCAGCCCCGGGCCGGAATCTCTGATCGCCTGGGCCGCACAAGCATAATTTTCACGCCATCTTTATGACTTCTTTACTTCTTTTTGCTAGGATGCAGGGAACGCCCGTCCTTTAGCTAGTGAATCGCTGCTGAAGACGCGGGCAAATAGAAGTTTCTAGCTCGGCCGAAGCCGCCAAAAAACCTCTTCTTTGGCAGCGGCTATACGGGGTTAAGGTTCAAATGGCAACGTCCTGAAGTACCGGCTCAATAAGCGGCCGAAGTCGGCTCGCAGTTGTGGCCCAGACGCATTCACTGTGGGAGTGTCTCGCAATGAACAGGACTCTGTGGTCGGTTCCGCTGTTGCTTGTGGCCGTCTGCGTTTCGGTAGCTGTGTCTAACGCTAGACAGGCGAGCGGTTCACCGCCGCAGACATCTGCTGCGCTACCGGGTCCAGCGGGCAGCCAATACGCAGCAAACGATGTCTGCAAGAGTTGCCACCAGGACATCTGGGAAAAGCATTTTTCCGCTACCCCACACTCTGCACTCCTCAAAGGCAATCAGCATGGATGTCAGTCCTGTCACGGCCCGGGTCAGGCCCACGTGGACGGCGGCGGCGATGTCACCAAGATCATTCGGTTCGAGACACTCAGTCCTGCCCAGACGGCGGCCATCTGTCTGAAGTGTCACCAATCCAGTCTGGAGACGCAGAATTTTTCCACGTCGGTGCACCTGTCGAATGGCGTGAGCTGCACCACCTGCCATAGCCCGCACAACTCCACGGACGTCAACTTCATGCTCGTGAAGTCGCAGACCACATTGTGTTTCGGCTGTCATGCCGCACAGAAAGCCGAATTCGCGCGGCCTTTCCGTCATCGCGTCGATGTAGGACTCATTCAATGCAGTGACTGCCACAATCCGCATGGCACCGCGACCGGTGGCCAGCTGCGTACAGCCGCCGGGCAGTTCAAGATCTGCACCAAGTGCCATACCGACACGATGGGACCGTTCGTCTTTGAACATGCTCCGGTGAAGACGGACGAAAGCTGTCTCTCGTGCCATGTGCCGCATGGGTCGACCAATCCGCGTCTGCTGCAGGTCAACAATGTCAACTTCCTTTGCCTGCGGTGTCATACGCCCAATATGAACGGGGCAGCGCCGGGCGCGCCCTCGTTCCACAACCAGGCCACCAAATATCAGGCGTGCACGCTGTGTCACACGCAGATCCATGGTTCCAACTTCAGTCCGGTCTTCTTCCAGTAGCTGAGGGCATGCCAATGAGTTCTCAAAGGAGTTGTAGCGCTCGTTCTTTTGGGTTTGCTCTCACCCTGGCTTGCCTGTTGTTGACGGGCCTCGTGTCCGCGCAGAGTTCGGGCCAGGCGACATCGTCGGTCTCCACCGACTCGAGTTCGGATTCGGGAGAGGGCAAGCAGGTTGGTGATTTCCGGGTGACGCAATCGATTGAATTTGGCGGCCGCATCAGTGACGTGACCGGCAGCCAGCCAATGTATGACACCCTTGAGAATTACCAGAGTGGAACTCGCCTCCTCGATCAGTCTCTTACCATGCAGTCGATGACGCACCAGGACATCTTCGATACCTTGACGCTCACCAGCTTTGGATGGGGAGGTGATCCGGAGCAGGCGGCGCGCCTCCGTGTAGCCAAGTACAGCTGGTACAGCTTCAGCGCGACATATCAGCACATGCAGAATTACTTCGACTACGATCTGTTCGCAAATCCTCTGAATCCGCCTACGGGAATGCCGTTTATTCCCATCCTTAACTCGCCACATACCTACTACGACACCCAGAACCTCTACAATTATGACCTTGTCGTACTGCCGATGCATCGCGTCTCATTCCGCGTCGACTATAATCGCAACCGCTTTGCTGGTCCAGGCTTTGGCACAATACACGAAGGGACGGAAGCGCTGACTGACGCGAACTACGACAATACGTTAAATGGTTATCGTTTTGGCGTAGATTTTAGGGCTGCCAAAAAGACCACGTTCAGCTACACTCAACTCCTTCAGTATTACGATGGCGGCACAACCTATTCCCTGGACCCTTTCAACTCCTACCCACTGTCCAACGGCACGCCAGTTTCGCTGGGAGTTTCCTGGTTTAACAGCGGGAGTCCGTGCGGCGCTCCGCTGAAAAACGGGATCGCCAATCCTACGTGCAACGCTTTCTCTAGCTATAGTCTCTATCAGCATCTGAGCACGTTCATACCAACCGAGCAGATCAACCTGACATCGTCGTCAATTAAACGGCTGGACTTCAATGGGCAATTCCAGTACAGCCATGCCCGTATGAACACGCCGTTCACGGAGGACTTCAGCGGTTTTACCAGCCGCAGCGACAGTCTCGGCTACAGCACGGCGGGCAGCAGTTCCAGTGCCGGGTGGAACTCGGCGTCAGCCGATGTATCGGCGATCTATCACATCAGTGATAAGGTGCGTTTGGTGGAAACGTTCCGCTTCCGCAATTTTAGTGTGGCCGGCGATTATCTAGATATCGAGAACAACTACTTCAATGCTGCCAGCGTCGGCTCAGCGTCCCTGCTTTACCCTGTGGCAAGTTTTCCCGGTACGAATCTGCTCCACAGCTCAAGTTCTCCGGCCGACTTAATCAATGAAATGAACGCCAACCTCATCGCCCAGAACACCAAACAGAACGATTTCCAGGTGCAGTACGATGTCACTCATTTCTTCGGAGTGCGGGCTGGATTCAATTGGGAGGGGGAAATGATTCAGCCGGGGGAAACCTATACGGCTGCGATCGGCGACGTTTATTATCCCAACCTTCCCAACCGCGGAAATTGCGTCGGAGTTCCGCTGAACGCTGACGGCAGTTGTACGTTCGTTGGAGTGATTACGCCTTTTACCGGTCCGACCACGGAGATCAATCGCTATTCTGGCGCTCTTGGCGCCTGGTTTCGCAAAGGCAGCACATTGCGCGCTAACCTTAATGCGCAATTTGGCGGTGCTGATAACTGGATCTACCGGACCGATCCCCTCCGCTTCTTTAACATTACAGGAAATATTTCCTATACACCCCGACAGTGGCTGACCCTTGGCGGCAACCTGATTTTTCAGCGCGGCACGAACAACGACAGCGACCTTGCCTATAACCAACACAATTACTCGACCATGGTGACCGCTACCATTACGCCCAACGGGCACTGGGGACTTGACCTGGCATATAACTTCGACGCCATCCAGCAGAACATGAATATCTGCTACACGGGCAGCGTAATTGCTCCCGGCTCCTTTACCTGCGTTGGCGATCCTACTCTGATGGAGGTTTATAACGTTTATCAGACACACACGCAGTACGGCTATTTTGCAGTGACGCTAACGCCCTTGGAGCGGGTAACGCTGCGGCTCGGATACAGCATTGTAGACAACCAAGGGAATACGACTTCTTTAAACACGCTGCTGCCTTTGGGACCGCTCGACTCCACCTTTCAGTCTCCGCTCGCCGGTGTCGATGTTAAGGTTTACAAGGGTGTGACATTCAAAACAGCCTGGAACTATTACCAGTATGCAGAAGGGTCATTCGTGGGCCCAACCGCTCCGCGCTACTTCCATGCTAACAATACAATCGTCGCATTGCGGTATGCTTTTTAGTCGTGGTGACCGGTCACTAATCTTCGCCCCGCCAGCAGACATGCGAGCAATGCCACTGGCCGCGCCGGTTCTATGGCGCGCAGCTAGAGGCGTTCACCCACTTCGGCTACGACGAAAAGAACACGCCCCGGCAAATCCAGATGCTGATCAACATCGGCGGAGCACAGCCCAGCGCGGGACGCGGCTCACCCTCGCGCATGACCCCTTCCGCATCGGGCGCCATTTCTTGCCAGCGCTTCATATCCTGGTTTGCTTCTGTTAGCAAGGTAGGAAGCGCACCGGGACCTACCAGCGCAAAACCCGCTGCCCGAAAGCACAGACATCCACAACATGCAGCAGAACGATCTTGGCACCAAACCGGATAAACGACGCGCCCATTCGAGCGCCATCTCCGCTTGGGACGAAAAGTCTGTGGCCACCAGGATCCGTGAAATCGTCGGAAGAATAGTTTGTTTCTTTCTGCCGCCTGCAGGCATACTTTCATTCTACTGTCTACGCCCACTCGGCAGAATCTGACAAGGTTCACGGAGGCCGATTTTGGTTAGGGAGAGCGAACCGCGGTTGCTCGCAGAATCAGTCGTCCTGGGAGTAGTGGGCGGCCTTGCTGCTCAGCTTTTCATGTGGACATTGCGAGCCTGCGAGCACATCTTCTTGACCTGGATGGCGGGCTACCGGCCGCCCGCTCTTCCGCAAGAAGGCGGGACGCTTCGCCAAGTCATAGGCCCGCATGGGCTCTGGTTAGTGCCGCTGGCAACTACTCTAGGTGGCTTGCTTTCCGGGCTTCTGGTTTACACCTGGGCGCCTGAGGCGGAAGGCCATGGCACCGACACCGTCGTTAAAGCATTCCATCGCGCAGGCGGTTTCATCCGTGCAAGAGTTGCGCCATTGAAACTGGTCGCATCGGCCATCACGATAGGCTCCGGGGGGTCGGCAGGCCGAGAGGGGCCGACGGCGCTAATCGTAGCCGGAGCCGGCTCAATTTATGCCACTCTCACTCATCGCACCGACGAGGAACGTCAGGTTCTCCTGCTTGCGGGTATGGCGGCGGGACTCTCGGCAATCTTTCGTTCGCCAATAGGGGCCGCCTTCTTCGCCATCGAAGTGCTTTACAGCACGATGGAGTTTGAGGCCGGCGCGCTTCTATATACGATGCTGGCAGCTGTGGTTGCCTACGCCGTGAATGGCTGGTTTGTCGGCTGGCAGCCATTGTTCTACTTCACGGCAGCGCCGATCAACATTCGTGCCCTGGACTACGGATGGCTGGGAGGGCTGGGAATCGGCGCTGGTCTCATTGCAACACTCCTGCCGGTTGTCTTTTATCGCCTGCGGGATGCGTTCCGCGCACTTCCAATTCCGCCAGCGCTGAACCCAGCGATCGGCGGTCTGGCCGTCGGGCTTCTCGCGCTTGGTTTCCCTCAGATCCTGGGTGGAGGATACGGCTGGATACAGGAAGCAATCGACGGGGGCTTAGAGCTCAAGCTGATGTTGGCCCTGCTCTTTTTGAAGATCATAGCATTTAGTTTCACGGTTTCCTCGGGTGGCTCCGGCGGAATCTTTGCGCCCACTCTGTTTGTAGGAGCCATGCTAGGAGGGATTCTGTCTTCCGTCTCTCACTTGCCCTCCGCCATGTTTGTGGTCTTGGGAATGACAGCTACCTTTGGAGCCGCGGCTCGCGTGCCCATTGCCTCTCTTATCATGGTGATGGAGATGACGGGAGGGTATCGCCTGCTCCCTCCCGCCGCCTTTGCGGTCTTACTGGCCTATTTCGTTCAGACCCAATTGTCGGCCCACTTCAAATACAACAGCATGTATGAAGCGCAGGTTCCCGGTCGTGCCCAATCGCCGTCCCGCTATGTTGAGAATGTGGAGTTAGCGCTGCGGCTTCTGGGAACTCGTCAGATTCCCCAGGCTGCCAAGATCGGTCACTTAGATCTGGTGGCTCTCCTGGATTCCGGCATACCCATCAGCATGCGTGGCCGCAAGGAGCTGAACGTGGGTATTCTGCGACCTCAGAGTGCTCTTCTGGGAAAAACTGTCCAGTCCTATTACAACGCGGTAAGCGGAAGCCCTCTGGAAATTGTTGCCATTTTGCGAGGTGGAGAGGTTGTCCTTCCCAAAGCTGACACCGTCCTGCAGCCGGATGACCGTCTTCTCATCATCAGCTCAAGCAAAGCGCGAAGCGTCCTTGACGAGCATCTGGTTCCCTTAGGGACCCTGCAAAAACCAGCAAGCGGCCCGCCCTTAGCTTAGTCTTGAAGAGGAGGTGCGATGAAAACCCTCGTGGGAATTGACGATTCGAAGTTCTCCGAAGAACTTAGCCAGGGCGTTAGTCGCGCAGTTTCGGACTGGGAATACTGAGGTTCGGGTCTTGCACGTATTACAGCCGATCGCGCCCGCTCCGCCGCAGATGGCGCCAGGCTACGCAGCGGGATTGGAAGCTCAGAAGAAGCCACCCGGCGAGTTGGTCGAGCGACAGGGAGGGCACGGCTGTATGCTTATCAAAGGCCGCAATGAAGTTTGCACAGCTTTCGAATGATCGGCTGCTGGCTGCAATTGGCGATGCTTTAGATGCGGGGGAAGCAGAAATGGCGTACATGATGGTAGAGGGGCCAGATTTTATTGTTTCACGACTGGACTGCCAAGATCCCCGACAGTCATCGAGGAACGCAAAACATTTCTTACAGACAGCGCGAATCGCATCTGGCGTATCGTAAGGGATGATTTCTATGGATTCGGGAGATGTATTCAGCTCTTTTCGCTTCGAATGCCTATTTGACAATTGCGATCTCAGTTCTGTTTGTGCATGCCACGTTCATTTTGTGGGTTGTGTTCGGTGCCTTGCTGACACGCTCGCGCCCGGTTCTTCGCTGGCTGCATATCGCTTCTCTGATCTGGGGAATCCTTATTGAAGTCCTGCCTTGGCCGTGTCCTTTGACTCTGTTGGAGAACTGGCTCGAAGCCAAGGCGGGAGTTGAACCTGCCCAAGGCGGGTTCCTCCTTCATTACTTGGACAAGCTGGTTTATCCGGACATTCCCTCGGCAATGCTAACGGTTGCGGCCGTAATCATCTGCGGTCTGAATCTTGCGTTCTACGCCCGACAAATGTGGATGGCTCGACTGCGAGGATGAGCCGCGTGCATCTCCGTGAAGATCCAGCGCTTGGCCCGTGCCTTCTAAGCTTGCGTCGATAGAGCGCGATGCAGTGGATCCCGGTGGACTGGATGAGTCTTGATGTTAGCAACCGAGTGCGCCGGTCTATGTAGCGGACCTCAATGCCGAGGGTGTACGTGGCGCATTAGCAGATGCAAGCAGCAAGCGTGGCCCGCAGTTCCAGGCTACAGCGAAGAGCCCAGATACCTTCGCCGAGCCCGCGTGACAGGATCTGGACTTTCCAGCACCGACAAAAGACGGATAAGGTTGAGTCAGCGCACCAGTTCGCGATCGGACTCTCAGCTCTGGTGGCAAAAAGCATTCAGCGATGCTGGCAAGCTGGGCACAGGTTTCTCCACGCAGGCGCTGGAATCACTTGCGCTCGCTTTCCGGCCGCTTATTCGAAAGAGGCCCACTTTGGTCGATCCTCCGCGTGAACGAAACGTAACCTAGCTTAAGCCGAAGCTGGTTGCGCAGGTCGCTTTTCAGGAGTGGACAGCGGACAATAAGCTTCGACAACCCGTCTATCTGGGGTTATTCTCTCTGCGCATCGCGGTCGAATCTAAATACGTAACGTAAGAGGCCGGCGTTGATGAGCAGTAACACGCTGGAACCGGCGGCTGCCGGAATCAGGGTTTTGTAGGCGCCGCTGAGTAGTGCTTCCATCGACACGGTCAGCAGCCAGAGTTGCAGCACAACCGCGGCCCCCACAAATGCCAGCATGGCAGAGAAAAGAGTTGTCCCTTGCCGTTGCAGACTCATAAGAGCTCCATCCCAACGGCAAAGAGCTGGTCGCCTCGTTGCTCCAATTGCACCCGCGGCAAAGGCCGCGTAGGCGGACCGGCAATCGGCTGACCTGCAAGATTGAACAGTCCATGGTGACACGGGCAGAACAAGCCATTCTCCGCCTTGTCGTATACCACGGCGCACGACAGATGCGTGCACACCTGCGAGTAGGCCACCAGCTTTCCTTCCGGCGTCCGGACAGCGATACACGGATCGGCATTGGTCGGATACCGAAACAGCATCGAGGATCCGCGTTGCTCCAGAGCTGCGGCTGGGCCGATGTTGCGCTCCGCATGCGATCCACGATGCAGAAGCCTGCTGGCAATGACTGTCGCCCAGTTCGCGGACGCCAGCAACAGAGAGCCCAGGGTAAGAAACTTCACCATCTCGCGCCGGGTTACGTAGTGGTCGCCCTCCCACTCGATGGGGAAGTCTTGCCGCCACTTGGGCGGCGAGGTCGCCTTACATCCTGCACAACCTTGTTCTTCGTCGCGCGTATTCATCCCACGTTCTCCAGCATTAGCGCTACGTCATAAGGGTCTTCGGACAAGGCGGATGGCGTCGGGGAAATCTGCACCAGCTCGACGTTCACCCGCTCGATCTCACGAGGCACGATCACGAACACTTTTGTCGTCACTTCTTCCTTGCCGAACTTCCAGCGGTTGATGGCCACGCCGCGCCGAGTCCGCTGAATCTCTTCCGCGGTAGCGAAGGTCAATGCCTGCGAAGGACAAACCGTGGCACACATCGGCTTCTTGTCGACGCTGGTCCGGTCGTAGCACATATCGCACTTCATCATCTGGTCGATTTCAACTTGATACTTAGGGACTCCAAAGGGACACGAGAGCACGCAGTTGGAGCAGCCAATGCAACGCGGCTTCAGGGAGCTTTGCACCACTCCGTCCGGCGTCTTCTTGATGGCGTCGGCCGGGCAAACTTGCGCGCAGATCGGGTCGTCGCAGTGCATGCAAACCTGTGGCGCAGTCTGCACGCTTTCGCGCCGCTGGATGGTTTCCAGATGAATCATCGAAACGCCGCGATGAGTGTCGCACTCGGCGCAGGCGGCCACGCAAGACTGGCAACCAATACAGCGCGAATAGTCAATATAGAATGCGCGCTCGCTCAACGAATTCCTCCGGCCTCGGTCTCCAGTTGAGCGATAGCATCTGTCGGTTGTTCTGTCTTGAAAACGCGAACGGCGCAGATCTTAAACTCGGGGATGTTCGACACCGGATCGATGGCGCGAATGGTGAGGTTGTTCGCCGAACGGTCCAGAGGCCAGTGATAAGGAATGAAGACCGTGTCAGGCCGGATCGTCTTCACGACCTGGGCCCGAACGACCACGCTCCCACGCCGGCTTTCCACCTTAACGAAGTCGCCGTCGTTGACACCCAACTTTTCCGCCAGCCTGGGATGCATCTCGCACAGCGGCTGCGGATACTGGTCCAGCAACCCGCCAATCCGGCGCGTCTGCGTGCCGGAGAGAAAGTGCGACACCACCCGCCCGGTGGTCAGGATGATGGGGTATTCGTCATCCGGCATCTCGGCAGAAGGCCGCCACTCGATGGGTATAAAGTGCGCCTTGCCGTCGGGATGTCCGAACTTTCCGCCTTCATACAGGCGCGGGGTGCCCGGATGCCCAGTCTCCGGACACGGCCAGAAAATCCCATTGCTCTGGTCAATGCGCTCCCAGGTCATTCCGTAATAGTCCGACACGCCGCCCTTGGAAGCGACACGGAGTTCCTCAAAGATATCGCGCGGCGACGAGTAGTTGAACTTATCGCCCTGGCCGAGACGTTGCGCGATTTCGCAGATGATCTTCCAATCTTCGCGCGCTTCTCCGGGAGGGCTGACCACTTTGCGATGGCGTATGACCCGGCCCTCAACATTGGTGGTCGTGCCTTCGTCTTCCTCCATGAGAGACCCGGCGAGCACGATGTCGGCGTAACGGGCGGTCTCCGAGAGGAAGAATTCGATGTTGACGTAGAACTCCAATTTCTCCAGGGCAGCGCGGACGTAGTTTGCGTCGGGCAGCGAGACCGTAGGATTGAAGCAAATAGAGATCAGGCCCTTGATCTTGCCTTCGTGAATGGCCTCGACCAGCGGCACCGCGGAAAGGCCCTTTGCCGGAATCGATTCCTCCGGAACGCCCCATACTCCGGCAATGTATTTGCGATGCTCCGGATTCGAAATGTCGCGCGCACCAGGCAGTTGGTCGCACTTCTGGCCCTGCTCGCGCGCGCCCTGGCCGTTGCCCTGGCCAGTGATCATGGCGTAGCCGCAGCCCTCACGGCCAATTCGCCCGCTGGCGATGACCAAGTTGATGGCTGCAATGCAATTGTCGACGCCTTTGCTGTGGTGCTCGATGCCACGGGCATGCAGCAGGAAGCTGGTGGGCGCTGGTCCCCATATTTCGGCAGCGCGCACGATCATCTCGGCGGGCACGCCGGCGATCTTGGCCGAATACTCGGGCGTGTATTTCTTCACCGCCTCGGCGACTAGTTCGAAATCGGTCGTGTGCTGCGCGATGAAGTCACGGTCAATCCAACCGCGCTCGATCATGATGTGCAGCATCCCGTTGAATATGCCTATGTCGCCGCCGGAACGTACAGGAATAAACAGGTCGGCATTGCGAGCGATGGGAGTCATTCGGGGATCGAGAATGATGAGCTTGCCGCCGTTCTCGCGTGCTTGCCACAGGTAGTCGGTGGTAATCGGGGCGCATTCCGCGATATTCGCGCCTGCAACCAGAATTACTCTTGCTTTAGGAATGTCGGACCAGGGATTGGCGCTGCGATCGATGCCAAATACCTTTTTCGACGCCGCGCCCGCGGAAACCATGCACAGCCGGCCGTTGTAGTCGATGTTGGCGGTGCGCAGCGCAACCCGGGCGAACTTGCCCATTAAATAGGCTTTCTCGTTAGTCAGCGACGCGCCCGTCAGCACTGCAAATGAATCGTTGCCGTACGTCTGCTGAATGCGCTGAATTTCGCTGACCACTCGGCCCAGCGCTGCGTCCCATCCAATGGGTTCGAATCCTTTTCCCGGCACGCGCTGCAGGGGATGCTTCAGCCGATCAGGATGCTCGTCCTGCATGTAGCGCTTTACGCCCTTGGGACAGAGCTTGCCTTGGTTGAAGGGGAAATCTTCCCACGGCTCCCAGCCAACAATCTTGTTGTCGCGCACCCGCAACTGAATGCCGCACTGTTGCCCGCAAAAGCAGCAATGCGTTTTGACCATCTTGTCTTCCTCTTCCGAGGCCACCCAACCGCCGGCCGGCACACGATTCAGAGTCGGGCCAAATTGCTTTACCAATTCCGGTATGTCAACAGGGAGTTTTGCCATAGTTCAAAAGCTTTCCAGACGCTCACGTTCCGCCGTGGTCGTTCGCCACATCGCATCTTGCGTGAGAGCGAGGTTCTTGCGCCTGCATTGCGGACAAACATCCTGGTAGTGGGTGCCATCTTCCATTCGATAGCAAATCCCGAGTGCACTCTGCACTGCTTTCAAGTCGCCGATTTGCAGGCTGCTCGCAAAACCCTGGCCACAACGGACACAGAACGCTTCTCCGCCTTCTTCCCCCGCGCGTTTGTAGAAATCAATGCCCATCTGCGCCGGCCGCTGAAAGATGTGGAAGAACTTGCCAAATGGCAAGTAAAGCAGCGTGAAAATAACCGTCACCGCATGCAGTTGCGAGAGGAAGACGTAGTAGAGCCCACGCATGAGATGGGTTGACACAGTCAGGAACAAGCCCGTAACGGAAATAGCGAACAGCAGGATCAGGGGCAGCAGATCGTTGGAGAACTGTTGCACGCTCATCGCACCGCGATCGCGGCCGCGCCGCCACATCGCGGTAAAGACCCCGATCAGAACCATCACGGCGCAGATGTCGAGAATGTTGAATGCCAAGGGCGCAATCAGGCTGTTCAGCGGGAAGCTGCCAACGTGAATACCAAAGACGAACGCGCGATAAATTGCCTGGTTGTGCGGTGCGGTTTCGAAGCGGATCCAGCCGAACGAAAGGGGAAAGGTCACCGCGGCAGCGATCAAGCAGCCCCAGGCGAGAAACCAATGCGCGGTCCAGCGAGTCTTGGAACGGCGCTCAATGAAGCGCTGCAGCACGACGTTATTCCAGAAAATTCGCGCTAGACGAGCGACGTTCCCTGGCAATCTCACGGGCTGGAGAAAAATCTGCCATCCCCGAAACCAATACAGACGAGTCGGAGGGCGTCGTAGCCACATCGAGTAGCGATATCCCAAACCGAACGCCGAGAACACGGTGGCTCCAGCGTAGGAAACCAGCGCAGGATCGAAATCCTTGAAGCTGCGGCTGCCGAGCACGATGCCGCCAACGAGGGCAGTCGCGGCGATCAAACCCCAAGCGAGAGCATGTGCGGTGTCGGAGCCACGGGCCGAAAGATCAATAGGCTTAAGGCTCTTCATTGCTCAATCCGTCGCTAACACGATTCTTGGCGAGCGCATGCTCAACACCAGGACCATCAGGCACCCCATTGCGAAGACACCTAGCAGCACAAAGCCCAGGGTGAACGATCCGGTTTGCTCTTTGATCACGCCGAGCAACAGCGGCGGAAAGAAACCGCCGAGTCCGCCCGCCGCTCCCACCAGGCCGGTAACGCTGCCCACCGACTTGGGGAAGTATTCAGGTACAAGTTTGAACACGGCTCCATTGCCCAGCCCGATTGACGCGGCCATGCCCAGAGCGCCGATAGTGAAAGTCGACATCAAAGGACACGCGAGGAAGACGGCGAAGACCGCCGTGGCCGGAAAGACCCACTTGAGAATCGTGCTGCCGCCGAGCTTGTCGGCCAGCACTCCTCCTACAGGACGCAGCGCCGTTGCCAGCACCACGAATCCGGCGGTACGGAAGCCGGCATCCTGAGGGGTGAGCCTGAACACTTCGGTCAGCAGCGTGGGCAGATAAACTGCCATGGCGACAAATCCACCGAAGGTCAGAAAGTAATAGAGACTGAGAACCCAACTGCGTTTGTCGTTAAGGGGCTGCACGATCTGTGCGAACGACTTTACCGGTCCTCGGTTCGGAGCGTTACGCGCCATGCCGGCAAAGATCACCAGCCAGATAGACAGCAATATCCCGAACGTCCAGAAACCCCACTTGAATCCAGCCGCGGCCGCCAGCACGGGCGATCCATAGGCAGCCAACGATTGTCCTATATTGCCGGCGCCGTAGATGCCCAGCGCGAAGCCCTGCCGCTCCGGCGGATACCATCCGTTGACGAAGGCCACACCGACCGAAAAGCTGGCCAGTGCGATACCAATCAAGAACCCGTAGGCGAGTAGCTGTTCGTAACTGCTGACGCCGCCCATCAGAAATGCCGGGACGATGGAGAGCACCATGACCACGCTGAAAACGATGCGACCGCCAAAGCGATCCGTGAGAATGCCTAGCGGGATTCGCCCAAGTGAACCCAGGAGCACGGGAATCGCAATGGCGACGCTCTTTTGTACTGGCGTCAGTGCCATGTGCCGGCTAATGATCGGCATCATTGCCGACATGGAACCGAAGACGGCAAAGCACAGCGCGAACGCGCCCGTACCTAGTGCGAGTTGAAGTTTAGCGGGGGACGGCTCAGACATACCCGTTGCGGTCATATTACTCTCAAAGGATATTGCCAAGGGAATAGCTCTTTATGGTTAGCCAATACGAGTTCCGCCTCAACCGACCTGGTTCTGGCGAGTCTCTGTCAATTAGCGGCCGCCGAACTCTCGTACTGAAGCAATCGTCTCTCGCCCTCGAGCGCACGCAGCGGAGTAAGGTCCTGGGTGAGTTCGACGGTTCCCAGATAGCGTCCATCCGGCGCACGAACCGCGAAGTAACGGACATGAACAAACTTGTCCTGAAAATTGATCCAGAATTCCGCTACGTTCTGCCGTCCAGCTTTGAAGTCACTCAGGATCTGATCAACGGTTTCCACACTCTTGGGTGGATGGCAATTATGCACTTTGCGTCCAATGATGGCTTTGCTGCGCGCGAAGACACGGTCCGGGCCCTCCGTAAAGAAGGCTACCCGGTCGTCAGCGTCTACGAAGGTGAGATCGAGTGGCAGGGTGCCGAAGATCCCAACCAACTGCTCCAAGCTTACGTTGCCGGTGGGCAACATAAGAGCGCCGGTTTGCGGGACGTTGATTGACTCCGCTGTTATCGAGACGGCAGGCACGTAGCCCTGCCGCGGCTCAACGATGCACCAGCCATACTTGGGAGATGCTGACCAAATCTCCGCCCATTCATCTTCCGAGAGTGTTTCCAGCGACATGGGGAAGAGAATGTTCTCTTCCTTGTAGATCATTTCCCCCACTGCGTCGAGGGCGGGGTGGGCTGCGTTTAGCAAAGTCGGTTTCCAGTCCTTCGTTGTGGTTGAACTTGGGTTAAGACTCTGCCCCAGCTGTTTAAGCAAGCTGCGGACTTCGTCATCCTTGGCCCACATCACTTTGGACGGGCCGGCAATACCATGCCGTTCCAGGCAGGAAAACAGTGCGTGTTCCTTCCGCTGATAATGCTTTTCAATGTCCATCACATCGTTGAACGACTGGCGAAGGCGAAGCACGATCGGAGTGGGGTCGCTCGTTTCAGGCAGAGCCTGCAATTCGGCGAGCCCCGTCTGCATCAGGGCGATAACGTTGCGCAGAGCTTCATTTTCTCTGCGGAAGGTATCGATTGGATGTCCCGGAGGAATGTCTTTGCGGGTTGGGATCTGGACCAGCACACCGCGCGTGACTTGCGAATGGAGGTCGCACATCGACCGGATTTCCTCCACCGGCATGCCTTCCGCCATCAACTCCTGTTCCATGGCCATGATTTCGGAAGCGTCGGTTTGCTTCACGATCTCCCGCATCTGGCGTTGCACCGCTTCGGGCGGATTTCCCGCGTGCAAGTGCCTGATGATGTCTTTCAATACTCGAATCCGGTTGGCTTTATTGTCGATCACTTCACTCATGACGCGCTCCTTTTCAAATTTCAAGAGTACTCACGCGAATGAGGCCAGTAGATGACTTTAGTCACACTGAAGTGGATTCTGCCGCAAGAGTTCGCGGGTGAAATGACCGGGCGCGTTCCTCCGCTGCGCTGAGTACTGCGCGAGGCCGGGACAGGCGAATCCCTCCACCGACCCAAGCCGTCAAACAGGAGCTTTTTCAGTTCAGCGTTGGTGTGACTGCGCGACAGTCGCGGGCTTCTCCTGTTTCATGGTCTGTTTGGCGGGCGATGCGGCCGCCGCCTTTCATTTGGGCACGTGCCAGAGCAGGGTTACGCTACGGCGCGAAGTAGCCGGAGATGTCGAGGATCAATTGCGTCAGCGCGTCCGCATAGGCATCGATCGAGCCGTTTATGTTCGGCACGATGGCCATGTTGGAGGTGATGAAGCCATCTTCGGCATTCAGCGTCGAGACTACGGGCTGGAGTTCCCCGTCAGGCCACAAGCTGAGGTAGAGCATGGGGCCCGGCGGAACAACGGTCGCGTTGAAGACGTATGCTGCAGCGTTGCCAGGAGGCGCGCACACGCTGCCCTCAACATTTACCGTTTTCTCGCCCATAAAGGAGCCGCCGCTACTGCGCGTGTCCAGCACGCGGCACGGCGTCAGCGGATACAGTGACAACCCTCCCGATCCCGGCGCGGCGAAGTAGCCGTCGACATCTACTAATAGGTTGGTGCTGTTGCTGTGAGCATAGAAGGCAGTGGTGTTATTGTTGCCCGCCGGTACGATGGCAGCATTGGCTACGACGGTTCCGGTGTTGTCGTTCAGGGTGGAGACGACGGGTTGCGTCTCACCTTGGGGCCACACGGTTAGAAAATCCAGCCCGCCGGCAGCCGGAAGGACCGTCACGTTGAAGGAATAGGCCGCCGCGTCGCTGGGAACCTCGCAAGTTCCCGCAATAGCGTAATCGCGCTCCACGCCCGCCTGAAGCATTCCTCCATCGCCGCCACGAGTGTCCACGATGCGGCAGGGCGTCAGCGGATAGAACTGCAAACTGCCTTGGGTTGGCGTGGCGAAGTAGCCGTCGATATCCAGTATCACGTTGGTCGTGTTCGTCACATAGACGCTGACCGACCCGGATGGCGTTCCCGCCGGAACGATGGCCGCGTTGGCTTTGATCCGCCCATCCGGCGAATTCATGGTGGAGACGACAGGCTGACCTTCGCCGCTCGGCCAGATGGTCAGGTATCCCAGAGTAGTTTCCGGTACCACTGTGACATTGAGCGAATACGCAACCGCAGTAGACGGAATGCCGCATGGGTTGCCGCTCAGCGAGAGTGGGAAACTGCGGGATGAATTGTTGCCGATGGCCGGTCCACCGAAAGTGCCGTCGGGATTGCGGGTGTCCACGATGCGGCAGGGCGTCACCGGCACAAACTCAATTGGCGTGGGTACCGGGTTAACGATCTGGACCAGCATGCCGCTGCTGGGCAGGTAGTCGCTGTCACCGGAATAGGCGGCGACGATTACGTCCGTACCGAGCGCGAGCGAGCTGGTAGTACACCTCGCCACACCGGAGTTCAGCATCACAGAACTGCAGCCGCCGATGACCGTGCCATTCGAGGTGAAGCTCACGGTGCCAGTTGGCGTCGGGCCTCCCAAAGCTCCCGGACTCACCGTCGCGGTTATGTTCACCACTTGGCCTACGGTGGATGGATTGGGAACACTGGTCACCGAAGTTACCGTGCCCCCCACCACCTGCAGTACCGTGTTTGAGGTACTGGCGGCTAAGTTCCCCGAGCCCTGATACACCGCCATCAGGCTTTCGGTTCCCAAGGGCAACGAGGAATAGACCAAAACCGCGACACCAGAGTCGTTCAACTGGGCCGATCCGATCTGGACTCCATTGCTGTTGAACACCACCGTGCCAGTCGGAGTCGCGCCATCCTGCGCGGTCACCGTAGCGGTCATGTTGACCGCTTCCCCCAGGTAGGACGGATTTGGAGCAGTCGCCAGGACGGTGGTTGTGGAAATCACTGGCACCAACTTGAAGACTGTGCCGTCGCCGCTGGCGTTGCCGCCAGTGTAGGTTGTCCCGTAGAAATTCCCGTTGGTGGCCTGTATAACCCCGCCGTAAGGCTTGGCTCCGTCACTTCCGGCGAAACTGTGCAGCGTGGTCAGCGTCCCTGAAGGCGTGATTTCGAAGATCGTGCCGTCATTGTTGGCCCCGCCAAGCTCGGTCGTCCCATAGAAGTTACCGTCGGCCCGCACCAGCCCGGCGTAAGGGGTCTCGCCGTCAGCACAGGGATATCCGCCCGCACAAAAGCTGTGCAGCGTAGTCAGGGTGCCGCCCGGGGTGATTTTGAAGATCGTGCCGGCGCCGTGGGCCCCGGCAATCGCGGCTGTCCCGTAGAAGTTCCCGTCCGTGGACTGGATCAGTCCGGCATAAGGGTCACCGCCGTCACTGCCTTCGAAAGTGTGCAGCGTAGTCAGGGTTCCGCTTGGGGTGATTTTGAAGACCGTGCCATAGTTGTAGCCGTTGGTTCCACCGCTGCGGGTTGTTCCGTAGAAGTTGCCGTCGCTGCCCTGAACCAGCCCGCCGAAAGGGGCGCAGCCGTCGGTGCAAGCGAAGCTGTGCAGAACAGTCACGGTTCCGCTGGAGGTGATTTTGAAGACCGTGCCATTGCCGTGTTGGGTTCCGCCAGCGGTCGTTGTTCCGTAGAAGTCTCCATCGCTGGCCTGGATCAACCCGGCGTATGGGAACTCGGGGCCACCCTCCCCGTCAAAGGTGACTAGCGTGGTCAGGCTCCCATTGGGGGTAATTTTGAAAACGGTGCCGCCGGGACCGCCGTTCCCGCCTATGGAAGTTGTCCCGTAGAAGTTCCCGTCGCTGGCCTGGATCAGCCCGTCGGTGGGCGTCTCGCCGTCGCTGTCTCCGAAGCTATGCAGCACCGTCAGTGTGCCGCTGGGGGTTATTTTGAAGACTGTACCCTTATTGTTGGTCCCGCCATAGTAAGTTGTCCCGTAGAAGTTCCCGTCGCTGCCCTGCACTAGCCCGGCGTCGGGATTAGCGCCGTCGTCCGGATGTCCCGCAAAGTTGTGCAGCGTGGTCAAGGTTTGTGCCGGCGAAGCGGTCGCCATTGCGGCGCACAACAGGAAGGCGGTAGCGAGCAGTTTCAGTGAGCCGCATTCCTGCGACCGTGGCCAGCTTGGAGCGCGCATATTTTCTCCCGAGAATCCGTCACTCGGATTGGACGTGATAGCCCGCGGTGTCTTTTTTCTGAATACACCCTTCGACGGTTGTCTCTTCTTGGCCGTTACTTTACACCCGATGGTTAGCGGCATTCCAGCAGAAAGGGGATAGTTGTTGCAATCAGGCGATAGCGCGTTTTGACCGCTTGCTTCCATTGGACGACGTCAACCCGATAAGGTTGAGGACCTTGGTCGGTGATCCTGAAGGTCGATATGTTGTTGCTGCCTGCATTTACGGCAAACAGAAAGGTATTGTTTGGGTCGATGGCCAAAGCTCCCTGGCTACCTAACCCAGTTCCTGTACCCGCGCCCCCGGTGAGAACCGCTCCCACAGTCGTGGAGAAAAGCTGGCCATCCTCCATGCGGTTGAAAACCAGAATTGCGTTTTGGTGACTGGAGTTGGTCTCGGTGTAGACGGTGCCCCCCCGCGGCATAGGCTGAAAGACTACCGAAGACGACAGCGAAGAGAAACAGTGCAGCACAACTTAACTTCGACTTCATGATGTCGATCCTTTCACTGAGTGGTTGGGTATAGTTTCAAAAGTGGAGGGCACTTAGCATTGAAATCTAACAACTGCTAATACCATCGAGTTTGCTCTTGATGGGTATGTCGTGTGTAGATACAGAATCCCCCGTGAAGATCGATTAATGCGAAAAGAAAACGGCAGCTTACGCTGCCGGTTGCTCGTTACTGTCGATTATAAATTCCGAAATTCTAGTATGCCGTCCCCGCAAGTTCGCGGCATAAGTGTCGTGGCAGGCTGAATCGCCAAGTTCCTTTTTTTCAAGCTGCGGCCCGAGCAAATACCGCCGCAGACATATAGCAAGAACTTGCGGGACGCTATACTAGCTACGGCGTGATCTCGAATACCACTCCGCATTCGCAGCTTTGCTGGCCCCCACCGATCGTTGTGCCGTAGATATTGCCATTACTGTCCATCACCAGTCCGCCTTCAGCACTTCCGCCATCGGCGCCGCCGGTGAAGTCGTGCAGACTGGTATAGACCCAGCCGTTGCTCGCGGGCGTCAGCTTGAAAACATTCCCTTGACCGTAGGCTCCATCTTCCACGGTTGCGCCGTAGACATTACCGGCGCTGTCGCGGACCAGTGCGTTCCAGGGTCCCAGTTGTCCCGACAAGTCAGTTATGAGATTGAAGGTCCAGCTTCCTGCGGCGGGACTGAGTTCAAAGACTGTGCCGCCAAGAGCACCATCGCTTCCGGGGGTCGCGCCGTACAAATTGCCCGCGCCGTCCGCGACTACGCCGGATTGGGGATCCGCGCCGTCGGTTCCATTGGTAAAAGCGTAAAGCGTCTGCTCTACCCAACCCGAGCCCGAAGGCGAGAGCTTAAAGATGGTGCCGCAGCCGAAGCCTTGGCATCCGGGAGCTCCTCCGGACAATGCCGAGCCGTACATGTCACCGGCCGAATCGAACAACAGCAGCGAATCAGGGTTCGCGCCGTCCTGCCCGCCCGTAAATGGATAGAGAACCCGATACGTCCAGCCGCCATTGGAAGGCGACATCTCGTAGACGACCCCGGAGCTGTAGAGACCTCCGTTCACCACTGCGCCATAGAGATTTCCATTCGCATCGAAGACAACGCCGCCTTGAGGATCGCCGCCATCATCTTCGCGCATGAAGTTGTAAAGGACGGTCTCGTCCCAGGGGCAGGTGACGGAGGCGCAAACCGTGGCCGGCGGCCGCAAGCTGAAAACGATCCCATTGCCGAACAGCCCGCCGTCGTAGGTGGTGCCGTACAGCGCCCCATTTGGCCCGATCGTTATGCCGGCCCAGGGAAAAGATCCATCCTCGCCGCTGCCAAAGTTGTGAAGGTCCTCATACACGAAACCGCCGGTGGTGCGCTTGAGCTCGTAGACGGTACCCCCATCGCCGCCCCAAGAGGTGGTTCCAAAAAGATTGCCGTGCTGGTCGACCGTTACTCCGGCAATCGGGTTTGCTGAGGTACCATGCCCGGCGAAGCTGTAAATCACGTTGAAGGTTTGCGCTTGTGCCGATGGGATTGCAATGGCAGTCAGCGCCAGCATAATTGCAAACGCCAATGTCGCTATGGTGTTTCCCCAGATGTTTTGTCTCATTAGCTCTCCTTCTCGCTCAGACAAGAGTTAGGACTTTGATGGCCCTGCTCGCAGTAGTTTCTTACCTAAGGCGTGATCTCGAAGACCACACCGAGATCATTTGCGCCTCCCTCGGTTGTGGTTCCATAGAGGTTGCCGTTCGCGTCACGGATCACGTTGCCGCCCGGGCTTCCGCCGTCATCGGGATTACCGGTGAAATCGTGCAAGTCAGTGTATGCCCAACCGCCCCCTGAGGGCGTCAGCTCAAACACTGTGCCGTAATAATAGGCGCCGCCCTGGTTAGTCGTTCCGTAGAGATTACCGGCAGAATCCTGGGTCAAGCTGTCGGTCGGTCCGCCGCCGCAGCAACTGAAAGCATAGAGCAAACTATAGCTCCAATTGCCGCCTGAGGGTGTCAGCATGAATGCGGTTGGCGTCTGGAATGTCGTGCCGAACAGATTGCCTGCCGCATCGAAGATCAGGCCGCCCCTGGGATTAGCTCCCTCACATTCGCCCTGAAACTGGCAAAGAATCTTCTCTATCCAACCCGATCCTGAGGGGCTTAGTTCGAAAACCGTACCATTACCGTAGACGCCCCAAAAGCCACCCTCAATACCGCCCAGAAAGGTAGTACCGTAAAGGTTGCCAGAATTGTCGAATATCACGCCGCTAGTTGGATCCATGCCATCGGGAACTCCCGTGAACTTATAAAGAAGACTTTCCGTCCAGCTCCCGTTGGAAGGCGTGAGCTTGAAAACAACCCCGCAGCCGCCGGCGCTAGGGACGCAATTGCCGCCCGCACCCGCCGTGCCGTAGATATTTCCCACCTGATCAAAAACCAGAGCGCCTGCTGGGTAAGCTCCATCGGCAAGGCCGGTGAAGCGATACAGTATTGTTTCTGTCCAAGGGCACAGGGCAGTCGCGCAGGCGTTCGCTGGGGGGCTCAGCTTATAGACGGTGCCGCAGGTACTCCAACCGTCGTCGCAATTTTGATATCCGCCACCCTCGTAAGTTGTCCCATAGAGACTGCCGTCCGGGCCGATGGTCAAACGGCTAGACGGCTCATAGCCGTCATTGCAACAACTAAAAATGTGGAGACTGTTGAAGCGCCAGCCCGAAGCGGTGTGCTTTACCTGGAATGCCGAACTGTACAGCGTCACTCCGTAGAGATTGCCGGCACTGTCCATGGTCAACCCGGCATCAGGCTGGGACCCGTCCGGTCCGTTATCGAAGGAGTGAAGCAAGGTGAAAGTTTGGGCTTGGGCTGCTGCGAGCGTCAAAAGAGAAAATACGAACGCAGCCAGCAAGGTTGTGAGCTTGTGAGTAAACGTGTCGGTTTGCATTTTGTCCTCCGTGACCTGCCGAAGATTGATGGGTGTCGTAGTGTCGAAATCGCGCTGCCAGCTACGGTGTGATCTCGAAGACTACGCCGTAGCCATATCTTCCTGCTTCCACCGTAGTGCCATAGATGTTGCCCGCTGCATCGAGGGCCAGGGCTCCGCCAGCTGCCAAGGTCTGCGCCTGTGCGGGAGCTACGGACAGGCCGAGTACGGTTATCAATGCCAGCAGTGGCCAGAACCGCGGCCAGCTTTTGACAATCCGTGAAATGTCCATGGGCTGAACAACATCTTGTCTCATTACGCATCTTCTCCTTCACCAAATAGCCAGAACGTCGCCGCATCTCGGCAAGCGCTGTCGCTGCCGATAAACCATCGGCAGTATGGGAATACGCTGTCATTGTCTAGAAACTGTCAAACAATTTCTGAAGCTATGTTGCGCAGTACACAAGCGGGCCATGTGCGATAAATCTTACGGCGTAATTTCGAACACCACTCCGTAGTCGTTCGTTCCGCCAAACAAAGTAGTGCCGAAGATGTTGCCGCTTCCATCGAGGGCTAGGCTGCCGTCAGGTGTGTCGCCGTCGTATCCCTCGAAATCATGCAGGCTGGTATAGATCCAGCCGTCTCCGCTGGGCGTAAGCTCGAAAACGTTGCCATCGTCGTAGAGCCCGCCCCCAGTCGTCGTGCCATAGAGATCGCCGGCCGCATCCAAGGTCAGCCTGGCCTCCGGACCTCCTTGCCCGGCGAACGAATAAACCAGCGTGTAGTTCCAGCCGCCGCTGGAGGGCGTCAACTCGAAAACCGTGCCGCCGTAGTCGTTTGGACCGTTGGAAAGGGTTGTGCCATAGAGGTTGCCCGACCGGTCGCGAACTAATCCTCCAGCCGGGTAACCGCCGTCGCTCCTATCGGAAAAGCTATAGAGGACCTGCTCTGTCCAGCCTGATCCTGAAGGGCTCAGCTCATAAACGACGCCATAATTCTGCGATCCTCCATCCTCGGTTGTGCCGTAAAGATTGCCGGCATCGTCGAGGATCACACCGCTGGTCGGGTTCGCGCCGTCAGCTCCGCTGAAGCTGTGAAGAATGGTTTTTGTCCAGCCATCACCGGAGGGCGTTAGCTCATAAACTGTTCCGTTACTACTGGCTCCGCCGATGTAGGTGGCACCGTAGAGATTCCCGTTTTGATCAAAAATCAGACCATAGGGCAGTGCCCCATCGCTGCCCCCCAGGAAACTGTAAAGCGTGGTTTCCGCCCACGTGCAAAGCGCCGTCGGGCAGGCATGAGCTGGCGGCTGCAGGTTGAAAACCGTGCCACAGCCGTAGTCGCATGAGCCCCCGCCTCCATGCAGCGTTGCGCCATAGAGACTTCCATTCGCACCGATGATGACTCCGGTATATATCTGCGTCGTGGGTGGAAAGGTATACAGCGTCGTAAGGCCCCAGGTGGAGCCGTGGTTAGTCAGCTTGTAGACCGTGCCGCCTTCCGTGCCAAAGTCGGAATAGACCGTGCCGCCATACAGCGCGCCCGCACGGTCTATGGTCACACCGGTAGGTTCTATGGGGCCCACTCCAAAGTCGTATAACACGCTGAACGTCTGCGCCTGCGCTGATGGCGCGAGTATGATCAGCACAAAGGCAATCGTGATCGCCAGTGCGACTGCCTCGATCGGGTTTTCGACATTCCTTCTCATTCCGCCTCCTTCTCGTGCTGCTACAAGGGCCCTCCCTGGTGGCTTCGCGGCGCTAACGTTGTCCGGAAGTTGTCAACATGTCGTGGAAATGTTGCGAACGCATTCAAGGCATCCGCATCAACAAAATTACAGTCGCGTGGCCACACAAAATCCCCCCTTGCGCATTTGCGCCGTCGCAGTTATGCTCGGGGGCTTGTGTTACAGGTGGAATATGCAGCTCAGGACACTGCTGATTGCAATGGTTCTCTTCTGCGTTAACTCCGCTGTAACCGCGCAAGCTCAGTTCTATGCGGGAGTGTTAGGTGGTGTTGCGACGCTTTCGGGAGATTCGCGCTCGTTACTTGGTGCCAGTTCGAGTTTCTCGTCGTATAACCCCAAGAATGGGCCGGCAGTGGAGGTCCTGCTGGGTAGGCATCTTTCGAACTACTTCACCGTGCAGGGTGAATATATCTGGAACAGCAACACCCTGATTCTGACCTCAGCGATGTTGAGCGACGGCGGCCAACAGAGTTATCAGGAAACAAGAAGTAGTTCGCAGCAAAGCGTGATTGGCGACCTGCTCGTCTATTTTCGTAAGCGGGGAAGCAGGTTGCGGCCTTTCTTGTCGGTTGGGACCGGCGTCGTGCATCTCGGCAGCTCTCAGCAACAGGTCAATCAATCGATCGGCGTGCCCGTGCTGCCGCCACAGCATTTCGGGTCCGATATGGCCGTTCTTCACGTTCCCGTCGGCATCGACGTAAAGCTCATAAACGGTTGGGCATTTCGATATAGCTTCAGCGAGACGCTAAGCAGCAATCCGATCAGCGCGAACCTTTCCCCGCAAGGACTACACAATCTTCAGAACTTTCAGAACCTGTTTGGGATCATCAAACAATTTTGAAACGCAAGGCGAGGCGCGTCAAGAGTTCTTCAGACTAACGTAGGGGCAGCCCGGCCAATAGATCGGCGGATTCTCAAGGTGCTCAGCTACAATTCGCGCATGGCAGACGCGGCAGATATTCAGGGACTTCGTCGTCTCACCCACGGGAGCGATGCGGATCAGGTGCTCAAAGACGCAGAGCCGCTGTCCCCGGGCGTGCGTTTCGCTGAGGCTCAGAAGAGGACCAGTCTCCGCCTGCTGCTGCATCAGCGCCGAGTACACCTTCGCTTTCA
The DNA here is from genome assembly GCA_963789245.1 of uncultured Acidobacteriaceae bacterium. Classification (GTDB taxonomy): domain Bacteria; phylum Acidobacteriota; class Terriglobia; order Terriglobales; family Acidobacteriaceae; genus Bog-257. The sequence continues at coordinate 79,066 of CAWBKE010000013.1, read as the reverse complement.
GGCGCGATGGCGCCCGATGCGACTCGGTCAAGTCGACTCCATCGGCGAGCCGCTGCAGGATCTCTTCCTCATGTGGACTGGCCACGATTCCACCTCTCTCGAAACTCCGCTCTGGCCCGCGCCAGCAATCGTTCTATGGCTTTCTCGGTTTTGCCCGTCTTCAATGCCATCTCGCGAGCCGATGCCTTCTCCCAGTACCGCCATATCAGCGCTAAACGGTAATGTTCCGGCAGCTCTCCTATAACCTGCAGGGCGTTCTTTCGCAATTGATCTCGCGCCAGAACTTGTTCGAAGTCTAGCACCGGCCCGGCCGCGGGTGGATCGGTGTCTGTTTCGTCAAGCGATTCGGGAGCGCGCAGACGGTCGCGATAGTAGTCTTTCACCTTGTGGCGCGCGATTCCCATGACCCAAGATTCCAGGGACCCCGCACCGCGATATTGGGGCAGACTCTTCCATGCTGCCAGAAAGATCTCCTGCACCAGGTCGTCCACACCGTCATATCGCGGTGCCAGGCGGGAGCGCACGTAACCGTACACGTCATCAGCGCACCGAGTGACAAATTCCGCCGTCGCCTTACGGTCCTTGCATAGGATAGCCTGCACCAGCGCCAGATCGCTCTCAGCAGCAGGGCTGACTGCGGACAAATACTCGCTGGCTGCTGGTTCTGAACGACTCACCTGTTTAGCCTATAACGTCTCGAAGATATAGTCGTGGTACACCTGAACTTCCCCCGGACTAGCACTCGGTCGTGTGCCACGTGATGGGCCCCGTTCAGATGCTGCTGGGGTGGCTGGTTCCCTAAGATGAAGATTGTGCCTGTGGGTCATCAAAACGTCATGCATTCGCAATATCAATAACGGCCAAGTTCTGATCGTGGCGCACCAGAATCTCAACATCGGAAGCCGTTCCGCAATAGGGTGAATTCTCGTACTGATCGCGTACCCGGTTGCGCCGCCCGCTTGCAGAAAATCAGCTACTTGAACCACGGCCTGTCAGGGGGCGCTAGTGTTGCGATACAAGGCCGTAGACGCTTACCTGGGTTGCGGTGCCGACGTATACTTTGCCATTGGCCACGACTGGAATCTGAAACTTGGCCGCTGGACCGGGATTATCGCGCTCCGGGTCTTGCGTTGTAGCGTAAAGCTGCGTGGCTAAGTTCGTCGCATCAAACGCGTACAGAATATCGTCGCCATTATTCGTATATTGGTCGGCCTGGATCGCCCAGACAATTCCATCCTGATTCCCATTGGCAGATATGCTGGTTGAGGCGCTAGGGAAGGTAAATACCCAGCCTGATTCTGATACTGGCTGCAAAGAGAGCAGCCCATTGCTCAGGCTGAATGCCTTCAGATGGTCGCTGATACCGCCTATGTACACGTAGTTATTCCAATAGGTCGGTACGGAGAAGACACCTCTGATCTCGCCGGTAAGACTCTGCACAATTTGTGAGTTGTTGCTGGAATTGTAGTGTCCCATGTTGTCACGGTCGACAAGGTAGATCGTCCCTTCCTTGCCGGCTTCCACCAACTCATGGACATGGCTTCCCGGCTGATCAGGAAGCAGCAAAACACCACCGGAACCGAGATCTTTATCTCCTTGCTCGAGAGTTCCCTGGTCATAGGGAGTGAAATAGTCAGTGAGCGTGATGCCCTGGCTACCAGCCGATAAACGGACTATGCTGTCGCCAAAGTCGGTTGGACTACCGGAAGTGTCAAAGGTCCCATTGCCACTGGATAGAAAAAGATTGCCGGAAGCGTCAGCGGCGATGCCACCACCGCTCATCCAGACGCCACCGCGATAACCATTGGGGGTCGTGACCCAGACGCCGGTTTGTTGCAGGGTAGTCTCGTCGTAGGCGATGACCCAGCCGTGGTAAGGGTCGGCATCGCAATTCGATGCCCAGGTGATGTAGAGATTGCCGTTGTTGAGCAGTAGTCCCGGCCGGTTCAATTCTTGCAGCGGGTCAAACGTCAATATACCGCCCGAACTGCCGTCTCCGCTCCCAGGATAGGTCGCAGCAATGACGACCGGACCGCCAAATTTTTCTGCTCCCGAGGTTAGGTCGAGAGCGTGCAAGCGTTGAAAGTAGCTCCCGTTCTCTTTCGTTTCCGCAACCACATAGAGGGTATTGTTGCTCAAGTCGATGACAGGGGTACTGGTAATTCCAATTTCCGGTACAAGGTTGTCGCAGTTCACGTCATGGCTGGAGACGGTAGTGATACCCTGCGACGGATTGATGAAGCTAATATGCCAAAGAGGATTTGAATTTTGTCCCGTACTACTGTCCGCGTCCCAGGCATAGACACTGTCGTGCTCAGTGGCTACATACAGAACATTATGGATGCCATTGCCGGGAACGGCCACTTCTTCAACATAAAGCGGCTGGGCGTAAATATAACCGTCGACTCCGAGGGAAAACAGTTCTTGAAATCTGCTGGAGGCGACCGTGGATGGAGTGAGCGTCACCTCATTGAGGTTGCGCCCGGTCCGGAGATTATCGTATAGCTCGGTGGCTACCGCAAGGCGCGCGGTGACGGTGATGCTCAGTAACGCTTCCGTCGATTGCGTTGGGGATGCACTGTCCGAGACCTCCAGCGTGACCATGAACGTGCCGCTAGCCGTTGGCGATCCGCTGATTATGCCAGTGGAATGCAAGCTCAATCCGGCAGGCAGCGCGCCGTTCGCGATGCTCCAACTGTAGGGCGGTACTCCACCCGTGGCCGCGAGGGTTGCGCTGTACGGCACATCGGTAACACCTGCGGGCAATGAAGTGGTTGTGATGCTGAGCGGTCCAGGAGCTGTGGTGATGGTAAGTTGCGCCGTGGCTGTCTGCGGCCTCGATTCGCCATCGGCGACTTGGACCGTGAAGGTAGAGGTACCACTGACGGTAGGCGTTCCTGAGATTCCGCCGGCGCTGCTTAAACTTAAGCCTGCAGGCAAACTACCCGAAGCGACGCTCCATGTGTAAGGACTTGTGCCACCGCTTGCGCTCAGGGTAGCGCTGTATGCTGCATTCGTTTGACCCGCCGGCAGGGAAGTCGTGGTAATGCTGAGTGCAGTCACTGACGGACTGGACGAGCCGCCGCAGCCGACGGTAAGCATAGTGACGACAAGTGCCAGTACCCTGAAGGCCCCGCTCGCCAGGATCGATGATTTTGTCATGTTCCTCATGTGGTGTTGACTCGCCGTCCCCGCCTGCGACGTACATCTTGTGGTCAGCGAATCGTTCGCGATGCCCTCGGCACCCCGCGTTAAGTGTAGTGGCCCTGATTGGCGGTAACGTCGCTTGGGAATTGATGGCAGAAATGTTAGCACCGCTTGCGCTTCGTTCAACAACTTTTTCAGCACCAGCTGGCGAATGGGCGAACCGCTTGTTCGTCCAAAATCGTCTACATTTTTGTCAGTGAAGAAAAAACGAATACGCTTACCCTAGCCATACAGTGCTACTGATCGCCCGCGCATCTTTGCTGCGGCCGCAGGCGATGGGGTCGTCGACGGTGCCTCGGCGCTTATGCATTCATGTCACGTAAAACTTCTAGTATCTCCGACTCTGCGAGAACGCGGCTGGAGCGTTTAGCTACATCCAATATGGCCTTCACGATTGGTGGGGGGCTCGGAAGGCCTCGATCGTTGAGATAGCAGACAACGTTGGAAGCGCCCGACATGGGACCCACTTCGATTTCTTGCGTTCGGCCAATCCATGAAGCCGGCACACCCGAATAGACCCGGTCGGCCAGCCATGCGTCACCTTTCTTTTGAGCTTTGATGACGGCGGACGCATGAACTCCAGTCGCCGTGCGGAAGGCGTCACGCCCGACGATCGGCATATTAATTGGCATGGGAACGCCGGTCGCCGCCGCGACCATTTGCACGTAATCCGGCAAGTGCGAAAGATCGTCATCACGCACGCCTAGCAGCTTCAGGTTGACCAGAAGCTGCTCGATTGGGGTGTTGCCCACGCGCTCGCCAATGCCAAGTGCGGTGCCGTGCACCCGGCTTGCGCCGGCCTCGATCGCAGCCAGGCTATTGGCCAGATCTAAACCGCGGTCGCGGTGGCCGTGCCAGTCAATGCCGACGTCGGTACCCAGTTCCTCGACCAGAGCTTTCGCCCAGGTGACGAGATTCCAAACGCCTTGGGGAACCGCTGCGCCGCAGGTGTCGCACAAGCAAAGGCGTTTGGCTCCGACTTCTATCGCTGCAGTCAGAAGGACGCGCAGGTGCTCGGGAGAAGCGCGGATGGTGTCTTCGGTAACGTACATTACCTCCAGCCCCTCGCGAACTGCGAACCGAATGGCCTCACGCGTGTGACGCACAATGTCGGACAAGTCCCACTCTTCGGCGTACTGCCGGATCGGGCTGCTACCAATGAAGACGCAGGCTTCAATAGGGACGCCGGTCAGTTGCGTGACCTCCGCGATGGGTTGGATGTCTACCATTAGTGTTCGTGCAGCGCAGTTGGCCTGGATGCGTAGCCGCTGGTCGGAGATCTCGCGGCAGAGTCGCAGGACCGCCTCGCGCTGGTGCGCACCCGCGCCCGGCAGGCCCACGTCAGCAGTCTCGATACCCAGCTTTTCCATAAGGTGGAGCAGTTCGACTTTCGTGTCGAGCGTAGGATCGGTGACCGATGGGCTTTGCAGCCCGTCACGCAAGGTCTCGTCGTCGAGCATCACGTGACTGGGATACCGTGCTCTTCGCGGGCCGGCCTGCGCCCAATCATGGATAAGGGTGCTTTCTTCGCCTGGGTTCATGTGTCCGTCCTCCCCGCTCAGGAGGTGATGCTTTGGGCCCGACCGAATTCATGGGCGCGCCGGACAAGATCGTCCGCGCCCTTAACGTCCCCTTTGCTGCGTCGAATGACGGCCAGATGGAACAGGCTACTCACTTCGCCCACGGCCTCATCGAGGCTGCGCTGGAATTCGCGCTCGGCGGCATCCGCTTCGCCTCGCCGCTCATGAATCACGCCAATGTGGTAATGGGCCATCAAGTACTCGGGCGTGAGGGCAATGGACTGTTTGAAATGATTTGAGGCTTCTTCCAGTTGGCCAGCGTGAAACAAGGAAACCGCCAGGCGATAGTGCGCGGCATTGTAGTTTGGGTCGAGCTCCAGGCAACGACGAAAGGCACGGATGGCTTCCGGCATATTGCAACGGTGATACCACGCAACGCCCAGATCGTAATATGCCAAAACAAAAGTGGGGGCTGCCGCCACCGCTTTCTGATAGCGCTCGATAGCTAAGTCGATCGTGCCTTGATGGAAGTAGAACGTGCCTAACATGTGATTCGCAAGCACGTGGTTCGGGTCGGCTTGTAAGAGATGCTCCAGTTGTTGACGCGCTTCGCGGCTGTGGCCGTCTTTCTCCTCCACAAGCGCAAGCAGCAGCCTGTGATCGAGATAGGCATCGCGCAGGAATAGTCCACATTCAGCACAGAATTTGTCTTGCTCCTCGGCTGGACGTCCACAGCGGGAACAACGCAACGTGAGCTGCGGTTTTGTGTCTTGCGCTGCAGATTGGGCAGTCTTTGGAACAAGCTTCGTTTTCTTCTTGGCAGGTTTCACCGTGCGCATGGCCAGCGCCTCCTCTATTCCCTTATTTGCCGGCGGAGTCTTCAGGTCGCGTCGGATCCAGAGTGCACTCCAGGCAGATCCTGGTGGAGGGTTTGAATCCTTGACTCCTGAAGAATCCCAAGAGGCCGAAGTGATCCCAAGAGACTTCGGTCCGCAAGGTAGCAATTCGCAGCGCCCCCAGATTGAGACGCAACTGTCGCATCAGCGCCTTACCTACGGTCTTTCCCCGGATTCCAGGATCGACCGAGATAGCATCGATAGAAGCCGACGGCTCTGCTACGCCGTACTCTCCATAGTAGAGCGACCCAATCACGAAGCCCACAACCCGGCCGTCCACTTCGGCCACCAGGGAGATCTGCAAGGCCGCCTGGTTTATGGCCCGTTGCAGCATGAGCTCAAAGTAGCGGGGACGGCGACGGCCGCTGGCCGCTGCATCGATCGCTACCACGGCATTTAGGTCATCAGTGCGCATAGCGCGCACCAGTACCGCATCCGTCTCCAACACATCTGTTTCTTCCATGCTGTCTGTCGCCATGGAATTCCTCCCGCTTCGTTTTACGTTCCCCCCAGGAATTGTCCCGCGTCCACCCGCAGAATCTGGCCGGTAATACGGCTTGCGCCCGGACCGCATAAGAAGAGGACTGCGTCCGCGACATCGGAAACATCAAGCACACTCCCCAGTAGGCTTTCCGCTTCCGCGACTTGGCGGACGGCTGCCGGCAAGGCTTCTGTGAGCGGTGTGCGTACCCAACCGGGCTCGATCACGTTAACCAGGATTCCGAGCCGGCCGGTTTCGCGGGCGACGCTCTTGGCCAGGCCAAGCAGTCCCGCCTTGCTTGCTGAGTAGGCCGAGGTGCCAAACTTGCCGCGCGATCCATTGATGGAGCCGATCAATACCACGCGGCCGCCCTGCCCGTGGCGCATCAGGGGAATGGCGTGTCGCAACAGCAAAAAGGCGCCGCGCAAATTGACCGTCTGGATCATGTCCCAATCTTCCACCGCAAGCTTCCAGACCACCGCTTCACGGGAAATTCCGGCCGCGTGAATTACCAGATCGAGTCGCCCATACCGCTTGAAGATCTGTTGCACCGCGGAACCCACGGAATCATCACTGCGCACATCGCAATGCAGCCAGGAGATGTCATTGGCTGGCGCTGGCGAGAGGTCAAGCGACGTCGCTACCGCACTGGCTTCCTGCAAAGCGCGAACGACCGCACTGCCGATGCCTCCCGAGCCGCCGGTAACAACAGCAACCTTGCCCGCCAGTTGTTTGAGACCAGTCATGCTGATACCTCCGCTTGGCGAGTCAGCATGCGATGCCGATAAGCTCCCCACAGAGCCGCGCCCAGAGCACCGGCATAGATGGAGTTGGGGTGGGTGCGGATTTCCACGTCCAGACCATCCTCGCGCGACTTTTCTTGCAAAGCCTGTGCCAAGCCGGTGTCGGCCGATAGACCACCTGTGATTGCCACTTGCCCATGGACATCAATCGCGCGCAGCAGCTTGGTGAAGCGGCCAGCCATGGAAAGATGAATGCCTTTCAGGATGTCGGGCGTGGTGATTCCCCGGCTGACCATGTTGATGACATCAGTCTCGGCCAGCACCGCGCAGATGCTGCTAATCACCTGCGGATTGCCGGCCCGGCAAGATAACGGTCCTATGTCGTCCAATCCGATGCCTAGGTAGCGTGCGACGTTTTCCAGAAACTGGCCGGAGCCGGAAGCGCATTGGCCGGTCATGCGATGGCTGAGCACACGGCTGCGCCCGTCAATGCGCATGGCGCGGGCATGCAAGGCCCCGACGTCGAGAACAGCACGAACTTCCGGCATAAGGAAAATCGCACCACGGGCGTGGGTGGTCATGCCGTAAAAGTGGCCGCGGCGAAAATCAACCAGTTCACCCTCGCCGGTGCTGGCCACATAACAGATCTCTTTTGCCGAAACGCCGGCCGTGTCGAGCGCCGCTTGATAGCCCTCATTCACTACCTTGCGCAACTCGCGCCGGCGTATGCGCTCGGTGAGTAGGGTTAGAACCCGGGTCTCACCATCGCTGGGGGTCAGCAGAACGGCGATCTTCACGGCGCTGGAGCCCACATCAACGCCAGCGGTAATCTGGTTGTCAACCGATCGAGCCTGCGACAAGATGGCTGTGGTGGTCATGCGTTCGCCTGAGTCGCCCGCCGCGCAAATAAAGCTGCGCCCAGAGCGCCGGTATAGATGGAATCGGCAGAAATGTTCAGCGTCCGAATGCCATAATTCTCCTGCACCAGTTCGCGCAGAGCTTTCACGGCCGCAGGATTGCGAGCCACGCCGCCGGTAAACGTGAACTCATTGCTGATGCCACCGGAACGCGCAAGCAGGGACATGGCACGCATAATGATCGCTCGGTGCAGGCCTGCCAGGATATCCTCGCGCTGCTGACCTAACGCGAGTCGCTCCCGCAGCTCGGCCCCAGCGAACACCGTGCACGTGCTATTGATCTTTACCTGGCGTTGGCTCTGCAGAGCCAACGGCCCCAGCTCATGTAACCCCAAGTTCATCTCGTCCGCGATGTAGCCGAGATAACGTCCACATCCGGCAGCACAACGGTCATTCATTTGAAAGCTGACAACCAACCCGTCAGCATCCACCTGGATTGCCTTAGTGTCCTGCCCTCCGATGTCCAGCAGGGTGCGGGTGTCGGGAAACATGGCATGTGCGCCCAGCCCGTGACAAAGAATCTCGCTGCGAATCTGCTCCTTGGGAAAAGGCAGACGCTGGCGTCCGTACCCCGTGCCTACAGTACCGGTTTCTATGATGTTGACCTGGCAGGTCGCCTCCACCACTTGGCGCAGTCGTGGAGCCTGTTCTTGCACGGCACTCGTCGCCAACGACAGAGTGAGTTCCAGGGCGCCCCGCAATTGCGTTTCGAAACTGCCTTGAGTGGTCTCGCTCTCAACGATAAGAATGGCGGCGTCGAATAGGCCGCACAGCATTTCGAAAGTGATTCCGCGTGGATTGCTGTGTTGCTCCGCCAGCTGCATGTAATCGGCAGTGGCGAGATCGCGGAAGAAGTCGCTCTTGCGCACCGCCAATTGGCCGAAATGCAATCCGGCCCGCTCAACCATCGCATTCAAGATGCTCTCTACCACCGCGCTTAGTTCCTGCCGATGGTTGCGATGGCGGGGATCATCGGCAGCGGCTTGCAGAGCCTCCCGAAGCCCTTGCAACCGGTCGAGGTGCTGGCGGCGCCGAAAATTCAGCTGCAACGAGGAAAGAAAAGCTTTCTCGATTTGCGCCAGAGCCGGATCGCTTGCTATGGCCTGATGAGTGAGCGTGAAGCGGGTGCGGATCAGAGCTTCCTCCCGCACCACTTGGCAGGCGACATCGTAGTTGCTGCGGCTGTTGGTGATGCCGCGGCCGATCACCTCGCCGGCGTCGTTGAGGACGACAGCCTTGGTGGTCGTAGAGCCGAGGTCGATGCCGACGTAGGTCTGTAGAGCATTCATGCGTTCACGCCAATGCGTCTCTGTCCGATCATCTGCAAGTAACTCTCGATACGGTTCTTGATGTTCGCTGCCGAAAAGTAACGCGGATCCACCAGGTCGCTTTCGATGAAGCCGCCGGGAACGCCAGTCTTCTGCTCCAGTTGGCGCAACATCAGGAGCTGACCCACGCTGAAGGAATTACAGCTCTTGATACTGTTGATCATGAAGCCATCCGCGCTGTAATCGCGGATGTAGCGCTCCAGTAATGCCAGGCGAGTGGGCAGTCCGAGATTCGTGTAACAGCCCAGGCAGTATTCCGCCAGCGTCTCCAATGGGCGTTCGGGGTTGTGACGGAAGCCGCCATCGTACAGCCCCCCAACCTTGGTATAGCTGCTGGCCACGATGACGGCACCCTCGTCATAGAACATCTTCCAGAACTCACGAAAGCTGGTCCAGTTCGGTGGACCTTCTATTACGAGACGATAACGTTCCTTCTCCTGCGATCCCTCCGGGGTAAGCGGACCCAGGCCCAGTCGCAAACGCTCTTCCACTTCCTCGCGCAATACGCGGTAGTAGGAGACGCCTTCAGCCGTTCCACGGAACGCCGTGAACATTGGCCCGATGTAGTACACACCGCCAAAGTAAGCGTCGATGGGCGAGGGGACATGCTTGGCCGACTCCAACACCCAAACCAGGTCATCCTCGGCTTGCGCCGAGAGCCGTAGCATATCTCGGAGGCGGTCCCCATCATATCGACGACCACTAATTTGTTCGAGTTTCGGAATCACTTCCGTCCGCAACTGCTGGACGATGTACTCGACGTGATGGGGCAGAATGCGACCCTCCGACTGGTATGGAACATGGAGCATGGCGACCGGGCAGTCGTACTCCTGGCGCAGCAGTTCGAACCACTTCATAAAGGTGAAACAGCCGGTGTAGGAGAGCAGAAGCAAGTCTGGTGGAGGCAGTCTTTCCCCGGTGGGACCGATATTGCCCTTCTTCAGCATCCCGATATCGCATTTCACGTAAGTGCAGACATCTTCGCTGTGCCCGTGCTTCTCCGCTTCCGCGATATAGTCGCCGGACAACTTCCGCATTCCGGACTGAAGGGCATTGATTTCAGGAAGGACCGGAAGCAGATCGAAGGAGCGCAACAACTCGGTGAGATTGCCGGGAACGAAAGTGTAAACAACCTTGCGACCTTCTTGCGGAGCACGTGAGAGTGCGGTGTAATGGCCCGCGATCATCTCCTTTTGCAGGCGCATGCTGCGCTCTTTGTCGGCTTCGACGGGAAACCGAGTGCCGGGAGGTGCCACGGTCATGACTGGCTCCAAAGGCGGATGGAATCTGAAAATGTGCCCGCCTGCTCGCGGATGACGGCAAACTGGCCCGTGTCTTCCGAGTATTTGAATTGGGTGTGGGGAATGCCTTCGCGGTCGAGCCTGGTCATCAGCATAGGCTGCTCCAGCAGGGCGGGATCGCAGAAGCTGGGCGCGCAAAAGATGACGCCTTCCGCGCGGTTGCGCCGGACTGAGTCCACCAGCGCAAGTCCGTGTTGACCATCGGGCAGGTAGCGTGCCGCGGTCTCGGCGCTCTTGGTAAGGAAAGCCTCGACCAGGGCTTGCATTGGATCACCGGTGCAGGAAATCTCTCCTGTGATCCATCTCATTCCCAGGAGCAGATCATCGTCCACCACCCAACATCCGGCGCGTTCCAAGGTAAGCAACAGACCTATCGGCGGCTGCTCGCAGAACATGCCGACCAGCACCACTCGACTCTGGTCGCGATCGCGGCGGTCGGTCTCCAGCGGCGCAAGTTGCAAGTACTTCCGCAATAACTCGGTGTGATCTTCGGGTGGCAGTAGATTCCCGACCCGCAACAACGCATACACTTCAGAGATCGGGTAAACCCAGGGCTGGCGACTGCGGGCGCTATACAGTTCACGGATAGCGGAGCGGTTTTCGTTGTACACGGCAATGCTCTGCCGCAAGGCCGCGTCTTCGATTCGACGGCCACTCAGGCGGCCAAAGTCCTCACGCAGTGCCTCCAGTTCGCGGCGCCAGTAAACACCCCCTGCCAGAGGCTCAAAATTCTGAGGCAAATCCACATAGCGGACGTAGCGCTCCGGAAACAGAATGGTCCACATGCCTGATAAGTTGCGGATCACATCGCAAATCGAGGGAAACAACATGCCATCCAGCACGTCGAGCCGGCGGCTTAGGGCGAGTTCGATCGTGCTGCGGGGAATATGGCAGATGTAGCTTTGGAAGTAAGCGTCGCCACGGATGATCTCCAGTCGCTCTCCGGCGCCCACAATACCGACCGACAACATTCCGGCGGCATGAATCAACTCGCGCGGAACGTAGATAGGCATGTGCCCGATGGCTTTGCGGCCCGGCACGGATTCCTTCCACGCGCGCACTGCCGTCAGCTCGAAGTCGTCGTTCAACTCCTGCGCATGCGTGATCAGTGCGGCCAGTTCGGGGCTCACGCTGGTACTCCCGCTTGGCGCCAGAGCGGCGGACGCTTCTCCAGGAAGGCCCGGATTCCCTCGACGGCGTCGGGCTCGCTCATAAGATCCCGCAAGTACACCTGCTCCAGCACTGGCAAGTCCTGCTCCAGTGCTTGAATGAGAGGACGGCGCACGGCCAATGACGCAAAGCGCAAAGCCGAAGGCGAACGTGGCAGGAAATCGGCAGCCAGCCATTCGGCAAGAGACGCTTCCAGTTCTCCAGTACGCGCGATGCGAGACACCAGGCCAATTGCCGCCGCTTGGGTCCCGGTAACACTGGCACCGGTTAACACCAGGTTCGCAGCCGGTCCAGCACCAATGCGCACGGGTAGCAGCGCCGATGCTGCGGGAGGAAAAACGCCCAGCTGGATTTCCGGGCAGCCGAGTTGCGCGGTTTCTTCTGCCAGGATCAGGTCACAGGCTAAAGCCAATTCGAGTCCACCGCCCAAACACTGTCCCCGGATTGCGGCGATGGTAGGCGCGGGTGCAGCAGCGATTTGTCTCAGCAGAGCATGAAGCCGGGTCAGAGTTACAGAAATCTGTTCTGGAAGATGCTCCTGAACGCTGGCCCCGAAGCTGAAGTTGGGACCTTCGCCGGCGAGCAAGACGGCTTTGAGGTCCCGCCGCGTCGCGAGGACGTTGAAGGCCGATTCCAAGCCTGCCATCATCGCCTGATCGACAATATTGGCTTTGGGCGAGTCAAGAACGATGCGAGCTATCTGCCCGTCGTGTTCGAACTCGAGCCTGGCTTTGTTGCTGCCGCTCATCCCTGTTTACCCGCAGCCACAGCTTTGGCTGTCCACGGGGCGATCTCTTCGATCAGTTCATCGCTCCACGGCACGCCTTCCGCCAGCCGTTGCCGCAACAACACGAAGTCCACCTCCCGCTGCTCCTTGCTGCCGTAATGAAAAGCACGGAAACCAGCCCGGGCCTCGGTCATCATGTTGAGCGACAGCCAGGCGCGATTGCTTTCGCGGTTGCGGTCCCAGTGTTCCAGCTTGTGTTTGCGCAGGCTTTCGACGGTCTTGATGAGGCAATCGGGCATGGTGTACAGGAGGTTGGTGGACAATGCATCCACGGCCTCATCAAGCAGGCTGAGATCCACGGAACCTTTGGCCAGTAACGACTTGCCTTGTTCGCGCTCGGCTCCTGTTTTCGCTTCGCCGATCAACAGCCGCCCGTATTCATCGAGCACGCGATCGGTAACCACCAGTGGATTGGCGATCCACTGTCCGTCCACCTGGAGCGCCGGGACGATTTGGGTCAAGCCTCCGAGCCAGTAGAAGCGGTGCGCACTCCACGTCTGACAGAGCGTGCCGCTGAACATGGCCCGCTCCATCCCCACGAATACAGGCAAGAAATCAGTCGAGCCTCCGTCTGGTGCGGACCCGTGCCGCGGGCCAGCTTGGCTGAAAACGGCAAGGTCGCTGGCAACAGAAAAATCGCACGCCATGCCAACTTCCTGGCCTCCGCCAACGCGCATTCCGTTCACCCGGCAAATCACCGGCTTGTCGCATTGCAGGACGGCCGTCACCATGTCGTTGAACAAGCGCATGTATTGGCGGTACTCGCCGGGATGACCAGCGTAAACTTCCGCATACTCACGCGTATTGCCGCCGCTGCAGAAAGCACGCGAGCCGGCGCCGGTCAGAACAACCGCCACCGCCGCCCGGTCATTGCTGGCGGCACGTACCGCCAGAATGATCTCCTTCACCATGTCGGTGGTGTAGCTGTTGAGTTCGGAAGGATTGTTCAGTGTGATCCAGACGTTGTGCAATCCGGTGACGGGCGCGCCTGACCGGTCCCTCACCGGTCGTTGCTCCACCAGGATAAAGTGCTTGGGAAATGACTCCACTAGATTGTGGTCGTGCACGATTCGTATCTCCTCTACTGCGAGCCCGCGTGGTCCGGGACCAGAATCACACGGCTCTTGATTTCATGGTGGGCGACCGCCTCCAGCACCGCGGGTGCCTCGTCCAGAGAATGCCGCTCCACAAAAGGTTCCAAAACCACTTTGCCTTCCAGAACTAACGCGAGTGCGGCCGGATACTGTTGCGGTGGGCAACCCCAGTTGCCGCGGGCTGTGGCGTCGAAGGCCATAAGGTTGGAGAGCCGTAGTTCGACTTTCTTAGGCGTGAACCCGACTACAGCCAGATAACCCCCGTAATCGAGCAGTCCAAATGCAACGGTTTGCCCCGCTGGCGTGCCACTGGTCTCGAAGATTTTCAATCCGATGCCGGTTCGCCCGGATTGTTTGACAAAGGAGCGGACCGCTGACTTCAGTTCTTTCTCGTTCGTGGAACCGGCATCCAAGGTCAGCGAAGCGCCGTGCTGAGCCGCCAGTTCAAGCCTGACTGGGTCAACGTCAATGGCTATAACCGAAGCACCCAGCGCGGCGGCGATCTGTACGCCGAATCCACCCACTCCTCCTACGCCCACAAATACAGCCACGCCATCGGCCCCTAAGCCCGAACGTCGAATCGCCTCGAATGGGGTAGTGACCGCGTCGGCTACAACGGACAGGAGTTCGAGGCTGATGCCTGGCGGTAATTTGTCGGGGACTGGGCAAAGGCCCCGCGCGGGGACGCGGACGTGCGTCGCAAAGCCTCCATCGCCGTCGTTGCCCGGCATGAACTGCTGTCGGCAGATGGTCGGTTGGCCGGCGCGACAGGGACTACAGTCGCCGCAGGGGATCACAGCAGGAACGATTACGTTGCGACCCTCCCACTGATCTGCCCGCTCGCCGGCCGCTGCGACGCGGCCCGAGATTTCGTGTCCGAGAGTAAGCGGAAGAGGAGCACGCGTCGGTACTCCGTCGAATGCGAAGCCGACATCGGTATGGCATACGCCACAACCGGCAACCTCTACCACTACCTCACCCGGCTGCGGGTCAAGAGGGAGAAATTCGTACCTCTCCAGACTTCGAGCAGGAGCAATCAGACGGTAGCCATATCCGCTTAACGTAGATGACAAAAGGGATTCCCCATCCCCAACTTCGTTTAACTGCGACATCAAGGGAGTTGCAGCATACCGCGCGAGCAACCCACAACTCTGTGATCTAAATCACTGGAGAGAGTGAGGATAAGTCGGGTCCGAAGTCTGGTTGTGGGAGATCTGCCGCTGACTATTCACTGAGATTCCTCCCGCCCGACGGACAAATCGGGATGCATGGTCCGCCGCTCCAGCGCCAGCGGCGCATGAGCTAAGAGCACGTCCATCACCCAAGCAGCGCCACAACGCCGTGAACTTCCACGGCAATCGGCACACGCCGTGGTTCGAAAGTCCGCACATCCGCGGTGGCCCTACGGCTTCTACACGCTGCTGCGCTTGGTTGTTTGCGCGTGCTCGATCTATCTGGCAGTGAAGGCCAACAGCAATCGAAATGTAGCCGGGACTTGGATCATGGGGCCCGATGGCGCCAGACGTGGCCTTGGTCCGCTAAGCACACGTAGGCTTCCTGTGGAAATCAGACTGACCCATGCCGAAGAAGTTGCTGCAAACCGCATCCAGGACGGTCCCATTCATGACGGCGCTGATGCAGCTCTTATGCTGGTAAGGCCCAGCGGGCACACTCGGCGGCGAAGCCCATGCCCCCGCTGACCATGCCAGGCAGCAGCATACCACCGCTAACATAAATAAAGACTGGCTCAAGAGCTGACTAGACCTGACGGGGTGAGTGGGTTCCGCCTGCACGTATCTCGTTGACATGGCCGACGATACTACCCTACTTGGTCGCAAACTTCTACAGGGAAAGAACAAAATCTGTGAATTTTGCTATCGATAGGAAAGCAGCCGTTGCTATCGTTACGCCCGGCACTACGCAAGTGACTTTTTCAACATAGCCAATCAGCAGGCTCGCGCTGGGCTTCAATCACCCGGCGCAGTCCGCCAGCGAGCGCACGGGCAGAACGGTCTGGATCGGCGAGGCCCGGTCCTGGCCACGTGAAAAAGCGGCTACGCAGTCAATGCGGCCGTCGCAAGATCAACCTCGCAGGCCGATGGCGATCGTCTTCCTCGGCGAACACGCTGACGACGCTTCGCTCGACCCACGCCCGGTACACCACGTCTTCGATCTTGGGCTCGCGCGCGTGGAAATGCCGCTCTCGTCCATGCTCCGACAAGACCGTGAAGCCGCAGAAGTCGCCGAAGCGATCGTAATCGATCGCCACGACCTTGCCGGTTATCTCATGTTCGACGGGCGACGGCCCCTTCCCCGGCACGGCGCCGGTCTGCGATGGAGGGATTCTGCTCGGGTCGCCTCCCAAAGTGGTTACCAGACCTTCAGTCAGGCTGAGATATCGGCCCAGAACCGGATGCCAGCGGCTCGCCGGCGGCGTCACCCCGATGCGCCACTTGAGCCAAGCCAGGAGGCGCTCCTGCGGATAGAGCAGTTCGCCCGCCGGCTTCACAGTGATGGTGTGCTGAAACCCGCCCTGGGCCTGGCGCCAGGAGAAGGGCTTTGGCGGCACGACGATTTCGGGCGTTCGCCCTTCAGCGATCTGGATCGGAGGCGGGGGAGGCCGAAACGAGGCGCTGACCTGCGTCAGTTGGCGAACGGCGATCGTATAGGAGCGACCGCGAGGCCCGGCCGAGGGCAAATCGACCGAAAGCAGGCCCGCATACGGGCCCTGGCCCTGTGGCACCGGAACCAGCGTCACATCGCCGCTCGGGCACTGGATGGTGTGCCCATCCGTCACGCTGAGGCGATGATTTCCGTACATCGAATTCGCCAGCGCAATGATGTCGGCGGAAGCCACGGCGGGAAGATAGATGGATGCGATGCTTCCCGTGGGCATGTTTCCCCAGGTGATCATCAGTTCGTCGGGGTGGGCCGCTGAAGCGGACGCCTTGATGTCGAAAGGATGCGCCGTCATTGTGGGCCGTCCAGCCAGGCGATGTTTCGCTGCGCGAGTTTGTCTGAAGTTGATGAGGCCGCGCCATTCGGGATGGGGGTGTCGTCGAAGCGAATCTCGGCGACGAGACACTGGTGCGGGGCGACGGCGATCACCCCGCTGAGCGATTCCGTACCGGTCCATGGCCCGTCCCATGCGGACTGCAGGGACGGAGGAAGCAGGATCATGAACGGCGTCGTCTGGTTTACATCGAGCCAGCAGCCAAAATAGGTGTCCACCTCCTGGCCGGGAACGGTGGTGATCATCTGAACGTTTGGCGTGTCTGTTTGCGTCTTCATGTCGGCCGGCTGATTCAGGTTGACCCGCTCTGTCGCGAAACAGGGAACCGCCACGTATTCAGGATGCCCTTCGACGCCGAGAAGCGCGATCTTGTGCCCGACAGTTCCGTTCGTGCCCCAGCGATAAGTCCCCTCGCCCGTTCCCACTTCGGTGAATGTCGAGTTTGTGCTCGCAGCGTTGAGCAGACGGAAGAAGACGCGGACCGGACCGACCGTGGTCGTGATGCCGGAGGTGAGCCGCACTCGCGCCACCGCGAAATTGAAGACGGGCTCGCCCGCGCTGTTGGTAGGCAGGAACTCGAGCGCCGACGAACCTTCGTCCTGCACAAGCGTGTTGTCGAAGGTGTCGCCGTTGGTGATCAGACTGGGATTGTTGAGGTGGTTGAGGACGGCCTGAATATACGCGACCGGGCCGTTGGCGGACGACGGATCCCCAGTGGTCGGATTGGCGACGCTGAACATTTGATGGGCCTGATTGGGCGTAACCGTGAATAGCCGCAGGTCGAAACTGAGCCAGGAGGGGTAGGCTTGCGGATTTGTTGGGTTGAGGTTGACGAGGTACGGGTCCTCGCCTTTCGCCAGCTCGATGTTCGCCCGGGCGGTGCGCGTGAAGGGAGTGGTGGCGTTATTCGCGCCTGTGGGGATTTGCACTGTCAAGCTGGCCGTCAAGGTCACAATGGCGACTTGATGTGGGTTGAGCGCGTTGAAGGCGTTAAGGTTCGGGAAAGAGATGGTGAAGGGGCAGAAGAATGTCTGAAAGTTGATGACGAGCGTGTCGTCGATCGCCTGAACCGGCGGCGGACCGAAGGTGTTGACCACCGGCAAGTTGTTCGCGATCGTCTCGATTTGGATGGGCGTGAGGCCCGGGTTCGATACGCTATTGATGGCCGCCGTGATGGTCGGCGAGGGATTGGGCGGCCCGTCGAGATCGGACGGCTTTTTGAATCCTAGCCACTGTCTCCAGAGACCGCTGATCGCGAGCCAGTACGCCAACCCCCAGGTCGACATCTGCGTAACTTCATCCTGGCCAAAGGTCGATTTGTCGAAATAGAAATTCATGCCCATCGCGGGAGCGGCGAAGGACTGGCTGACCGTAGACCCGGACGCCGGTAAGACGGTCTGGTAGACGATGTTGGAGTTCTCGGCTGTGCCCTGCTGGGGACCGCCGCATGTATTGACGGTTTGGACGGAGAGAGCCCCAGACGACACCGAGTAGGTCAACGTGCCTGCGCCCGACGTAAACATGACCGGTAAGCCCGGCGCCGAAACCAGGTCGACCTGAAAGCCGTAGATCGGAAAGAGGCCGTAATTCGCCGGTTCCGTCTGACCGGCGTAGTTCGGCCACGGCTGAGTGCTGCCCGATTGAACGTTGCCGCTTGGATCGGTGATGCTGAACGTCGCCCCCGTCACGTTCCCGCTGCTGTCGGTTGAGAGCTCGATAGTTATCACTGAGCCGGCGGGAACCCGGTTCGAGGAGACCGAGCCGACGCCGCCAGTTATCGCAGTGCCGGGGAAGACCGGAAGCCAGGGACTCGTGTCGGGGGGATTTGGCGTGTATCCCGGCGGCCACAGGATTTCGGGCGGGTTCCCTCCCGGCCCCGCGTCTTGATAGGATTTCGCGTGGGCCCAGTATTGAATTTCAAAGCTGGCGCTGTTGTTGGTTACGATCAGGACATATTGAAACCACTGGAGCTGGCCGACGACCTCCCCCGGGAAGGTTGTTCCTTGGGTTGAATTCGGTGTTATCGCTCCTATTTGCGGGTAGCAGTTCAACTGCAGCGAGAATCCAGTATCCTCGAGGGTGATCAAGTCCTCCGTCACCTGCAACTGCACTGTGAGGTTGGACAAGTTCTGGCAATTATTGATGAGAACCGCGTTACTGGCGCCGGCGAGAAAAGCCATAATCCCAAGCCTCCCTCTGTTATTTATATTGTGTGAGCGCCATTTTCGGGCGCTCCGCCGTGGCAAAAATACTCAAAAATCCACGCTATGGTAGGGCCACAATGTATCCAGTGTCAATGAAATTAGGATTAGACCCATCGACGCACAATCGTTCCGAATGTAGCATTATTCTCGATTGCGTCGTGTTGGATAAGGACGTAGAGCCAAGGTTTGCCACTGACAGTAGTGGCAGGTTGACGCCAAAGGGCTGCGGCCTTCGCTTTCGTCGGAGTTTCGGAGCTTGGCCATGAGGAATCATGAAGGTTGAATCTGGCTGGCTGCTGCCAAAAAAGAATTGCCGCGTGACCAAGCGCGACTTGCGCCCTTCTCCAAACACTCCGCAACAATCGTTCTACTCTACAGTCGGCAAGGCTTCGTTACGAGATCTGAGTTTTCGGTTATCGTCTTGTTAAAGCTATTCCAATGCAGGTAGACAATGCCCTTGAGCCACGTCGGGTAATACGTGTAGATCGGCCCGCTGGTGACGCATGTCGTGCTGGGAAGTTGATAGCCGGCCCGATTGGGCCCGACCACCGTTGGCTGCAGGTCGTAGATCGCCGACGGGTTGGTCAGCGATCGCGTGTTCGCGTTCCAGCCCATGCAGGCCGTGGTGTTGGTGAATCCGCTGCAATTGGGGGTCCCACTTCGGTTGCTGATCAAGTCGCTCGTATTCCGGAAACCTGGACTGACGTAATAATTGGTTCCAAGGTTCGATACCGTGCCAAACGATTCGGCGGCGTAGGGTGCGCTGGTCGGCAAACATGCCGGGCCATTGCATTCGGTTGCCAATCCATAAAAATAGTTCTGGCTGCCGATTCCGCCGACGGCCACATTGCTATAGGGACCGCCAATCAGAAATGCAAACTCCGGATATCCCTGGTTGTCGCCTCCTTGCCAGGCCTGATTTTCCTTAACTAGGTTGCTCTGAATGGTTACTCCTCCCCACATCGAGCTTCCGTTTGGATTGGAGTTCTGGATGTTGATATCGCCCTCGGCCCAGCCAAAGCAGCAAGGGTCATTCAACTCGCCGCCTCCAAATAACGTGTTATTGAGGAGATACACTTTCGCAAATGTGGGCTCGATTTCCTGATCGAATACCTGGAACCCGAAGCGGCCCGCAAGCCACCCCATGTTGTTCTGGGCGACGCCCTGACCAGAGTAGCCATACGCGTCCCATGTATCGAACATGTAGTTTTCAACGTCGGTGGCGCAGGGAGTCATGTTGTTATACGAAAAATTCCCGTAGATATAAATATGCGTTCCGGGCTTGGTATCGTAGTTGACTGGCGCGACGATATCGATGGCTGCTACGCAATAATCGAAGCCGGGATTGCCCTGCGCGGAGTTCTGCGCAATATCTCCTACCACCGCCATGTAGTCCATGCCGGACACCCCGGCCGCATCATTGCCCGCCGGCCCGAATCCGTCGGAAGAGTTATAGGCGATATCGTTGACGAACGCGATGTGATGATAGATGTCCCCCGCGGCGCAGTCTCCGACTTGCACCGCGCAATCGCCATCAAATGCCGGGACCACCTGATTCGAGGTATCGGCGCCGTCCGTGGTGGCCATGAACCCCTCTACGGCCCAATTGCTTCGCTGTTGAATGTCGACCGCAGATGCATTCCCGCCCGAATTTACGCTGCATGTCCCCAGAGTTCCAGCGCAAAGAACGGTTGCGAAATAAATGCCTCCTTGTCCGTCGATTCCTCCGCTCGTTGACGGGCAGTTGGAAACCGGTCCCCAAATCCTCGCCTGGTTAAACTGGTTCGTGTAATTGCCCGTAGCGGCAATGATCACATCCCCGCAATCGACCGCGTGATTCGGTGTTGCCCATGCCTCGTTTTGGGATGTGCCGGAATTTTGATCATTTCCTGAGGGCGACAAATAGTAGAGATGGAGAGGCGTGAATATTGTCGTCTGTGCGCTAACGGTGCACGCTAGCACAAGCCCGGCCAACACAGATGCCAAGGCACATAAGCTCCGATTCATATGTCCCCTCAAAAAGAAGATCAGGCCGTCGGTTTATTCCAACACTTAGTTGGAAGCGCCGGAAAATCATTTGAATTGTGCGCGAATCACTTGTTGAAGTCAAAATGCAGCTGATTGACAGACTCTCGCTGGCGTCGCTGCAGGAATGGGGATTACCGCTTGGATCGGTCCTGGCGATTTCGTTACCTCGGGTAGCAACTCCCAACAGGGCTTTTGGGGATCACTTGTCCGAGATGCCGACAATTCGCTCGAGTGGATTTCCGCCGCGAAATGCGCGCCCATGGGACATATCCCTGGATGGTCCTCGCACGCGTCGACAGGAGTCCGTCTTGGCCCATACATTCAGAGTGGTCGAAATGGTTCAACCGTTCAACAGGCGTTATAGGGCGCGTGTTGCTGAGGATACGGAGGAGGTTGGTGATTGCGTGGTGGAAGCTGAGTGGTCTCTTCCGCAGGCGAGGCCAGTCGCGCCAGAAAGGACGCTATACCTGAAGCACATCGCCTTCGCGGGCGACCATCTGGTACAAAACCGGATTAACAAAGAATCCGATAAAGAGCCGCGAGATCAAACCTGCAACAATGACGATGGCAAAGGGTTTCTGCGTGTCCGAGCCGATTCCGGTTGAGAGGGCGGCTGGAAGCAGTCCCAAACAGGCAACCAGCGCTGTCATCATGATCGGACGAAGCCGTAGCAGCGAGGCTTCCCGCGTTGCGGTGGGAATATCCATTCCCTCCAGGCGAAGCTTGTTGATATAGGAAACCAGAATCACTGCGGTTTCCACCGATACGCCTAACAACGCCAGCAGCCCTAGAACTGACGAAACACTGAAAGGGGTATGGGTAAGCTTCAAAGCTATAAGCGCGCCTACCGGCTCCGTCATGATAACGCCCAGGGCAATGGTCACCGGGAACTTAAAGTTCCCATAGAGTGCGAACAAGATCATGAAAATAAGCACCACCGCCAGTGGGCCAATTAGAATGAGCTGCGACTTGGCTTCCAGAAATTGGCTGTACTCGCCGCCCCAGTTAAGCCGGTAGCCTTGAGGCAAAGTGACAGCTTTATCGACTGCCCTTTGTCCGTCTCTCACGGCGCGCTCCAGGTCCCGTCCTTCAATGCTGTACTGAACTCCGATGTAGCGGGAATTGTTTTCGCGGTAAATGAACGATGCCCCATTTCCCTGTTTGATCTCGGCCAGTTGACTAAGCGGGATCTGCTTGCCATCCGGTGTTCCTACCAGCAAGTTACCGATCTCGTGCGCGCTGCTGCGGAATTGAGGCTGCATGCGGACGACCAGATCGAACAACTTCTCTCCTTGAATAACCTGGGTCACGGCCTGCCCTCCCACAGCTGCCGAAATCACGGCCTCCACGTCGGCAACATTGATTCCGTAGCGGGCAATCTTGTCCCGGTCCACATCGATCAGCAGGCTGGGTTGGCCCAACTCCCGCACGACTGTCAAGTCAGTGAAGCCGGGTACCTTGGCCAGCGTGTTCTTGATTTGCACAGCCTTGTCCTGAAGAACGCTTAAGTCGTCACCATAGACCTTGACCGCCAAGGAGCTCTTAAGTCCGGTTAGGGCCTCGTCTACGGCGTCTTCCGCCGGCTGGGTATAGTTAAAGATGATTCCGGGAAACGCCATCAGCTTAT
The DNA here is from genome assembly GCA_963789245.1 of uncultured Acidobacteriaceae bacterium. GTDB lineage: Bacteria > Acidobacteriota > Terriglobia > Terriglobales > Acidobacteriaceae > Bog-257. The sequence goes on along the minus strand of CAWBKE010000013.1, from coordinate 56,750 downwards.
TATTGATGGCTGCGATCAATTTATTCTTGGTATCCAGGTCGCCGCTCCAGGACTTGTCTTTGTAGGGTTTCAATCCTACATAGAATTCGCAATTAAAGAATCCGGTGGGATCAGTGCCATCATCCGGACGTCCCAACTCTGAGGCGACAGTGGTGACTTGCGGGAACGACATCAGAATGTCGCGAATTTGAGGGGCAATACGGCTCGCCTCTTCAAAAGAGATGGTATAGGGCATGGTCGCCCGTACCCAGAGCGCGCCTTCGTCAAGATGCGGCATGAATTCGCCGCCGATGAACGGAACCAGCAGCAGGGTTGCGCCGAAAATCAGTGCTGCGATCAACACAGTAAGTTTGGGGCGCGCCAAGGCCCAATCCAACTGGGTTGCGTATACACGCTTCATCCAATCGTAGGCACGATTCTGATGCTCCCTTATTCCCTTCTTGAACCAGTAGGAAGTGAGTACTGGAACCAGCGTAAGGGTGAGGATCAGCGCGCCCACCAGCGCGAATGACATAGTTTCGGCCATGGGATGGAATAGCTTTCCCGAAGGGCCGCTGAGAGCGTAGATGGGAAGGTAGCCCGCGAGAATAACTGCGACCGAATAGAAGATAGGCCGGTCGACATCTTTCGCGGCCAGGAGAATGACTTCGTGCAGTTTGTAGTTCTGGTCCTGTCGCAAGGCAAGCTCGCGGTAGATGTTCTCCACCATCACTACGGTGCCGTCGATGATGATTCCGAAATCGATGGCGCCAATCGAGAGCAAGTTCGCCGCCCCATCGTGCGCGTGTAACACAATAAACGCGAACAACAGCGACAACGGAATGGTGAGCGCCACGATGATCGCCGCGCGAAAGCTGACCAGAAAGAACATCAGGACGATCAGCACCAGTATCATGCCGCGGAACAAGTTGGCTTCCACGGTATCGGTGGTTAGGTTTACTAACTCGCTGCGGTCATAGTAAGGATGGATTTTGACGTCGGGCGGCAGGATCGTCCGGTTCAGCTCCTCGGTCTTGGCTTCCACTCCCTTCAGGACATTTTGGGTCTGCTCGCCGCGCAACATCAGAATGACGCCCTCAACTGCATCGTCATTCTTTTCGTAGCCGAATTCGCCCAGCCGGGGGGCGTGGCCAATCGTCACATCGCCGACATCCTTGATTCGAATCGGCACGCCATTGTTGCTGCCAACCACAACGTTGCCGATATCGCTGGTGTCGCGCACCAGGCCAATACCGCGCACGTAATAAAACTGTCCACCTTGCGAGAAAAATCCTCCTCCGGCATTGGCGTTGTTGGCCGCCAGAGCTGCCTCAACCTGCGGAACGGTCAGGTGGTAACCGTAGATCCGGGCGGGATCGAGCAACACCTGGTACTGCATGACCGTGCCGCCAAAGCCGGAGTCGTCGGCCACCCCCGGTACCGAGCGGTAGGCCCGCTCGACCACCCAATCCTCAAAGGTTTTCAACTCCTGCGGGCTGCGGTCGGGACTCTGCAGAACATAGCGGTACACCAAGCCGCTGGGGCTGAACAGCGGCGCCATGGACGGCGTCACTCCCGTAGGCAAATTGGCTTGCGCAATCCGTTGGAACACAATCTGCCGCGCAAAATAGTCGTCCGTCTTATCGTCAAAGGTAAGGATCACATCGGAGAGGCCGTAGAGGGAGATGGACCGCATCACCACCATGTGCGGCACCCCATTCATTTCCAGCTCGAGAGGCAGCGTGACCAGGCGCTCTACTTCCTCCGCCGCGTGGTCAGGCCATTGCGTGATGAGCTCGACTTGGGGAGGAGAAAGATCGGGATAAGCATCCACCGGCATGCGCTGGAATGAGATGATCCCCGCGACCGTCATAAAACTCGTCAGCATCAGCACCAGGAAGCGCTGACGCAGGGCCGCTTGTACGATTCGATGAATCATTCGGAGCTGGACGACATGGTCCTGATCACGGTTCCTTAATCGAATATCAATCGCTGCCGGCTAACGCTGCAACGAGTTCGCAAATTGCAGGAACAAGCTGCCGTCGCCGACGACGCGATCGCCAGGCTTTAATCCACTGGTAACTTGAGTTTGCCCCTTCAGACTCTCACCCAGAGTGACCGGCCGCTTGGCAAACTGATTGGCCGATGCTTCTACATACGCGAAAGGCTGATTTTCGTTGTCGCGCAGAACTGCGGAATCGGGCACGGCAATCGCGTTCTGAATCGTCCCGGCATTCACGGTTGCCGCTACGAACATGTCCTTCTTTAACTTCTCTCCGGGATTGCTGGTCTCAATGCGCGCCTGCAGGGTGCGGGTATTCGGGTCCAGGGACGCAGCCACATAGGCAATGCGGCCCTGGAAGACGTCAGGATAAGCGTCAGTCTGAATTGTGACGGGATCGCCCACCTTCACATAGGGCAGGTCCTTCTGATAGACATTGACCAACACCCACACCGTGCTGGTGTCGGAAATCAGGAAGCACTGGGTGGTGGTGAGCTGGAGCAGTTGACCAGCCGCAACATCCTGTTCCACCACTTCGCCGCTGATCGGAGCTCGCACCGGGACCTCGAAAGAGGGCGGTGCCTTTATCAGGGCGTTAGGGTCGGTGATTCCCAGCACCTTGAGAGCGGCCTCAGCCGCGGCCAAATCTCCGCCCGCCTGCACCTCGGCCGACTCGGCCTGCTCCAGATTCTGTTCGGCAATGGCATGGTGCTGGTACAAGTCTTTCGCTCGCGCGTAAGCCTTTTGCGCCAGGGCGTAGGCATCCTTGGCTTTCAAATAATTGGTGCGGCTCTGGGAGTAATCGGGACTTGCCACGTACAACATGGGCTGACCCCGCTCGACCCTCTGGCCGGGAACAACCACAACGCGGCTCACCGGGCCGCTCACCTGGGTAATCACGGGCGTGGTATGAAAGCTGTTGTAGGCGACGGCGCCGGTCAGCCGCAGGCTTCGCGTCAAGCTGGAGGGTTGAACCTGCAGCACCTGCACATGGGCCATCTGGTCGGACGGAATGGTGAACAGTTCGGCGGTGTTGGCACTGTTCGCTTCTTCCTTGGCGGCGTTGCCCGACCCTCCGCTGCTACAACCGGCAAGCGCCAGCATGACCGCCGACACGGCAGTTGTCGCAACTCGGTATTGCCAGCGATCGCGGAACATCATCACGGCAGATTCCTCGTTCCTACGGCTTCCTTCAGCTGTTCCAATGCAGTCATGTAAGAAGACAACGCCTGGCGATAGGCCAGTTGGACTGAGCGATAGCTGCGCTCGGCATCCAGAAAGTCCAGCAGGCTTGCTGCCCCACGCTTGTAAGCATACTCACTGATGTCGCGCGAGTCCTGTGCCTCTTTCAAATAGCCGGAAGTATAAAGGTGAACGATTTCGTCGTTGCTGCGCAGCCCCTCATAGGCATCGTTGACGTCGGACAACACAATATCGCTGGTGGACGCTTGCGTCTCCTGGGCCTGGGTCAGAGCATACTGGGTGCGCGCGATCTCGCCCTGATTCCGGTTGAACACTGCAATGGGAAAATTCAGGAAGAACGAAGCGGTATTCTCGCCTGCGGTGTGCGTGTAATAAGCAGTAGCATTCACATCCACTTTGCCGTTTGCCTTCGCCAATGAGATCTGACTTTGGGCAGCCATGGTCCCCAATTCGGCAGCGCGATAATCGGGACGGTCCTGTAGCGCTTTCGTCTGCAAATCCTCTAACTTCGCCGGCAAAGGCTGATACGACAAGTCACCGACCACGTCGTAATTAGCGGGCACCGCATCATAGCCCAGCATTGTACGCAGGTCGACCAGGGCCTGGACCCTCGCCAGTCGCGCCGACGACACGTCGGTTTGAAACTGCAGCAACTGTAGCTTGATCTTGAGATAGTCACCCTCGCTGATGTAGCCCGACTTATATTGCGCCTCGCTGATGTCAACTGTCTGCTGGAAGCTCCCCAGGTCTTGCAAAGCGAAGCGCAGAGTCGATTCGGCCAACAAGACGCTGATGAATTGCTGGCCGACATTGAATGCGAGGGTGCGCTCGGCGTCGCTGACCTGGGCGCGGGTGACAGCCGTCTGGTCCTGGGCAGCGTGTAAGCGATTCTGCCGTTTGCGCCCGCGCTCAAACAGGTATCCGATTCCGGCGTCGAACTGCTGGGTCTCGCTCACATTGTCGGAGTTAAAGTTCGACGGAGAAAAAACCGGCAAGAACTGGGAGTCAAAATTCAGGGTCGGGTTGGGCCGCAGATTCGCGGTAATCTCCTGCGCCTGGTTCTGCAGGATCAGGGTACGAGTCGCCTTCAACGCGTGATTGTGCGCCAGAGCTAAATCAATGGCCTGATCAAGAGTGATCATGGCGTTGCTTTGTGCGTCAGCCGCCGGCGCGAGCACGAGTAGCAACAGCCAGATCAAAGCCGCCGCAACGTTCATCCGGAAGTGCGTTGGACGCATAAGACTCAAATCTTAACTGCAAGCCTGGGCGTGAACGGCTAGGGTTGGCCAATGGATTCCCCGCATTTTCGTGTCCGCCCAGTCCTCCTGCAAGCCCCACTTGCCGAAGTGCCACGGCCTTACCGGAAGAATCTAGAACTATGCCCAAGAAAACACATTGTAAATGAGGAAGTTGCAGGTTGGACTAGCGCGGCGCGAAGCGTTCCTTTGCTGCACCATTGCTGGAGCAATTAGTTGAGTGTCAATTGATGAAAACAGGGTTTTGCATGCGCTGAGGTTTCCGACTCCCGGGATCGTCTACTCGCAAGCCAACCTAAGCATGACACCTCCGAGACCGCACTCCACAATGGTCGAATTTCACCCGCAAACCCCGACATGGAACGGGTCGGAAACAACGCCGTGAAAATCCGGATGTCCCCCCGACTATTGGACTGTCTATTTGAAATGGGAGACCCCTGCAACAACGCAGATGGCTTGGACGAGTTTCTAACGGCGGTCTACATCCCAGACCGACTCGCCCCGGCCCTCATGGATCGGATAGAAACATGCTTACTCGCCGATGTCGCGATTGCGGAGGCTGGTGCCGAATCCCAGGATGTCGCCGAATTACTCTTCACTCTCTACAGCCGTAATCAAGCAAAAGCCAAAGCCTAAACCGGGCTGATGGAAACAATTATTGGGACGGCCGCCTCCCAACCGAGACGGCCCTTTACACCGAAAGGAAACCTGGTACTGTGATGACGCGAGCAAGCGGGTCGCGCTCATCGTACTGCTCTTATTACAGGCAGCGGACTAACTCTCAACGCGGCTTGCCCTCCGCGTCCCTGGCACGATGGAACTCAACCCGCTGGTGCGCCAGTTGGGATTGTGGCCCGCAAAAGCGCTGGTGGCTGGGCTGGTCCCACTGCTAGTGTGGCGCGCGCGAAAGATGTCGCGGCTGTGGACCGTGTGTTGCGTCTATGGTGTTGTTGTTGGGTCAAATCTGATTTTGGTTGCGAGGGCCGCAGCGGAAAAACACGGGCCGGTTTCTGCCCGACTGAACGTAGTTCCTGGGATAGACGACTACTGGCGCAATCTTAATTTTGGCGACACATTGGCGACACGGAACGGGGGAAAATTTGAAATACGCAGGAAACCATTGATTTTATTGGCTGCCCCCCAGGGATTCGAACCCCGATATGCTGATCCAGAGTCAGCTGTCCTGCCGTTGAACGAGGGGGCAGTGGCTCAATTATCAAGTAGCTTAAGCATTCCAGTCAAACGCAGTTGACGTCGATTGTGAGTGATGCCACAACGTCATGTTCGTTCCCTAAGCCTGATCTCGGCAGCCCAAACACACTCCAGACCTTGGAACTGGGTAGAATGAAGTTCACGAACTTAATGTCACGAACTTAACGTTCCGAGGAAGGCCTATGTCATCGATGCTGGGAAGCGTAGCCATCGCCAACGACCTGACCGAAGTTGCGCGCCGGCCGCTGGAAGCGGAGCAGTGCGCGCTGGTCGTCGTCGATATTCAGGAAAAACTATTGCCGCCCATCTTCAACAAGGAAAGCCTGGTGAAGAATTCGCAGCTACTCATACGGCTGGCTAAGATCCTGTCGATTCCGCTGATGGTGACCACGCAATACAGCAAAGGCCTCGGCTCAACGGTGCCGGAGATCGCTTCGCTGCTGACCGATGTACCGGCCTTCGACAAGCTGGAGTTCAGTTGCTTTGGCAGCGATCCGTTTCGCTCGCGGCTCAAGTCGCTGCCGGGAAACCGCAACACTGTCCTGCTGTGTGGAATGGAGACGCACATCTGCGTGATGCAGACTGCGCTGGGCGCTCTGAACGATGGGTATCTGGTGCACGTCGCCTCCGATGCGGTGGGATCGCGCGCGGAGTGGAACTGGACGATCGGTCTTGACCGCATGAAGGCGGCTGGCGCGGTGATTTCGTCGACGGAGATGATGATGTACGAGTTGCTGCGCTGCTCGGGAACGCCGCAGTTCAAGGAGTTGCTGCAGTATCTGAAGTAGGCGCAGGATGGTAGACAGCCGTTCAGTAAGAAGTTAACGACATCAACGTTGCATGGACGACGTACGAATCATCGCGCTGCAAGATGCGATTCAACGTGCCTTTCCTGCGATTCCATACACAGGAAAAGTAACTCGTTGCGACGGGGCATGGCTACCAGAGCTGACCGAAGAGAACGCGATTCATGATGATGACAAATTCTTGTTTGAGGAGTTGAAAAACCGAAAGTGGACCGATGTGCCAAAAAAGTTCTTATACGAGATGCCGGGCGACTTTGTGCTGCTTACCGATGAAGCCTTGAAAGCTTTTCTAGCCGCTTGGCTTGTGTGTTGCTTGGACAACATCGCGGGTGAAAACATAGCGCGAGAATATGTCGTGTACGCTTTCAGCCCGAGCGGCGTAACGCCAACCACTGATTTCACAATCAACCAGCTTCGCGCTCTCGATCTAGAGCAGCGTTCCGTACTGCGCGCGCTCTTGGGAGAGTTCGCCCTGCGCGAGCCTTCCGAATTTATCAAAAAACGTGCAGGGGATGCGGTTGAATTGATTGACAGCTTAACTATAAGTTCTGAGGAATGATCGCGGGTGCCCCACACAAGCCTGACGTTGGCTTGCGTGGGATCGGAGATGTCACGCCTGCAGGGCCGCCAGCGGAACATAATCCTGCGCCGCTCGGCGCCGCCGGAGCCCGGCGTGCTTAGGCAAGGTCCCCCGATACATCGCGATCTCGTCGCAAGCATTTTGGCGAGGACAGCGCACGCAGTCCTTGAGTAGTTTGTCAGGCAGCGCTTCCTTCTTCACTTCGTCAAAGCCCATGCGAGCGAAGAATTGGGGAATGCGCGTGAACAGGCAAACACAGTTCACACTTTGCTTCTCCGCTTCCTGCAGCAGCGCATCGATGAGCACACGACCCGCGCCGCTGCCTTTCGCTTTGTTGGTTACGGTGATGGAGCGGATCTCCGCCAGGTGCATGCCATAGAGATGGAGCGCTCCGCACCCGACGATCTCGCCTTCGTGCTCGACCACGGTGAAATCGCGAATGTTCTCGCAGATCTCGGCCAGCGAGCGCGGCAACAGCGTGCCGTCGCCAACGTGGACTTGGATCAACTGCTCAATGACAAATGCGTCGGGAAGCTTCGCGCTACGTGCATGCATGGGCGACTCCAAAAAATTGGGATAGTTTTTCCTTCGCCGTCTGTAAGGCCTCGTGCACACGAGATGCCGCAGTACCTCCTGGGACGTTGTGAATGGCCAACACTTCTTTGAGTGCCAGCGCGTTGTAAAACTGCTGGTCGGCATCGATGCCGCAAAGCGCGTAGTCTTCCTTCGACAGTTGCTCAAGTTCGCAAGCTTGTTCGACGCACAGCCGCACCGCTTTGCCGACAAGTTCGTGCGCCCGGCGAAACGGAATGCCTTGGCGCACCAGATAAGCGGCCGCCGCTTGCGCGTTCATGAATCCGCAGCTCGCCGCCTGTTGCATGCGGGCGTAATTGAATTCGACCGTGATCATGAAGCCGGTGGCCACGCGGACCATGCTGGACACTTGCTGCGCTGCCGACAACACAGGCTGCTGGGTTTCCTGCAGGTCTTTGTTGTAGGCCAGCGGCAGGCCTTTCATGCCGATAAACAGCGCTGTTGCTTCGGCAAAAACTTTGCCCGCCTTGCCGCGAATCAATTCCAGCGCGTCGGGATTCTTCTTTTGCGGCATCGCGCTGCTGCCGGTGGAATATTCCTCCGGCAACTTGACGAAGCCGAACTCCGTGGTCGAGAACAGGACGAACTCCTCCGCCCAGCGGCTGAGGTGCAGAGCCGCGAACGATAGTGCCTGCACGAACTCGATGGCGAAGTCGCGATCGCTGGTGGCATCCATGCTGTTCGCCGTCGGCGCGTCGAATTCGAGTTCTGCTGCCATCGCCGTGCGATCCAGCGGCAGAATCGTGCCCGCGACCGCGCCCGAGCCCAGCGGACAAACATTCAGCCGTTTGCGGCAATCGGACAGACGATCGATGTCGCGCAGGAACATCTCGACATAGGCCAACAGCCAATGCGCTACCAGCACCGGCTCGGCTCGCTGCAAGTGGGTATAGGCCGGCATGGCGCTGTCACAGGCGGTTTCAGCCTGCGTCACCAACGCGCTGACAAAATCCGCCAGCAGCCGCGTGGTTTCGTCGATCTGCTCGCGCACATACAGCCGCAGGTCGGTGGCAATCTGTTCATTGCGGCTGCGGCCGGTGTGCAGCTTGTAACCGACTTCGCCGATAAGCTCGACCAGTCGCGTCTCCACGTAATGGTGCACATCTTCAATCGTCGGCTCGTCCGCCTCGGGCGTCCCTTCGCGCGCAATCTGGTCGAGCGCAAACAGCGTGCCTGCCAGTTCTTCCGCACTCAACACGCCAGCCTTCGCCAACGCGGAGGCGTGTGCCCTGCTGGCCGCGACTTCATACGGCAACAGCACGCGGTCGAAGGGAAACGACCGCTGCCACTGCTCGAACTCGACATCAGGCCCCTGGCTGAAGCGACCCGACCACATCTTCATTGCACCGCCTCCTTACGCGCGGGTGAACGCAAAAGCCGCACTCGCTCGGGTTGCTTGGCGTGGATGATGGCGCGCGAACGCGCCGGCAGGCCGAGAATGCGAATGAAGCCTTCGGCATCCTTCTGGTTGTAACTTGCGCCCATGGTGAAGCTGGCAACGTCCGGCCGGTAGAGCGAGGTTTGCGATTTGCGGCCTGCGACTTCGACGTTCCCCTTGTAAAGCGCCAGCGTGACCGTGCCGTTCACATCGGCTTGCGAGCTCTCGACAAACGCCTCCAGTGACTCGCGCAGCGGCGTGAACCAAAGACCGAAATAAACGATCTCCGCATACTTCAGCGCGATGTGCTGCTTGAAGTGCGACAGCTCACGGTCAAGACACAAGGCTTCCAGCTCGCGATGCGCGGTGAGCAGCAGCGTGCCACCTGGCGTTTCATAACACCCGCGCGACTTGATGCCGACGAAGCGGTTCTCCACCAAGTCGACGCGCCCGATAGCATTGCGCGCGCCGATTTCGTTCAGCACCTCGAGGGTGGCAACGGGATCAAGCTCCACTCCGTTCACTGCGACCGGCAGGCCGTGCTTGAACGCGATCGTCACCTTCTCGACCTCGTCCGGGGCGGCCTGCGGCGAGTTGGTCCAAGTCCAGGTTGTTGGCAGTGGCGCGTTGTTGGGATCTTCCAACTCGCCGCCTTCATGGCTCACATGCAGCAGATTGCGGTCGCGGCTGTGGATCTTCTCGCGGCTCTGGGCCACGGGAATTCCGTGCAGCTCGGCATAGTCGAGACAATCTTCGCGCGACTGCAGCTTCCACTCGCGCCAGGGCACGATTACCTTCAGCTCCGGCGCCAGCGCCTGGTAAGCGTGTTCGAAGCGCACCTGATCGTTGCCCTTGCCGGTGCAGCCGTGAGAGACCGCCGTCGCGCCTTCCCGCAGCGCAACTTCGACCTGATACTTGGCGATGATCGGCCGAGCCAGCGAAGTTCCCAGCAGATACTTGTGCTCGTAGACCGCGCCGGCCTGGATCGCCGGGAAGACGTAGTCGGTCAGAAACTCCTGCCGCAGATCTTCGACGATCACCTTGCACGCGCCGGTTGCATAGGCTTTTTCGATGACCGCATCGATGTCGTCGCCCTGGCCGACATCGGCAACGAAGGCGATGACGTCGCAGTCATAATTTTCTTTCAGCCACGGGATGATGATGGACGTGTCGAGCCCACCCGAATATGCAAGTACAACTTTTTCACGCATTGGCACTCCTCGGCGGGAAGCGGTGGATACCGCCTTCCAGCAACAAAACAAGAATTGATTTCTGAACATGCAGGCGGTTCTCCGCCTGATCGAAGACAACGGAACGCGGCGAATCGATGACCGCCGCAGCGACCTCATCTCCACGATGCGCCGGCAGACAGTGCATGAACACTGCGTGTTTGGCGGCATAGGAGAACAATTTCTGGTTGACCTGAAAGGGCGCGAAGATTTTGCTGCGCTCGGCGGCTTCGTCTTCCTGACCCATGCTGGCCCAGACGTCGGTGTACACGGCATCGGCGCCGGCCACAGCTTCGATGGGATCGTTGACCACGGAGACGCTCGCCCCGGATACGGCCGCCAGTTCGCCAGCCGCCTCCGTGATGCGTGGATCAGGCTCATACCCAAGAGGCGTTCCGACTGAGATCGAAGCGCCCAGGCTCGCCGCGGCCAGCATCAGGGAATTCGCAACATTGTTGCCGTCGCCAACGTAGGCGAGACGCACGCCGCGCAGATCGCCGAAGTGCTGCTGCAAGGTGAGCATGTCGGCCATCGCCTGGCAGGGATGCTCCTGTTCGCTAAGCGCGTTGATCACCGGAATGGCAGCGTGCTCCGCCATGGTGGTCACGGTTTCGTGCGCAAACGTGCGCAGCACGATGCCATCGATCCAGCGCTCCAGATTGTGTGCGACATCGCTCAAGCTCTCGCGAGCGCCAAGCCGAGATTGCGTCTGATCGACGAAGAATGACGTGCCGCCCAGGCTGTTGATGCCGGCTTCAAACGTCAGGCGCGTGCGCAGCGAGGGCTTCTCGAAGAACAGCACGATCTGCTTGCCCGACAAAATCCCGCGGAAATCCGCGGGGCGCGCCTTCATGGCCGTCGCCAGCTCCAACGCGCAGGCAAGCTCGTCCGCCGAGAAGTCCTGGATCGAAATCAGGTCCCGGCCGGTCACGCTGCGATACGCGTAAGAACTCGAACTCGCTCCTGGAAAAACAGTAGTAGCAATCAATGTCGTACCTCGAAAAATAAGCAATTAGCATTTAGCAATTTGCCTTGGCGCTTACCACTTCGAATGGCCCTCGTATCGTCAAGGTTCGTCAAGGTAGCCCGTAAGCTAACTGCTAAGTGCTAGGTGCTAAGTGCCAAAAATCACCTCGGTGCCACAGTCGATGGGATGGGTGAAAAATCCGGGAAGAACTTCGGCGCGCGCAGCGGGCAGAATGCGCACGCGGGTCACGCCCTTCTTCAACGCCGTGGTGCAGGCTTCCAGCTTGGGCAGCATCCCTCCGCTCACCGTGGATTGCTGCACCATGGCGGCAATGGCATCGACGTCGAGCCAGCGAATGACGGATCCCTCGGCGTCTTTCACGCCCGCAACATCGGTGAGGTAGACGAGAGCGTCAGCATCGCAAGCCACCGCAAAAGCCGAGGCCATCTGATCGGCATTCACGTTGTAGTATTCGCCGTCGAAGCCCAGAGCCAGACTCGCAATGACAGGGACGACACCGGCATTCCAGAAACGCTCGATCCATTGCGCGTCGACGGTGCAGACTTCGCCAACAAAGCCGAGATCGGGCTGCTTCTTTTTCGACGCCAGCACCATGCGCAAGTCGCCGCCGCAGATCCCAATAGCAGGCTGACCTGCGCCGCCGATGGCCGCGACCAGCTGCTTGTTGAGCTGTCCGGCGAGAACCATCATGGCTACGTCGCGGGTCTTGGAATCGGTAACCCGAAGGCCGTTGACGAAAGTCGATTCGCAACCCGAGCTGCTTCAGAGTGCGAGTGAGCGCCGCGCCTCCACCGTGAACGATGACCAGCTGATGGCCCTCGCGGCACAGGCTCGGGATGGTCTTGGCAAACTTGCTGACGAGCTGTTTGTCGTCGAGCGCCGCGCCTCCGATTTTTACCACCAACTTCATGGCAGCCCAGCTTTCTCGTCGAGTCCGAACATCAGGTTCATGTTTTGCACTGCCTGTCCGGCCGCGCCCTTCAGAAGATTGTCGAGACATGACACCAGCACGGCCCGTTTGCCATCCGGCGATAGCGAGAACCCGATGTCACAGTAATTCGTGTTCAGGGAAAACTTGATCTGCGGCAACCGTGCAGCTCCGAAGACCCGCACCCACGGCTTATCTGCATAGAAGCCGCGCAGCGCTTGCTCCAGCTCTTCCGAGCTCACCGGCTTCGCCAGCTTCACGTAGATTGTCGAGAGAATGCCGCGCGGGATCGGCAGCAGATGCGGCGTAAATTGCAGCGATCCGCCGCCGATCCCGAGCTGCTCCAGCACCTCCCCCGAGTGCCGGTGTCCAAAAACACTGTAGGCGGAGAAGTCTCCATCCACTTCCACGAAATGGGTTTTGGTCGAAGGCGTCTTCCCTGCTCCCGAGACCCCCGACTTGGAATCGCAAATAATGCCGTGCTCGACATCGACGAAGCCGGCGCGAATCCACGGCGCCAGCGCCAAAATGATCGAAGTCGCGTAGCAGCCGGGATTGGCCAGAAGCTTGGCGTTCGCGATTTCACTGGAGTGCAATTCGGGCAAACCGTAAACCGCGGAACGATCAAGAGCGTCGTCTTCCGGATTTTCGGCAAAACCATAGACTGCGCGATTCTCCGTCTGCTTCAGCCGCCATGCGCCGCTCAAGTCGATTACGCGAAAGCCTTGCGCGATCGCCTCCGGCGCCAGCTCTCGCGAAAACTCGTGCGGCGTGGCAAAGAACACGACGTCCACTCCCGCATTCTTCATCTGCTGCCACGAGAAATTTTGGAACGGAAATCCGCCGTTACCCGCCAGTTGCGGATAGGCCTCGCTAAGATCAGCGTAGCCGCCGCTCTCCCCGTTGCGGCGTACCAAAATCGGCTTCGAGGCTCCGGGATGCCGCGCCAGCAGACGCACCAATTCGAATCCGGAATATCCGGTGGCTCCGAAGACCGCGGGTTGTAGCGAAGCGTTCATTGTCTTAAGCAAAATACTTGCGCAAACGATGCGCAAGCTGGGCAGCAGCTTTGGCGTTCGGGGTAATCGCGAGAATCGTATCGTCGCCGCCGATGGTACCCACAACTTCCTCCCATTCCTCGGCGTCAATGGCCGCCGAGACCGGCTGGGCGCTGCCGGCGCTGGTTTTGATTACCACCTGGTTCAGCGCCGTCCTCACGTCGTACACGAAGGTCTCGATCAGATGTTCAATCGACGGAAGAGACGGTTCGGAATCCTCGCCCTGCGGCAGCTTGTAACCTTCATCCGTCTTGACTAACCCCAGCTCGTGCACGTCGCGCGACAACGTCGCCTGCGTCACCCGATGTCCGCGCCGGAACAACAGCCCGCCGCAGATCGTCCTGGCTGCCGACCTCCTGGTCGTTGATCAGCCCCCGAATTACGGCCTGGCGCGACAGTTTCGACATCGAATAAATATACGCATCAACGTATATTAATACATTGTAGCGACGCGTCAAGCCTTTTGCAAAACCTTTTTCGGACAGTTTGCGACAAAAGTGGCAATTAGGATCCGCAGCCCCGATCAGGCGAAGAATCTCCGACAGAACACTGCGAACATCTTCGGCAGCCATCGAAGCCGAATCATCATCCAAAATAGGTTGACGACCTTAGCCGTGGGACAGTTGAGCGGCGAGAAGTAACCCCAAACATTGCGCAGCTTCGTTTTAGGAGCGCAGACATGAACTATCTCGACAGCTTGTTAGAACGCAACAAACAATTCGCAGCTCAGCAGTCGGCTGCGGGCACATTGACTTCACTTCCGAGCGCGTTACCAAATGTAAAAGCAGTCATCATCGGTTGCGCGGACATGCGCGTCGATCCCGCTCATGTGCTTGGAATCAAGTCGGGAGAGGCGGTTGTGATGCGGAACATCGGCGGTCGAATTACGCCGGGGTTGCTGGAGCACTTGGGGCTGCTTGGGCGAATCGGTGAAGTTGCCGGCAAGATTCCCGGAGGGGGCGGAGAGTTCCACCTCATCATTCTTCAGCACACCGATTGCGGCATCACTCGGCTTGCGAACGATCCGGCCATGCTGGCGCAGTATTTTCGAGTACCGGAAGGTGAGCTCAAGACGAAAGCGGTTACCGACCCTCGCGCTGCGGTCGCGATTGACGTTGCTTTGCTGCGGGAGGTCCCCGGATTGCCGGACGGGTGGTTTATCTCCGGCCTCGTCTACGACGTAGCAACAGGACGGGTTGAGATCGTTGTACCGCCAGCAGCGATTCATACTCCGCGAACTCCCAGTCAGAGCGCGGCATGAGCGACAACCTCGGCCTCTCGAGTGAGTCTTCCTGCTACTTGTGGGGTACCAGCCGGCCACTTTCGTACTGACTGAAAACGGCATTGGCGCCCTCGTGCGCGGGCGTGCCGGCAAGCAACTGCTCTTTGCGGTAAACCAGGTTGCTGGCGTTGTAGGTTGCCAGCTCAAAGCCGTGGCCGTGGGTGATGGCATCGGTAGGACAGGCTTCCACGCAATAACCGCAGAAGATGCAGCGGTTGTAATCGATGTTGTAGACCTTGGCGTAACGTTCGGCGCCGCTGACGCGGTTGGTTTCGGTGTTCTCCGCAGCTTCGATGTAAATGCAATTTGAGGGACACGCCGCCGCGCAGAGGAAGCAGGCCACGCACTTCTCCAGACCATTTTCGTCGCGCTGCAGCACATGCATGCCGCGAAAGCGGTCCTGGAACATCGCGCCGCGGGTGGGGCCGGGGCCGTCGGGATAGTTCTCGACGATGGTGGGCTTGAACATCTCCATGAAGGTAACGCTCATGCCTTTGGCGATGGCGGCTATGTTCTTCACGATTCCCATACTCGTCTCAGTATAACAATTGAGTCACCCGCGGCGCGCGATCCAACCCCTGGTCCCGTCGATTTGCCGCAGCCCCCTCGCCTGTGGCAAAGTTTGTGCCATGCTTTCCCGTCCCGACTCAACCGAATACGCCGATTTCTATAAGAACTACATTGCCCGCGTTCCTGACGGCACAGTCCTCGATTTCCTCGCTCGGCAGCCAAGCGACTACCGCCGGCTTCTAGCCGGAGTCTCTGACGGCGACGCTACCGCTCCTACTGCGCCTGGGAAGTGGAGCATCAAGCAAGTCTTGGGGCACATCTGCGATACCGAGCGCGTCATAAGCTACCGTGCGCTGCGCTTCTCCCGGGGTGATCAGACGGAATTGCCAGGCTTTGAACAAGACGACTACGTCCGCGAGGCAGGCTCGAATTCACGCAGCGTGGAAGACCTGCTGGCCGAATTTGAGAGCGTCCGCCGAGCCACCCTCGCTCTCTTTAGCTCACTACCGCCCGGCGCGGATATGCGAGCAGGCGTAGCCAATGGCAATCCCTTAAGCGTTCGGGCGCTGGCTTACATCGCTGCTGGCCACGCGCAGCACCATTACGAATTGTTGAAAACCCGCTCCGGGCGCTAAGGCCGAGCCTCGATACAAGACATTTTGAGTTGGTTTCTGGTTGCTAGTTGCTAATTGCTAGTTGCTAGTTGCTTCCTGCTGATTTCGCGGCGCGCTTCTTGCGCTGGGTAGGATGAACGAACCAGGCGATACCGATGCTCAACACGTAGAGCACGATCATGGGCGCGGCGAAGATGCACATGTTCATGATGTCGGTGGTGGGAGTGATGATTGCCGCAATGATAAAGATGACCAGGATGGAGTAGCGGAAGTTGCGCCACATCCAGCCGGCGCTCAAGATCCCCATCAGCGAAAGAAAGAAGACGAGGATCGGCATCTCGAAAACGATGCCCAGGCCGGCGATGATGGTCAAGAACAGGTCCGTGTATTCCTGGACCGTGATCATCGGCGTGAATTGCCCGCTGAAGCTGATGAGGAAATCCAGCGCGGCAGGATACACCATCTTATAGCCGAAGTAACCGCCGGCTAGAAACAATCCCACCGTGCTGAACATGAATGGCAAGACGTAACGCCGCTCGTTGCGGTAGAGTCCGGGCGCAATGAAGGCCCACACCTGATACAGCACGAACGGCGATGCCACGAAGATCCCCGCGAGAAATGAGATCTTCAAATACATGTTGAAGGGATCGGTCGGGTTCAGGTAGACCAGCTTCTGATCCAGATGATGGCTGGCCAGCGCCGTCATGATGGGCCTCTGCATGATGGCGAAGATGCGCTCGTGGAAGCCCCAGCAGACGCCAAAGCCCACCACTATGAAAAGCGCGCTGCGGATGATGCGGCGGCGCAGTTCCTCCAGATGGGCGAGGAAGCTCATGCCCGTCATCTCTTCGGAGGCGCGTTGCTCGGCGGTTTCCAGGACGGGGCTGGGCATGGTCAGTCGGTTTCCACTGCTTTAACGGACGAGGAAGGCTGTTCGATCAGGGGAGCCTGCGGAGCGATGATCTTGACTGGTTCAGAATCAGGGTTCGCGATGGAAACCAATTCCGACTTCGCCCGGCTGATCGAGTCCGTGATGGGCCGCATGACACGCTCCCATGGCTGCTCGGGCGGAAGCACTTTCGGACCTTCGTCCTGTTTTTTGGCGCGTTCCTCCAACTCAATGTTCAGCATTTCGCTCTCGAGCTGGGCTTTGAACTCATTACTGGCACGCTTAAACTCGGCGAGGAACTTGCCTAGCTGCCGCGCCACTTCAGGCAGCTTCCGTGGTCCCACCAGCACCAGGGCGAGCACAAGAATAAACGTCATTTCCGGCAGGCCGAGGTTCATAGGTTCAATCATAATGCCCGCCGTCGTCAGCAGCAATTGCGCCTGGCGGCGGGTTCTGGCAAGCAGGACGTGCTCAACCAAAACTGGTCTAGAATGTCGAAATGAAGACGTCACGCCTGCTGCTGATTCTTGTCACTGCGGTCCTGATTTCCGCAACCCTGATGGCCGGCAATAAGAAGGACAACGGTCCGCAGTCGTCCCTTAGTTTTGTGGTGCTGAAAGACGATACCGGAAAGCCGATACGCAACGCTGCGGTTGTGTTGCATCCAGTGGGACAGCACGGCAAGCAGGCGAAAAGTGGATTTGAGCTGAAGAGCGACAACGACGGCAAGACCCACTTTGACGGCATTCCTTATGGCACATGGCGGATACAGGTCATCGCTGATGGGTTTCAGACGTTCGGCGATGACTACGACATCAATCAGGCGGAGCAGCAGATTACGATTCGGCTGAAGCGACCACAAGGACAATATTCCATATACGACAAGCACGACGGCAGCAGCGGAAGCAACAGCACCGGCAACCCTCCGGCGAAGGACCAGCAGCAATAGCAGAGGACGAAGCCCCGAGCCCCGAGCTAACCGCTCGGAGCTTAGAGCAGGAGCTACCGTGATCGAAGCACGCGCACTGTGGACCGACAAACAGCGTTTCCTGGGTGAGGCCAGCAGCGGCCATGCCATGGTGGTCGATGCCGGCGCCGAAAAGTCAGCGAACAGCCCCGTGGAGCTGCTGCTGATTGCCCTCTGCGCCTGCACCGGGAGCGACGTCGTCGGCATCCTGCGCAAGAAACGAGAGCCTTTCACCAGCCTGGAGGTGCGCGCCTCGGGCGAACGCACCGCCGACTTTCCCCAGATTTATACTTCCATCCGTCTGATCTATCGCGTCAGCGGCAATGTAACGCACAAAGCGATGGAAGATGCCGTGCGGTTGTCAAAGGAGAAGTATTGTTCGGTCTCGGCGATGCTGGAAAAAACCGTTATGATCGAGTTCGCGATCGAATATGCTGAATAAATCCGCAGCAGGCACTGCACGGCTAAAGATGACTCGCACATGCAAGCTGCTGTTTATCCCCGTCTTTCTTCTGCAGGCCGGATTTTTCCTGTTCGTTTCTCAGCACCGTTTCATCGATGGCGATGAGGGTTTCTATCTGCTGGCTGCGCGCCTGGTGATGCAGCACAAGGCGCCATACCTGGATTTCTTTTACACGCAGGCTCCGCTGCTGCCTTATGCCTACGCTGCGTGGTTCAGGTTCACGGGAATTTCGTGGTTTGCGGCGCGTGTCTTTGCCGCCCTGCAGACTGCCGTTCTCGGCGGACTGATCTACGAACATGTCTGCCGGGAAACCGGCAAATGGCTTGCGGGAGTGGCTGCGGTGCTCCTGTTTGCATCCAGCAGCTTCGTCTTTGGGTGGTTCCCAATTGTAAAGACCTTTCCTTTAGCAGCTCTGTTTCTGTTTCTGGCTTACGTCGTCTTTGTCCGCCGCTCGCAGTCGTCCTCGGGATGGTGGATTGCCGCAGCAGGCGTGTTTTTCGGACTGAGCGTTGACACTCGCTCCTACGTGGTTGCGGTTGCGCCCGTATTCCTGTGGTGGATATTCCGCCGGAACCGGATGGGTTGGCTGGTTCGGCTTCTGTGGTTCACTGTCGGTTTCGCCATCGGCATCATTCCGTCCCTGATTCTCTTCTTCGCATCTCCCGACGCATTCCTGTTTAACAATCTGGGATATCACGCGATGCGTTCCAAGGCCGGCCTGATTGGACTTTGGCAAGACAAAGTGATGGTGCTGCTGGCAACTTTCGGCGGACGCTTTACCGGATTTCAGTTCAGCGTGCTGACTCTGACTTGCGTTGGATTCCTCGTTCTGCGGCGCATGAAGAGAGATGCGTCGCTGCTGGCGTTTTGGATCGCATTCGCCTTGGGAGTGGTCAGCAGCCTTCCCACACCTGCATCCATGCAGTACTTTTGCATGCTCGTGCCGTTCCTGATTGTGGCCGCTGTCTGCTCGGTCAGCGATTATCTCGCCGGCGTGCAATCCCAACGCGAAATGCGCATTGCTGCGGCGGTATGCGTTGTCTTGCTGATCAGCTTTGTTGGATTTGCGGTTCCAAACTTTTGCCAGTACCTTTTCACCGGCGACCGCGTTCCGGGCATTGATGGTTCGCCGGACGCGCCCAACTGGACGTTGCAGCAGGTGACTGCCGTTTCCAAAGCAATCGACCAGATCGCCTCGCCCGGCGAAAAGGTCGTCAGCTTCTGGCCGGGATACATTTTCGCCTCCCGGGCAGATCCGTATCCCGGGTTCGAAAACGACTTCGGATTGTACGTTGCCGCGCGGTTAAGTCGCGAAAGGCGGGAAAAGTATCATCTCCTCGCTGGTGCGGAGATGCTGGACGAGTTCGCTGCCCACGGCCCGCGGCTGGTGGTGATCGGCAACCAAGGGCCGGTGAGCGGCGGCCCGGAACGTCCCGCCGCAGTCACCGTGGTTCACACCCACGGCTATACGTTGTTGCGAATGGTAGGGGAAACGAGCATTTACGAACGTCCTTCGACGCCTTAGTGTCTCGTGGCTGCCGACCCGGGCCGGTTGCCATAGCCATGCTGACGGAGGCATAATCGTGAGTTTGCCTATGACTACAACTCAAACCCAATTGCACCTGGCCAAGCGGATGTCGCGGCTGGGAACGGAGACCGCCTTCGAGGTGCTGGTTCGCGCCCGCGCCCTGGAGCGGCAAGGAAAAAACATCATTCACCTCGAGATCGGCGAGCCCGACATGGACACGCCCGCTAACGTGGTCGAGGCCGGAGTTGAGGCCTTGCGCAACGGCTTCACTCATTACGGCCCCGCGGCCGGGCTGCCGGAGTTGCGCGAGGCCATCGCCGCCGAAGTCTCCAGCTCGCGCGGCATCAAGGTGAGTCCCGACGAGGTCGTCATCGTCCCCGGCGGCAAGCCGATCATCTTCTTCACCATTCTCGCGCTGGTGGAGCAGGGCGACGAAGTCATCTATCCCAATCCCGGCTTCCCCATTTACGAGTCGATGATTAACTTCGTAGGCGCGAAGGCGGTGCCCATTCCGCTGCGCGAAGAGCGAGATTTCCGGCTCGATGTCAACGAGCTCGCCAGCCTCATTACCGATCGGACCAGGCTGATCATTCTGAATTCGCCGCAGAACCCGACCGGCGGCGTCATCACCAAGCAGGATGTTCAGGACATTGCCGCCGCGATTGGCGATCGCGACATCATGGTGCTCAGCGACGAGATTTACAGCCGCCTGCTCTTCGAAGGCGAGCCGTACAGCATCGCGTCAGTGGACGGATTCAAGGACCGCACCATTATCCTGACCGGCTTCTCGAAGACCTATTCCATGACCGGCTGGAGGTTGGGATACGGCGTGATGCGGCCTGACCTCGCGGCACAGTTTGCGCGTCTGGCGACCAACTCAACGTCTTGCACGGCGACTTTCACGCAGATTGCCGGCATTGAAGCGGTGCGCGGCGACCAGAGTGAGCCGGAGAAAATGCGCCAGGAATTTCAGCGCCGCCGCGACGTGTTCGTGCAAGGCCTGAACCAGATCAAGGGATTTTCCTGCCGGCTGCCGAAGGGCGCGTTCTATACCTTCCCGAACATCAAGCAGACGGGATGGCCGTCGAAGAAGCTGGCTGACGCGCTGCTGGATGACGTCGGCGTGGCAGGATTGTCAGGCACGGCGTTCGGTTCGTTCGGCGAAGGTTATATGCGCTTCAGCACCGCGAATTCGATTGTGAATCTGCAGGAAGCGCTGAGCCGCATCGAGGACTGGACCAAGAAGAACCTGTAGCTGCTTGGTTTTGACAAGGCGTGGCTCAGGCTGCGCGGGTGGAGCACCGCTTCAGCGGTGCATTATGGTCAGCCCCATAAGTCGGCTTTAGCCGCTGAGGTAATTTCGAAACCTTACCTCAGGCGCTAAAGCGCATCCGAAAACTTGCGTTTCTTATGCACGCCTGAAGGCGTGCTCCACCCATCACGGTGAATCTGTCTTGTCTTAACGGCTCGCAAGTTCCGATAGCAGATTCCGCGTAGTTGACTGCTGATATGGGCGACGCCGCCTTCAATCGCCTGCGCGAGCGCGGATACCAACTAGTTCTGATTGAAGAGTGGGCGCTGTTGCTAAGCCAAATGCTAACGGCTGACTGCCGCTTCCACCAGCGACTGAAACACCTTCGCTCCGTCGGTCATGCCAAGTTCCGGCTCGCTGGCGCGCTCCGGATGAGGCATCATGCCGAGCACGTTACGGCCTTCGCTGCAAATTCCCGCAATGTTCTCCAGCGATCCATTGGGGTTGGCTTCGGGCGTGGTCTCGCCCGCGGGCGTGGTGTAGCGGAAGATGATGCGATCCTGATCTTTGAGTTCGGCTAGCGTGCGCTCGTCGCAGAAGTAGTTGCCTTCCATGTGGCCGATGGGGATCTCCAGCACTTCGCCCTTCGTGAGTAGTTGCGTGTACGGAGTGTTCGTACTCTCAACGCGAATATGCACTGGCTTGCAGACGTACTTCAGCCCCGCATTGCGCATCAGCGCTCCGGGAAGCAGCCCGGCTTCGCACAGGATCTGAAAACCATTGCAGATGCCGAGCACCAAGCCGCCCTCGGCAGCGAACTTACGCACCGATTCCATTACCGGTGAGAATTTCGCGATCGCTCCGGTGCGAAGGTAGTCACCATAGGCGAAGCCGCCGGGGACAACGATTGCGTCACAGCCCTGGAGATCGGGCGAGTCATGCCACAGGAAGGTCACGGGCTGCTTCGCAACTTGCGAAATCACCCAATAGGCATCGTGATCGCAATTCGATCCGGGAAAGATGATGACGCCGAATTTCATAAGGCAGCCATTAGCAATTAGCAGTTAGCCAAAAGCAGCAATTTGAACATCGAAGCCAAGTGCTCTTGCCGAGTGCCAAATGCTAAGTGCTAATTGCCAAGTGCTGCCTTTCCGAGTGTAGCATGGGTTCTGCGCCCGCTATCGCACGCGCGCATCCAAGAAGCTAATGGCTTTTGCACATCACATCAGCATCACCGGAGACGCGCTGCGCCGCTGGTTCGTGGCGCAGTGTTATGACGCGCTCGCCGTGGGCGCGCTGTGGTGGGCGGGCTTGTGGTATCTGCATGTACCGTTCGCACTGTTCTGGGCGGTGCTTGCGGCCGGCCTGCAATTCATTCCGCACTTCGGACCGGTGATTGCGTTCTTCGGCCCAGCTCTGACAGCGTTGTTCACGGACGGCTTCGAGGGATTTCTGTATGTGCTCATCCTGTACGGCGTGGTGATTGTCGTCGACGGCCTGGTGTTGCAGCCGATCATCATGCGCCGGACCGCGCGCGTGCCCATCTGGGCGTCGCTGATCGTGCCCATTCTGCTGAGTTTGGTCTTCGGATTCTGGGGATGGCTGCTGGCCGCGCCGCTGCTGGCCGTGATCTTTGCCTACCGCGCCTATGCCAGATCACACGCGCCGGCTCCCGTTCCCATTCGCCGGCAAACGCCGCCCGGACAAGTCATTACCGGAGGCCAACTGATTTCGCCGGGAGGGTCGAGCGAGGTGCAGAATGGCGATTCACCGTAGGCACTTGGCATTTAGCATTTAGCACTTAGCACTTAGCACTTAGCACTTAGCACTTAGCACTTAGCACTTAGCACTTAGCACTTAGCACTTAGCACTTAGCACTTAGCACTTAGCACTTAGCACTTAGCACTTAGCACTTAGCACTTAGCACTTAGCACTTAGCACTTAGCACTTAGCACTTAGCACTTAGCACTTAGCAAACCATCTGGCCTCGCGCTTTTGCTAAGTGCTAAATGCTACCTGCTAATTGCTTCCTTCCTCACGGTCTTGTCATAAATCCACAGCAGCACCGCCGTGACCATCCCCACCGCGACGATCACCACCCACATCATCTGCGGCTCATGTTTCACCTCGCCGAAGTAGTGGATGAGCCAGCCGCCAAACGGTCCGCCGATCAGCGATCCGATCCCCAGCGGCAAGAACGCGAAGCCCATGTAGGTTCCTTGCTGTCCTGACGGCGCCAGCCGCGAGATGTATTCGTAGTACCGCGGCGATTGTGTGATCTCGCCGAGCGCGACCGTAATCAGCGTAATCACCACCCCCACCACCGTCGGCCTCAGGATCAGGATGATCCAGGCCAGCGACGTGATCAGGGTCCCAATGATGATCGCGTTGAAGGCGTGCAACCTTTGCGTCAGCAGGTTGATCGCAACCGTGAGCGTGATCACCACCAGTGGTCCCGTCGCCAGCAGCAGCTCGGTGTTGGCGCGAGCATCGACGTAGGCGTGAATGTAGAGCGGCAAAGTGATGAACAGTTGCCAATAGACGATCCAGTAGCCGGTGAAGATCACGAGGAAGAGCATGAAGCGCGGGTTGGTAACCACAGTCCAGAAATTTCGTCCCGCCTGCGCTAGGCTGGCGGTTTCTACTTCGTCGTGACGGCGCGGCTCGCGGAAGAACAGCAGCACTGCTATGAACATCAGGAAGACGCTAAGCGCCGCAACGCGAAAGACATTTTCCACCCGCATGTGCTGGTGCACGTAGGACGCGACCAACGGTCCGAAGAAGCCGCCAATGTTTACCAGCGTGTAGTAAATCGAGTAGCCGATGGAGCGAACGTTTTCCTTCGAGCAGCGCGCCGTGGTGCCGACCACACTGGGTTTCACCAGCGCCACGCCCAGCGCCGGCAGAGCGAGCACGAAGGTCACCAGCACGACCAGCGGCACGTGGTCGCGCACTAGAGCCAGCCACGGCGCGCCCAGCGATCCCAGCGTGAAATAGGCGCAGCTGAGGATCAAATAGGCGACGGATAGCGCGCGGCGAAATCCCATGCGATCGGCGAGTGTCCCGCCAAACACCGGCAGGAACCATACCAGTCCGCCGAAGAATCCGGTAAGCGTGCCCGTCTGTTCGATGGGGAAATGCAGGACTTCGTGCAGATATCGCGCCAGAGACGCAAAGGCCGCGTAGTAGGAGAGCCGCTCGAATAGCTCGCTGAGGTTGGCGACCCAGAAGGGCCGTTCGAAGCCGGTGCGAATGTCGCGCCATCGTTGCGCAAGAGTCATATTCGGTAGCCAGTTGTCAGCAGCCAGTCGTCAGTTGTCAGCAGCCAGTAATCAGTTGTCACTGTCGCGCAGAGCCGTCGATGGCCGCAGTGGGTAATCCATACCAACAGCCAACAATCGACAGCTGGCAACTGGGTTACTGGCTACTGGCTACTGGCAACCGATTACTTCCTCGACAGTCTCTCTTCAACCTGCTTCGCCGACACACCTGCCACGCGAATCACTTTGTTGCGACTGCTTTGACCGGTGGCTATCGTAACCGACGAGCGCGGCACATTCAAAAGCTCGGCGAGAAACGCAATGCAAGCCTGGTTCGCCCGTCCCTCGATTGGCGGCGCGGTGAGCGCCAGCTTCAACGCTTCGCCCACTTCACCGCCGACGGCGTTTTTCTTCGCGCGCGGCTGCACCTTCACCTGAAACGTCGCACCGTCGGGAGTGTCGCGAATGGAGATCAAGCGCTACCCCGGCTATTAGCTCTTAGCCTTTAGCTCTTAGCAAGCCTGTCCGACAGTGCCCCAGTCAGATTGCTAATAGCCAAGAGCTAATGGCTAGGAGCTAGCCAAAAGCCAGAACCGCCGTTGATTCGCAAGTCGCTGCTTTAATCCTCCCGCTTTAGAAACACGTTATCGATCATCTGGCGCATGAAGTGTCCGCCGTGTGCGCCGGCGCTGGCCGCCAATACCTGCAGAAATGCCGCGTACACTTGTCCCCGGTTATGCGGCCAGCCGACCACGAACTGATAGTAGGCCATCACCAGTGGGACGCCGATCCACACCAGCAAGAGCCATCTCCACGGCTTCTGCTTCTTCCACACGCCCAGCAGCATACTGAAGCTCAGTACGCAGAGCGTCGTAAGCAGCGCGTCGTCTATCTTCTGGTTGACCCATCCCGAAAGCAAACCAAACGCAATCGCGAGAAAGTATGCGAAAAAGTCCCGGTGTGCGGGCGCAGTTGTCGGGGACTCAATCGGAGGATGAGCAGAACTGTGCAAACATCAGAGTGTAGCAGAGCACCGATTGTTATCACCGTTCCACTTCCCAACGACATCCTGCACCGCCGCCGCACCACCGCTCTGGCCAGATAGTTGCCCGCCGAAACAATTGCTTCCCCAGCGCCGAGCACGCGCCTACAATGTCGGACACAGTCCGAACGTTCAGCTTTTTCCGCGGCGGCGGCCTCATTTCGCCTCACAATGTCTCCGCCTCGATGAAAGGAATCGAGTATGCAGACGCCTCCAGAAAAGCAAGCCGCAGTTCAAGAAGGTTCCGTTGTCCGCTTCGGCCTGAGCCTGGCGAACTGGAGTGAACGCTGGTTTCCGGATCCGCTGATTTTTGCCTTGCTGGGAATCGTGGTGGTCTTTGTTGTCGGCCTATTGCTTCATCAAAGCCCCGGCAAACTTGCCATCCAAGGCGGGAAGAATTTCTGGGCACTGGTCCCTTTCACCATGCAAATGGTGATGATCATCATTGGCGGATACGTCGTGGCCTCGACGCCCGCCGTGTATCGCCTGATCCGCGCTTTAGCCGGAATTCCAAAGACACCGAAGGGAGCAGTCGCGATGGTGGCATTGTTCTCGATGCTGACCTCGCTGATCTCCTGGGGCCTGAGCCTGATTTTCAGCGGACTGTTTGTTCGCGAATTGGCTCATCGCGTCAAAGGAATGGATTACCGTGCTGCCGGCGCTGCCGCGTACCTCGGACTGGGAGCCGTGTGGGCAATGGGATTGTCGTCTTCCGCCGCCATGCTGATGGCGACCAAGTCTTCCATTCCTGCTTCGTTGTTCAGCATCAGCGGCCTGATCCCGCTCACCCAAACTCTGTTCCTGTGGGAAAGCGTTGCGACGACGGCAATCCTGATTACGCTGTCGGTGCTGATTTGCTACGTGTCCACTCCGTCGGCGGAGAACGCCAGGACCGCCGAATTCTACGGCATCGAATATCGACCCATTCGCTCCGCTCTGGAGCCCAAGAGCAAGCCCGGTGAGTGGCTGGAATACAGTCCGCTGCTGACGATCCTGGTGGCGGCGCTGCTGTGCTGGTATTTGGTCCACGTATTTCGCACTTCGCCGAAAGGCCCACTGGCGGCGCTGGACCTTGATACGTACAACCTGATGTTCATCACCGTTGGACTGCTATTGCACTGGCGCCCAAAACGTTTTATGCGTTCGGTTTCAGAGTGCATTCCCGCGACCGGCGGAGTGCTGATCCAGTTTCCGTTCTATGCAGTGATCTTCGGAATGATTGTGGGGACAGGCATCG
Organism: uncultured Acidobacteriaceae bacterium; assembly: GCA_963789245.1. Classification (GTDB taxonomy): domain Bacteria; phylum Acidobacteriota; class Terriglobia; order Terriglobales; family Acidobacteriaceae; genus Bog-257. Next base: position 30,493 of record CAWBKE010000013.1, on the reverse strand, counting down.
CAGAGGCGCTGGCGAAACTCTTCGCCTCCATCAGCACCCACAACACGTATCCGTTACTAGTGGCCATGTATTCGGCGGTGCTAGGGGTCTTTATTCCTTCCGGCGGAAGTAAATGGGTCATCGAAGCGCCCTACGTCCTACAGGCTGCGAACCTGCACCAGGTGCATCTGGGCTGGGTGGTGCAGATCTACAATGCGTCGGAAGCGTTGCCTAATCTGATCAATCCTTTCTGGATGCTGCCGCTGCTGGGCATATTGCGATTGAAGGCCCGGGACATTGTGGGATATGGAATGCTGCAATTGATTGTGCACATCCCGGTCGTTTTCTTTCTGTGCTGGTTGTTCGCACACTACATTCCCTATGTGCCGCCCATGAAATAAGGTCGGGCTATCACGTAGCTCCGGCTTCTCGCGCTGGGTGGAGCACGCCTTCAGGCGTGCAAGGTGGTCGGTTGAATGAGAGCGGCTTCAGCCACTGAGGTAACTCCTCGTTGAACCACCTCAGCGGCTGAAGCCGGCTTTCATTACTGACGCGCGTTTATGCACGCCTGAAGGCGTGCTCCGCCCGTTCCTGTAGGAAGACTGTGTGGACAATGCAGCTAATACGACGTAAAGTCTGCCTGTGATCAGCCGCACCAGCCATCTTCCGCTAATCGCTCACGCCGAACGGCATGGCGAACGCACGGCTGTTGTAGATGCGCAGGGCTCCTTCACGTACAACGATTTGCTCGAGGCCTCGTCGCGTGTGGCGGCGGCGTTGCTCGCCGGTCGCGATGATCTGCGAGAAGAACGCGTGGCCTTTCTGGTGACGCCGGGATTCCCGTGGGTAGCGGCGCAGTGGGGCATCTGGCGCGCCGGTGGCGTTGCGGTCCCGTTGCCGCTCAACTCTCCAAGGTCTGAGCTGGAATATTTCATCGACGACACTAAGGCGTCGACATTGGTGTTCGACGCCATGGCGGAATCCGTGCTGGCGCTGATTGCAGCCGCGCGCGGCATCCGCGCGCTGTCGTGTGATCAGGTGCTGGCCGGGGAACCAGTCGATCTGCCAGAAATCGCGACCGCACGGCGCGCCATGGTTCTCTACACCAGCGGCACCACGAGCCGTCCCAAGGGTGTAGTCACAACCCACGCCAACATTACTGCGCAGATTACGAGCCTGGTTGAGGCGTGGGAGTGGTCGGCGGACGATCGCATCGTACTGTTCTTGCCGTTGCACCACGTACACGGAATCATCAACGTGGTTTCCTGCGCGTTGTGGTCGGGCACAACCTGCGCGATGATGTCGCGCTTCGACGCGAATGTAGTGTGGGACCGGATAGCGTCTGGCGGTCTGACGCTCTTCATGGCGGTCCCGACAATTTACGTCAAGATGATCGCTGCTTGGGACAATGCTTCGCCGGAACGCCGTGCGGCCCTGAGCGAGGCATGCTCCAAGCTACGCTTGATGGTATCCGGATCGGCGGCGCTGCCGGTGAGCACCTTGGAACGATGGAAAGAAATCAGCGCCCACACGCTATTGGAGCGTTACGGCATGACCGAGATTGGCATGGCATTGTCGAACCCGTTGCGCGGCCAGCGCGTGCCGGGCAGCGTCGGAAAACCACTGCCAAGCGTCGAGGTGCAACTCATCGGCGAGAACGGCAGACCGGTTGCGCCAGGAACACCGGGCGAGATTGAAGTACGTGGACCAAGCGTGTTTGCGGAATATTGGGGCAAGCCTGACGCGACCCGTGATGCCTTCCGCGACGGCTGGTTTCGCACCGGCGATACTGCTGTCATCGAGAACGGTGTTTATCGCATTCTTGGCCGGACAAACATCGACATTCTGAAGACCGGCGGGCACAAGGTCTCTGCGCTGGAGATTGAGGAAGCGTTGCGCGAGCATCCCGCGGTTGCGGAGTGTGCCGTGGTCGGCGTACCTGATCCGGAGTGGGGCGAGCGGGTCGCCGCGGCGGTGGTGTTGAAGGGAGAGGATGGTCTGGACCTGCACTCGCTCCGCGCCTGGGCCAAGGATTTTCTGGCGCCACACAAACTGCCGTCGAGATTACTTGTGCTGGATGCGCTTCCGCGCAATGCCATGGGCAAGACCATGAAACCGGCGATAGCGACGCTGTTTCAAACTGAGGGCGGCGGCGATCCCGTCGTTTAATATCATTGCTGCGTCCTTTGAGTTGCCGCGGTATCAAACCGAAATAACACAGTGAGGAAAACAGGATGGAACATGCAATTCTAGGAGCGGGAGCAATTGGCGGGCTTATCGGCACGGCGCTGGCATCGCTCGGCGAAGATGTCACGCTGATCGTTCGTCCAGGAAAGCTGTCTGGCTACCCTGAAACCCTGACGCTGGAGCAGCCTTCAGGCACGCTCACCGCAAGGGCGAAGGTCGTGGACAAACTAACCCAGCCCGCGGATATGCTGTGGATAGCCACTAAGACTTTTCAACTGGACGCCGCGCTGGCGGCGGTTGAAGCGACGCCTAAGATGATCGTGCCCTTGCTCAATGGTGTGGACCATATCGCGGTTTTGCGGGCACGCTTCGGAAGCGATCGCGTCGTTCCTGCAACCATTGCAGTTGAGGCCGACCTTTTGGCCCCAGGTCGCTTTGCGCAGCGATCACCGGTTCTGCTGAACATTGCAGCCAGCGGCGAGCCGGTGTTGGGAGGCGTGGTCCAGCGCTTGAGCGAGATAGGATTCACTTGCAAGTTTGTCGCGGACGAGCTGAGCCTGCTGTGGGGCAAGCTCTGTTTTCTGGAGCCGTTCGCTCTGGTGACTTCGGCTTCCGGTAAGAACCTGGGCGAGATCCGTGATGATCCCGCATGGTTGGCCAAGCTGCATTCCGCGCTTGCCGAAGCTTGCGCTGTCGCCAAGGCCTCGGGAGCGGAAGTGGACATGGCGAAAATACAGGCGGTCTACGATAAAGGGCTGTCTACCATGCGCAGCTCTATGGCGAAACACCTGGCCGCCGGGCCGCGGCTGGAACTGGATGGCATTGCCGGTCCCGTTCTTCGTGGCGCAGCGCACTACCGAATTGCTGTCCCGGTCACTCAGGAACTAGCGGCAAAAGTTGAAGCATTGGCTGCCGCTCGCCGCGCCTGACGCTGCGATCGCTGTCGTGTTGCGCTCCATCCCGATGGGGCGCTTCCTTTTTGTACAGCTTTTTCGTGCACTCTTATCGCGCCGTGGTATGCTTCTGCGCGCGCCCATAAAGCTGGAATCGTGAAGTGAGCGCTCACGGTTCGGTCATTGAGTTGTTTTCGCAGCTCTCGAACGCAGCTTTAGATGTCTTTTTTCCTTACCCACCTGCAGAGGAGGACATCAATGGCGAACAACGCAGCTACGCTTCCTGCGCCGTCAACTCACACCAAACTCACACGCCAGCAGATCACTGGATTCTGGGGCGCCTGGACCGGCTGGACATTGGACGGCATGGATTCCGTCATCTATGCGCTCGTGCTCAGCCCTGCATTGACCGAACTGCTTCCGAAGTCAGGCATTAAAGCCACTCCCGCAACGGTCGGCTATACCGGATCGATTCTGTTTGCGCTGTTCCTGGTGGGATGGGGACTGTCGCTGATTTGGGGACCGATTGCCGACAAGTTCGGCCGCACGCGAGTGCTCGCCGCGACCATCTTTGTTTATGCGATCTTCACTGGCGCCGCCGCGATGTCGCAAACGGTATGGCAATTGGGACTGTTCCGGTTATTGGCGGGCATCGGAATTGGCGGCGAATGGGCGCTGGCGGGCACCTACGTCGCCGAAGCTTGGCCGGAAGATCGTCGCAAGATGGGCGCTGGATATCTGCAGACTGGTTATTACGCAGGCTTCTTTCTGGCCGCGGCGCTGAACTACACCGTAGGAGCGCACTTTGGCTGGCGCGCCATGTTCTGGTGCGGCATGACACCCGTCATCGTGGCCTTGATGGTTCTGTTCCGCGTGAAGGAGCCCGAGGTCTGGAAACACAAAGCCCAAGTGAAAGCCACAGGCGGCCTATCTTCCCTGAGCAGGATCTTCAGTCCTGCTTACATACAACGCACGCTGGTCAACACGGTGCTGCTGACTGCGGCCATCTGTGGATTGTGGGCGGCTGCGGTTTATGCGCCCACGGCAATTATCAACCTATCGAAACGCGCCGGCATGTTGCAGCCGCAAGCTGTGCGCACCGCCTCGTTCGGCATGGGCTTGCTTTCGCTGGGAACCATTCTGGGATGCCTGGCGGTCCCGTTGCTGGCCGAACGCTTTGGCCGCAAGCGGACCCTCGCGTTTTATTTTCTTGGGATGGCGATCTGCATCGTGCTCAGCTTCGGCTGGGCATTCTACCTGCCGCAAGGACTTCATCCGTTTATCGCGGTACTGTTCTTTCTGGGTTTCTTCGGCGGCAACTTCGCCGTCTTCAGCCTTTGGCTGCCGGAGCAGTACGGAACCACGGTGCGCGCGACCGCGTTTGCATTTACTACTTCGTTCGGACGCTTCCTGGCCGCTGGAGTCAACTTCGCAATCGGTGGGCTGGTCAGCCACATGGAGACACTGGGCAAGCCGGTTGCCTTCACCGCGATTGCGTTTGGAATTGGACTGCTGGTGATTCCCTTTGCGGTAGAAACCCGGGGCGAAGTGCTACCCGAATAGACCTAGGGCCTCCGAGCACAGAAAAAGGGCGGCTCGCTGACGGGCCGCCCATTGGTCAAGTGGTTCTGGGTTAGAAGGTGAATACTGGGCCGAACTCCGTACGCCAATCGGTTGCGTTGCAGGTTGGCTTATTGGCGACCTTGGTGGCATTGCAGACGCCAACGTCGGCACCGGTGCTCGCCGGCACAGCATAGCTGGTGTAATCGCTCTCTTCAAAGCCAAACTGAACCCAGGGGTTCATCTTGTAGAAAACGGTCGCGGCTTTGACTGTGCTCTTGATGGGGCCGCCGCCGTCCGCGCCTATGTCCTTGTCATGATAGAAGTCAGTGGCGTTAACAGCGTCCAGACCGTATTCGAAGTAAGCTTGCCATCCGGCATTTCTGCCTTTTGGATTAGCGTTGAACCAGCGCGAGAGCGGGAATCCGGCTTGAACGAATCCGCCGTAGCCGCGCACCGGCAATTGCGGCGCAACCGCGGCCACGCCATTCTTCATGCCAAATACAGCCGCGTTGTAGTCGACCGAGTAGCCGTCCGCCGTATCGGTCAGTCCAGCCGCTTGGTTGTAGTAGGACAAGGTCTGGCCACCGAAGAAGAATCGCAGGTCAGCTCCCATGTAGCCGCTGGCGACGAGCGTCGCCCAACGGGTTGGGAGTGAGATGGCGAACTGATTGCCATAACCGTTGCTGTTGAGGTCGACGCCATTTGGAAACGCCGACAAGTAGGCCTCCGGAACGCCTGCCGCGGTCACAGTCATCTGCCGGCCAGTGTAGAAGCCGCTCCACAGGATCTGCGCGGGAACTACGCCGGGAGCTTTGTCCAGTTGGAATTGCAATACAGCTCTGGATTCCACTTCCGGTTTAGCATTGTCAGCTCCTTGAAGTTCGCCGTATCCGAGCTGGCTGGTAATCCCGAGGTTGGCTGCTGTGCAAACCGGCGAAACTCCCGACTCGGGGGCAGGGCAAGTAATTCTAGTACCCGGAAGATCGCCCTCGGACGGCATCATGATGGCAAACTCCGGTGAGAATTTCCAATCACGGGAGCCGCCCAGTTTCTGCACCAGACCCAGGCGGAATTGGGGAGAGCGCTCGTAAACGTTACCCCAGTAGGCGCCATAGAATGTGGTCTCGAACAGGTTCATCATTGCGCTGGAGCCGAAAATCGACCAGTCTTGTCCAGCTTCGAAGAAGACATCAGAATTCGGCGCCACGGTCCAGTCGATTCGCCCATAGGCAAGGCGCAACTGCAGCGCATTGCTGCGAATGCTGGAGACGCTGCGGTTGTCGACGGCGCTGAAGTTGCCCTCGAAATCGGCTTCGATTTGTCCGGTGACTGTGATGTTCTTGGAAATATCAGGCCACTCGAACTTGGAGCCGAAGCGGGTGGAACGTGCCTTCAAATGGAAATCCGGGTTGCTGCCCGGACCGGAATTGGTGCCACCAGCCAGGAACATCGGCTTGATGAAATCATCACCATAGGGATTGTAGGAGTCGTACGCTGCGGTGGACTTGATGAACCCGTAGGGCGACATTATCGCGCCCGAGCCCAGCTTAATACCCAGCAGTCCATCTTTGGTGGGCGGATTCAGCGGCAGCACCCGTACTGGGGCGATGGCCGGAATCACGGTGGGGCCCTTCGACTCCGCGGGTTTGGTTTGTCCCGAAGCGGTGGTCAAGTTTGCAGTCGTCATGCCCGGTTCGATATCGATCAGGGAGTGCATGGTGTCGGCGTCCGGGCTTGCGGTTTTCAAGTCGGCCGCTTCTGTGTCACTGACCACGCCCTTCGCCTTCAGCAGAAGAAGCAACTGATCCATGGCTGCCGAGCCGGTTGCATTGCGCAGACTGCTGGCCTCTGCGCTTGTGAGAATTCCCTTCTTCACCAGCAGGTCGACAAGAGAAGGGTTGATCGCAGAGCCCGGACCAGCGGCAGTCGGCGCCGCGGCAGTTGCCGCAGTGGCCGTAGCCGTGGCTGGCGCTGCTGTGGGGTTAGTTGAATCGGCAGCAAATGCAGTTGCGGCCATCACAAGACATGCGGTGGCAACCCAGAACCCTGCCTTTGACCGGAAGGAGTTTCGCATCATTTCGCCTCCTAAGAGTTGGCACATTTCTTTGTCAGGTGGGAAAGCCTAGGCGCTGGGATTGGTAACCGCGTAAAGTCCACCTGGTGAATGGCCTGGAGCAAAATTTAACGGAGACTAGACAGAGCTAAATGTGACGCAGGACACACTGTGAATGTGACAAAAGTGGTAGAAGAAGTGCCATGCCCTTCGCAACTTATTGATATTAAGATGGATAGAGAGGTAAGGCAGTGTCTCCCGAAGGTCCTACCACTTTAAGGTTATGCGCCCCGTATCGGTACTCCCGTCTTACAATCGGCGCATTGGGAGAGTCGATGACATGTCACAAATCGAACTTGACCGTGATGGCGTTATCCGTTGACTAGACGAGATAACGTTCCTAAGATGACGTGACGCTGCCATGCGTCAAAAGGAGATTTCTAGTGCGCAAAACATTCATGCTTTCTCTATTGCTGCTGAGCTCGGCGGTCTGGTTGCTCGGGCAAGATGCCGGCAAGACGTCTGACGTACCTAAACTCCAAGGATGTCTGCAGAACTCGCACAATACTTACACGCTGACTGAGGAAGACGGGACGACCCATCAACTTGTCGGCGCCGTTAACAAGCTTGGCCATCAGATCGGCCGTCAGATTGAAGTCACCGGCAAGCCGGGGATGAGGATGTCGGATAGTACGCTTGTGGGTGGTGCATCAAGCGCAACCGAGCACGAAGTGTTTGAAGTCAAAACCGTGAAGCGTCTGGCGGACGAGTGCAAATAGGCCGCGCTGAAGTGCCAATCGTCTCGCAGATTGCCGCAGGCTTCCCTCCTTTTACCAGAGCCCGCCACGGAAACCATCAGAAGGCGAAACGACCACCGATTAGCGGAGCGAAGTTGCTGTTGTGGTAATAGGGGACGCCGGGGCCATGAGGGATGGCGATGGAGAGACCGCCGGTAACATAGGAATACGCGAGTCCGGCAAAAGCGTCGAAACGCGGGGTGAAGTGATGGTCTGCAAATAGCGACATCTCGTTGAGGGTTCCCGCGCAGGAACTTCGGAAACCGGCTGTGGCCGAGCAGGTCGCCGGAACGCGGAAGTCGTTCTGCCACTGCCGGTACCAGGCCATAGTGACGTCGGTTTTTTTGTCCAAAGCGTACTTCGCGCCCGTCCAAAAGATCTGCACCAGCTTTTCAGAGTCAAGATTGTTGTCTTCGACTCCGCTCATCAGATAACCGCCCTCGTCGTCAGCGCCAACGCCCAACGGGTACGTCGGGTTATGCTGCCAGATGTATTCGTAGCCGGCATAAAACTTGAACGGGTCCCACGTATACTTGGCAGCGCCCATAATGGCGGCGTTGTTGGTCACAATGCCATATACGGTGTTGGTCGTCGGGAGCACATTGTTCCCGGTGATGGGGTTGGTATTGATGCTGTTGGTCGTCGACTGATAGGGCTGAGTCGGACTCTGAGGTCCCAGCAAGGGGTTCAATACGCTGATCGCCTGATTGTAACGTTGGACGACGAGGTCGGCGGACAACTTGCCGTAGTTTCCGCCGACGTCGAGTCCATAGGCATTGTTATGCGCCGATTCCGGCGTACAGGTAGCGGCGGTCCAGTTTGAGGCGGCCGAGTAGCAGCCGCCGGTACCATCCTCGAATTTATACATCGCCCCGAAATGGACCCGGCGATAGGTGAGGCGATACTTAATGGTGTCGTCCCAACGGGAGTCATCGGTGTCGCCACCGCCGGCCATGGTGCCGTTATACCCGATGTACGAAAAGGCATAGGCGCCGCCGGCCGGATCGTAAACCAGCATCGCATCGGTGCCGAGCGAGCGCTGACGACCGAAGGTCACCGTGCCGAATCGCGTGGACGATATACCGCCATAGATTTCGTCATTGAAGGGTTGGCCCGCGCGCGTGCCGTCGATGGCGAACGTATAGGCAGCCCGGGGAAGACCGTTGTTGGCGATCTGGGTGGCCGGCGCATTGCCCAGCAGGCCGGACTGCGGATTGATGCCCGTTGAAGCGTTGAACACAACGGCCCAGCCCTTCGCAAACTCTTCCTTGCCCCTGACGCCCAGCCCCGTCTGCTGCAGGTTGTTCGGTGCGAGGAGGAACATACTTTGATAGCCGTTTCGGTTCACCAGAGCTTCGCCTTCATAGTTATAGCCGTTGTTGGGTAAGCCGTGGCTGACCCAGCCGACACCGATGTCATACGCACCGTACAGCGTGATGCCGTGCCAGGTCAGCGTGCAATCGGTGGTGAGGAACTCGTGGCCGCTGGCGCAGGCGTCGGGGCCGCTGCGCCGCATCTGAATGTCGACCGTGGCGTTCTGGCCAGCCGCCAGGCTGATTCCGGCGTGCGTTTCATCGCTGAACCCTTGTTTGACCGCACGAATCTCAACCCGACCCAGAGGCAGGCCGGACGTCTGATAGTGTCCGCCACTGTCGGTTTTGATGGTGCGCGTTTCACCGGTATCGAAGTTCTTGACGGTCACCGCGACATCGCGAAGGGCGCCGCCAGTTTGGTCCGTCACCGTGCCGGAAAGGTTCGCCCCCGTTTGGGTCTGACCCGTCGTGGTGGTTTGGGTCTGAAGCGTCGCGTTGCGTAGCGTCCAGTCACCTTGAGAGGACGCGGAAGTCGAATCGGTTTTGGACTGGGCGTTTACTACGCCCTCCATGCAGAGAACGGCAACGAGGAATGCCACGGCAGCGGAATGGTACCTCATAGTTCTCCTCTTGATTTCTTTGAAATGGATTGAGCCGCGGGTTCGAAACATAGCGGCGGCCTACGACTTTAGGTGATTTGAATAGCGATGTCAAAGCGATTTAATTCGTTTTTAACGATGGCGCCCTTCCTGCGCTTCAAAGCTGCGAGGTCAGCTGGTGTTGCGGAAGGGATCGCGAAGAAGTACGGGGCGTCACGGCGAACGGTCATGACCTCAGTTGCTTTGATCCTCGCGGCCAGGGTCTGGCCAAGTTTCAGGCGTATTTAGCCCGTCCGGAAAAAAAGAAAGCGCCCGGACTGCTCGAATGGGTATAGTATGCGGCTGTTGGGAGCTAAAGCGAGAATTCCAGCCGACTCTTTCTCTTCTTTTCTGAGTTGCCTGTTTGGCTGGATCAATCGCCGCCCAGTTGGCAACCGACGGAGATCACGTTGGGGGCTTTATGAATACCTTTCCGATCATGTTGGGGACACTGTGTGTCTTCGCGCTCGGCTATCGCTATTACAGCGCGTTCATCGCCGCCAAAGTGCTTGCCTTGGACGACAGCCGCACCACTCCCTCGCACGTTTATGAAGACGGTCACAATTACGTGCCGTCTCCGAAGTGGGTGTTGTTCGGCCATCACTTCGCAGCGATTGCCGGTGCAGGTCCGCTGGTTGGACCGACTCTGGCCGCGCAATTCGGTTTTGCTCCCGGATTTCTCTGGATCCTGATCGGCGCCGTCTTCGCCGGCTGCGTCCACGACTTCACCGTGCTGGTGGCCTCGGTACGCCACAAAGGACGCTCGCTGGCAGACGTGGCGCGAACCGAAGTGGGCCCCTACGCAGGCCTGGTCACGATGATCGCGCTGCTATTCATTCTGCTGGTCACACTGGCCGGGCTCGGCATCGTTGTCGTCAACGCTCTGGCCAACAGCCCATGGGGAGTCTTCACCATTGGGATGACCATTCCCATCGCCATCTTCATGGGCATTTATATGTTCAAGAGTTCTCCCGGTCAGATCAAGATTGCCGGGCCCAGCATCGTCGGCGTCATCTTACTGCTGGCCGCGGTCATCTTCGGCAAGACGTTCGCCGACTCCAGCTATGCGCACGTGCTGACCTTCAGCCCACACGCCGTCATCTACGCCATGGCCGCCTACGGGTTTATCGCCTCGGTGCTGCCGGTCTGGTTCCTGCTCGAACCGCGCGATTATCTCTCCACCTACATGAAGCTGGGAACGATTGCCCTGCTGGTCCTGGGCGTCTTCATTGTCCATCCCAACATCCAGTTCCCGGCGGTCACGCAGTTCATTCACGGCGGCGGGCCGATCATCAAGGGCAAGCTTTTTCCCTTCCTCTTCGTGACCATCGCCTGCGGCGCGATCTCCGGCTTCCACGCGCTAGTCTCTTCCGGCACCACCCCGAAGATGCTGTGGAAGGAGACCGACGCCCGCTTCATCGGCTACGGCGCCATGATGTGTGAAGGCCTGGTCGCGGTGCTGGCGCTTATCGCCGCCTGCTCGATGTACCCGGGTGACTTCTTCGCCATCAACGCCGCGCCTGCGGTCTTCGCTAAGCTCGGAATGCACACGGTCAATCTCGACGTGATCTCCCGCGAAGTGGGCGAAAAGCTCGCCGGCCGTACGGGAGGCGCGGTTTCGCTGGCCGTCGGCATGGCGCAGATATTCAAGGGACTGCCCGGCATGAAGACGCTCACCGGCTACTGGTATCACTACTGCATCATGTTCGAGGCGCTGTTCATCCTGACCACGGTCGATACCGGCACCCGAGTCGCGCGCTACGTCCTGCATGAGCTCATCGGCAGGGTGCATGCGCCCTTCCGCAACACCGCCTGGCTGCCCGGCAACCTGGTGACTTCGGCCATCGTGGTGCTGAGCTGGGGATACCTGATTTACACCGGTTCGATCTCGACGCTGTGGCCGCTGTTTGGCACCGGCAACCAACTGCTGGCCACCATCGCGCTGGCGGTCGTGACCACATTCATCGTCAACATGGGCAAAGCGAAGTACGCCTGGATCACGGCAATTCCCATGTGCTTCGTGGGCGTGACCACCCTCACCGCGGGCGTGGAGTCGATCCAGAAAATTTACTGGCCGCTGACGCAAAAGCCGGGCCACGCCTTCCAGGGCTATCTCGACAGCGCGCTCATGATCATCTTCGTGATCGGTGTCGTTCTGGTGCTGATTGAGTCGGGACGGCGCTGCTGGAAGACGCTGCACGGTGTGCCAATTCCGCCAGAGGCCTTCGGGCCGGTGAAGGACACCGACATCAAGATGGCCTGCTGTTGAAGCCTCGAGTTGCGATGTGAGCAGGCTTGAAAAGGAGAGATCATGTCGTCGAGATTGGGGTTGAAGTATGTTGCGGTTGTGATGTTCGCAATTGGCGCTTTGCAAGCCGTCAGGGCGCAGATGCCGAATCCCTACGGCCTGTCCATAACGGTTGACAATGCCAAGAAAGCGGCGGCACCGGCGCTGGCCGAGGCGGCAAAGAACAACTGGAAGGTTGCGGTCGCCATCGTGGACCCGGCGGGCAACCTCGTCTATTACGAGAAGATGGACGACACGCAATTGGGCAGCGCCAACGTCGCGATTGATAAGGCGCGTTCCGCCGCCCGATTCAAGCGTCCCACCAAGGCGTTTCAGGATGCCCTGGCTGCCGGCGGCCAGGGGCTTCGCGTCCTGGGACTCGAGGGCGTAGTGCCGGTGGAAGGCGGCTTTCCACTGGTGATGGACGGCAAAATCGTGGGCGCCATTGGCGTTTCCGGCGCCGCCAGCGCGCAGGACGCTCAATGCTCCAAGGCGGGGGCTGACAGTCTGAAATAGCGAATTCGAATTCCCGCTGGATCAAGTTTTCTGGGCTATTTGGCGCCGATCGTCACCAGTTTGAGGAACTCCTGGTGCACGCGCTGATCACGTGAGAGCTCAGGATGGAACGTCGCAGCCATCACCCTTCCCTGCCGCACCAGCACCGGATTGTTGCCACGCATGGCAAGGACTTCAACGTCTTTACCCACGCTCTCAATACGCGGCGCGCGGATGAAGACCATCTCCAGCGGCTCGCTGCCGAGCGCGCTCGCGGCCTCAACAATCGTAGAGTCGATCTGCCGGCCATAGGCATTGCGACGGATGCTGATGTCGATGGCATTCAAGCCAGGCTGGCCTGGATTCTCTACTTCTCTGGCCAGCATGATAGCGCCGGCACACGTGCCGAAGGTCGGCTTGCTGTGTACAAATTCGTTGAGCTTCTGGAAAGTGCGCTCACCGAGCAGCTTGAGAAATGCGCTCGATTCGCCGCCGGGAATTACCAGGCCGTCAAGGCTATCGAAGTCTTCAGGATTGCGCACCAGCATGACTTCCGCTCCCAGCTCTTCCAGCCGGCGGCGGTGCGCTTCGAAGTCGCCTTGTAGTGCGAGAACACCGATGATCATGGATAGCTGTCAGCTATCAGCCGTCAGCCCTCAGCTAAAGAACTTTGCATGCTGCAAACGTTTGCGGACATTCAAGAGGTGCACCGAAACATCAAAGAGGCGCAGTCGAAGCCGCGCCTAACTGAAAGCTGATAGCTGACGGCTGATAGCTGCCTTCTCACCATCCTCTGGTCTGCAGCAGATCGCGCTCGTCAATGGCTCCAACTGCCAGGCCTTTCATCGCCCCGGTCATCTGCGAGCTGACCTCCGCCAGCACTTTGGGATCGTCGAAGTGCGTGGCCGCCAGCACGATGGCACGCGCGCGCGACTCAGCCTCTTCGCGTTCGGCCTTGACATGTAGATCGAGAGCGATTGCCCCGCCCTTCATGAAAATGCCCGAGCCCACGAAGACGGCCTCTGCCCCGAGCTGCATCACCAAAGATGCGTCAGCGGGCGTGGCGATGCCGCCGGCGGAGAAATTCGGCACCGGCAACTTCCCTGCTTTGGCCACCATCCGCACCAGCTCGTACGGAGCCTGATGATCTTTGGCTGCGGCGAAAAGTTCCTGCCCGCTCATCACGGTGAGCTGCTTCATCTCTTTCACAATCTGCCGCATATGTTTCACCGCGTGGATCACGTCACCTGTTCCGGCTTCGCCCTTGGTGCGGATCATGGCTGCGCCTTCGGCAATGCGGCGCAGCGCCTCGCCCAGATTGCGAGCTCCGCAGACAAATGGCGTGGCGAAGGCCTGCTTGTCGACGTGATGCTCTTCGTCGGCAGGCGTCAGCACTTCGGACTCGTCAATGTAGTCGACGCCGATCTCCTGCAGGATCTGCGCCTCGGCAAAGTGGCCGATGCGGCACTTGGCCATCACCGGAATGGAAACCGCGGCCATAATCTGTTTGATCAGCTTGGGATTGGCCATGCGCGAGACGCCGCCTTCGGCGCGAATAATCGCGGGCACGCGTTCCAGCGCCATGACCGCGACGGCGCCGGACTTCTCGGCGACTTCGGCCTGCTCGACGCTCATCACGTCCATGATGACGCCGCCCTTGAGCATCTCGGCCAGGCCCGTCTTCAGCCGCAAACTGTTGTTGCCATTGTTCTCTTGCATCGTCTTCTCCTGATCGGAGCGTGCGCGTGGAAGTACTTGGCCGTGGACATTTGGTACTTAGCGATTGGCCGAGCAAAGCGCGTTCACTTCGTGAGGTAACGTAACTTCTATTTTACCTTGCGTAGAAGCCGCGCGTAACCCCGTGCGGCATCGGCCGAAATTCGGCCTCTGCGGTGGGAATCTATACTCTTACTTGTGGACGCCGGTGCAATGCAATTCGACATCCTTCCAATGACGGAAAAACATTGGGACGCGGTGCGTCAGATCTTCTGGGAAGGCATCGCGACCGGCAAAGCCACCTTCGAAGAGTCGGTTCCCCAGTGGACGGAATGGGACGCGCGCCACCTGTCAACATGCAGGCTGGTTGCGCAGAGCGGCGATGCCGTCCTCGGCTGGGCCGCGCTCAGCCGGGTTTCTTCGCGGCAGGTATACAGGGGCGTAGCTGAGGTCAGCATCTATATTGCTGAGCGCGCCCGAGGCTGCGGCATCGGCGCGGCCTTGCTGACGGCTCTGATTGCCGAGTCAGAGCGCAACGGCATTTGGACGTTGCAGGCCGGTATCTTCGCTGAGAACGCCGTCAGTATCCGTCTGCATCAGCGAGCAGGATTCCGCATCGTCGGAACCCGCGAGCGGATTGCCTGCCTGAAGGGCACATGGCGGGACACAGTGCTGATGGAGCGCCGCAGCTCGCTTGTGGGGGTGTAATTTTTTCTGGAGAACGTTCCACGGCAGTTGGGGACTTTGCGGAAATCCATCGACTGTCGATGGTCCGCCAACGGAAGGCGAAAAGGATGGGAGCCCAGAGAGACGCGTGGTGTATAGTTCCTGGATGAAATAGCGGGTCATCCGCCAAGCGCGGGACGCATGAAGGGCAGGTAATGCAGATGGTAAAAGTAATGACCGGCAGCAATGCGTTCATTCTGACCAGCGCTGACACCGATCAATCGGTTGATACCCCCAACATCAATGGACGCGAGTTCAGGCTGACGCTGACGATTCACTGGGAAGAGTATCGAAACCCCTCTCAGCCTCCCGGAAGTCTCTGGCTCGAGTATCAACTTGGCACGACTACGCCCACACTTCCAGGAATCGAGGCGGCCGTACCAATCGTCCTGGCGGCGCCTGAGGATTGCAAGACATTCCTAATCGTGACTCGTGGCGATGTGGACGTTCATTACACGGGCCACGCTAAGGCACACGTTTGGTTGAGCTACTACGCAGAATACGTTGAGTAGCGCCCCCGGCGTGGAATACCGCGATCCAGGAAAAAACCCTACGTCAGGTCGCGTCGCTGTGCTTCTTCTTCAGATACTTCGCGAACATGCGATGGGGATCGATCTCGATGAACTTACCCTTGCTGCTGGCCAGCACGTCGCCCTTGTCGTTACGGATCTCCGCCCCATGAATGTGTTCCCGACCGCTTACCTCTATCTCCCAGCCCTCGGCGATGAGCGGCGCAGCCAGCGGGACGGGCCGCACGTAGTCGACCTCCATGCGGCCGGTTAACGCGATCACGTCGCGCAACTTGTTGACCTTGCCCATGGCTTCGTCGAGGATGGTGGCGATGATGCCGCCATGGGCGTGTCCGGGCGGGCCAACGAAGCGCTCTGCCAGTTGAAAGTGGCAAACAAAGCGCTGGCGCTGCCTGTCGAGGACAAACTCCAACCGCAATCCGGCTTCGTTGCCGGGTCCGCAACCGAAGCAGTTGTTGGTGATCTGCTCTTTTTTTACCTCATGACCGTCAACTCGTTCGTGCTGGGGCATGTACTCAAGATGTAGCAGAGTGGATGGAAAATGCAAGTTGTCAGCCGTCAGCATTCGTCGGCGCATGATAGGCCAGGATGAGATAGCAGGTACCGGATACGGCTTCACACGGCCCGCGGTGTCTCGTGTCTCTTGAACAATTCCTTGAGTCGAGTCCATCTAGACGGAGGTCCTGGCACTGGCAACGCAATTTCCGTCGTAAGGTATGTATCCCACGAATCGAATTTGGCTTCGTAAGCCGAAACGCCTGCAAGATCCGAATACTGCAATAACGCACACCAATACTCGACAGGTGCTGTCGGATAGAACATGCCGGAGTGGTGGTATGTTGCGCTCGACCGCAGCACGCGATTCTGAACCTGCAAGAAATCCTTGTGGACGTGTTTGTGATCGGGATTGTCCACTTCGTTTAGCCGAAAAGAAAGCTCAAGGGAAATAAAACGCAGTGGTGCATTATCGGTTTTCACGTCCAGGTCATAGCGATACCCAACGTCTCGATCTACGGTCTGAACGAGGGTGAGATTCGGAATCGGCTTCGTGCGAAAGCGCAAATCCGTTTCGACCACGCGCATCATTCGCCAATTCGCATGGACGTAGATCGCATTCAGAATCAGCAAGAGAACTGTTAAGGCGGCAATTACCAAGGCGCTGAGAAGAGTTACCAGCACCTGATTGTGGACAAGCCAACTCATTCGGCCCACAGTGTACCCCTTTAGAGACTGTGTCGCGACCGGAAAACAAATTTTCTGGTGGAACAAACGGCCCGAACAACCGATCAAACTAGCCGCGCAGCGGCGAGATGGGGTTAGGCGTGGGCGTCAGCCCACGCTCAAAGTGGGACAAAACGTGAGCCGCAGAGCGGCGACACCGGGTTGCGACACAGTCTCTTTAGCCCGACACTCCGTAAGCAGGGTGGGAAGAAACACAGGATGGGAAGAAGCAAGGGATCAACGCATTAGGAATCCGTCAGAGACGGCAAACGCATCCAAATCTCGCTTCCAACTTGGGACATTGCAATTTCCAACGAGATGTGAAGAGTGGTGTGTTCCAAAGCCGTCAGTCCATTACTCACGTAAAATCGGTTCATGGCGCGGAAACCGCGACTTCCTAGGATGGGGCCGAAAACCCGATTATCTCGTGAAGAGGCAATCGAGCGGTACATCCTCGTGCGTCTGCGGGCGCCTGAGATCAAACGATTGGCCTTCCTGGTCGAAGAACTCTCCGGCCCACACGGACGAGTCGAAGTAGCCCAAGATGCCTTTTTCTCCCGCGCTGATCTCAGGGACGCGGTCAGAACCGCCTTCTTTGGCTGGTTCGCAACGCTAACTGATACCGATTCGCGGGCAGTGTACGCATTTGATCCGCTCTGGGTACTTTTTCCGGGACATGGGAATCAAATCCTGAAGGTACAGGTAGAGTGTGAGGCCTGTTACGAAGTGCTTCAACAGTTCCGAAACGCTGTGGCCTTTCACAACAGTGCCGAACTGTCAGCTCACTTTAAAGCCCGGCAGGCATTGATGGAGGAAGGCAATTGGATGAACCTCGAATTTGCAAGAAAAGACTTTCTGCGGCTAATGGAAGGCTTGATGGCGGAAGAACTGAAACTCATCCCGGAATTGCCGAACGCAGTTACGAACTTGAGATTGTCGCATCACTCCGCATTTGCGAATCTCTCCCCACCCGAAAACTAATCACAGGCAGCGATTCAATCCGAGCCCAGCGGTGTACGCTCGTGACACGAAATGTCTGACACGAATACGGAGTGGTGCCGGAGGGGCGAACTCCCATGACGTTGCCCCCGGCGGATTTTGTGTCCGCTGCGTCTGCCAGTCCCGCCATCCCGAGGGGAGCAGGTTAACTGCTCGTCTCCTACCAGCAAGCGCAGGGCGCGCGCAAATGAGAGGGCAGCACCAGGGCTGTCAAATTGTCGCCTGGCAAAGAACGACGTCTTTTGCGATGATGTGACAAATAGTCCAGACTCTCTTGATGGCCGGCCACGTGAATAGTACTCCAGCAATCTCGAAGCTTGACAGCAGCGCGGATGCGAAGAGTTGGAAGAC
Source organism: uncultured Acidobacteriaceae bacterium (assembly GCA_963789245.1). Classification (GTDB taxonomy): domain Bacteria; phylum Acidobacteriota; class Terriglobia; order Terriglobales; family Acidobacteriaceae; genus Bog-257. The sequence goes on along the minus strand of CAWBKE010000013.1, from coordinate 12,745 downwards.
GCGCGGATTGGGGGCCTCTACGGCCTTTTCCTGGGCGATCCTTCTGGCTGGAATCATCACCATAGGGGTAGCGGCGTACATGGTGGTGGTCAGCTACTCGAGCCTGCCGTGGGACGATGGTTGGGTGCAGATTGACCCAATGGTAAATGGGATCAACCCGCTCTCTCCCCATTGGCTCTGGGCCCAGCACGATGAACATAGGGTCGTGTTCACGAAACTGTTCATGCTCGCGGACCTGCGTCTGTTTCACGCCCGGCAGATATTTCTGCTGACCAGCATCCTGGTAATTCAGTTCCTGTTTTGGTTGTTGTTGAGTTGGAGCATGCGAGTACTCGGCGGTTGGCGCGGGCGGCTATGGCTCGCCGGTACCGGCCTCGCAGCGTTCTGCCTGTTCTGTCCGTCCCAATGGCATAACTTCGTATGGGGCTTTGAACCCTGCTTCATGCTTCCAGGCTTGTTTGCGACGCTTTCATTTATCGGGCTGCTTCTCTACTGGATCGATTCGAAGCGGGAATCTGGCAACCCGTCCTCGTGGAAGTTCATTGCACTTTCAATAGCCGCAGCTTTTGGAGCAACCTTGTCGTTGGCAAACGGCAATCTTGTTTGGCCCCTGCTGGTTGTGGCAGCGCTATTCCTTCGATTGCGACGCTCGGTGGTTCTGAGTCTCGCCGGCACTGGGGCGCTCACCATTGCGCTCTATCTTTATCACTACGTCAGCCGCCAGGCCGAGGCCAATGCGGGGTCATTCAGAGAGAATCCGCTCCGGTGTCTGCAGTTTGTAGCGGTGTATCTCGGAACTGTTTGGGTACACGCGAATCCCGTCCTGGCGGGCATCTTTGGAGTAGCCGGCGCCGGATTCGCATGTGCCCTCGTCCTGCGCTCGCGTCTGTTTATTCGAACCAGGCAGGCATTCTCTATTCAACTAGTTCTCACGTTGCTGTTCTGCGTCGGCACGGGCTTCGCCACGGCACTGGGAAGATCAAACTTCGGGCTGAACTACGCGTTTTCCTCGCGATACCAGACCGTCGTGCTGGTCTTCTGGTGCTGTCTCGGTCTGATGCTATTGGGGTTCACAGCTACGATTAAGCGAACGCGGGTTCCTTTTGTGGTCGTGCAGGTTTGCCTGCTGGCTATCATGGCGAGAGGAGCATACCTGGCGCAATACCCGATTAGAGAAGCGCGGCGGCATGGGTTCCAACTCTACGTGGCGTCCATGGCCCTGTTCACCGGCGTAAATGACTCGAAGCAATTCTACCTTGGGGTAGGCGTGAAACCTGACTACCTGCTAAAACAACTTCCCTACCTGCAAGAAAACCATCTATCAATTTACTATGGCGATACCTATTCCCAACTAGGCAGACCTTTGGATTCTGTCTATCGCCAGATTTCGCCGGATCAATGCACAGGAGCGGTGGATTCCACTACACCAATGGACGGAATGGGACGGCAGGCCCTTCGGATCGCAGGTTGGGCCTGGGATTACAAGCACCAGGAGCCACCGCAGCAGATCATTGCAACCAGCGACGGAATTATCACCGGCCTGGCTGCCGTTGGCGACTGGCGCCCGGCGATCAGAGCTGACAATCCCGGAATAAAGAGCAGTTACGTAGGTTATGTTGGATACGTTCGAAACGTAAGCCCATATACGACAGTGAAGATATACGCCGTTCTGCGCGGCAGCCCGCCCTCAGCCTGCTATATAGCAAACAACACGGCCTTAGGATTCTGACCTGGTCACCTGCATGCAAATCCGATGCCTATAATGACGGCCGCTGCGATCAGACTTACGCGATCACGCAGTGCAAAAATGATCGGGTCTGAGTGCATTCTCCCCCTGCCGGCAACTATCCAGATTCGCCCATACCAGTACAGCAAGACCGGACAAACTAACCGCAGCATTTCTGAGTGCCTATATAGAAGCGTAACTTCGGGACTACGGAGGTATAGGACAAGAACCAGGACTGAGATCATCATGGAGCTCAAACCAAGTACTTGAATGGCGCTCTTGTCAATTTGCTCATAGCCGCGACGATTATTTAATTCCCCCATTTCCGGCAAAGCTTGCAGTTCGGAGTACCGTTTGACGGCCGCGAGACCTAGGAAGCAGAACATTGCGAATGCAGCGGTCCATTCGGAAATGGGGATATCGGTAGCTGCTCCTCCGGCGAAGAGACGAATGGTGTATAGACCAGCCAGAGTACAGATGTCCAGGATGACTTTGGTCTTTAGGTAGAGCGAATATAGGATAGTAAACAATAAATATATGGCCAACATTATGCTGAAAGACAAAGGAAGCTTCGCGGCAAGGAAGATGGCAACTGCCAGGAGAACCACGGCCAGCACAATGGCAGTTCCTGTCTTAACCGTACCGGCTGCCAAGGGCCGCAATTTCTTGCGGGCGTGGGCTCGGTCAGAGTGTACATCGAGGATATCGTTAAAAATATATGTTGCCGACGCCGTGAGACAGAAGCAGACGGTGGCAAGGAGCGCCTTGCTGGCGATGGCTCGATTGCTCCAGGTGTGCGACAGGAGTACCGGCAACAACACCAGAATATTCTTCACCCATTGGTACGGCCGAAGAAGGAAAAACAGGGGCGCGATGCTGCGACGACCTTTTTGAGAAGGCGGATGTCGGGTGGTCGATGTCGGGACAGAAGCCGTGCTCAGCATCACAATTACGATTCGATGTACAGTGTTCCAGCTCGAGAGCGTGACTCAGGTTAAATCTTGGCACCTCCGAAATGCAAGTTCGCGCGATATCCGCAGGTGGATGTGTGGCTCGTGACCAACTAGAGGCACAGTGAGCATTTGTGAGCCGTCGGAATGTCAAATCCAGCGGCGACTTCGAGGAAAATCGCAAACTCGCATTTCGATAGAGATCACCTGTTATGCTCGAAGGATGGAACCGGTGTAGAGTTTCTCGGCGTTGCCGGGGGCAAGAGCAATTTTGGTTTGGATAGTTATGGAGCCCGTGAACTCTGAACGGATACCCAACCTCATTCTGGGGACCGGCCCCACGGCGATTGCCGCGGCCTATGCGCTTCGACGCCTCGGAGTGCCCTTTGAAGTCCTGGATGTCGCCTACGATCTGGAGCCGGAAAGAGAAGCGATGGTGGAAACGCTCGCGGCTACTGAGCCGGCAGATTGGCCACGCCAGCACGTCGAGACTTTGTTTCCACCGCCGGTAACTTCCGCACAAGGCGTTGAAAAGCGATTCACCTTCGGATCCAACTTTCCCTATGAGCGGCCGCAATGCATCTCCTGCTCTACCACGCAATGCAAGATCGATCTATCCCACGGCCTTGGGGGATTTGGAAACGTGTGGGGTGCTGCCATGCTCCCTTATACGGACCACGACATGGGCGATTGGCCTATTTTTTCCGCCGATCTGGCCGATTCTTATAGGAACCTATCGCAGTTTGTGCCGATAAGCGCTGACTTAGACAACCTGGAAGAGTCGTTTCCCTTATATCATGACAAAACAACCGCGCTCACTAAGTCAGAACAAACTCAGGCACTACTTAATTTTCTGGATAGCCGCGAACCAGCTCTACGAAGGAAAGGGATTGGCTTCGGTCGCGCCCGTGTCGCTGTGGATTCGTCTGGAGGGCCTTCTACTTGCCACTACTGCGGCTATTGCCTTGAAGGCTGTCCTTATGGCTCCATATTCAACCCCCGTCTGCTGTGGAAAAAACTAGAGCTGGATGGGACAAAGATCCACAAAGGTTTCTATGCCATTGAGTTTGAGGAGGAAGCGGATGGAGTAACCCTGTCTACTGTGAATGTAAGGGATGGCTCATTGCACAAAGTGCCCGTAAAGAGACTCTTTGTGGGGATTGGCGCCATTTCTACTACACGGCTTATTGCCAGATCTATTAAGTTATTGAACAAGCCGATTCATATACAAGATAGTCAGTATTTCTTCTTTCCCTTCTTATCGTACCGTCGGGCCAAGGACTTGGCCGTGCGTTTTACCCTAGCCGAAGTATTCTTTGAGATCCTCAATCCGGCACTCAGCAATAACTATGTTCACTTTCAAGTGTATGGATTGAGCGACATGTTTCGGCGAACCATCCGATCGATGTTTCCTTCGCTATTTCAGAGGCGACTCGTTCTCGACAATATCGAAGGCCGTTTCTATTTGTTTCAGGGATTTCTGCATTCGTCCGATTCGGGTCATTTGGAACTGACCGTCAATTCGTCTGAGGCTACCAGGGACGAGATACAGATCCGAGGCGTTGCCAACCCGGCTGCACTGCAGGTGGCTGGGCGGTCCCAGGCATTGTTACGCCGAACCTTAGCTGGGTTCGGCATCGTTCCACCGCTAAATCTCACTATGGTGGCTCCCGGCAGAAGCTTTCACGCCGGAGGCAGTTTTCCGATGGGAAAGAGGAACACGCTGTACAGCTCGGACCTGCTGGGCCGTCCGGCCGGGCTAAGCCGAATTCATATTTTGGATGCGAGCACCTTTCCTAGCATTCCCGCTGCGACCATTACCTACACAGCCATGGCAAATTCGGACAGGGTGGTCACGGAGACGTTCAGGAATGGCTACCTGTGAAAGCCGCACTGGACAAGACTTTAGAGATGGTGCCGGGAGGGGGGGTCGAACCCCCATGAGGTTGCCCTCGGCGGATTTTGAGTCCGCTGCGTCTGCCAGTAACTAGTTATCTTTCAGCATGATAGAGATGAGACACTAGAAACTGTGCAAGAAAATGTGTAAATTTCGACTTTTTTACGAGAATCAGCCTCGGCCCCCGACTGATCACCCTGGGGAATCTTTCGGCATTGATTTTTGGGGAAGGCAGAGGGCTGGATCGATCTGGTGGCTTGAGTGGGACTTGAACCCACACGGGATTGCTCCCAATGGTTTTTGAGACCACCGCGTATGCCGATTCCGCCATCAAGCCAACATCCCTATTAGACCATAAAAAGGCTGACCCGAAGACAGCCGTTCTTTAGCCCACACTCAAGCCTTGCGCGGCTTGTATGCTTTCCGATTGCGGCCTAATTTTCTGCGCGTCGCTGCTGGATCGCGGTCGGATTCGACACGTCCGTCTCTCGCTCGGCATCGCGTTAGTTGACACCCCTATTTTTCTAGGTATATTCTGCGCGCGTCGTCGCTTGCGGGAGATAGGTGCGTATGGCGAGAAATGATCTTCTGGGTTCCCTCGGTTTTCTAGTTCTCAAAACGCTCTCTCAGGCGGGCCCTCTCCACGGGTACGGAATTGTCCTCCACATCCAGAGAGCTTCGGATGAATTATTGCGTGTTGAGGAGGGTTCTCTCTATCCTGCCCTGCACCGCATGGAACAGAGCGGATGGATCAGCTCGGAATGGACACTGACGGAGACGAACAGAAATGCGAAGTATTACAAGCTGACCGCCCTCGGGAAAAAGGAATTGCAGGCAGCAGAAAAGAGTTTCGAACAGCTGGTGAAAGGCGTGCAGGCGATGTTGCGGTACGCCTGAGGGGTTCTATGTCACTCGTCCATCGCATCCTGAATCTGTTTTCTCACTCCAATGTCGATCGCGAAATCGAAGCAGAGCTGAGATCCCACGTCGAAATGCGAACTGCGGACAATGTAGCGTCCGGCATGTCGGCGGATGCAGCGCGTCGTGATGCTTTACTTCGCTTTGGCAACCCGACCGTAACGAAGGAACAAGTCATCGCCGTGGATGCCGCGCTCACGCTTGAGATTATCCGCATGGACATACGATATGCGTTCCGTCGGCTCACCAAATCACCCGGATTTACCGTGACTGCGGTATTGACATTCGCTCTCGGCATCGGCGCGACGACAGCGATCTTCAGCGCGGCCTACGCGCTGCTGCTCCGATCGTTGCCTTTTCAGCACGCTGATCGCATCATCGGTATCTATGAGACACATCCCCAGATTGTTGGCGGCGCTGAGGTCAACTTTCTGGACTATCAGGACTGGCTAAGACAGCAGACGAGCTTCGAGCAGATTGCAGCATATTCCGTCGCCGGGTCAGAGGCGGGCTCAGATACCATGTCGCTGGTTATGGGAGATCATGGGGAACAGGTCCGCACGGTTCTCGCATCCAGCAATCTTTTTTCGCTTCTCGGCGTGTCACCCCTTATGGGCCGCACATTTGTGGAACAGGATGACACACCGAACGCAAATCATATCGTCGTGCTCAGTGCCGAAGCCTGGCAACGCTACTTTGGGGGCGATCACGGTATCCTTGGCCGCACTATCGATCTCAATGGCGTTAGCTTCACCGTGATCGGCGTACTGCGGCCCGGAGCCGCCTATCCAGCGACCGGTGAATTCTGGATGCCGCTCTCGTTGATGGACAAAGAGTCGCAGACCCGGCGCGTAGGACACACCCTGGATGTTCTGGGACGGCTTAAGCCTGGTGTCGATTTAGCAGAGGCCCGAGCCGATATGCAGTCCATTGCGGCGAGACTTGCGCTGGCCTACCCTGCCACAAATAGAAACATCGGCGTGCTGCTGACTCCGCTACGTGAGCAGCTTGTACGCTCGCTACGGCCTGCCATTCTCACTCTTCTGGGCTGTGTCGTGTTGGTTTTGTGTATCGCGTGCGCCAATGTCGCGAACCTACTGGTGGTACGCTCCGCTGCTCACGCTCGCGAAACCGCCATTCGGCAGGCGCTCGGAGCAAGCCGCCTCCGTCTGCTGTCTCAATACTTCTCCGAAACCATGATTCTGTGTCTGCTGGGAGGTCTGCTGGGGACGGGATTCGCCGCGCTGACTCTTCCACTCCTGCGGGTGGCGTTTGCGCATACCGCAGGAGCGGATCCCTCGTTGATCCAATCGGTTGAGCTTAATCTTCCTGTCCTGTTGGTGGCAGCAGGCGTGTGTCTGTTCACGGCCTTCCTCTTCGCGCTGTTGCCAACGAGGAAGAAACAAAACAGATTGGCCGATTCGCTACGCCCCGGCGACCGCGGCGGTACAGGCCGACGAAGCTGGAGCAGCCGTGCGCTCATCTCCACAGAAATCGCAATTGCCATTGTTGTGCTCTTTCTGGGAACTCTGCTGATCCGAAGCTTCCAAAAGCTGATCCGGGTAGATCCCGGCTTCCGTACCGATCACCTGCTCAGCGTTGAGATCACACTACCGCAACCTCGTTATCAGTATGGGACCCCGGCAACGAGTCACTTCTACGAGAGATTGATAGACAAGCTGACACAATCGCCAGGCATAGTGTCAGCGGGAACCACCATTGCCCTTCCGTTCCGGGCATCTCATGCGATGACGCGATTTCTCATCGCCGGTGAAGCTGCCCGTGCTCCCGGAGCATTACCGATGGAACAGATTCGCGAGGTCAGTCCGGAATTCTTCCAGGCGATGGGCCTCCGACTGGAACAGGGCAGAGTATTCGAACGGAAAGACGTCGAAAATAGCACGAATCTGATCATCGTCAATCAGGCGTTTGCGCGGCGTTATCTCTCGGGTAAAGACCCGCTCACTTCAAGCATCCTGATGAATGTCCTTAGTCCGCATCCAGTGAAGATGCCTGTGATCGGAGTGGTCTCGAACGCTCACGATCTGGGAGTTGGGACTGAGGCCGAGCCTGTACTTTATTATCCTGGCTTTGACGTGCATGCGGTGCTTCTCATTCGCACGAATACCGACCCCATGAGCGTAGTCTCGGAAGTACGCAAGGCGGTGAGAGATCTTGATCCGACTCAGCCGATCTATCACGTTGAAACCATCGACGAGATTCTCTCCGACTCGCTGGCCCGGCAAAAGATGGTCGCTGTCTTGCTCGGCATCTTTGCATTGCTGGCACTGACGCTTGCAGCCATCGGCGTCTATGGTGTTGTCGCTTATTCCGTCACGCAACGTACGCGCGAGATTGGTGTGCGGATGGCGGTTGGTTCGAGTAGGGCAAATATCCTGATTCTAATGTTGCGAGATGCTGCTTCCTTTACAGGCATCGGAGTTCTGGCGGGACTAATCGCAGCTTTTGCCGGCGCGCATCTGGTCAGCACGCTTCTGTTTGAGACCAGCAGTGTTGACCCGGTCTCCATCTGCATATCCGTGTCGGCTCTGTTGATCATTGCCATGCTGGCGGCTGTATTTCCTGCCAGTCGCGCGGCCTCGATCAATCCAGTTGAATCCTTGCGAGCCGAGTGAATGACAGCCCAACTGGCTGGATTGACGCTAAATCTCCGACGCACTCGATAACCACGGGAACCCACCCTTGGCCTGGTCAATCTCGTTCTGCCTGCCCAAACTCTGTACGTCAAGTCCCCCAAGCTGCTGGAGACCATTCCTCAGCCCACGCTCAAGCCTTGCGTGACTTGTATGCTTTCCGCTTGTGGCGCCATTTTCTGTGCTGCCAGTGGCTCTTGCTGGATCGCGGTCGGGTGCGACACGTCGCGGCTCAGTTCGTATCCCAGCGCCTTCGCGTCGTTCGTGTACATCTGCACGTCAAACTGAGCGCGCGACACCGACACATAGGCCATGCGGCTGTTGACGAGTTCGCCCGGAGCCTGTTCCGTGTCCACGTGGATCAGCACGCGGTCTGCGGTCTGGCCCTGGCTGCTGTGGCTCGTCACCGCATAACCGTAATCGAGATGTGGATGCTGCCGCGCGTTGAACTCGACCTCGCGCCCCGAGTCCGTGCGGAGTTTCAGGTTGCCGTTGCCCTCGATCCGCTCGATGGTCGCCAGTTCTCGGTTAGGGAGTTTCTGTTCATGGTAAGGGGCCGTGAGTTGCACGCGGTCACCCTGCGCGAACTTGCGCTCGCTGTCGCGGTAGACGGTCACACCCTGCAAGCGGCGCGGATCGTAGCTCATCTCTTCGCCGCCGCGCCGCTTCACTGTGAGCGTGTTGCTTTCGCGGTCTACGTGCGACACACGCGCATATTCTCCCGGCTCGATGCCGAGAGGCTTGCTACCTTTCGAGTAGCGCAGTACGTCGCCGCGCTCGTAGTTTTGTGCGTGCTGCCGGTCTGCACCCGCCACGTCCTGCCGTGCGTAGAGCACGTGCACGCTCTGCTCGCTATCGCTGACCCTGCCCTCATTCTGCATCGTGCGATGGATGGCGTCGTTGATCTCGCGGCGTGATGCGTTATCCGGCGACACAACCAACGTCCGCTCCGGCGAGCGCACGTACTCGCGGGCGATTTCGCTTATGCGTTCCTCCCGGTCGCCGATTTCGTGCACGCGGCCCTGGCTGTTCAGATTGCCGATGGCCTCGCGCACTTCGCCGCGCGCAAGCTGCTCCACGGCCTCTTTGAGCGCCGGGTCTTTCTGCCGGATGATCTCGTCCAGTCTGGCTGTGCGCATCCCGGCCTCTTGTAACTGCGCATACGGCCTGCCCGCTTCGACCGCCTCATGCTGCCGCACGTCGCCTACGAACAGCACCCGGTCGTTTTCTCTCAGCCGCTCCACAAACGTGTGTATCTGCGTCGTGCTCGCCATGCTCGATTCATCGACTACATAGAGCCGCTTCTGTCCGTCGTCCTGCCGCTCGCCGCGTGCAAGATGCCTTTGCAGCGTTTGAGTTTCGATGCCCGCTTCGGCGAGCTTCTGTGCGGCCCGCGATGTCGGCGCGAGTCCTTCGACCTGATAGCCTGCGCGCTCGGCCCCTTCACGGACAGCGGCTAAGGAAGTAGTTTTTCCTCCCCCCGCAACACCTTCAAGGGCCATCATGCGGTCGCGGCTTGTCAACACATCTTCGACCGCGTGCCGTTGGCTCGCGCTCAAGTGTGTGTGCTCCCGCATCACGTCCTCGCGTACATTGCCGTCTGCTAGAACCTCGCGCGTGCCCTGGCCCAGCTTCATCCGCTCGATTAGCTCGCGCTCGTAACCCTGCATTTCGCCTGTCGTGAACGCGCGTCCTGGGAGACCTGGCCTGCGCTCCACTTCGATCAGATTATGCGAATGCACACGCCGCTCGAAGTCGGCGCGCACCTCCGGCAACCGCGCTTCGCCCATCGTGTGCTTGAGGGCATCGCGCATCAGCGTTCTTTCATCGGCTACGGCCTCGCGCTCCATGCCGCGCTCGCGCGCATAGCTCACGCCCTCGTGCGCGGCGACTCCCGAATGCTCCGGCTTCAACTCCACACCGGGCCGCTGCGCCGCCTCTCTGACAACGTGCTGCGGCTGATGACCGTGTTGAGCAGCGAGTCTCTGATGCTGCTCGCGCACTTCTTGGTGCGAGAGCGGCTGCTTCGCATCCCGCGTCTGATGCGCCGCGATCTGCGCGGCGCCAGCCCCGCGCACACCCGCCGCCTCCATGTGCTTCTCGATCTGTTGCCGCCGCGGACTCGACGCCTCCAGATACTTCTGTGTGTAGCCCTTGATTTCCGGCTGCCCATGCTCGCCGCGCTCGATCTCGTAGCCCAGCCGTTGCAACTGCGCCGCAAGCTCCGAACGATACACCGCCGTCGCGTACTGCTGCGTCTTGTAAAGCTCCTGCGGCTGCAACGCGCGGGTCTGGCCGTCCGCCGTTTCGCTTATATTGAACAGAACCGCATGCGTGTGTAACTGCGGCGCGGCGTACCCATCGACCGGGCGGCTAGAGTCATGCTCGAACTTCGCCACAACCCACTGGCCTGTCGTCTGCGCCGGGACATTGCCGCCCATGCGGGCCTGCGCGTACTTCTCCATTTCGTCAAGCGCCGTGCGCACGCTTTCCCTGTGGGCATCTCGCACGCGGTCGTCGCCGCCAACAAGCGCAGTCAGAGATACAGACTTCGGCGCGCTGACCGTCGCATCCCATCCCGCCCGGTGCTCCATCGTGCGGACGGTTTCGCCATTGGCGTTGACGTACTCGCGGGCCGTCTGATGCCGAACCAACTGCTCGCCTGTCTCCGGGTGCTGCCCCTCGGCCAGACGCGCGAACTGCTGCTCCTGGACCTCTCCGTGCAGGCCCCAGCGAGTGGCAAGTTGTCCTTGCCACTCGCTGCGCACACGCTCGCCTTCCGTGTAGTAGTTCTCCCTGGCGTTGGCGAACTCTTCCTTGTGGTACGCCTGCGCCTGGCCGGAGCTGATCGGTTTCGACATCGTAATCATCGCTTCACCTCGTTTGTCCATTCTCGGTTCTCAGAATCGAGACCTGGCACACCCGGCGACGCTGGTGACGGCTGGTGGTAGGTGGTAGATGCGGCGGCTTAGGCCGCGGGCTTGTTCTTCTCTTTGGCAGCGAGCAACTTCCCTCCCTCAAGGTAGAGAAATGCATCGATCTGTTTGTACGAAAAATCCCGGAGGCCGTACTGATCCCGCAATTCATTGATAATTATCTTAAGCTCCGTGTAGTTCCATAGTACCTGCTGTTGAAATCTGCGAAGACCTCCCTCATTTCTGGGCCGCCAAAGATACTCTTTTACGCGCGAATCGAAGATCGGGTAGGATTCAGGTCGGTGAAAGCTGCAATACTTGGTCGCAAAAGAGTAATAGTAATGATTCCTGCCAGCCACTTTGACATTTGTAATTTTCTCGACCAACGCATCGTCCCCACGGCCTAATGCATCGTCTATCTTAAGCTCAACGATGTGTCGGGCCACCTCGTAGACAGTTGGTGCATATTTACTGTCAGTTGGTGAATATTGGCTATTCACACGAATCAGGGTCGAGTATAGGGAGTTCAGAGTCACTACTTTCAGGAGAACTTGGGATGGGTCCGTATTCTCTGGATAATGTGTAAAGAGCCTGAACAACGCGGGGTCGGGTCCGTTCATGTCAGGGTTGAATTTTGCGCATGCTCTGTCCACTTCGCCTGCGGATGGAAGTGTAAGGCTTCCGTTCGTCATGCGGCCTCCTTATCAGGCCGACTTCCTATTTATCCCACGCGGCGGTGACTTCAGCACTGATGGGGTCGGGCATTAGACCGCTTTTCTCCGACATTACAGGGGCATCATGACTTGTGGCCATAAAGTCTACGGTCTGCTTCGGCGGAAGATATTTGATCGTTGCCGATACAAGCCCGCCAGTTTCCTTGATGGCTGAGCCATGTCCATCCTTCCCCATCCACTTTTTCCATATGTAATAGCGGACGACCACATTCTTCACGCCGTCGCTGTTCGGGTTGTAGATGCTCCCTTTCACGGCGTAGAAGCAGCCGATGCAATCGCCGTCGTTGACCTTTACGAGGTCGTCATTGACGATCTTAAGCGTTGATCCAGCGGGTTTGGATTGCGCTGCCTGACCGCCGCATCGTGCGACTGGAGTGCCTACAATGATGCCGCTTAGTGCAACTGCAATGAGTGCCGCATTGTGGCGTTTCATGGCCGGAATTATAGCATCGAAGCGAGTAGATACCCTGGTCGCAACTATGAATAGTATGAATTCACTCGAAGAACGGCGTCTGCTCGTTCACCGCCGCTGGCTGCTGCGCTTGCTCCTGCTTCTTTTGGACGGAACGTACCGGCTTCCGTGCCGGCGCTGGCTGCGCGGCGACAGGCTCCGGCTCTGTCGCCGGCATCGCCGGCGTCGTCATCTTCCGCTCGATGAACTTCTCCGCTGGCTCCTCCAGCTTCAGATACGGTATCCGCATCTGCACAACCAGGTTGCCGTGCTTCAGGTACCCGTGCAGCGGTTCAAGTCCTCCGATCTCCGACGCCATGACCAGCGGCTCGCGCGTGATCTCCCGCTGCTCGTTCTCCCGGTGCTGCGGGAACACGCCCCGCGTCCGGCTCTCCCGGAACCGCTCTACCTCCACTTCGCCGATGGATTTCGAGATCCACTCCGACGCATGAGGCTCGCTCGTCTTGAAGAATATCTTCGTCGCGGGCTGCGACAGCATC